>NZ_JAPDOD010000021.1 GCF_027587205.1 Solirubrobacter ginsenosidimutans
CGCGGCGCGGCGCGGCGACGGTGCGGGCGGGCGCGGCTCGGCGCGGCGCGATGACGGCGCGCCTGACCGCGGTTCGGCGCGGCGCGATCTCGCCACGGGGGAAGTGGCATGAACGCGGTCTGGCTCACGATCGCCGTGCTCGCCGTCGGCACGGTCGCCACGAAGGTCGTCGGACCGCTCGTCCTCGGCACCCGCCCGCCCAACGAGCGAATGCTGTCGATGACCGGTCTCGTCGCCCCCGCGCTGCTCGCCGCGCTCGTCGTCTACGAGACGCTCGGCGCCCACGGCCAGGGCATCACGATCGACGCCCGTGCCGCCGGCCTCGGCGCAGCGCTGCTCGCGATCCTCGCCCGCGCACCGATGCTCGTCGTCGTGCTCGTCGCCGCCGCGGTGACCGCCGGCGTGCGCGCGCTCACCTGAGCCTCGCGTCCCGCCGGCGACGCCGCCATGGATCCAAGTCGTATACCGGGGACAGACCCCGGTATACGCGCGGTATGCAAGTCGTACACAGGGGTCTGACCCCGGTATACGTGCGGTATGCATGGGCGGGTGGCGTTTAGGTCGCCGTTAGGGCGGGGAGGAATTCGGGGGTCGGGAGCCTGGTAGGGGAGGAGACGCCATGAGGACGAAGTCACGTTCCATCGCGATCTGGACGGCGGTTGCGGTGGTTGGTGCGGTGGCGTGGGGCGTGATCGCCCTCGTGCGCGACGAGGAGATCAGTGCGGCATGGTTGATCGTCGCGGCGGTGATGTCGTATCTGATCGCGTATCGGTTCTATGCGCGGTTCATCGCGTACAAGGTGCTCGGGGTTGACGCCCAGCGGGCGACGCCCGCGGAGCGGCTCGAGAACGACGTCGATTTCCAGCCGACCGACAGGCGGGTGCTGTTCGGGCATCACTTCGCCGCGATCGCGGGCGCCGGCCCGCTGGTGGGGCCCGTCCTGGCCGCGCAGATGGGCTATCTGCCGGGGACGATCTGGATCGTCGCGGGCGTGATCTTCGCCGGCGCGGTGCAGGACATGGTGGTGCTGTTCTTCTCCATGCGCCGCGACGGCAAGAGCCTTGGGCAGATGGCACGCGACGAGATCGGGCCGGTCGGCGGCGCGGCGGCGCTCGTCGCGGTGCTGGCGATCATGGTGATCCTGCTGGCCGTGCTCGCGCTCGTCGTCGTCAACGCGCTGGCGAACTCCCCGTGGGGCACGTTCAGCATCGCGATGACGATCCCGATCGCGTTCTTCATGGGCTTCTACATGCGCGTGCTGCGACCGGGCCGCGTGCTCGAGGCCACAGCGATCGGCGTGGCGATGCTGCTGACGGCGATCGCGCTCGGCAAGGTGGTGCAGGACTCGAGCCTCGCCGACGCCTTCACGCTGGAGCCGGAGACGCTGGTCTTCTGCCTCGTCGCCTACGGCTTCATCGCCTCGATCCTGCCGGTGTGGATGCTGTTGGCGCCCCGCGACTACCTGTCGACCTTCATGAAGATCGGCACGATCCTGCTGCTCGCGATCGGCATCCTGGTGACCCTTCCGGTGCTCAAGAACGCGCCCGTGACCGAGTTCGCCCACAACGGCGAGGGCCCGGTGTTCGCCGGCTCGCTGTTCCCGTTCGTCTTCATCACGATCGCGTGCGGCGCGCTCTCCGGGTTCCATTCGCTGATCGCCTCAGGCACCACGCCGAAGATGATCGAGAAGGAGACCCAGGTCCGCTTCATCGGCTACGGCGCGATGCTGATGGAGTCCTTCGTCGCGGTCATGGCGCTCATCGCCGCCTCGATCATCGATCCCGGCCTCTACTACGCGATGAACGCGCCCGCGGCGCTGGTGGGATCGACCGTCCAGTCCGCCTCCGAAGCCGTCAACGGGCTCGGCTTCGCGATCACGCCGCAAGCGCTCGATGCGGCAGCCCGCAGCGTCGAGGAGACCACCCTCATCGCCCGCACCGGCGGCGCACCCACCCTCGCGGTCGGCATGTCGAGCATCTTCGCCGGCGCCACGGGCGAGGGCCTGCGGGCCTTCTGGTACCACTTCGCGATCATGTTCGAGGCCCTGTTCATCCTCACCACGGTGGACGCGGGCACGCGGGTCGGGCGCTTCATGCTCCAGGACACGCTCGGCAACGTCTACAAGCCGTTCAAACAGGTCTCGTGGAAGCCCGGCGTGTGGTTCTGCAGCGCGGTGATCGTCGGCGCGTGGGGCTACTTCCTCTACGCGGGCGTGACCAACCCGCTCGGCGGCATCAACCAGCTCTTCCCGCTCTTCGGCATCGCCAACCAGCTGCTGGCCGCCGTCGCGCTGACCGTCTGCACCGTGCTGCTCATCAAGCACGGCAAGCTCAAGTGGGCGTGGGTGACCGGCATCCCGCTGGCCTGGGACGCGGCCGTCACGCTCACCGCGAGCTACGAAAAGGTCTTCAGCTCGAATCCGAAGCTCGGCTTCTTCGCGCAGCGCGACAAATTCAGCGACGCGATCGCGCAGGGACAGGTCCTCCCACCCGCGAAGTCGATGGACGACATGCACGCCGTGGTCACGAACTCGACGGTGGACGGCGTGCTCGCAGCATTCTTTGCGATCCTGGTCATCGTCGTGATCGCCGACGCCACCCGCATCGCCATCAAGGCCATCCGCGCAGGCGGCCTGCCGACCACCGAAGTCCCGGCCGAGGCGTCGCATCTGGACGCCCCGTCGGGCCTCTTCACCCGCGACACCGAAACCGCGCACGAGCCGGCGGGGCGGACGTGACCACCCCGCGCGAGCTGGCCAAGGGCCTGCACTGGTACCTGCGCGAGGTGTCCGGGGAGTCCGCGTACGACCGTTACGTCGAGCACCGCCGCCGGGAGCACCCGGGGGAGCCGGTGATGGGGCGGCGCGACTTCGAGCGCCGCCGCCAGGACGCCCGCGAAGCCCGCCCACAGGCCCGCTGTTGCTGAAACTCAGAGCGGCGGCGTCCCCGTTCGCCGCGATCGAACGCGAACGCTGGAGGCAGCTCGGCGGCAACGGCACGACCGGCCTCGCCTATGACGAGCTCGCCGGGTTGAGCGGCCTCGGCGAGCCGGTCGCGGTCGACGAGGTCTCAGACGTCTACGTCCCGCTCGCGCGGCTGCTGGCGATGCGGATCGAGGCCGCGCGCGAGTTGTCGGCCAAGCAGGGCGAGTTCCTCGGCGAGACCCTGCGCGTGCCGTATCTGATCGCGCTCGGCGGCAGCGTGGCGGTGGGGAAGAGCACCGCGGCGCGCCTGGTCGTACGCCTGCTGTCGAGCCTCAGGCCGGATTGGCGCGTCGAGCTCGTGACCACCGACGGCTTCCTGCTCCCGAACGCGACTCTGATCGAGCGCGACATCCTCGCCCGCAAGGGCTTCCCCGAGTCCTACGACCGCCGCGCGCTGCTGCGCTTCGTCGCCGATCTCAAGAGCGGGATCCCCGAGCTGCAGGTCCCGCAGTACTCGCACCTCACCTACGACGTGCTCGACGAGACGCAGCGCGTGCGCTCGCCCGACGTGCTCATGCTCGAGGGCGTCAACGTCCTCCAGCGCGGGAGCGGGCGGGTCTACGTGTCGGACTTCGTGGACTTCGCGCTCTACCTCGACGCGGAGGAGGACGACGTCCGCCGCTGGTACCTCAGCCGCTTCCTCAAGCTGCGCAGCGGCGCGTTCCAGAACCCCGACTCCTACTTCCACCGCTATGCGCAACTCACCGACGACGAGGCGGTCGAGGTCGCGAGCGGGATCTGGGAGCGGACCAACCGCCCCAACCTGCTCAACAACATCCAGCCCACGCGCCCACGCGCCGACGTCATCCTCGAGAAGGGCGCCGACCACTTCGTCTCGCGCGTCCTCCTGCGCCGCGCGTAGTCCCGTAGGGTCTACGAGTGCACTACGACTACGACTGGCTGGTCATCGGCTCCGGGTTCGGCGGCAGCGTCAGCGCGCTGCGGCTCGCGCAGAAGGGCTACAAGGTCGGCGTGGTCGAGTGCGGGCGGCGGTTCGCCGACGACGAGTTGCCCAAGTCGACCTGGGACGTGCGCAGGTACTGGTACGCGCCGAAGCTCGGCCTCAACGGCATCTTCCGGCTGACGATCTTCAAGGACGTGGCGATCGCGTCCGGCTCGGGCGTCGGCGGCGGCTCGCTCGGCTACGCGAACACGCTCTACCGCGCGCCCACCCGCTTCTACGAGGACGCGCAGTGGGCTGGGCTGAACGACTGGCAAGTCGCACTCGCCCAGCACTACGAGGAGGCGGAGCGGATGCTCGGCGTCGCCACCTACGACGAGGACGACCCTGCCGACGACTACCTGCGCGAGTACGCGGAGGAGATCGGCGCGGCCGCGACCCACGCCAAGACCCGCGTCGGCGTGTTCCTGGGCGAGGCGGGCGTGACCGTCAAGGATCCGTTCTTCGGCGGGGACGGCCCCGATCGCACCGGCTGCCTGCGCTGCGGGCGTTGCATGGTCGGCTGCCCGCACGGCGCCAAGAACACGCTCGTCAAGAACTACCTCTGGTTCGCCGAGCGCGCGGGCGTGAACGTCATGGCAGAGCGCATGGTCACCGATATCAAGCCGCTCAAAGCAGCCGACGGCGCCGACGGCTACACGATCACCACCGAGCGCTCCGGCGCGTGGGTGCGGCGCGGCCGACAGACCATCACCGCGAAGGGCGTCGTCGTCGCCGCCGGCGCGCTGGGCACCAACCGCCTGCTCGCCACCTGCCGCTTGAACGGCTCGCTCCCACACATCTCGCCCCGCCTCGGCGAGTTGGTGCGGACCAACTCGGAGGCGATCCTCGCCGTCACGCTGCCCCACGGCTCGCCGGACGTGATCCGGCGCGTGGCGATCACCGGCTCGATCTACCCCGACCCGGACACCCACATCGAGACCGTCGTCTACGGCGACGCCGGCAACGCCATGTGGGGCCTGTTCACCATGCTGACCGCGGACGGCACCCCGCTCACGCGGCCGCTGAAGCTCGCGGGCGCGGCGGTGCGCCATCCGCGCACGCTGGCGAAGACCCTCAACCCGAGGAAGTGGTCGGAGCGCACGATCATCGTGCTCGTGATGCAGTCGCTGGACAATGCGATCTCGCTGCGGGCGCGAAAGGGCCGCAAGGGACGCGTCCGCTTGAGCACCGAGCAGGACCCGGAGCGCCCGAACCCCACGTTCATCCCCGTCGCCAACGCGTTCGCGGAGTGGCTGGCCAAGCGCACGGGCGGCATCGCGCAGAGCTCGATCATGGAGGCCGCGGCCAACATCCCTTCGACCGCGCACATCCTCGGCGGGGCCGTGATCGGCGAAAGCCCTGCAACCGGCGTCGTCGACGCCCGCCAGCGGGTCTTCGGCTACGAGAACCTGCTCGTCACCGACGGCGCCGCGATCCCGGCCAACGTCGGCGTCAATCCGAGCCTCACGATCACCGCGCTGGCCGAGCACGCGATGACTCACGTCCCGAGTGCGTAGCCTAAGCGGGAGTGTCAGTCGCTCCCGCTGAGGTCAAACTCCCCGAATCCGACGAGGACCAGGCCGCGGATCGACCGTGGATCGTCATCGTCTGGAACGACCCCATCAACCTGATGAGCTATGTCGTCCTGGTCTTCCAGAAACTGTTCGGTTACGACCGGGCGAAGGCGACGGAGCTCATGCTCGACGTGCACCACAAGGGCCGCGCGGTCGTTTCCAGCGGCACCCGCGAGAAGGCCGAGCTGGACGTCTTCCGCCTCCACGAGCACGGCCTCTGGGCCACGATGAGACAGGACTGATGTTCGGCCGCAACCGCCCACGCCCGCGCGTGTCACCGCGCGACGGCAGCTACGTGCTCAACCTCGACGATCGCGAGCGCGAGCTGATCCGCCAGATCCTCGGCGAGATGCGCGCGCTGCTGATCCTCGACGCGACCGACCCGCGGGTCCGTCGCCTGTACCCCGCCGCCTACGCCGACGACGCGAAGAAGGAGGAGGAGTACCAGCAGCTCACCCACGAGGAGCTGCGTTCGAGCCGGCTGGCGAACGTCGATGCCGTGGAGGCCTCGATCGCCGCGGAGCTGCTGACCGAGGAGCAGTTGACGGCCTGGATGCAGGCCATCAACTCGTTGCGGCTCGTCCTCGGCACGCTCCTGGACATCAGTGACGACGACCAGGAGCTGGCGTTCGACCCGGATGACCCGGAGGCTCGCACGCAAGCTCTCTACGGGTATCTCGGCGGCTTGCTCGACGAGATCGTCGACGCGCAGCTCGAGGTGCTTTGAGAGCCCGTTGAAGACTCCCGGTGCGCCCGCTGCGGCACATCCGCAGCGCCTCGCGCCACCCACGCTGCTCACGTGCCAGAGGCACGCATCGCGAGCGCGTGCGGCCCGAGGCACTGGCGGCCGCACCACATCGGTCGGACCGATCAGTCTTCAACGAACTCTTAGGCAGGGACACCCGGGAGCCGATCCTCGGTGGCGGCATCGTCACGGGGGACGACGACCAGCAGCGCGGCGTAGGCGAGCAGCGCGGCGCCGCCGGTGACGAGGGTGGCGAAGACCCAGCCGACGCGGACGACGGTCGGGTCGACGCCGAAGTGCTCGCCGAGGCCGCCGGAGATGCCGCTGACGTACTTGTCGGTGGACGAGCGGGTGAGTCGGTGGGGAGGAGTCGTGTTCATGGGATGCAAGATCGCGCAACCCGGGCCCTTCCACCATTGGGAATGACCCTTAGGGTCCCCGGGGGCCCCTAGGGTCCGACCAGGAGCGAACGTACGTCCAACCGATGGCGGATCGCCGGGCGATGAACCTACCTTGAGCATCGATGGGCGCCATCACCTTGCTCCTGGCCGTTGCCGCGCTGCTCGCTCCGCCGCGGACGACGGTGTTCGAGATGCCGTCGGAGAGCCTGGGCTGCTCGGTGCCCGCGAGAACCGGGTCACCAGGCGACCCAGCCGCCGTCGACGGCCAGGATGTGGCCGGTCACCATCGCGGCGCCGTCTGACACGAGATACAGCACCGCGGCCGCCACGTCCTCGGGCTCGCCGATCCGCCCCGCCGGGATCCGCCGCAGCACGTCCTCGCGGAACCCCGGTTCAGCGAACATCGGCTCCGTCAGCGGCGTGCGGACGAACGTCGGCGCGACCGCGTTGACCGTGATGCCCGCCGCGGCCCACTCGACGGCCAGCGCCTTCGTGAGCCCGTTGACGGCGTGCTTGCTCGCGCAGTAGACCGCCCGCCCCGGGTAGCCGACGCTGCCCATCTGCGAGGACATGAGCACGAGGCGTCCTGGCCGTGCCGCGTCGAGCAGGAGGCGGCCGAACGCCTGGGCGGCGACGAACGTCGCCCGCACATTGAGGTCCATGACCGCGTCGAAGTCCTCCAGCGCCGCGTCGACCGTCGGTCCGGGCCGGTTCGTGCCCGCCGAGGCGACGAGGATGTCCAGCGGCGCCCGCGCGTCGGCCTCGGCGATCACACGCTGCACCGCCGCCGGGTCGGTCACGTCGGCGACCGCACCGTGCAGGCCGCCCTGTGCCTCCTCCACGGCGGACGCGAGGTCCGACGCCGTGCGTGCGACGACCGTGACCTCGGCGCCCTCCCGCGCCAGCGCCAGCGCGCACGCCCGCCCCAGGCCGCGGCCGGCCCCGGTGACGAGCGCGTGCCGGCCCTGCAGCGAGCCGGTCATGACCGGAACCGCTCGACCCGCACGTCGCAGGACCGGGCGTGGCCCTCGAAGTTCTCGATCCGGCACTGGCGCGCGCAGATCTCGCCGATCTCGGCGCTCGCCCGCGGGTCGCACTCCTGGTAGGTCACCGTCTTGAGGAACTTGCCGACCCACAGCCCCCCGCTGTAACGCGCGCCGCCGCGCGTCGGGAGCACGTGGTTGGTGCCGATCGTCTTGTCCCCGTACGCCACGGTCGTGCCCTCGCCGAGGAACAGGGCGCCGTAGTTGCGCAGGCGCTCGAGCGCCCAGCGGGGCTCGCGGGTGAGGATCTCGACGTGCTCGAAAGCGAGCGCGTCGGCCAGCACCGCGGCCTCCTCGAGGTCGCCGACGAGGTGGATCTCGCCGTGCTGCTCCCACGCCACGCCGGCGATGTCCGCGGTCGGCAGCCCGACGAGCTGGCGCTCGATCTCGCGCAGCGTCGCGTGGGCCAGGCCCTCCGAGGTCGTGACGAGGATCGCCGGGGACGTCGGGCCGTGCTCGGCCTGTCCGAGGAGATCGGCCGCGACCAGCTCGGCGTCGACCGAGTCGTCGGCCACGATCAGGATCTCGGTCGGGCCGGCGATGAGGTCGATGCCCACCTCGCCGAAGAGCTGGCGCTTGGCCTCGGCGACGTACGCGTTGCCCGGCCCGACGAGGAAGTCGACGCGCTCGATCGTCTCCGTCCCCACGGCGAGGGCCGCGACCGCCTGCACGCCGCCGAGGATCCGGATCTCGTCGGCGCCCGCGAGGTGCATCGCCGCCACCGTCGCCGCGGGAGGCCGGCCGGCGAGCGGCGGGGTGACCGCCGCCACCCGCTCGACTCCGGCCACCTTCGCCGTGATCACGCTCATGTGGGCGGAGGCGACCATCGGGTAGCGCCCGCCGGGCACGTACGCGCCGACGTTCGCGATCGGGAGGTGGCGGTGGCCGAGCCGGACGCCCGGCAGCGTCTCGACCTCGACATCGGTCATGGTCGCGCGCTGCGCCTCGGCGAACGCGCGCACCTGCCGCTGGCAGAACCGCAGGTCCTCGATGACCTGGTCCGGGACCTCCGCGACGCAGCGGGCGATCTCGTCCTCGCTGAGGAGGAACGACTCCGGCGACCACTGATCGAACCGCTCGGAGTAGTCGCGGACCGCGGTGTCGCCGCGCCGGCGGACGTCGTCGATGATCGCTTCGACGGTGCCGCGCACGTCCGGGCCGCCGCCGTCGCCGTCACCGGTCGCGACGGCCGGCGCCTTGATGACTCGGGAAGTGGAATGCATGAATACGTATGCATACTACGATTCAGGCGTCTTGGCCACCACCACCCGTGACGTCGCACGTGAAGCGGGCGTCTCCCAGAGCACCGTCTCGCGCGCGCTGAACGGCGACCCGCGCGTCGCGCCCGAGACGCGGGCGCTCATCCAGGCGGCCGCCAAGCGGCTGAGCTACCTGCCCAACAGCGCCGCGCGCAGCCTGATCACGCAGCGCACGGACACGATCGGGATCCTGATCGGCGAGATCACCAACCCGTTCTATCCCCAGCTCGTGGACGTCCTGCACGACGAGTTCACGCTCGCGGGCTTCAGGACCGTCCTGCTCAACGAGCGCGCGGACGCCGGCCGGGCGGACGAGCTGTTCCCGCAGCTGCAGGGGCGCTTCGTCGACGGCATCGTCATCGCCAACGCGATGCTCGGCGCGACCTTCGTCGACGACTTCCACAAGCAGGGCATCCCGGTCGTGCTGCTCAACCGCGACGTCGACGACGCGCACGTCGATCGCGTGGTCTCCGACAACACGGGTGGGGGCGAGGTCGCCGCGACGACGCTGGTCGAGCTCGGGCACCGCAGGATCGGGCTGATCGGCGGGCCCGCGAACGCGTCGACCGCGCGCGACCGCGCCCTCGGGTTCGAGCGCGGCCTCGCCCGCGCCGGCCTCGAGGTCGCATCGCGCCGGGTGGGCGAGTTCACGCACCAGAGCGGCTACCAGTGGTGCCTGGAGCTGCTGCGCGAGCCTGCGCCGCCGACCGCGATCTTCGCCGCCAACGACGTCATCGCCTTCGGCGTCCTCGACGCGGCGAAGCGCATGGGCATTCGCGTCCCCGAAGACCTCTCGGTGATCGGCTACGACGACATCGAGATGGCCGGCTGGGAGCTGTTCGGCCTCACGACGGTCCGCCAGCCGCTCTCGCAGATGGCCAAGGCCGCCGCCCGCATGCTGATCGAGCGGATCGAGGGCCGCGTGGTGCGCGAGCCTGCGCGGCTGGTCTTCCCCGCGAACCTCATGCGGCGGCAGACGACTACGTATGCATGATCGCGGCAAGCCGCAAACACGTCAGGCGATCTGCGTCGGCGCCGGCGGCGCGACCTGGGTCGCCTCGCCGGTGTTCTCGAGCGTCTCGGCGCGCAGCTGGGCGGCGCGGATGCTGTCGCCGGGGCCGCCCCGCGCCTCGAGCATCGCGGCGTAGTCGTTGCGGACCATCGCGAAGCAGTGGTCGATGCCACCCGCGGCGTTGCGCTCGATCGCGGTGTCGAAGTGCACCTCGGCGTGCGGGTAGTCGCCCGTCGTGAACGCCAGCAGGCCGAGGTAGCGCTCAGCCGAGCCCATGCAGTTGGCCATGCCGACCATCACGTTGCGGTCGCGATGCTCGAGCAGCAGGTCGTAGAGCACGCGGGCGCGCTCGGCGTCGCCGACGACCGCGCAGGTCTGGGCGAGCAGGCACATGCTCGCCATCCACAGCATGTCGCGCGGGATCGCCGCGATGTCGGTGCCTTCGAGCACCTCGCGGGCGGCGTCGAGTTGACCCGACTGCGCGAGCGAGAGCGCGAGCACCGGGCGGTTGGTGCCGAGCTGCGGGTTCTCGCGCGCCTGCGTCTCCAGCAGCTCCGCGAACTGCCCGAGCGCATCGTGGCGCCATGCGACCGAGAGCTGGCGGCCGGCGGCCTCGATGTCGATCTCCGGAGCCTGCGCGCGGCGGCCGATCTCGTACGCGCGCATGATCAGCGCCTGCGTCTCCTCGCCGCGGTCGGCGAGCATCGCCCACATCGTCTCCCAGCGCACCGCGAAGTGCTGGTAGGTCGGCTGGCGCAGCTCCTCGGCCAGGACGGCCAGCCCGCGGCTCTCGGCGCGCGCGTCGTCGACGTTGCCGGACTCGAGCAGGTGGTAGATGTGCCAGTGCAGCGCCATGGCCTTCAGCTCACGGTCGCCGAGGCGCGCGGCGAGGTCCAGCAGCTCGCGAGCGAGCCCCACACGCTGCTCGAGGTCGGCGCTCTGCACCAGCGCGGTCTGGCGGCTCTCGAGCGCGGTCATCAGCGCGAGCGGGTCGCCGCTGCGGTGGGCGAGCTCCAGCGCCCGCGCGCTCAGCGCCTCGACGAGCTCGCCCTGGCCGGCGAAGTGCAGGACGTTGGCCAGCCGCGCCTGCAGCTGGGCGGCGAGCGCGTCGTCGTCGACGACGAGGTCCAGCGCGGCCTCCAGCAGCGCGATGCCCTCGGTGTCGATCGCCGCGGCCTGCGCGTAGCCCATCGTGCGGCCGAGCGCGGCGTGCGCGAGCGGCTCCGCGAGACCCTGTGAGCGGGCGAGCTCCGCCGCCCGCGCGAACGTCGTCGAAGCGCTCGCCTCCCCGCCACGTGACTCCGCGCCGCCGAGCGCGAGCAGCAGCGTGCAGCGGCGCTCGTCGTCACCCGCGTCGAGTCGCTCGAGCGCGTTCCGGTACTGCGCTGCGGCCTCCTCGTAGGCGAACGCGGCGCTCGCCTCGTCACCCGCCCGCACCGAGAAATCGACCGCCTTGCCCTCGCGGTCGAGGTGGCGGCTCTCGAAGTAGTGGTGGGCGACCTCGGCGGGCGCCGCGCGGCCGACCTCCTCCAGCGCGCGGGCGATCCGGTGGTGCGCGCGCACCCGCCGGCTCGTGCTCTGGCGCTCATAGAGCGTCTCGCGCACGAGCGCGTGGGTGAAGACGAAGCGATCGGCGGCGTCCTCGACCTCGGCCACCAGCGCCGCGTCGGTCGCCTCTTCCAGGGCGGAGATGATCCGGTCCTCGGGCTCCTCCACCAGAGCCTCGAGCACCTCGAGGTCGAACTCGCGGCCGATCACCGACGCCACCGTGAGCAGCTGGTTGGCGGTCTCGGTGAGGCGGGCGAGGCGGGTGCCGATCAGGTCCTTGACGCCTTCGGGCACGCCCGCGCTGCCGCCCTCGGCGAGGCTGCGCAGGGTCTCCTTGATGAAGAACGGGTTGCCGTCGGTGTTCTCGTGCAGGCGCAGCACGAACGAGTCGCTGATCTCGCCCGCGCCCTGCGTGTCGACGAGCGCGTGCGTCTCGGCGTCGTCGAGTCCGCTCAGGTCCAGCCGCTCGTACGTGGTGTCGCGGTTCAGGCGGGCGAGGAGGTCGGTCAGCTCCTCGCTGCGATGGCCGTCGGCGTCGCGGATCGTGCCGAGCACGAACTGGCGGGCGGGCTCGCCGTCGGCCAGCAGGTGGGCGAGCAGGAGCGCGGTCGACGTGTCCGCCCACTGGAGGTCGTCGAGGACGAGCACCACCGGCGCCTCGCGGGCGGCGTGGGCGAGCAGGCGGGTGACGGCCTCGAAGAGCCGGTAGCGGCGCGTCTCGCCCGCCTCGGCCAGCGGGCTCACCGCGTCGGTGTCGGTGGGCCGCCGCAGCGCGGGGACGAAGCGCGCGAGCTCGGCCAGCTCCGGCTCGAGCTCCTTCGGCAGCGTCAGCGTCTCGCGCTGGGCGAGGTAGTGCTGGACGGCGGTCACGAACGGCTGGTAGGGGACGAGCGATTCGAGGTCGCAGCGGCCGTAGAGCACGATCGCGCCGTCGGCGTGCGCCTCGCGGGCGAGCTCGGTCGCGAGCCGGGTCTTGCCGATGCCCGGCTCGCCGGAGAGGAGCGCGAGTTGCCGCGTGCCGTCGGCGGCGCGGGCGAAGCGCTCGCGCAGGCGTTCCAGCGGCGCCTCGCGGCCGACGAACGCGCCGGTCTCCGCGGTCAGCGCGCCGGGAAGGGCGACGCCGCGCGGGCGCGGGAGGGGCGTGTCGGCGAACTTCCAGCCGGGTGCGCGCTCACCCGCCGCGAGCCGGCTGACGCCGCGCGCCAGCGACGGGCGGTCGACGGCGCTCAGCGCGGCGCGAGCGAGGTCCCCCGCCGAGGCGTAGCGCTCGCGCGGGTCCTTGGCGAGCGCCTTGGCGATCACCCCGTCGAGGGCGGGCGGGACCTCTGGGACGAGCGCCGTGACGGACGGCGGCGGCGATTCCAGGTGGGCGTAGAGCTTGGCCGCGAGCGTGTCCTGCGGGTAGGGCACGCGGCCGGTGAGCGCCTGGAAGAGCACGCAGCCGAGGGCGTAGGCGTCGGTGCGCGCGTCGACGGGCTGCTCGTTGAGCTGCTCGGGCGCGGTGTAGTCGAACGTGCCGACCAGCGTTCCCGCCTGCGTGACCTGGGTGTCCGAGTCCAGGAACTTCGTCAGCCCGAAGTCGGTCAGCAGCGCGCGCTCGCTCGCGCCCGGCGCCTCGATCAGCACGTTGGCCGGCTTGACGTCGCGGTGCACGAGCCCGGCGGCGTGGGCGGCGTCGAGCGCCGCCGCGACCTGGCCGATGATGACGGCGGCGCGGACCGGGTCCAGCCGGGTCTCGACCGCGATCAGCCGCGCGAGGTCGGTGCCGTCGACGTAGCGCATCGTCACGTAGAGCAGGCCCTCGTGCTCGCCCGCGTGGTGGATCGGGATCACGTTCGGGTGCTGGATCAGCGCCGCGGCCTCGAACTCGTGGCGGAAGCGGGTGCGGAACTCCGCGTCGTCGGAGATGTTCGCCGCGAGCACCTTCAGCGCGACCTCGCGCTTGAGCGGGACGTGCAGCGCGCGGTAGACGATCCCCATGCCGCCGCGCCCGGCCACGCCGCGGATCACATGATCGGCGAAGGTGGCGCCGACGGCGAGCTCGTCCATTGCAGGGCCGTATTAGCAGTCACCCGAGCACGGCGCAATGGCCTGTATATCCGTCCGTTCACGTCGTCTTTGGTCTAGGTCCGCCCGCGTTCGCCGGCCGTCCGTCTACGGTCGGTCTTGTTCACCGCATCAACGCGCCGGAGGGGCGCCGGGGATGCCGGCCATTTCTTCTCGCCGGGAGGCGACCTTGTTCCAGCTGTCCCGCCGTGCCCTGCCGTTCCTTCTGGCCGTGCCGCTGCTCGCGTTCGCCGCGCCGGCCGCCCAGGCCATGCCGCCGGTGGTCACGCTGTCTTCGCCGGTCGGGCACCAGGCGGTCAACCCGCCGTCGTTCGCCGGCACCGCCGGCAAGAACGAGTGGGAGAGCTCCGAGATCGCCGTCGACATCTACGCGGGCAACGGCGTGGCCGGCAAGCCGATCGTCATCGGCAACGCGATCCTCAGCCGCGAGACCGGCGCCTTCAGCGGCACCCTCCCGGCGGCGCTGGCCGACGGCACCTACACCGCCCAGGCCCGCCAGTCCAACTCCGAGCAGGAGATCGGGAGGTCCGAGCCGCTGGTCTTCACGATCGGCGCCGAGGCCACGCCCACACCCACGCCGACGGCCACCGCCACGCCTGAGCCCGCTCCCGTCGTCGCCGCCGCGACGCCCGAGCCCACACCCGCCCCGGTCGTCGTCGCGCCGGCCACCAAGCCCGCCGCCCCGTACGTCTGCGCCAGCCGCCGCGACTTCACCAAGCACGTCTTCCGCCCCGCCGGCACCAAGCTGCGCGTCGCCGCCACGCTCAACGGCCGCAAGCTCAAGAGCAAGATCGGCGACGAGATGATCCGCATCCGCGTGAACCTCCGCGGCGAGCCGAAGGACACCTACACGCTGCGCGTCGCGATCACCCGCACCCGCGCGGACGGCAAGCGCATCACGACCGTCGCGGTCGAGCAGATCAACTACCACACCTGCATCCCGACCAAGAAGCCGAGCTACTAGTTAGAAGACGTTCTTCGTCAGCCAGTCGCTGCTGAAGAACGCGAGAAAGAGCGGCACGAGCGCCCACATCAGCGGGTGGATCTTGGCCGCCTTGCCCGTCGCGACCATGGTCGCGACGTAGCCGAGGATGCCGAGGCCGATCCCGGCGCTGATCGAGAACGTCAGCGGCACGCCGGCGATCACCAGGAACGCGGGGATGCCCGCCTCCGGGCGGTTCCAGTCGACCTCGGCCACCAGCCGCATCATCAGGTAGCCGATCATGATCAGCGCGGGGGCGATGGCCGGGTGCAGACCCGCTTCGCCCACGCTCTGGCCGACGACCGCGGTCAGCGGCACGAAGAAGATCGTCAGCAGGAACAAGAACGCGGTGACGACGCTCGCGAGGCCGGTGCGCGCGCCCTCGGCCACGCCCGCGCCGGACTCGACGTAGGTGGTGACGCTCGAGACGCCCATGATGCCGCCACCCGCGGCGGCCGCCGAGTCGACCAGCAGCAGTTGCTTGAGCTTCGGCGGCTGGCCGTCATCGTCGAGCAGGCCGCCGGCGCTCGACACCGCCACCGCGGTGCCGATCGTGTCGAAGAAGTCGCTCACGAAGAGCACGAAGATCACCGGCACGAGCGCCCAGGTCAGCGCGTCGGCGAGGTAGTGCGGGGCGAGTGCGTCGCCGATCGTCGAGAAGTCGCTGCTCGTCGGCCATTGCGCGACCTTGTCCGGGGCGTCGAGGACGCCGAAGATCAGGCCCACGACCGTCGAGGCGAGGATCCCGAGCAGGATCGCGCCGCGCACGCCGCGCGCGGTCAGCACGATCATCACCAGGAGGCCCGCGAGCGCGACCATCGGCGCGCCGCCGGTCAGCACGCCCAGGCCGATGCCGGTCGCGTCGTTGTTGACCGTGATGCCGGCGTCGCGGAAGCCGACGAGCGCGATGAAGAGGCCGATGCCGACGCCGATCGAGAGCTTGATCTCCATCGGGACCGCGCGCATGATCGCCTCGCGCAGGCCGGCGATGACGAGGATCAGCGCGACGACGCCCTCGATGATCACGCACGCCATCGCGACCTGCCACGGCAGCTTGCGCCCGAGGATCAGGTCGAAGGCGACCACCGCGTTCAACCCCAAGCCGGACGCCAGCGCGAACGGCAGGTTGGTCAGCAGGCCCATGGCGAGCGTGAAGATCGCCGCCGCCAGCGCCGTGGCCACGGCGACCGCGTTGAACGGCAGCCCGGCCTGCGACAGGATCGCGGGGTTGACGAAGACGATGTAGGCCATCGTCAGGAACGTCACGAAGCCGCCGAGCACCTCGGTCCGCGCCGTCGAACCGCGCTCGTGAATGGAGAACCGACGCTCGAGAGTGCTCGACATGCCGCCGGAAGCTATATCCGCTTCCGGCGGCAATGAAACGGCGTGCGCTAGCGGTTCGTCACTTCACGCGCGAACGTCTCGAAGACGTCCACGTAGCGCTGCAGGTCCGCGTCGGTGTGCAGCACGGAGAGCGTCCACTCCTCGTCCTGGCCCGGCGTCATGAAGATGCCGTTGTTCATGTGGTAGAGCCACGCGAGGTCGGTCAGGTCGTGGTGGATGACCGTCAGGTAGTCGCGGTACTCGCGCACCGGCGTCTCCGACATCACGACGCAGCCCTTCGAGCCCAGGCCGACCGTGTGCGCCGGGAGGCCGTACTCGGCGATCACGCGATCGCAGCCCGCCATCAGCTTCTCGTTGGCGGCGTGCAGCTGCTTGTAGGCGTCCGCGGTCAACACGTCGAGCAGCGTCGCCTGCGCGGCGGCCATCGTCAGCGGGTTGCCGTTGAACGTGCCCTGCTGCTTGACCTGGCCCGCCTCGATCAGCGCGGCCAGCTCGTCGGTCATGCCGATCGCGCCGCCCGGGAGGCCGCCGCACATCGCCTTGGCGAGGCAGACGACGTCGGGCGTGACGCCGAACAGCTCGGTCATGCCGCCGGCGGCGACCGCGGCGCCGGTCTTGACCTCGTCGTAGATCATCACCGTGCCGTTGGCGCTGCACAGCTCGCGCACCTTGTCGAGGTAGCCCGCGACCGGCGGGACGATGTTGATGTTCATCATCGCCGGCTCCATGATCACGCCCGCGACGCGCTCGTCGAGCGCGCCGGCCAGCGCCTCGGCGTCGTTGAACGGCACGACGCGCGTGTTCTCCGCCGTGCCGGGCGCGAAGCCGAGGCCGTACGGGACCGGGTTCGGATGCGACCGGTCGCCCATCGTCTCCGGCGAGGGCTTGACGGAGATCATCACCGCGTCGTGATGCCCGTGGTAGGTGCCCTCGATCTTGACGATGATGTCGCGGCCGGTGTGGCCGCGGGCGAGGTGGATGGCGTCCATCGTGGACTCGGTGCCGGAGTTCGTGAAGCGCCAGTGGGGGAGACCCCAGCGCCGGCGCAGTTCCTCGGCGACGATGATCGAGCCTTCAGTCGGCGCGGCGAAGTGCGTCCCCTCGTCCATCCGTGCCTTGACGGCGGCGGCGATCGTCGGGTTCGCGTGGCCGACGCACATCACGCCGAAGCCGTTGTGGAAGTCGGTGTACTGGTTGCCGTCGACGTCCCAGACCTGCGAGCCGCGACCGTGGGTGAGGTACGTAGGCCACGGGTCGTTCTTCTGGAACTGCGACGGCACGCCGCCGGGCATGACGGCCTTGGCGCGCTCGTAGTACTCGCCGGACTTGGCGGTCCGCTCGAGAAGGCGCGCCCGCTCACGCTCCATCAGAGCATTCACGCGATCGCGATCGATGTGCTGCAGGGCAGGCAGAGCTGCGGACATGCGAAAGCACCTCCTCTAAAGGTCGACCTTGGAGAGCCGGCTACCGGACCGGGTCGCCGTCGGACGAGCGTATCGCCGAAACCGGCTGATCTAGGTACGGATATCCCGCCTAAGTTGGCTGTCGGTCGACCCCGGCGGTAGGTTCTCGCCATGCCCCCGGTACCCAGCAAACCGCCTGCGTCCGTGCCGGCGCGGAAGCACGTGTTCAAATTCGGCGTCGGCTTCCAGGTGACGCTCGGAACGCACACCGTGACGCTCGAGCCCGAATCGGCGGAGTTGGACCAGTTGCTCGAGGGCACCGGCAAGTACGCGCTCCCGGACGGCGAGGAGGTGGAGATCGGCAGCCTGGCCGACGGCTGGGCCGACCTGCGCAAGTTCGCGCCGCAGCTGCCGGAGCTGCCGACGCTCCCCGACCCGCTCGACAACATCGAGAACGCCCCGATCACGATCCGCGCGTTGAAGGTCGCGTTCGTCAAGAAGGAGCTCGATCAGCTCGTCGTCAACGTCTCGCTGCAGACCGACTGGAAGGTCCCGGTCCTCGAAGCGGTCAAGGTCGATCGCCTGATGTTCCTGATCGACTACCAGGCAACTTCATGATGTAGGTCACCGCGTGCCAGGGCGGGCGTGGTGCGGGCGGGTCGGCCGCACCCACCTCGGTCACGGTGAAGCCGAGCTCGCCGGCCGGGTGCTCGTGGGCGCCTTCGTCCTTCGCGGCGAACTGCTCGAACCCCTGCGCGTCGGCGAACTCGAACGTCTTGTCGTCCGCACGTGTTGAGGCGCGGACGCTCGCCCACCCGCCGGGCGGGTCGTGGTGGTGCGCGCCCCCCGAGCCCGCGGTGACCGTGGCCGTGCCGGCGGCGAACGTGTGCGTGTGCCCGTCCTCGCCGCCGCTGGTCCCCGGCGCGGCCGTCCCCGCTCCGACGATGAAGCGCCCGTGGAGGTCCGGGGCGTCGGGATGCGTTCCGTCGCACGGCGCGTACCCCTCGGGCACGGTGGCGCCGTGCCACGCGAGGATCGCACCCGGTGGCAGCTGCGCCGGGACGACGGTGGGCGCGGTCAGCGTGAGCGTGCTCGTCTGCACGCGGCCGAGCAGGGCGTCGTAGGCCGTGAGCACGAACGTGGTGTCGCCGGGCAGGGTCACCTCGTAGCCACTGGCCTCGGGGTCGACCGCGCCCACGCCCGAGAGCTGGACCAGGCTCGCGTGCTCGACCTTCCAGCTGAGGCTCGCATCGGCGCCGTCGACGCTCCCGGACAGCGCCTCGACGATGCGCATCGGCGCGCAGCGCTTCTCGACGACGAAGCTCCAGCCGTGATCGTCATGGCCGGGAAACCCACAGGCGCGCAGCTCGGCCTGCGCGGGGCCGGCCGCGAAGCCCGTGGCGAGCCGGCGAATACCGAACTCCACGAACGCGCGCGGCTCGAGCACGCGGTGGTTGCCGGCCGCCGGGACGAGGTCCCATTCCGGCCCGAAGGCCCGCTTGACGATCGTCCAGCCCGAGCCGCGCTCGACCACGACCTCGAGGTCGTCGAGCTGGCCCGGGGTGGTCACGGCGTCGTGACCGGGCGCTTCTCCGGCGCTCGCGAAGGAGAGGGTCAGCCGCGGCGGTGAAGCGCCCCACGCCTCGTCGTCGGCGACCAGCGGCGCCGCGTGGCGATTGAAGACCCGCAGCACGAGGTCGCCGCGCTCGGGGGCGTCGGCGCGGCGGCTGACCGGCACCACCGCCACTCCGAGCTCCCCGCCCGCGCGGCGCGCGCCGAGCTGGGCGTCGAGCACCGCGGCCAGGCTCGAGTGCGGCGTCGCGGACGGCCGCACCGTCAGCTCGACCGTGGTGCGGGTGACCTGCCCCGCCGCGGTGACCAGCGCCGTGACCAGCGGCCGGCCCGCGGACACGCTCGGCCGCAGCCCGGCGATGGTCGCCTCCAGCGAGCGTTCGCGCGTGGCCGTCAGCCGCCACGCGGCTCGGGCGCTGTCGTAGGTCGCCTGCCAGCCCTCGGCGGTGACCAGGAGGTCCGCCTGCTCGTCGGGACGGGCGAACAGCGCGGCCAGCGACAGCTCGACGCGGGTGGCCGCCGGCGCCCGCAGCGTCAGCGTGTTCTCGCGCCCGCGCCGGAGCTCACCCAGCAGCGTGATCGCCATCGCCGCTCCTGACGATGAAGCACAGCGCGTGGCCCAGAGGCCGCGCGACCGGTGCCGGGTCCGTCTCCCACTCGACCTCGACGTCGACGGGGTGCGTGTGCTCGCCGGCGTCGTCGAGGTCCGGATGATGGGCGTCGTGGGTGATGCCGGTGAAGCGGTTGAGGCCGAACTTCGGCCACAGGTGCGCGTCACTGCGCGCGGACGTCCACGCCAGGTCGTGCCGGTGGTCGGGCACCGGTGCCGTCCGGCCCGTGAACCGGACCTTCAGCGTGTGCGTGTGCGAGTCCCCGTCGCCCGTCTCCCCGGGCGGGGCCTGCTCGGTGGCGCCCAGCACGAAGCGTCCCAGCAGGTTCGGCCTGCCGTCCCTGCCGTCGCAGAGCGCCCACCCTCGCGGGATGTCCTCGTGCGTGCCGGCCCACAGGCAGATCGTGCCGTGCGGCACGCGTTCGCGCGGGCGCTCGACGCTCCGCGTCCTGGACTCGATCGCTCCGAACTCGCTGCCGTAGGCGACGAGCACGAAGGTCGTCGTCGCCGTCAGCGTCACCGTGAACGCGTCCTCCTCGGCGCGGACCCGGCCGTGGCCCGAGAGCGTGACGGTCTCGGCGCCGCGCACCCTCCAGGCCAGCCGCGCGCCCCCCGGCGCCGCCTCCGCGGTGAACGTCTCGATCATCGTTTCATCAGGTAGTGGAGGGCGTGCCAGAGCGGACCCGCCGTCTCGTCACTGGACCGGTACCCGGGCGCCGGCGCGACCACGACGGGATGCTGATGCGCCTTCGCCTCGCTCCACGCCGCCTGCGCCGCGTCCTTCGCGCCGAGATCGACGGTGAACCGGCCGCCGGCGTCCTTCTCGAAGCGGGTGGCGCCCCACGCCTGCGGCGGGGCATGCCGGTGCGCCCCGTCCTCGTCGCTGGAGGCCTTCCGCTCGCCGGGCAGCGCGTGGGCATGACGGTCGGCGTGCTCGTCGGCGTGCGGCGTGTCGGCGCCATAGATGAAGCGGTCACGCAGGTCCGGCGTGCCGTCCGTGCCGTCGCAGACCGCCCAGCCGTCGGGAATCAGCTCACCGTCGCCCCACCACGGGATGATCGTGCCGGGGACGATCTCGGGCGTGACCGTGACCGTCGCCTGCCGGCAGTCCGCCTTGCCGTGGGTGGCATCGAACGCGGTCAGGACCACGGTCGTCGTCTCGGCCACGTCGAGCGGGCACGAGCCCTCGGCCTCGACGATCCCGCCACACGAGAGCAGGACGGAGGTCGCGCCCGCGACGCGCCAGCTGACCGTCACCTCGCCGTGTCCGACGACCGTCTCCGGTGCGATCTCGAGGGCGAGGATCTCCATCACGACGGGTCCAGTTGCAGCCAGCCGTCAGCGATGCGGTGGAGCTCGGGCGCCGCCGTCGGCACGAACGGCTCGAGCGCGACGGGCTCGCCGGTCGCGCTGAGCCAGCTCCACGTGCCGGCGGCGGCGGGAAGCGGCACGCCGATGCGGCCGCGCGGGACGATCACCGGCGCGGTCTGGAAGGCGTACTTCAGCGCCGCCAACCCGCGCGCCGCGACGTCGGGTCCGATCGTCAGCGTCTTCACCGGAAGCACGCCGGTGTACGCATGGACTTCGCAGCGCGGGTCGACGAGCATCGTCACGACCGTCGCGCCGGCGCCGGGATCCGCGCGGACGGTGACCGTGCTCTGCGGCGGGCGCGCGATCCGCTCGTGGGCTGTCGCGGCCTGCGACAGGAAGCGCGCGAAGTCCGGCTTGCCGTCCGCGCCCGCGGCGAAGAAGCCGGCGAGCCCGTCGCCCAGCTGGGTGAGGCTGCCCAGGAGGACCGGCAGCCGCACGCCGGCGAGCGCGCGGTCGGAGCGCCGCCGGACGTCGCCGCGCGCGATGTCCGCGCGCAACGCGTCGATGCCCATGTCGATCAGCGGCAGCCCGAGCAGCGAGAGGTCGAATGACGCTTGGACGACCGCGAGCGGCGAGCCGACCAGCACCGCGACCTCGCGATCGGCGGCGGTCTGCGCCGGCGCGATCAGCGCCCGGGCCGCGTCGAGCGTGGCGCCGAGCGCCCGCAGGTACGCCGAGTCGTCGATGCTCGCCACGAGCTCGGCGATCACGCCCGCCGGCGCCGGTACTTCAGCGCCGGGCGCGACCCGCCACTGCGGCGCGTCAACGGTGGGCGTCAACCGGCCAAGCGCACGCCCTTCCGCGTCGTAGAACATCAGGCCGTCGTCGAGGTGGTTCGGGACGACCCAACCGAGGATCGGGGTCCCGCCCGCGTCCAGCCAGCGGAAGTTCAGCTGGGCGGGCTGCGAGAGCCGCAGCGGCGGCAGCACCGCGCTGCGCCGGCGAGGATCGGTGGGGACCGTCTCGGCGACCGCGATCGCTGACACGTCGACGTCGCGCCAGCGGCCGAACTCGTCGATCAGGCGCAGCTCGGTGAGCTCGAAGCGGCCGGTGCGCAGCGGCGCGAACGGGTTGTGCATCAGCGGCGAGAACCGGCGCTCGGCGTCGATCGCGTCGCGCACGCGCGTCACGAACGCGGCGTCGAGCGGCGAACCCTGTGGGTCCTCGACCGGCAGCTGGAGCTGGTGGGCGAGCATCCCCAAGGCGCTGGTGAAGCCGCTGAGCACCTGCGCCAGCAGCGGCTGCTGCTGCAGCGGTCCGAGCAAGCCCTCCAGACCGTCATAGCGGCGTTGCTCGATGGCCGTGGCGATCTGGCGCTCGAGCCCGATGCTCGCGTTGGCGGCCAGCAGCACGCGCCCCGTGTACTCGTCCGCCAGCGCCTCGTAGCGCACGCTGTCGGATTCGAGGTCGAAGCCGTCGGGGGGCATCGCGAAGTGGTCGAGCACGACTTGCGGGTCGAGGCCGGCGCTCGTGTCGAGCTCGCGGCGCAACTGGACCGAGACGCGCCAGGCGAGCTCGACGGGTCGCCACGGCAGCTTCCAGGGCCGCGCGTGTGCGGCCCCGTACTCGAGGAGTTGCGCGACCTCCGGCGGCGCGAGCCGCTCGTAGCCGGCGGGGGCGGGACGCGTCGGCTCGTCGCCGACGAAGGGCGGCTCGTCGGCGGCGTCCGGCGCCGAGCCGGGCAGGCCGTCTCCGCACAGCACCACGACCACGTCGTTGGGTTGGTAGAAGCGCGACGCGGGCACCGATTCCAGCCGCGCGCCGTGCGGGAGCCCGGCGGCCACCTGGTCGGCCTGGACCTGGATCTGCGCAGCCAGCGCGACGAGCTCGCCGGCCAACGCGTCGATCTCGTCCGCCTGCGTCTCCATGAACGCGTCGAGCGCGTCGAAGTCGAGCTGCGGGCGCCGGTCGGAGGCACGCAGTGCCGCGCGCCGGCACCAGTCCGCGAACAACCGGCCGCGCAGCGACGCGAGCTCGGCCGTGCCGGAGTCCCACCGCCGCTGGGCCGCGTTGAGGGCGGCCAGGTCCGCCTCGCCGCCGCGGACCTCCCATTCGATGCCGCCGTCGAGCGCGGCGAACTTCGCCGCGTGCATCTGCTCTTCCAGCCGCGCGATCCCGTCGGTCTCGCCGATCCGGTCGAGCGCGCCGAGCTGGAACGCGTTCAGCAGGCGCTCGGCCACCTCGTCCGCGCCGGCGCGGCGCGCCGCGAGCGCGGCGAGCGCCTCGGCGGGGGTGTTGCCGATCGCCACGTCGGGCGTGAGCGGCGCGTGCTGCCCGCGCAGGTACGCGCCCGCGGGATCGAACGGCACGCCGGACACGGCGCCGACGCACAGCGTCCGCCGCGGCGCCGGATCAGCGCCGGCGAGCTCGCCGAACGCCGCCGGATCGGCGTCGAGCGGATCGCGCTTCGCGTCCGCGTACCAGCCGATCACCGTGTAGGTCCGCGGGCCCGGGGCCGACTCGGCGTCGAGCATGCCGAACACGTTGCGGCAGTTCACGTAACAGCCGGCGAAGTCCGGGATCCCGTAGCCGAACGCGTTCAGCGGCAGCCGATCGCCGCCCTCCGTCTCGCCCGGCCACGCTTCGAGCGCGTGGACGCGGCCGATATAGCCGCCCGGGAAGGAGGTGGGGCTGTGGAGTGGCTCGGGATCGACGTGGTTGCTCTCCACCACCCACGCCTGCGTGTCCTGCGCGCCAGTGCGCACGACGAGCCAGCGGTCGGGGGCACACGGCAAGGTGATTCGCTTCGCGTCGCGCTCCTGGCGTGCCTGGAGCAATGCGCGCGGGAGGCGCCAGTGCACGTGCACGCCGGGCTCGAACGGCTGCCCGCCGAACGGCGGGCTGAACACCTGGGCGCCGAGGTAGGGCGCCCGCGGCAGCGAGAGCGCGGAGAAGTTCGCGTGCGGGAGCACCGACCACGGACCGGCCGCGTCGGGTGCGCCGACCGGCAGCGCCTCGACGCGGATCGGGACGATCAGGGCCGGCCCGCTCATCCCGGCTCCCGCGCGATGAACCGCACCTGGTGGGCCTGCTGCACGAGCGCCTGGGCGAAAGCGCCCGGCGTGGTCGCCTCCGGCCATTGCGCGCGCAGCGCGCCGACATCGACGACGCGCCGGTTCCCGACGCGGAGGTGCGCCTCGTCGGTCACGCCGAAGTGCAGGGCCTCGGCGGGCTCGGACAGCGTCACCGCGCGCAGCCGGCCGGCGAACAGCGCGAGCAGCACTTCGGGCCCGAGGCGGTCGAGCCGCGCCAGCGCGATCGCTGCCGTCCCCGCCTCGTCGGAGAAGCCGCGCACCTCGAGCGTCGGCCAGCGCCAGACCGCCTGCGAGCGCAGCAGCAGGCCGGTGACCTCGACGCTCTCGCCCACCTGCGCTTCGAGCATCTCCGCGCGCCCGGTCGCCGCCCGCCCTGCGGCGGCCTGCGCGACCTGCTCGAGCGCGGACCGCTCGCGGTCGGCGTCGCCGGCGGCGGAGCGTCCGAGGCTGAAGGCGCCGTCGAGCAGCGCTTGCACCCAGGCCTCGTCGAGCGCGAAGAAGCGGATCGACTCCGGCGGAAGCATGCCTTCGTCGGGCACCAGGTAGCTGAACGGCACGCCCCGCAGCACGCGCAGCTCGCTCAGCCAGTCGGTGATGCGCTCCGTCTCGCGCTGCTCCTGCGCACCGGGGGCCGCGTGCGTGATCGCGTCCGCCATGGTCGCGCGCTTGCCGGTGCTGAAGGACCAGCTCCTCATGGGGTTCCGAGCTTGTCCAGGAGTGGGGTGATGACCGCGTGCGTGTCGACCTGCTCGAGCTTGCGCTGCAGCAGGTCGCGTTCGAAGCCGGCGGCGACGCTGCGCTGCTGGGTGGTCTTCCAGGCCGCGAGCAGGATCGAGAAGTCACGGTCGGCGAGCGCGAGCAGCTGCCCGAGCTGCCAGGCGGCGGCGAGCGAGACGTCGAACATGCCGGTCCGCGGGTCGTAGCGCAGCAGCGCGTCGGCGGCGTCCACGCCGAGCGCATGCGGCGCGGCCGGCGCTTCCGGGGTGGGGACGAGCGGCCCGCGGTACCACGACTTCGTCACCGTGCCGTCGCGCATCTCGTGTTCGAGCAGCGCGTAGCCGCGCGCGCCGGCCTCGTGGCTCGCATCGCGGGTACGCAACGTGGGTGGCTCGCGGTCCAGCCCGCCGACGGTCGCCGCGAAGCGGCCGCGCTCGGCGAGCGTGCCGAACGACCACGTGTCGAGCACCGCGAGCCGCACGCTCTCGCCGTGCTCCTCGGGCTCCGGCGGGAGCGCGCCGGCGCGACCCTCGAGCGAGACGAGGCAGCAGGTGGTCATGCTGCCCGGCCGCGGGAGCCGGTTGGCGACGACCACGGCGAAGCGGGCCGCCGGCGCGGTCTCGGCGCCCGCCCGGGCGGCCGCGGCGGGCGCGTCGAGCTCGCGCGCATGCGTCAGCCAGGGCAGCTCGTCCGCCTGCGGCGCGATCTCGGCGAACAGCGTCGCCGGGACGTCGATATAGCGGCATGGCTGGTCGTCTTCCTCACCCACGTCGGGCTGCGGATACGCCGTGCGGAGGTCGCCGACCGTGCCGGCCGTGACCTTCGGGGGAGGGTCGTTGGCGTCGAAGACGAGCAGGGCGAGCCAGGGCACCCCCGGCGGATCGCCGAGCTCGCGCTGCCACGGCAGCGTCGCGGCGCTGAGGACGATGTGCGGCAGCACGCCGGCGAAGTCGCCCTGCGCTCCCGCGGCCGGGAAGCGGCCGTGCAGGTCGTCGGGCGGGAGCGTGAAGCGCGGGCCTTGGACCGCGATGGTGACGGCGTCGGTGAACCTGTCCTCGACGCCGGTGCCGCTCACCGTGTGCTCGAGGCCGATCGTGTGCCGGCCGGTTCGCAGCGGGGGCTCGACGGAGTCGTAGAAGGTGAGCTCGTCCGGCATGGCTCAGGCTGCCGGGACGGTGGCGAGGATGGGCGAGGCCGTCAGCCCGAGCGCGGCGAAGTCGACCGGCCCGGGCGGCTCGTCCGCCGCCGCGGACGCCGGCAGGGACGGCCAGGACCACTCGCGGACCTCGGGCGGCGCCTCGCGCGCGAACTGGGCCGCAGGGCGTGGCTGCGCCGGGGCTGGGCACATCTCGACGCCGGTGACGGCCCCGGCGATCGTCCCGTCGGCGCCCAGCGTCGGCTTGCCGTCGCCCCACAGCGCCTTCGGCACCGTGCCCGTGACCAGGCTGGAGTGCAAGCGCGCCGCGGGCTCGATCGTGATCGCGTGCGTGCTGGTGACGGAGCCCAGGCCCATCGGGGCGATGCCGATGCGCTGCGGGCCGACCTGCTGCTCCGCTCCGTCGACCGTCACGCGCGTGGCCGCGATGACCGTCTCCGTCGCCACCACCAAGCGCTCAGGGTCGACGATGAAGTGCACCCCGGTCTCGCCGGCCTTGCCCGTCGCCGGGTCGCGCAGGTCGGCGAGGACCCCGCTGCGCACCGCGACGCGCACCGCGCCCTCCTCGCCCCCGAGGAGCTGGTGCTTGACCTCCGGCCAGCTCAGCGACTTCGGCGCTGCATCGGGGTCGTGACCGAACGGGATCGTGATGCGGATCACGCCGAGGTCGAGCTCCGCCTCGCCGCTGAACTCCGGCCCCCACATGCGCAGCTCGGCGCTCACGTGCACCGAGAGCGTCGAGGTCGCAAACCCCTCGTGCAGGACGGCGTCGACCGCGAAGTCCACGCCGACGGTGGCCTCGTAGCGCAAGGGCGCCCAGCGGCTCAGGAAGTCGACGTGGGCCTTGAAGCGCGCGCTGACCGCCCCGCTCTTGTACGTCGCGTCCAGCTGGCCGCCGAGCATCGCGGCGCCGGGCGTGAGCGCGAAGTACTGCCCGCCCTTGATCTGCAGCGGGCCGGCGTCCCAGGTCAGCCCGAGCCGCGGCACCACGGGGTAGTGCGCGGGGGCTTCGAACGCCGGGTGGTAGCCGCCGAGCGTGATCACGAAGTCGCCGCGGTGCCCGCTCCCTCCGAACCAGAAGCAGAGCGCGAAGCCGCCGGTGAGCCGGCAGGCGGGTGCGAGCACGTAGGAGTCCGACGTGAGCCGGCCGAGGATCGCCAGCTCGCCGCTGCCCGGCGTGATCGTCGTGCGGAGCGCGAGGCTCGCGCTCACGACGGCGCTCTCGAGCCCGGGTGGAAGGCGCAGCGTCGCCATCCCGAGCAGACCGATCTCGACGCGGTGGCCGAAGGCGACGGTCAGCAGCACCTTGGAGTGCAGCACGCCGAACGAGCTGACGGCCACACCGGCGGCCATCCAGTGCTGCTGATCGGCGGGCTGGATCGCTTCGCCGAGGATCGCCATCGCGTCGGCCACGCTGGTGTTCTCGGCGAAGACGTTGGTCGTGGGCGCGGTGCCCCGGATGAGCGGGAAGTCCTCGATCTCCTCGATCGGCGGGATCGTGAGCGTCCGGTTGATGCCGAAGCCGCCCGCGATGCCGTCGATGAAGAAGTACGGCGGGCCGCCCATCGGCGCCATCACCTGCAGGAAGGCGAACAGCGACGGCGGGTGCCGGTCGGCGTAGGAGCCGCGCGCCGAGAGCTCATACGCGCCGGCGCGTACCGACAGCGCGCCGTCGAATTGCCATTCCCCGGCCGGGGTGTCGGGACGCCGCAGCAGCGCGCCGCTCACGCGGACCGGCGGCGCCTCGTAGGACATCGACAGGCCGTCGAGATGGAATTCCGGGTGCAACGGGTCGTCGAGGCGCACGGTGACGCCCATGCCGATCACTTCGATCTCCACGCCGGCGTGCCCGAGCCGGGCCGTGAAGCGCACGCGCAGGCCGCCGTCGTGGAAGTCGTAGATGAGATCCTCGACCTCGACCGGCCCGAACCGGCGCTGCACCGCGTGACGCTGCGGCTCGGCGTCGACGGTGCCGGTCTCCGGGTCGGGCGTGAGCGGCACGCGAACGTCGGTCGGGGCCGGCTCACCCGCGATCCCGACGCGCGCGCCGAGGTACGCGCGGTCCTTCCCGGACTCCCGCACGACCTTGATCCCGACGGTGTCGAGGCGGATCGCGTCCTGGAGGTGATCGCCGACGAGCGGCAGGCGGCTCAAGTCCCCGAGCGGCCGGAGCGCGAGCCCGACCAGCGCCTCGAACGTCGCCTTCGCTCCGCAGACCTCGAAGGCGACACGGTCCACGGTGACCGCCGGGAGGTCGGGGAGCTCCACGTGGATGAGCTCGGCGAGCCGCTGCACCACCTCGCCCAGGTCGAGGTCCTGGCCGACGTCCGACTCGCCGCTGAAGCACCATTGGCCGGACCGGTGCGTCGCTCTGATCGCCAGCGCGTCAAGGCCTATCGCGGAGCTATGCGTGTCGGAGGCCACGCGCGCCCCGACTCTCGCCGCCCGCCGGCGGCCTGTCAAGGCGGCGTCCCCACACCTGGCGCGACCGCTGTCCCGCCGGCGGGACGGCGCGCTCTTAAGTGCTTGACAGACAAGCATGTGAGCGCTAGCACTCCGTACCACCTTTTCGTGCGTCAGACGAAGGAGGAGAGGTATGCGTGCGCTCACATGCTGCGTGACCGTGGTGCTGCTCATGGGGGTGATGACCGCTCCGGCGGCGGCCAAGCGACACGACGGCGGGCTGACGATCGACAAGGTCGCGTTCGGCACGGTGAACGGCCAAGGCGTCGACAAGTACACGCTGGGCAACGGCGACATGTCGGTCTCGATCCTCACCTACGGCGGGATCGTCCAGGCGGTCAACGTGCCCGACCGCCGCGGTCATGACGCCAACGTCACGCTCGGCTTCGCGGACATCGACGGCTACACGAACGCCGCCTACATCAAGAGCAACCCGTACTTCGGCGCGATCATCGGGCGCTACGGCAACCGGATCGCCAAGGGCCGCTTCACGCTCGACAACACCACGTACTCACTCGACATCAACAACGACCCGAACAGCCTCCACGGCGGCTTCGAGGGCTTCAACGTCAAGAACTGGGTGGCGACCCCAGTGCGCACCCAACGCTCGGTCGGCGTCAAGCTCACCTACTTGTCGAAGGCGGGCGAGGGCTGCACGCCCAGCCGGCCGAGCGTTCCGCCCTGCAGCACGGGCTATCCCGGCACCGTCCCGGTCACGGTCGTCTACTCACTCGACTCGCGCGACAACCTGCGCATCGACTACACGGCGACGACCGACAAGCCCACGGTCCTGAACCTCACCAACCACGCCTACTGGAACCTGGCGGGCGAGGGCTCGGGCACGATCTACGACCAGCAGCTGCAGCTCAACGCCGACCGCTTCACGCCGGTCGACAGCACGCTGATCCCGACGGGCGCGATCGATCCGGTGGCCGGCACCCCGTTCGACTTCCGCGGCTTCCACTCGATCGGCGAGCGGATCCGCGGGAACAACCAGCAGCTCGTGTTCGGACGCGGCTATGACCACAACTGGGTGCTCAACCGCCGCCCCGGCGACACGACGAGCCTCGTCCAGGCCGCCACGCTGCGTGACCCGGCGAGCGGCCGCGTGCTGACGTTCTACACCGACCAGCCGGGCATCCAGTTCTACTCGGGCAACTTCCTGGACGGGACGTTGTACGGCACGAGCGGCAACCAGTACCGCCAGGGCGACGGGCTCGCGCTCGAGACCCAGCACTTCCCGGACTCGCCCAACCACGCGAACTTCCCCTCGACGGTGGTCCGCCCGGGGCAGACCTACAAGACGACCACGGTGCTCAACTTCTCCACCGACCGCCACGGTCACGACTGACCGCGTACCAGCGGGCCGCCCTCATCCGGCGGCCCGCGCCCGGGCCCGGCGGTACTCCTCGACGACGATCTCGTTGAGCTCCTCGACCGACGTCTCGCCGGTCGGCTTGTCGAAGGTGATCTCGCCGTCCTGGATCAGGTTCACGCGGTCGCAGGACTCGAGCACGTGCACGTAGTTGTGGGCGATCATGATGATCGAGACCTTGCCTTCGGCGCGCAGCCGCGCGACGACGTCGAGGATCATCGCGCCCTCCTTGGCGCCCATCGCGGCCAGCGGCTCGTCGAGCAGGATGATGTCCGCGTCGGAGTGGACCGTGCGGGCGACGGCGATCGCCTGGCGCTGGCCGCCGGAGAGCCGCGCGACGGGCACGCCGAGCCGCGGCACGTTGACGCCGATCTCGTCGAGCGCCTCGCGCGTCTGTTCCCGCATCCGCTTGCGCGCGAGGAACGGGATCGGCCGGTGCACCTGCTCGCGCCGGAGGAACATGTTCTGCACGACGTCGAGCTGGTTGACCAGGGCGAGGTCCTGGTAGACGCAGTCGATGCCCAGCGAGCGGGCGTGGTCGACGGAGCGCAGCTCGGTCTCGTCGCCCTTGACGAAGAGCTTGCCCGAGTCGGGCTTCTGGAAGCCCGAGATGATCTTGATCAGCGTCGACTTGCCCGCGCCGTTGTCGCCGAGCAGGCCGAGCACCTCGCCCTTGCCCAGGTGCAGGTTGACGTCGTGCAGCGCGGTGACGGGGCCGAAGCGCTTGGCGACGTTCTCGACCCGCAGGACGTCCTCAGACACCGCTCCCCCTTCGCACGCGACCGACGTAGACGTTGATGATCATCGCGACGATGATCGCGACGCCGAGGATGAAGTCCAGGTAGTCCGCGTTGACGCCCTCGAGCGTCAGCCCGTCGCGCAGGATGCCGAGGAACAGCGCGCCGAAGAGCGCGCCGATCGCCGTTCCCTCGCCGCCCGCGAGCAGCGTGCCGCCGATCACCGCCGCCGACACCGCGCGGAACATCGTCTCCGACGCGCCCGCCGTGTCGGGCGTGACCGAGCTCGAGCGCATCGCCTCGAGGACGCCGACGAAGCCGGCGAAGAAGCTGCACAGCACGAAGTTGCGGATCACGACCGAGCGCACCTTCACGCCCGCCTCGGCCGCGCCGTGCTTGTTCCCGCCGACGGCGATCGTGTACATGCCCCAGCGCGTCCGGGTAAGCAGCAGGTGGACGAACGCGACGAACAGCAGCGCCCAGATCAGCTCCGAGTACTGGCCGGCGCCGAAGATCCGCGCGAAGGTGCCGACGTGATTGACCTGCTCGGGCAGCGTGATCGTCTGCCCGTTGACCACGTGGGTGACGTTGACCGTCGTCGAGGTCACTTCGGCGCCCGGCATCGCGACCGACTGGGCGTGGGAGATGATCAGCGTGAGCCCGCCGAGCCCGAGCAGCATGCCCAGCGTGGTGATGAACGACGAGACGCCGAACACCTCCGTGATCACGCCGTTGATCAGCCCGACGATCGCGCTCACCACCAGCGCGCCGATCAGGCACAACGTGAGCCCCAGCCCGGCCTGGTTGAACTCGTAGAACATGAAGGGCGCGAACAGGTAGACCGACCCGATCGACAGGTCGATCTCACCCGCCACCATCAGCAGCACCTCGCCGACCGCCAGGATCGCGAACGGCGCGAAGTACGGCAGCAGCGTGACGAAGTTCGCGTGGGTGAAGAAGCGGTCGGTCTTCAGCGAGAAGTACAGCGCCGCCAGGAACGTGACGACGATGATGCTGCCCTCGCGCAGCGTCAGGAACCGCAGCGCGAGCTCACGCGCGCCGGGCCGGCCGGACGGCGGGCCGCTCGCGGAAGGCGGAGCGGCCGCCGAGACGGGCGCGGACATCGTCTTAGGCCTTGGTCACGCCTGCCGCCGACGAGGTTCCCTCGTAGCGGCTCTTGGTGTTGTTGTAGTCGGCGACGGTCGTCTTGTCGAGGAACTTCAGGCCGGTGTTGGTGTCGGCGATGCCGGACAGGCCGCCCGATGCCTGGTACATGAACAGCTGCAGGATCGGGATGAAGCCCTGCAGGTAGGGCTGCTGATCGATCGTGAAGTCGATCTGGTCCGCCGCCAGCAGCTTCTGCGTCACCGGGGTGAGGTCATACCCGCCGCCCTTGACGCCCTTCTCGCGCAGGCTGTGCTTCTGGATCGTCTGCGCCAGGCTCTGCGTGCTGCCGGCGTCGACGGCGAAGTACCCCTTGGTGTCCGGATGCCCGGTGGCGTAGGAGTCGATCACCGACAGCTCGGCCGGGACGGCCGCGCCGGTCGCGATCACGTGTGGGGTGATGCCCTTGCCCGACTTCTTGATCACGTCCTGCGCGCCGTCGATGCGCGGCTGGATGTTCGAGGAGCCGGGGGTCGCGATGAACAGCGCCACGTCACCGGACGGCACGAGCTCGATGATCCGCTTGCCCATCTCCTGACCTGAGACGAAGAGGTCCTGGCCGATGTAGCAGAGCCGGGCGTTGGACACCTCGTCGGCGTTGTAGGCGACGACCGGGATCTTGGCCTTCAGCGCCGCATCGGTGGGCGCGTTGAACGCGCGCTTGTCGACCAGGCAGACGCCGATCCCGTTGGCCCCGCCGGTGATCGCCGTGTTCATCGCGTTGACCATCTCGTTGACGTTGGCGTTCTCCGAGCCGGTCCACTGGTACGAGCAGCCGAGCAGCTTGCACGCGTCCTCGGCGCCGTACTTGGTCGGCACGAAGAACGGGTTCGTCGTGACGTGGTTGACGAGCACGAACTTCAGTTTCGAGTCCTCCGCGAAGACGGCGCCGCCGCTGCTCCCCTGCGCCGCGGCGGTCGCCGTGGCCTTCGACGTGCCGGTCTTGCTCGACCCGCAGGCCGTGAGCATCGCCGCCGCGATCCCGGCAGCACCCCCCGTCAGCGCCGTGCGTCGCGTCATCGCGCGCCAGCGAGTGGCAGGGGTCTCCTCCTGCGCCTTGGCGTCCGCCCACTCCAAACGTTCGAGGGCATCGTGGACGGGATCGAGCTCGGACATGACTGTCTTCTCCTCCGGTCGACGCGCCAAAAATTAGCGATAACACGCTTGTTTAGTCAAGGCACGGGTGGGCCGTAAATGGCAAGACGACAATGCTCGAAGGGTGCGGTTCATGTGAGCGCTAACCGGACCACCGGAGTTCGGATGCCGTAACGAACCGCCGCGGCGTGGCTTAAAGAGGCACGATGCCGCTCGGACCTACCGGGCGGCGTGAACCGGGACGCCGCCGAGCGTGCCGGTCACCCCTTTGCTCGTGTACGTGAGGGTGCCCGCCGCGGCCGACGGGCCGGACACGGTGAGCGTGCCGGTGCCGCGGTCGCTGAACGCGCCTGAGATGCGCACGCCGCGGATCCACTCGACGCCGTGCAGCTCGAGCTTGGCGCGCGTCACCCGCACGTACCCGGCGCGCAGCCCCGGGAGCCGGCTCGGGAGCAACGCGAAGGCGGCGTCGTAGCCGACGCCGCCGAGGGTCAGGCTGACCGCGGAGAACGTACGGCCCGGGAGGCCGGAGACGACGGTCGGCCGCAGGTCGGTGATGGACGCGGGCACGAACGGGGCGGAGAGGCTCTGCAGCTGCGCGCCGAACGAGGTGCGCGAGCACTTCGCGACCGTCTGGCCGTGCAGGAACGCGACCGTGCCCTTCAGCGCGCACCCGCTGAAGTCCGACGTCAGGACCGAATGGCCGACGCCGGGCACCGCGAGCACCTGCGCGTTCGGGTACTGCGCCGCCGTCCGGCGGGCGTCCTCCAGCGGCGTGCGCAGGTCGGCGCGGCCGGAGAGGACGAGGACCGGCACGTCGGGGCCGAGGTAGGCGACCCCCTCGGGGCGCGGGGTGGGCGGCCAGTTCTCGCACAGCCCGACGACGCTCTGCTCGAGCACCGTCTTCGGGCTGAACGGCGCGAAGGCGTCCTGGCGCTCGGCCACGAACGCCTGCACCGCGTCCTTGCGCGTGGCGATCGCCGAGTCCGGCGCCCACGGCAGGCGGCTCTCGATGCAGGACGTCGCCAGCAGCCGCGCCGTGTTGATGTCGTCCACGTCGCCGCCGCTCGACGGCTCCAGCGCATCGAGGTGCAGGAGCGGCGCGGCGTCGCCGTCGGCCAGCGAGGCGATCGCCGCCGGCAGGCCCGCGCGCAGCGACGGCGACAGATCCGAGGCGGAGATGGCGCCGTAGAGCGCCGCCTCGCTCACCCGCGCGGTCCTCACCCGACCGGTCTTCGAGACCAGCGGCCCGCTGATCGCGCCCTTCTGGAGCCGCTCGGCGGCGGCGGTCAGCGCGGCGTCGGGATCGCTCACCGTGGCGCTGCAGGGCCCGGGGTAACAGACCTCCTTCAACACGCGCGGCGTGCCGAGCTCGCGCAGCTGGTCATAGCCGTCGAGGCCGTCGACGGGCACCGGGGAGTCCAGCACCAGCGCGGCGGTCGAGGCCGGGTAGCGGCGCGCGTATTCGCTGGCCACCTTCGTGCCGTAGGACACGCCCAGCAGCGTGAGCTTGTCCACGCCGAGCGCGAGCCGCAGGTCCTCGAGGTCCTTGGCGGTCTCCGGCGTGTTCCAGAACGCGCGCTTGTCGCCGAGCTTGGTCGCGCACGCCGCGACGTCGTCGGTGCCGTTGAACTTGCAGTCCACCGCGCCCGACGCGCCCGTGCCGCGCTGGTCGACCGTGACGATGTCGTAGTTCGAGCGCAGCGGCTTCAGGAGCGAGGCGACCGGCGTCGTCAGCGGGACCGCCGACTGGCCGGGCCCGCCGCTGAGCAGCACGATCGTCCCGGTTCGTGTCCCGGTCGCCGGCACCTTGGCGTAGGCGAGTCCGATCGTCCCCGGCGTCTGGCCGGAGTGGTCGAGCGGGACGGTCAGCGTGCCACATTGCGCACCCTTTGGACAGGCGGCGGAAGCAACGGCCGGGGTCAGCGCGAGAACCGCGAAACCGACGGCTGCGACGACTGCGGCACGGCAGGACCGGCCTAGAACCATGGGTGACTCCTGAAAGTGGTGGAAGACGGCGTTGGTCAATGTCTCCAAACCAGGCACACTTCATGCATGCCTGGTCTCGAAGAGCTCGGGTGGCTGCAGTTCGAGCGCCTGTGTGAGCTGGTGCTGGAAGCTGACGCCGGTGTCGACCCTACGCGCTGGGAAGGCTCAGCCGACACGACGCGCCACGTCGTGTGCGACGACGAGCTGCGCATCGGCGACCGGACGTTCTCGCCTCCGGTGCTGATCCGCTGCCTGTGGCGACGCGACGATCGCGTGATCGCCCCACCGAATGGGTTCGCTTCGGTCGTCACGTTCGCCAATCATCCCGCCGCCGAGATCGGGAACCTCGTCTACGGCGAGGACGAGCTGCGCGACGCGATCCGGCGCCTGCCCGGCCTGCGCCTGCAGCTGCCGTCGATCCTCTGCCTCGACGCGGCTCCGCCCGACGCGGCGGCGCTCGAGCGGTCGACGTTCGACGTCGAGGCCGCGCGCGAGCTTGCGCGGGTCTTCGTGCCCACACCGGCCTGGAGCCGCGCCGTCGCCACGCTGAAGGCGCACAACTTCCTCGTCCTCACCGGTCCGCCCGAGATGGGCAAGACCGCGATCGCCCGGATGCTCGGCCTCGAGCTCCTCACCGAGGGGTGGGAGGTGCACGAGACCACGCGGCCCGAGGAGGTCGAGAAGCTCTTCGATCGCGCCAAGCCGCAGCTCTTCATCGCCGACGACGCGTTCGGCTCGACCGAGTACCGCCCGGACGCGGCCGAACGCTGGGCCAACAACCTCGACCGCATCCTGCGCGCGACCGACGACCGCCACTGGCTGGTCTGGACGTCGCGCCCCGCGCCGCTGAGCGCCGGTCTGCGGCGCCTGCACCGCGAGCGCGGCGGCGAGCACTTTCCGCAGCCCGCCGCCGTCTCAGTCGACGCCTCGGCGCTCGGCGTGGAGGAGAAGACCCTGATCCTGTTCCGGCACGCGCGCGCCGCGAACCTCGACAAGACGCTCCGTGACCGGGTCAAGGACCACGGTGCCGCGATCGTCGGCAATCCGCACTTCACGCCCGAGCGGATCCGGCGCTTCGTCGCCCGCGGCGTCCCGATCGACGACGTCGAGCGCGAGCTGCGCGAGCCGACGGAGGCGATGACGACCTCCTACGAAGCGCTGGAGGGTGAGCACCGCGAGCTGCTGCACGCGATGCTCGACTCGCCGCCCGGCCCGGTGGCCGAACGCGACCTGGCGGCGGCGCTGCGACGCCACGCGACGAGCGGGCTGCCGAAGGCGCCCGCCGACCTCGTCGACCGCCTCGCCGACCACTTCCTGCGGGTGATCGCATGAGGGTCGACTGGGTTCACCCGAGCTGGCGCGACCTGGTGATCGAGTCGCTCGCCGCCAATCCCGACGAGCGGCGCCGGTTCCTGCGCGCCACGGGCGTCGACGGCGCCGCGGTCGCGCTGTCGCGCGAAGGCGGGATCGCGGGGGAGCGCGAACGCCCCCTGCTCGGCGAGGACGCCGACTGGGACGCGCTCGGGGACGGCCTGCACCATCTCTGCGCCGACCTCGACGAGGCCGACGCCACCCGCCTGCTCGAGGTCCTCGCCGCCGCGGGCGACGACCCCGAGGTGGCGGCGCTGCGGCAGCTCGTGCTCAAGCGCCTCGCCTGGAACGGCAAGGTGCTCAGCGTCGACGCGATCGCCGCGTGGGCGGCGGTGGCTTCGACCCTCGATCCGCGCCCTGAGCCGCCCGCGGTCGCCATGACCTGGCTGGAGCTCGAACCCTCGGCTGCGCCGCGCACGCCCGAGGAGATGGAGCGGATGGCGGACTGGCTTCGGCTGGCCGAGATCCTCCACGATCACGACACCGAGCTGCTCGACGGCCTCGGCTTCCCGAGCCGCTACTCGCTGCTGTTGGCGGACTTCGCCGGCAGCGCGCCGGCGGACGAGCCGCCGGCGGAGCGTGATCTGCGGATCGAGTCGCTGGGCCGGCTCGCGTTCCTCGACGAACGCCTGGCGGGGCTCGCGCTGGGAGAGTCGATCATGCTCAGCCAGCCGGCGCTCGAGCCCGTCGCCGACCTGCCGACGCCGATCAGCAACGGCTTCCCGATCGAGCGGGTGCTCAGAGACCTCTGAGCAGGGCGCGGCGGACCTTGCCCGAGCTGGTCTTGGGCAGGTCCGCGACGAAGTCGACGACGCGCGGGTACTTGTACGGCGCGGTCTGGCCCTTCACGTGGTCCTGGAGGGCTCGCGCGAGCGTGTCGGAGGGCTCGTAGCCGTCGCGCAGGACGACCACGGCGCGCACGATCGAGCCGCGCTCGTCATCGGGCGCGGCGACCACCGCCGCCTCCGCCACGGCCTCGTGGGCGACGAGCGCCGACTCGACCTCGAACGGCCCGATCCGGTAGCCCGCGGAGATGATCACGTCGTCGGTGCGGCCCTCGAAGTGCAGGTAGCCGTCGTCGTCGCGCACGACGCGGTCGCCGGTGTGCCACGGACCCTCGTGGGGCGCGTCGCCGAGGTAGCGCAGGAAGAACGTCGGGTCGCTGCGCGGCTGCAGCACCAGCTCGCCGTCGACGATGTCGAGCTCGACCCCGGGGAGCGGGCGGCCCATCGAGCCCGGCCGCGGCGTCTCGCCGAGCGGCGCGCCGGTCAGCTGGCCCGTCTCGGTCTGCCCGTAGCCGTCGCGGATCCAGAGGCCGATTGCCTCGTGCCAGGCGTGCAGGACCTCGGGGTTCAGCGCCTCGCCCGCGGCGACGACGCCCTTGAGGCTCGGCAGCGGCGCGAGCGTGGCCCGCTTGGCGATCACGCGGTACTCGGTCGGCGCCATGCAGAGCACGTCGACGCGCTCGCGGGCGATCAGCTCCAGGCGCTCCCGCGGGTCGAAGCGCGCGTCGTGCAGGAGCGCGGCCGCGCCCCGGAGCCAGGGCGCGATGAACGCGTTGCGGGCGGACTTGCTCCACCCCGCCGCGGCCGTGCACCACACGAGCTCGCCGGCGTGGGGAGCCAGCCAGTGCTCCGCCTGCAGGTGCTGGCCGGTGAGGTAGCGCTGGCCGTGCAGGACCGCCTTCGGCTCGCCGGACGTGCCGCTCGTGAAGGTGATCAGGCAGGGGTCTTCCGGGGCGAGCTCGGCGTGCGGGGGAGTGTGAGATGCCTCCGCTTCCCACGGCACCCACAGGGTCTCGCCGGACCAGCCGGCGTCCTTCAGCGTGGCGCTGTTGCGCACGTCGGCGACGACGATCCGCGGCTGCGCGACGGCCAGCCGCTGGGCCAGGTCCTTCGGACGGAGCTGCTCCGTGCACGGCAGCACGACGAACCCCTGACGGAAGCACGCGAGCATCGTCAGCGCCCATTCGGGCCGGTTTCCGACCAGCGTGAGGACGACGTCGCCGCGTCTGACACCGAGCGCGTCGAGGGTTCCCGCCAGGCGCCCCGCTGCCCCGCTCAGCGCGCCGAACGTGTACTCGCGGCGGCTCCCGTCGCGGGCCAGCTCGACGAGCGCGCGGGCGTGCGGCGGCGCATTTTGGACGACGTCACGCCAGAAGTTCACCGTCGCCAGACTACGACGGCGGGGATAGGATCGCCCGATGGCCGCAGCTCCCGCGTTCTATGACAAGACCGACGAGCAGAAGGCGATCCTCGAGATGGTTCGCCAGTTCGTCGACGAGCAGATCCTTCCGCAGGCCGAGCACTACGACGCCGTGGACGAGTTTCCGGAGCCGATCGTCGCGCAGATGCGCGAGCTGGGCCTGTTCGGCGTAACCATCCCCGAGGAGTACGGCGGGATGGGGCTGGATCTGACGACGTACGCGATGATCGTCGAGGAGCTCTCGCGCGGGTGGATCTCGATCAGCGGGATCGTCAACACCCACTTCATCGGGTCCTACCTGTTGATGAAGTTCGGCACGCGCGAGCAGCAGGCGCGGCTGTTGCCGAAGATGGCGACGGGGGAGATCCGGGCCGCCTTCTCGATGAGCGAGCCGGAGCTGGGCTCCGACGTGGCGGCGATCAAGGCGAGCGGCAAGAAGACCGCCGACGGCGACTACGAGCTGTCGGGCGCGAAGATGTGGGTGACCAACGGGCTTTTGTCCGGCGTCGTGTTCGTGTTGATGCGGACCGACCGCGACGCGTCGCCGCCGCACCGAGGGCTGACCTGTTTCATCGCCGAGAAGGAACCGGGGGCGTCGGAGAACCCGGGCCTGATCGTGCCCCCCAAGATCAAGAAGCTCGGCTACAAGGGCGTCGAATCGACCGAGCTGGTCTTCGACGGCTACCGCTGCCCCGCCGACATGATCCTCGGCGGCGAGGAGGCGGGCCTGAACAAGGGCTTCGCGCAGATGATGGACGCGCTGGAGGTCGGCCGCGTCAACGTCGCCGCGCGCGGCGTCGGGATCGCGCAACGCGCCTTGGAGCTGGCGTTGAAGTACGCCCAGGAGCGGCGGACGTTCGGCAAGCCGATCGCCGAGCACCAGGCGATCCAGTTCAAGCTCGCCGACATGGCGACCAAGGTCGAGGCCGCACGGTTGCTGATGCTCAAGGCCGCCCGGATGAAGGACGCCGGCGAGCGCTCCGACGTCGAGGCGGGCATGGCCAAGCTGTTCGCCTCCGAGACCGGCAAGGAGGTCGTCGAAGACTCCTTCCGCATCCACGGCGGCTACGGCTACTCCAAGGAATACGAGATCGAGCGGCTGTACCGCGATGCGCCCCTGCTGCTGATCGGCGAAGGCACGAGCGAGATCCAGCGCATGGTCATCGGGCGCAAGCTGATCGCCCGCAACAAGATCTAGCGGCCTCAACAGGCCTGCGGTTTGGTGACGCCCGGGGGCAGGCACCGGGCGGTCACCGACGGGCGCTTGCGGGCGCGGATCGTCAGCACCTTGTGGCTGCCGATCGTGCCCGGCTTGGTGGTGATGACGGTGATCTTCGTGCCGACCTTCAGCGGGCGCTTGATGAACGCCTTCAGCGAGACCGTGCCCGCCTTCTTCTTGGTCACGGTGTAGGACTTCGCCGAGCAGCCCTTGGGGCAGGTGGCCTTGACGGTCGCTCCCGCGGGCACCGCCGTGACGTTCAGCGCGCTCAGCCGGGTGGTCCTCTTCGCCGCGCTGAACTGGTAGGAGATCGTCGGGGCGAGCGTGATCAGCGGGGCCGCGGGCTGCACCGGGGCCGGCGCGGGCGCCGGAAGCGGGGCCGGGGTGTCGACCGGCGGAGGCGGCGTGCTGGGGAGGGCGATCGGGCCGAGCGACGACCACGGGCCGAACGTCGGCTTGCCCAGCAGCGGGCCGGGGACCGTCACGTCCCGGATCTGCAGGTCATTGCCGACGCGCGCGAACAGCAGTTCGTGCCCGGGCCGGTCCGACGTCCCCGCCGGCGACGAGCTCAGCGGCGTCTGGTCGACCAGGGTCCACACCATCCCGGGGGTCGGATGCTCGTGGTAGTAGAGGAAGTTGTTGGTGCCGCGCACGAAGAGGTCGAGCCGGTTGAGCCACGCGGTCGCCGACGCGGGCGCGCCGATGATCTGGCCGCCGAGGTCATACGGGCCGTTCCAGCTGCCGTTCTGCCAGTAGCGCTGGGCGACGTTGCCCCCGGCGTCGCGGGTGAAGACGTCGATCGAGCCGCTGGAATGGAACCCGACGACGGTCGGCGCCGACCCGAGGTTCTGGTCGAACTTCTCCCACGGCGACCAGCTCTGCCCTTGCACGAGCGAGCGGTGATAGAGCGCGTTGTCGGTCCCGCGTGCGGCGAGGTCGACCGTCGTGGTGTTGTAGCGCAGGCCCGCGGACGGCGCCGACGTCACCTGCCCGCCGAGCGATCGCCAGCCGAACCAGCCGCCACCGGCGTCTGCCTGGTTCCACCAGACGGCGCCGTCCTGTCCGCGCACGAACAGCATCACCGACTGCCCGAACGCGAGCGCACCCGGTCCGGAGCCGGCGCCGACGTCCAAACCCGGCACGACCGCCCAGTCGCTCCACGTCCCGCTCGTCATCCGCCGCTCGAGGATCCGGTCGCCTGAATCGCGCGCGAACACGTACACGGTGCCGTTGAGCGCCGCCGCGCTCGGGTTGTCGTCGAAGACGTCCGCGCTCGCCGACGCGGTCAGCATCACGAACAGCAGCGCCGCGACCAGGCAGATCCGATGCACCACGGGACCGACACTAATCCGTTTCAGTCGAAGTGCGCAACAGGTCCCCTGATGACGCCGTGTCAATTTGCCGCAAGGTCTGCGTCGAACGCGCGTTGTTGTCCGCGTGAACACCATCTCCTCGGGGTGGAACGGACTCGAGATCCGTCGCTGCCCGGCGTTGCGGAGGACGCATCTGGTCATCTACGGCAGCGTCGACGAGCAGCGCGTGGCCGAGACGCAGGCCGCCGTCGCGGCCGCGTTCGCCGAAGGCCACAAGGTCACGTTCGACCTCCATCACCTGACGCTCGTGGAGCGGGCGTCGATCGAAGCGCTGCTGGACCTCGCCGAGGAGTCCACGCAACCGTGACCGCGGCGCAGAGGCCGACGGTCGCCGCGGCGTGGGCGAGCGCGGCGGGTGAGCCGAATGCGTCGAGCGGCGCCGTGGCCGTCTCCTCCAGGTGGCCTTCAGCCTCGACCACGATGCTCGCGACGTCGGGCTGGTTCAGGGCCGCGCGCGGTGAGCTCGTGCAGCCACGTATCCCGCCGCATCACGCGGGTACGCCGTCGAGCGCATGGGCGACGCTGCCCGCGAACGCGTGCCACGCGGCGGACTCGCGGATGAGCGCCGACGCGCCTTGATCAGTGAGCGCGTAGTACTTGCGTCCAGGCCCGCCGTCGCCAGCTCGCCACTCGGCCCGCAGGTGCCCGAGCTTTCGCGACGCAGCAGCGCCGGGTACAGCGAGCCGCCCGCGACCGGGCCGAATCCCAGCGTCTCCAGCCGTCGCGCCAGTTCGTAGCCATACGCCTCGCCGTCGCGCAGCAGCGCCAGTAGACAGAGATCCAGTACGCCGCGCAACCAGTCGCGGTGATGATCGACAGTCTCCATAGGTAGGCAGTCTGCCTACTTGACGAACGGCCCTTTCGTGTAAACCATGTCCCATCACTTCGCCGGCCGACCAAGCGCTCACGCTCATCGCATTCCGCCAAGCGCGTCGGCGCACGTTCAACGAACGGCTGGCCGAGATCGAATTCGCGCCCGAGGCGATGCTCTACCGCTGCGAATGCGGGCTCGTCGCGTGCGGGACCGCGATCAAGCTGACGGGCCTGGACTACATGGGCGTGCGGGCCAACCCGCGCCGGTTCGTCGTCCTCAACGAGCACGCGATCCTCGAAGCCGAGGAGGTCGTGGCGACCCGCGGCGCGTGGGCGATCATCGAGAAGGTCCCCGGTCCCGCCGCCGACTTCGCCGCCGCGACGCACAAGCCGTCGGCGGCGGTCGAACGGTGGATCGGCTCGGCGACGTAGCCCGCTTCTACGCGGAGGCCTACGACGAGGACGTGCGGCTGACCCGCAGCCCGCACGGGCGGCTGGAGTTCGCCCGCACACGGGAGCTGCTGGAACGCGTGCTGCCCGCGCCGCCGGCGCGGGTGCTCGACGTGGGCGGCGGGACCGGGATCCACGCGCGCTGGCTCGCCGCGGCCGGCTACGAGGTCACGCTGCTGGACCTGACGGCGCAGCATGTCGCGGCGGCCGCGGCGATCGACGGGGTCACCGCCTCGGTCGGCGACGCCCGCTCGCTCCCGTTCACCGCCGGCGCGTTCGACGTCGTGCTGCTGCTGGGACCGCTGTATCACCTGGTCGAGGCGGAGGAGCGGATGCTGGCGCTGCGTGAGGCGAGGCGGGTCGCGCGGCCGGGCGCGCTCGTCGCCGTCGCGGCGATCAGCCGGTACGCGGGGCTGCTCGACTTCGGCGCCCACGGCGGCATCACGGCCGCGACCGAGCCGCTCGTCCGCGACGTGCTCTCGACCGGTCGCCACGACCCGCGGCTCGGCTTCACGACGGCGTACGTCCACCGCCCGGAGGAGCTCTCGGCCGAGCTGGTCGCCGCGGGGCTGCGCGACGTCGAGGTGTTCGGCGTGGAGGGTCCTTGCGGCCCGGCGCTCGACGCCCACGGGATCGAGCAGATCGACGAATTCCTGCCCTCGGCGATCGCCTGCGCGCGGATCGCGGAGCGCGACCCGGCGCTGATCGCCGCCAGCGCGCACTTCCTCGCGCTGGCTACGGCACCTCGATCGTCTTCCCGTCGAAGCTGACGCTGATCACCTTCTCGGCGCCGACCGCCCACACGTTGCGACCCACCTGGAGGCGGCGGGTCGTGCCGTCGGCTTCGTGGAGCTCGATGACGGCGACGCCGTCCGGCACGAGCCCCACCGCGCTGCGCAGGCGCTCGTTCTCCTGGCGGCTCGAGATCACCGCCTGGCCGGCGAGCGCGTCGGCGATGTCCACGCACGTACCGCCCCAGCCGGCTCCGTCATGGACCTGCAGGCAGAGCCCGGCGCGGTTGGCCAGCACGCGCACCGGCCCGGCGGCCGTCTCGACCGTGCGGTTCGTCGCCTCGCGCAGGAAGGCGAAGCCGTCCAGTAGACGCCTGGCGGGGGTGGCGTAGTCCTGACCGAGGACGGCGACGACGTCGTAGGACTTCCCGTCACCGAAGCTCGGCGGTGGTGACCCGACACGGTCGACGTCGAGCAGCTGCGCGACCCGGCGCGCCTGGGCGGCGTGTCCCTTGGAGAAGTAGACCGTCGAGTATTTGCGCTCCCGGCCGGGCGGGACGGTCTCGGCCGTCGCCCAGTTCTGCGGGACGAGCACGCGGCTGGCGGTGGTCGAGAGTCCCGGCGTGCCCGCCGCGTTGTACACACCGATCCGCGTGTCCGCGAGCGAGACCGCCTTGGGCTTCGTCGCGCGGCCGTCGTCGGTTGAGGGGCGCCCGGGCAGCAGGATCATCGCGACGACCGCGACCGCCGCCGCGGCGACGAAGCTCAGCGTCGGCCAGAGGCGCGGCCGCGGCGGGCGGGCCCGCTCCGCCGCCTTGCGGTGCGCGGCGGCGGTCAGTTGCAGCTCGAGCTCTTTGAGGAAGTCGCTCACGGTGTGTGCTCCAGTCCTGACCGCAGGCGGGCGAGGGCGCGCGAGACCCGTTTGCGGATCACGGTCTCGGACGTGTTGTGGGTCCCGGCGATCTCCGCGTACTCGCGCTCGTGCACGACCCGCGCGGTGACCGCGTGCTGCTGCTCGCTCGGCAGCGTCTCGAGCAGTTCGTTGATCAGCCGGCCGGTCGACTCCGACGCGGCGAACGCCTCGATCCGCTCCAGCGCGTCGTCGTCGACGCTGATCCGCGGCAGGTCGAGCTTGCGGCGCGCGTCGTCCTCCACCCGCCCGCGCTCGAACGTGCGAGCCAGCTTGTGGCGGGCGATCCCGTACAGCCAGGCGGTGGCGGGACCGAGGTCCGGCTTGAAGCGGGGGAGACCCTCGAGCGCGGCGGCGAACGTCTCGGCCGTGAGGTCCGCCGCGACCTCCGCGTCACCCACCCGCCTCGTCAGATACCCGAGCAGCGTGGGCGCGTGGCGGCGGTAGAACTCGCCGAACGCCTCCCCGTCGCGGAGCGCGTCCTGGAGCAACTGCTCGTCGGTCGGTGCCATTCGTGGGGGTATTGCGGTTGGGCGCGTGGGTGTGACCGCGTTGACGAACATCGCCGTGCCAGGTACCTTGCGGTGCATGGCACCGGTCATCTCCCAGCTGCGGCGGGGCGTGCTCGAGTACTGCGTCCTCGCACTGCTGCGCGACGGGGAGCGCTACGCGTTCGAGCTCGTGCGCACGCTGTCGGAGGCCGAGGGAATGGTCACCAGCGAGGGGACGCTCTACCCGCTGCTGGGCCGGCTGCGCCGCGAGGGCCTGGTCGAGACGACCTGGCGGGAGTCGCCCTCGGGGCCGCCGCGCCGCTACTACACGCTCACGGGAGAAGGAGCGTCAGTTCTGGAAGCGTTCACCGTTGAATGGGGGCGCTTCCGCCGATCCGTCGATGGCTTCTTGGCCACAGGAACACCGCATGCACCCGCTCGCTGAGGACTATCTCGACCGGCTCGAACGGGCCGCCGACCATCTGCCGCGCGCCCGCCGGCGCGAGCTGGTCGACGACATCGAGGCGCACCTCGGCGAGGCGCTCGGGCCGAACCCGATCGACGCGGAGGTCCTGACCGAGCTCGAGCGGCTGGGGGAGCCGGAGGTCATCGCCGAGGCCGAGGCGCCGCGGCCGGTGCCGAGCGACGAGCGCGGGCGGCGCGAGTGGGCGGCGCTTGGGCTGATCCTGTTCGGCATTTCGGTCGGCCCGGCGCTCTTCGGTCTGTTGGCGGCGCTTGCGTGGCCGGTCGGCGTGGTGCTGCTGTGGCGCTCTCGCGCCTGGAACGTGCGCGACAAGTTGATCGGGACCCTGCTCGTCCCGGTTGTCTCGCTGTCATCGGCCTTGGTTTGGGAATCCATTCGCAGGCCGGCGTACTGCGGCCTGCGGCTCTGCGAGCAGAACGAGACCGCACAGCTCGTCCTCTACGTCATCGCCTATGCCGTCCCGATCGGCGTCTTGGTCTACCTGGCCTGGCGCGCCAGGCTGGCACTATACTTTCTGAAGTATGAGCGACGTGATCAAAGTGGACGTGTGGTCTGACATCGCCTGCCCTTGGTGCTACATCGGCAAGCGCAAGTTCGAGGCCGGTGCCGAGGCCTTCGGCGGGGAGGTCGAGGTCGAGTACCACAGCTTCGAGCTGTCGCCGGACACGCCGGTCGACTTCGAAGGCTCGGCGGCCGACTATCTCGCCGAGCGCAAGGGCTTTCCGGCCGATCAGGTCAAGTCGATGCTCGATCGCGTGATCGGGATCGCCGCCGAGGTCGGGCTGGACTACGACTACGACGCGTTGCAGCACACGAACACCGTCAAGGCGCACCAGCTGATCCACTTCGCCAAGGCGCACGGCAAGCAGGTCGAGATGAAGGAGCGCCTCCTGCGCGCGTACTTCGTCGAGGGCCGGCACGTGGGCCGCGACGACGACCTGGCCGATCTGGCCGCCGAGATCGGGCTCGACCGTGAGGCCGCCCTGCGCTCGCTGCAGACCGACGAGTACCTCGCCGACGTCCGCGCCGACCAGGATCAGGCGATCCAGTACGGCATCCAGGGCGTCCCGTTCTTCGTCGTCGACGGCAAGTACGGCGTCTCCGGCGCGCAGAGCGCCGAGACGTTCACGCAGGTGCTGACGAAGGTCGCCGAAGAGCGCGTGGCGTCATGAGCGCGTCGCCCTTCGAGCCGGTCGGCGACCCGGACGCGGCCGTCTGCGTGGACGGCGTGTGCGCCGTCCCGCGCCCCGAGCCGCAGCCCGAGGACGCGGAACGGCACGACGACTCAGCGGACGCGCGTCCCGGTGGCGTCGTCCCAGTGCAGCGGTGAGCTGAACTTCTTCAGCGGGGCGTCGGCGCGCGAGATCTTCTCGCCCTTGACGCCGGGCGGGCAGATCGCGGTGAAGCTCGCGAGCCCGCCGGTCCCGCCCTTGAACCGCGGGAACCCGATGCTGACCAGGCAGCCCGTCTCGGGCACCTTGTCGAGGTTGTCGACGCCCTCGGCCTGCGTGTAGCCGTGGTGCATCAGCCACGACTCGCCCTCGAGCGTCGGCGTCGTGTCCGTGTCCAGCGGCTCATGGCCATGGAAGAGGATGTGCCGCTTGAGCTGGAGGAACTTGATCGCGTCCAGTGACACGCCCGGGAAGACCGGGTCGGCGGCGAGCGCCGCGGCCTTCTTCGGGTCAGACGTCCACTTCTTCGACCAGTCGGAGCGGACCATCACGACCGACCCCTCGGGGATCCGGCCGTTGGCCTTCTCCCACTTCTGGATGTCGGCCACCTGCAGGTGGTAGTCGCCCTTCTTCTTGACCTGGTCGACGATCGAGATGACCACCAGCGGCCGGACGGCGAACGTCGCGGGCAGTTCGTCGATGCCGGCGTACTCCGGCGCCCAGTGCGCCGGCGGATCGAGCTGGGTGCCGAACTGGTCGGTCGAGATGTCGTAGTGGGTCGCCGCGAATCCTTCCTTCTCGTACGTGTACGGCTGCTTCGTCGCCGGGTCGACTGTCGGTGAGAACGTCGACGGTCCGAACCCCTTCCACACCGGCATCGTCGGCGTCAGGACGTGGTTGAGGCTGATGTAGCGCGCCTTGGTCAGCACGTCGGAGTAGGTCTTCCAGAGGTTGACCTGCGTGCCGTTCTGCGCGGTGGCGACCGGCGTGGACTGGTTGGCGCCGACGGCGTACGCGCCGACCGCGAGTGCGGCCGCCGCAGCACCTGTCGCGAGATTCCGTGCCCTCATTCTGCCCCCTTCTGGTAGGACCTCCCGAGCCGCGACACATTACGGGTTCGACGCCCGTCTCCGCTCGACGACGACCACGCGTGAATTGGCACAGAGATGTCACAGTTTCGTGACATCTCTGTCTTGTTCTGTTGCAGCGGTTCGGGCGATGCTCGGGGGGTGATGTACAAACGAGTCCCCACAGGACCTGATTGCGCATCACCCCCTGCTCGTTACGGGCTGACGACGAGCACCGAGCTGGGTCTGAGCCCGAGTGCGTTGAGCAAGCGGGTGGCCCGCGGGGCGTTGCACCGCCGGTACCCGGGCGTGTACTCGTTCGGCCCTGGCGAGCTCTCTCCCGAGGCCGAAGCGATGGCCGCCGTGCTGGCGGTCGGTGACGGGGTCCTTTGCAACCGGCCTGCGGCGACGTTGTTACGGATCTCTCGGTTCCGATCGTCGGTTCCGCACGTACTCGTCACGCGCCGTCATCGGCCAGTCGAGGGCATCGTCATCCACCACTGCCGCGATCTCGACCCGCGCGACGTCACGGTGCACCGCGGCATCCCGATGACCACGGTGCCTCGCATCCTGCTCGATCTCGGTGAGGACCACACGGTGTGGCAGGTCACGAACGTGATCCACGAGGCGGCGTTCCGGAAGTGCTTCGACGTCGCGGCCACCCGCCGCATGCTCGCGCGCTCGACCGGCCGGCGCGGCGTAGCGCTGGTCGAGCGCGCGATCGCGTTGCACCTCGCCGGCAGCGCGGGGACCAAGAGCGCGCTCGAAGACGCGTTCATCGCGCTCGCGACCGACTTGCCCGAGCCGCTTGTCAACACGATCCACGAGGGTGAGGAGCTCGACTTCCTCTGGCCCGATTGCCGGCTCAACGTCGAGGTCGACGGGCCTGGGCACCGACGGCCGGCGGTCAGGCGCGACGACGCGCGGCGGGACCACAAGCTCAAGGCCGCCGGCTACACGGTCGTGCGGCTCACCGACATCGAGGTCCAGCGGGCGCCGGAGGCGGCGCTCCAGAAAGTTCTCCGCAACTGGCCAACCTCGATCGTGCTGCGGGGGTCCTGCGCGTGACACCACTTCGACGGAAGGATTCCCATGAAGCGCATCGCCCTGCTCGCCGTGCTCGCCGCCTTCGCGACCATGCCCACCGTCGCCTCGGCGGCGGAACCGACCCACACGCCCGGAACGAGCGCGAACGGGATCATCGCGATCCTGATCGGCCTGCAGTTCACGCCGCCGATCGGTTCGAACAAGGGGTCCTAGCCCGCTGTCTCGGCGGCCTCGAGCCACTCGCCTTCCAACCGCTCCCGCTCCGCCGCGTTGGCCGCGAGCTCCGCTTGGAGCTCGCGCAGGCGGACGAAGTCCGTCGCGGCGTCGGCCATCGCGGCGTGCAGCGTCTCCTCGCGCTCGCCGAGCTTCTCCAGCGCGCGTTCCAGCCGCGCGACCTCTTTGCGCGCCGCGCGCACGACCGTCTGGTTCGGCACCGCCTTGGTCGCGACCGCGGCGGTGACGGGGATCTCGGGCGGGCGGCGGAGGTCGAGGTACTGCTCGATCCCGCCGGGGAGGTGGCGGATGCCGCCTTCGCCCATCAGCGCGTAGACGTTGTCGCACACCCGCTCGACGAAGTAGCGATCGTGGGAGACGACGACGAGCGTGCCGGGCCAGCCGTCGAGCAGGTCCTCCAGGGCCGTCAGCGTGTCGATGTCGAGATCGTTGGTGGGCTCGTCGAGCAGCAGGACGTTCGGCTCGCCCATCAGCAGGCGCATCAGCTGCAGCCGCCGGCGCTCGCCGCCGCTGAGGTCCTTGACGAGCGTCCGGCCCTTCTCGCCGCCGAACCCGAAGCGCTCGCAGAGCATGCCTGCGGTCAGTTCGCTGCCGTCGCCGAGCCGGGCGCGGCCCTTGATCGCCTCGACGGACTCGAGCACCCGCAAATGGCCGGGGATCTCGGCGGTGTCCTGGGAGAGGAAGGCGAGCTTGACCGTCGCGCCGCGCTCGACCTCGCCGGAATCGGGCTCCTGCTCACCCGCGATCAAGCGCATCAGCGTCGTCTTGCCCGAGCCGTTGACGCCGACCAGCGCGAAGCGGTCGGCGGGTCCGAGGCGCCAGGTGGCATCGCGCAGGATCCGGCGGTCGCCGTAGGCCAGCGAGACGTGCTCGGCGTCGATGACCTTGTTGCCGAGCCGCGTCGTCGCGAAGCGCAGCAGCTCCGCGCGGTCGCGGGGCTCGGGCTCGTCGGCGATCAGCGCGTTGGCGGCCTCGATGCGGAACTTCGGCTTGGAGGTCCTCGCCGGCGGCCCGCGCCGCAGCCAGGCCAGCTCCTTGCGGATCAGCTGCTGGCGGCGCTCCTCGCGTGCCGCGGCCTGCCGGGAGCGCTCCGCGCGGGCGAGCGTGTAGGCCGCGTAGCCGCCCTCGTACTGGTGCACCGTCGTGTCCGCGACCTCCCACGTGTGGGTGCAGACCGCGTCCAGGAACCAGCGATCGTGGGTGACGACCAGGATCGACCCGCGCCGTGCCGCGAGATGCCGCGCGAGCCAGTCCACGCCCTCGACGTCGAGGTGGTTGGTCGGCTCGTCGAGCAGCAGCAGCTCGGGGTGGTCGAGCAGGACCTGCGCGAGCGCGATCCGGCGCCGTTCGCCGCCGCTGAGCGGCTCGATCTTCGTGTCCAGCCCTTGCGGGAAGCGCGCGATCTCGACGCCGCCGAGCAGCCCGTCGAGGACGTTGCGGTAGGCGGCGTCCGCCATCCACTCGTGGTCCGCGCGGCCGCCGACGAGCTCCTCGCGGATCGTGCGCTCGGGGTTCAGGTCGTCGCCCTGGCCGAGCATCGCGACGTGCAGCCCGCCAGAGCGGGTGACCGCGCCCGAATCGGGCTGTTCGGCGCCGGAGATGAGCCTCAGCAGGGTCGACTTGCCGTCTCCGTTGCGTCCGACGACGCCGATCCGGTCGCCGGCGGAGATGCCGAGCGTGACGTCGGCTAGCACCGTGCGGGCGGCGTAGCCCTTGGTGGCGTCCTTGAGGTTGACGAGGTTGCGCGGCGAGGTCATCGGCGCCAAGCAGCCTACGATCTCTCGGTGCAAGCACTCGAAGAGGAACAGAAACACCTGGATGAGACGAGTGCGGCGTATGACCTGGCCTTCGCCGCCCTGGTAGGGCGAAAACGGTCGCAGGGCATCGACGACTTCGCCAACGAAGCGCTCGAGCAGATGCGGCGCGAACGCATTCGCGTCTACACCGAGGCGAGCGGCCCGCTCTACTTCGGTCGCATCGACCAGACCGACGGCGACACGCTCTACGTCGGCCGCCACGCCGTCTGGAGCCCGGACAACGACCTGCTGTCGGTCAACTGGCGCGCCCCCGCCGCCGAGCCGTTCTACGCCGCGACCGCGCACGAACCGCGCGGCGTCAAGAAGCGCCGCCGCCTGGACATCGAGGAGCGCAAGGTCGTCGGCTTCGTCGACGAGACGCTCACCCAGGACGACGACGATCACCTCACCGACGCGATCGTCGAGGACATCACGCGCAAGCGGGTGGGCGAGATGCGCCAGATCATCTCGACCATCACGCCGGACCAGTACGAGCTGATCAGCCGTGAGGCCGAGGGCGCGCTGGTCATTCAGGGCGGCCCGGGTACGGGCAAGACCGCCGTCGGCCTGCACCGCGCCGCCTGGCTGCTCTACACCGACCCGGAGCTCACCCGCCAAGGCGTGCTGGTCGTCGGCCCCAACGAGACGTTCATCCGCTACATCGAGCAGGTGCTGCCGGCGCTCGGCGAGGGCGGGGTCGAGCAGCGCCCGATCGGGTCGCTGATCGCGCAGCCGCACGGCGAGGTCGACGAGACGCGCGAGCTCGCCTCGCTGAAGGGCAGCGCGCGGATCGCCGTCGTCATGGAGCGGCTGCTGTGGGGCCGGTTGAGCCTGGAAGGCGGCGAGGTGCCGTTCGGGCGGCGGAAGGTCGTGACCGTCACCCCCGAAGACCTGCGGGAGATCGTCGTGTCGGTGCGCGAGCGCACGTTCAGCTACGAGGCGGGGCGCGAGCGCTTCCGCGAGCGCCTGGCCGGCCTGATCGCGGGTCGCCTGCTGGACCGCGACTCGCTCGCCGGGCAGGAAGAGGCGATCAGCGCCGTGCGCAAGACCAAGGAGTACCAGCGCATGACGACCAAGGCGTGGCCGCGCGAGTCGCCGGAGGCGCTGGTGGAGCGGCTGTTCAAGAACCGCGCGCGCTTGACAGAAGCGGCGGGTGACCTGCTCAGTGACGACGAGATCAGCCTGCTGCTGAAGGCGAGCGCGGCGACCAAGCGCAAGGACATGACGCCGACGGACGTCGCGCTGTTGGATGAGGCGCATTGGCTGATCGATCCGAGCTTCCGGCGGTTCGGGCATGTGGTCGTGGACGAGGCGCAGAACCTGACGCCGATGGAGCTGCGGATGACCGTGCGCCGCGCGCGCGGGCACTCGCTGACGATCCTCGGCGACCTGTCGCAGCGCACCGCCGACGCGGGCGTGTCGTCCTGGGACGCGGTGCTCGACGAGGCGGGCGTGTCCGACCACGTGGTCTCCGAGCTGACGATCAGCTACCGCGTGCCGAGCGACTTCCTCGTGCTCGCCGGCACGCTGCTGCCCGAGGGCGCGCCCGCGCCGCGCGGGGTGCGCGATGCGCCTTTCCCCGCGCTGGCGATCGACACCGACGACCTCGGCGCCTCCGCCGCCCGCGTCGCCGCGCGCTACGCCGACGAGGTCGGCAGCGTCGGCGTCGTCGTGCCGCACGTGCACATGGACGAGGTTCGCGCCGCGCTGGGCGACTTCGTCGACGCGACGGGCGGAGCGCCGCTGGGCTCGGGCGTGAACCTGATCGACCTGCACGTGGCCAAGGGCCTCGAGTTCGATGCGATCGTCGTCGTCGAGCCGGAGGCGATCCTGCACGAGCGCCCGGACGGCGGCGTCGGCGGGCTCTACACCGCGCTCACCCGCTCGACGCGGGCGCTGGCGATCGTCCACGCGCAGCCGCTTCCCGAACCGCTGCGACACACAACCGTGTTGCGGACAGAAACTGACCGCAATCCCGCGTAGTCTGCGTTTCATGGACTTCAAGCTCGAGCTGGTCACCATCCCCGTGTCCGACGTCGACCGCGCGAAGGCGTTCTACGTCGACCAGGCAGGCTTCAACGCCGACCACGACTTCCAGGTCGACGAGAACCTGCGCTTCGTGCAGCTCACGCCGCCCGGTTCGGCGTGCTCGATCGCGATCGGCACCGGGCTCACCGAGGCCGAGCCCGGCTCCGTGAAGGGCATGCAGGTGGTGGTGACGGACATCGAGGCGGCGCGCGCCGAACTGGCGGGCCGCGGCGTCGACGTGTCGGACATCCAGCGCTTTCCGTGGGGTGCGTTCGTGTTCTTCTCCGACCCGGACGGGAATGCTTGGGCCGTGCAGGACTTGACCGGAACGCGTCCCGAGTAGCCGCCTTGGCCGAGCTCTTCGCCGCCATCCCCACCGCGGACTTCGCGGTGGGCCGCGCCTGGTGGCAGGAGCGGTTCTTCGGCGGCCGGGCGCCGGACCTGATCCCGAACGACCACGAGGCCTGCTGGCGCGTCGCGGACTCCTGCTGGCTCTACGTCATCGGCGACGCCGACCGCGCCGGCAAGGGCCTGGCGACGCTGCTCGTCGACGACTTCGACGCGTGGGTGAAGCGGTTGGGCGACGTGGGCGAGATCAGGACGATGCCCGGCGGGATCCGGACCTGCCACATTCGCGATCCCGAAGGGAACACGGTCCAGCTCGGTGGCTAAGTACACGGTCAACCCAAAGGCCGTCGCCCGTGCGGAGGAGCTGATCGACGCGCGCCAGTACGTGCTCCAGAGCGAGTGGGGGAGCGTGCAGCCGAAGGCCGCGGAGGAGAACGCCTACCTCGAGAAGCACTCGTTCGAGGAGTACGAGCTCTGGCACCTCGGGCTGACCGACGGCGCGGCGGACGGGACGAAGGCGCGCTACGCGTTCGTGTACGGCGACTTCCGGCGAGTGCACCGGATGGGCCTGATCGCGTGCGTCTACCGCGCCGCGGAGTGGCGCCACAAGGAGATCGAGCTCGCGGCGCACGACCTCCTGCAGCGCCTGGACCGCCTTACTTCTTGACCGACACCGTCCGCTTGACCGCCGGCGCGCCGGCGGCCGAGACGGTCACCGACAGCTTCGACGCCTTCTTCGCGTCCGTGGCCGAGAGCTTGAGCGTGCCGCTGAACTTCCCGCCCTTGATCGCGACGCTCAGCGTCTTCTTGACCGACTTCGTGCCGACCTTGTAGGTCAGTTCAACCTTGACCTTGCCGGTGACGGTCGTCGTGCCGGCGACGGTCAGCGTGCGGTTGGAGCGCTTGAACGAGGCCGCGGAGATCCTCGGCGCGTTCGGTCCGGGGGTGGGGGTGGCCACGGGTCCGGGGCCGGGTTGGGCGATCGGCGTCGCGGTGGCCTCCGGCTCCACCTGCGGCTGCGCGGTCGGCGTCGCGGTCGCGGTGGCTGTGACGGTCGGCGTCGCCGTGGCAGTTGCCGTGGGCGTCGGCGTGGCCGACGCCGTTGCGCTCGGCGTGGCCGTGGCCGTCGCGGTCGGCGTGGTGGTGGCCGTTGCGGTCGGCGTGGCCGTCGCCGTTGCGGTGGCCGTCGGCGTGGCGGTCGCGGTGACGGTCGGCGTTGCCGTTGCGGTGGCTGTCGGGGTCGCCGTGGCCGTCGCGGTCGCGGTTGGCGTGGCCGTCGCGGTTGCCGTTGCGGTTGCGGTTGCGGTTGCCGTGGCCGTAGCCGTTGCGGTCGGCGTGGCGGTGGCCGTGGTCGTCGGCGTGGCCGTCGCCGTCGCCGTCGCCGTCGGTGTCGGCGTCGCGTCGGGTTCGACGATCACCGTGCCCGTCATCTCCGGGTGCACGCTGCAGACGAACGTGTACGTCCCCGCGGCGGTGAACGTGCAGTAGCCGTCCCAGCCCGCCTGCTGCGGGACGCCGGGCAGCGGCGGCGCGTCATTGGTGTCGATGAACCCGGTTGGGGGCGCCTTGATCTGCGGACACGACGCCGGGATGGGGCTTGGGGCCTTGAAGGTGACGTTGTGGACGCTGGCTCCGGCCGGGAAGGCGAACCCGACCCGCTCGCCCTGCTTGACGGTCACGCTGTTGTCGGTCTCGCTCGCCGATGACCGGTCCTGCCACCAGTTCCGCGCGCCGGCGTCGTGCGCATCGATCCGGGCGGCGGGGGTCGGCGTCGCGGTTGCCGTTGCCGTCGCGGTTGCCGTTGCGGTTGCGGTCGCCGTCGCCGTGGCGGTTGCCGTGGCCGTCGCCGTCGCCGTCGCGGTTGCCGTCGCGGTTGCCGTCGCGGTGGGGGTCGGCGTGCCGGTCCCGGTCACTTCGATCGTGCCCTGCATCTCGCTGCTATGCGCCTGGCAGAAGAAGCGGTAGGTGCCGGGAGTGTCGAAAGTGCAGTACCCGGCCCAGCCGACGCCTTGGGTGATGGCGGGCATGGGCGGGTCGTCGTCCGGGTCGATGGTGTCGCCGGGCCCGGCCGCGGTCTGGACGCACTCCGCCGGCTGCGGGCTGTCGGACTCGAACTGCACGTTGTGGACCGACCCGCCGTCTAGGTAGGCGAACGAGACCTTCCCGCCGGTGGTGATCGACACCGTGTGGTCCTCGGTGTCGCTCCCGGCGGCGTCCTGGAAGTACGAATCGTGAACCGAGAAGGCGGCATCGACGGTCCGGGGCGCGCTGTCGTCGCCCCAGGCGAGCGCGGGTACCGCGATGACCAGCATCACGGCACAAACCATCCATGGCAGATGCTTCCTGCTCACCGACTCAACTCCCCATCGACCGACCGAATCCGGTGTCGACGATAACGCTCGGTCTAGCGTTCTGGCGATGATTCGCGCCATCTTGCTCACCGGGTCGCCGGGTGCCGGCAAGTCGACCGTGCTCGAGGCGCTCGCCGGCCTGCTCGCCGAGGACCGGGTTCCGCACGCGGCGTTTGAGAGCGAGCAGCTCGCCGCGGGGTATCCCTGGCTTGCGGAAGAGCAGGCCTACGCCGCGCTGGCCGTGACCTGCCGGGCGCTCAGGGAGCTTGGGCGCGACCTGTTCCTGATCGCCGGAACGACCGAGACCGACGCCCATATCGAAGGGCTCAAAGCAGCGGTCGGGGCGGATGAGACCATTGTCGTCTGCCTCCGGGCCGATCCGGAAACCGCCGCCCGCCGCGTGTTCGAACGCGAACCACCGGAGTGGGCGGGGCGTGACGCGCTCGTCGCCGCAGCACGCGGGCTCGCGACCCAGATTCCCGCGCTGCGCGGCATCGACCTGCTCGTCAACACGGATGGACGCCGCCCGCGCGACGTCGCGCGCGAGATCCGTTCGAAGCTGCCCGCGCTGCAGTAGCCTGAGATCCGCAATGGTCAGCGCGCGCCGAACGGTCGCCGTGACCGCGGCGCTGCTCGCGTCGCCCGCGGCCGCGCCGGCACACGCACAGACCGCGACACCGCTCGGCATCGTCGAGCAGACGTTCGGGCACTTCGATCGCGACACGCTCACGCCGCTCGCCCCGAGCCTGCCGCTGCGCGAGCCGCACGCCCGCCCGGTCTTCTCGCCGGACGAACGCCGCCTCGCGCTCGGCCTCTCGGCGCCCGGCACGAGCAACGGGCGGGTCGGGGTGTGGATCGTCGACCCGGCGCGCGTGAAGGTCCTGCACGAGGTGGTCACGGGGATCGCCGCCGAGGCCGTCGTCTACCCGGGAGTCGTCGGAGCGCTGCTGCAGAACGGGCAGCTCGTGATCATCGACCCGGCGAGTGGGAAGATCCGCAGCCGGCGCGAGATCGGCCGCACGAGCTGCGCCCCCGATGCGGTGCAGACCGCGACCCGCGGCGTGATCGTCAACGAGATCGGCCGTGACACGGTCGAGGTCACGATCGTCGACCCGCGCGGCAAGATCCACACGCTCCGGCTCCCACTCGAGACGATCGACCGCAACTGCCGCAAGGTCGGGCTCGCCGCGGACGCGACCCGCGTCTACGTGACGACCGCCCACCGCATCGCGGCGATCGATCCCGTCACCCGCCACGTCGACATCCGCCGCGCAACCGGCGGGACCGACGCGGACGTCGTGCCCGGCGGTCTCGCGGTCGCGGGCTCGGCGGGTCTCACCGTCGTCGACACCACCACCTGGAAGACCAGCTGGCGCGACCGAACCGCCCGGAACGTCCTGACGCAGGCGAACACGGTCGTCGGCACCGGCACGGGAACGGTCACGGCCCGCGACGCACGCACCGGTCGCCTCCTCTGGCGCGCGCCCGGGGCCGCGCAGGCCGTCGCGGCGGGCCGCGTGTACGCGCAACCGGCCGTGCTCGACCTCGCCACGGGCAAGCAGGTCGGCACCCATCCGCCGGTCTTCAGCGCGATCCGGTTCGTCATAAACCGGAAAACTGACCGTGTGTTGCTCGGCGCCCCCGGGTAGCCGGTGGACATGAGCACTCGAGCCCTATTGGTGATGTTGTGCGGAGCGGCGATCGCGCTGAGCGGCTGTGGCGCCAAGGAGGCCGCGGTCGTCAAGGGGGCGTTCGAGCAGGACATCAAGAGCGCGAACATCGAGCTGACGATGTCCGTCAAGTCCGCTCAAGAAGCCGTGAACGTGTCGCTGGCCGGTCCGTATCAATCCAACGGCAAGGACAAGCTGCCGAGCGCCGATCTCGCGTTGAAGGTCCAGGGCGCAACGCCGAAGACGATCGAGGGCCGGCTGATCTCCACCGGCGACAACGCGTTCGTCGAGTACGAGGGCGAGACCTACGAGGTCGGCAAGGACAAGATCGCGGAGCTCGAGAAGCAGGGCGCCGCCGGCGGCACCAACCAGCTGAGCGCCGCCGACATCCGGCAGCTGATGGGCACGATGCAGGACTGGTTCCCCGAGAGCGACACGCAGGAGAACGCGGATCTCGACGGCGAGCCCGTCACCCGCGTCACCGGCAAGCTCGACCTGTCGGAGGCGCTGACCGATCTCAAGGGCCTCGCGTCCAAGCCCGGCATGTCCGGTGTCGAAGAGCTCAAGCAGCTCTCCGGCGGCGACATCAAGCGCATCGAGCGCATGGTCAGCGACCCGAAGTTCACGATCGACGTCGGCAAGAGCGACGGCAAGCTGCGCCGGATCCAGGCCTCGATCAAGGTCGACGACAAGTCCGACTCCGGCACGCTGGACTTCTCGCTGCGCTTCAAGGACGTCGACAAGCCCGTGACGATCAACGCGCCCAGCTCGGGCAAGCCGATCGAAGCGCTCGGCCAGAAGCTCGGCGAGGAATTCGGCAGCGGCAGCTCGGGCGGCACCACCGACGCCCAGGTCAACTAGCCGAAACGCCCAGGATCCGTCGGCGACGTGCTCACGCTCGGGCGTGTCGTCGACCCCACCTGGTGGATGACGACCTCGGACGGCGTCGCGAGCAGCTCGTCCACGGCGTGCTGGTACTCGGCGTGTTCCTCGGTGGCGTAGTGCGCGCGCAGCGCCTCGCTCGACGTCCACGTCTGCACGATCACGAACGAGGCCGGCGCGTCCAGCAGCTCGGCGACCTCGTAGCCCGCGCAGCCGTCCTCGGCGCGGACGGCGACGGCGCGCTCTGCGAGGAGCGTGCGGAGTTCGGCGACGCGCCCCGCGAGGCCCGCGAGTTTCGCCACCACGACCTGTGAGCTCATGGCGCGAACCCTAACCGGCGGGCGCGCTCGGCGGCCGGCGCCGGGTCGAACGGCGCCGCCATCCACGTGGCGGTGCGCGCGTCGAGATCGAGCAGGAGCCAGAGCGCCTCGGTGTGAGGAACGGCTCCGTTGGGCGCGCCGACCGCGCCTGGGTTGAGGAGCCACTTGCCCTCGCTGATGTCGAGCGGCTCGCCGGGGACGATCCGGACCTTGCGCGAGCGGTCGTGGAACGCCGCCGGCACGTGGGTGTGGCCGACGAGGCCGATCGGCGCGCGCTGGAGCGCCAGGCAGGCGGGCGCGTTCCTCGGCCCGACGAACTCGTGCACTGCGTTGTGCGGACCGCCGTGCCAGAGCTGGACGTCGTCGCCGCGGCGGGAAGCGGGCTTGCGCGAGCGCATCCACGCCTGCGCGTCCTCGTCGAGGCGCTCGCGCGCGTGCTCGATCGAGGCGTTCACTTCCCCGTCGCGCCACAGCAGGTAGTCGTGGTTGCCGAGCAGCGCGATCCGGCACGTCTCGCGGGTGCGGGCGACGACGTGCTCCGGGTCGGGCCCACGCCCGACCATGTCGCCCAGCGACCAGATCTCGTCCACGCCCGCCGCGGCGGCGAGCACGGCCTCGAGCGCATCCGCGTGCGCGTGGGCGTCGGCTAGGACCGCGACTCGCATTCGGACCCCATGACCCGCGCGGCTACGGCGTGCGTACCCGCGCCAGCGCGAGCAGCCGCCCGAGCGAACCGCAGGTCGCGCACGGATACAGCCGGACGGTCCAATCGTCGCTTCCCGAGACGATCGTTCCGCCGTCCCGCGAGTAGGCGACGCTGTTGACGCCGTCGCCGTGATAGGCCTGGGTCGACAGGAGCTCGCCATTGCTGGCGTCCCAGACACGAGTCGTGCGGTCGGCGCTGGCGGTGACGACCGTCGCTCCGTCGGGGCTGAACGCGCCGCTGGTGACCGGAGCGGTGTGGCCGGTGAGCCGGGCCAGCAGTTGCCCGCTTGTGGCGTCCACGATCTGCGCGACCGCGTTCGAGCCGAACATGAGGATCCGGCGCCCGTCCGGGCTCATCGTCGCGCCCGCGAGCGCACCCGGCGCTGGGCCATATGGTCTGACGTTACGGCTCCGGAGGTCCAGGATGACGGCGGAGCCATCATCTCTCGCGGCCAGTATTTCCCGCCCGCCGGGGGTGAACTCGGCACTGGTGTAAGCCCCCGGGGGCCGCCCCAGCGTCACCGGCAGGACACGGAGCGTGCCGACGTCGAGCACGATCACTCGCTGGATGGTCGTGGCGACGATCTGGCTCCCGTCGGGCGAGAACCGCGCGGACAAGAAGGCGTCGTCACGGCTCCGGTAGCTGCCGATCGATCGGCGGGTAGCCGCGTCGGTGATGATCAGCAGCGCCCGCCGGAGCCTGTCTTCGCCGGCGAGGACGACGCGCCGACCGGTGGGATCAAACGCGACCGAGTTGAGTACGCGAGCGCGCGGCCGGGACACACGCACTCGCGTCGCAACCTGTGTCGTGAGATCCCAGAGGCGTGCGGATCCATCGCGTGAGGCCGATGCGACCTGCCGGCCGTTCGGGGCGAAGGCGACGCTGAGGACGCGGTTGTTCTCACGGAGAACACCGCCCTGCTCGACCTGCCAGCGCCGTGCGGTTCCGTCCGTCGACGCGGTCGCGATACCCCGGTCTCCGGGCAAGAAGGCGGCGTCGAGTACATCGTTCTTGTGCCCGAGGAGCGTCACGAGCGGCTTGCCGTTCCGGGCTTCCCAGGTACGTGCGGTGCCATCACGGCTCGTGGTCACGAGTTCCGCTCCCGACGCCGAGAAGGCGACGCTAGAGATGACATCGGAATGCCCGGCGAGACGCGCGAGCGTGATCCCGGTACGTGCACTGAGCACCGTCGCGAGCGTCCCGCCGGCAATCGCGAGACGCTCACCGTCCGGGCTCCATGCGACGGCGCTGACCAGGTCGACCGAGTCAACCATGCTCCGGAGCGGGCGGCCGCGTGGAATGTCCCACAGCCGCACCAGGCCTCTGGCGTCGTAATTGACCGAATGCTGTCCATCCGGACTGACGGAGATTGTGCACCCGGAGACCACATCGCCGCTGAGGACCTCCTCGGTGCTCGTCGCAGACACTCGTTGCGGTGCGTCCCGGCAGTCGCTGGTCACCAAGGCCGAGGGGTCCTGCGGATCGAACACCACCGGGCCGAGCATCTCGGACCTGGCCACGGTCCTTCCGGTCGCCACGTCCACAACGCTGACGACGTCGTCGATCGTCTTGATTGCGACGCGCGTTCCGCCAGCATCGACTGAGACGCTGTCGACGGTGGCGCCGCCGTTGAACAACGTGCGTGGTGCGTCCGGCCCGATCACGTACACCTTGGCACCGGTGGTGACGAGCGCTGTCTGGCCCCGCGTGCCGAGGGTAACGGCGTGCACGGATGGCTGGAACGTCTCGTTCGCGAGCTCGCGTCCGTTGCGGGTCCTCCACAACCTGGCTCGGCGCCCGGCGGCGGTGACGAGCAGACGGCCGTCGGCCGACACACTTGCCTGGTCGACCGGGCCGAGTCGCCACCTGGCGCGCACGCGCGACGTCGAGAGCGCGCTGCGTAGGGCGGCGACAGCCTCGGTCGTCGGGTCCAAGGTCGCCGCCTGGCGCGCGGCGATCAGGCTTCGTTCGGGATCGATGGCCAGCAGGCCGGCGGAATCGGCCGCCAGCGCCCGGGACCTCGCGATGTTCGCCTGGTCGATCGCCGTCCTTCTCTGCTGCACCGCCAGCACCGCCACGAGCATCGCGAGCACGAAGAGGCCGGAGACGACGAAGAACGCGATCCTCGTGCGCCGCACGCCGCGCACCTGCTCGGTCTCCAACATTCTGTTGAGCCTGGCCTCCTTCAGCTCCGCCTCGCGACGCTCCTCGGTGTATCGCCGTGCCTCGCGAACGGCCGCGAGATGCTCGCGCCGCCACTCGACCACCGGCGGCCCGAGCCGGTCGTGGAACAGCTCGTAGCGAACACCGTGCTCGCCGCGCTCGACCTCCCGCAGCATCCGCGCACGCAACAGATGCGCGAGCACGGGCTCGAGCTCCGCCTGGTCGAGCTCGGCCATCTCCGCCAGCTCACCCGCCGTGAGCGCGATCTTGGTCCCGTTCGAGGTGACGAGGTGACGGAAGGCGTTCGCCGCCAGCGTCGTCTGCTCAGGCGAGAGCTTGTCGATCGCCCGCATGAGCAACGAACGGATGATCTCCGGCGCCCCACCGCGCACGAACAGCGTCTCCTGCCGCAGCGTCGGGGAGTCCGAAGCCATCTCGAGCCTCCAGATCTCCTCCATCACGAGCTGCAGGTAGGCACTCTCGTAGCGCGCGGCGCCCTGCCGGCGGATGCCGTCGAGGACGTCGTCCACCAACGCCGGCTCGATCTCGACACGGGTGCCGTTCGAACGGTTGTACTGCTCGAGCGGCTTGGAGATCGCGGCGCGGGCGGCCTCCTCGTCCAGGTACTCGAGATACAGGAAGTTGCCGTAGACGTTCGGAATCCGCGCCTTGAAATGCTCGCCGATGGAGGCGTACGCGTCTTCGCGGATCGACAGGAGGAAGTTCGCGCGCAGGTCGGGATCGAGGACGCAGCGCGCGAGCGCGTCGGCGAACTTCGCGCCCTCCTCGTCAGCACCGTGGTAGAGGAAGAACTCCTCGAACTGGTCGAGGATCAGCAGCAGTGGCGCGTCGACCACCTCGACCGCGTGGGCCAGCGTCGCCTCGAAGGTCTCCTTGCGCACGTCGATCTCGCCCGCGAACGGTTGCGCGGCGGCCACGATGGCGTCCGCGAGCGAGGTCTCCACGTCACCGTGCCAGGCGCTGAACACCACCGGAACGAAGTCCGGCGCGCCGTCCTCCTCGAAGGTCGCTCGTGCGGCGGAGCGCAGCGTCGCCGCGGCTCCGGCGCGCAGCAGCGAGCTCTTACCCACCCCGCTCTGCGCGTAGAGCAGTGTGAGCCGCGTCGCCAGGAGGTTTCCGATCACCCGCCGCGACTCGACCTCACGCCCGAAGAAGTAGTCGGCGTCAGCTTCGAGGAAGTAGTTCAACCCGACGTACGGGCAGTCCTTGGTCACGATTTGAGGTGACGCTCGAACTCCTCGAGGTACGCGTCGAGCGGCATCTTGATCCGGTCCACCCCCAACTGCTTCCAGACGCCCTCGGCGACGGGGTGGTGCTCGCGTTGCACGGACCAGCCGCGCACGTTGGCGCTCCAGATGCGTTGGAGGAACACGCGCAGGCTCCAATCCGCGACGCCGTACCCCAGGAAGAGGAAATTGCTGTTGCGCAACCTCCCCAGCAATTGCGAGGGGATCAGCGTGGCGATCGGCTCCCGGCTGAGGTAGTCGATGTAGTCGTCTTCGGTGACGACGAAGTTGTGTTCGTGCTCCTCGCGCCAGGCGAACGGAGCGCCGCGCAGCATGCCGCCGTGCAACTTGACGATGATCGAGCGCTCGAGCCGGCCCTGCGGTGTCACCGGCAACCCGGAGTAGTCGTTGGCGATGCCCGTCGGCCGCGCGTCCTCGCCTGAGCGGTCCCACCATGGCAGATGCACGAAGCGGCCGCCGTGCTCGCCGGCCGCGATGAAGACCACGACGTCGTACGGCTCTTCCGCCTCGTCGAAGGCGCATTCGAGCGCGGTGTCGTAGCTCGCGGTGAGGATCATCTGGTAGCGCTCTCGCCCGCGGGCGCGCAGCAACCCCGGGAGGCCGGCCAGGAAGCGATGCACCACGGCCGGCACGCAGTCCTCGGACTCGAGGATCTCCTCGAGCGCCTCATGCAGGTCGCCCGGCGTGAGCGTGGAGACGATCTGTTGCGACACCCGCGCGAGGTCGAACGGGCCGGGGCCGAGCGAGTAGCGCTCGGCAAGCTCCCGCGCGAGGTCGCCACCTTGCGGCATCCTCCCGCAGCCACGCTGCCAGGGCGTGTCCGGCTCGCCTTCCACCGGGCCCGAGCCGAGCACCGGGATCAGGCGGCCCTTGCCCTCCAAGGCGTTGATCAACTGGGCGAAATGCGGGCTCAGCTGCGCGCCGATGAGCGTGGGAGCGGGCGGTCGCCGCGGCGGCGGCGGGGGCGGGGGGTGCCGGGCGACGAGCGCGGGCAGCGTGTTGAGCAGGGCGTCGAGGTCGCGTGGCCAGCTCTCGTGGCGCAGCCTCACGCTTTGGCGCTCGGCGACCGGCCGGAAGGCTCGTGGCCAGCGGGCCGAGTGGTCGAGCGTCGCGTTGTCGAGGAGCACGGGAACGATCAGTTTGTGCGCACGCAAGGCATGCTCGACCTCGCGGCGCAGGACGTCCTCCTCATCGGGATCGCGGACCTCGCGTCGCCCGTAGTCGTCGGCGAGCGTCACCCAACGCTCGCCCATCACGACGAGCAGGACGTCAGCGGCGGCGATGTTGGCCGCGATCGCGTCCGCCCAGCGCGAGCCGAGCGCCAACGACTCGACGTCGAAGAACACGTCGCCGAACCGCTCGCGCAAGGCGTCCGCGAGCAGCCGTGCGTGGGCTGCGGCGTCGGAACGCCGGTAGCTGACGAACGCCGTCAGGCGCGCCTCAGGCGGGTCGTGCTCGATCGGCAGCGCCGTCATGTGCAGACCATACCTGCGCGCTGAACGTCGGTTCAATGCACCGAAAATTCGTTGGAGGGCGCCGGGAATAGTGTCGACGACAGCGCCGTTTGGTCCCTGTATGCGGATCATCTTCGCGACCTGTCAGGGCGGCGGCCATTTCCAGCCGCTGGTCCCGTTCGCCCGCGCCGCGCAGCGCGCCGGACATGACGTGGTGGTCGCTGCGCCGGGCGCGGCGCGCGGGATGGTCGAGCGGGCCGGGTTCGAGTGCTACGCGCTCGGGGAGCCGTGGGATCGCGCCGAGCGGTGGGCGGCCGTGTTCGGTCCCGACAGCCCGGGCGCCGTGCACGTCGTCCAGGAGCTGTTCATCGGCCTCGATGCCTACGCGGCGCTGCCGGGAATGCTCGCCCTGGTCCACAACCACGGCGCCGACCTGATCGTGCGCGAGACCACCGAGTTCTCCTCGACGATCGCGGCTGCCCACTTCAACGTGCCGGTCGTCGCCGTCGGCCCGCACCTCGACGCGGCCATCGACACCGACGGCGGCCTGCACGCGATCGCCGCGCCCGCCCTCGAGCGGCTCGGCCCCTACCGCCTCGACGCGCCCGTGCTCACGCTCTCCCCGTTCGGTGACGCGCCCGGCGTGCACCGGTTCCGCCACCCGGCGCGCGAGCGCGTGGACCGCTCGCTCGTCTACGTCTCGTTCGGGAGCGAGATCCGCTCGCCCGAGCTCTTCCGCGCCATCGCGCGGGCGCTGGCGGGCGTGCCGAAGCGGGTGCTGATGACGGTCGGCCGCCATGTGGACGTCGACGCGCTGGGTCCGCTGCCGGCGAACGTCCGCGTCGAGCGCTGGGTCGATCAGGGAGACGTCATGCCGCACGCCGCGGCGATGGTCGGCCACGGCGGGTCGGGCGGGACGCTGGCGGCGCTGGCCGCCGGCGTCCCGCTCGCCTTCATGCCGCAGTTCGTCGACGGTCCCGCCAACGCCGCCCGCGTGACCGAGCTCGGCGCGGGGATCGTGGTCGAGGACGATGTGGCCGGCGCGGTGCATGAGCTGCTGAACGAGCGGTCCTACCGCGAGGCGGCGGAGCGCGTCGCCGACACGATGCGCTCCCTGCCGCCGGTCGAGGCCGCGCTGGAGCTGTTCAGTCGTAGCGCTGGATCAGCCGCACGTTGAGGGCGAGCATCAGTGCGCCGGCCACCGCGACGACCAGGAACCCGGGCCAGATCGAGCTCCAGACGAGGTCCTCGAGAATCAGCGAGCGCAGCGACTCCATCACGTAGGTGACGGGGTTCAAGGTCGCGGCGACCTCCATCGGGTGCGTGAGCATGTCGCGCGGGACGAAGTTCGGCGTCAGGAACAGCAGCGGGAAGAAGATCAGTCCGCCGGAGTTCGTGGCCGCCGCGCTGCGGGTCTTGAGCGCGATCAGCTGCATGAAGCCGACGAACACGACCGCCCACAGCGCGGTCAGCACGATCAGCAGGATGAAGCCGAGGATGCCGCTCGCGATGCTGATCCCGAACACGACGCCGAGCAGGACGATCGCGGCGGAGATGAGCAGGCCCTTGGCCAGCTCGGCGACGAGCCGGCCGAGCACGATCGCGACGCGCGAGATCGGCGCCGCGCGGAGCTTGTCGAAGTACCCGCCCTCGATGTCCTCCACGAGGAACAGCGCCGCGGTGCCGAACGAGGCCGCCAGCAGCAGCGACTGCGGCAGCTGGAACGCGCCGTAGCCCTGGCCCTGCAGGAAGTCGGTCGACGCCGCCGGGAAGATCTTGCCCGCCTGGCCGACGTTGACGACGAGGAAGAAGAGCGGGATGAAGAGCGTGGGGAGGATCGCCTCCGGCGTGCGGTACGCCTCGCGCAGCGCGCGCTGTCCGAGCACCCAGGCATGGGTCATGCCGTCACCTCTTGGACATCACCGGCGCCGCGGCTGCGCGAGCGGCCGGTGGCATCGAGGAAGACGTCGTCGAGCGTGGGCTCGGTGTCGAGCTCGAGCCGCTGCATGAGCTCGTTCTTGAGCTGCTGCGGCGTCCCCTCGCGGACGATCACGCCGCCGTCGATGATCGCGAGCCGATCGCAGAGCTGGTCGGCCTCCTCGAGGTACTGCGTGGTGAGGAAGACGGTCGTGCCGTGGCGGTTGATGCGCTGGACCTCGTCCCACACGGTCAACCGGCTGGCGGGATCGAGGCCGGTCGTCGGCTCGTCCAGGAACAGCACCTCGGGCTCGTGCACGAGCGCGGAGGCGAGGTCGAGCCGCCGCTTCATCCCGCCGCTGTAGCCCTTGATGCGCCGGTCGGCGGCGTCGGTCAGTTCGACCAGCACCAGCAGCTCCTCGGCGCGCTCCTTCGCCTCCTGGCCGTTCATCCCGAACAGCCGCGCCTGCAGGATCAGCAACTCGCGCCCGGTCTGGCGAGGGTCGAGCCCGGCCTCCTGCAACGCGACCCCGATCTTGTGCCGCGCCGCGTCAGGGTCCTTCGCCACGTCGACGCCCGCGACGTGCGCGCTCCCGGCGGTGATCGACAGCAGCGTCGTCAACATCCGCACCGTGGTGCTCTTTCCGGCGCCGTTGGGGCCGAGGAACCCGAACACCTCCCCGCGCGCGACCCGCAGGTCGACACCCCGCACCGCCTCTACGTCGCCGTAGTGCTTGACCAGCCCTTCGGCCCGCACCGCGACCTGCGCTCGTTCGCTCATTGCCTCCTAGGACTTCAAGAGGCGCGAGAACTCATCGGTGCCGTGTGTGGGATGCTCGCGGAGTGTTTGCGGCGGCGGACGCGTATGACCGGCACATCGGGCGCTATAGCGCGGCGCTGGGGCGGGAGCTGATCGCGTTTGCGGGTGTCGAGCCCGGGGTGCGGGCGCTGGATGTCGGGTGCGGGCCGGGCGGGCTCGCCGGCGAGCTCGTGGCGCTGCTCGGCCCGGACAACGTCGCGGCGGCCGACCCGTCGGCGCCGTTCGTGGACGCGGCGAGCGCGCGGCTGCCGGGCGTCGACGTGCGCGTGGCGCCCGCCGAGGCGCTGCCGTTCGCGGATGACGCCTTCGACGTCGCGCTCTCCCAGCTCGTCGTGAACTTCATGGCCGACCCGCTCGCCGGGGTGGGGGAGATGCGGCGCGTCGCCGGGAGGGTTGCCGCCGCGGTCTGGGACTACGTGGGCGAGATGACGCTGCTGCGGCGGTTCTGGGATGCCGCGGTCGCGCTCGACCCTGCGGCCGCGGCTCTCGACGAAGGCCGCGGCACGCTCTGCACACCGGACGGCCTGCGCTCGCTCTGGGCGCGGGCGGGTCTGGACGACGTGACCGTCACGTCGGCGGTCGTCGAGGCGGCCTACGAAGGCTTCGACGACCTGTGGGCGCCGTTCGAGCGCGGCGTCGGGCCCGCCGGCGCGTGGGCGGTCGCACTCGCCTCCGAGCCGCGAGCCGCGCTGAAAGCGGCCTTCCGCGAACGGCTCGTCATCCCCGACGGGCCGTTCACCCTCACCGCAAAGGCGTGGCTCGTCTGCGGTAGGTGAGCATCGCCGCCTCGCCCGCGCGCTCGCAGGCGACGAGCTCGAGCGAGACCGGCCCGCGCTCGAACAGCCGCCGGCCCTCGCCGATCACGAGCGGGAAGACCAGCAGCCGGTACTCGTCGACGAGGTCGTGTTCGATCAGCTGGCCGGCGATGCTCGCACTGCCCACGACGATCACGTCGCCGTCGACCTCGGTCACGCCACCCGACAATTGCGCCGAGTTGCTCCAGCGGCTCACGTCCACGGGCGAGCGGGACGCGACGAGCTTCGGGATGCGGTTCATGACGTCCGCGAAGGCGTCGTCGCGCGCCGGCCAGAGCCGCGCGAACCGCTCCCACGTCGCGCGCCCGAACAGGAGCGACGACGTCTCCAGCGCCTCGCCGAGCCGGAACTTGTCGCCCGCGACCGTCTCCGGTCCGTACCGGAACGCCCAGCCGCCGAAGGCCGTCCCGTCCCTGCCGTCGGGGTCCTCGATCACACCGTCGAGGGAGATGAACTGCACCACGGTCACGTGTCCCATGCCGCCTTGACGAACGGGAGACGCCGGAGGGGACTACAAGAACTCGGCGCGCGACCGGCCGCAGGTCGCGCAGCAGAACCCGGTGACGTTGACGCTGCCGTCGGCCGGGCAGTCCCAGACGAAGTCGAGTGCGCGGACCATCTCGTCGTAGTCGGCTCCGCGGCGCAGCGGGTGCTTGCGGCGAAAACGGCGCTTCAGGTGCGGATCGGTGAGCTCGGAGCGGTTGCGCTCGCGGGTGACATCGTCGAACTCGAGGTCGACGGGACCCTCCACGGTCCACGGACGCGTTGCCACGAACAGAAAATACGCCCATCGGCGGCGGCGCACCCGTCGCCGGTCAGACAATCAACTAGAGCGTCGCGCCAGCGGGTCAGCTGGTGGGCTCGCCGCCGCGGGCGACGAACGCCTTGGCCAGCGCGACGAACTCGTCGTCGCTGAGCGCGTCGTCGGGGACGTCGACGGGCGCGAGCTCCTCGATGTCGGTGACCGTCTTCGTGCCCCAGACCATGAATGCGGCGTCGAAGACGAGCTCGACGACCGCCGGGCCCTTGGCCGTCTCGAGCAGCACGTCGGAGACGTAGTTGGAGGTCGCGCTGTCGCCGTGGCCGTGGTGGGTGTTGTGGGTGTCGATGACGCGGGCGCCCGACACGGCCCCGAAGCGCTTCTCGATGTCGGCCACGTAGCTCTCGGCGCCCTTGGGCGCCAGCCGGGGGTTCTGGTTGACGACCGCGGCCGCGAACTGCGTTGAAGCTTCGCGCGCGCCGCCGCTGTTCTTGCCGTTCACCCAGATGAACGTGGCGCCGATGGCGATGAACAGGGCGAAGATGCCGGCGACGGTCAGGGCGATGCGGTTCGGCGAGATCACGCCGGCAAGCCTGCCGGGCGGCGGGTCACGCGTCGGTGGAGCCAACTTGTGGGCGTCTTGGCGGGTGGCCGCCGTAACGAAGACCTCAGCGGACGGTGTACGGCCCGGTCGACTCGGCGTGGTAGCCCTTCGCGCCGACCTGGAGCGCGAGCTCGCTCCGCCACTCCTCACCGCGCGCGAGCCGCTCCAGCGCGTACGCGAAGTCATAGCGCGGGCGCCAGCCGAGGTCGCGCCGTGCCGCCTCGTTGACGTAGACGCGCTCGATCGTGTCGAACATCCGCCAGCCGAGCTGCTCGTAGAGGTCGGCGTATGCGGGGGCGTGGCGCGCGACCACGGCGGGCGCGTTCTCGTGCAGCTTCGCGAGGTCGTCCCGTGTGAAGGGCGTCGTGGCGCTGATGATGTAGCGGCCGAAGCCGAGCTCGGGCGCCCGGTCGAGCGCGAGCCGGTGGGCGCTGACGATGTCCGCGAGGTCGGCGCGGCGGTAGAGCAGCTCGTTGACCTTGAGGTTGGCGTCGGCGAAGGCCTCGCGGACCTCGTCGCGATCGTCGGCCTCGGGGAAGAACCGCGACGTCCGCAGGATCAGGATCGGGAGGCCGTGGTCGCGGTGGATCAGCTCGCAGACGTTCTCCGCCGCGGTCTTGGTGACGCCGTAGATGTTGCGCGGGACGGGGGCGACGTCCTCGGTGATCCAGTTCGCGGGGGCACCCGCCTCCGGCGTGAGGGCGCGGCCGAAGGCGCTGGTCGTGCTCGTGTAGATGACGCGGCCGACGCCGGCTGCGACCGCTTCCTCGAGCAGCGTGAGCGTGCCGGTGATGTTGGTCTCGACGAACTCCTGGCGGGTGTGGGAGCCGACGTGCGGCTTGTGCAACGTGGCGGCGTGGAGGATCGCGTCGACCCCGTCGAGCGCGCTGCGCACGAGCGGGCGGTCCGCGACGGAGCCGACGACGGTCGTGTGCGGCGAGGGGAGGATGTCGAGGCCGATCGTCTCGACGCCGTCGGCCGCGAGCACGCGGCACAGCGCCTCACCGAGATGGCCTGAGCTGCCGGTGACGAGGATGCGCATGGTCTAGGAGGTTATACGTATGACGGTGCCGGCTTCAAGGGCGACCCAGAGCGCGTCGTCGGGGCCGATCGCGAGCCCGTGCGGCTCGCTGCCGGGTGGCAGGTCGAGCGTCGCGATCTCGCCCTCGTCGCTGACATGGGCGATCTGATTGGCGCCCCACAGGCTCACCCACACGCCGTCGGCCTGCGCGGCGATGATCGCGTGCGGGCGGGACTCGGGGTCCAGCTCGAGCTCCTGGATCGGCGCCTCGTCCGCGATCCGCCCGAGCTTGCCCGCGAGGATCTCCGTGAACCAGAGCGCGTCGTGGGTGGCGGTGATCCCGACGGGTCCGCCGCCGCGGGTGGGGATGTCGCGGATGCGCAGGTCCCCGCGCGTGTCGATCCGCCCGATCGCGTGCGCCTGGTTGAGCGTGAACCACAGCGCGCCGTCGGGGCCGTTGGTGATCATCGACGGCATCGACCCGCCGGGCAGCGCGAACTCGGTGACCTCGCCGCTGAGCGTCATGCGCCCCACCGTGTGCGTCCCCATCGCGGTGAACCACAGTGCGCCGTCGGGTCCGCTGGTCAGCCCGAAGGGTGCGCTGCCTTGGGACAGGGGGAACGACGTCACCTCACCGGCCGTCGAGATCCGCCCGATCGCGTCGTCGCCGCTCAGCGTGAACCACAGCGCGCCGTCCCGCGCCGCCGTGATGATCGACGGCCGCGCACCCACGTCGAACGTCTCGACCGCACCGTCCATGGCCACCCGCGCGACCTGATCGCCGTGGACGAGCGTCACCCAGATCGCGCCATCAGGCCCCGCCGCCAGCGCATACGGGCCGCCACCCACCTCTACCTGCATCGGCGGCGACTCTAGTCAACTGCGCCGGGTTCGAGTGGGCGCGTTCGCGGAGAGTGGTCACTAGACGTTGCCTGACAACGTTGAGTGACCACACCGCGCGCCGGCGGGGTGATCGGCGCGCGTGAGCACGACAACCGGCTCGGGAAACTAGGGGCGCCCGAAGTAGCCGGTGGCGATCACTCGCCACGGGCCGAGGGTGTAGCCACTCGCGCGGTGGTAGCGGGCGGTTCGAATGCGCCACACGGCGCCCCCACGTCGCACGCTGTCGACCAGCGACAGCGTCCCTCCGCACGTGTACGACAGGTAGTGCCCGTCGAACCGGTCGACGGCGCCGCGCAGCGACACGCAACGCCGTCCGCCGGCCAGGCGGATGCCCCACGGCGACCCGCGGGTGTCCCCGCCCTCGTCGGGCGGATCCGGAACGGTGTCCACGTCGAACGCCGAGACCCGCCGTTGCCAGGGCGCGTACTGGCAGATGAAGCGGGGCGGGTCGGCGCGCGGGTCCTTCCAGCAGGGGTCGGCCACGACATGCTCGCCGCTGCAGGTGTAGACGCCACCCACCCGCGACGACCCGGCGTAGCAATCGCCGTCGAAGCGGTCCTTGATGACGAGGCCGCTCCGCAGCGCGCCGTCCGCCGTGAACGGGCTCGTCCGCACGATCCGCGTCGGAGAAGCGGCGAGCGCCGCGACCGGAAACGCGAGCACCACCACGAGCACGGCGACGAGCTTCATCGTCACCGGGCGAAGAAGTGGCTGCCGGCCGTGAACAGTGTCCGCCCAAGCCGCACCCGCAGCGACGCGTAGGTCGGGCCGTCCATCGCGTCGTAGATCGCCACGGCGGCCATTCTGTCCACGCAAACAGGGTTTGTCCAGTACGACTATCGTCCGCGCATGGACAACCCGTTCGCGCGCAAGAAGCGGCGCCGGAGAAAGCGCCGCGGCCCCGACTCCGACGACTGCTGCTGCCTCGTCACCGAGGTCTTCGACGGTCCCTGCTTCATCGCCACCGCCGCCCACGACGGCAACCGCGCGGCCGAGCCCGTTCGCACCCTGCGCCGGTATCGCGACCAGCGCCTGTCGCGCAACCCCGCCGGCCGCGCCTTCACCCGCGTCTACTACCGCTACGGCGCCTACGGCGCACGGTTCCTGCGGCGCTTCCCGGTCTTCAAGCCCGTCGTCCGCACGGCGCTCAAGCCGCTGGTCGCCTACGCCCGCACGCGGATTCGTTAGGTCGACGTCGCCGTCGAACTGCTGTCGAGTTGCGACTGCCAGGCGGTCGCCGGGTCGCTGCGCGGGACGACGTCGACGACGATCGCCGAGACGTTGTCGCGCGCGCCGCTCTCAAGCGCCAGGTGCACGAGGGCGTCGACGCATTCAGGACGCGACTCGTGGGCGGTCAGCACGTCGCGCAGCGCGCTCAATTCGACGACATCGGACAAGCCGTCGGAGCACAGCAGCAGCCGATCGTCGGCGCACGCCGCGAGCGTGGTGATGACCGCGCGGCGGTCCGGCTTGCCGTCGAGCGCCTCCAACACCAATGACCGGGAGGGATGCCGGCGGGCCTGCTCGACCGTCAGATGCCCCTCGTCGATCATGTGCTGGACGAAGCTGTCGTCGCGCGTGAGCTGCTTGAGCTCGCCGTCGCGCAGCAGGTACGTCCGCGAGTCGCCGATGTTGGCGAAGGCGTAGGTGCCGTCGTTGGCGAGCGCGACCGCGGTCAGGGTCGTGCTCATCCCGGACATGTGCGGGCGGTTCTGCCCCACGAAGCCGATCGTCTCGTTGCCCCAGGCGATCGCCTCACGCAGGGCCAGCTCGAGCGGGCCGCCGAGCTTGGACTTGTCGAGGTGCTGGAGCGCCTGGATGATCCACCCGCTGGCGACCTCGCCCGCCGCGGCGCCGCCGACCCCGTCGGCGACGGCCGCCAGCCGTGGGCTGGCATAGACCGCATCCTCATTGTTCTTACGCCGTCCGATGTCGCTCCTGGCTGTGCATTCCAAGGTGAGCTCCGACATCTGCGGCGAATCGTACGCTGCCCGCACCGGGCTGCAAGGCTCTATTCCGGAGTTACGTACGCGCCTGACAGCCCGCCGTCGACCATGAAGGTCGATGCGGTGACGTACGAGGACTCGTCGGAGGCGAGGAAGAGCGCCGCCGAAGCGATCTCCCGCGCGGCCGCGAAACGTCCCATCGGCAGGTGGATCAGGCGCCGTGCCGCCTTCGCGGGATCGGACGCGTAGAGCTCGCGCAGCAACGGCGTGTCGACCGGGCCGGGGCAGAGCGCGTTCACCCGCACGCCGCGGCGGGCGAACTCCACGCCCAACTCGCGCGACAGAGACAGCACGGCGCCCTTGGACGCGGTGTAGGAGATCTGCGAGGTCGCCGCGCCCATCACCGCCACGAACGACGCGGTGTTGATCACCGACCCGCCGCCGGACTCCAGCAGCAGCGGGATCCCGTGCTTGCAGCACAAGAAGACCGAGCGCAGATTGACGTCCTGCACGCGCTGCCACGCCTCAAGCGTGGTGTCCAGGACCGACACATCGTCGTCCGGCGAGATCCCCGCGTTGTTGAACAGCACGTCGAGACGGCCGTACTCGGCGACGGTCCGCTGCAAGAAGCCGATGACCGCGTCCTCGGACGCGACGTCGGCCGCCAGTGCCAGATCGACGCCCTCGAAGTCGTCCTGCAGATCCACACCCACGACGGTCGCGCCCTCGGCACGGAACAGCGCCGCGCTCTCGGCGCCGATGCCTCCCGCGGCGCCGGTGATGACGCACACCTTGCCCTCCAAGCGCCCGCTCATCCGCGTGCCGCCTCGACCAGCGCCGCGATCTCGCGGGCGGCGGGGTCGGCCTCGGGATGCCATTGCACGCCGAGCGCGAACCGGCGCGAGGGATCCTCCAGCGCCTCCGGCAGCTCATCCACAACCGCCCAGCCCGTCACCTGGAAACCCTCTCCGATCTGATCCACGCCTTGATGATGGTGCGACTTGGTCGGCTGCGTCAGCGCACCCGCGGCCCGCGCCGCCAACGAGCCCTCGCGCAACGTCACATCGTGATCGCCGAACGCCCCCGGGACGAGCCGGTGATCCTCGTGCCCGACCACGTCGGGCAGATGGTCGATCAGCGTGCCGCCGCGGGCGAGGTTCATCAACTGCATCCCGCGACAGACCCCCAGCAGCGGCAGATCGGCGTCGAGCGCCGCCAGGCCGAGGGCGATCTCGAACGCGTCACGGTCCGGGACCTCGCCGTAGTCCGCGCCGCCGGCGAGGATCAGCCCGTCCAGGAACGACAGGTACGCCCCCGGGTCGCTGAGGTCCGGGTCCGGCGGCAGCATCACGGCGATCCCGCCGGCGCGCTGGACCGCTTCCGCGTAGCCGCGCGGAAGCAGCACCGCCTCGTCATCCCACACGCTCCAGCGCGCACGCTCGACCGCCGCGCACAGTCCGATCACCGGCCTCGAACTCACTGAAGGCCGGCACCGTCGTCGAACTCGACCGTGCGGACCGGACCCGTGAACGTGTGCTTGGCGCGCACCGCCCACCAGATGCCGACGATCAACAGCACCGCGCCCACCGTGATCGGCGCGTAGTTGACGTACTTCCAGTCGAACTCGTCCCGCCACGGGACCGCCGCGGGGGTGAACGGCAGGCAGAAGATGATCACGCAGATCGCCACCCAGATGATCGCCGCCGGGTTGATCCACTTGTACTTCTGGCCGAGCGTCCAGGGGCCGGGCACGAAGTCGTCGCCCTTGCGCCAGCGCAGGTAGATCGGCAGCACGTAGGCGATGTAGAGCCCGATCACGCAGATCGACACGACGGCGAAGAAGGCGTACGGGGCGCCGTTGGCATCGCCCTCGAGCGCGGGCAGCGTCATGATCAGCGCCGCGACGCAGGAGAAGACGACGGCGTAGGCCGGGACGCGGTGGTGGTTCAGCCGCGTCCACATGCGCCAGCCCGGCACCGCGCGGTCACGCGAGAACGCGTAGGTCATGCGCGAGCACGATGTCACACACGCCATGCCACAGAACAGCTGGCCGATCGTCGCGATCAGCACGACGACCTTCTGCCAGCCCTCCGGCAGCGAGGTGGCGAAGACCGCCAGGGAGGACCCGGCGCCCTTGTTGATGCCGGCCACGTCGGTGGCGGCGAACGTGATCGCCAGCAGCACGATCCAGCCGCCGACGCCCGACCAGAAGACCGCGCGCCAGACGCCCTGGGCGGCGGCCTTGGCCGCGCCGTGGGTCTCCTCGGAGATGTGCGCCGAAGCGTCGTAGCCGGTCTGCGTGTACATCGTCAGCAGGAAGCCGAGCGGCAGCACGTAGAACCAGAACATCCCGCCGCCGAAGCCCGAGTTGTTGATCGTCTGGGTGAAGACGAAGTCGACGCTCTGGTGTGTGTCCGGGACAAAGGCGAGGACCAGCACGATCGCCGTGACGCCCGCGACGTGCCAGAAGACCGAGATGTTGTTGAAGAGCGCGACCAGCGGCGAGGAGTAGATGTTGATCAGCGCGTGGATCGTCAGGATCACCATGAACAGCAGGAACGTCTCGCTGAGGATGTGCGCGCTGTCGCCCCAGTTCGCGAACCCGAGGTTGAGCGCGAACAGCGTGAACGTCGCGTTCATGAACTGCGCGCAGCCGTAGTCGACCGATGCCACCACGCCCACGAGGCCGACGAGGTTGAACCAGCCGGTGAACCAGCCCCACTTCGGCCCGCCCAGCGTCGACGCCCAGTAGTAGATGCCGCCCGCGGTCGGGTACGCCGACACGAGCTCTGACATCGAGAACGCGACCAGCAGGATCAGCCCGCAGATGATCGGCCAGCCCCACGAGATCGCGATCGGCCCGCCGTTGTTCCACGCCTGCCCGTAGGTGGTGAAGCAGCCCGCGAGGACCGAGATGATCGTGAACGAGATCGCGAAGTTCGAGAACGAGCTCCACGATCGCTGCAACGCCTGGGTGTACCCAAGCTCGGCGAGCCTTCGCTCGTCGTCGGACTGCTGCTGCTGCGGTGCGACCGTCTCAGCCATGACCCGCGACCTCCCTCAAAAGGTACGCTCCTCCGTCCTTAGACCGGGAGGGTATAGGCGGCGTCAAGGAAGGAGGCCGGCGAGCACGTGCTCGGTGCCGCGCAGGTGGTCGGCCATGACCTTCATGGCCAGCGCCGGATCACGCTTTATTAGGCAATCGACGAGCCGCGCGTGCTGCGCGTTGGACCACGCCAGCACCTCGGGCGGGTGGGCGATGTAGGAGATGAGGTCGGTCATCGCGCCCTGGGACTCGGTCGTCGCGGCGACCAGCGCGGGGGAGCCCGTCGCCTCGGCCAAGCCGACGTGGAAGCGCACGTCCGCGCGGCGGTACGCGGCGAAGTCGTCGTCGCTGGCGGCCATCTCACCCACCAGATCACCCAGCAGGTCGATCGCCGCCGGTTCCGCCCGCTCCGCCGCCAGGTACGCCACACCCACCTCGACCGCGAGGCGCACGTCGCAGCGCTCGCGCCAGTCGACGAGCTCCGAGCGGGCGGCGATCTGCGCCGGCGCGTCGGCGACGAACGTCCCGCCGCCCCGCCCGCGCACCGCGTGCAGGTGCCCGCTCTGGACCAGCGCGGTCAGCGCCTGGCGCAGCGTCGAGCGGGCGATGCCGAGTTGCTCGCAGAGATCGCGCTCCGGCGGGAGCCGCGTGCCCGGCGGCAGCAGCTCGAGCTTGATCGCGGTGCCGAGCCGCTCGAGCGTCTCCTCGAAGGCGGTCGTCGACTGAACGGGGGCGAAGACGGCGTCCACGATCACAGCCGCTCGAACCCCCGGGTGCGCTCCCAGTCGGTCACGAACGCCTCGAAGGCCTCCAGCTCGATCCTGGCGGCGTTGAGATAGTGGTCGACGACCTCGTCGCCGAACGCGGCCCGCGCCACGCCGCTGGCGGCGAACAACCCGCGCGCCTCGGCGAGCGTCGTCGGCACGTGCGGCTTGTCCGAGGTGTACGCGTTGCCGTCCAGCGGCGGCTCGAGCTCCAGCTCGCCGTCGATCCCGTGCAGCCCGGCGGCGATCATCGCCGCCAGTGCCAGATACGGGTTGACATCGGCGCCGGGCACGCGGAGCTCGACCCGCAGGGCCGGCCCGTGGCCGACGACCCGCACCGCGCACGTGCGGTTGTCGCGCCCCCAGGCCACCGCGGTCGGCGCGAAGGAGCCCTTGGCGAAGCGCTTGTAGGAGTTGACGTTGGGCGCGAGGAACAGGCTCAGCTCGCGCAGGCAGGCGAGCTGGCCGGCGACGAAGCGCTCGAACAGGGCCTCGTCGGCTTCGAAGGCGGGGGAGCCGTCGCGCCGCAGCGAGAGGTGGATGTGACATGACGACCCCTCGCGCTGGTCGTACTTGGCCATGAACGTGATCGCCATGCCCTCGGCGGCGGCGATCTCCTTCGCGCCCGTCTTGTAGATCGTGTGCTCGTCCGCGGTCCGCAGTGCAGGGCCGTAGTGGAAGTTGATCTCGTGCTGGCCGTCGTTGCACTCGCCCTTGGAGCTCTCGACCGCCATCCCCGCGGCGCCCATCTCCCTGCGGATCCGGCGCAACAGTGGCTCCACCCGCGAGCCGCCGAGGACCGAGTAGTCGTTGTTGTACTGATTGGCGGGCTTGAGGCCGCGGTAGCCCTTCTCGAAGGCTTCCTCGTAGGTGTCGCGGAAGATGATGAACTCGAGCTCGGTGCCCGCGAACGCCTCGAAGCCGCGCTCGCCCAGCCGGTCCAGCTGCGCGCGCAGGATCTGGCGCGGCGAGGCCACGACGGGCGAGCCATCGCCCCAGGCGAGATCGGCCAGGCAGAGCGCCGTGCCCTCGTTCCAGGGCACGAACCGCAGGGTGGCCAGGTCGGGCTTCATCTCGAAGTCGCCGTAGCCGCGCTCCCACGAGGACATCGCGTAGCCGTCGACCGTGTTCATCTCGACGTCGACGGCCAGCAGGTAGTTGCAGGCCTCCGAGCCGTGCTCGAGCACGGTGTCCAGGAAGTGCCGTGCCGTGAGCCGTTTTCCCTGCAGGCGGCCCTGCATGTCGGTCAGCGCGAGCAGGACCGTGTCCACCTTCTCGTCGTGTACGGCATGGCGCAGTTGGTCGATCGTGAGCGAAGGCGGAAGGTCCATGCGGCGCGAAACGCTACACACTCCCTCCCATGAAGCAACTTGCCTACATCACCCAGGGTCACTCCGAATACGATCCCGCGTTCCTCGAACTGCTCGACGCCACCGGCATCGACAAGGAGGAGTTCGTCGGGCTGGACTACTTCTCGCTGACGCCGTTCTTCATCCTCGCGGGCGCCACCGTCACCCCTGACGCGCACACCCACGGCGACGACGTCCACGTCACCGGCGTCACCGTCACCATCCCCGAGGAGCTCGTGCCGGGCTTCATGGCGACGCTGCCGGAGTTCCTCGCCGACGCCTACGGCGCGGAGGAGTAGGTCCGCGCGGGCGGCGTCGCGACTCTCGGCTCGGCGCGCAGCGACAGCGCCCAGCCGGGATCGCCGATGACGTCCAGCAGCGCCGTCACGACCGCCGGGTCGAACTGGGTGCCGGAGCAGCGGCGCAGCTCCTGCACCGCGGTCGCGACCGGCATCGCCTTGCGGTAGGAGCGGGTCGTGGTCATGGCGTTGAACGCGTCGCAGACGGACACGATCCGCGCCGCGAGGGGAATCTCCGCGCCTTTGAGGCCGTCCGGGTAGCCGGCGCCGTCGAAGCGCTCGTGCGAAGCGCGGACGACCTCCCCGACGCTGCCGAGGAACCCACCCACGCGGTCGAGCATGCGCTGGCCCTCGAGCGTGTGGGTCTTCATCAGCTTCCACTCCTCCTCGTCGAGCGGCCCGGGCTTGTTGATGATCGCGTCGGGGATGCCGATCTTGCCGATGTCATGGAGCATCGCGCCGAGCTCGGTCTCGCGTTTGACGTCCTCGGGCACGCGGAGGCGGTCGGCGACGCGGGCGGCGAGCTCGACGACGTCGTGCGTGTGGTTGCCCGTGTACTCGTCGTCGTCCTCGAGCAGGTCGCAGAGCAGCAGCGCGGTGCCACGGTAGGAGCGCCCGAGCTCGAGCGTCTGCTCGATGCGGGCGTCGCGCTCGCGGGCGAACATCTGCAGCAGCGCGACGAGCGGCAGGACGAACAGGGCCGCGGCCGGCGCGCCGGCGGCGGCGAGCGCGGTGAGCAGGCCGACCGGGATCAGCAGGAGGTCGAGCCGGCAGGCCTCGGCGATCTCGGCGAGCATCACCCGCACGGGGAGGACCTTGGTCAGATACGCGCGCAGGCTCTCGCGCAGCGCGTCGGCGGCGAACTGCGCCGCGACCGCCGCCGCGTACGCCGGCCACGACGCCCAGTCGGGCAACTGCGCGTCCAGCAGGATCAGGACGGCCGCCGGTGCGAGCGCGAAGGTCGCGTCGGTGATGACGAGGATCATCCGCTGCGGCGCGGACTGGCCCCGCAGCACCGAGCCCAGCTTGGCCAGCACCGTCCCGAGCATCACCAGCAGCGGCACGGCCGGGGTCGGCGTCAATAGGAGCATCGGCACGAAGACGAGCTGGGTCGGCACGACGTAGCCGGCGCCGACGTTGAAGGCGACGCGCGAGATCGCCGCGTACGCCAGGACGAACATGACCGCGAGCGGGAGCGAGAACGGGCGGTCGGCATCGGCCAGGACCGCGAGGGCGATCGCGGCGCCGACCGAGAGCACCGCAGAGGTGATCTCAACCCCTTGCTGGCGGGCACTCAGGCCCTGCAGGCTGAATGTCCGGGCTTCCTCGACGCGCAGCGCGGTGGCGTCGTCGATCTTCGGTGGGTCGATGGCGGGCAAAAGTCAAGATTCCGTCAATCGACGTGTGTCCTATGTGGTCGGCAGCCCGGTATGCCGACTTTAGGAATATGAAGAGGTCACGGATGACCCGCACGGCGCTTACGTTCGCCGGTGCGATTGCCACGACCGCGGCCCTGGCCGCGCCGGCCCACGCCGGCGTGCTCACGAAGTCCGCAACGGGCTGCGACGACCCGGTCCTGAGCCAGCCGTTCAAGGCGTGGCTCGACAACAGCTCCTACAAGCCCGTGCAGAACGGGAACTTCGAGGCGGGTGACGCCGGCTGGACGCTCACAGGCGGCGCCAAGGTCGTCGACGGCAACGCGTCCCAGCACGTCGGCGGCGCGGCCGATTCCCGCTCCCTGCTGCTGCCGGCCGGCTCCAGCGCCACCTCCGCGCCGGTCTGCGTCGGCCTCAATGAGCCGACGCTGCGCTACTTCGCCCGCAAGAACAGCGGGCTGCTCTCGACCCTGCTGGTGCAGGTGCAGGTCCAGCTCGAGCTCGGCGTGTGGGTGACGCTGCCGGTGGGCGTCGATCTCGGCGGGGCGTGGCATCCCAGCCTGCCCTCGCTCGTGGTCGCGAACCTGCTCCCGCTGCTGCCGCCCGACATGACCGCGGTGCGCTTCAAGTTCTCGCCGCTGCTCGGCGGCGCCTGGCAGATCGACGACGTCTACGTCGATCCGCGCGTCTCGCACTAGTCGGCGTATCGTGCGGATCGATGATCGATCCGCTCGAACGCTGGCGCGAATACGGTGAGAAGCCCGACTACGCCGGGCTTCTGACCTTCTCCGGCATGCCCTACACGCAGGACCCCGCCGAGCTGGCGGGCGTCGACATCGCGATCGTGGGCGCGCCGACGGACGACCTCGTCTCCGACCGCCCGGGCACCCGCTTCGGGCCGCGCGGGATCCGCGCGGCCTCGTGCCCGCACGGGCCCCACCTGGAGGCGGGGATCGACGGCATGGAGGTCCTGAAGGTCGTCGACTTCGGCGACGCGCCGGTCCTGCCCGCGGACGCCGTCCGCACCCACGCCGCGATCGAGGCCACCGTCGGCCAGGTCGTCGACGCCGGCGCGCTGCCGATCATCCTCGGCGGCGATCACTCGATCGCCGAGCCGGACATCCGCGCGATCGCCACGCGCCGCGGCGGCCCGGTCGGGCTGATCCACTTCGACACCCACACCGACACCGGCAAGGAGGTCTTCGGCGTCGAGCTCTCACACGGGTCGATCATGTACCGGCTCGTCGAGCAGGGCCACGTGGACCCGAAGCGCTACGTGCAGATCGGCCTGCGCGGCTACTGGCCGGGGGAGACCGAGTTCTCCTGGCAGCACGAGCGGGGCATCACGTCGATGTTCATGCACGACGTGCGCGAGGTCGGCATCCGCTCCGTGGTCGAGCGGGCGGTCGCGATCGTCGGCGGCGGCCCGGTGTTCCTCTCAGTCGACGTCGACGTGCTCGACCCGGTCTATGTCCCCGGCACCGGCACGCCGGAGCCGGGTGGCATGACGTCGATCGACCTGCTGTGGGCGTGCCGCGAGATCTGCTCGCGGGTGGACCTCGTGGGGATGGACGTCGTCGAGGTGATCCCGACCGGGGTCGGCTCGGCCGACATCACGTGCCTGGTCGCGGACCGGATCGTCCGCGAGGTGATCACCGGGGTGGCGCTGAAGCGAACTAGCGGGTCTTGAGCCGCCGCGTCCGCGTGCGCTCTTCCTGCTTCATCACGACGTTCGCGATCAGCTTGATGATCTCGGGAGGCCCGCTGGCCTTCACGTGACCGGACTCGAAGCACTCGCGCCAGTGGCGGATCGTGCCGTCCTTGAGCAGCTCGTTGAACTCGGTGCGCGGGATGCTGAGGCGCACCTTCGCGTCGGAGGCGATGTCACGCGTGATCTTCGGCCCGGGGACCTCGACGCGGAACAGCTGGATGTCACCGCGGCCGCGCAGTTCGAGCTCGAAGACCAGCTTCAGTCGCTCCAGTGCGGGGACCTCGCGCTGGAAGTTCTTGACCGCCGTCTCGATCTGGGCCTTGGTGTCCGCGGTGGACATGGCGCCAGATCTTAGTCGGCGGCGCGCTTGACCTTGACCGAGTACTTGCTGGGGGTGACCGGGACCTTCGGGTTGTCGATCTCGGACAGGCGGCCGATCAGCTTGATCCACTGGTTCGGCTTCAGGATCGCGTTGATCTGCTTCGCGGCTTCCTTGTTCTCGCCGTAGAGCGGGCGCCAGCCGACGTGGATGTGGTCGGCGTGGTCGGCCATGGCGAGCGTGTTGTCGGCGCCGTCGAAGGTCATCAGGGAGATGATCTGGTGCGGCTTCATCGTGCCCTGCAGGGTCAGCAGACGCTGGATCGTGACGTCCGCGATCGAGCCCGGGCCCTGGTGGCCGTAGATGTTGATGCCATTGATGGCGGCGATGTCGACCGCGGTGCCGGTCGTGTGCTCGGAGACGTTGCCCGAGGTGGTCAGGTAGCCGTGGCCGCACTTGAGGCTCGAGACGGTCGGCTTCAGGCCGCTCGTCGCCAGGAACTCGAGCGTGGCGAGCACGCGGCGATCGATCGCGCCGGAGCGGACGTCGCTCTCGCCGCAGCCGTAGATCGTGATGCGGTTGTCGGCGAGCACGCGGCGGGCGAGCGTCTCCTTGCTCATCAGCATGATCTGGCCGATCGAGGGCTGGTCGGAGTCGGTGCCGAAGAGCGCGTTCTTGCCCTTGGCGCGGTAGACCGCGGTGCTCTCCAGCAACTTCCAGCCGTCGAGGATCGGCTTCGGGTCGATCCGCGGGGCGCCGCTGCCGGCCGGGCGGATCTCGAACAGCAGGTGCGGGGCGAGCGCGGTGGTCTTGCCGATCCGGCCGAGCGTGGTGCCGCCGAGGATGCGCGCGCCCTTGACCAGCGGCTTGGCCACGAAGTCCTTGGGGTTGAGGCCGAGCGGGGCGCCGGCGCTGGCGAGCTCCTCGGCCGGGCGGCCGTCGGTGATCTGGGCGTCGCCGCCGTTGGCGAGGGCGTTCTTGCGCTCCGGGTGGGCGAAGAGGCGGACCTTGGCCGTGGGCGCGGCGGTGGCGGCCGGCTCGGGCGTGGGGGTCGGCGCGGCCTTCGCGACCTTCGCCGCCTTGGCGTCGGCCTTGGTCTCGTGCTCGGTCGTGGGGGCGACGGGCACCTTGCGCTTCGGGCCCGTGGTCTTCTTGGTGCGCCGCTTCGGGACCGGGATCGTCTTGGCGACGCTGCCGAGGTGCCCGTACGTGTACGTGTTGCCGTAGACGTCCTGCACGATCACGAAGCGGCCGAGGCGCTTGCTCTTGCCGACCTTGACGACCTTGCCGTCGTTGACGGAGATCACGGGGGAGCCGGCCTTGGCGTAGATCTCGATGTTGCGGCGGGTCTTGTCGGCCTCGACGGTGACGGCGGCGTTGGCGCCCTTGATCTTGCGATCGGACTTCTTCAGCGCGCCGGCGTACGTCGCCTTGGCGCGGACCGGGAAGCGGCCCTGCGTGAGGCCGGTGAGGCTGCCGACGAGGTCGCCGGGGATGCCGCCGACGACCTGGGCGCGCATCAGGACGCTGTCGACGTACCAGTCGGCGTGGTTGTAAGCGAAGATGCCCTTGCGGAGATCCTTGTCCCCGCCCGCGGCCTTGAGGTAGCGCGCGGCGGCGAAGATCGCGTCGACCGGGTTGAACGGGTCCTTGACGCCGTCCTGGTTGGCGTCGACGCCGTACTGCTTCCACGTGGCGGGCATGAACTGCATCCAGCCCAGGGCTCCGGCGGAGGAGACGTTGAGGTTGCGGCCGTAGTCGGTCTCGATTTCGTTGATGCCCGCGAGGACCTCCCAGCGGATGCCGTACTGCATGCCGGCCGCCTGGTAGATCGGGAGCAGGAAGGGAGGAATCCGGAACTTGTCGATGAAGAAGTTCGGGACGCCGATCTTCGCGGGGCCCGGAGTCGAGAGCGCGTAGCTCGGATTCGAGGGCGCCGGGCTGCCGTCGGTGTTCGTCAGCTTGGGAGCCGGGGCAGGAGTCGGGACCGACGCCGGAGCGGTGTTGACCTTGACACACCCTGAAGCTGAGGTCGAGGTCGAAGCCTTACCCGTGTCCTTCTCGGTGCACTCGCGGGCCTGACCGTTCTTCGGCTTCGACGTGTTCGCCGCGCGGGTGGTCTTCTTCTTGCGCGGGGTCTCGGTCGCCGTCGGGGTCGCCGTGGCCGTGGCCGTCGCGTCGGCGGCAGCTGCGGTCTCCGTGGGGGCGGGCGTCTCGATCGTGGTCTCGACCGGGGAGGGGAAGGGCGTCTCGGTCGCGGCCGGCGCTTCGGTGGCGGCCTCGGTGGGGTCCGGGGTCGAAGCCGACTGGCCCGTGTCAACCGGCGCCTGCGTAGGAGCTTCGGTTGCCGCCGGCGTCGCCGTGGCGGCGGGGGGCGCGGTCGTCTCGGTGGCCGTCGCCACGGAGGAGGCCGTCGCCGTAGGCGTGGCGTCGTCCTGGGCGGCTGCAGGGATGCCGAGCGCAGCCGCAACGGCGGCGGCGCTGATGAGGGCTGTGGCGAGAAGTCGGCGGGTCACGTCCCCCTCGGTGTCGGCACTCTGGCTCTGCCGCTTGAATCCTGGGGGTGGGGTTCAGACCCGATCCGCATGTATCTCACCGTCAAGTCGAGGTTGAGATAATGCAAGCTTCGATACGCTCTCCCCACTGATGGACCTTGCTGGGCTCGACATCCGGATCGCGGTGCCGGATGACGCGCTGGCGCTTGCGGGGACCACACGACTCGGCTTCGACTCCTACCGCGCGTGGGCGCCGGAGGGCTGGGAGCCGCCGCCGCACGCGCTCGAGGTGCGCTCGATCCGGGAACGGCTGCGCCAGAACACCACCTGGTGCGCGATGGCGGTGGAGCCGGACGGCATGCAGGCGGGCCACGTCGGCATCACCCACGCCGCCGATCGCGAGCGCCCGCACATCCGCCTGCCCGCGCGGGCCCACCTCTGGATGCTCTTCGTGCGGCCCGACTGGTGGGGCACCGGGCTGGCGGGGCGGCTGCACGGCCTCGGGCTCGAGGAGGCGGCACGCCAGGGCTACGAGTCGATCCGGCTCTACACGCCGTACGGCGCCGCCCGCGCCCGCGCCTTCTACGAGCGCGAGGGCTGGGAGCTCGCCTCGCGCGCGTTCTCCGAGCCGCTGCTGGGGCTGGACCTGGTCGAGTACCGTCGCGAGCTGTGATCCCGGATCGCTTCTTCGAGGACGCCGCGGAACGGTCCCGCGTCTCGATGCACGTTCGCTGGAACCGGGTCCGGATGGGCTGGCGGGTGATGGTTCAGGCGGGTGTGGCGGTCGCGCTGGCGTGGGCGACGGCCAAATGGCTCTGGGGCCACTCGTCGCCGTTCTTCGCCCCGGTCTCGGCCGTGATCGCGCTCGGCACCAGTTACCACCAGCGCGGGCGACGGGCGTTCGAGCTGATCGCGGCGGTCACGCTGGGCATCGCGGCCGCGGATCTGCTGGCCTTCCAGCTCGGTCCCGGCGTGGTCCAACTCGGGGTGGCGGTGTTCGTCGCCATCGGCCTCGGCTTGTTCTTCGGTACGAGCCAGCTGTTCGTCAACCAGGTCGCCGTCTCGGCCGTGCTGGTGTTCACCGTCTCCACCGCGGGGACCCACGTGTCCTTCGCCCGCGCGCTCGACGCGCTCACCGGCGGGACGATCGCCCTCGCCGTCGCCGCGGTCCTGCTCCCGGCGAACCCGCTGCGGCTGCTGCGCGACGCGGCGCGGCCGGTGCTGGAGGAGCTGGCGGCGGTGTTGGGCGACATCGCCGGCGCGCTGCGCACGCGGGAGCCGGATCACGCCGAGGCGGCGCTGGTGCGGGCGCGGGGGATCGACGAGCTGGGCGCGCGGTTCTTCGACGCGACGCTTGAGAGCCGCGAGACGACGCGGATCTCCCCCGCGCGCAGGCGCGCGAGAGACTCCGTCGAGTTCTATGCCGACGCGGCCGCGCGGATCGACCTCGCCGTCCGCAACGTCCGCGTGCTCGCCCGCGGCGCGATGCGGGCGCTCGCGCTCGACGAGAACGTCCCGCCCGAGGTGGCCGAAGCGCTCGACGATCTCGCCGCCGCCGTGCTCGCGCTGGGCGGGGCGCTGGAGCGGGGCGAGGCCTTCGAGGGCGTGCGCGGCCCGGCGCTGCGGGCCGCGTCGGTCGCCACCCACGTCCTCGAGGGCACGACGAACCTCAGCGTGTCGGTGATCGTCGGCCAGATCCGCTCGACCGCCACCGACCTCCTGACCGGCATCGGCTACACGTACGAGGAAGCGACCGAAGCGGTCCGCGAAGCGGCTCCCTAGGTCTGCTCCTTCGGGCACCAGAACGTCGTCCGGCCGCCGATCGTCGCGCGCTCGAGCGTCGTCCCGCAGCGCGGGCAGGCCGCGCCGCGCTTGCGGAACGGGATGAAGTCGCCCGTGTGGACGCCGCCCGCGCGAATCGCGCTGCGGGTCGCCTTGCGCAGTTCGCGGCGCAGGTGGTCGAGCTCCTCGTCGGTCAGCTCGCCGGCCGGGCGCCGGGGTGAGAGCTTCGCCTGCCACAGGGTCTCGTCGGCGAGCAGGTTCCCCACGCCCGCGAGCGACTTCTGATCCAGCAGCCGTGCCTTCAGCGCGATCGAGCCGCGCCCCACCCGCTCGCGGAAGGCGTCGCGGGAGATCTCGAACGCGTCCGGGCCGATGTGGGTGAAGTCGGGCTCGATCACCGCGCGGCCGAGCCGGCGCTTGTCGCGCAGCGCCAGTCGCCCGCCGTCGGCGAAGTCGAGCACGAACCGGTCCCAGTTGTTGTCGCCCGCCGGCTCGTCGACCACGATCCGTCCCGCCATCCCGAGATGCAGGCCCAGTTCCGGGCCGCCGTCGGTCTCCGCCCACAGGAACTTGCCGCGCCGGTGGGCGGCCGTGAGCCGGTGTCCGACCAGCGCGGCGGCGATCTCCCCGGGCGCGTGGGGCCGGCTCACGTAGGTGTCGCGGTCGTCGACGGCGACGATCTCGCGCCCCAGCGCCCGCTCGATCTGTTGGCGGGCGCGCTCGGCCTCTGGCAGTTCGGGCATGTCTCTGAGGCTACGATCCGCCCCTCATGCCGAGATCACGCCGTACGTGTCACGCCGTTCCGGGATCCAGCGAGCGCTTCATCGCCAAGGCCGTGGGGTTGGAGGCCGACGAGATCTTCCTCGACCTCGAGGACGCCGTCGCGCCGAACGAGAAGGAGGGCGCGCGCGGGCGGGTGATCGAGGCGCTGAACACGCTCGACTTCGGCGGCAAGACGGTCGTCGTGCGGGTCAACGGCACCGACACCCCGCACTACTACAAGGACCTGATCGCCGTCGTGGAGCAGGCGGGCCGCAAGCTCGACGCGGTCATGCTGCCCAAGGTCCGCACCCCCGGGGACGTCGAGATGACCGACAAGCTGCTCACCCAGATCGAGCTGGCGCACGGGTTCGAGGTCGGCCGGATCGGCATCGAAGCGCAGATCGAGGACGCCACCGGGCTGCTCGCGTGCGAGGCGATCGCCGCCGCCTCACCCCGCATGGAGACGCTGATCTTCGGCCCCGGGGACTACTCGGCGGCGGTCGGCATCCCGATCACGACGATCGGCGCGGCGCCGAGCGGGTATCCCGGAGACCATCTCAACTACGTCTACTCCAGGCTCGTCGTCGCGGCGCGCGCGGCGGGCATCCAGGCCATCGACGGCCCCTACGGCAACATCAAGGACGAGGACGGGCTGCGCGAGCGGGCCCAATTGGCGCGCGCGCTCGGCGTCGACGGCAAGTGGACGATCCACCCGGGCCAGATCGCGGTCGTCAACGAGGTCTTCAGCCCGGCCCGCGAGCAGTGGGAGCGCGCGGAGGCGATGCTCGCCGCCTATGAGCAGGCGCACCGGGACGGCGCGGGCGCCGCGGTGTTCGAGGGCGAGATGATCGACGAGGCCAACCGCAAGATGGCCGAGCGGATCGCCTTCTCCGGCCGGGCCGCGGGGTACGAGCGATGAGCCGCAACGCCCGCCTGGCCTTCCTCGGCGTCGCCGTCGCGATCCTCGTCGTGGCGTTTCTCGCGCTGCGACCCAGCTCCGACGATCCCGAGACGACGGCCGACGCCCCCACTGCGACGGCCACCGCGACGACATCGAACCCGGACGTCCGCGAGGAGACGCCGACGCCGACCGAGACCCCGACGCCCAAGCCCACGGTCGACCCCGGCCCGCTCCTCACCGGCAGCAAGGTCGTCAAGCTGCGCTTCGACAAGGGCGACACCGTGCGCTTCCGCGTCCTCGCGCCGAAGGATGAGGAGGTCCACATCCACGGCTACGACATCAAGAAGGACGTCAAGGGGGGCGAGACCGAGAACATCAGCTTCAAGGCCACGATCGACGGCATCTTCGAGATCGAGTTCGAGGACTCCGCGACCCAGATCGGCGAACTGCGCGTCGATCCGTAGAGGCGTAAGGTCTGCGGCGTGCCCTGCGTGGCCGCCGCCTTCGCCTTCATCTCGCCACGCCTGGCGATCATCGTCGTCGCGCTGTTCAGCGACATCCTCAGCCGCGCGTACGACAGCTGGTTCCTCCCGCTGCTCGGGTTCTTCCTGCTGCCGTGGACGACGCTCGCCTACGCGGTGATGTGGGACGTCGGCACCCACCGCGTCACCGGCTTCGAGTGGTTCGTCGTCGTGCTCGCGTTCCTCGCCGACCTCGGCTCCTACGCCGGCGGCCAGCGGGCGCGGGCCTAGCTACCTGCCCCGGAAATAGTTGTTGGGTGGTCGTGGTTCCGTCCGGTGTCACTGGGATTATTTGCCTGCATATCGGGCGATTATGGGGGTTGAGTGCTGCGCTTGTCGGGCGGATAGGTGGAGTCGTTGTTTGATCTCGGGCTGCCGGACTGTGTGGCCGAACTGCCCGCGGATCTCGCGGCGCTGGACGGGTTGCTGGCCGAGCCTGGGGTGTTGGCGCCGATCGAGGCGTCGTGGGCCGCGGACGCGCGGTGGTTCGGGCGCCCGACGGTGCCGATGGACCGCTTCGTGCGGTTGATGCTCGTCAAGGCGCGGTCGGGCTGGGGTATGAGACGCTCGTGCGGGGGAGGTCTCAGACTCGCTGCGTCTGCGGCGGTTCTGCCGGATCGGGCTGTGGGACCGGGTGCCGGATGAGTCCACTGTGCGCAAGCTCGTGCGGCGCCTGGGCGCGGAGGTGATCGAGGACATCTGCTCGCAGGTGATCGCCGCGGCGGCCAGCCCGACTGCGGGCGCTCGGCGCTTCGTCGTGCGGGCCGCGCGGATCGATTCGACCGTCGTGGAGTCAGAGATCCGCTACCCAACCGACCTTGGACTCGCCGAGGACGCCGCGCGGGCGCTGGCGCGTGAGGCGGCCAAGGCGCGCGGGCTGGCTGGTGTTGGGGCGCCGCGGGTGAAGGATCGCTCACGCCAGGTCGCTGGCCGGCTGCGCCGCGTGAACCGCTCGATCGCCGCGCGTACCGGCAAAAGCAAGGCGCTCGCTGACCGCTTGACCGGTGAGGCCGGCGAGCTGCTAGTGGTCTCGATCCGCGAAGCGCGCCGGCTCGCGGCCCGGTTGCGTGAGCGCGCCCGCGGTCGCGGCGCCCACGCCAAGCGGGCCGCCGCCGATCGGCTCCAGCGCGTGGCCGAGCTGGCCGAGAAGGTCTGCGCGCAGATCGCGTTGCGGGTCGCGGGCAACCCGATCCGCGATCGGCTGGTCTCGATCAGCGACCCCGACGCGCGCCCGATCCGCAAGGGCAAGCTCAACAAGCCGACCGAGTTCGGCTCCGTCATGCAGCTCGCCGAACTGTGCGAGAACACGCGCCGCGGCGCGCGCGGCCTGATCCTCCCGGTGAGCACCGGCATCGGCTCACTCAACGAGTCCCAGCTGCTGCCGTTCACCGGCCAGCGGCTTGATGACCTCAACCTGCGGCCCCGCGAGATCGCGCTCGACGGCGGCTTCACCCCCGGCCCCGTCCGCGCGTACCTGCCCGAGCCCGAGCGGCTGTTCATCAGCGGCCACCACGCCCCGCACGCCCGCAAGACCAACCGCCGGCTGGCCAAGTTCCGCGTCGGCGCCGAGGGCCGCATCAGCCACCTCAAACGCCGCTACGGCCTCGACCGATCGCGCCTGAAAGGCCACACCGGCGCCCGCACCTGGGCCGCCTGGGCGATCCTCGCCTACAACCTAGACACCCTCGCCCTCAAACCGCATGACCGGACCGGGCACGGCCCGCCCCGCGCGCCCGGCCCGGCCCAGCCAACCCGCCCGGGCAAGCCCACCAAGCCTGTCCGGCCCGCCTGAGACCATCAGCACCAGTCGCGGAGCCGCCCGCCACGCGACTCACCCGATGAACGGCCGCGCCGCCCGCGCGGCCGTTCTCACGTACACCCGTTTATCAGCGGCAAGTAGCTAGAGCGGATCGCAGAACGGCCCTACTCCGGTCGGGAATGTGATCGGATCTCCGAACGCGTGAATCGGGTCAAAACGATTCAGGTCGCCGAAGTCCGTCGTGTAGACGGCGACGAAGCCGTTGGCGAGCCTCGCCGGCCCCCGTCCGTGCAGCAGGAACAGGTCCTCCATGAGCCCGGAGTACACGGTCGGCCTCGCCTTCGTGTTCGAGATCCGGAAGTGATTGCTGTAGAAGAACCGGTAGGTGTTCCCGGCCTGGTCGGTGGCCTTGCCGGGAATGATCGTCGTGTTCGCGATCGTCGTGATTCCGCGATGGGTCGTGGTCCGGGTGACCGAGGTCCCGGTTCCCGTCCCGGTGATCGTGGTGGCCGGCGGCAGGTGCTTGCAGTCCTCCGAAGTCATCACGAAGTTCCCGGGAACCCGCTCGACCGTGGTCTCCTCACCGGTCGCGACGGCGCCCGCCGGCAACAACAGGAGCGCGACGATCGCGGCAGCGGCTGATACCAGTCGCTTCAACTGGAACACCCCCTCAGGTTGGGCTGTGAGACGGGAGCAGCCCGCGCCTGGCGGGCCCGTAGGAACCCCGGGGACCGCAATGCGGTCTCGCTCATGAGGTTCTGGTCGAGCGCCCATCGGGCTATCACCCGCGAGCGAGGCTACCCCCTCCGCGCACGGGTTGCAATGCCGGAAGCGGCGAGCGTATAGTCGGGCTCACGTCCCGCTCGCGACGCGCGCGGAGGCCGCGATGCAGAAGCTCCTGACGCACCGGCCGGCAATGGCGGCGGCACCGCCCGCTAGGGACACCAGTGGGCTCAGCGAGCCGGTCTTCTACTTCATGACCGCTGTGGTCGTCATCCAGGGCGGCCACCTGGTCGAGCACTTCGTGCAGGCCCTGCAGGTCTTCGTTCTCGGCGTACCCGAAGACGACGCGCTCGGGCTGCTCGGCTACGTGCTCCAGTTCAACGGCACCGAGGAGTGGCTGCACCTCGGCTACAACACGCTGTATCTGCTGTCCCTGTACGCGCTGATCCTGCCCCTCTGGCACATCACGCCGGAGGTGATCACGAAACGGGCGTTCTGGATCTTCATCACCGCCAGCGTGTGGATCGAGAGCTGGCACATGGTCGAGCACGGCGTGATCATCTCCAACGTGATCGCCAACGGCGGCTGCCCGTGCCCCGGCATCGGAGATGCCGCGCTCGGGCTCAGCGACACGATCCTGCACCTCGTCTACAACCTCGTCGCCTATATCGGCATCGCCTACGCCTACGTGCTGATCCTCCGACACCGCGGGTACGGGCGCAGCCGCTGACTGGTTGCCCTGATCGATTCGGCGACGCGCCAACCCGAACAGCGCGGGTGCTCGCAGGTGCAAACACCCGCGCGTGACCCGCACTCGACCGCGGCGCCCAGCGGTGCCACGCCGCTGGGTAGCTCGCTGCTTCCCCACGGAACGCTCCGAGGTCCCCGGACGAGCAGCGCCAGCCGCCGGCGGCGGCTTGTTCGCTCCGCAAGTCGTGATCGCTTCCTGGCGCGACGCTGCATTTATCCGGAGGAAGTAGCTAGGGACGGAAGTCAACTGCGCCGGGTGGGGGAGGGGGAGTGGTCCGCCCTCCGTTACTGGCTCGCCGTGAGTCGGCTGCTCGGCTCGGCTCTGTTGGCTCGAATTGCGGTGCCGGGATACCGACAGCTACGGGCCACGGAGGCAGAAAGTGCGTCCCTCGCACGCCTTCTCCCGGTCGCCGTGGTCGACCGTGCGCGTTTGGCGGTCAGGTCGCCGTCTTCGATCAGGGTCGCACTGTTCGAGCTGGCGCGTTGGTGGGGGTGATGTACAAATGAGTCCTCACAGGACCCGTTTGTACATCACCCCCTCGCAACCCGCTCCCGCGGGGTGATCGGCGTGCGTGAGAACGCGCTTTCTGTCTCCGTGGCCCGTACCTTGACGGTCAGTCTCGGAGGGCGCACCGAACCCTCCCCACCTGGAGCAGTTGACGTTCGGCCGTCTACGCGCGCCGGCGCTGCCCTGCGAGCGTGCCGGTGCCGCCCGCCAGGGCGCCCACACCCACGAGCAGAACCACGAGCTGCGGGATCAGGACGCCGACGCCGAGGAGGATCAGGCCCAGGAGCGCCAGGGCGGCGGCCAGGAGGGTGAGTCGGTCACGTGTGTCGATGTGATCGATCCTAGGAAAGTCCTCGGTCGATTTCGTGCGACTTCGGTCGGAAATATGTCCAGCGCGATTCGACGGGAAGTCGGGTTCGCGCCGTCCTTAGGTGCGATGGAGGACGGCTTTAGCGGCCGAATAGCCAAGGGCTTGACCCTTGGGCATCGTGACCCGCGACACCCCGACCTCTGACGCTGCCGTGCGCCGCCAAAGCATCGCCCCAGGATTCGCCGCCACGGCCATCGTGGTCGCGCTGCTGGCGGGGGCGTACTTCGCCATGACCCGCGATCAGTCGCCGTCGGTCCGGCACGCGCAGCCCGCACATCTCACGACCGGACCGGACGTGACGCTGTATGTCCAGGGCTCAGACGGCGCGTACCGCGTCTCCAGTCAGGTGGTCACGATGACGGAAATGACGCCGACCCCCACCCCGACGCCGTCCGCGATCGCGCCGTAGGCTCCGGCGCCATGCCGACCTACGAATACCGGACCGAAGTGCTGACGCACGGCTTCCTCGGGCGCAAGGACGAGGAGTTCGACCGCAAGGAGTTCGAGGAGCGCCTGAACCGGGTCGGCGCCGAGGGCTGGGAGTTCGACAAGCTGATCCCGAACATGGCGCTGCACGGCGAGAAGGACGGTCACCTGATCGTCTTCAAGCGCGAAAACGGCTGACTCTCACGGTCCTAACAGGGCGGTGAACCGCCGGGCGCGCCGCGTAAGCGCCGCGCCCGGCGCGAGACGAACGGAACGTATTGCCGTTCGTCCCATGGAGGATCACCTTGAAGTTCTCTCGTTTCGCCGGCGCCGCCGGCGCCGCGCTCGCGGCCGCCGCGCTGCTCGCCGGGCCGGCCGCCGCGAGCCCGCAGCGGGCCGCGGGCGCCGTCTTCGTCCAGACCGACGACCCGGCCGGCAACACCGTCGTCGCCTACGACCGCACACCTGACGGCAGCCTCAAGCCGGCCGGCAGCTATCGCACCGGCGGCCTCGGCGGCGTGCTCGACGGCTCGGTCGTCGATCACCTCGCCTCGCAGGGCTCGCTGCAACTCGACCGCGAGCACGGCCTGCTCTACGCGGTCAACGCCGGGAGCAACACGATCACGGTCTTCGGCGTCGACGGCGACCGCCTCGTCCGCCGTCAGGTCCTGCCGTCATTCGGCGACTTCCCGGCCAGCATCGCCGTTCACGACAACCTCGTCTACGTGCTCAATGCTCGCAGGGGCGGTTCGGTCCAGGGCTACGTACGGATCGCCGGGTTCCTCGTGCCGATCCCCGCGTGGCACCGGGCGCTCGGCCTCGATCCGGCCGCGACGCCGGAGTTCACCCACACGCCCGGCCAGGTCGCGTTCACGCCCGACGGCAACCGCCTGCTCGTGACCACCAAGGCGAGCACCAACGCCGTCCAGGTCTTCGACGTCGACCGCCTCGGCGGCCTGGCGTTCAAGCCGACCACGACCACGCTGGCCGGAGCGGTGCCGTTCGCGGTCGCCTTCGACCCGCGCGGGAACCTCGCGATCGCCGAGGCCGGCCCGAACGCGGTCGCGACATTCGGCATCGACCGCCGTGGCACGCTGCAGCCGATTGCTCAGGCGGCCACCGGCCAGGCGGCGACCTGCTGGATCGTCGACGTCGGCGGCCGGCTGTACCTGTCCAACGCCGGCAGCGGCACGATCTCGGCCTTTGACGGCGCCCTGCGGCCGGTCGGCGTGACGTCTACCGGCGCCGGCACCGTCGATGCTGCCGGCTCTTCCGACGGGCGCTTCCTCTACGTGCAGACCGGCGCCGCCGGTGGCGTCGACGCCTTCCGTGTCGGCTCTGACGGCTCGCTCACGCCCGCCGGCTCGGTCGCCGTTCCGGGCGCCGCGGGCGGGGAGGGCATCGCCGCCTCCTGATCACGCGGGCGCGGGACGCTCGTCGCCGACGACGTCGCGTTCGTCGGCGGCGGCGTTCTGGCGCCGCGAGAGCGCGATGAACGGGAGCGCGAGCAGCGAGATCCCGGCGCTGATCAGATACGTGGGCGGATAGCCCCAGACGTCGGCGGCGCGGCCCAGGGCCGGCTGCGTCCAGACGCCGCCGCTGGAGCTCATCAGCGAGTCGAACGAGAGGATCGTGGCACGCTGGCGCGAGGGGATCAGGCCGTTCATGTACGCCTGGCGGATCGGCATCGTCGCCGCGAACAGCAGCGCCCACACGACCGCGAAGCCGATCGCGGCCCAGAAGGACTCGAAGGTGCCGAGGCCGATCAGGGCCAGCGAGCTGAGCGCCGCGGTGAGCAGCAGCGCCGACGTGCGCCGCTTGAAGCGGGCGCGGATGTAGGGCGCGCAGAGGCCGCCGAGGATCTGGGCGCCGGCGACGATCGCCGCCGAGAGCCCGGCGATCACGTACGCGTGCGGGTCGCCGTAGAGATCGAGCAGGTAGGGCTGCAGCGCGTAGAAGCCGTAGATCCCGATGCCGCCGGTGACCAGCGCCTCCATCATCAGCCACTTCACCGCGGGCACGCGCCAGCCGTACTCGACCGACGCGGACGCGATCTTGCGCATCTCGCCGAGCGGGCGCCCGCCCTTCTCGGCCTTGAAGCCGATGTCGAACATCAGCCGGAAGGCGACGACGAACATCACCGCGAGGACCGCCGCGCGCAGGACGAACGGCGCGCCGAGGCTCACCTCCTGGGCGATGACGCCTCCGGCGAGCGAGCCGGTGAGCATCGCGCCGCCGCCGACCATCTGCCCGCGCCCGAAGACGTCCTCGAGCTCACCGTCGAAGCCGGTCGCGTGCAGCGCGTCGACGAGCCACGCCTCGACCGCGCCCGAGAAGAAGGTGAACCCGAGGCCCAGCGCCAACGACGCCAGCGCCCACGCCCAGAACGGCGCGGTGATCTCCCACAGCAGCACGTACGCCAGCGTCGCGACGGTCAGCGTCACGGTTCCGAGCAGGTAGGACGCGCGCCGTCCGACGGTGTCGGCGACGATCCCCGTCGGCACCTCGAAGAGCACCATGCCCGCGGTGAAGAACGCGTTGGCCGCGAACGCCTCGAGGTTCGAGAGTCCCGCGTCGAGCAGGAAGATCGTGTTGATCCCCCAGATGAACGACGCCGCCAGCGTGTTCCCGAGCGTCAGAAGCAGGTAGACGCGTTGGACGGAACGCGGGGTGGGCATCACCATGGTTATGGGGACTCGCGGCGGCGGCGTGTCTCATCGGTAGGCGTCCGCGACCGTGCACTCGTAACGGTCGCCGATCACCTCCACCCGCACCGCCGCGCCGAAGCGCGCGGCGAAGTACTCGGCGGCGTCGCCGCGCGGCGTCACGACCCTGACGACCACCACGTCCGCGGCGTCGTCGGCGTAGTGGGAGCTGACGTAGAAGCCGGCATCACCGAACGCATCGAGGAAACCTCGTCCCGCCTCGAGCTCGGCCTCGATCGCGTCGTCGACCGTCCGCAGCTGGGCGATCGGATAGGTGGCCTGCTCGACGGACACCGCCTCCGGATGTTTCGTGAGCTTGCGCAAGGCCGCCAAGTGGGCGTCGAGATCGCGGGTGAAGCGGAAGACGACCCGCGGAGGGTCCGGGTAGACGGCGAGCGGCTGCGAGCCCGCGAAGTCGTCGGCGTGCTTGCGGAGGTAGGCGTCCAGGCGCTCGTCGTCGACCAGGTCTGAGAGCCGTTTCGCCCAGCGCTCCTCGGCCTGGCTGGTGAGCCGGCCACGGTCGAGCTGGCGCTGGACATACGCCGGGTCGGTGGGGAGCCCGCGCATGCGCCGCGCCTCGATCGCCCGCTCCAGGCGCGAGGGCGCGGGCTTCGCCGGGCACGCCGGGTCGCCGGGGCCCGCCCCGCGCTGCCGGAGCCGCAGGCCGTTGGCGGCGTCGATCACCGGCCGGTCCCCGAGCGGTGCCGTGAGCGCGCCCGCGAGGGACAGGATCGTCGCGTCGTCGTTCCGCGGCCCGTTGTAGATCCGCTCGACGGCGCCCACCTCGACGTGGTCGGCGAACTCGGTGACCTCGATCCTGATCGGCTTCGCCCCGCCGCCGCTGTTCCAGCGCACCGTCAGCGCCAGGCCGTCGGGGGCGATCTCATAGCTGGAGGCGGCGGCGCACGAGAGGCTGTATTCGTCTCCGATGTACACGGTCAGCTTGAACGCGCCGGCGCCATAGCGCTTGCGGAAGTAGGTCCGCGCGTCGGTGCGCCGCGTGACCACGTCGAGCTCGACGTAGCCCGCGAAGGCGACCGAGGAGGAAACGAGGTGGAAGCCCGCCTTCGCGAGCGCCTTGCGTTCGCCGTAGACACGATCGTTGAGCCGCTCGAGCTCGCGCAGGCTGTAGCGCGCTCGCGCGCCGCGCACGTGCTGCGGATCGCGCGCGAGCCGCTTGATCGCGGCGACGTTGCGCGTCACGTCCTTCGTGAACCGCACCTCGAGATACGGGTCGCGCGGCCAGGCGTCGCGGACGTTCACGCCGCCGTCGACGTCCCGGTGCTCGCGCAGGTAGCGCTCGGCCTTGGCGCCGAGCTCGAGCTCGTCGCGCAGCTTGAGGTACCGGTTCTCGCGCGGCGTGACCGGGATGTAGCCGACATCGTACTCCCACACACCGCGCGCGACCAGCTCGCGCACGTACGGGATGTCATACCGGAACCCGAACTGCGCCCGCTGGCGTGCGAAGTCCTGCAGCCGCGCCACTTCCTGCTCGGCCTGCGTGGCCGGCGGCGGGGGTGCCAGCTGCCCATGGCACACCCGCTCCTGCGCGCCCGCGGGCGCGGCGAGGATCAGGAAGACGCCAACGGTGAGGACGCTGCGCAGCATGCCCCCACCGTATGCCCACTTTCTGACCGTTTAGGCGTGTCGCGCGGAGAGCTCCCAGCCACGCGGGCCGGTGAGTTGCTGCGCTTCGTCCGGGCCCCAGCTGCCCTGGGCGTAGGGTTTCGGCGCCGGCGGGTGGGCGAGCAGCGGCGCCGCCACTTCCCAGACACGCTCGACGCCGTCGGCGCGCGTGAAGAGCGTCTGGTCGCCGACCAGCGCGTCGTGGAAGAGGCGCTCGTAGGGTGCGAGGAGCTTGTCGCGGTCGGCGGCGCGGACGCCGAAGTCGAGCTCTGACTCCTCGACGGTCAGGTGCGGGCCGGGCTGCTTGCCGAGGAACTCGAGTGCGATGCCGGGCGGGTCGTGCAGTTCGAAGCGCAGCGCGTTGCGGGCGTCGTGGACCTCCGGGGCGTGCTCGAAGAGCTGCATCGGCGGCTCCTTGAAGACGACGGTCACGGTTTCGCGCGACACCGCCATCCCCTTGCCGGTGCGCAGGAAGATCGGCACGCCGGCCCAGCGCCACGAGTCGATCTCCACGCGTGCCGCGACGAACGTCTCGACGCTCGAATCGGGCGCGACGCCCGGCTCGTCGCGGTAGCCGTCGTACTGGCCGTAGACGACGTCGGCGGGGTCGATCGGCTGCAGCGAAGCGAAGACGTCGCCCGTGCGGTCGCGCAGCGGCTCGGGGGCGAGCGAGACCGGCGGCTCCATCGCGACGAACCCGAGCACCTGGAGCAGGTGGGTCGTGACCATGTCCTTCAGGCAGCCGGTCTGCTCGTAGAACCCGGCGCGCCCGACGATCGTCAGTTGCTCCGGCACGTCGATCTGGATCGAGTCGACGTGGTCGCGGTTGAAGACCGGCTCGATGAACGCGTTGGCAAACCGCAGCGCGAGGATGTTCTGCAGCCCTTCCTTGCCGAGGAAGTGGTCGATCCGGAAGATCTGGCCCTCGTCGAGCACCTCGTGCAGCCCGGCGTTGAGCGCGCGGGCGGACTCGAGATCGGTGCCGAACGGCTTCTCCAGGATCACGCGCGTGCGGTCCTTGTCGGCCAGGCCCGCGTCCTGGATCGTCCGCACGACCGAGGCGGCCGCCGACGGCGGGACCGCGAGGTGAAAGAGCCGCCGCGGAGCGCCGCCGAGCGCGTGCTCCGCCTGCTCGAAGGCCGTCTTGTAGTCACTCGCGTCCTGCGCACGGGCGAACGAGATGATCGCCGCGAAGCGCTCCCACGCCTCGTCCTCGACCGCGATCCGCGCGTGCTCGTCGAGCGAGTGGCGCACGACCTCCTTGAAGCCGTCGTCGTCGAGATCGTCGAGCGCCAGCCCGACGATCCGGCACTGCTCGGGCAGCAGGCCGGCGACCATGAGGTGAAAGCAGCCGGGGATCACCATCCGCCGGGCGAGGTCGCCGGTCCCGCCGACCAACCCGATCACGGTCGCTTCAGGCGTTTGCATCCCGTGACTGTCGCACGGCCGGATGAGTCGCGGCATGGCAGACTCGCCCCTCGACACCTGACGGCGACAAGGAGGCGGGATGACCGGCAAGGCCGACTTCACCGAGGAGGAATGGACGCGGCTCAAGCGCGCGCCCTTCATCGCGGGCATGGCGATCTCCCTCTCCGATCCCGGCGGCCCGATCGAGCTCGTCAAGGAGACCGCGGCCGCCTTGCGGGTCGTCACCGAGACGAGCGAGCGCGGCGAGCTGGTCGCTGCGGTCGGGGCGGAGGCCACCGCGGACGCCAAGGCGCACAAGCGCCCGTTCGGTGACTTCAAGCCCAAGGGCGCGCTCGCGGGTCAGGAGATCCTGGAGGAGCTCGGAGCGGTCAACGCCATCGTGACCGCCAAGTCGAGCGAGGAGGACGCCGCCGCCTACCGCACCTGGCTCTGGGATGCGGCTCGCGAGGCGGCGAACGCGGCGAAGGAAGGCGGCTTCTTCGGCTTCCACGCCGTCCGCGTGAGCGAGGGCGAGCAGCGCATGCTCGACAAGCTCGAAGAGGTCCTGGGCTCGACGGGCTAGGTGCTTGAAAGTCAACTGCGCCGGGTGGGGGAGGGGTCTCGTCCCAGCCGCCGTGGTCGACCGTGCGCGTTTGAGGCTTCGCGCGCGGGTGTCGATCAGGTTCGAACTGGTCGAGTTGGCGCGTTGGGGGGTGATGAACAAATGAGTCCTCACAGGACTCATTTGTTCATCACCCCCTCGCGCATGACTTCGTTGCTCGCCGAAACCGATCACCGGAAGCCCCGGCGCGGATCGGGGTGTCAGCACCACGCCCGTAACTGTCGGTATCCCGGCACGGCGATTCGAGCCAACAGAGCCGAGCCGCGAGGCGGACTCACGGCAGTCAGCAACGAAGGGCGCGCCACTTCCCCCTCCCCACCCGGCGCAGTTGACTTTCGTCCCTCGCTAGACCGGGCCTTCGCCGAACGGCTCGAGGCCCGGGTCGTCGGCGACGGCGCCGACGGCCACCCGCAGCCAGGAGTCCACGCGCGGCTGGACACGTTCGAGCGATTCGAGCTCCTGCGCCAGCTGCAGCGCGCGGTCCGCGGACTTGTCGCCGAGCCCGCGGGCGACGTCGTCGTCGACGGCGCGCAGCGCGCGCTCGAGGCTCACCCGCAGCGCGCTGATGCGGGCGTCGATGCGCCGTGCGGTCGCGGCGTAGCCCATGACGCGCTTGCGGTGGCGCGGTTCGATCTTCTCTGGGATCGACGCGAGCAGGCGCTCGATCTGGGAAGCGTTCACGAGCGGCGGGCCTTCCGGAAATCGCGATTGAGCATCGCGATGAAATCTATGCTGATCTCCTTCGGGCAGGCGGCGGAGCATTCGCGATGGTTGGTGCAGGAGCCGAAGTGCTCCTCCATCTGCTCGACCATCGCGAGCGTGCGCTTCGCGCGCTCGGGCTGGCCCTGGGGGAGCGTGTTGAGATGGGCGAGCTTGGCCGCGGTGAAGAGCTGGCCGGCGCCGTTGGGGCACGCGGCGACGCAGGCGCCGCAGCCGATGCAGGTCGCCGCGTCCATCGCGCGGTCGGCGTCCTCCTTCGGGACCGCGATCAGGTTCGCGTCCGGCGCGGAGCCCGTGGGCGCGGTGATGAACCCACCCGCCTCGATGATGCGATCGAACGCGGACCGGTCGACCACCAGGTCCTTGACGATCGGGAAGCCGGCGGAGCGGAACGGCTCGACCACGACCGTGTCCCCGTCGTTGAAGCGCCGCAGGTGCAGCTGGCAGGTCGCCGTGCCCTTCTGCGGCCCGTGCGCCTGGCCGTCGATCATCAGCCCGCACGCGCCGCAGATCCCTTCGCGGCAGTCGGACTCGAAGGCCACCGGCTCGCGCCCGCCGGCGGTCAGCCCCTCATTCAGGAGATCGAGCAGCTCCGGGAAGGACATCTCCTCGGTGGCATCGTCGATCTGGTAGGTCTCGAAGTCACCCGGGGCGTCGGGCCCGGTCTGGCGCCACACGCGCAGCGTCAGCTTCATGCGTAGCTCCGCTGGCTCGGCCGCACGTGCTGGAACGTGAGGTTCTCCTTGTGCAGGATCGGCTCGCCGCCCGTGTACTCCCACGCGGCCACGTAGGCGAAGTGGTCGTCGTCGCGCAGCGCCTCGCCGTCGGGCGTCTGGTGCTCCTCGCGGAAGTGCCCGCCGCAGGACTCCTCGCGGTGCAGCGCGTCGCGGCACATCAGCTGCGCGACCTCGAAGAAGTCGTCGACGCGGCCCGCCTTCTCCAAGGATTGATTCAAAGACTCATCGTCGCCGAGCACCTTCACACCCGCCTTGAAGCGCTCGTGCAGCGCCGCGATCTCCGCCATCGCGTGCTCGAGGCTGGGGCCGTTGCGCGCCATGCCACACGCGTCCCACAACGTCTTGCCGAGCTCGCGATGGAACCAGTCCACCGTGTGCTCGCCCTCGCTGTTCAAATAGTGATGCACCCGCTCGCTGACCTGCGCCTCGGCGGCCGCGAACGCCTCATGGCCGGTATCGAGCGGCTCCTGCCCGAGCATCGGCGCGAGGTAGTCCCCGATGGTCACCGGCAAGACGAAGTAGCCGTCGGCGAGCCCCTGCATCAATGCGCTGGCCCCGAGCCGGTTGGCGCCGTGGTCGGAGAAGTTCGCCTCGCCGATCGCGTACAGGCCGGGGACCGTCGTCATCAGGTCGTAGTCGACCCACAGGCCGCCCATCGTGTAGTGCGGCGCGGGGTAGATGCGCATCGGCACCTGGTACGGGTCCTCGCCCGTGATGCGCTCGTACATCTGGAAGAGGTTCCCGTAGCGGGCGCGGATGACGTCCATGCCGAGCCGGTTGATCGCGTCCGCGAAGTCGAGATAGACGCCGTTGCGGCGCGCGCCGACGCCGCGGTCCTCGTCGATCATGGCCTTGGCCGCGCGCGATGCCACATCGCGCGGGACGAGGTTGCCGAACGCCGGGTAACGCCGCTCGAGGAAGTAGTCGCGCTCGTCCTCGGGGATCTTGTTCGGCGCGCGGTCGTCACCCACGGCGATCGGCACCCAGATGCGCCCGTCGTTGCGCAGCGACTCGCTCATCAGCGTGAGCTTGGACTGCGTGTCATCCGACTGCGGGATGCAGGTCGGGTGGATCTGCGTGAAGCACGGGTTGGCGAACGCGGCGCCGCGCTTGTGGGCGCGCCAGATCGCGGTCGCGTTGGACGCTTTCGCGTTGGTCGACAGGAAGAACGCGTTGGAGTACCCGCCGGTGGCGAGCACGACCGCGTGCGCCGAGTGCGACTGCACGGCACCGGTGAGCAGGTCGCGCGTCACGATCCCGCGCGCGACGCCGTCCTCGACCACGACGTCGAGCATCTCCGTGCGCGTGTGCAGCTTGACCTTGCCGGTGGCGACCTGGCGCATCATCGCCTGGTAGGCGCCGAGCAGCAGCTGCTGGCCCGTCTGCCCGCGCGCGTAGAACGTCCGCGAGACCTGCGCGCCGCCGAACGAGCGGTTGTCGAGCAGCCCGCCGTACTCGCGCGCGAAGGGCACGCCCTGCGCCGTCGCCTGGTCGATGATCTCGTTCGACACCTGCGCGAGCCGGTACACGTTGGCCTCGCGCGAGCGGAAGTCGCCGCCCTTGATCGTGTCGTAGAAGAGCCGGAAGATCGAGTCGCCGTCGTTGCGGTAGTCCTTCGCCGCGTTGATCCCGCCCTGGGCGGCGATCGAATGCGCCCGCCGCGGCGTGTCGTGGAACGTGAAGACCTCGACCTCGTAGCCGAGCTCGGCCAAGGTCGCGGCGGCCGACGCGCCCGCCAGGCCGGTGCCGACGACGATGATCTTGAAGCGCCGCTTGTTGGACGCGTTGACCAGCCGGACGGTGAAGCGATGGTTGTCCCACGCGCGCTGGATCGACCCCGGAGGGATCATCGACTCGAGTGCCACGGGGCTCAATTGACCACTCCGAACAGGACGGCGAGCGGGAAGGACACGTTGCCGAGGACGATCACCCCGGCGAAGACGGTCGCGAACTGGCGCCGCCAGGGCCGCGTCCAGCCCATGCTCTGGAACAGGCTCCACGCGCCGTGGTAGAGGTGCACGCCCAGCGCGAGGTTCGCGACGATGTAGACGATCGCCACCGGCACGCGCTCGAAGCTCGTGATGACGTTGTGGTACGGGTCGCCGCTGACGAAATCGGGGTTCGCCGGCCCCCACGTCAGGTCGAGCAGATGGAAGATGACGAAGAGGATCACGATGATCCCCGTCCAGCGCATCGTCCGGCTCGCGAAGTCCGCGGCGACGTAGTCGCGCTTGGAGCGATACGCCTCCGGCCGCGCCCGCCGGTTGATCATCGTCAGCTGGTAGGCGGTGACGATGTGCGCGGTGACCGCACCGAGCAGCGTGATCCGCACCGCCCACAGCAGCACCTGACGCGGTAGGGCCGGCTCGCCCACCTCGCGCAGCCAGTGGCTGTAGTTGTCCAGCGCGGTCGCCCCGAAGTAGATCTTCAGGTTCCCGACCATGTGGGCGAGGATGAACGCCATCAGCACCATCCCGCTGATGGCCATCACGTACTTCTTACCGACCGCCGTTGAGTAGAGCGACGGCCGCGTTCCGAGCGCGGCGCTCATGTGCCAGCGATCCTAGCCCGCAGGGTGTGGACTAACCGGTTACGCCGTGCCGGGATAATCGGCGGGTGGACCTCGGTGTGCATCTCCCGCTGCTGGCGTTCGCCGGCGAGCCGTTGTCCGCGGAGCGCGTCGGCGACGTCGCGGAGACCGCGCGGGAGTGCGGGTTCGCCGCCCTCGCGGCCAACGACCATCTCGTCTTCCAGCGCCCGTGGCTGGACGGGCCGACGGCGCTCGCGAGCGTGATCGAGCGCTCGGGTTCCATGACCCTGGCGACGACCGCCTCGCTCGCCGTCGTCCGCGGTCCGGTCGCCGTGGCCAAGGCGCTCGCCGCCACCGACCTGCTCTCCGGCGGCCGGTTGATCGCGGCCATCGGGGCGGGCTCGTCGCGGCACGACTACGAAGCGGTGGGAATCCCGTTCGAGGAGCGCTGGGCGCGCTACGACGAGGCGCTGAAGGCGCTGCGCGCCCTCCTGGAGGGCACCGGCATCCCGCTGTGGGTGGCGAGCTGGGGCTCGAAGGCCGGCCTCCGGCGCGTGGCCGCGGCGGGCGACGGCTGGCTGGCGTCGGCGTACAACACGACGCCGGAGCGCTTCGCCGCCGGGTTGACGCAGCTCGGGGACGTCCCCAACGCGCTGGCCACGATGTGGACGTGGGTCACGGACGACCGCGCGAGCGCCGAGCGGATGCTGCGCGACGTCCTGGCGCCGATGCTGGGCCGGGAGCCGGAGGTGCTGCGCGCGACGACCTGCATCGGCTCACCCGAGCACTGCGCCGAGCTGCTCTCGCGCTACGCGCAAGCCGGGTGCCGGCGCGTCTACCTGTGGCCGCTCGGCGATGAACGACGGCAGGTGGAGCGGATCGCCGCCGCCTACCCGCCCAGCCCGGATCCACCGATCATCCACGATTGATCGGTGGATCCGGGCTGAGCGCCTGAGCCGCCCGCGACAGGCTCTCGAGCATCGCGGTCACCGCCGGCCCGCGGTAGCCGTCGCGGGGACGCGCGGCGCAGATCTGCCGCACGGGCGCATTCGTGGCGAGCGCGCGCACCTCGACCCCCGGAAGCGGATGCGTGACCGCGAGCCCGGGGATCACCGCGACGCCGAGCCCGGCGGCGACGAGCGCCTGCACGGCCGCGTAGTCGTCGGACGTGAACGCGACCTCGGGCGTGAAGCCGGCGGCACGGCAGTGATGGCTCGCGATCCGGTACCACGCGCTGTCGGGCGCACCGCCGATCCACGGTTCGGTGGCGAGCTGCGCCAGCTCGAGCGGGCGCGTGCGGCGCGTCAGCCGGTGGCGCGCGGGCAGCACGACGCGGAACTCGTCCTCCAGCAGCACGTCGCAGTCGAAGTCGCCCGCCGTGGTGAGCGTCTCGTGGCGGTAGATCAGCGCGAGGTCGAGCTCCCCGCGCGCGAGCCGCGGGAGCAGCCGCTGCAGGTGGTCGTCGACGACGGTCAGCGTGACGTCCGGGTGGCGTCGCCGGAAGTGTGCGAAGGCGGGCGGGGCGAGCGTGACCAGCGCCGTCGGGAAGCTGCCGAACCGCAGCCGCCCGCGCCGGCGGCCCGCGATCTCGCCCAGCTCCTGCTCAGCGGCGTCGAGCCGCGCGAAGATCCCGGTCGCGTGGCGGGTGAGCGCGTGACCTGCCTCGGTCAGCTCGACCGGGCGCGTCCCGCGCTCGACCAGCGCCTGGCCGACCTCGCGCTCGAGCGCCGCGACGTGCTGGCTCACCGCCGACTGGGTGAGCGACAGCGCCTCCGCCGCCGCCGAGAACGAGCCGCGGGCGGCGACCTCCGACAGCACTCGCATCCGGCGCACGTCGAGCATCAGTGCGACTTATAGACCTGCGCGATTCGCAATTGCAACTAATCGCGAGGAGATCCAGGCTCGGCCCATGACTGCCACCCAGCAACTCGACCCCGCCAAGCTCGAGCAGTTCGTCTTCCGCGCCGTCGACGAAGTCGGCGCGACGCTGAACGCCGCGCTCGTCGTGATGGGCGACCGGCTCGGGCTCTACCGCGCGCTCGCCGCGGCCGGGCCGCTCACGCCGGAGGAGCTCGCCGCGCGCACCGGCACCCACGAGCGCTACGTGCGCGAGTGGCTGAGCGCCCAGGCCGCCGGCGGGTACGTCGACTACGACGGCGGGCGCTTCACGCTCCCGCCCGAGCAGGCCGTCGCGCTCACCGACGAATCCAGCCCCGCGTTCCTTCCGGGGTTCTTCGAGATCGCGATCGGCTCGGTGCTCGACTCGCCGCGGATCACCGAGGCCGTGCGCAGCGGCGCGGGCGTGGGCTGGGGCGAGCACAACCACCACGTCCACGACGGCTGCGAGCGCTTCTTCCGGCCCGGCTACAACGCCAACCTGATCGACGCGTGGCTGCCGGCGCTCGATGGCGTCGTCGAACGGCTCCAGCGCGGGGCGCGCGTCGCCGACGTCGGCTGCGGCCACGGCGCGTCGACGATCCTGATGGGCGCCGCCTACCCGAACTCGGCGTTCGCCGGTTCGGACTATCACGCCGGATCGATCGAGATCGCGAGCCGCCGAGCGCTGGAGGCCGGCCTGCAGGACCGCGTGCGCTTCGAGGTCGCACCGGCCAATGGCTACGCCGGGGAGCAATACGACCTCGTGACGATGTTCGACTGCCTGCACGACATGGGCGACCCGGTCGGAGCGGCCGAGCACGTCCTCGAGACGCTCGCGCCCGGCGGGGTCTGGATGATCGTCGAGCCTGCCGCCGGCGATCGCGTCGAGGACAACCTCAACCCGGTCGGCCGTGCCTACTACGGGTTCTCGACACTGCTGTGCACGCCGGCGTCGCTCTCGCAGGAGGTCGGTCTGGCGCTGGGCGCGCAGGCCGGCCCCGCCAGGATCGAGGAGGTCGTGCGGGCGGCCGGCTTCGAGCACTTCCGCCAAGCGGCCGCGACGCCGTTGAACCTGGTGTTCGAAGCCCGACCGTAGGGAGGTATAGCTTTGTCCGCGCAATGAGCGCCCTCGAACACCTTCCGGCCGAGAGCGCGCCTCGCGGCGTCGAGCTCAACGGCATCAATGTCATCGCCGAGGACGAGCGCCAGGGCACGCCCCGTGACCTGTTCTGGCCGTGGTTCGCCTCCAACATCTCCGTGCTCGGTGTCAGCTACGGCGCGTTCATCCTCGGCTTCGGGCTGTCGTTCTGGCAGGCCGTGGCCGCCGCCGTGGTCGGGATCGTCGTCTCCTTCTCGCTCTGCGGTGTCATCGCGCTGGCGGGCAAGCGCGGCTCCGCGCCGACGATGGTGCTCTCGCGCGCGGCGTTCGGCGTGCGCGGCAACCGGCTTCCGTCGGCGCTCTCGTGGCTGCTGACCGTCGGCTGGGAGACCGTGCTCGTCGTGCTCGCGACGCTGGCGACCGCGACCGTCTTCACCCGCCTCGGCTGGGGCGGGGGAGACGGGACCAAGATCGTCGCGCTGTTGGTCGTCTCAGCGATCACCGTCGCCGCGGGCGTCCTGGGGTTCGAGACCGTGATGCGCGTCCAGGCGGTGATCACCGTCGTCGCGGGCGTGCTGACCGTCGTCTACATGATCCTGGTGGCGGACGACATCCACTGGAGCGCCGTCTCGGCGCATCCGGCGGGGTCGACGCAGCAGCTGGTCGGCGGCCTGGTCTTCGTGATGACCGGCTTCGGCCTCGGGTGGGTGAACGCCGCCGCGGACTACTCGCGCTATCTGCCGAGAACCGTCTCGAGCCGCGGCGTCTTCGGCTGGACGACGTTCGGCGGGGCGATCGGCCCCGTGATCCTCGTCATCTTCGGGCTGCTGCTGGCGGGCTCCTCGACCAAGCTCTCGGACGCCATCGGCCTGGACCCGATCGGCGCCCTGACCACGCTCCTGCCGACCTGGTTCCTGGTCCCGTTCGCGATCACCGCGGTGCTCGGCCTGATCGGCGGCGCGGTCCTGGACATCTATTCCTCCGGTCTCGCGCTGCTCTCGGCCGGCCTGCCGATCCCGCGCTACCTGGCCGCCGGCGTGGACGGCGTGATCATGGTCGCCGGGACGATCTACGTCGTCTTCTTCACGGACAACTTCCTCGCCCAGTTCCAGGGCTTCCTGATCACGCTCGGCGTGCCGATCGCGGCCTGGTGCGGCGTGATGCTCGCGGACGTCGCGTTGCGCCGCGAGGACTACGTGGAGGCGGACCTGTTCGACCCGCGTGGGCGCTACGGCGACGTGCGCTGGCTCCCGCTGGCGCTCGTCGCGGGCGGGACGGCCGTCGGCTGGGGCATGGTCACCAACACGTTCGCGAGCTGGCTGACGTGGCAGGGCTACCTACTCGGCCCGCTCGGCCTCGGCGGCAAGGAGGGCGCGTGGGCGGCGGCAGGGCTCGGCGTCCTGGCCGCGCTGCTGATCGGCCTGGTCGGCCAAGCGCTGCGCTCAGTTAGTAAGCCAGAGGCTTACTAACCCATCACTGCTCGAGTCGCTGGAGGCCGGCGGAGGCGAGCTCGCCCTCCTCGACCTCCAGCTCGTGCTCCTCGGGCGTCTCGGGCGGTGCGCTCAGAGTGCGGCCCGGGACGATGTAGGCGACCGCGCCGGCGACGAGGCAGAGGCCCGCGCCGACCGCGAACGTCTTCGAGTAGGCGTCCGCGGTGGGCACCGCGGCGCCGCCGTCGAAGGCGCGCAGCAGCGTCACCGCGAGGCCGCTGCCGATCGAGAACCCGACGTAGCGGGTCACCTGATAGAAGCTCATCGCGCTGCTCGTCTCGTCCTTGGGGACCGACGCGACGATCAGGCCCGGCATCGCCGCGAAGGTCAGGCCGAGGCCGAGCCCGACGATCCCCATCGTGACGAACGCCTGCCACAGCGCGGTCCCGGTGAGGGCGAAGAAGAGCATCGCCAGCGCGATCGCGGCCGACCCGGCGGGGATGACGCCGCGCGGCCCCATCCGCTGGCGAGCGCGGGGCACGAGGCGGCTCGCGAACGTGGACACGATCGACAGCGGCAACAGCGTCAGGCCCGCCACGAAGACCGTCTCGCCCATGCCTGCCGGGAGCTGCACGACCTGGGTGACGAGTGAGATGCCGAGGTACATCGCGATGCCCAGCACGAGCCCGGTGACGTTCGCGGTCAGGACCGCGCGTTGCTTGAGGAGGCGCAGCTCGACCAGCGGCGCGTCGACGCGGAGCTCGTTGCGGGTCCACAAGGCGAGGAGCACGACGGCGAGCGCGAGCAGCGCGATGGTCTTGCCCGCCGCCCAGCCCCAGTCCGGCGCCTTCTCGAGCGCGAGCAGGAGCGAGAGGATGCCGCCGCCGATCAGCGCCGCGCCGAGCAGGTCGAGCGAGCTGTGCTCGCCGCGTGCGGCCGGAGCCGGCACGAACAGCACCGCCAGCACGAGCGCCGTGGCGCTCGCCAGCGTGCCGAACCAGAACGCCGCCGAGGCGTCGAGGTACTCGGCGATGAAGCCCGTGATCGGGTAGCCGAGACCGACCCCGGCCGCGCCCACGACCGAGAGGATCGCGATCGTCTGCGTCGCCTTCTCGCGCGGCAGGTGGTCGCGGGCGGACGCCATCGTCAGTGGCATCAGCGCGAGCCCGAGGCCCTGCATCGCGCGACCGGCGACGAGCATGCCCAGCGAGTGGGCGAGCGCCGCGAGGGCGCCGCCGGCGGTGACGACCGCGAGCGCGCTGACGAGCACCGTCCGGCGGTGCGGACCGTCGCCGAGGCGGCCGAGCAGCGGGGACGCGACGGCGCCGACGAGCAGCGTCGCGGTCAGTGACCACTGCGTCGCGCTCAGGCTCGCGTGCAGGTTGCGCGCGATCGTCGGGATCAGCGGCGCGCCGAGCGAGCTGATCACCGACACGACGAGCCCGATGCCGATCAGCGCGGGCACGTAGGCGCGGGCAGCTTTGGGTGTCGCCTCGACGGTGGAAGTCATGAAGTGGGGAGGAGGGCCGAGCGGAATGCCCGTTCCGCGGTAGACGTTACCATGGCCCGGAACGTGCATTCCGCGCTCACGACACCTGACTGGTCGACACTTCCCGCCGACGCCAAGCGCGAGCGCCTCCTCGAGGCCGCGGAGCGCGTCTACGCGGAGTTCGGGCTCGACGCGCCGATGCCGGCCGTCGCCCGCGCCGCCGGTGCGGGCGTCGGCAGCCTGTACCGCCAGTTCCCCTCCAAGGACGAGCTCGTCGCCGCGCTCGCCGAGCGGCGCATGCTGCGGATCAGCGCCCGGCTCGACGCCGCGCTGGCGCAGGAGGAGGCGTGGCCGGCGATTCGCGAGGTGCTCGACTACATCCTCGGCGACCGCGCGGCCGACGACATCTCGGCCCACGCGTTCGCGATCGCCGCGGCCGACGCCCCGGTCCGCGAGGCGCGCCGGCGCGTGCGCTCGCAGCTCGACCAGCTCGTCGCGCGCGCCCGCGAGCAGGGCGCGCTGCGCGCCGATGCCACACGCCTGGACCTCACACTGGTCATCACCTCCGCCCGCGCGACCCGCCACCTCGGCGAGGCCGCGTGGCGGCGCATGGTCGAGCTCGCGCTCGACGGCCTGCAGCGCTGAGCGCCCCGTATTAGGGTTGGCTGGTGGACGCAACGCGATGGCAGCGCGTAGGGCTGTTCATCAGCAGCACGTTCGACGACATGCACGCCGAGCGCGACTACCTCGTCAAGCGCGTGCTGCCCGAACTGCAGGAGTGGTGCGAGGAGCGGCGGCTGCGGCTGGTGGACATCGACCTGCGGTGGGGCGTCGTCGAGCCCGACATGACGGGGATCGTGCGCAAGTGCCTGGCGGCGATCGACGCGTCGCAGCCGTTGTTCCTGTGCCTGCTGGGCCAGCGGCGCGGCACGATCGTCGAGCGCGGCGCGACGGTCACCGAGCTCGAGCTCGCCCACGCGCTCGCGGGTCCCTGCCACGTGCTGGCGTACCTGCGCGACCCATCGCCGCGCCTGCCCGCGCTGTACACGACCGCGTTCGACCCGGAGGCGGCACACGAGCGGACGCGAGCGTGGGCGCGCGCCGAGGCCGAGGTTACGCGGCGCTACTCCGCCGTCTGGGACCCTGACGCGACGACGCCCGAGCTCCGCCTTCCGGGCGCCTCGGAGGAGAGCAACGCGGAGCGCTGTCGCGGTCGCCTGACGCAGTTCGCGTGCGACGCGAGGCCGCTTGCCGAACCGCTGCTCGAGGACCTGCGGGCCGCGATCCTCGCCGACCACCCGGACCGGGCCTCCGGATTCTCGCCCGGGCGGCTGGAACGCGAGCTGGGCCAGCAGGAGCAGGTGCTCGCGGCGGCCGCCGAGGCGACGGTCGTGCGCGAGGCGACGTTCGCGGCGCTCGATGCCTACGCGGACGGCGCTGACGACACGCTGTTCGCGCTGACCGGCCCCAGTGGCATCGGCAAGACGACGGCCCTCGCGGGGTGGGTGCGGCGCAGGCGGGCGGCGGGTGAGCTGGTGCGCTGCCGGTCGGTCGGGGCCAGCGACGGCTCCACCGCCGTCGAGACCGTGCTGCAGTCGCTGCTGGAGGAGGTCGGCGCGACGCCGCAGGAGCCGCTGCGCGACACGTGGCTCGACGCGCTCGCGGGGGAGACCGTGGTGCTCGACGGCCTCGATCAGCTCGATGCCGGACTCGACGATCTCGACTGGCTGCCCTGGACGCTGCCGGAAGGCGTCCGGTTGATCGTGAGCTTCGCCGGCCCGGGCGCGCTGGGCGAGCGCATGGTCGCCGGCGGCGACGTGATCGTGCACGAGGTCGCCCCGTTCGAGGACCCCGCCACGCGCCGGCGCCTCGTCGTCGACTACCTCGCGGGCTACCTGAAGGAGCTCGCTCCCGAGCTCGTGGAGGAGCTGATCGCGTTTCCGGCGGCGAGCAATCCGCTCTACCTCAAGGTCGTGCTGTCCGAGTTGCGGGTGTTCGGGCCCCACGCGTCGCTGAAGGAGGAGCTCGACGCGCGCTTCGGCGAGGACGCCGTGTCCGCCTTCGACGCCGTCCTGGCGCGGATCGAGCGCGATGCCGGCGGCGAGGCCGCCCCGGACGTCTTCGGCCTGCTGGCGTGTGCCCGCGCCGGCCTCTCGGCGCCGGAGATCGCCGGAGCGCTCGGCGACCCCGCCCTGGCGGACGAGGTGCACGGGCTGCTGCGACAGGTGCGCGCGTTCACCGCGCGGCGCGCCGGGCGCTACGACTTCCTGCACGCGAGCTTCGCCGACGCCGCTCGGGCGCGCTACGTCACGCCCGAGCGCCAAGCGGCCCTGGCCGCCTACTTCGACGCGCTCCCGCTCTGGTCCGGCGGCGTCCCGAACGCGCGCAAGGTCGCCGAGCTGCCGTTTCATCTGGGTGCGGCGGGGCAAACGGCCCGCGCCGCGGAGGTCCTCTCCGACCTGCGGTTCATCGAGGCGAAGTGCGCCGCGGGCATGACGTCGGCGCTGCTCGCGGACTACGCGGCGGTGGAGGCGGCGCCGTTCGCGGCGTTCGTGCGCCAGGAGAGCCACGCGCTGTCGCGGTACGCGACGACGCGCGGGTTCACGCTCCAGCACGCCTACAACTGGCGCCGCGCAGGTCCGGTCCGGGAGGCGGCGGAGCGCGCCCTGGGCGACGGTGAGCCGCCGCTGTGGCTGCGCCGGCTCGATCCACCCGCGGACGGCGGGCCGGAGCTCGCGACGCTCGAGGGGCACGACGGCGGTGTCACCGACGTCGCGTTCGCCGGCTCGGACCTCCTGAGCGCGGGCCTCGACGGGACCGTGATCGCGTGGAACACGGCGACCTGGCGCAGGCGCGAGCGGGTGGTGCGCGTCGACAGCGGCATCAACTCGTGTGCGGCGTACGGAGATCTGGTGGCGGTCGGATGCGAGGACGGGTCCGTGCGGGTCCACGACCGCGCGCGCAACGCGACCGTGATGTGCGAGGGCGTGTTCGAGCACTCCGCGCGGCGCTGCCGCTTCCTCCCGGACGGCCGGCTGCTGTCCGTCGGCCGGTTCGGCCTGCGGATCCACGACCCGCGCAGCGGCGAGTTGCTGCACACCTTTCATGGCGATGAGACCATCCAGGACTGCGACCCGGAGGTCGGCGGGCTGATCGCCTTGGCGTGCTCGGACGCTGACGTCAACCTCTACGACCCGGTCGCCGGAGAGCTCGTCGCGAGCCTTGGTCTCCCGCGCGGCGAAGGCCAGGCGTGGGGCTGTCGCCGCTCGCCCGACGGGTCGCTGCTGCTGGCCGGCGGCGGCAAGTTCCAGTACTCCGACGACGTCGGGCCGTTCGGCGAGTGCGTCGTGTGGGACACGCGGACGCACGAGGTCGTGCACAAGCATCGCTTCCGCGTGATGGTGTCGGCCGTCGCCTTCTCGCCGGACGGCGCGAGCTACGTGGTGGGCCTGCTGGACGGCTCGCTCGAGCTCTTCGACACCCGGACGGGCGACCGTCTGGCGTCGGTGGACGCCCACGCGAAGACGGTCCGCTCGCTGCAGCTGTCGCCCACGGGCGAGGTGCTGGCGAGCGCCTCGCTGGACGGGCGCGTGCGCGCGTGGGACGCGGCGGCGCTGGCCCGCGCGACCGAGGCGGCGCCGGGGAACGGGCTGTTCTGCGCGATCGCGTCGGACGGGCGAACCGCGAGCGTGTGGAGCGGAACGCCGAACGGGTTCGACTACGCGTTCCGGCAGCGCGACTACGACCTCGTCACCGCGACGAAGGTGCGCGACGAGCCGCTGTACCTGGACGGCGAGGCGTCGCACATCGCGATGTTCCGGCTTGACCCGATGACGCTGCTGACCGGCGTGCGCATCTCGGCGGACGCCGCCGGGCCGCCGCACGCGACCGCGCCCGTGGCCGGTGCCGGCGACTATTGGCTGCTCGCATCGAGCGCGCGGATGTTCCCGTTCGACCTCTCGCTCGCCCCGGCGCTCCCGGAAGCGCTCCGCTCGCGCCAGAACGTCCGCTGGGCACGCGCGCGCGACGGGCGCTACGCGCTGCTCGAGCAGCCGGGCGCGCTGGTGGTCGGAGCGCACACCGTCTTGCTCCCGGGCGACGCGATGCCGCCGCATCTGCCGCAGGTCGCCTTCGACGGCGAGCGCGTGCTCTGCATCTCGGGCAACGCGCTCTGCGCGGTCTCCGGCGGCGTGTGCACGGTCCTGCACGAGGGCGCCGGGCCGCTCGCGGCGTTCTGCGCGAGCGGCGATCGCGTGGCGGTGGCGGGCGAGGACGGCGTGCACGTGCTCGGCGAGGGACGAATCCACGCCGCGCCGTCGCTCGACTGCGCCTTCGCCGATGACGTCGTCGTGTCACTCGGAACGGACGGGGTGCTGCGCGTCGGCGACGCGGTCTTCGTGGGGGCGACGGCGTTGACCGCGTTCGCGGTCGCAGGCCGCACGCTCGTCGCGACCGACACCGGCGGCACCGTCTACCTGCTGGCGCTCAGCACGCCGTAAGATCGCGCCATGCAGCTGGCCAGGGCGCAGGCGATCGTCGAGCACGTGGTCACGAACGCCTCCGGCCCCGTGTCGGTGTTCGTCGCCGACACCCACGGCGAGCTGGTCGCCGCGGCGACGATGGACGGCGCAGCGCCGGACACGCGGATCAACGCGCAGCGCAAGGCCTACACGGCCGCCCGCAGCGACGCGACCTCGACGCGCGAGCTTCGCGAGAAGGCGCTCGCCGACCCCGCCGAACGCGCGAGCTTCGACCCCTTCTTCAGCTTCTTCCTCGGTGGCATCGCCGTCTTCGAGGACGGCCGGCGGATCGGCGCGGTCGGCGTCAGCGGGTTGCCCGGCGAGGTCGACGAGCAGCTGGCGCTCGAGGCGATCGAGCGCACGGAGGGGTGAATACGGCAGTGCCGCCGTGGCAATACGGCAATCCTGCTGATGGCACGGCAACGCGGCATCCGTAGCGTCCTCGGGGTCCAACCTTCCTCCCCGAAAGGACTCCCGAAATGCCGACCTATCTGATCGAACGCGAGATCCCCGGCGCGTCGCAACTGACCGACGACGAGCTCCGCGGCATCACCGCCACGTCCAACGAGGTCGTGTCGTGCCTGGAGCGTCCGTACGAGTGGCGTCACAGCTACGTCGCGGGCGACAAGATCTACTGCGTGCACGACGCCGAGAACGCCGAGGACGTGCTCGAGCACGCCCGCCGCGGCGGCTTCCCGGCGAACCTGGTGGCCGAGGTCTCGGCCGTCTTCGACAGCACCGGGCCGCGCTCGCTCCCCGTCTGAGCAACCCGTAGACTCAGCTCGTGCTCATCGGCCGCGAGCGCGAGTTCGAGCGGCTCCGCGCGGTGCTCGCCGACGCGGCCGGCGGGCGTGGCGGCGTGCTGTTGCTCTCCGGCGAGGCCGGCGTCGGCAAGACGCGGCTGGCCGAGGAGGCACTCGGCGCCGGCGCGCCGCGTCTCGTACGCGGCGCGGCCACGCCCGCCGGGTCGCCGTACGGCCCGGTCGTGGGTGCGTTCCGCGAGTACCTGCGGGCCGTGCCGGGCGGGCTGGACGACTGCGGGCCCTTGCGCAGCCACCTCGCCGTGCTGCTCCCCGAGCTGGGCGAGGCGCGCGCGAGCGCCGATCGCGCCACGCTCGTAGAGGCGATCCGCTGCGGGCTCGCCCGGCTCGTCGCGGATCGCCCCGCGGCCGTCCTCCTCGATGACCTCCAGTGGTCCGACGAGGCGACGATCGAGCTGCTCGCGGCGCTCGCGACCGCGCTGCGCGAGCTGCCGCTGCTGGTCGTCGGGGCCTACCGGTCCGACGAGCTCACGCGGTCGCATCCGCTCCGCCGGCTGCGGCACGATCTGCGGCGCGACCGCGCGCTCGCGGAGGTCGAGCTGGAGCCGCTGAACGAAGCGCAGACCGGACAGCTGATCGCCCAGCTCGCGGGAACGCCGCCGAGCCCGCGCTTGACGCGGCTGCTGCACGACCGCACCGGCGGCACGCCGTTCTTCGTCGAAGAGCTCACCGCGGCGCTGCTGCACGCGGATCGCCTCACGGCGGGCGCCGGCGGGTTGGAGCTCTCGCTCGATGACGACGTCCCACTGCCCGCGACCGTGCGCGACGCCGTGCTCGTGCGCGTCGCGCCGCTCAGCGACGCCGCCCGCGCCGCCGCCGAGACCGCGGCGGTCGCGGGCGCCCGGCTCGATCTCGGGATCGTCGCCGGGCTCGCCGGCGAGGCGGGCGTGGGCGAGTTGCTGGCGTGCGGGTTGCTGGTCGAGCGCGACGGCGGCACCGCGGCGTTCCGTCACCCGCTCGTGCGCGACGCGATCTACGAGGACGTGCCGTGGCTGCGCCGCCGTGCGCTGCACCGCGCGATCGCGCAAGAGCTGCAGGCGACCGGCGGCGACTCCGGCGAGGTCGCCGGCCACTGGCTGGCCGCGCGCGATCCGGGGCGGGCGCTCGCCGCGCTGCGCCAGGCGATCGCCGACCGCGCGGCGGTCCACGCCTACCGCGATGCCACGCGGCTCGGTCGCCAGGCGTTCGAGATCTGGCCGGAGGGCGAGCAGGGGGCCGAGCGGCTCGCGGCCCTGGAGCAGCACGCCCACTGCGCCGAGCTGGCCGGCGATCTCACCGAGGCGGCGCGCGCCCAGCGCGAGGTCGTCGCCGCGCGCAGGGCGGCCGGCGCGGGCCGGGCGCTCGCCGACGCCGAGCGGCGGATGGCATCGATCTACGACCTGCAGGGCGACCGTGAGCGCGCGCTGGCCGCGCGCCGTGTCGCGGCGGAGGCGTTCGCGGCCAACGCGCTGCCCGGCGAGGCCGCGGCCGAGCGGCTCGTCGTCGCGGGCTACCTGCAATCGGCCGGACAGCACGACGAGGCGACCGCGACGGCGCGCGCCGCACGCGAGGAGGCGCTGCGCGCCGAGCGGCTGGACCTGCAGGCGCGGGCGATGGGCCTGGAGGGCGTCGCTCAAGCCAAGGGCGGCGCGTTCGCCGAGGGGATCGCGACGATCCAGGAGGGACTCTCGCTCGCGCTCGAGCGGCAGCTGACGCCGGTCGCCGCCGAGGTCTACCAGCGCCTGGGCACCGCGAAGGAGATCGCGGGCGACTACACCGGCGCCCGCGACGCGCTCGGCACCGCGCTCGGGCTGTGCGAGGTGTCCGGCGACGGCCTCCAGCACACCTGCCTGAGCTGCATGGCGTACGTCCTGCGCGAGCTCGGCGAGTGGGATCAGGCACAGGCGCTCTGCGAAGACCTGATCGCGCCAGGGGCGTTGCCCCAGCAGACGCTGGTCGCGGACGGCGTCCTCGGCGCGATCGAGGTGTGGCGCGGTCACAGCGCACGGGGCGCGGCGCTCCTCACCCGCTGTCTGGAGACGTCGGCGCGGCTGAACGTGGTCTCGATGCAATGCGACAGCGCGGCGGCGCTGGCCTGGCTGGCCGCCCGCGAGGGCGATCCGCGCCAGGCGGAGGAGCACTGCCGGACCGTGCTCGCGCGCTGGGAGCGCAGTCAGGATCACCACTACGCGGTCTGGGGCCTGCGCTGGTCGGCGGGCTGGCTCGCGGGCAACGGTCGCCTCGAGCTGGCCCGGGCCTGCACCGAGGCGCTGTCGTCGATCGTGGCGTCTTCCGCGTATCCGGACGCGATGGCGGCGCTCGCCTGCGCGATCGCCGAGACCGCGCTCGCCGAGGGCGACGCGGATGCCGCGGCCGGGCAGTTCGCCCGCGCCGCCGAGCTGCACGCGGGGCTGAACATCCCCTTCGAGCGCGCTCAGATCCTGGTCCGCTCGGCCGCGGCGCTCGCGGCGACCGGCGACCGCGACGCCGCGCTCGACCAGCTCGTCGAGGCCCACCGGACCGCGAGCGCGCTGGGCGCCCGGTCATTGGCGGCGGAGGCGGCCTCGGCGGTCGCCGCGCTCGGGGTGTCGGTGATCGACCACCTCGGCCGCCGCGCCGCCGCCGACCACGAGTCCGCGGGCCTGTCGCGGCGCGAGGTCGAGGTGGTGCGCCTGGTGGCCCAGGGTCTCACCAACCGCGAGATCGCCGCGCGACTCGTCCTGAGCACGCGCACCGTCGACATGCACGTCCGCAACATCCTCTCCAAGCTGCGCAGCCGCACCCGCACCGAGGCCGCCGCCCGAGCCGCCGACCTCGGCCTGCTCGACACTGTGTCATCATAAGCGGACGATTTCATCCGTTTATTCGCTGAGGAGGACCACTTGTCCCAACTCGCACCCGATGACGGACGCCGGGCGATGGCGTTCGCCGACCCCGACGATCCGTCACTCACGCACCTCGCGGTCGTCGGTGACACCTACACCATCCTGCTGTCCGGCGAGGACACGGACGGGCGCTACGCGCTGATCGACATGCTGATCCCCGCCGGCGGCGGCCCACCGCCGCACCGGCATGCGTTCGAGGAGATGTTCCACGTCCTCGAGGGCGCCGTCGAGGTCACCGTCCGCGATGTCACGAGCACCGCGCGGGCCGGGGAGACGGTGAACATCCCCGCCAATGCCCCGCACGCGTTCCGCAACCCGACCGAGCGGACGATCCGGATGCTGTGCATGGTCTCGCCCGCCGGCCTGGAGCGCTACTTCGCCGAGTTCGGGGACCGCGTGGCAACGCGGACTTCGGCGCCGCCTGAGCTGTCGGAGCGCGAACGCGCGGAGCGCATGCAGCGCGCGGTCGCGTCCGCGGAGCACTACGGCATGGAGATCCTGCTCTGAAGCGACGGCGCGACGCCGTGGCGAATCGCGAGCGCCTGCTCGACGTCGCGATGACCGCCGTGCTGCGCGACGGGGAGAAGATCCCGATGGCCACGATCGCCGCCGAGGCGGGTGTCGGCGTCGGCACGCTCTACCGGCACTTCCCGACGCGCGAGCTGCTGCTCGCCGCGCTCGTCGAGCGCTCCTTCGCGCTCGTGCTGGAGAACGCGCGCCACGCTGCCGCGCTCGACGGCACCGCCCTCGCCGCCGTCCGCGAGTTCATGCACCGCGCGCTCCGCGACCGCGACCGCTTCGTCCTGCCGCTGCACGGCGGCCCGCCCACGTTGAACGCCGAGATCGCGGCGTTGCGCGCCGAGGTCCGTGTCGTGCTGCAGACGATCCTCGATCGCGGCGTCGCCGCCGGCGAGGTGCGCGACGACGTCACCCCGATCGACATCATCGTCGCGGCCGCCTTGCTCTCACGGCCGCTGCCCAATGTCGAGCGATGGGATGACATCGCCGCGCGCCAGATCGAACTGTTCCTCGCGGGGATCAGCCGGCGGTGACGCGGACCGCGCGAGCCTTGACCGCCGCGATGGTCGCGGTTCCCGCGAACGCCGCCGTGATCGAGATCGAACCCTTCCGTGGTGCCGTCAGCGTCGTCTTGAACTGGCATGCCGAGTTGAGGCTCACGGTCTTGCGAGCGACGCGCTTGGCCTTGAGCTTGGCGTCGATCGTCACCTTGCCTCCGCAGCCTTCGGCCTTCGCGACCGTGCTCGGCAACTGCAGCGTGCCCGAGACCGTGAAGCGGTACGGCGCCTGCCTGTCGCGCTTGGGAGCGACCTTGATCGAGAGCGCGCGTGGCGCAGCCGGCCTCGTCGACGCCGGAGTGGTGGTGAGCGGGGTGACGGTCTCGTCGAGCGCCGCGTCGGAGGCGAGGAAGTCGTCGTCACCGGTGAAGTGCGCCGTGACGTGGTGAACACCCGCGGTCGCGAACGTCCGCGTGAAGCCGACCGTGCTCCCGTCGCCGTCCAGCGTGATCGCGCCTGGCACGGCTTGGCCGTCGACGGCGGAGGAGAGGACGCCGCTCGGCCACCAGTTGCTCGGGTCGAGCGAGTTCACGAACAGGCTGAACGCGACAGGCTGGCCGATCACGACGGGGTTGGGCGATGCCGTGAGCGCGATCACCGTACCCGCCTGGTTCACGGACACGCTCGCACTGCCGGAGCTGGTGGTGTAGTTGCCGTCGCCCGGGTACACGGCGACGAGCGTGAACGCGAACGCGGGGAGCTCGACGACGCGGCGCGAGACACCGTTGTCGAGGGCGGCGTCGCCGAGTCGCACGCCGTTGACGAAGTACGACACGGACCCTGTCGGGGGCCCGAGCGGATTCGCCGGCCCCACCGTGGTCTGGATCGCGATGTCCTGCCCTGCCACACCGGTCGTATCGGGCGTGACCCGCAGGAGTGTGGTCGTGGTGGCCTGGATGACCGTCAGCGACGTCGAGCCGTCGCTGCCGAGGAAGCCGGGCGCCGGGAGGTACTTGGCGAGGACGGGATGCGTCCCGGTGCGCAGCGCCCCGGTCTGGAGCTGCGCGGAGTGGCCGGACAGCGCGACCGGGCTGCCGATCGGCGCGCCGTCGAGCGAGAACTGGACCGAGCCGAGCGGCACGGCGGCCGGCGTCGTGGTGTCATCGACGGTGGCGGTCAGGGTGGCCGTCTGCCCGTGAGCCGGCTGCGTCGCCGGCGTGGTGACCGTCGTCGTGGTCTGGTCGTCGGCGGCCGCGACGGCGGGCGCGCCGAAGAGAGCGAGCGCGGCGACGATCCACGCGGCCGCGCCAACCTGCGAGAGGTGCATGGTTGACCTCACTACTCGTTGAGTTGACGCCCGCGACGCTATGCCCGGGCGCAGGACACGGCATCGGGCGAACACCCGAACTTCCCGCGCTCGGACGCCCTATATCACCGGGCTCATCCGGGAGGAGGAGCGGGGGCGCCGGAATCTCGGCCTTGCGGAGGAGGGCCGACGGTGCCCCGGTCCGACGACAGGCCCGGTGCGCGGCCGGAGACTCGTGGGCATGCCCCGAATTCGACTCACCGTGGCCGCGCTACTGCTCGGCGGCCTCGCGTTCAGCGCCGCCGCGCAGGCCGACACCGCGTGTCCGGATGGTGCCCGCTGCGCGCACCTCACCGTGCCGCTCGACCGCAGCGACCTCAGCCAGGGGACGATCGACGTCGCCTATGCGCTCCTGCCCCGCACCGATACGAGCCGCCCCGCGCTCGGGACGATCGTCCCGAATCCCGGCGGCCCGGGGCAATCCACGATCGCCAGTGCGGGGCTGTACACGGGGGCGCTGACGCCGCTGCGCAAGCGACGTGACCTGTTGCTGATCGATCCTCGCGGCACGGGGCAGTCGGGCGCGCTGCCGTGCCCGAGCCTCGCCGCGCGCGACCCGCTGTCACTCGACTACGCCGGGGTGCAGGCGGTGTGCGCGGCGGACACCGGTCCGCGTGCACGCTTCTATGGCTCGGCCGCCGTCGCCGATGACATCGACGCCGTGCGCGCGTCGCTCGGCGTCGACAAGCTCGACCTCTGGGGCGACTCCTACGGCACCTACCTGATGCCGGTCTACGCCGCACGCCATCCGCAGCACGTGCGCTCGATCGTCCTCGACGGGGCGTACCCGATCGCCTTCGACCCGTGGGGTCGCGACGTCCTGCGCGGCACGCGCCGGGTCATCGGGCTCGTGTGTGAGCGCACGCGGCGCTGCTCGGGGCCGCGCGTGCTCGAGCAGATCGAGCAGCTCGCGCGGCGCCTGCGCCGCCACCCGGTGCACTTCAGCGCCGAGAGCCCGATCGGGCGCGTGCCGCTGAGCATCGGCGAGCGCGAGCTCGCCAACGTCGTCTATGGCGGCGGCCACCCCGAGGTGTACGGCTTGCTGCCCGCCGCCGTCGCCGCCGCGCTCGACCACGACTACGCGCCGCTGCAGCGGATGGTGGCGGTCGACCGGATCGGCCAGGCCGGCTCGCTGCTGCTCGACCCCTCCGTGGTCAGCTTCGGCGGCCAGACGGCGACCACGTGCCATGACTACCCGCGTCCGTTCAGCCTCGCCGCCACCCCCGCCGAGCGGCGCGCCGCGTATGACACCGCTCTCGCCGCGCTCGACCCGGCGCAGTTCGCGCCGTTCTCACCGGACGCGTGGCTGAGCACCGGCATCGAGGGCGGCCCGAAGTGCCTGGACGCGATCGCCGACCCGACCGCCGGCTCGCCCGTGCAGGGCCTGGCGATGCCCGACGTGCCCGTGCTGGTCCAGTCCGGCGACCTCGACACCAACACGCCGATCGAGCAGGGACGGCTCGCGGCCGCCCAGTTCGCCCACCCGATCAGAGGCATCGTCGCCAACGCCGGGCACACGCCGGACCTGCAGCCCTGCGGCGTGGCCATGGCGATCGACTTCATCGAGCACCTGACGACCGACCCGGACCGCTGCCGGCACGCCGGCCGGCCGCCCGTGGTCGCCGGCCGCCCAGCGCGGCGGGCCGCGGAGCTCGCGTCCGGGCCGGTGCGGCGCGCGGTCGCCGTCGCGGTGGCGACGCTCGCCGACGCGCGGACGGCCGCCACGTACAGCGGCATGACGGGTTCGCTCGACGCCCTCCGCGGCGGGACCTACGTCGTGAGCGAGAAGCGGGTGCGCTTCGCCGGCGCCCGCGTGGTGAGCGACGCCAGGGCCGACGGCACGTTCGCGGTCGGCACCGGGATCGCGCGGCTGCGGTTGCGCGGTCCAGGCGTGCCACACGCCGTGCTCACGCTCACCGCCACGCGGGCCACCGGGACCGTGGCGGGCCGCCGCGTCGCGGTTCGCCTCCCGTAGTCGCGTCCGATTGGCGCGCCGGGCGGCTACGTTCGGCGCAACCCATGCAGCTGCGAACCTTCATCACCACCACATCCGCCGTCGCCGCGCTCGTCGCGCCGGCGGCGGCGCAGGCACAGGCCGGCGGCGACACGGGCGTCGGCGGCGACGTCCACAGCTTCATGGAGCTGTCGCTCACGCAGCCGGCCCAGGGGTTTGCCGCGTTCGCGCGGGCGAAGTCCTATGAGATGTCGATCGTCGCGCGGGCGACCGCGACCGACGCCCCGAGCTCGCTGTCGATCGCCGACGGTGACGTCGTCAGCGGGTCCAAGGCCGGGCACCTCACGATCGGCGCCAAGCGCCTCTCCGCGCCGCTCGAGGCCGCGGTCGGGAAGGGAGCCTTCATGCCGCTCGGCAGCTCCGTCGACCCGCTGCTGGTGCGGTGGTCGAGCATCACGGCCCGCGCCACGGCGACGGTCAAGCTGCGCCAGCGGGTCACGGCCAAGCGCACCGGCAGCTACCGCAAGCTCGTCCTGGTCACGCTGTCGAGCGAAACGCCCTAGACTCGGCCGCGTTGGGCGGCCCGAGCAGCGGGGGACGTGAAGCGTGACGACCGAGATCGCGCGGTTCATGCGCAGGCTCGAGACGCTGTGGGATGAGCACGTGGCGGCGCTCTTGGAACGCCGTGACGTCGACGCGGCGATGCGCGACATGACGGCGGCCCCATCCGTCCGGCACCTCCCCACGATGACCGGCGCCGACGGCCGATCGGCGGTCGATCGCTTCTACCGCGAAGCGCTGCTGCCGCATCTGCCCGGCGAGCTCGGGTTGACTCGGCGCTCACGGACCGTGGATCGCTTCCACCTCGTCGACGAGCTCACGGTCTCGTTCCTGCACGACTGCGAGCTGGCTTGGCTGCTCCCGGGAATCGGGCCCACCGGGCGCCGCGCGTCCGTGGCCGCGATCGTCATCGTCGACTTCGAACGCGGCGCCATCGCGTCCCAGCGGACGCTGTGGGACGGCGCCTCGCTGGCGACGCAACTGGGCGTGGGGATCAATGGCGATCCTGTTCGTGACCGGGGTTGAGGACCCCGCGACGTGGGTGCCGGCGTTGCGCGCCCGGCTGCCCGAGGCGCGCGTGTACACCGAGGCGGACGCGTTCGACCGGCGCGAGATCGAGATCGCCGTCGTGGCCGCGCCCCGGGCGGGCGCGCTGCGCGACCTGCCGGGCCTGCGCCTGGTGCAGTCGCTGTGGATGGGGGTCGACGGCCTGGTCGCGGATCCGACCGTGCCGCGCGGGGTGCCGATCGCGCGCATGGTGGACCCGGAGATGACGAGCCAGATGCCCGAGGCGGCGCTGGCGCACGTGCTGCACCTGCATCGCCTCCACGACGTCTACGCCCGCCAGCAGCGCGAGCGCGAGTGGCGGCAGTGGCCGCAGCCGCTCGCGGGCCGGCGCGGCGTCGGGGTGCTGGGCCTGGGGCAGCTCGGCGCGCGTACGGCCGCGGTGCTCGCCGCGGCCGGCTTCCGTGTGCACGGCTTCAGCCGCAGCCCCAAGCGCATCGACGGCGTCGAGACGCACACCGTGCTCGCCGCGAGCGAGATCCTCGTGAACCTGCTGCCGCTGACGGCCGGGACGCGCGGCCTCCTCGACGCGCCGCGCCTGGCTTGGCTCCCGCACGGCGCGTGCGTGGTGAACCTCGGCCGCGGCGAGCACATCGTCGACGCCGACCTGCTGGCGGCGCTCGACGCCGGCCGCCTCCGGCATGCCGTCCTCGACGTCTTCGACCAGGAGCCGCTCCCTCCGGACCATCCGTACTGGACGCATCCCGCGGTCACCGTGATGCCACACGTCGCGGCGCAGTCCACGCCGGAGAGCTGCCTTCCGGTCGTCGCGGAGAACGTCCGCCGCCTGGCCGCGGGCGAGGCGCTGCTGCACCTCGTCGACCGCGACTCGGGCTACTAGCGGTCGCCGTCCTGGCAAGATCGCGGCATGGAACGTGTGCTTGGAATCGGTGGGTACTTCATCCGGGCCGCCGACCCGGCGGCGCTGGGCGCGTGGTATCGCGACTGCCTCGGCCTGGACGCCGATGCGAACGGCCTCTGGCGTCAGGGCGAAGGCCCGACCGTGTTCGCGACCTTCGAGTCTGAGACCGACTACTTCGGGTCTCGCGGGCAGCAGACGATGCTCAATTTCCGGGTCGGGGACCTGGATGCGATGCTCGCGCAGTTGCGCGCCAAGGGAGCGGACGTGGCGGAGGCGACGCAGGACATGGAGGGCGTCGGCCGATTCGGTTGGGTCACCGACCCTGACGGCAATCGGGTCGAGCTGTGGGAGCCTGCCTGAGGGCGCGGTGGGTGGGAGTGACAGGGGCAGGCTGCGGGCCACGCCGGGGGATACCGTGACCGGCATGGACAGCGACAACCGCCTCGGTGAGTTCCTCCGCGCCCGGCGCGAGCGCGTCCTCCCGGACGCGGTGGGCCTGCCGGGCGATGACCGGCCGCGCCGGGTGCCCGGGTTGCGCCGCGAGGAGCTCGCGCAGCTCGCCGGCGTGAGCACGAACTACATCGTCCGGCTCGAGCAGGGACGCGATCGGCACCCGTCGCCGTCGGTGCTCGATGCGCTGGCCGGCGCGTTGCAGCTCGACGAGGCCGCGACCACCCACCTGCATCAGCTCGGCACGCCGACCGGCGAGCGTCCCCGCGCCTCCCGGCGTCGGGGAGCCGATGCCGTCTCGCCCGCGGTCGAGCGACTGCTCGAACGCCTCGACGGGCTCCCCGTCTCGGTGATGAACCGCTTCGGCGACGTGCTGGCCACCACGCCGCTCGCCGCCGCGCTGATGCCGGGCCTGTCCGCCGGCGTCAACGCCTACCGGGCGACGTTCCTCGATCCCGGCGTGCGCGAGTTGTTCGGCGACGGCTGGGACCGGATCGCGCGCAGCGTCGTGGCCGGGCTGCACGCGGTCAGCGCCGACGCCGCCGGCGATCCCCGCCTCGTCGATCTCGTCGGAGAGCTCTCGCTCGAGAGCGAGGTCTTCCGGCGGCTGTGGGCGCGCTACGACGTCCGGCCGCGCGTCGGCCGTGGCACCACCGTGCTGCATCACCCGCAGGTGGGGAGGGTGGAGCTGACCTGGGAGAAGCTGGAGATCAGCGGCTCTCCCGGCCAGACGCTCGTGATCCACCAGGCCGAGCCGGGCAGCGCGTCCGAGCAGGCCCTCGCGCTCCTCGCATCGCTGACGGTCGCGCCCGAAGCTCGCGCGCCCGCCCCCGCCTGACCCGCCTCATCCCTGAATCTCGCACTACCCGTCCCAAGGGAGAAACCCCCATGCCCGAAACCGTCCTGGTCACCGGAGGCTCCGGCTTCCTCGGCCTCCACACGATCGTCGCCCTGCTCGACCGCGGCTACCGCGTCCGCACCACCGTCCGCTCCCCCGCGCGCGAGGCGCAGGTGCGCGAGATCGCGGGCGACCGCGTCGAATTCTTCACCGCCGACCTCCTCGCCGACGAGGGCTGGGCGGCCGCCACCGCCGGCGCCGACTTCGTCCTGCACGTGGCGTCGCCCTTCCCCGGGGTTGCGCCCGACCACGAGGACGACCTGATCATCCCCGCCCGCGAGGGCACGCTGCGCGTCCTGCGCGCCGCTCGCGACGCCGGCGTCAGGCGCACCGTCGTGACGTCCTCGTTCGCCGCCGTCGGCTACGGCCGCGCCGAGTTCGGCGACCACGTCTTCACCGAGGCGGATTGGACCGACCCGACGGCTGACATCGGCGCCTACATCAAGTCCAAGGCGATCGCCGAGCGCGCCGCGTGGGACTTCGCGCGCGGCGACATGGAGCTCGCGGTCGTCAACCCGGTCGGCATCTTCGGCCCCGTGCTCGGCCCCGACCACTCCGCCTCGATCGGGCTGGTCTCCGCGCTGCTCGGCGGCGCGATGGCCGGCGGGATGCCGCGACTGGCGTTCTCGGTCGTCGACGTCCGCGACGCCGCTGACCTGCACCTGCGCGCGATGACCGACCCCGCCGCCGCGGGCGAGCGCTTCATCGCCGCGGCGGGCGACGGCGTCTGGCTCGCCGACATCGCCCGCATCCTGCGCGAGCACCTCGGCGAGGCCGCTGCCAACGTCCCGACGACCGAGTTGCCGGACGAGGTCGTCCGCGCCAACGCCCCCGCATCGGACCCGATGGCCCGCGAGGTCGGCAACTTCCGCCACCTCAGCGCCGAGAAGGCGCGACGGGTCCTCGGGTGGGAGCCGCGCTCGACCGAGGAGGCGATCCTCGCCACCGCCGAGAGCCTGCTCGGGCTCCCGGTCGCCTAAGCCGCGGCGACCAGGCCGACCGTCGACGCGACGAGCTCGACCGAGCGCAGCCGCGCGTCGATCGTGTCGGCCTGGTGGGCGACGATCAGCTCGTCGGCGTCCGCGTGGGCGCGGAAGTCCTCGAGGTAGGTCTTGACGGTGTCGGGGGTGCCGAGCGCGGTGTAGGTGAGCATCTGCTCCACGTGCTGGCCCTGCGGCGAGCGCAGGACGAACTCGAGCTCCTCGTCGGTCAGTCGCTGGCCCGGGCGGCTGAACAGGCTGCGCGCGAACATCCGCCGGCGCCGCTCCAGCTGTTCCAGCGCGACGGACTCGCTGTCGGCGGCGAGGACGTTGACGGCGGCGATCACGTGCGGGCGCTCGAGCTGCGCGGACGGCTGGAACTGCTCGCGGTACACGCGCACGGCGTCCTGCAGCGCGGCGGGGGAGAAGTGCGACGCGAAGGCGTACGGCAGGCCGAGCGCGGCGGCGAGCTGGGCGCCGAAGAGCGAGGAGCCGAGGATGTAGAGCGGGACGTTGGTGCCGCGGCCCGGGATCGCGTGCACGGTCGGGATCCGCGTCTCGCCCGACAGGTACCCCTGCAGCTCGAGGACGTCCTGGGGGAACGTGTCGGCCGCGCTCGCGTCGCGCCGCAGCGCCCGCATCGTCGCCTGGTTGGTGCCGGGCGCGCGGCCGAGGCCGAGGTCGATCCGGTCGGGGTGCAGCGAGGCCAGCGTCCCGAACTGCTCTGCGATCACCAGCGGCGCATGGTTCGGGAGCATGATCCCGCCGGCGCCGAGCCGGATCCGCTGCGTGTTGGCCGCGATGTGGGCGATCACGACCGACGTCGCCGAGGAGGCGATCGACTCGAAGTTGTGATGCTCGGCGTACCAGACCCGCGCGTAGCCGAGCTCCTCGGCGTGCTGTGCCAGCCGGACGCTGCCCTCCAGCGCCTCGCGCGCGGTCTGCCCCTCGGCGATCGGAGCGAGGTCGAGGATGGAGAGCGGCACGGGCGGCGTCATTCCTCGCAAGCTAGCAGATAGATAGTCGGCCCAAACTATCTACCTGCGGTACAGTCAGCGCCGCCGTGCCACGGACGACCACCGCACCCCCGGAGACGCTCGAGCGCCTCGAGCGCGCGCTCGTCTCGCTGCTCGCCTGGCTCAACGATCGCGAGACGCTCGGCGACCTGGCGCAGCGCTCCGGCCACGACCTCGCACCCGCCTCGTGGTCGCTGCTCGAGTACCTCGACGCCCGCGGGTCGATGCGGGTGTCGGACATCGCGGCCTGCCACGGCGTCCACACCTCCTCGATCACGCCGCGGCTCCAGCGCCTCGAGCAGGCGGGGCTGATTCAGCGCAGCACCGATCCGGCCGACGCGCGGGTGTCCATCATCGCGATCGCTCCCGCTGGGGTGGGCGCGCTGCAGAGCATCCACGCTGCCCGCCAGGAGGCGCTCGCGGCGGCGCTCACGGGTTGCGCGAGTGGGGAGTTGGACCGCGCCGCCGAGATATTGAGTGGTCTCGCCGAGGGCTTGCGCCTGCGGTGATCTAGGGACGAAAGTCAACTGCGCCGGGTGGGGGAGAGGGAGTGGCGAGCCACCCGTCCCGGTCTGCCGTGGGTCCGGCTCGCGGCGCGGCTCTGTTGGCCCGAGATGCCGTGCTGGGATACCGACAGTTACGGGCGTGGGCTGGTCAGTGTGTCCCGCACTCGCGGTATTCCTGGTCGCCGTGGTCGACCGTGCGCGTTTGCGGGGGCCGGCCCCGCGGGTTTCGATCAGGTTCGCACTCGTCGAGCTGGCGCGTTGGAGGGGGTGTTTCGACTTGGTTCACAGGGGGTGAACCAAAACGAACTACCCCCTCGCGCATGACCTCGTTGGTCGCCGAAACCGATCACCGGCAGGCCCGGCGCGGACGGGGGTGTCAATGCCACGCCCGTACCGGTCGGTGTCGCAGCACGGCAATTCAACCCAACAGAGCCGCGCGCCGAGCGGGTCCACGACAGTCAGACCCGAAGGGCGCGCCACTCCCTCCCCCCTCACCGGAGCAGTTGACTTTCAAGCCGACAGTGCGAAACGTGCCGACCGCGGCGGGCGCGGCCGGCACGGATCGCGTTGGGTACCCCTCTAGGGCGTCGTCGTCGACAACGTGAACGTCAGCGTCTTGCTGTACGCCCCCGTGCGCAGCGCGTCATTCGCGCCGATCGACTGCTTGAACTCGAGCGCGACCGCGTCGTTGGAGATCGGCGCGCTCCACGTCAGCAGGTTCAGCGGCGAGGCCGAAGAGCCGACGTTGTTGTAGGCGGTGCCGGTGTTGGCCGCATTGCGGGCGCGGGCCTGCAGCGGCTGCGGGAGCGAGAACGTCCCGTTGACCAGATGGCCGGTGGCGAAGCTGGACGGGTCGGCGACCGAGAGGAGCGCGTCACCCGCCGTCGATGTCACCGTGGCGGTGGTGGCCGCGAAGTAGTCCTTCGCGACACCCGGCGTGAACGCGCCGAACGCGGCCGGCACGCCCAGCGAGAGCGAGAGCGTCGCCGGCACCGTGCCGCCGACCGTCCCGCCCGGGCCGGACACCGAGGAGATCGGCGCGTCGAACGCCTGCACCTCGTCCTGGGTCGTCTGGAAGGCCACGAGCGCGGACCCGCCGCTCGCGATCTTCAGCGCGCCCGCCTCGGTCACCGGCAGCGTGATCACCTGATGACCCGCGGTGATCGTGCGCTTGGTGTCGGCCACGACGCGACCGCTCATGTCCGGTGACCAGGCCGGAATCGAGCCGTCCGTCAAAGCGCACGCCGAGAGCCCGTAGTCCGGCGCCGGGTTCGTGGCGGGCGCGCAACTGGTGTTGAACACCGGCGTGTAGCCCTTCTCGCCGTCGTAGAGGAACGCGTGCAGCGTGCCCGGGCCGGCGGCGTCGATGTCGATCGTCACCGAGCCGGTGCCGAGCACCGCGCTATTGACGGTGATCCCGCGCGAAGCGGGCGCCGGCACGCGGCCGGAGATCGGCACGCCGTTGCGCGCGGACTGGGCGATCGTCTGCGGCGAGTCGATCCCGTTCAGGTTCGGGTTCGACACGTTCGGGGCGGGCGGGGTCGTCGGGCGGCCCGCCGGCGGCGTGTAGCCGGGGAGGGTCGCGTGGCCCCAGTGGTACGGGTCGGACTGGACCGAGCCGAACGTCGACCACGCCATCCGCGTGCTCTGATCGATGTGACGGAGCGTCGTCGTGCCCGCGGCCGAGGTGTCGTCCTCGTCGTAGGGCGTGATGTTCAGGCCCATGTTGTTCGGGTCGACGGCGGCCGGAAGGTCCGCCATCGGGATCTTGACCTCGAGGTTGTAGCCGCCCTCCGCGCCGTAGGAGTGAGGGACGGTCGTCGAGTTCGAGCCCACCCACGTCGCCGTCGACTTGACGATCACGCCGGGGGCGTTCGGGGCGTCGGACACCGTCGCCGCGAGCGGCCCGGTCGAGAAGCCCTGATGGTTGTCGGCGTCACGCGACCAGCACGGGCCGTTGACGCCGTTGCCGTTCGTGTTGCCGGGGTCGTTGGTGAACGGGAAGATGCCGAGCTTGAACGTGTTCGCGGTGTCCTTCAACACCTGCGAAGCGTTGCCGCGCGGGTCGATGATGATCTCCACCGAGTCCGTCAGCCAGTGCGCGACGCACTCCTCGGGCTTGGCGGCGTAGGACTGGAAGTCGTCCTTGATGTGCATGAAGAAGTACAGGTCGTCGCCGTTGCGCGTGACCTTGGCGTACGTGCTGTTGGCGGTGCCGGTCGCGCTCGAGGAGCCGCAGTCGACGCCGACGGGGGCGCAGTCGCGGGTCGCTCCGCCGGGCTCCCACTTGCGGCCGATCTCCAGGGCCTCGCCGGTGTACTCGCCGGCGCTCTCGGTGCCGTCCATCGTCGGTGCGGTCGTGGCCGCGGGAATCGACGTCTTCGGGACGATGCCGAGCGTCAGGTCCTCGAACCCGGTCCCGGTGGCGCCGTAGGTCGTCGTGATGCGCACGTTGACGTTGCCCGTCTGCGAGTCCGCGGGCGTGGCCGTCGTCGGCAGCGTCGCGTTCGTGAACGAGTTCGAGACGGTGAAGTTGACCGTCGTGTCCGCGCCCGGCGCGAGGTTGGTGTACGGCTTCGACGTCGCGTCGGCCGTGACGTTGGTGGGCAGCGTCAGGCTGACCGTGCCGCTCTGGGCCGTGGCGCCCCAGTTGTGGACGACGACCGGAAGGGTGAAGGTCTCACCGACGCCGGTCGACTGGATCGCGGCCGAGCGGCCGAGGCGGCGCGCCGAGGGCGCGGTGTTCTCGAGCCAGCTGTCGAACTCGGCCCAGTTGCCCCAGCGCTGGAAGCGGCCCTCGACGGGCGAGACCACGCGCACCACCTGGTCCGTGTAGCCGCCGACCGCGCCGACGGTCCACGTGGCCGAGACCTTGAAGTTGGTGTTGACCGCGGCGGTGGCCGAGGGTGTGACATTGAAGGTCACGGTGGTGCCACTGGAGGTGACCGCCCCGACCGCCTTGGCGGCATCGACGGTCCAGCCGGCCGGGACGTTGAGCGTCGCGGTGCCGGCCGGGATCGTGGTGCCCGCGGGCGCCTTGACGTTCAGCGTCGCCGTGAACGGGACGCCGGGTGCGTTGTAGAACCGGTCGAACGTCAGGTACTCCTGCGTGCCCAGCGGCAGTCCGCCCGGATCGGCCTTGACCGCGCCGTAGAGGATCGCGTCGTCTTTGCCGGCGTTGGCGTTGGCCGTGCCGTCCGGGTTGACGTTGGGCTGGAACGGCACGAAGTTGTTGGTCATGCCGAAGCGCGAGCAGGCCGCGGCGATCGTGCCCATCTGCATCACGCGGCTCTGCGTCGGGTACGCCGACTGGCCCTCGGACGCGACCTGCGCCCAGATCTTCGGCGTGCCCGCCGGGCGGCCCTGGATGTTGCCGGGCGGCCACAGGTACGGCGAGTCATAGCCCGTCCACACGCCTGCGACGTTGTCGACGCCGGTCGGGGTGAAGCCGGTGGTGCAGTCGGCGGCGGTCGTCGTGCCGCCGGTGCCGGCGGTCGCGCCGCCGCTGAAGGCCTTCTTGACCTGCCAGGTCGACAGCGCGTTCGGGCCCGTCAGCTGCTCCGGGAACATCGTCGGGTCGGCCGCGGCCTTGATCCCTTCCCAGATGTAGCGGCCGGCCTGCTGGTGGTTGCCGTGCCCGACCGCGAGCGTCGGCGAGAAGCCGATGTAGATGTCCGGCTGCGTCATGCGGATGATCCGCGTGACCCGGCGCAGCGTCTCGTCCTCGCCCCAGAACGTCTGCGTCAGCGGCGCGCTCTGGTTGTAGAAGAAGTCGACGCGGTCGAGGTTGAAGATGTCGACGGTGCCGGAGCGGAAGTGCGCGACCCGGTCCTCGTTCTCGCGCCGCAGGCCGAGCGACGGGCCGATCTCCGAGGCCACGGCGTTGCCGCCGCCCTCGCCGCGGGTGACCATGATGATCCCGCACTTGACGCCGTAGCGCTGGTGCCAGACCCCGCACGGACCGATGATGCTGGTGTCGTCGTCCGGATGGGCCCACTCGCCCATCACGTTGATCTTCACGGCCTTGTCGGCCGTGTATGGGGCCGCGCTCGCGCCGCGGGCCGCTCCCAGCAGCACCGCCAAGGCCGCCATCAGAACCACGCCGAATCGCTTCACGTCGCTCGCTCCCTCCACGCTCGCACCATTTCGCACGACTTCGAACACGCAACCTATTCCTGCTTTTCGGCGCCTGTCAAGTCGCTTGCTGGCTACAGTCGGAAACGTGCGTTACGCCGTGCTCATCTCCGCTGCCCTCTTCTTCCTCCTGCCGGCAGGGGCGCAGGCCGCTCCCAAGCTGAGCGTCTCACTCTCTCAGAACACGGTGCGCTACGGGGCGTCGCACACGGTCAACGGGACCTTGGTCGATGGAACCACTCCGCTTGCCGCCCAGGAAGTCGTGCTCGAAGGTCGCCGCTACCCGTACGAAGGTTCGTACCGGGTGATCGCGCGGGGGACGACCGACGCCGACGGCAAGTTCGCGATCAAGGCCGAGCTGGACCGCAACCACAAGCTGCGCGTCACCGCACCCGCTCAGGGCCTGACCTCCGGCGTCGTGCAGGCCTACACGCTGCCGTCGTTCGACCTCTCGTTCCGCGCGCTGCGGCCCGGCGTCGTCCGGCTCTACCAGCGCTACACGGTGCCCAAGACGGTCAAGCTCACCTCGCCGACGCTGTTCTATCTCGGCAAGCGCGGAGCCAAGAAGGCGTCGCTGCGCGAGAGCGGCGCGGTGTCGCGTTCGAAGGCCGGCCGCTACACGTCGCACGTCGACGTGACGCTGCCCACGGGCTGGCACGGCGCCTTCCGCTACGCCAGCTGCTTCCGGCCCTCCCCGAGCACCGGCATGGGCGATCCGGGCGCGAAATGCCCGAAGCTCAAGCTCACCTTTTAGGGGGAAGTTCGAACACAACGACGTTCGAAGCTGATAGAAGTCGGCTCGAATGTGTTCACTAATGTTGCGTCAGTGACCCTCCTACCCGCCCAGCGACGCCAGGAGATCCTGCGCGCGGTCCGCGGTGGGACGGCGCACGTGTCCGATCTGGCCGAGAGCTTCGGCGTGTCCGAGATGACGGTGCGGCGCGACCTCGGCGCGCTGGCGCGCGACGGCAAGCTCGAGCGGGTGCACGGCGGCGCGGTCGACTCCGCCGAGCCGGGCTTCTCGCAGATCGAGGTCGAGCGCTTCGACATCAAGGACCGCCTCGGCGCGGCCGCCGCCGCGATGGTGCAGGACGGCATGACGGTGATGGTCGACATCGGCACGTCGACGCTGCAGCTCGCCCGCCATCTGCACGGGCACAAGATCACCGTCGTCACGACGAACCTCGCGGTGGTCGAAGAGCTGCTGCCCGACCCGGACATCGAGCTCGTGCTCCCGGGCGGCGTGGTGCGCCGCAACTACCGCTCGATGGTCGGCGTGCTCGCCGAGGACTCGCTGCGCCAGATCAAGTCCGACATCCTGTTCCTGGGCACGAGCGGCGTCGACCTGGAGATGGGGGTGTGGGACACCACGATGATCGAGGTCCCGATCAAGCGGCTGATGATCGCCGGCGCCGGCGAGGTCGTCCTGATCGCCGACGCCGCCAAGTTCTCGATGACCGGCATGGTCCGCGTGTGCGGACCTGAGTCGATCACGCACATCGTGACCGACGCGCCGCTGCCGGCCGCGTGCCGCTCGGCCGTCGACGCCGCCGGAATCGAGGTCACGGTCGCATGAAACTGACGATTGTCGGCGGCGGGGGATTCAGGGTCCCGCTGGTCTACGGGGCGCTGCTGGAGAAGAAGGACCGGCTGGGGTTGGAAGAGGTCGTCCTGCACGACATCGACGCCTCCCGGCTGGAGCGCATCGGCGCCGTCCTGGACGGCCTGGCGGAGGAGCACGGCGAGCGCCTGCCGTTCCGGTTCACGACCGATCTCGTGGACGCCGTCCAGGACGCGGACTTCGTGTTCTGCGCGATCCGCGTCGGCCAGCTCGAAGGCCGCGTGGTCGACGAGGACGTGCCGCTCGGCCTCGGCGTGCTCGGGCAGGAGACGACCGGTCCGGGCGGCATCTGCTTCGCGCTGCGCACGATCCCGGTGATGGTGCGCCTGGCCGAGACGATGGCCAAGCACGCGCCCAACGCGTGGCTGATCAACTTCACGAACCCGGCCGGGATGGTCACCGAGGCGATCCAGCAGGTCCTCGGCGACCGGGCCGTGGGGATCTGCGACTCACCTTCTGGTCTGTGCCGGCGGGTGGCGGCGGCGGTCGGCCGCGACCCGGGCGACCTGTGGTTCGACTACTTCGGCCTCAACCACCTGGGGTGGCTGCGCGGCGTGCGCGACGGCTCGGGCAAGCAGCTGCTCGACGGCCTGCTCGAGGACGACGCCCGCCTGGAGACCTTCGAGGAGGGCCGGCTGTTCGGCGGCGAGTGGCTGCGCTCGCTCGCGATGATCCCGAACGAGTACCTCTACTACTTCTATTACGCGGCGGACACGGTCTCGGCGATCCGCTCGAGCTCCGCGCCGCGCGGGGCGTTCCTGCTCGAGCAGCAGCGGGCGTTCTACGCGCAGGACGGGCAGCCCGGGGGTGAGGCGCTGGCCTCCTGGCGGGCGACGCGCCACGATCGCGAGCGCACGTACATGGCCGAGGCGCGCAACGCCGCGGGCGACGAGTCCGAGCACGAGGGTGACGCCAACGGCGGCTACGAGCACGAGGCGATGGCGGTGCTGGAGGCGATCGCGCTCAACAGCCGCGCGGTGCTGATCCTCAACACCGCCAACCGGTCCGCGCTGCCGTTCCTCGACGAGCGCGCCGTCGTCGAGGTGCCGTGCGTCGTCGGCCGCGCCGGCCCCGTACCGATGGCGATGGGCCAAGTTCCTTCGCATGCGCGTGCGCTGGTCGAGATGATGAAGGACGTGGAGCGCACGACGATCGACGCGGCGCTGCTGGGCTCGCGCGAGCTGGCGGTCAAGGCGCTGTCGCTGCACCCGCTGGTGCCATCGGTCAACACCGCGCGGGCGATCTTCGACGGCTACCGCCGGCGCCTCCCCGCGCTGCAGGAGGCCTTCGCTTGAGCCCCGTCGACTTGGCCTGCGCCGAGCCCGCCTTCCTCGATCTCACCATGACCGGCCTGGACGCGATCCCCGGGCCCGGGGAGGAGCGGCTGGCGACCGATTTCCTGCGCTCGCCCGGCGGCGGCGCGATCACGGCCGTGGGTGCCGCGCGGCTGGGCCTCTCGAGCGCGCTCGTCTCCCCGCTCGGCGACGACGCGGTGGGCATCCTGCTGCGCTCGCTGCTCGCCGACGACGGCGTGCGCTGGACAGGACGGCTCGTGGACCGTTCGCCCGTGACGGTGATCATGCCCTCGCACGGGGACCGCGCGATGGCGACCTTTGACCCGGGGGAAGGAGTGACCGCGCAGGAGCTCGCCTCCGTGGAGCCGCGCGCGGTCGTCCTGTCGATCCCCCGACTGCCCCTCGCGCCGGCGGGCGCCCGCGTCTATGTGTCGATCGGCGACGTCGACGCGCGGGCGCTCGCCGGTGGTGAGCTTCCCCCCGAGCTGGGCACCGCCCGGGCGCTGCTGGTCAATGAGCGCGAGGCGCGGCTGCTGACCGGGTTGACCGACACCGAGGCCGCGGCCACCGCATTGGCGGCGATCTCGCCACTCGCGATCGTGACCCTGGGCGCCGACGGAGCGCTCGCGGCAGGTCCGGACGGGGTCGTCCGTGTCCCCGGGGTCGCCGTCGAGGCCGTGGACACCACCGGCGCCGGCGATCTCTTCGCCGCCGCCTACGTCTGGGCCGACCACTGGGGCGCCGGGTTGACCGAGCGCCTGCGGTGGGCGGTGCTGTACGCATCCCTCTCGGTGAGGGTCGCCACCGCGGTTGCGGGGGCGGTGACGTTGAGGGCGCTCTTGGAGGAGGGCGCTGAACACGGGCTGGCGTCGCCGGTGCGACAGCCGTCGGCAGCGATTAAGGAGGACCAGTGATGGCTCGGAGAGTGCTCGCCGCTTTGGCACTGACGATATTGGTGGCCGGCTGCGGCTCTGCTCCCGGCGCCAAGGACGACGCGGCCAAGAAGTCGGCCGCGACGCCCACGGCCACGGTGGCGGCCAAGCCGGACATCTCGAAGGTCGGCAACGTCACGTTGACCGTCTGGGATCAGAACGTCCGCGGCGGCCAGAACAAGGAGATCGAGGAGCTCAACAAGCAGTTCATGGCCAAGTACCCGAACGTCAAGATCGAGCGGACGGCGAAGTCGTTCGAGGACCTGCTCAAGACGGTCAAGCTGGCGGTCTCGGGGCCTGACGCGCCGGACGTCGTGCAGGCCAACCAGGGCCGCGGGATCATGGGCGAGATGGTCAAGGCGCAGCTGATCCGCCCGGTCACCGACTACGCGAAGGTCTACGGCTGGAACGACCGCTACTCGCCGACGCTGCTGGCGCTGAACTCGTTCTCCAGCGACGCCAAGGACTTCGGCTCCGGCGACCTGTACGGCCTCTCGCAGGCCGGCGAGATCGTGGGCGTCTTCTACAACAAGGACAAGGTCCCCACGCCGCCGACGACGCTCGACGAGTTCGAGGCCTCGCTGCAGAAGGCCAAGGACGCGGGCGAGACGCCGATCATGTTCGGCAACCTCGAGAAGTGGCCGGGGATCCACAACTTCGAGTCCGTGCTCGGGCAGACCGCCGACAAGCAGGCGATCCGCGACTTCGTGTTCGCGAAGGACGGCGCGTCGTTCGACAACCCGGAGTTCACCGCCGGCGCCACGAAGATCAAGGAGTGGGTCGACAAGGGCTACTTCAACAAGAACTTCAACGGCACCGACTATGACCCGGCGTGGAAGGAGTTCGCGAAGGGCAAGAGCCCGTACCTGATCGCGGGCACGTGGGTGACGGCCGACCTGGCCGAGCAGATGGGCGACAAGGTCGGCTTCATGCTGATGCCGGGCAAGGATCCGAACGCCCCGGTGTCGCTCGGCGGCGAGGACCTGCCGTGGTCGATCACCTCGTCGGCCAAGAACCCCGACGTCGCGGCGGCCTACATCGACTTCCTCACCGACGCCAACGCGGCCAAGGTGCTCGTCGACACCGACAACCTGCCCGCCATGAAGGGCGCGCCCGCGCCGGCGAGCGGCCTGTCGGTCGACGTGTCCAATGCCTGGCAGAAGCTCAACGAGGCCGACGGCGTGATCCCGTATCTGGACTACACGACGCCGACGTTCTACGACGACATCAGCTCCGCGATCCAGGAGTTGCTGGCCGGCAAGCAGGACCCGGCGGCGTTCACCAAGGGCGTGCAGGCCGACTTCGACAAGTGGGCGGGGTCTCGCTGAGGCTCTTGCGCGGTTCGCCGGACGATCGTCCGCCCGGCGAGCCGCGACTCGTCGGCTATCTGTACCTGCTGCCCGCGTTCGCGGTCTTCGCGACGTTCGTCCTGTACCCGCTCTACCGCGCGGTGTACATCTCGTTCTACGACTGGGACGGGGTGACGGTCGGCACCTGGACGGGCCTGAGCAACTACAAGGACGTCTTCACGGACCCCGACCTGCGCGGCGCGTTCGTGCACGCGCTCGTCCTGCTGATCTTCTACGCGGTGCTGCCGGTGATCATCGGCCTCGCGCTCGCAGGGCTGATGGCGCGGGCGCGCATCCGCGGCCTGGCGTTCTTCCGGACGATCCTCTTCCTGCCGCAGGTGATCGCGATGGTCGTCGTCGCGGTCATGTGGAAGATGATCTACGACCCCGACAACGGCGCGTTGAATCGCTTCCTCGGCGTGTTCGGCATCGAGGGCAAGTCGTGGCTGGGGGACTTCTCGCTCGCCCTGCCGTCGATCGGCCTCGTCGGCACGTGGGTGTATTACGGGCTGGCGATGGTGTTGCTGACTGCGGGCGTGCAGAAGATCCCGACGTCGCTCTATGACGCGGCGCGCGTCGACGGCGCCGGGGCGTTCCGGGAGTTCCTCGCCGTGACGCTGCCCGCGCTGCGGGGGGAGATCGCGGTCGCGCTGACGCTGACGACGATCTACGCCCTGCGCAACTTCGACCTCGTCTACATCACCACCCACGGCGGTCCAGGCAACGCGACCTCGGTGCCGGCCTTTCAGGTGTTCTCGCGCGCGTTCGAGTCGGGGCAGGTGGGCTCGGCCGCGGCGGTCGGCATCACGCTGACGGCGATCATCTTCGTGATCTCGCTCGGCATCAATCGGTTCAGCGAGCGGGCAGCATGACCTCGCGCACCGAACAGACGATGGCCTACGTCGTCCTGGGCGTGTTCTCGCTGATCGCGCTGCTGCCGATCGCCGGGATCGTCTTCACCGCGTTGCAGGACCCCAACGGCGGCGCGTCGTTCGGCTCCTTCGACGGGCTGCACTTCGGCAACTTCAAGGACGCGTGGGAGCAGGGGCACTTCGGCTCCTACCTGAAGTCCTCGGTGATCGTCGCCGTGGCCGTCGTGGCCGTCGCCGGCGTGTTCTCGATCATGTCGGGCTACGCGTTCGGGCTGATGCGCTTCCGCGGCCAGAACGCGCTCTTCTACGTCTTCCTGCTCGGGCTGATGGTGCCGATGGAGGCGATCATCGTGCCGCTCTACTACGACTTCCGCGACATCGGGCTGACCAACACCTACTGGGGGCTGATCCTGCCGCAGATCGCGACGTCGGTCGCGTTCGGGACGTTCTGGATGCGGGCGTTCTTCCGCGGCGTGCCGCGCTCGCTGGTCGAGGCCGCGCGGATCGACGGCGCCTCCTCGTGGTTCACGCTCTGGCGCGTGCTGCTGCCACTCGCGCGCCCGGCGGTGCTGACCATGACGGTGCTGCTGTTCATGTGGACCTGGAACGAGTTCCTGCTGGCATTGGTGATGGTGTCGGACGAGGGCCTGCGCACGGCGCCGCTGGGCCTCTCGTTCTTCCAGGGGCGCAACACGTCGGATCTGACGCTGCTGGCGGCCGGATCCGTGATCGTCGCGCTGCCCGTCGTGATCCTGTACGTGTTCCTCCAGCGCCACTTCATCCGGGGCATGCTCACGGGGGCGGTGAAGGGCTGATGGCGGGAGTCTGTTTCGAGGCGGTCGGCAAGACGTTCGGCGGGTCGGTGCATGCCGTGCGCGACCTGTCGCTGGACATCCCGGACGGCGAGTTCATGGTGCTGGTCGGGCCATCGGGCTCGGGCAAGACGACCGCACTGCGGATGCTCGCGGGGCTGGAGTCGGTCACGACCGGCTCGATCGCGATCGGCGAGCGCGTGGTCAACACGATGGCGCCGCGCGAGCGCGACATCGCGATGGTCTTCCAGGACTACGCGCTCTACCCGCAGTGGTCGGTCTTCGACAACCTCGCGTTCGGGCTGCGGCGGCGCAAGGTGCCGCGCGACGAGATCTCGCGGCGGGTGAACGAGGCGGCGCGGGTGCTGGACCTGGAGCCGTACCTGCAGCGGCGGCCGGGGCAGCTTTCCGGGGGTCAGGCGCAGCGGGTGGCCTTGGGGCGGGCGCTGGTGCGCGAGCCGCAGGTGTTCCTGATGGACGAGCCTTTGAGCAACCTGGACGCCAAGTTGCGCACGCAGACGCGCGGGGAGATCCGCCGGCTGCAGCAGGAGGTCCGCACGACCACGGTCTACGTCACCCACGACCAGGTCGAGGCGATGACGATGGGCGACCGGATCGCGGTCATGAACCACGGCCTGTTGGAGCAGGTGGGGACGCCCGAGCAGCTCTACGAGCAGCCGGCCAACCGCTTCGTCGCGGGCTTCATCGGCTCGCCCGCCATGTCGTTCATCGAGGCGCGCTCGGTGGCATCCGTGCTGGGTTCCGCCGACGTGCCCGAAGGCGCCGTCGTGGGCGTGCGGCCCGAGCACGCCCGCCCGTGGCGCGAGGGCCTGATCGGCCCGCTGCGCGGCACGGTCGCGTTCGTCGAGGCGCTCGGACGCGAGACGTTCGTGGGCGTCGACGTCGGCGACACGCGCCTCGTCGTCTTCGAAGAGGGCCGCGCGACCCGCGACGTGGGCGAGGAGATCGAATTCGGCCTCGTGCACTCGGGTCTGCGCTACTTCGACGCCGAGACGGGCGCCGCGCGCTAGCCCTGGTAGATCCCGACGGACTTCATGACGCCCTTGCTCGTGAACGTGACGCTGAGGATCTAGTCCAGTTCGTTGCGGCCCGCGTGCTCGTTCGGCTTGCCGAGCAGCGCATGCGCGCGTTCTGGAGAGCCGAACCAATCACGAGGCGGGTCAGGGTAGATCATTGCGCCATGGACGAGACCGATCTGCGACATCTGCGGCGCTGCGTCGAACTGGCGGCCGAGGCCGTCGAGGCGGGGGACGAGCCGTTCGGCTCCGTGCTGGTGGACGGCGGCGGGACCGTGCTCGCCGAGGATCGCAACCGCGAGCGCTCGACCGGGGACGCCACCCGCCACCCCGAGATCGAGCTCGCCCGCTGGGCGGCGGCCAACCTGGCGGCGGACGAGCGCGCGGCCGCGACGGTCTACACGTCCGGTGAGCACTGCGCGATGTGCGCCGCGGCGCACGGGTGGGTCGGTCTCGGACGAATCGTGTACGCGACGTCGGGCGCGCAGCTGCGGGCGTGGAGCGCCGAGCTCGGCGCGGGCGAGTCTCCGGTCGCCCCGCTCGCCATCAACGACGTCGTGCCGGGGGTGGCGGTCGAGGGACCTGTGCCCGAGCTCGCCGAGCAGGTCCACGCGCTGCTGCGCCTCGATCGCGGCGAATAGGGCGCGAGCCGCAACGAAGATCGGGCGATCGCCCGATGGCGGCGCGCGGGTGCGGGCTTAGCGTCGGCAGGTATGACGGGTCGAGGAGTTGCCATCGTGATCGCCGCCGCGCTGGCGGCGCCCAGCACCGCCGCCGCGTATCCGGACTGGCGCGATCCCACGAGCGTCGGCGCCCCGCAGGAGGGCGTGCTCCGGTTCCCGCAAGCGCTCGCCTACGACGCCTCGGGCACGCCGGACCCGGACCCGAACGCGCCGGCGGGGCCGTACGTGTACGTCGCCGACCAGCACACGTTCTTCGTGCAGAAGTTCACCGTCGGTGGCGCGTTCGTCCGCCGCTTCGGCGGCTACGGCTCCGAGCCGGGGCGCTTCGGCACGACGTCCTCCAGCGCGAGCCCGACGACCGGGACAGTGGGTGGCATCGGCGGCGTCGCCGTCGACGCCCGCGGGCGGGTGTACGTGCTCGACTCGTTCAATTCGCGGGTGGAGCGCTTCAGCCCGGGCGGCGAGTTCCAGAGCCAGTTCGGCACGTTCGGCGCCGCGCCGGGCCAGATCAACGCCGGCATCAACGGCGGGCTGGCGCTGCTCGGCGACGACCTCTACCTCGGTGACCAGGACAACGACCGGGTGCAGCGCTTCCATCTCGGCCCGGACGGGCGCCCTGACGCGCCGCCGGTCGTCTTCGGCTCCCAGGGGCGTGGGCCGGGACAGTTCGACATCGTCGCCGGGCTCGCGGTCGACCCGGCGCGCGACCACGCCGTGTTCGTCGCCGACGACCGCAACAACCGCATCCAGCGCTTCTCGGCCGGCGGCGCGTTCGAGGCGCTGACCGGCACGCTCGGCAGCGGACCGGGGCAGTTCTCCAACCCCTACGACGCGGGCGTCGACCTGGCCGGGCATCTGTTCGTGGCCGACAACCAGAACCATCGGGTCGTGCGGCTCGACGCCGGGAGCCTGGCCTTCGCGACGAGCTTCGGCGGCGCGGGGCTCGGGCCGGGCAAGCTCAACAACGTGCGCGGGATCGCGGTCGCGCCCGGTGCCGACGCCTCCGGCGGCGTGTTCGCCACCAACACGTCGCTGAACCAGATCTCGGAGTTCGGCGTCGACGGCGCCTATGTGCGCAGCTGGGGCGGCGACGGCCGCGGCCCGGGAGCGTTCATGCAACCGCGCGACGTCGCGGTGGAGGCCAACGGTGACATCGTCGTCGCCGACACCCGCGCCGATCGCGTGCAGGTCCTGCGCGCGAGCGGGGCGATGGAGACGTGGGCGCGGATCAGCACCGCGCTGGGCACGCCGACCAGCGGTGGCGGCAAGCGCGAGTTCCGTGATCCGACGGCGGTCGCCGTCGACCCGCGCAACGGCGACGTGTGGGTCGCCGAGGGCGGCGGCCATCGCGTGCAGAAGATCCCGCAGAGCGGCGACGTGGCCGGTGTGGTGACGTACGGCGGCCCGAACGCGTCGTCGGCGCTCGGCGGGTTCATGGAGCCGCTCGGGATCGCGGTCGCGGCGGACGGGACGGTGTGGGTGGCCGACACGCGCAACGACCGGCTGCAGCGGCGCGATCCGGTGACCGGCGCGTGGACGGCATTCGGGGGCTTCGTGCACCCGACGGCGGTCGCCGCGCTCGGCGACGGCAGCATCGCGGCCGTTGAGCTCGGGGCGGAGCCCGACGACGCCACCGGGAAGGGACGGCTGACGCTGCTCGCGCCCGACGGCACCCGCCGTGCGTCGTTCGACGGTCTCGACCGGCCCGAAGGCGTGGCGTCAGACGGGCGCGGCGGAGTCCTCGTCTCAGAGACGCAGCGTGACCGCGTCGTCACGTTCTCGCTGCTCGACGGGCAGCTGGTGCGCACCGGCGAGCTCGCCGCGCATTTCACGCGACCGATGGGCCTGGACGTTGACCCGGGCGGACGGCTGCTCGTCACCGACACGTACGCCAACCGCCTCGTGCGCTTCCAGGCGCCGGCGGTCTCCGAGCCCGGCGGCACCGGCGGGTCGGTGGCCCCGGCGCTGACGCTGACGCTCGGCGCCGGCGGGCAGTTCCCCGCGTTCACGCCCGGCGTCGCGCGGACGTACACGACGACGCTCGCCGCGGACGTGCTCTCGACCGCGGGCGACGCCGCGCTCACCGTCACCGATCCGAGCCCGGTCGCTCCCGACCGGCTCGTCAACGGCGCCTACGCGCTGGCGCAGCCGCTGTTGGCGGCCGGCGCGCCGCTGCCGGCGACGGTGAAGACGTGGGCCGCGCCGGTCGCCCACGACCCCGTCGCGATCGGGCTGTCGCAGTCGATCGGCGCGACCGAGCCGCTGCGCACCGGGACCTACGCCAAGACGCTGACGTTCACGCTCGCGACGACGCAGCCATGAGCACGGCCGGTCAGGCTCCCGACGTCGCGGGCTTTGACGGCCGGGCGAGCATGGATGATCCGCCGGATGGTTCGGTTGACAGTGTCGCTCGCGGTCCTGATCGTGCTCGCGTTCGCCGCTCCGGCGCACGCCGAGACGCGGACGCTGACCCTCCGCTACGGCCCGGTCCACATGGGCGGCTACAACGTCGAGTTCCCCAAGGCGGCGGTCGACGCGCCGAAGCTCAACGGCTACGTGACCTACATGACGGCGAGCCTCGTCGACCGGCGCGGGCGGCCGATCACGATCCGCGACGTGATGCTCCACCACCTCGTGTTCCATCACAGCGGTCCGCGGCCGGAGCTCGGGCCATGCACGAGCCGCAGCGGCGAGGCGATCTACGGCACGGGCGAGGAGAACCAGGACCTGCGCTTCCCGGGCGGTTACGGCTACCGGGTCCGCAAGGCCGACAAGTGGCGCATCACCGCGATGCTGATGAGCCACAGCGAGCGCTCGATCGACGCCTACATCCAGTACAAGGTCACGGTCGTGACGGGGCGGGCGATGAAGAACGTCGAGCCGTTCTGGGTACGCGCCAACGGGTGCGGCCCCCAGGTGTCCTACGCGGTGCTCGGCGGCGGCGCGCCCGGGTCCACCTACGAGCGCTCCTACGACTGGAAGGTGCCGTTCGACGGCCGGATCGTCGCCTCCGGCGGCCACCTCCACGGCGGGGCGAAGGACATGTGGATGTCCCAGCCTGCATGCGGCAACCGCCGCATCCTCGACAACACCCCGCACTTCGGCACTCCCGACCACATCTACTACAAGGCCCGCCCGATTCTGCATGAGCCAGGCCCGTTCGACACGCGCTACTTCATGTCACGCACCGGCATCCCGGTGCACAAGGGCGAGATCATCCGGCTGAACGCCGACTACGACAACAGCACGCCGCACCCGCGCGTGATGGCGATCTCGCACGTCTACCTCACGCCGGACAGCTCGATCCCGAAGGGCTGCGCGCCGCTGCCGGCCGACGCGGTCGAGGTGACCAAGCCCGGGCCCTTCCGCGCCGACCCGCCGGCGGTCACGGTCCCGCTCAATCGCGTCACCCCGGACGGCCGCACCGCGACGTTCTCGCCCGACCCGGCCAGCGCGAAGCCGGTGAAGTCGGGCTCGACCGTCGACCTGCGCGACCTCAAGTTCACCCCCGGGCACATCTCACTGCCGGTGGGCGGATCGGTGACCTGGCGCTTCGCGGACGCGATCCCGCACAACGTCCTCTTCGCCTCAGGCCCGCGACTCGTCGGCAGCCCGACGCTGAGCGACGGCAAGACCTACACCACGACCTTCACCACGCCGGGCCACTACGAGCTCTTCTGCTACCTGCACCCGATGACGATGCACGAGGTCGTCGAGGTCACCGGCTGAACTCAGCGCCGCCCTGATCGCTGTCCGGTGGCTTCCCGCAGCGCGGCGGCGGTCGCGCGAGTCTCGGCCACCAACGCCGCGAGGTCACTGTCTGCGGCCAGCGTCGCGTGCGCGGCGGCGGCCGACGCGGATTCGCGTTCCGCCGCCCGCGTCTGGGCCGCCACGAGCTGTTCCGCCGCTTGGGCGGTGTCCAGCGGGTCGAACGTCGTCTCCCCGACCGGCGACGCCGCGTAGCGAGGTCGTCCTGGAATCTCGGTCTCGTCCTCAGCGGGATGCTCGGAGATCGACAGCGGGCGAAAGCGCCACGTCACGAGATGGCCGTCGTCTTCCACGGTCACGGCGAATTCGTCATGGGCGAGTTCCAGATCCTCGGATCCGGCCTGCGGACGACAGGCCCGGACCTCGCCGAGCTCGCTCGACCGGTCCCAGGAGCGCGTCATCCGCCAGCTTGTGCGCGCGATCGCCGCCAGCCACAGCAGGATGGCGATCGAGCCGAGGAACGCGCCGAGGCCGGCACCGATGCCGAGTTCCTCTACGCCGAGCGCTACGCCGGTCGCACCGGCGAGCCACAGGAGACCCGCGAGCGTCGTCGCGAGGCGGAGGTCTCGCTGATGGCGCCAGGTCGTCCCGAGCACGTGGCGATAGGGCTGCTCATAGGGGACCATCAGCTCGCGACGTCTGTGTGGGCGCTCGCCGGTCATCGCGCGATCACAGTACTCAAGCATTCCCGAGACTCAACGCGATGCGCTCGCCCGAGCGAGAGCGCCGCCGTACGGACTATCTCGCCGACGCCGACGACTGGGAGGCCGTCGGCCGCGTTCACGGCGAGGTGTTCGCGACCGTGCGCCCGGCGGCGACGATGCTCGTCGTCGGCCTGCTCGATCCCCGGAAGCGGGTGGAGATCGAGGCGGTCGCGCACGTCGCATGATCGTGCGAGAGTGGGCCGCGTGCGGGGACTCTCACGCGGGCTGCGGCGCTACGGCACGGTGTTGAGCCTTCCTGGTGCGCGCGGGCCCGTCGCCGCGTCGGTGCTGGGGTCGCTGCCGATCGGCATGTTCGGCCTCGCGATCCTGCTGCTCGGCCGCGAGGCGACCGGCTCCTTCGCGCAGGCGGGGCGGATCGCGGGCGCGTTCGGGCTCGCCAACGCGTTCGGCGCGGTCATCCAGGGCCGGCTGATGGACCGGGTGGGGCAGACGCGCGTGCTGCGGCCCGCCGCCGCGGTGCATCTCGTGGCGGTCGCCGCGCTCGTCGCGGTGGCCGAGAACCGTTCCTCGACCCCGCTGATGGCACTCGCCGCGGCCGCCGGCGGCTTCTCGCTGCCGCAGGTACCGGCGGCGATGCGCTCGCTGTGGGGAGACCTGACGCAGACCGCGCCGCAGCGCCAGACCGCCTACGCGCTCGTGTCGATCGTCTTCGAGGTGTCGGTGATGACCGCGCCGGTGCTCGTCGCCGCGCTCACCGCGCTGGCGGGTCCGGGCGTCGCGGTGCTCGTCGCCGCGGCGCTGTGCAGCGCGGGCGGGTTCGCCTTCGCGGCGACCGCCGGCTCCAAACGCTGGCGCGGCGAGCGCCATGACGTGAGCTGGCTCGGGCCGCTCGCCGCCGTCGGCATGCGGGCGCTGGTGGCGGTCCTGCTCGTCTTCGGCCTGGCGGTCGGCGTGGTGCAGGTCGCCGTGCCGGCGTTCGCCGACGAGCACGGGTCGGCGGCGACCGGCGGCCTGCTGCTCGCCGCGCTCTCGGTCGGCAACCTCACCGGCGGCCTGATCTACGGCGCCCGCACCTGGCCGGGCACGCCGGCGCGCCGGCTCGCGCTCCTGCTCGCCCTGCTCGGCGCCGGCTTCGCCCTGCTGGCGACCGCCGACGCGTCGCTCGTGCTCGCGGCGCAGCTCGCGCTCGCGGGCCTCGTCCTCGCGCCCGCGACCGTCGTCGGCTCCACGCTGCTCGACACCGTCGCCCCACCCGGCACCGCGACGGAGTCCTTCGCGGTGCTGGTGATGGGCATCGTCGCCGGGTCGGCCGCCGGCAACGCGCTGGGCGGCGCCCTCGTCGACGAGACGTCCTACGAGCTGGCGACGCTGACCGCGGGCGCCCTTGCCGCCGCCGGCGCGGTCGTCGCCTACGCGCGGCGGCGGAGCCTCACGGTATCCGGAACCGGTCTGTAGTGCTCCGCGAGAGCCGAGTTGTGACGAACCCGGCCGGCACGTGCCGGAGCGCGTGCCGGCCGCCGGTCACCGAACGGTCAGTCGGCGGAGAGCAGGTTGACGCCGAGCGTCGCCCCGCAGTTGGCGTCCGCGCCGCCGTGGCCGGCGATCATCCGCAGCGTCGTGCCCGCGGCGAGATGGACGGTGTTCGAGCCCGCCATCGACGGGTTGCCCTCGAAGCCGATCGCGAGGTCGACCCGCCCGGCGGCCAGGTTGAACCCCTCGCGCACGAGCAGATGGGTGTTCGTCGCGCCGCCGTTGCAGTTGCCCGCGAGCGTGATCAGGTAGTTGCCGGTGGTCGGAACCCGCACGGAGGTGGAGCTCGTGACGGTCATCCCGTGGTTGGAGAGATCCGAGGAGTTCGCGCCGGAGATCGGCAGCGCGACGCCGCTGATCGCTGAGGTCGGCACGAACGCGACGCCGTGCGAGGTGAACGATGGCGGGCCTTGTGTCGCGGCGTAGGAGACGCCGGCGGTGGCGGCGAAGAGGGCCACGATCGCGACGAGCATGGCGGGGGTGGGGCGGCGTGCGAGACGCTTGAACATGGGGAAGTCCTGCTCCTGGTGGGTGGATGTTCGCCACCAGAGACGCCGCTCTCGCACCGGAATTCCGTACCGTTTAGGACTATGAGCGTGGCTCTCATAGAGCCGGGCTAAAGGATCTCCGCGACGTCGAAGCCCGCGGGGCGCTCGAGCTGCGCGAAGCCGCACGAGGCGGCGTCGCGGTCCGGGCGCCAGCGCAGGAACGTCGCGGGGTGGCGGAAGAAGCCGCCGTCCATGTGGTCGTAGCGGACCTCGATCACCCGCTCCGGCGACAGCGGGACGAACTGCTGCTCGCGCGCCGGGTTCCAGCGGTTGCCGTCGCGCTCGTTGCCCAGCCCGCGCCGCCAGGGATGGTCGGCGGGGTCGATCTCCAGAGGGCGCAGCTCGGTCAGCAGCTCGCGGCGCCGGGCCATCCGGAAGGAGGCGGTCGCGCCGATCGGGAGCAGACCACCGAACGACGCCGCCCATTTCGGGCCTTCGCCGTCGTCGTAGAGGCCGAGCAGGAGCGAGCCGATGGCGTCCGGCTCAGTCTTGTGGAGGCGGTAGCCGCAGACGATGCAGTCGACCGTGCGCTGGTGCTTGACCTTGAACATCGTGCGCACGTTCTGGCGGTAGGGGTGCTCGCCGTCCTTGGCGATGATGCCGTCCAGGCCGGCGCCCTCGAAGCGCTCGAACCACTCGCGCGCGAGCGTCTCGTCGCGGGTGATCGGGGTGAGGTGCAGCGGGTCGCGCGCACCGGCGAACGTCGTCTCCAGCGCCGCGCGACGCTCGCGAAACGGGGCGGGCAGCAGGTCCTCGTCGCCTCGCCGCAGCAGGTCGAAGGCGATGAAGCTCGCGGGCGTCTCGAGCGCGAGCCGGTCGACGCGGCTGGCCGCGGGATGCACCCGCTGCTGGAGGGCGAAGAAGTCCAGTCGCCGCGTCGCCGGGTCGATCACGACGATCTCGCCGTCGACGACGCAGCGCGGCGGGAGGAACGCCTTCAACGCCGCGGTCAGGTCCGGGAAGTAGCGCGCCATCGGCTTGCCGTTGCGGCTGTGGATCTCCAGCGCGTCGCCGTCGCGCTCGACGATCGCGCGAAAGCCGTCCCACTTGGGCTCGTAGAACAGCCCGGGCGGGATGTCGGCGACGAGCTTGGCGAGCATCGGGCGCATCGCCGCTGACCGTAGCGAGGCCGCCGCTCAACCCGCGCTCACCGTCGGTTCACCGTCAACCGGACCTTTACGAGAACGGCCGGCACGAGGGAGATAACTGCCGTTCCCCTACAAGGAGGCTCTCCTTGCGTCGCACGCTGTCCATGGCGCTGTTGTCAACGGCGCTGCTCGCCGTTCCGGCTTCGGCCGGCGCGGCATCGAACGCGAAACTCGAAGGCCGTGCGGTGCTGCCCGCCGCGACCTTCGCCGATGGGCCGATCTCGGGCACGTTGCTCGGCTCCGCCCCCGTCAATGGCGTCCCCGTGCCCTTCAATGGCCAGCCCGTCCAGGGCTTCTCCGGCGCCATCCCCGCCGGCGACGGCAGTTACTGGGTGATGGAGGACAACGGCTACGGCTCGATCGAGAACTCGGCCGATTTCAACCTCCGCGTCTACCTGCTCAAGCCGAACTTCGAGACCTCGCTGGGCGGGCCGGGAACGGTCAAGGTCCAGCGCTTCATCCAGCTGCACGACCCGGGCCACAAGGTCCCGTTCGCGATCGTCCACAACTGGACGAGCGACCGTGTCCTGACCGGCGCGGACTTCGACATCGAGTCGATCCAGCGCGCGCCCGACGGCACGCTCTGGTTCGGCGACGAGTTCGGCCCGTTCCTGATCCACACCGACGAGACGGGCAAGGTCCTGCATGCGCCGTACCCGCTGCCGGACGCCGAACACCCCGGCCAGGAGCTGCGCGCCGCGCAGAACCCGCTCAGCGAGGAGTCGAGCACGCTGCGGGTGATGAACGCGCTGCGCGGTGACGCGCAGGACCACGGCGACACGAAGGCGCCGATCGTCTCGCCCGACGCCAACCTGCTGGCCGACAACGACCCCGCGACCGTGGAGCCGACCCGCGCCACGCCGCCGCCCGGTCTGAACAAGGCCTCGAGCGAGATCATGAGCGTGAGCTCGCTGCACGCCGCCGGCTACAAGGTCGTCCCGTACACCGTCGACGACCCGGTCCAGATGGACAAGCTGATCAAGCTCGGCGTCGACGGCCTGATCTCCGACCGCCCAGACCTCGCGCGCCAGGTCGCCCTCCAGGACAACGTCGACCTGACGAAGTTCGATCTGGAAGGCCACCGCGGCGGGCGCAACCTGCGCCCGGAGAACACGCTGCCGGCAATGGAGGTCGGCCTCGACAACGGCGTCACGACGCTCGAGACCGACAACCACCTGACCAAGGACGGCGTGCCGGTCCTCTCGCACGATCCGTACGTCGACACCGGCAAGTGCCGGCTCGCCAATGGCAAGCCGTACGGCTTCGACGACGAGGTGCTGATCAAGACGCTGACGCTCAAGCAGCTGCAGTCGAAGTACATCTGCGACGGCGTCATCCGCACGGGCACGCCGCAGACCAACGATCGCTCTTTGTCCCCGGTCGCCGTGGCGTTCGCCGCGCAGCAGGGCCTCAGCGATCCCTACGTCGACCCGACCACGCAGCAGCTGTACGACTTCGTGAAGTTCTACGCGGCGTACTACTCGACCGGCGCCGGCAAGAACACCCCGGGCGCGGCGGCGAAGGCCGCGACGGCGCAGAACGTGCACTTCAACATCGAGACCAAGCTCAACCCCCGCTCGGATCGCGATTACCACAACAACGTCTACACCGATCGCACGCCGGACCCGGAGACGATCGAGAAGGCCGTCACGGGCGTGATCGAGGCCAACGGCATGGGGCCGCGGTCCGACATCCAGTCGTTCGACTTCCGGACGATCCGCGACGTCTACGCCGACCATCCGGACCTCGCCACCGTCGCGCTGTGGGGCGACGATCCGGTCTTCGCGGGCAACGCGTCGACCGGCGAGAGCGGCGACGGCACGAACCTCCAGCCCGAGGGCAACGAGGCCAACACGCGCTGGCTCGCCGGCCTGTTCTGGCCCTACCGCGTGACGGCCGACGCCAACCCGTTCCGCGTGCAGACCAGCGGCGGTTTCGAGGGCATGGCGATCACCGCCGACGGCAAGGACCTGCGCCCGATGCTCGAGAAGCCCGAGATCGGCGCGACGAAGAACCAGTCGCCCGTCTTCGACTTCAACTTGAAGACCGGCGGCTACACGAGCGACCGCTGGTGGTACCCGTACGACCCGACCGGCGTCTCGGTCGGCGACTACCAGCTCTTCGACGACAAGTTCGGCATCGCCATCGAGCGCGACAACTCGCAGGGCGACCTGAACGGCTTCAAGGCGCTCGAGCAGGTCAAGTTCGGAAAGCCCGGCAGCGTGCTGAAGAAGAGCGAGGCCGCCGACCTCATGCACATCCAGGACAAGGCGGGGATCTCGCTGCCCTCGTTCCCGGGTGACATCGGCCTCGGCAATCCGTTCTCCTTCCCGTTCCAGACGATCGAGGACGTCGTGTTCCTCGACAAGAAGACCGTCCTGGTCATCAACGACAACAACTTCCCGTTCTCGATCGGCCGGCACCCCGGCAGCGGGAAGCCCGACGACGACGAGTTCATCGTGTTGAAGCTGCCGCAGGCGATCGACAAGTGATGAGACACTTGCGCCATGGCCCGCAAGCCGCGGCGCAAGGGCGGGACGCTCAAAGACGGTGAGCGGCGGCAACTGGCGCGCGCTTCGCGACACGGCCCGGCCGCGGTGCCGGAGCCCGCGGAGTGCGCGCTGGTGCTGTGCGACGGCGGCTCGCGCGGCAACCCCGGGCCTGCCGCGATCGCGGCGCTGCTCGTCGCTCCCGGCGGTGACGTGATCGAGCAGCGGGCGGTGGGCATCGGGCACGCGACCGCCGCCGAGGCCGAGTACCGCGCGATCCTCCTCGGCCTCTCGCTCGCCGCGCTGCACGGGATCGAGGAGCTCGAGGTGCGCAGTGACTCGCAGCTCGCGATCGGCGCGCTGCGCAGCGACACGGGCGCGACGGAGCACGCGCGGCTCGTCCAGCAGGTGCGCGAGGCCGCCGCCGAGGTGGGGACCGTGCGCTGGCGCTGGCATCCGCGCACGGCCAACGAAGCCGCCGACGAGCTGGTCCGCGCGCTGCTCTGGCCTTAGGTGAGGCCGGTCTCCCGGAGGGTCAGGTTCAGCCGGCCGGTGGTGAGGCCGCTCGCCGGGTTCGCGGTGCCGGCGAGGACCTTCGGGACGCCGTGGTAGGCGAACCGCGAGGGGCCGCCGAAGACGAACAGGTCGCCGGAGCGCAGCTCGACGTCGGTGTACGGCTTCCCGCGCGTCTCGGTGTTGCCGAAGCGGAAGACGCAGGTGTCGCCGATGCTCAGCGAGACCACCGGTGCGGGCGAGCGTTCCTCCTTGTCCTGGTGCATGCCCATCTTGGCCGCGTCGTCGTAGAAGTTGATCAGGGCCGCGTCGGGGGCGTAGGGCGTGGGCGTCGCGTAGGCGGTTGCGAGCGCGTCGCGCCCGAGTTGCCCGAGCCAGTCGGGGAACGGCTCGACCGGCGCGCCGTCGATGTCGTCGACCGTGCGCGAGTAGCGGTACGGGAGCCAATGCCAGCCGAGGCAGACGGTCTGCACCGACATCACGCCGCCGCTGGGGAGCTTCGTGTGGCGCATCCGGGAGGCCCATCCGCGGCAGGCGTCCACGAGCTCACGCTGCTGCTCGAGGGTGAGGTAGCCGGGCACGTGGACCGCCCCCGGGGCGATCTCGGTGCGCTCGCGGCCGAACAGCGACTCGGTCATCGCAGGAGCACGGTACGCATCGGGTCCCAGTTCGGCGTCTCGCGCAGGCGGCGCTCGACGTTCGCCCAACCCTCGGGTGTATCGGCGATCACCCACGCGTCGGCGTGGTTCGCGGTGAGTTTGCGCGCCGGCCGCAGCCACGACGCGGCGGTCGAAGGCCAGTCGACGACCACCGCGACCTCGTGCGGCCAGGCGGCGGCGAACTCGCGCGCCGCGGCGACGGATCGCTCGTCCCGGCCGTGGCCGACCGCGACCAGCCGCGCGTCCATCGCGGACAGGAGCTGCAGCGCGCGGGCGAGATCGGGCACGATGTCTACAACGTGCCGGAGGGGACAAAGGTGAGGACCGCGCTGATCACCGGCGTGAGCCGGCGGGCGGGGATCGGGTTCGCGATCGCGCGGCGCCTGATCGCGGACGGCGTGACCGTGTTCGTCCACCACTACGTGCCCCACGATCGCGACCGGCCCTGGGGCGCCGACCACATGCCGGCGGTCCTCGCGCTGCTCGGCTCGCCCCCGGACGCGGCCTTCGACCTGGCCGTGCCGGGCGCGCCGGCGGGGCTCATGGAGGTCGCGGTCGAGGCGCTCGGCCACGTCGACATCCTGATCTGCAACCACGCGTCGAGCGGTCCGGACGGCGACCTGAGCGCGGTGACCGACGAGATGCTCGACCACCACTACGCCGTCAACACCCGCGCCTCGCTCATGCTCGTCCAGGCCTTCGCGGCGCAGCACGACGGCCGCCCCGGCGGGCGGGTGGTGCTGATGACCTCGGGCCAGAACCTCGGCCCGATGCGGGGCCAGATCGCGTACGCCACGTCCAAGGGCGCGCTGGCCGCGATCACCGCGACCCTCTCCGACACGCTGATCGACCGCGGCATCACCGTCAACTGCGTCAACCCGGGTCCGGTCGACACGGGCTGGCCGGCGCCGGACGTCCGCGCCGCCGTCGGCGAGCGCATGCCGCTCGGCTGGGCGGAACCGGACGACCCCGCCCGCCTGATCGCCTGGCTCGTCTCCGAGGAGGGCCGGTGGGTGACCGGCCAGGTGCTAAACAGCGAGGGTGGGTTCCGCCGCTGACGGCGCCATCGTCGGCGCCTCCATCCGCACGCTCGACGCGGCGCGGCCGCACGCGACGGCGCTGGCGTGGCGCGACGGGGTGCTGATCGCGGTCGAGGACGACGTTCGCGAGCACATCGGCCCGGCGACGCGGGTGATCGACGGGCGCGGGCTCTGCGTCGTGCCCGGGCTCACCGACAGTCACATCCATCCCTTCTGGGGGACGCGGCGCACGCGCGGGGCGGACCTGCGGTCGGCGGAGACGCTCGACGAGGTGCGCGCGCGGCTGGCAGCGGAGCGGGAGCGGTGCGGGCCGGGGGAGTGGGTGCTCGCCCACAGCGCCCACTACGAGCCGTTCCACGGCGCCGGCCTGCGGGCGGAGGCGATCGCCGACGCGGTGCAGGACTCGCCCGCGATCGTCTACTTCTTCGACGCGCACACCGCGCTGGCGTCGTTCGCGGCGCTCGAGCGCGCCGGGATCACGGGCGCGCGGGGGTTCGAGGAGGCCGCGGAGATCGTCGTCGACCCCGACGGGACGCCGACGGGCGCGCTGCTCGAGAACGCGGCGATCGACCTCGTGGACGCGGTGATCCCCGACTGGGGCGAGGCCGAGCGCCTCGACGCCTACGCGCAGACGCTGCGCCGGCTCAACGCGGTCGGCCTCACCGGCGCGCACGTGATGATCGGGGACCGGGAGTTGCTCGACGACGTCCGCGCCCTCGAGGCGCGCGACGAGCTGACGCTGCGGATGGTCGTCCCGATGCACCAGGAGCCGGCGATCGACGATGCCGAGGTCGAGCGGCGGCTCGCGCTGGCGGGCGAGGGCGGGCGGCTGTGGCGCACCGGGACGGCGAAGTTCTTCCTCGACGGCGTGCTCGAGTCCGGTACCGCGTGGCTCGTCGAACCCGGGCCGTGTGGCGTCAACGCCCACCCGTTCTGGCCGAGCGTGGAGCGCTACGGGGAGCTGGTCACGCGGTTCAAAAGCGCCGGCTTCAGCGCGATCACCCACGCGGTCGGCGACGGTGCGGTGCGCGGTGCGCTGGACGCCTATGCGAAGGCGGGGCCGCCGCGCCGGGGGATGCACCGCGTCGAGCACATCGAGACGCTGTGCGACGAGGATCTCCCGCGGTTCGCGCAACTCGGCGTCGCCGCGTCGATGCAGCCGCTGCACATGGAAGGCCTCGACGACCCCGCCGCCCCCAGCGCGTGGCTGGACGGCTTGTCGGACGGCCGCGCGGAGCGGGCCTTCCGCGCCCGCGACCTCGCCGACAGCGGCGCGACGCTCGCACTCGGCTCGGACTGGATGGTCGCCGACTACGACCCGCGCTACGGGATGGCGTGGGCGCGGTTGCGGCGCACGCCGGGCGAGCGCGCGCGGGTGCCGTATCTCCCGGCGCAGGCGCTGACCGCCGAGCAGACGCTGCTCGGCTACACGGTCCACGCCGCGCGGGTCAACGGCGACGAAGACGTCTGCGGACGCCTGAAGGTGGGGCTGCGGGCGGACATCACCGCGTTCGCCGCCGATCCCGTCGAGACCCGTGCCGACGAGTTGCCCGAGTTGCCGGTGCGGCTGACGGTGGTCGACGGCCGTGTCGTGTGGCTAGATTCCCAGGGTGCCTCGTGACCCTCACCGCGTGCTCGGCGTGCCGTTCGGCGCGTCGAACGCCGTCGTCCTGGAGGCCTACCGGCGGCTGAGCATGCTGCATCACCCGGACCGCGAGGGCGGCTCCGCCGAGCGGTTCGTCGAGATCAAAGAGGCCTACGAGGCGCTGCGGGCGCGGCCGGCGCCGGACGCGACGCTCGAGGAGCGGATGGCAGCGCTCGAGCAGGAGCTGCGTGAGCGCGCGAAGCGCGGGCCGTCGCGCGACGGGCGAGCGGATGCGGTCGTGCGCGACGTCAACGATCTCGTCGACGGGCTCGACGGGCTCTCCTCGCAGCTGGACTGATGTCCCTCCTGCGCGAGTGCGTGCCGCAGAACGCGATGGATGAGCCGGAGGAGGTGGCGCGGTTCTACGACCGCTGCAGCGACCTCATGCGGGAGTTGCTCGACCACCTGGCGGCGGGGCCGCATCGGCCCCGGCCGTTTCCGGAGATCGAGGACACGATGGGATGGCCGCGCCGCCGGATCTCGTCCGTGCTCGGCGGCGTGGGCCGGGTGCGCAAGCTCGAGTTCTCCGGGCGGCGCCCATACCACTTCCAGGATGAACGCCAGTCGGCGTCCGGTCGCTGGGAGATCTGGATGGACGCCGACCAGGCGGAGTACGTTCGTGCCGCGCGGAGCGACTAGCGGCGCTTCGGCGGAACCGCCGATTCGACGAAGTCGGTCACACCGGGAATGTGGGCCACGTCCAGATGCGACGTGTCCTCAACCACCGGCGTCTCGTCTACCGGCGCGCCGTCTTCCTGCTTGCGCGCTTCCTTCTTCTGCATCTTGGCGATGCGGCGGTCACGGACCGCAGCTTCACGATTCAGCTTGGCGAATGTCGTCCGCTTCTTAGAGCTCGACGCCATAGGCGTTTAGACGGTCTGGACGTTGACGGCGTTCGGGCCCTTGGGGCCGTTCTCGGCGTCGTAGCTGACCTTCGCGCCCTCGGGGAGGGACTTGAAGCCGCTACCGGCGATGCCGGTGTGATGCACGAACAGGTCCTTGCCCTGATCGTCCGGCGTGATGAAGCCGAAGCCCTTTTCGTCGCTGAACCACTTCACGGTTCCAGTTGCCATTTTTACTGCCCTCCAGAGGAGATATGTGCGAGCGAAACGCGGAGGGTGCTTCGGCAACCACTGAGAAACGCGGGCACTACTTGATTGGGCTGAATGCCCGGTACGCCGTGGAGTTTAGAAGATGTGCGCGAGAAATGTCGACTCATCGTGATTGACGTAGCCTCGGGCCCATGACACGCGTCCTCGCGCAGCTCTCGGTTCGCCGCGGACCCGAGGCGATCGAGTTCTACAAAACGGCCTTCGGGGCCGTGGTCGACTACGTCGTCGGCGACGAGTCGATCGTCGCGCAGCTGTCGATCGGAGCCGACGCGACGTTCTGGGTCGCCGACGAATCTCCAGAGCACTTCAACTTCAGCCCGGAGACCGTCGGCGGCGGAACCGTGCGGATGCTGCTGCTGGTCGACGACCCGGACGCGGCGATCGCCCGCGCCGCCGTGGCGGGCGCGACGGTCGTCTCTCCCGCGCAGGACGAGCACGGCTGGCGGCTCGGTCGCGTGGCCGATCCGTTCGGCCACCACTGGGAGATCGGCAAGCCGCTCGGCTCCTGGCCGCCTTCTTAGTGGATCAGCCGCGCGAGTTCGCGGACGCCCGCGGCGATCGCCGACTCGGGGAGCGCGCCATAGCCGAGCAGGAGCGTGGGTGGGCCGGCGGCGTCGTAGTCGCCGAGCACGTTGAAGCGGATGCGCTCGGCGAGCGCGGCCTCCTTGATCGCCCGCTCGTCGTGGCCGTCCGGGAGCTCGACGGTGACGTGCAGGCCCGCCGCGATGCCCTTGATCCGCGCTTGGGGTAGTTCGTTCGCCAGCGCTTCTACGAGCGTGTCCCGGCGTGTGCGGTAGCGGGCGCGCATGCGCCGCAGGTGGCGATCGAGCTCCCCGCGGGCGATGAAGTCCGCGAACGCGTGTTGCTCGATCCGCGAGGTGCCCTGGTCGGCGAGGTACTTCTCGCGCCGGATCGGCTCCACGAGTGCTTGCGGGACCACGAGCCAGCCGAGGCGCAGCGCGGGAGCGAGGGTCTTGCTGGCCGAGCCGGCGTAGACGACCCGCTCGGGCTCGAGGCCCTGGAGCGCGCCGACGGCCGCCCGGTCGTAGCGGTACTCGGCGTCGTAGTCGTCCTCGATCGCGATCGCTTCGTGGTCGCGGAGCCAGGCGAGCAGGTGGGTGCGGCGCTCGGGGGCGAGGACGACCCCGGTCGGGTGCTGGTGGGCGGGGGTGACGATGACGGCGGCGACGTCCTCCGGGAGCTCGGACACCTGCAGACCGAGCTCGTCGACCGGGACCCGCACGGGTTCGAGCCCGGCGCGTAGCGCGACTTCGAGTTGCTCGGTGTTGCTGGGGTCCTCGACGGCGATGCGCGTGGCTCCGCGCGCGCGGAGCGCCTGGCAGACGAGTCCCTGCGCCTGGCCGTAGCCGTTGGTGATGATTACGCGCTCGGCATCGGCGACGACGCCGCGCACGCGGCCGAGGTAGTCGGCGAGCTGGATGCGCAGGATCTCGTCGCCGTTGGGGTTGCCGTAGCCGAGCTCGGCGTCGGTCAGGGTGTTCATCGCCGTCTTGACCGACTTCAGCCAGGCCGCGCGCGGGAAGGCGGAGACGTCGGGGAAGCTGGGGCGGAAGTCGAACCGCGGTGGGCGGGGTGGGGCGGGCGCGTCGGGGGTCGCGGGCGCGTTGGCGGCCGTCTCCGACACGCGCGGGCGCGCGCCCTGGCGCATCGCGAGGTAGCCCTCGGCGGCGAGTTGCGCGTAGGCCTCGACCGCCACCCGCCGCGAGATGCCGAGCTGGCGGGCGAGGTCGCGGGTCGACGGGATCTCCGCCCCGGGCTTCAGGGCGCCGGTGCGGATCGCGGCGCGCAACTGCCCCTCGATCTGCGCCCCGAGCGTGTGCGGCCCGTCGCGATCGATCGCGACCAGGAGCTCTACCGGCTGACTGGTACCGTCCACGGCCTCAAAAGTGGGACTGGTATCTGCACCAGTGGACCGTAGCATCGCCACCATGCTCACGCTCTCGATCGCTGCCCGCCTCCCGCTCGCGATGTTCAGCATCGCCCTGCTCGTCCACGCCCAGCGCCTCACGGGCTCCTACGCGTCCGCCGGCCTCGTCACCGCGTTCTATGCGATCGCCGTCGGCGTCGGTGGTCCACTCCTCGGCCGGATCGTCGACCGTCGCGGGCAGACCGCCGTCCTGTTGTCCTCGGCGATCGCCTCGGCCCTGTTGCTGAGCGCCATGGCGGTGCTCCCGGCCGGAGTGGGGCTGCCGGTGCTGATCGCGCTCGCCGCCGGAATCGGCCTCGCCACACCGCCGGTCGGCGCCTGCGTGCGCAGCCTGCTGTCCGACCCGCGCGCCTTCGCCGTCGAAGCGTCCGCGGTCGAACTCGCCTGGGTCTTCGGCCCGCCGCTCGCGCTCGGCGCGGGCGCGCTCTTCTCCACCGGCGCGGCGCTGGCGGGCGGCGGCGCCGTGCTGTTGGCCGGCACCGTCGCGTTCGCGCTGCACCCCGCATCGCGCGCGTGGCGCCCGCGGGGGAACGAGGCGCGCGGCGGCGACGAGGCGCGCGGCGGCGACGAGGGGCGGCGCGGTGACGTGGCGCGCGGCGGC
>NZ_JAPDOD010000022.1 GCF_027587205.1 Solirubrobacter ginsenosidimutans
CGCAGGCGCAGGCGCGACGCGCGGCGGGTTCGGCGGCGCGGCCGCGGGCGGCGCGGGTGCGGGTGCGGGTGCGGGTGGAGCGGGCGCGGCCGGCGGCGCGACCGTCGGCCAGGTCTCCAGCGTGGACGGCAAGACGCTCTACGTCGACGAGGCGAGCGGCAACACGGTCCGCGTCCGGCTCGCCAAGGGCGGCAGCGTCACCCGCACGGCCAAGGCCGACCCGACCGCGATCCACCCCGGCGACACCGTGATCGTCCAGGGCGAGACGGCGTCCAGCGGGACGGTGGTGGCGAGCACGATCCGCGCGACGGCGTCCAATGCCGCCGGCGGCGGGTTCGGCGGATTCGGCGGCGGTGCCGCACCGGGTGCCCAGGGCACGCCGGGCGGCGGTTAGATCTTCAAAGGAGAACCGAGATGTCCCAGGACAGCCACGACGTGCAGTTTGAGGAATACGAGGAGAGCTGGACGGGGCGGCTGATCGTCGCCGGCGTCATCGCGCTCGCGCTGATCGCGGGCGCGTTCTTCGCAGGCAAGGCGATGGCCGGCAGCAGCTCCAGCGGCCCGGCGACTCTGGCCGAGGCCGTTCAACAGGCGCAGAAGGGGACGCTCCCGTGCGGCGACACGGCGACCGCGGCCGCGACACCAGCCGCGACGCCCAACGCCAACGGCGGCCCGCCCGCGGGCGGCGGCGCCTTCCTCCTGCGCGGGATCTGCAGCCGGAACGGGCAGGGCGCCGGCGGTCAGGCCGGCCAAGGGCAGGGCCAGGGCCAGGGCCGCGGGCGCTTCGGCGGCGCGGGCGGCTTCGGCGGTCAGACGGTCACCGCCGTCAGCCCCGACTCGATCACCGTCCAGGGCCAGAACGGCTCCAACACGATCAAGATCGACTCCTCGACCACGGTCAGCAAGACCTCGGGCGCGACCGTGGCCGACATCAAGAAGGGCGACTCGGTCATCGTCGGCGGCTTCGGCGGATTCGGCGGCGGCGGCGGGGGCGCAGGCGGGGCGAACAACCAGAACGCCGCCGCCCGCAGCATCACGATCCTCCCGCAGACGGGCTCGAACTAGGCCCGAAAGTCAACTGCTCCGGTGAGGGAGGGGGCCGCTTCGGTGCGTCGGCCGGTTCTGTCTCGCCGCGCGTCGGGAGGGTGGCCGGCCTCCCCACCTCGCGCGGTGGTCGAGACTGACCGTCAAGGTACGGGCCACGGAGACGGAAAGTGCGTTCTCACGCACGCCGATCACCCATCGGGGGCAAACGACCACCCGCCGCGAGGGCGGTGTGGTCACTAAACCGTGCTATGCGACGTTTAGTGACCACATCCCGCGAGCGAGCCGAGCCGCTCAGCGGATGGCGGCAGCCAAGAGCGAGCGGCACTGCCCACGCAGTTGACGTTCGTCCCTCTAGCCCGCGTACTTCGCGGTGAGCGTGTAGGGCCCGGCGGTGCCGCCCGATCGCCGGATGATCGTGATCTTCAGGGTCTCGGTCCGGCGGTCGCGGCAGGCGAGCTTGTAGTTGATGGAGTCCTGGGAACCCGGGCGGGTGGTGCGGTCCTCGACCTTGCCACCCGACCGCACGATCAGGTCGTAGTTCGCGGTGGCCGGGCCGTCGAGCTTGAGCGTGAAGGCGCCGTCGAGCGTGATCGGCAGGCTGAAGGTCTTGGTGTCCGTGCCCTGGAACGTGGTCGTCACCCGCTTGGTCCAGGGCTGCGCGACGTCGGCCATCGCGGCCAGCGCGGAGCCCTGCGTCGGCTTCAGCAGCGGCGTGAAGCGCCAGGCCTCGGCGGGGAAGACGAGGCGTGCGTAGGCCTCGGCCCACGCCTCGCCCGGGTTGGAGAGGTAGTTGGCGCCTTCGTCGGCGGGCGCGAGCTTCCCGTCGAGCGTGTTCGAGCACACCAGCTCATACGACGCCCAGCGCTTGGGGCCGAAGTCGAGCGCGTTCAGGGGCGCGTTGGAGCGATGGGCGGCGATGTGGTGCCCGTACTCGTGGGTGATGACGTAGTCGACCGAGATGTCGCTTCCGGCGGCCTGGTCCCCGGGCACGATCATCGTCTGGTCGCTGTCGCCGTAGCAGGCGAGGATGCCGTCGCTCGGTGACCCGCCGCAGTCGGACGCGACCTCGGAGGAGGGGACGACGGTGACCTTCAGCGACGCCAGTTCGGGCCCGTGGGGGAGGGTGCCGAGGAACGTCGCGTAGGTCTGCGCGACCGCGGGGTCGCCCGTATAGGTCGAGGCGAGCGTGACCGGGATGCTGATGCTCCCGTCACCGGTTGGGTACATCTGCGTGGTGCCTTGAATCTTCGAGGCGTGTGCGTGCACGCCCGTGATGACCTTGTCCTTGAAGGGCTCGGCGCTCGCTGCGGCGGGGAAGGCCAGCAGCGCGGGGAGGGCGAGCGCCGCGAAACGGCAGCGGGGGAGCGGCATTGCATCGAAGCTAGAGCCGGTTCCTTAACCGGCGCGAAGAAGGTGTTCAGGCGGCCGGGCGGCCGAGGAGCTCGATCGCCCGCTTGAAGCGCTGGTGCGCTTTCTCGGCCTCGCGGCGGGTGGCGAACCGCGCCGCCTGCACGGTCTCGTCCAGCCCTTTGACCGAGAAACACCACTCGCGCCGCCCGTCGCTGGTCTCCTCGGAGGCGACCTCGGTGACGGAGAGCGGCTGGCTCGGCTCGAATCTGCGACCGGATTCGCTCACGACCATGCAGCCTATGCCCAGCGGTGCGTCAGAGCAAGCGGCCTCGATGTCTCCATGGAGACTCAAGCAGCGGCCATCCGCTGCCGATAGGGAAGCTGAGCCGCCCCGCATCACGAGGCGGCTCATCTCGTTCTACGGGGTGGTCGTGGACAGCGTGAAGGTCAGCGTCTTCGAATAGGCGCCCGTGCGCAGCGCGTCCGTCGCGTCGACGTGCTGCTTGAACGTGATCGTGACCGCGTCGTTGGACACCGGCGCGCTCCACGCCGACTTCGAGAACGTCACCGCCAGCGGCGACGGCAGAGCGAACGTGCCGTTCATCAGATGCCCGGGATCGGAGACCGTCAGCATCGCGTCGCCGGCGGTGCTGAGGACGTTGGCGCTGGTCGTCGCGGTGTAGTCCTTCATCACGCCCGGCGTGAACGGCCCGAACGACGCGGGGGCGCCGAGGGTGAGCGCGAGCGTCGCCGCGACGGTGCCGCCGGCGGTGGTGTCGGCGCTGTCGGCGGAGTACGCCGCCGTGCCCGCGCCGGCGTTGTAGAGCGCGTCTCCGCTGTAGGAAGCGGTCACCGACGCGGCTCCGCCCGTATCGGGAACGGCGATCGTGGCCTTGCCGTCGACCAGCGCGACCACGGGCCCGCCGGTGGAGAGCGTGACCGTGCCGGTCGGCACGGCGGGCTCGGTCGTCGCCGCGCTCACGCTGACCTGCAGCTTGTTGCCCGGCAGCGGCGTGACGACGGTCTTGGTCGAGCGGAACGCGACCTTGCTCGCGAACTCGCGCAGGTTCAGCCGCCACACATGCCACTCGTGACCGCCGTTGAAGTTGTCCGCGATGACCGGCACACCGGCGGCCGCCAGGCGCGTCTGCAGGTTGATCGTCTGCGACAGGATCGGGTCCTGCAGGCCCCCGCTGGTGTGGATCGCCAGGACCTTCTTGAGGTCCGGGTTCGCCAGCAGCGGACTGCCCGCGGCGGGCGTGCTGCCCGCGTTGCTCCAGACGCCGTAGTAGCCGAACGAGGTGGTGCGGTTGAAGAGCAGTTCGTTCGTGCGCTGCCCGCCCAATGAAAGGCCGCCGACGGCGCGATCGTCGGGCAGCTTGGACACGTTGTAGTTGGCCTCGACGTACGGGAGGATGTTGTTCATCAGGTCGTTCGTGAGGCCGGTCTGGCCGCCCGAGATCGAGTTGATGTTCGGGAAGATCACGACCGCGGGCTGCATCTTGCCGCTCGCCAGGACGTTGTCGAGGATGCGGTTCGCGACGCCCTGTGTGAGCCAGTGCGCCTCGTGCCCGCCGCCGCCGTGGTGGATGATCATCAGCGGGTACGGCTTGGTCCGCTTGGAGTCGTAGCCCGGCGGGAGGTACACGCCGAGGTAGTGCTTGCCGACCGGGTTGGTCGAGATCGAGGACGGGTACTCGACGTCCTCGAGCTTGCCCGCCGCTGCGATCGGGGCCTGCCAGGAGAGGTCCTCGCTCCCGAACGCGGGATCGCTCGGCACGTACACCTGGCTGGTCGGCTCGACCGTGCCCTTGCCGGTGTTCCACGGCGGGTTCGACGGATCGCTCGTCGCCGTGCAGCCGGTCAGGTTCGGCGGCGTGGCGTTGCAGTTGCGATACAGCGCGTACGTGAACGTGCCGGGCGGCAGCGGCGTCGTGAACGACCAGACGCCGGTCGCGGGATCGAGCGTGAGGTCGTTGACCGGCCAGTTCGGGGCCAGCGCGTTCGGGAACGGCATCGGGAAGTCGCCGGGCCGCCACTGCGACGGCAGCCGTCCCGGCGAGGTCGCCGGCACGCCGGAGGACTCGGACGCGCTCGAGAAGTACCACTCGCCCTTCACCCGGACGCGGGTGGCGGTCGGGTCAAAGACCCGGATCGTGACTTCGTAGCCCGTCGGCCCGGTGCCGGTGTGCTTGACCTCGGGCGACACGACGGTCTGCGCCTGCGCGGCGGCGGGCGCGAGCAGCACTACAGCGCCGAGCGCCCCGGCGACATTCCTCCAATGCATGTGGTTAATCGTGTAACCACTGTCAAGTGCTCCCGTGCGGGACGACGTGCGGGTGGACCACGATCGGCGACAGATCGTCGCTTACGCCCTCGATCGTGTCGTGCAGGCGGGCGACGATCCGCGACCAGTTCCCGGGCGCGCCGAAGGACACCGAGCTGAGCCCGAGGCGCCGCGCGACCATGCTGTCGTCGGTGCCGATCACCGCCAGCTGGACCTCGCCGAGCGCCTCGATCGCGGCCACCGCGAACTCGTCGTTGAACGCGTAGAGCGCCGTCGGCTGGTGGGAGAGGATGGGCGCCAGTGCGGCGGCGATCGCCCCGGGGTCGCAGGGCACGTGCAGCGGGTACGCGGTCGCGCCGTGCGCGTCGGCGTAGGCCTGGGCGCCGCGCAGCCGCTCCTTACCGAGGAGGGCGAACTCCGGCTCGGTCGGCATCACCACCACGATCCGCTCGTGCCCGCGCTCGACGAGGTGGTCCATCGCCGCCTCGCCCACGGTCCCCTGGTCGACCACCAGCGTGGCGACGTGGTCGAGCGGCCGCGGCGCGATCGCGAGGACGGCGCGCGTGCCGTTCTCGCGCAGCGCCGCGACCCGCGCCGGTGGGAGATCCTCCTCCGGCGCGATCAGCGCCACCGGCCGCACCCGGTCACACGCGCGGGCGAAGACGCGGCTGTCACCGCCCGCCTGGAAGTGCACCAGCGCCGTATAGCCGCGGCGCTCGAACTCGGTCACGCCCGCGGTCACGAACTCCGCAACCGCCGGGCCCAGTGGCCACGACGGCATCGCGAGCAGGATGATCTCCGTCCGGCCGGCGCGCAGGGCGGAGGCGACCGCGTTGGGAACGTAGCCGAGCCGCTCGGCGGCGTCGTAGACCCGGATTCGGGTGGCTTCGGAGATGCGGTCGTGGACGCCGTTGAGGACGTAGCTCACCGTCGCGCGCGACACACCGGCGGCGGCGGCGACGTCGGCGCTCGTCACGCGCTGGCCGTTCAGGGGCCGTGGACGGTCGGAACTCACGTCCGCCATGCTACGGCGGGCCCACGAAGGGCGACCCCGCTACGCCGGCGCCATCGCCGGCGCCGGGAGCCGCCCCGCTCCGCGCGGGAGCGAGATCAGTGCGAGCGCGGCGATCAGCGAGCCGACCAGGCCGATCGTCAGCACGCCGGTGCCGGTCGAGACCGCCGGGTCGCTCCCCGCGCGGTAGACGGTCTCCGCGCTTGCCAGCGCCACCGCGCCGCCGACCTGGCGCAGGAGCAGGAGCGTGCCCATCGCGCCGCCGATCTGCTGCGGCAGCACCGACCGCTGCAGCGCGATCTGCAGGCCGGAGAGCGCCGGCCCGATGCCGAGGCCCATCAGGCCCATGAAGATCAGCGACTGCCAGTCGGGCGTGGAGGCGTCGAAGGTCGCGAAGCCGAGCGCGCCGAGCGCCGCCAGCCCCGCGCCCGCCAGCACCGTCCCGCGGAACTCCAGCCGCCGCGCGATCAGCATGCCGGCGACGTTGACCGACACGAGGATGCCGAGCAGCAGCGGGTAGATCAGCAGGCCGGAGTGGGTGGCGCTGACGTCGCGGACCTGCTGGAAGTAGCGCGGCAGCAGTAGCGCGCCGGCGAACAGGCCGAACGTCGACGTCGCACCCGCGATCATGATCGCCGCGACCTTGCGGTCGGCGAACAGCTTGAGCGGGATGATGGGGGCGACCGCGCGGCGCTCGACCGCCAGGAAGCCCGCGATCACCACGAGCCCGCCCGCGATCAGCACGAGGTGGCGCTCGTTGAGGCCGATGAGCAGCAGGCCGACGCCGAGCGTCAGCAGCGCGATGCCGGTGAGGTCCAGCGGCGTGCTGCGCCGCTCGCTACGGCCCACCGAGGCGGGCAGGACGGTGGCGACGACGGCCAGCGCCACGGCGCCGATCGGCAGGTTCACGGTGAACACCGATCGCCAGCCGACGTGGTCGGTGAGAAAGCCGCCGACGAGCGGGCCCGCGATGAAGGCGACGCCCATCAGCCCCGCCAGCGCGCCCTGCAGCGCGGCGCTGCGGCGCCCCGCGAAGAGGTCGGCGACGAGGATGAACGAGAGGCCTTCCAGCGCACCCGCGCCGAGACCCTGCAGCCCGCGGTACCCGATCAACTGCTCCATGTTCTGGGCCGTCGCGGCGAGGCCGGACCCGAGCAGGAAGAGCGCCATGCCGATCAGCAGCAGCGCTCGGCGGCCATGCCGATCCGAGAGCCGCGCGTAGATCGGCAGCGAGACCGTCGCCGTCACCAGGTACGCCGTCGCGACCCACACGTAGAGGTCGTTGCCGCCGAGTGTCTGCACGATCGTGGGGAGCGCCGTGCCGACGATCGACTGGTCGAGCATGGCCAGCAACAGGCCGGACATCACCGCGGCGAGGAGCCAACGGCGGCGGTTGGGGGAGAGCTCACTGGCTGCACCGTTCATATGTCGAAATGTACATGTCGATTTCGACATGTCAAGTCCGTCATTACACTGCTGGGGATGTCCCTTCGCCACGCCGTCCTCGGGATGCTGAGCGTGACCTCGTGCACCGGCTACGAGCTCACGCAGTGGTTCGACAGCTCCCTGCAGCACGCGTGGCATGCGAGCCACAGCCAGATCTATCCCGAGCTGGCCAGGCTCGAGGCCGAGGGGCTGGCCGAGGTCGTGGAGGAGGGCGCGCGGCGCTCGAAGACCTACGCGGTGACCGACGCGGGCCGCGAGGAGCTCAAGCGCTGGCTGATGGAGACCGAGCCCAACCGCGCCCAGCGCAACGAGACCGCGCTGCGCTGGTTCCTCGTGTTCCGCCTGGACCCCGACGACCGGCGCGCCGCGCTCGAGCGGGAGCTCGAGTTCGTCGAGGCCGCGGCCGCCCAGCGGCGCGCGCTGACCGAGCAGCTCGACGCAGAGGGCAAGACCGGCGGCTTCCGCCCGGTGCTCGACCTCGCCGCCCGCGTCGATCCCGCGATGATCGGCTGGCTGCGCGACCAGATCGAGGCGACGAAGACGGAATGACCGGGGGGTGCCCGGTCCAGGTATCGCCAGGCGAGAGTTAGACGGGGCACCCCTCACACTCGCGCCGCGCACGGCGTTACACCGAGCGTGACCATCACCGAACGCGTCGACGCCCTCGACTGGGCTGACCTGACCGCACAGCTCGACGGCCGCGGCTTCGCCGTGACCGCGCCGCTGCTCACCGACGGCGAGAGCGCCGAGCTCGCCGGCCTCTTCGACGGCGGCCACTTCCGCTCGACGATCGACATGGCCCGCCATCGCTTCGGCGACGGCCGCTACCGCTACTTCGAGCATCCGCTGCCGGACACGATCGGCGCGCTGCGCGGCGCGTTCTACGCCCACCTGGCGCGGGTCGCCAACGTGTGGTCGGAGCGGATCGGCGGGGCCACCTTCCCGCTCACGCACGAGGCGTTGCTCGAACGCTGCCACGAGGCGGGGCAGCAGCGGCCGACGCCGCTGATCCTGCGCTACGGCGAAGGCGACTGGAACGCGCTGCACCAGGACCTCTACGGCGACGTCTACTTCCCGTTCCAGATCCTCACGGTGCTGACCGACGAGCACGAAGGCGGCGAGTTCGTGCTGCTGGAGAACCGACCGCGGGCGCAGAGCCGCGCCCACGTCCTGAACCCGCTGCGCGGCGCGTTCGTGATCTTCCCGACGCGCGAGCGGCCGGAGCTCGGCAAGCGCGGCTACTACAAGGTCGGCCTGCGCCACGGCGTGAGCACCGTGACCGCAGGCCACCGCACCGCGCTAGGCGTGATCTTCCATGACGCTCGCTAAGGGTTGATCTTCTTCGCCGCGCTCGAGATCTGGGTCAGCGACTTGTTGATCGTCTTGATCGCCGCCCTGGCCGAGGCTTCGCCCCCTCGGCCGTTGGTCTTGATCGCCTGCGTCAGCGCCGTCCGCAGCTTGTCGAGGCCGTGGTTGTACGTCGCCAGGCCCTTGAGCAGCTGGGTCCGGCCGGCCTTGACCTGATCGGTGTCGGCCTGCTCGGCCCTGACGGCCTTGCGGAACGTGTCGACCGACTTCTGCTGGCGGACCGTCGCCGTCCGCGCCTTGATCGCCTTCGCCCTACTGGTGATCGACTTGGTGGCCTTCTTGAACTTCGCGTCCTCCTTGACCTGGCGCGCCGCCTGGTCCTTGACCACCTGGCGCAGGGAGTCGTCGCTGGCCCGCGCGAGCGGTGTCGCGACCAGCGAAGTCGCGATCACCAAACCAATGAGCATCGACCGTCGCATTGCGTACCTCCTGTACGAATTGACTGGAAGACGGGGCTACCCGAACGGGGCACCCCGCAGTCCGGTCCGGGGTGAGGCGTAAGTTCCCGCGACATGACCACCGCGACGCAGTCGGACGACGCGGCCCAGCTCGCCGAGTTGGGCTATGAGAGCCGCTTCGAGCGGCGGATGGGTCTGTGGGAGAACTTCGCGCTGGGGTTCACCTATCTCTCGCCGGTCGTCGGCGTCTACTCCACGTTCGCGATCGCGTTCGTGGCAGGCGGGCCGCCGATGATCTGGAGCATCGTCATCGCCGGCCTCGGCCAGCTGCTGGTCGCGCTCGTGTTCGCCGAGATCGTGGCCCAGTTCCCGGTCGCGGGCGGCATCTATCCGTGGGCGCGGCGGCTGATCGGGCGACGCTGGGCGTGGATCACCGGCTGGATCTACGGGTGGGCGCTGATCGCCACCGTGGCCAGCGTCTCGACCGGCGCGGTGCCGTTCATCGGCTCGCTCTTCGACTTCACGCCGAACCGGACGACGACCGTGATCATCGCCGCGGCGCTGATGCTGATCGCGCTGGTGATCAACCTGAGCGGGACCAGGACGCTCGGGCGGGTCGCGATGGCGGGGTTCGTCGCCGAGCTGATCGGGGCGCTGTTCGTCGGCCTGTGGCTGCTGCTGTTCGAGCGCCACCACGACTTCGGCGCGCTCTTTGACTCGCTCGGCACCGGCGGCGACGGGTCCTACCTCGGCGCGTTCCTGGCCGCCGCGCTGCTCGGCCTGTACCTCTTCTACGGCTTCGAGGCCTGCGGCGACGTCGCCGAGGAGGTCCCCGACCCGGGCAAGACGATCCCGGTGGCGATGCGCCGGACGATCTACATCGGCGGCGCGGCGAGCCTGCTGATCACGGCGGCGCTCATCCTCGCGCAGCCGGACTTCAACGCGATCCTGAGCGGCGAGCAGGCCGATCCCGTCGGGGCGGTGCTCAGCGACGTCTTCGGCACCGTCGGCTCGAAGATCATCACCGTGATCGTGCTGATCAGCTTCGTCTCCTGCGTGCTCTCGCTGCAGGCGGCGGCCTCACGCCTGATCTTCTCCTACGCCCGCGACCACATGGTCTTCGCGAGCGAGGCGCTGTCGCGCTTCTCGCCCGCTCGCCACGTCCCGCCGGTCGCCCTGACCGTCGCCGCCGTCGTGCCCGCCGCGATCGTCGCGATCGCCGAGATCATCTCTGACAGCGCGCTGCTGAAGGTCATCTCCTTCGCCGCCGCCGGGATCTACATCGCGTTCCAACTGGTGGTGCTCGCGGCGCTGATCGCCCGTTCCCGTGGGTGGGTCCCGCGCGGGAAGTTCACGCTCGGCGCCTGGGGCCTGCCGGTCAACATCGCCGCCTTCGTCTACGGCGTCGCGGGCGCGCTGAACCTCGCCTGGCCGCGCCAGGTGGAGGGGGCGAACTGGTACGACGAGTGGATCGTCGTGCTCGGTTGCGCGATCGTCGTCGGCTCGGGGCTGCTCTACATGCTGCTCGGCCGGCCCTACGCCCGCGGTACCTCGCCGGCCGGAGACGCGGTCATCAGCCGTCGCGTCGGGGAGGCGTGAGCCGGGGTTCGGAACCGGTCACCGCGACGCCCATCTCCATGATCTCGATGATGTTGCGGTCCGGGTCGGTGACGAAGGTGCGCCGCACGCCGTCGCCGCGGGCGATGATCTCCCCGCCGGGCTCGACGCCGGCCGCGCGGACGCGCTCCACGGTCGCGTCCAGGTCGTCGACCACCAGCGCGAGGTGGTTGCCGTAGCCGATCGCGATCTCGGCCGGGTCATACCCCGGGTTCATCTCGCGCGAGCGGCCCTCGTCGGTCTCCCCGATCAGGTGGATCTGATGGTGCTCGCCCACCTGCAGCCACGCCCCGGGCGTGTCGAATGTCGACGGGCGCGGCACCTGTTCGAGCCCGAGCGCACTCGTGTAGAAGCGCACCGCGCGGTCGACGTCCGATACCAGGAGACCTCCGTGATCTAGGCGCATGCTCAGAGAGTGTGCACGAGCGCGCCCGTCAGCTCTTCGAGAGCGCGCCGGAGGCCGGCGAGCATCGACCAGGCGTCGTCCACCTGCTCGCGGTCGGCGATGATCCCGAAGTCGAGGTGGTCGAGATAGCTCATCACGGTGATGTTGAGCCCGACGCCGTCGACCACGACCGACACGGGGTACTGCGCCTCGAGCCGAGCGCCCGCGAGGTACAGCGGCGTTCGCGAGCCGGGGACGTTGGAGATCACGAGGTTCAGCGCCGGCCTCGTGCGGCCGAGGATCTCCATCGTCGTGCGCGCGGCGAGGGCGGCGACCGCGGGCGGGATGAACGCGGTGGCATCGGTCAGGACGTTCGCGGGCAGCGCGCTGTGGCGCTCCTTGGCGGACACGAGCAGGTCGTGGGTGCGCTGGAGCCGGCGCAGCGGGTCCGGCTCATCGGTGGCGATCGGCACGATCATCATCGAGACGCGGTTGCCGAACGCACCGCGTTGCTCCTTCGTCCGCACCGACACGGGGACCATCGCCACCAGCGGCTCTTCGGGGAGCGCGTCGCGCTCGAGCAGCCATTCGCGGACCGCGCTCGCGCACAGCGTCACGACGACGTCGTTGACGGTGCACCCGACCGCGTTCTTGAGCGCCTTGACGGTGTCGAGGCTGAGCTGGCCGAACGCGAAGCGGCGATGGGCCGAGATCCGCCCGTTGAACGGCGTCGACGGCGCCCGCGCGGTGGTCTCGTCCAGCACCCGCGGGTCCTGGCGCATGAAGCGGCCGACGGTCCGACTCAGCATGGGCCCGGCGGGAAGCGCGGTGATGCCGGGCAGCTCGGTGAGGTGGGGGAGCGCGCCCGGGATCGAGCGGGCGGCGCGGAACGGCGCCTTGACGAGGCCGAGCGCTCCGCGGCCGGCCATGGCGAGGTCGTGCGGGACGCGGTCCGGACGGGGCGAGGTGCCCGGCGGGATCTCCCGCCCCGCGGGCTCGGCGTCGAGCAGCACGCTGAGGATCTCGTTGCCGGAGACACCGTCGACGACGGAGTGGTGGATCTTCGTCAGCAGCCCGACCCGCCCGTTGGACAACCCCTGGATCAGGTAGATCTCCCACAGCGGGTGGTTGCGGTCGAGCGGGCGGGCGAAGATCCGCGCGACCGTGTCGGCCAACCGCTCGTCGTCACCGGGCGGCGGCACGGCCGACTCGCGGATGTGGAAGTCCAGGTCGAAGTCCGGATCCTCGATCCAATACGGGTGATCGAGCCCGAACGGCACCTCGACGAGGCGCCAGCGAAACGGCGGCAGCAGGTGCAGTCGCTGACTCACCAGCCGGCACAGGTCCTGCACGGTGAGATCACCGCCGGGCGCCGTCGCCGGGTCATACACCGCGAGCGTGCCCACGTGGCCGTAGGTCCTTGCGGACTCGACCGCCAGGAACTGCGCGTCGAGCGTGGTGAGCTGCCGCATCGTCTCTCTCCTCCGTCGTTCGAGAGCGTTGCTACCCACTGACGCGCCAAATGGTCAGTTCACAAACGCAACCTTGTTCGGGAAATCGCGGGTGCTGGGTAGTCAGCCGTCGTCCTTGAATGACGCACGGAGGCTCATGACCGACCCGACCAAACCGACGCCCGCGCGGCCCGCGCCGCCGATCGCGGAGGTTCGCCGCCTGCTGGATCGCTACCGGCGGACCGCGAAACCCGCGCAGCCGCGCCGGCTCACCGATCCGCCGGCACTCTCGACGCCGGTCCGTAAGCGCGGCGACTAGCTCTCGCTGTTGTCCTGAGCGCGCTCGCCGCGGATGGTGCTCGCCCGCGGCAGCGTTCCGATCTTGCCGGGCGACTGGTGGATCGCGGCCTTGTGCGGGGGAACGCGCGGGGTGGTCTCGGCCGCGTGGGCAGAAGCGGCGAACGGCGCGCTGGCGGCGATCGTGACCGCGGCGACCGCGGTGGGAAGGAGCTTGCGGAAGCGCCGGTTGGGGAGACGCTGACGAAGGTGGTCGTTGGGCATGTCCACACCTTCCTTTCGCCGTGTGGGAGCGGCCTCGGAGGTCCCTGGGAGGGACCTGAGCCTTCGACCAGGGGTCCGGCGGCCGCGGACGAACTGGCACCCCCCCCGCCCGGGGGGTCATCGTCCGCGCCGGAGCGGATCCGCCGCCGCGACGTTCAAGGTTTGTGGGGTGATGACTCCCGATAAGCCCCAGACGGCCACGTCTCACAACGACACGCCGCCGTTTCCCCACCACGCCGCCACGCCCCAGACGCCGCTCGAGGCCGCTGAACGTCAGTACGCCGAGCGCCCCACGGGCGTCCCCAACTGGCAACCCGAGGACGGGGATTTCACCTAACGAGGTGGATCATCTCGGGCCCGAGGTCTGAGATCCGCGGGTAGCCCGCGAGCGCGAGGGCGGTCGCGAGCTCGCCGTGCAGCAGCTCGAAGGCGCGGCGCACGCCCGCCTCGCCCGCGGCGCCGAGGCCGTAGACCATCGGGCGACCGATCAGGACCGCCCGCGCGCCGAGCGCCAGCGCGGTGATGATGTCCGTCCCGCGCCGGATCCCGCCGTCGAGATAGAGCTCGGCGCGGCCGCCGACCGCTTCGGCGATCGCGGGCAGCGCTTCGATCGTGGACCGCGTGTGATCGAGCTGGCGGCCCCCGTGATTGGAGACGATGATCCCCTCGACGCCGTGCTCCACGGCGCGCACGGCGTCGTCCGGGCGCATGATGCCCTTGATCAGCAGCGGGCCGCCCCAGTGCTCGCGGAACGTCGCGAGGTCATCCCAGGTGACCGACGGGTCGAACTGCCGGTTGACCCACTCGGCGTGGGCCACCGCGCCCCCGCCCGCGGGCACCCGCGGCGAGGTCGTGTTCCCGGTGGTCAGACGGGGGCGCGCGATGAAGTTGCGCGCCCAGCGCGGCCGGACGAGCCCCTGCGCCGCCGCCCGCAGCGTCAGCCGCGGCGGGATCGAGAACCGGTTGCGCACGTCGCGCTCGCGCACGCCCGCCACCGCGACGTCGACGGTGAGGACGAGCGCCTCGTACCCGTGCGCGGCCGCGCGTTGGAGCATGTCGTAGGCGACGCCGCGGTCGGTCATCACGTAGAGCTGGAACCACTTCGGCCCCGGGGCCATCGCGCTGACCTCCTCGATCGAGAGCGAGGACAGCGCCGACTGCGTGTAGATCGTGCCCATCGAGTGCGCGGCGCGCGCGACCGCGCCTTCGCCGTCGGGATGGGTGAGCCCTGTCGTCCCGGTCGGCGCGCCGATGATCGGGAGCGCGATCTCCCGCCCCAGCGCCGTGGTCGCCAGCTCGAGCTTCGACACGTCGACGAGCATCCGCGGCAGCAGCTCGAAGCGTTCGAAGCCGTCCCGGTTGCGCCGGCGGGTGACCTCGCCCCAGGCGGCGCCGTCGACGTAGTCGAAGATCGGCTGCGGGACCGAGCGCTTGGCCATCACCCGCAGGTCCTCGATGTTGTGGCAGCGAGCGGCGCGGCCCTCGTCCGAGAAGCGCCGGCGCGTCGCGGCGGGCACGCCGCGCAGATCGGCCGCCAGCTGGCGGGCGACGAGATCGACGAAGTCGTTCACAAGTCCGGAACGTACCCGCTCCGGCCCCGGCTCACTTCCCCCGGACCTTCGGCCGGATCGGCGCGATCGGCACCGGACCCGGCGCGGGGGTGGGGGCGGGCTGCCCGACGCGGCGCGGCGCGGGGGTCGAACCGGCGGGACCCGCGACGATCGTGACCGGCGCGCTACCGGCCGCCGGCCCGCCCGCCGCGACCTCGCACTGGACCGGAAGACCGGCGTCGGCGGCGGTCAGCAGCAGCGAGCGGGTGTCCGCGCCGGGCACCGCGACGCCGCCGACGCGCCAGCCGAAGGCATACGCGGCCGGGTCCCCGGACCAGGCGCCCGGATCGCACGCGACGAACGCGTTGGCCGTCGCGCTGCCGACGACCCGCGGCGCCGCGTGGTTGAGCGGCGTCGCCGCGTCGCGGTCGCCGCCGAAGCGCACGCAATAGCCGGAGATGAACCCGCGGGCCGTGCGGTAGCTGGAGTCCCCGCCGGCGTGCAGCGTGTGCCCGTCGGGGTCGAAGACGATCTCCGAGATCGCGGCGCCGTCATCGCCCTGGAAGCCGGGACCGGCATCCCAGCCGAGCTTGGCGCCGGTCGTCCCGTCCAGCGCCAGCAGCCAGCGGTACTCGTGCGTGATGGGGTCTTCGAACCCGCCGCCGAGCACGACCGTCCGCCCGTCGGGTGACGCCGCGATCTGCGCGCCGCCGTACGAGGTCGACCACGCGACGGTCGCGTCGGTGGTGCGCAGCGCGACCGCGCCCGTCGTCGCGCGGCCCGCGATCCCCTGGTAGGAGCCGACGAGATAGAGGCGCGAGCCGTCGGGCGAGAGCTCGAGGTCGGCGATCCGCCCTTCCTCGGCGTTCACGCGCGCGTCGAAGCCCAGCAGCGCGCCGGTGCGCCCGTCGAACGCCGCCAGGTCCTTGCGCGGCGCGTCGAAGCGCCCACCGGCGTAGACCGCGTCGCCGTGGGTGGCGAGCGTGGCCACCGGTCCACCGGTCACGACCGGCGCCCACGGGAGGACCGCGCCGGTGGCGGTGTCGATCGCCGCGAGGCCGGAACGGGGCGCGCTGAAGGCGCCGCCCACATAGAGCGTGTGCTGGTCACTCGACAGCGCGACCGCATTCGCGGTCCCGGTGAGAGGGACACGCCAGCGCAGCGTGCCGTCCGGGGTCGTCGCGCTGACCGAGCCGTCGTCCCCGCCCTCGCGCGCGGTGTAGACGGCCCCGGCGGCGTCGATCGCCGCCGCGGTCGCCACGCTTCCGTCGGCGAACGCGCCGTCGCTCCACGGCACCGGTTGGCCGGTCTCGTCGAGCAGCGCGGCGCGCTCCGCGCGGACGGAGCCCGCCGACGAGGCGCCGAGCAGCACGGAGCCGCCGCCCGCCGCGACCGCCACGGTGTACAGGTCCCCCGCGACGTTCGGCAGCCAGGCCAGGACCGCGGCGTCGGTGGTCGAGAGCGCGACCGCGCCCTGGCTCGGCCAGCCCGGCTTGAACGCGTTGGTGACGTAGGCGACGGACCCGTCGCGCGACAGCGCCAGCTCGCCCGGATCGCCGGTGAAGCCCCTCGGCGCCCAGTCCAGCAGCGCGCCCGTGTCCGTGCGGAGCGCGCCGAGCGGGGCGGACATGTAGAGCGTGCCGCCGTCGGGGCTCAGCACGAGCGAGTCAGGATCCCGGTCCGCGCGGGTCCAGCGTTCCTGCAGGCCGGGCGTCGCGTACGCGGTGACCTCCGCTCCCGGGCGGTCCGCGTTGATCAGGCTGACGTAGACGGTGCCCGGTGCGGCCACGAGCGCGCCGGCGGTCCCCGCCGGGCCGCGCGCGAGCACCGCGCCCGTGCCGGCGTCCAACGCCAAGAGCGCGGCGCCGGTCGACGAACGGCCGGCGAAGTACAGGACGCCGCCCTCCTGCGCGACCTCCCACCCCTCGGCGGCCTCCGAGGCGTTGAAGGCCCGCAGCGCGCCGTCACTCGTGGCGACTGCCGCCACCGCCCGCCGCAGCGCGCCGTCAACCGTGGACAGGTTCCCCGCGAGCCACAGCGTCGCACCGTCGGGGGAGAGCGCGATCGAGCGGATGAACCCGCCGACCGCGACGCTGAACAGCGGGTCCACGGTCCCGTCCGCCCGCAGGTGGCGCACGCCGGACTCGCCCGCGACGTACCAGCCACCGGCCGGGTCTGCGACCGCGTCGTCGATCACGCCGAGCCCGGCGTCGTCGGGCACAGCGCGCAGCGCGCCGCTCACCGGTGAGACCACCGCCGTTCCGAACGTTCGCGTGGCGAACATCGTCGCGCGCTCGGTGGCGACGTATGTGCGCGAGCCGTTGACCGCGATCGCCAGGGCCGTGCGATTCGGGTTGGCGGCCGACAGATCCGGCAGCGACGAGAGGTCCGCTGCCGCCGTCGCGGGTGCGAGGAGGGCCAGGCCGGCGAGGGCGGCGACGAGGAAGCGTTCGGGGTTCATCCAGCGGAGCGTCATCCCCCTGGAAAACGGTTCTCTAACCCGACGCTCCGGCTTGACGGCTCCGCGACGTGGTTGGTACAACATACCGACCGGTCGGAATGTTCACGGGAGGAGCGACTGATGCAGGTGTATCCGCGTCCGACGGAGAAGCGCGTCGACGTCCCTAGGGAGGACGTCGAGGGCGAGTGCCCAGAGTGCGGCGAGGCGTCGTTGCAGGCGTACCCGGTGCTCTCCGAAGGGGGCTGGTGGAACGTGACCAAGTGCCAGAGCTGCCTGTGCTCGGTCAAGCGTGAGCCCGGCCCGCTGCTCGGCGGGATCCAGCTGCTGATCGACGCCGTCTGATGCTCGGCGTCGACGTCGGCGGCACGTTCACGGACGTGGTCGCGGTCCGCGACGGGCGGATCATCACCACCAAGGTCCCAACCCAGCGGACCGACACCGAGCACTCGGTGCTGGAGGGCGCGAAGACCGTCGGCGTCGAGGGCGCGACCGTCTTCAACCACGCGTCCACGGTCGGCCTGAACGCGATCATCACCCGCAACCTGCCCAAGATCGCCTTCCTCACGACCGAGGGGCACCGCGACATCCTCGACGTGGGCCGGACATGGCGCCCGCTGGAGGCGCTGACCGACCCCGGCTGGCGCCGCTCGTTCGGCGACGCCGCGCGCCCGCTCGTCCCGCGCTACCTGCGGCGCGGCGTGAAGGAGCGCCTGCTGGCGACCGGGGACGTGTTGATCGAGCTCGACGAGGACCAGGCGCATCACCAGCTCGAGGTGCTCAAGCGCTGCAACGTCGAGGGCGTCTCGATCTGCCTGATCAACTCCTACGTCAACGCCGCCCACGAGGAGCGGCTGCGCGAGCTGACCCACGAGGTGCTCGGTGATGACATCGCGGTCAGCATCAGCGCCGAGGTGTCACCGCTGGCCAAGGAGTACCCGCGCGCGTCGACGACCGTCGTCGACGTCTTCATGAAGCTGATCTACAGCACGTACTCCGACCGACTGGACGCCGGCCTCACCGACCTCGGCTTCCCGGGCCAGCTCAACTTCGCCGACTGCGCCGCGCAACTCGTGGCGCGCGACCACGCGATGGCCGCGCCGTTCCGGGTCGTGTTCTCCGGCCCCGCCGCCGGCACGGTCAGCGCCGCCCACTTCGGCGACCGGATCGATGTCGCCAACCTGCTCTGCGCCGACGTCGGCGGGACGAGCTGTGACATCAGCATCGTCACCGACGGCCAGCCGACCGTCAACACGACCTTCGAGCTCGAGCACGACCTCGTCGTCAATGCCCTTTCGACCGAGATCTCGTCGCTGGGCGCCGGCGGCGGATCGATCGTGTCGATCAACCGGGCGGGCGAGATCCAGGTCGGCCCGGGCAGCGCGGGTGCCGATCCCGGGCCCGCCGCGTACGGCAAGGGCGGCACCGAGCCGACGATGAGCGACGCGTTCCTGCTCATCGGCATCCTCGATCCCGGCCGCTTCGCCGGCGGCAGCCTGAGCCTGGACAAGGCGCTCGCGCAGGGAGCCTTCGAGACGCTCGAATCGAGCCTCGACCTGGGCGAGCGCGTCGCCTACGCCTACCGCATGGGCCTGAACAACATCGCCGAGGGCATCGTCGACATCTCGATCGGCCACGGCGTCGACCCGCGCGACTACTCGCTGCTGGCCTTCGGCGCCGCCGGCCCGATGATGCTCCCCGCGCTGCTGGACGAGACGCGCGTGAAGAGCGTGATCGTCCCTCCGCATCCGGGGCTGTTCTCAGCGCTCGGCCTGCTGTCCTCCGACCTCGTCTACGCCGACAGCCGCAGCTCCTACCAGGTGCTCAGCGCCGACACCGCGAGCGCCGTCGACGACCTCTTCACGCAGATGGAGGACGGATTGCGCCAGGAGCTCGGCGAGGGCGTGCAGGGCGTCGAGTTCGGGCGCTCGATGGACGCCCGCCTCGTCGGCCAGACCTGGGAGACGCCGTTCATCGCCGTGCCGGGCGGCACGATCGACGAGGCCGCGATCGCGACGATGATCGAGAGCTTCCACGTCGCCTACCTGCAGCGCACCGGCAACCGCTTCGACGCGCTCCCGGTCCAGGGCGTGACCTACCGCGTGCAGGCCAGGGTGCCGATCGAGAAGGTCGCCTACCAGCCGATCGATCGCCGCAATGGCGGCGCGCCCCACGCGGGCCGCGAGATCACCTTGAAGTACATCTACGGCGCGGAGGTCAGCGCACGCGAGTACGACCGCGCGCTGCTGCAGTCCGGCGATGTCATCGAGGGCCCCGCGATCATCCGCGAGGAGCTCTCCACCACCCAGGTCTGCCCCGGCCAGCAGGCGACCGTGGGCCAGTACGGCGAGATCGTGATCGAGAGGATCTGACATGACCGCGACCGACCTCCTCTACGAGCAGCCGTCGAAGCTGATCCGCGACCTCAGCGACGCGGAGTTCGAGGAGCGCTACGACTGCGAGCGCTTCACGGCCAGCGTCCTCGGCAGCCGCTACCGCTACATCGTCCAGCACATGTGCACCGGCCTGCTGAACAACGCGTTCAGCGTGATCCTGCGCGACTGGTACGACTTCGCGGCGACGATCTCCGGCCCGCCCGAGCACGAGTACTCGATGCCCGCGCTCTCCAACAGCCTCGTGCTGTTCATCGGGACGATGACCGACGCGGTGCGCTCCGCCGTCGTCGAGTACGGCCCCGAGAACCTGCACGAGGGCGACATCCTGATGGTCAACGACCCGTACCGGATCGGCACCCACGTCAACGACGTGTGCTTCATCCGGCCGGTGTTCAAGGACGGCCGGATCGTCTCGTTCGTCAACCTCCAGGCGCACATGCTCGACATGGGCGGCGTCGTGCCGGGCGGGTTCGCCGGCACCAAGCAGAACGTCTTCGAGAACGGCCTGGTGATCGCGCCGCAGCTGCTCTACCGGGAAGATGTGCCGGTCAAGTCGGCCTGGAGCCTGATCTTCGACAACGCCCGCTTCGGCGGCCTGCTGCTGCCGGACATCAAGACGATCTGCGAGAACCTGCGCTTCGGCGAGCGCCAGCTGAAGGAGACGATCGACCGCTACGGCCTCGACGCCGTGCACGGCAGCATGCGGTACGCGTGTGACGTCTCCGCCGAGACGATGCGCGAGGCCGTGACCGAGCTGCTGCCCGACGGCGTCTACGAGGCCGAGGACATGTTCGACGCCGATGGCATCGACGACTCCGAGGGCGGCTACACGATCAAGGTCAAGATCACCAAGCGCGGGCACCGCGTCGAGGTCGATCTGAGCGGGTCGTCGCGGCAGGCGCCGACCACGATCAACGCCGGCTGGCTGGACACCAAGACCGCGGTCGGCGTCGCGTTCAAGATGCTCTTCGACCCGCGCTCGCCGTTCACGAGCGCCGCCTACCGGGACATCGACATCGTGCTCCCGGAGGCCAGCGTCGCCAACGCCTACCCGCCGGACGGGCCGATCTTCCTCTACTGGGAGAGCTCACAGACCCTGCTCAACGCGATCCTCCGCGCGCTGGACAAGCCGCTCGGGGATCGTGCGGTCGGCGGCGACTTCGGCTCCTTGAGCATCCACAACGCCCACGGCGCGCTCGACGACGGGACGCCGTGGCTCTCCGTGGCGCAGGTCGGCGGCGAGCACGGCCCGTGGGGCGCGACCCGCGACGGTGACGCCGACAGCTACCAGGTCTTCTACCTGGCCAACAACCTCGACCCCGCCACCGAGGCGATCGAGGCCGACATGCCCGCCGTGGTGCTGCGCAAGGAGTACGCGCCGGACACGAGCGGCGCCGGCTACAACCGCGGCGGCGCGGCCGTGCTCAAGGACACCATGTTCCTGCGCGACGCGCACCACTTCTCGATGCCACTGCACCTCAAGAAGCCCAGCGGCACCGGCGTCAACGGCGGCGAGTACGGGCCGACGGGCGGGACGTGGGTGATCGAGCCGTCGGCGTTCGACGTCTCCGAGCGCGGCGAGCTGCCGCTCACGGGCGCCGACTCGCCGAAGGACATCACGCCCGTGGCCGGCACGCTGGACCCCGAGACCAAGCTGCCGGACCCGGAGGGCGAGTACTTCTACTTCGCCCGCGTGCCGATGTGGGACACCAAGCCGCACACGATCTTCCGCTACCTGACCAACGGCGGCGGCGGCTTCGGGAATCCGCTCGAGCGCGAGCCTGAGCGGGTGATGACCGACGTGCGCGACGGCTACGTGACGATCGCGGGCGCGCTGCGCGACTACGGCGTCGTGGTCACCGGCGACCCCGAGAACGACCCGGAGGGCCTGGCGATCGACGCGCCGGCGACCGAGCGAGCGCGGGCTGAGCGCGCCGCATGACACAGGCACCGACTGCCGGGCGCCGCAGGGCGCGCGACCCCGAGGCGACCCGGCAGGCGCTGCTCGACGCCGCGACGGAGCTGTTCGGCACGGCCGGGTTCGATGCCACGTCGGTGCAGTCGATCGTCGACCGCGCGCAGGTCACGAAGGGCGGCTTCTACCACCACTTCGCCTCCAAGCAGGCGCTGCTGCACGAGATCCACGATCGCTTCATCGAGTTCCACCTGGAACAGATGCGCGAGCTGCTGGCCGAGCCCGATGTCCCCGCCGAGGAGCTGCTGCGCCGCCTGATCCGCGACATCCTCGTCGTCGGCGCCGTCCGCTGGCGCAATGACATCGAGATCTTCTATCAGGAGCGCCGTCAGCTCGCGGGCGAGCAGTACGCGGCGGTCCTGCGCAAGCGGCACGAGTTCGAGGGCTGCGTGATCGAGGTCGTCCAGCGTGGCATCGCGGAAGGCGTGCTCGCCGACCGCGGCGATCCCAAGGTCGTCGCGTTCGGGATCATCGGCATGACGATGTGGGCGTACCACTGGTTCGACCCGGCGCGGGGCGGCGAGCGCGAGGTGGGGGAGCTGTACGCCGGGATGGTGCTGGACGGGTTGCGGGCATGAACGTCTCCGAAGCGATCGCGAGCGCCAACATCCCCGCGCTGATCCCGACGCTGGCCATGCTCACCGGGGACGAGAAATGGCTCCAAGCGCCCTACGCGCCGGCACGCCAGAGGGGCCTGGACGACAACCACGACGGCGGTCTGCCGCCGGAGATCCAGGCGGAGATCCGCGCTGCGGCGGCCACGGCGATCGCGGACGGTACGGTGCGCCTGCCGGAGCCCTCGCACGAGCAGCTCGTGCGGATGCTGAGCGTGGCGATGGGCGAGCCGGTCCCGCCCGAGTACGGGCCGATGATCGCCCACGAGCTCGGCCTCGGTGACCCGCCGCCCGCGCCCGAGGCGGTGCCCGAGGGCTTCCGGGCGATCGTCGTCGGCGCCGGCATCAGCGGCCTGGCGACCTCGATCCGGCTGGCCGAGGCGGGCATTCCGCACACCGTGCTCGAGCGCAACGCGACCGTCGGCGGGACGTGGCTCGAGAACCACTACCCCGGCGCCGGCGTGGACACGCCGAGCGCGCTCTACTCCTTCTCGTTCGCGCAGCAGGACTGGTCGATGTACTTCGCCCTGCGCGACGAGCTGCACGGCTACCTGGAACGCCTGGCGGACGACTTCGGCGTGCGCGGGCGGATCCGCTTCGGCACCGAGGTGCTCGGCGCGGCCTACGACGAGGACGCGCAGCAGTGGGTGGTGCAGACCGACGCGGGCGAGACGCTGCGCGCGAACGTCCTGATCACCGCCGTCGGCGGCTTCAACAAGCCGAAGTGGCCGGCGCTGCCGCTCGCGGACTTCGAGGGTCCGGTGGTGCATACCGCGCGCTGGCCGGCGGGACTCGACCTGCAGGGCAAGCGGGTGGGCGTGATCGGCAACGGCGCGTCGGCCATGCAGCTCGTGCCCGCGGTCTGCGAGGCGGCCGCGCACGTCACGGTCTTCCAGCGCTCGCCGCAGTGGGCGGCGCCGTTCGACCAGTTCCACGAGGCGGTGCCGGAGGGCGAGCGCTGGCTGATGCGCAACGTGCCGCTCTACCGCGCCTGGTACCGGCTGCGCAGTGGCTGGACGTTCAACGACAAGGTCCATCCGGCGCTGCAGAAGGACCCGGAGTGGGAGCACCCGGACCGGTCGGTGAACAAGGTCAACGACGGGCACCGCGAGTTCTTCACCCGCTACATCGAGTCCCAGCTGGGCGACCGGCCGGACCTGATCGAGAAGGTGCTGCCGCGCTACCCACCCTTCGGCAAGCGGATCCTGCTCGACAACGGCTGGTACGCGGCGCTCAAGCGCGACGACGTCACGCTCATCACCGATCCGGTGACATCGCTCACCGCGGGCGCCGTGAACGGCGTAGAGCTGGACGTGCTGGTGTGCGCGACCGGCTTCGACGTCGTGCGCTTCCTCGCGCCGATGGAGATCCGCGGGCGCGGCGGCGCCGTGCTGCGCGAGGTGTGGGACGACGAGGACGCGCGGGCGTACCTCGGCACCACCGTTCCCGGCTTCCCGAACCTCCTGATGGTCTACGGGCCGAACACGCAGGCGGGGCACGGCGGGTCGCTGATCGGTTCCGCGGAGGCGCAGCTGCACTACATCCTCGACCTACTCGAGCGGATGCTGGCCGCGGGCGCCGGTGCCATCGAGGTCCGCCAGGACGTCTACGAGGCGTACAACCGGCGGGTCGACGAGGCCCACGAGCAGATGGTCTGGACGCACCCGGCGATGGAGACGTACTACCGCAACTCGCGCGGGCGGGTGGTCGTGACGACCCCGTTCCGCGTCGTGGACTACTGGCACATGACCCGCTCGGCGGATCTCGGCGACTACGTCGTCGAGCCGGCCGTGCGGGAGGAGGTCCGGTCATGAGTGGGCAGTTGGAGGGGCGCGCCGGGATCATCACCGGCGCCGCGGGTGGCATCGGCCGCTCGCTCGCGGGAGCGTTCGTCGAGGCGGGCGCGCAGGTCGCGGTCCTGGACGTCGACGCCGAGGGCGCGGCGCAGGCCGCACGCGAGCTCGGCGGACTCGGCTTCGGGGTCGACATCACCGACGCCGGCGCCGTCGAGGAGGCGGTGGCGCGGATCGCGTCCGAGTTCGGGCATCTGGACTTCCTCGTCAACAACGCCGGCATCCGCCACCAGGCGGCGTTCCTGGACCACGGCCTGGCGGAGTGGCGGCGCACGCTCGACGTCAACCTGACCGGCGGGTTCATCTGCTCGCAGGCCGTGATCCGGCGCATGAAGCCGGGCGGCCGCGTGGTCAACATCGCGTCGATCGCGGGTGTATTGGGGTTGAAGAACCGGATCGCCTACTCGACCACCAAGGCGGGCGTGATCGGGATGACCAAGGCGATGGCGTTCGAGCTGGGCGAGCGTGGCATCTGCGTCAACGCGATCGGGCCCGGTGTCATCGAGACGTCGCTGACGAAGGCCTACTTCGAGGACGAGGCGTTCGCGGAGCTGATCCGCTCCAACGTGCCGCTCGGGCGCTGGGGTCAGACGTCCGACCTGCACGGCGCCGCGGTGTTCCTCTGCGGGCCGGGCGCGGAGTACGTTTCGGGGCAGGTGCTGTGCGTCGACGGCGGCTGGGTCTCCGGCAAGGGGTACTAGGGCGATGATCGTGCGAGGAGAGAGCGGCGACCGCTATCCGTGGGAGCCGATCACGTTGGCGCAGCAGCTCGCGCGCACCGCGGAGGCGCATCCCGACCGCGACGCGCTGGTGTTCGAGGGGCGACGGCTCAGCTGGGCGCAGACGCAGACCGAGGTGAACCGCGTCGCGCGGGCCCTGCAGGCGGCGGGCGTCGAGCGCGGTGACCACGTCGCCGTGTGGGTACCGAACCACATCGAATGGATCCTGCTGTGGCTGGGCGCGAACTCGATCGGCGCCGTGATCGTGGCCATCAACACCCGCTACAAGACCGAGGAGGTCGCGTACATCCTGCGTCAGTCGGACGCGAAGCTGCTGGTGATGGTCGGCGCGTTCGCGGGCATCGACTATCTCGCGATGCTCGCCCGGCTGCGCAAGGAGGACCTGCCGGAGCTGCGCGACGTCCTCGTGATCTCCTCGCCCGAGTGGGACGCGTTCCTCGATGCACCGGAGGTCGAGATCGACGTCGACGCGATCGCCTACGACGACCCGAGCTTCATCGTCTACACGAGTGGCACCACCGGCTACCCGAAGGGCGCGGTGCACTCCAGCCGCGTGCTGCGCAACGAGTGCTCGATCGCTGAGGCGATGGACATCGACGCCTCCAGCCGCGTCATGAACCACATGCCGTTCTTCCACATCGCCGGGGCGTGCACGGGCGTGCTCCCGCCGCTGATCACCGGCGGCGCGATGATCCTGATGGAGCGCTGGGACCCCGCGCACGCCTTCGAGCTGATCGAGCGCGAGCGGGTGACGGTGCTGAGCGGCATCCCGACCCACTTCATCGACCTCCTCAACCACGACGCGCTCGAGACGGCCGACGTCAGCACGTTGAAGACCGGCTGGATCGGCGGCGCGAACAACCCGCCCGAGGTGATCGCGGCGATCGTCTCCTCGCTCGGGATGAAGGGCATCCTGCCGGTCTATGGCATGACCGAGACGACCTCGATCACGACGATCCCGAAGCTCGACGACCCGCCGGCGCTGATCGCCTCGGGCAAGGGCTTCCCGGTGAGCGACTTCGAGCTCAAGGTCGTCGACACCGTCAGCGGGGCGGAGCTGGACGCGGGCGCCGAGGGCGAGGTCTGCGTACGCGGCCACCTCGTGATGCAGGGCTACTACGAGAACCCCGAGGCGACCGCGGAGGTCATCGACGACGACTGCTGGTTCCACACCGGCGACCTCGGTGTCATCGATCCGAACGGCTACCTCGCGATCACCGGCCGCAAGTCCGACATGTTCATCGTCGGCGGCTCCAACGCCTACCCGGCCGAGATCGAGCGGGCGCTGAGTGAGCACCCGGCGATCAAGCAGGCCTACGTCGTCGGCGTGCCCGATCCCCGCCTCGGCGAAGTCGGCTTCGCCTATGTCGAGTTGCGCCGCGACGCGGACCTCGACCACGCCGGTGTCATCGCGTTCTGCAAGGGCCGGCTGGCCGACTTCAAGGTCCCGCGCCACGTCGAGTTCGTGACCGAGTGGCCACTGACGGCGACCGGCAAGATCCAGCGCTTCCTGCTGCGCGAGCGGGCGGAGGAGGCGAGGACCGAAGTCAGTCGCTGAGGAGCTGCTGGATCGTGCGGACGGCCATCGCGGTGAACGCGGAGTTGCTCTCGCGGTAGTACGGGACGATCATCGCGGCCTGGTGTAGCGCGATGCCACGCGCTCGCTCCCACGTACCGTCACCGACCTTCAAACCGGCGCGGTAACGCGTTCGCGCGGCCGGTCCGAACACGCTCCACGCGGGGATGACGTCGGTCGCCGGGTCGCCGACGCCCGCTCCGCCGAAGTCGATCGCGGCGGCAAGCCCGCCGTCGCGCACCAGGAGATTGGGCGGCAGAAGGTCGCCGTGGATCCATACGGGCGTCCCGTCCCAGACCGGCGCCTCGAGCGCGCGCTCCCAGGCGGCCGTGGCGGCGGTTGCGTCGACGTCACGAGCGGCCGCGGCGATGGCGTCGCGGGTCATCGCGTCGAGTTCACGAAGCGGGCGGCGCCCGCCGCGCGGAGCCCCGGAGACGGGCTCGATCCGGCGCAACGCCGCCACGAAGTCGGCCAGCGCGTCGGCGACAGCGCACGGGTCGTCGACGAGCGCCTCGGCGTAGGGGTCGCCGTCGATCCACGCATAGATCGCCCAGGAGAACGGGTACGCGTCCCCGGCCCGCCCCTGCCACACCGGCGTCGGAACCGCCAGCGGGAGGAGCGGCGCCAGTCGCGGCAGCCACTCCCACTCGCGCTCCAGGTCGGCCGCCCACTTCGCCACCCGCGGCAGCCGCGCGTAGAGATCGTCGCCGAGGCGATAGATGGCGTTGACGGTCCCGGTGGACCGGACGGCCTGAACCGGCCGGTCCGCGAGGGCGGGGAACTGCGCGGCCACCAACCGGGTCACCAGCGCTGTGTCGATCTCGACCTCGCCCTCGTGCATCACCCCAGGTTGGCAGCGAAGAACGCCGTCACGCGCTGCTCGTATTGGCGCGGGGCCGCGTGCAGCCCGCCGGTGTGGCCGGCCTGCGGGAGGTTCCAGTGCTCGACGTCGCGGTCGCCGGCCACCGCGTCGTAGTGGACGTTGAAGTCGTACTCCACGTCGCGCCCGCCCGACACGAGCAGCAGCGGCGCATGGCCGTGGCGGACCATCTCCTCCAGCGGCGGCCCGGACTTCGCGCCCGACGTCAGCCGGACGGTCGCGAACTCGGCGGCCAGGAACGGGGTGAAGCCGGTGATGCCCTGCAGGCGGCGCCAGTCCTCGAACGAGCCGGCGGCGGTGCCGTCGCCGACGACCGCCCGCAGGTCGTCGTGCTGGCCGGCGGCCTCGACGAGGACGTCGGCGCCGGTCGAGAGGCCCAGCCCGCCGATCCGGCGCGGGTCGACCTCCGGGCGGGTCTTCAGGAACGCGACGGCGCCGGTGACGTCATGACCCCAGCCCCACCCGAACGAGTTCTGCGTGCCCTCGCTGCGCCCGCGGCCACGGGCGTCGTAGAGCAGGACGCCGTAGCCGTGCCGGGCGAGCATGCGGGCGTGGGCGACCGCGCCGGTACGGTCGCCACCGCCGCCGTGGAGCACGATCACCGTCGCGCCGTTGCGGGTCGGCCGGTACCAGCCGGAGAGCTTGACGCCGTCGTCGGCCTTGAACGCGACCTCGCGATAGTCGCCGCTGGGGGCGGCCCCGATGGGCGTCCGGAACTTGTGCGTCTCGGTCAGGGCCACGCCCATCATCACGATCATCAGCAGTCCCACCAGCGTGGCCGGAACCGCGAGCACCCGGTACGCCCAGCGGCGCCGCGTGCTCGTTGCGCCCGCGCCGCGGTGCCGGAACGGGATGTAGGCCGCGAGCAGGACCAGCGCGCCGCCGGCGACCGCCGCCAGCACGCCGGTCAGATCGCTCGCCGCCATGCTCTCGGCGCCGAGGTGCTTGATGTGCAGCGCCCCGTTGACGAGCGCCAGCGAGCCGAAGAGGAGCGCGAACGCGGCGCGGGCGCTGGGGCGCACGCGCGGGAAGAGGGACACGGCACCCACCGCGCCGAGCAGCGCCACGAGGGCGCCGAGCGCGTGCTGCATGAAGCCGACGCCCGGCTGGCGCCCGAGGAAGGCGTCGTCGAGCGCGTGCAGCAGCGCGACTCCGGTGGCGGCGGTGAAGACGACGGTCTCTGGAGTCCGGCGTGCGAGCTTGGCGGGCATTCCGTACACCGTGCCGAGCGCCCGTCGTCGCGCCGAGGGAGGCTCCCGGTGTCTCGGCGGCTCGAATCGCCCCGGCGGGGGTGCGGTTAGCCCCGCGCCCGCCGAGCGCGAGAGGCGCGCAGGTTCATGACATTGCCGCACGTCTTGGTGTCATGCCACACGCGGCTCCCGTTGCGGGTGCGGTCGTAGAACGCCGCGCCGCACACGGGGTTCTCGCAGGTCTTGATCCGCTCCCACGCGCCGGCGTGCTGGGCGAGAAGAAGCTCGACGTGGACCAGTCCGGAGACGCTGCGCCAGCCCTCCCCGGTCGGACGGTAGGTGACCTCGCCGCCGGTCAGCTCGAGCTCGATCCGCTGCGACGGCACCGCCGGCACCGCGCGCTGGAGCAGGATCGCGCGGACGGCTTCGCGCAGGGCGCGCAGGCGGGGGAGATCGCTCGCGGTGAGCGTGACGGTGGGCGCGGCGCGCCGCGTCGACTCCGCCCAGATCAGCAGCGCCGCGTCGAGCCAGCCCTGGGCGCTCTCGACGCTCGCCAGGAGGTCGGGGACGCGGCTGTGCGGGTCCAGCAGCGCGGTGTTGATCAGCTCCTGGACCAGGGAGAGCCCGGCGGGGGCGAGGTCGAGGCCGAAGCGTGCGCTGCTGCCTTGAGGCATGACCCAAGAGTAGTGACAGAAGCTAATTGACTTAGCCACTGTCATGTCGTAACGTGAAGCCTGTGCTCCCCCTCGACAACCCGATCTACTCCGCCCTCGCCACCGACCAGGCTCCATTCGCGCTCACCAACGGACTCGCACGCCGGTTCCCACTCGAGGTCTCCCCGCTCGCCGGACTGCGCGACGGTTCCCCGGAGGCGTTCGCCGACCTGCGCGAGCTCGCCGAGCCCGGCGACCGCTTCGGCCTGTTCACCATCGCCGAACTGGAGGTCCCCGACGACTGGGAGCTCGTCGGCGAACGGTGGATCGACCAGATGGTGCTCGAGACGCCGGTCGAGCCCGTCGAAGGCCCGCCGCTCGTCGAGCTCGGCGAGGCCGACGTCCCCGCGATGCTGGCGCTCACCGCCGCCACGCAGCCGGGCCCGTTCGGGGCGCGCACGTTCGAGCTCGGCCGCTACCTCGGCATCCGCGACGGCGAGCGCCTCGTGGCGATGGCGGGCGAGCGCATCCGCCCCGAGGGGGCGATCGAGATCAGCGCCGTCTGCACCGATCCCGACTACCTCGGCCGCGGCTACGCCAAGACGCTGATGACGACCCTGGCTGCGGGGATCTTCGCCGCCGGGCGCCAGCCGATCCTGCACGTCAAGACCGAGAACGGCGCGAAGCACCTCTACGAGAAGCTCGGGTTCCGCGTGCGCCGTCCGGCCCGGCTGACCCAGATCAGGCGACCGCGCTGAGCGACCCTTCGAAGCCGACACATCCGGTGCGCAATGATTCGCAACGGATGGCGGTGCTGGACGAGATTGATTGCACGATCCTCGCGGAACTGCAGGAGCGCGGCGACATCCCGAACCTCGAGTTGGCCCGCCTCACCGGCCTCTCGCCCGCTGCGACGTCGCGCCGTGTCGCCCGGCTGCGCTTCGAGGGCGTCATCGAAGCGGTGCGCGCGGTGGTCGTGCCGGAGGAGGTCGGCCTGCCGATCGAGGCGTTCGTCCTCGTCACGCTCGCCGGGCACGCTCCGGACGCCGAGATCCGCTTCGCCCGCGAGGTCGCCACGATGCCCGCCGTCCTGCGCGCGGACGGCGTTGCTGGCGCCGAGGACGCGCTGCTGCAGGTCGCGGTCGCCACGCCTGGAGACCTCCAGCGCCTGCTGCTCGCGCTCAAGCGGGCGGGCGCCGCGCAGCTCACCACGATGCTTCGCCTGCAGACGATCAAGCCCGCCGCGCCGCTGGCCGTCAGGGCTTCGTGACCGTCACGCGGTCGACGATCTTGCCCGGGTAGCGCAGGCCGGAGCTCCCCGGGCGCGGGTACGGCCGCCGGCTGCGGTAGCTGACGACCACCCGATAGCGGCCGTTGCACCCGGAGCCCACGGCGATGTCCTTGACGACCGTCTCGCCGACGGCGACGTTGTGCTCGACGTCGGTGCCCACCGCGGTGGAGGTGTCGCAGTGCGGGAGGCGGACGAGGACGTTGTAGGCGGCGTTGGCGCCCGTGACGGCGACTGGCGCGCGGAAGCGGATCCGGAGGGCGTGGGCGCCGATGAAGCGCGCGTGCACGCTCGCCCTGACGTCGACGTTCCCAGGCTTTGGGATCGGGACGAAGCCCGGCGGGTCGCCGCACGAGCCGCGCGGGTCGGTCGTCGTCGTGACGCGGCAGGTCCGCGCGCCGTAGTCGACCCGGGTGAGCTTCGGGGAGCTCGGCGTGAGCGCCGCGCGCGAGTCGTCGACGATCATGATCGCGCCGCCGTGGACGGTCTTCACCTGCGGCGCCCTGCCCTTGCCGACGAGCAGGTAGCCGCGGTCGGGCCCGAGCAGGTCGACCTTCGCCCCGCCGCGTGCGGTCAGCGCCGTGGCGCTCGCCCCGAGCAGACCGAGGTCCACCGAGCGCAGCTCGGCCGTGCGGCAGGCCGACAGTCCCGAACGCGCGGTCAGCGGCGTGGTCGAGCAGTTCAACGGGTCGGCGCCCGCCGGGAGCGCGGTGTAGTGCAGGGCCAGGAAGCCGTGACCCGCGCCGTCGTCGGCCACGCACTGGGTCGGGTTGGTCACGACGCCCGGCCGCAGCTCGTGGAACATCCGGTCGCGGCCGACGAAGCCCAGCTTGCCGTCCTGCACCCGCCCGACCTGCAGACACGTGTAGCCGCGGGTGGTGGCGAAGCTGCGCAGCCCCCACGGGAGGCCGCCGACGGGGTCCTTGACCGAGTCGGTGAGCATCCGCACCGAGCCGTCCACCGGTGTCCCGTATCCCTTGCCGGGCGCGGGCTTGCCGAGCCGGTAGGCGACGGGCGAGCCGGTGGGGAGCAGCGAGGTCACCGCGAACGCCGCCCCGCCGGCCGTGAAGGTCGCCAGCACGGCCGCGAGGAAGAGGAACCGCCGGGACCGGCGCGGCGGTGTCGCGAGCTGCCGGCGGGCGGCCTCCTCGAGGCGGCGCTCGAGGACGTCAAGCGGATGATCGGCCATCGGCACAGTCCTTCGGGGTCATTTGGCTTCGCAGCGTGCGCAGGCCGCGGCTCACGCGCTGGCGGACGACGCTCTCCGAGCAGCCGAGCCGCCCCGCGATCGCGTCGTAGCCGTCGTCGTCGAGGTGGTGGGCGGTGATCGCTTCGCGCTGGTCGGCGGGCAGCGCTTCGAGGGCGTCCAGCGCCGGCGTCTCGGCCTCCAGCAGCTCGATCGCCTCGTCGTCGAGCACGATCGGCTCCATGGCCAGCGCCCGGCGCGCCCGGTCCTCGACCGCGCCGCGGCGGATCGCATCGCGGAGCAGATTGTGGGCGATGCCATAGAGCCACGACGCCGCGGGGGTGGGCTTCGGCTCGAAGCGCGGGACCGAACGCAGCGCGACCGCGAACGTCTCGGCGGTGAGGTCGAACGCCGCCTCGGTGTCGAACACGCGCCGCCGGAAGTAGGCGAGCACCCCGTGGGCGTGGCGCCGGTAGAACACGGCGAACGCCGCGGCGTCGGTGCGCGCCAGCACCAGCAGATCGCGGTCGTCGAGCAGCTCCATCCACCTCGTGTATGGCAGGAATGTGACGGCTGTGACCGAGTACCGTCCGCGGTGTGCGTCAGGCCGTTCTCGCGCTCGTAGGGCTGCTGGTGTTCCCGGCGCTGGCGCGCGCGGACTACACCGTCGCGACGGTGCAGCGGGCGACGCCCGTGTCGGCGTACGCGGGACACGTCGTGTGGAGCCAGTTCGAGGGCGGGGCGTTTCACCTCTACGAGGCGCACGCGAGCCCCGCCAGGCTGGTCACGAACGCGCTGCCGGTCCCGCCGCGCGCGGTGCCATTCGACGCCGACATCGGCCCGGGCGCCGATGGCACACCCACCGTCGTCTACTCGCGCTGCTCTCGGGAGCCGCGGGCCGGCGCCGACGGGCTGCCGGTGTGGGCCACCGGGCGCGGGTGTGACGTCTACGCGTTCGCGCTCGGAGCGGCCGCCGAGGCGCGTGTCCCCGGTGTCAGCACGGGCGGCGCCTCCGAGTTCCTGCCGACCATCTGGCGCGACCACGTCGGGTTCGCCCGCGTCTACGTGGGGCGCAACCGCCTGCCGTACGTCTACGTTCGCGGCGACGGTCCATCCGAGCGCCAGCCGGGCGGGATGCGGGGCGACACCGGCCTGCCCGGGCCGACCTCGCTCGACCTCGCCGGCGTCCGGCTCGGGCTCACCTGGGGCGCGACCGTCAACGGCGACTTCCGCTCCGACGCCCGGCTCGACACGACCACGGGCGGTCACACGCTGCTCGAGTTCACCACCGGGCAGGGCGTGGGCAACCGCGTCGTCAGCGCGTTCGTCTTCTCCGGGCGGGTGTGGTGGGTGCACGAGACGACGAGCGGCCCGCAGCACGTCTATCGCCGCTGGCGGATCAGCACCGAGAAGCTCGAGCAGGCGGAGATCCCCGCGACGCGGCAACGGACGCTCGCGATCGCGCCGCAGTCGGTCTCGAGCGTCTACTGGTCGAAGTGCGGCGACGCGGGCTGTCTCATCGGTGGCGACGGCTTCGCGAATTTCGTGGCTACGCTGTAAAGCGATGAGCTCGACGACCCCCATCCGCATCCTGGGTGTCGTCGCCTGCCTCGCGCGAGCGCTTTAGCCGCGGGCCCTTCCCGCCCGCGGCTCACCAGCCCTCGCAACTTCTAGGCAAGGCAGGACCATGCTCACGTCTGACGACATCCGGCGTTCCTACGTCGATTTCTACACCTCCCGTGGCCACACGGAGATCCCCGGCTCGACGCTGATCGGGGACTCGACCGTGCTGTTCACCAGTGCCGGGATGCAGCCGCTCGTCCCGTACTTCTCCGGCGCGCCGCACCCGTCCGGGCGGCGGCTGGTCAACGTCCAGCGCTGCCTGCGCACCGTCGACATCGACGAGGTCGGCGACGACAGCCACCTCACGTGCTTCGAGATGCTCGGCAACTGGTCGCTGGGCGACTACTACAAGCACGAGTCGCTCAGCTGGACCCTCGAGTGGCTGCTGTCGGTGGGGGTGCCGTTCGAGCGCCTCGGCGTGACCGTCTTCTCCGAGGACGCGTACGCGCGTTCAATCTGGCGGCGCTTGGGGGTGCCGGACGAGCGAGTGCGGGTGCTCGGGCGCGAGGACAACTGGTGGGGTCCGCCCGGGCCGCACGGTCCCTGCGGGCCCGACTCCGAGCTCTTCTACGTCCGCGACGACGGCGAGTGGGTCGAGCTCGGCAACAACGTCTTCGTCACCCACGAGCAGTTGCCGGACGGCTCACTGCGGGCGCTGCCCCAGCACAACGTCGACGTCGGCCTGGGGTTGGAGCGCATCCTCTGCGTGCTGCAGGGGGTGACGTCGGTCTATGACACCGACCTGTTCACCGGCGTGCGCTCGGTCGTGCGTTCGCTGGCGCGCGTGTCCGACGAGCGCGCGGAGCGGATCGTCTGCGACCACGTCCGCTCAGCGGTCATGCTCGTGGGCGACGGCGTGCGGCCGTCCAACACCGAGCGCGGCTACGTGCTGCGGCGGCTGCTCCGGCGTGCGATCCGCCAGGGCCGCGTGCTCGGCATCGAAGGCCCGTTCCTGCGCTCGGTGGGTCGCGGCGTGCTCGACGAGCCGGCGGTGCTCGAGGTGCTCGAGCAGGAGGAGCGGCGCTTCGCGGGCACTTTGCGGCGCGGCCTGCGCGAGATCTCGCGGCTCTCAGTGGTCGACGGCGGCGAGTTGTATCGCCTCTTCGAGACCTACGGGCTCCCGCCCGAGCTGACGCTCGAGGAGCTCGGGGTGCCCGCGCCCGGCTGGGAGGAGGAGTTCAGCCGGGCGCGGGACGAGCATCGTGCTCGTAGTCGTTAGGCCATCTGCTTGAAGCGCGGGGCGTCGGAGGCGACCGCGGATTCCTCCGCGCTCACGGCGCTGGCGTCCTTGAACAGGGCCATATGGATGCCGGCGCCGATCACCGCGCCCACCACGGGCGCGACGATGAACAGCCACAGCTGCGACAGCGCCCACCCGCCGACGAAGATCGCCGGGCCGATGCTGCGTGCCGGGTTGACCGACAGGTTGGTGATCGGGATGCCGACGAGGTGGATCAGCGTCAGCACGAGGCCGATCGGGATGCCGGCGAACGCGACGTTGGCCAGCTTGTCGGTCGCCGAGAGGACGGTGAAGATCAGGAAGGCCGTGAGGATCGTCTCGGCCAGGAACGCGCCGCCGAGCGAGTAGCCGCCGGGGGAGTGATTGCCGTAGCCGTTGGCGCCGAGGCCCATCACGCCGGCGTCGTAGCCGCCCTTGCGCGAGTTGGCGATGATCAGCAGCACGCCCGCGGCGACGATCGCGCCGAGCACCTGGGCGATCCAGTAGCGGACGGCCTCGCTGATCTCGATCTTCCTGGACACGAGCAGGCCCACCGTGACCGCCGGGTTGATGTGGCAGCCGGAGATCGGGCCGATCGCGTAGGCCATCGCCAGCAGCGAGAGGCCGAAGGCGAACGCCACGCCCAGGTTGCCGATCTTGTCGCCGGCGATGACCGCCGCTCCGACACCGCCCAAGACCAGGACGAACGTTCCGAAAAACTCCGCACCTGCACGCCGCAATGGCATTGCAACTCCCCTTGGTTGCCCGACTCTGCCTGAGAAGCCTCCCACGCCGCGGGGCCTATGTAAATGCAAGCAACAAATGCGTCACAGGCGGAACGGGGCCGGGCCGAGCACCCCGGAGCTGAGCATCGCGGTGCTGTTCTCGACGGTCCGCATCCACTCGTAGGCCAGTGCTTTGGCGTGGGTGAGGCGGGCGCCGGCGTCGCGCAGGCGGGTGAGTCCGCGGGCGTGCATCTCGCCGGGGGAAACGTCGCGTCCTCCACGACGATCACGGTCAGGCCCTCATCGAGAAGTCCGACCGCGGACTGGTAGACGCAGATGTCGGTCTCGAAGCCGAGCAGGACGGCCGTCTGGCGGTGGGGGTGTTTGACGGCCTCGAGGATCTCCGGGGTGCCGGCGAGGCCGAACGTCGGCTTGATGTGGGCGGGTTCGACGGCGAGGCGCGCGTCCGTGGGGCCGTTGTGCTCCGGCTCCTCCTCGGTGACCACGACCGGGACTTCCAGGCGCGTTGCCAGTGCGACCAGCCAGGCCATCCGATCCAGCGCCTGGCTCGCGTCGGCCTTGTCGCGGTCCGGCAGATCGGGCGGGTGAAAGCCGGGCTGCGCGTCGATCACGATCACGACGCAATCTTCGTGGGCGGTCAGGGGCATGGGAGAATGATGAGATGCCGTTGGTAGACGAGACCGTCGACACCGTCGACCTTGACCTGCACCCTAACGAGGCCTCCGACCTCGCCGTCGTACCGGGTGGCATCGCGCGCTTCGACCAGGCGTTCGTGACCGTGTTGGATGAGGGCGTGATCGAGGAGTCGGTCGCGGTCCTCGGGCATCGCGGGGGCGATGTCGGTTCCGGCTGGGACGCGGTCCGGCTGTCGTTTGCGCCGGTGTCCGACGCGGGGCGGACCGAGGACGCCGAGGCGTGCGACTTCTGGGGCGAGCACCTCTACATCCTCGGCTCGCACTTCGGCTCCAAAGACGGGCCGCTGGAGGCCAAGCGGGCGTGGATCGCGCGGGTGCGCGTTTCTGACCTCGGCGCGGCGGTGGACGGCGGGGTGCCGCCGATCGAGATCGCCCGCAACCGCTTCGGCCTGCACCGGGCGATCAACGACCGCCTGCGCTCGTCGGGCGTCGCGTTGCGCGAGCTGGGGCCGCGGGCGCGGGAGCGGCTCGTGCTGCGGACGATCGAGCGCGGCGTGGCGAAGGGCAAGTCGTGGGCGTCGCGGGTGCTGCCCGACGACCAGCCGCTGAACATCGAGGGCTGCTGCTTCCTCGAGGACGGCACGCTGCTGCTCGGCCTGCGTTGTCCGGTCACGACCGAGGGCGACCCGCTGCTCGTCGAGCTCTTGAACTTCGAGGCGTACTTCGCCTCACCCGACTCGGTCCCGGAGCTGGGCGCGGTGTGGGTGCTGACGCACGCGGGCACGCGTGAGGACCCGGTGGGCATTCGCGCGCTGCACCGGACCGCCGACGGGCACGTGCACGCGATCGTCGGCTCCTTGGATGCGCTGGGCAAGGACAGCGCGCTGGTCTTCGATCACGCGGCGGCCGGGCAGGCGCACTGCGAGCACTGGGAGCTCGAGGTGCCCGGCCATCGCGGCGGGGGCGTCGTGGAGGTGGGCATCAAGCACGCCTTCCCCGGCGAGCGCAGTGTCGAGGGGTTGGCGAAGATGCCGTCCGGCCCGTTCCTGTATGTGGTGGACCGCGATCAGAACGTCCACCTCCGCTTTCTCATGGCGGACTAGGCTGGTACTCATGTCTGCTCAAGGCCCCTGCCCGAATTGCTCCGGCCAGCTCGTCGGGATCGAACGCAGCGGCGTGCATATCGACGCGTGCCGCAACTGCCGTGGCGTGTGGCTCGACCGCGGCGAGCTCGACCAGATCCTCGAGCGTGAGCGGCGCGCCGTCGCCACTCATGACGATGACGACGCGGAGTTCTTCCGTGAGATGACCGGCGGGAGCGGCGGCGGGCATGGCTCCAAGCCCAAGCACGAGTCCTACGGGTTCGACAAGAAGACCGCCGAGCGGCTGCTCGGCGACTTCCAGTCACATCAGAAGCACAAGAAGACGCGCAAGAAGAGCATGCTCGACGACCTGTTCGGCTAAGCCTGGATCCACCGATTCTCGCAGGCCCTCGCGGCCGTGGACAGCGCTCCTCGCCGATCGGCCGGGACCCGAAGGGAACCACCCTGAGGGTGCCCGGCCGATCGACGATCAGCGGTGCCCACGACCACGAGTCATCCACGATCGATCGGTGGATCCAGGCTAAGCGGCGCGGCGCCGGCGCAGCGCGGCGACCACGAGGCCGAGCACTGCGAGGGCGCAGAGGCCGACGACCGCGGTGCCGATCGGGCCGACGATCCCGCCGACCTTCTCGTAGTGCTCGCCGAGTGCCCAGCCTGCGCCGATCAGCGCGGCGTTCCAGGCCGTCGATCCGGCGGCGGTCAGCGCGGTGAACTTGAGCACCGGCATCTCGGACAGGCCGGCGGGGATGCTCACGAGGCTGCGCGCGCCGGGAACGAGCCGCCCGAAGAGCACGACCCAGCTGCCGTGACGGTCGAACCACTCGTCGCTTCGGTCGAGGTCTCGCTCCTTGACCCGCAGCACCTTCCCGAGCTTGAGGACGAACCGGCGACCGCCGAAGCGGGCGATCGCGTAGAGCAGCAGCGCACCCGCCAGGCTGCCGATCGTCGCCGCCAGCACGGCCAGCACGAACGCCATCTCGCCCTGGCCGACGTAGTAGCCGGCCAGGGGCAGGATCAGCTCCGAGGGAATCGGAGGAAACAGGTTCTCGGCCAGGATCAGGCCCGCGAGCGCGGGATATCCGCCCGAGGAGACTGTGTTGCGCACCCAGTCACCGGGCGCCACCGCGAAAGTCATGCCCCAAACCTAAAGGGGGTCTGACCCCATTTATCTAAAGAGGGTCTGACCCCATTTAGGTGACGTTTAGGCGGCGATCACGGCCACGCCCATCCGGCCGCCGTCGACGTCGATCACCGTGCCGTGCACGAACTCGGCCTCGTCGGAGGCCAGGTAGACGGCGGCGTGGGCGATCGCGTCCGGCGAGCCGATCGTCCCGAACGGGGTGCCGCGCATCATCGACTCCGCCAGCTCATGGCCGACGACGCCGGGGGAGATGCCGTTCACCCGCACGCCCTGGGCGCCGAACTCGGCCGACCAGGCGCGGGTGAGGGTCTCCAGGGCGCCCTTGGTCGACGCATAGAGCGTCCCGACGGGGAGCCCGAGGCGGGCGTTCCAGGAGCCGAGGTTGATGATCACGCCGCCGCCCCGCTCGATCATCGCGGGCGCGATCGCCGCGACGAGGAAGAACGGCGCCTTGACGTTGACGCCGTAGACGCGGTCGAACGTCGCCTCGTCGGTGGTCGGCGTCGTGTCGGCGGGGAAGATGCCGGCGTTGTTGACGAGGATGTCGATGTGGCCGCCGAGGGTCTCCGTGGCCTGCTCGGCGAGCCGCTGCGAGGCGGCTTTGGTGCCGTCGAGATCGGCGGCGACGAAGTCCGCCTGACCGCCCGCGGCGCGGATCTCCTCGACCACCTGCGCGCCGCGGGTCGCATCGCGCCCGCTGACTACGACGTGCGCGCCCTGGCGGCCGAATTCGACCGCGATCGCCCGGCCGATGTTGCTGGTCGCGCCGGTGACGAGCGCGGTCTTCTCGTGCAATCTCATCTTTTGGACTGTACAGTCCATTCCTGTGTTGACCAAGAAAGGACAGGCGACGAGGACCCGGATCGTCGGCGCGGCGGCCGATCTGGTGCTCGCCCGCGGGGCGGCCGGCACGTCGTTGGACGACATCTGCGCGGGGACGAGGACGAGCCGCAGCCAGCTCTTCCACTACTTCCCGGGCGGCAAGTCGGACCTCGTCCTGGCGCTGGCGGCGTTCCAGGCGGAGCGGGTGCTGGACGCCCAGCGGCCATGGCTGGACTCCCTCGACACGTGGGAGACGTGGGACCGCTGGCGCGACTCCGTCCTCGCCCACTACGGCTCCCAACCCCATTGGGGCTGCCCGATCGGCGCGCTCTCCTCCGAGCTCGCGGGTCGTGATCCGGAGGCGGGCGCGCAGGTCGCCGCGCACATGGACCGCTGGCGGGCGCTGCTGCGGGCGGGCATCGAGCGCATGAACCTCTCGGGCGACGCCGAGACCCACTCGCTCGCGCTCTTCGCCTCCCTCCAGGGCGGCCTGCTGCTGACGCAGACGATGCAGAGCATCACGCCGCTCGAGGCCGCCTTGGACAGCGCGCTCGTGGCGCTGCGCTCGCACGCTTCCGGCGCGCGATGTGGTCACTAAACGTTGTCAGGCAACGCTTAGTGACCACTCTCGGGCGAACGCGCTCGTGATCAGCGCACGTGAGCGAGTTCCTTTGGGGACACCGTGAGCACCCGCGAGACGTTGAGCACCGCGAGGATCGTCATGCAGATCGCCGAGCCGACGCACCAGATGCAGATCGCGTTGATCAGCGCCAGTTCGGTGTAGGTCAGCCAGGCACTGAAGCCGAACCCGACGATCGACAGGAACGCGGCGATGGAGCGGGAGTTCTCGTCGTCGCGGATCAGGGCGGCGAGGATGCCGATGTAGCCGAGCAGGCCGAGCACCGCGACCGGGACGCCCCCGAGCTTGGAGTAGTCGGACTTCTGCACGGTCTCGCAGCCGTGGGCGATCGCGCACACCGGCGCGCCGCCGGTGTAGTGCACGATGGTCAGGTAGGTCGCGATGCCGAGGCCGATGAGGGCGACGGCGATGGCGGCGACGCGGGTCATCAGGCGACGGCCTTGTTGAGCTTGTTGGTCAGATCGGTGAGGCCGACGGCGATGACCTTCTCGGCGCTCCCGTTCTTGCTGACCGTGAAGCTCGGGGTCGAGTTGACGCCGAGCGTCTGCGCGGCGGCGTCGGCCTGGTCGAGCGCGGACTGCGCGGACTGGCCCTTGGAGAAGTCGATCGCCTGCTTGGCGTTCACGCCCGCCGCGTCGGCGACCTTCGTCAGGAAGTCGGTGGTGACGTAGCCGGAGTTCTCCTCGCCTTGGGACGCGTAGAACGTCTCGATGAAGGACCACAGCTTGCCCTGCTGCTCAGCACCGTGGGCGACCTTGGCGGCGGTGACGGAGTCCGGGCCGATGAAGCTCAGCGTGCGCGCCTGGAGCTTGACCTTGCCGGTGCGGACATACGTGTTGATGAAGGCGGGGAGGTTGGCCGTGGAGGCCTGCTGGCAGATCGGGCACTGCAGATCGAGGTACTCGGTGACGGTGACCGGCGCCTTGGGATCGCCGAGCACGCCGTTGTGCTCCTGGATGCCGGCGACGAGCTTGGACGCGCTGCTGGGTGCGACGGGCTTGGCCTTGGCTCCGCCGGTGGCCGAGATCGCGATGCCGGCGACGACGAGGACGACCGCGACGCCGGTGGCGCCGAGGAGGGTGCGGATGCGACGACGGCGGGATTCGGCGACGACGGCCGCGCGTTCGGCGGCCCGGCGCTGCTCGCGCAGCTCGCGCTTGGACTTCGACATTTCGGGTGCTCCTTTGGGTTCGAGTGCTTGACCTGGGATTGGCGGACTACGCCAAGGCAGGTGGCGCTCGATCCCGCGCGAAGCGGGTGAAGCGAAGGAGCTGCGGGGTCGCCGGCGGCGTGAAGCCGACGGCGGTGAACTCGACGAGGCGGGGGAGCCGCGGCGCGAGCCGGTGGATCAGGGCCCGCGCGGCCGGAACGGCTTGGAGCGCGAGCGTGACGAGCGCGCCGGCGGCCGCGCCCAGTACGGCGAGCTGCAGCCAGCCGCCGCCGATGACGGCCCCGCCGCCGAAGAGCTCGGCGAGGATCGCCTGGCCGCCGCACACGGCGTACACGCCGGCGGTGGCGACGATCCAGAGCAGCGCGGGCGCTCTGCGCCGTTGCGCGATCCGCCCGACGAGCGCGGCGATCGCGGACGCGTAGACCGCGAGGATGAGCATCGCGGCGACGCCGAACCGGCCGTCACCCGCGGTCTCGAGACAGCTGCGCACGTCAGGGCCGCAGGCGAACGAGACCCGCAGCTGGTCGATCCCCACCGCCAGCAGCGGAACCAGCACCAATGCGCGAAGCATCAGCGGCAGGCGGGTGATCAAGGCGCGCAATTGCACTCACTCAGCATCGTCGGACATTCCGAAGGCTTCTTAAACCGTGGGAACTACGGATCCGGCTTCGCTGGACGGATGTGGGGCGGAGTGGTATAGACCACTTGGCGGGGATGGAGACGAGGCTGCTCATCGACGGCGGGCAGAGTGGGTGCCGCGCCCGGTATGACCCGGGCGGCGAGACGGTGCGCGTGCGCGGCCTGCCCCGGCGTGGGCGCTCATACGCGGCCTTGCGTTCGCTGTCGCGCGCCGATTTGGGCGTCGTCGCCGCGGGTCTGACCGGGTTCGCGGGTGAGATCGGAGCGGTCGCGGCGGCCGTCCCGGCACCGCGGGTGATCGCCACCAACGACGCGGTCACGGCCCACCTCGGTGCGCTCGGAGGCGAGGTGGGTGTGGTGATCGTCGCCGGGACGGGAGTGATCGCGCTGGCGACGGGTGAGGACGGCGCCTGGGCGCGGTCCGACGGCCACGGAACCTTGCTCGGCGACGACGGCGGCGGCTACTGGATCGGCCGCGCGGGCCTGGCCGCCGCGCTCCGCGCCGCCGACGGCCGCGGAGGCTCGTCGGACCTGTTGCGGCGCGCAGAGGCGCGGTTCGGAGGGATCGTCGCGCACGTCTACGACTCCGCCGATCCCGTCGCGACCATCGCCTCGTTCGCCCGCGACGTCACCGACGCCGCGCGCGACGGGGACGTGGTCGCGCACCGCATCATCGAGGAGGCCGTACAAGAGCTCGCGGCCACCGCGCTTGCCGCCGCCCGGAACGCCGGCGTCGGCGGCGGGCCGTTCTCGTACGCCGGTGGGTTGTTCGCCGCCGGCGACCTGCTGCTCGACCCGCTCCGCGACGCCTTGCCCGACCTGCGCCCACCACGCGGCGACGCGCTCGACGGCGCCGCCCGCCTGCTCGACCGACCGACGCTCTTCAGCGACCTGATCCACGAGACCGGAGACCCATGACGCGACTTGGCCACCTCTCCACCGAGGGCGCGCGTGCCGAGCGCGCGGAGATCGATCGGTTGCCGACGGGCGAGCTCGTGCGGCTGATGAACGAGGACGATGCCGTCGTGCCGATGGCGGTGAGCCACGCCCAGCACGCGATCGCCGCGGCGGTCGATGCGATCGTCGAGCGGCTGGAGGCCGGCGGGCGGCTGATCTACGTCGGCGCGGGGACGGCGGGGCGGATTGGCGTGCTCGACGCCAGCGAATGCGGCCCGACGTTCAACACCGACCGCGTCGTCGGCGTGATCGCGGGTGGGCAGGTGGCCGTCAGCAACGCGAGCGAGAGCGCGGAGGACAACCGCGAGGCGGGGGCGATGGCGCTCGCCGCGCTCGGGCTCGGCGCCGCGGACGCCGTCGTGGGCATCAGTGCCAGCGGCCGCACGCCGTACGTGCTCGGCGCGGTCGAACGAGCCCGCTCGACCGGTGCGCTGACGGTCGGCGTCGCCTGCAACGAGGGCTCGGAGCTCAGTGCGAGCGTCGAGCACCCGATCGACGTGGTCGTGGGACCGGAGTTCATCGCCGGCTCGACCCGCCTGAAGGCCGGCACGGCGCAGAAACTCGTCCTGAACATGCTGTCGACGCTGACGATGGTCCGGCTCGGCAAGACCTACGGGAACCTGATGGTCGACGTCCGCGTGACCAACGCGAAGCTGCGGGACCGCGCGACGCGCATCGTCGAACAGGTCGCGGGTGCCGACACGCATGAGGCGGCCGCGGCGCTCGCGGAGGCGGGCGACGACGCCAAGGTCGCGGTGACGATGCTGCGCACCGCCACCAACGCCGACGGTGCGCGCGAACGACTGCTCGCGGCCGACGGCCACCTGCGCCGCGCGCTCGGCGAGTGAGGGTCGTCGGGCTGATGTCCGGCACGTCGTTCGACGGGATCGACGCGGCCGTGGCGGACATCGAGCTCGAGGGCGAAGTCCTCAAGCTCCGGCCGATCGGGACGCTCGACGCGCCGTACGACGCCGGGCTCCAGGACGAGATCGAGGCGGCGCTCCCGCCCGCGCCGACGACCTTCGAAACGGTCTGCCGTCTCGACACCCGCATCGGCCAGGCGTTCGCGGCGCTCGCGGCGGAGGCGGTCGAGCGCCACGGCGGCGAGCTGATCGTCTCGCATGGCCAGACGGTCTTCCACTGGGTCGACGACGGCCGCGTCGAGGGGACGTTGCAGCTCGGGCAACCGGCGTGGATCGCCGAGCGGACCGGCCTGCCGGTCGTCAGCGACCTCCGGGCGCGCGACGTCGCGGCGGGTGGGCAGGGCGCGCCGCTGGTCTCGTTCCTCGACCGGCTCCTGCTGCAGGGCCGCCCAGGCACGCCCGCCGCGCTCAACCTCGGCGGGATCGCGAACCTCACGGTCGGGACACTCGCCTTCGACGTCGGCCCGGCCAACGCGCTGCTCGACGCCGCGGCGCGCCACTTCACGGGCGCCCGCTACGACGAGGGCGGGCGCCTGGCAGCGAGCGGAACGGTGATCCCGGCGCTCCTCGAACGCCTGCTGCAGGACCCCTACTACGCCCGTCCGGCACCCAAGACGACGGGCAAGGAACACTTCCACGCGCGCTACGTCGACTACGGCGACGCGACCGGGCCGGACGTCCTGGCCACGCTCACCCGCCTGACCGCGCAGACCGTCGCCAACGCGGCCCGTGTACACGGCGTGACCGAGCTGATCGCGTCCGGCGGCGGGGTCCGCAATCCGACGCTGATGGCGGCGATGCGAGAGGCGCTGCCCGTCATCACCAGCGACGCGCTCGGCCTCCCCGCGCAGGCGAAGGAGGCGTACGCGTTCGCCGTCCTCGGCTTCCTCACCTACCACGGCATTCCGGCCACGCTCCCGAGCGCGACCGGCGCCCGCCACGCGAGCGTGCTCGGCTCCGTCACGCCCGGATCCGGTTCCGGATCGCCCCCGCGGGTAATGCGACTCGGATGATCCGGAAGATCGTCCTCACCGCGCTCGTATGCGCCCTGCTCCCGCCCGCCGCCGCACAGGCCGACACGTTCAAGTCCGTTCCGGCGACGGGGCTGACGTGGACCCGGCACGGCGTCGACGCCGCCGCGTACGCCCGCCTCGACAACCTCGCCAAGTTCCTCCCGCGCCGCGACCTCAAATTCGTCCTCGAGCACCCGCGGCAGACGACCCAGTCCGCGGCGGGCTCGCCCTCGCTGGGACAGGTCGGTCCGGGCGCCGTCTCGGCCTTCAAGTGGTCCGACCGCGACAACACCGGCAAGTGGATCCCGCAGGGCATCACCGGCAGCGCCGCGGCGCAGGCCGACGGCCTGATCGGCGGCCACCGGTCGCTGCTGGTGAGCTGGTACCAGGACACGGCCGCGAGCCCTGCGCGGGTCAGCTTCGTCAACGCCGACAGTCTCGACGGCGCGACCTACAACAGCGCCACGCTGGTGATCCCGAGCGGTCGCACCGTCCGCCCGATCAAGACCCACGCGGGCGGCATCGCCTGGTACACGCACTACCTGTTCGTGGCCGAGACCGACGTCGGCGTGCGCGTCTTCGACACCAACTACATCCTCGGCGCGAAGAAGCTCCCGCCGACGGCCGACCTCAACGCGCCGTTCGTGCTCCCGCAGGTCGGCTTCTACAGGCAGGCCAAGGGCGCCGGGCTGACGTTCTCGTTCGTCGAGACCGATCGCACCGCCCCCGCGCTGATCACCGGCAAGTACCAGGACAAGAAGTACAACCGCCGGATCGTGCGCTGGCCGCTGGACCCGAACTCCGGGCTGCCGGCGCTGCAGGCCAGCGGCGCGTGGAAGATGCCGGCCAGCAACGTCCAGGGCGGGCTGATGCACAACGGCCGCCTGCTCGCGGCGTCGAGCTATGACCCGAAGGCCTCGGGCGGGATCGGCGAGCTCGTCTCCGGTCTCCCGGACCAGCCTGCGGCGCACTTCCGCTGGCCCGACGGCGCCGAGGACCTCCACTACGCGGGCACGAGCAACCGCGTCTACTCGCTGACTGAGAAGAGCGGGGACCGGATCGTGTTCGCGATCGATGCGTCCTCGGTCGGCTTGACGCCCTAGGCTCCGATGACGTGACCGCGATCGCGATCCTGCTCGGGCTCGCGATCGGGATGGTCGTCGGCGCGGTCGGCGGCGGCGGCGCGATCCTCGCGCTGCCGGTGCTGATCTACGTGCTCGACGAGCCGGTCGGGCCGGCGTCGACCGCCTCGCTCGTGGTGGTCTCGCTCGCGGCCGCGATCGGCGCGGGATCGCTGGCGCGCCACGGCCGCGTGTGCTGGCGGCTGGCGTTCACGTTCGCCGCACCCGCCGCATTCGGCTCGCTGTTCGGGACGTTCGCGAACCGTGCGGTCGGAGCGAGCGCGCTCGTCCTCGCGTTCGTGCCGGTGATGCTCGTGGCGGCGCTCGCGACCTGGCGCCGCACCGGCGAGGAGGCCGACGATGCGGGCTGTCCGCACCCACCGCTCGTCCGCGTGGTGTTTGCGGGTGTGATCGTGGGGCTGTTGACCGGGTTCTTCGGCGTGGGCGGCGGGTTCGTGATCGTGCCCGTTCTCACCCTGTGGCTCGGGGCCGGCTTCCGGCGCGCGGTCGCGACGTCGCTGGTGATCATCACGCTGACCGGCGTCGCCGCGCTCACCACGCACCTGATCGCGGGGTCGCGCCCGGACCTCGCGGTCACCGCGGAGCTCGCGTGCGCCACCGGGATCGGCGCGGTGCTCGGGACGCTGGTAGGCGAGCGGCTCCCGCAGGACGTGCTGCGGCGCGGATTCGCGGTGCTCGTGACCGCGGTCGCGGTGTGGCTGCTCGTCGACGTGCTAGTGCTCGGCGGCCCGCCGCACTGAGGGGTGCCCCGTTTCGGTCTCGCTCAGCGATACCTAGACGGGGCACCCCTACGTGGCGACGGGTTCCGCGGGGCGAGAGACACGGGCGAACTGCGGCGACGAATCGCGCGTGAGGATCGAGACGCGGTGCACGCCCCAGGCCAGCGCGACAAGGAACGCGAGCGCGATCGCGAGGACGACGCCGTACGCCGCCGCCCACAGCCAGCTCGCGGCGGCCTTGCGCTCGCGCTGCAGGAGCTTCTGCTCCGGGCCGAAGGCGCGGTTCACCGAGGGGCGGGCGGGGACGCCCGCGACCGGGATCGCCTCGTCGGCCGGCAGGTAGAGGGGGAGAGCGGTCAGGGCGTTGCCGGGGTGCAGGCGCAGCATCGTCTTCCAGTCGCCGGTGAGCGGCAGGGGCCGCGTCGTGCGGTAGACGCCGGGACCGATGCGTTGGAGCCGATCGACGACGAGCCCGCCGCCCTGCCAGGCGGTGGCGGTGAACCAGAGGGCGTCGTCGGCACCGGACCGCGGGTCGACGCGCACCACGACCGTGCCCGCGGGCGCGACGGCGGTGGGCGGCGAGCCGGCATGGTCGGTCGCGGCCGAGCGGGCCGGCGAGGGCGTCGCGGTCGCCCGCGCGGCGGCGGTGTCGGCCGCGCGCGTGATCGTCACGGTCGCGCGCACGCCCTGGCTGCCGCTCGGGAGCAGGCCGTAGCCGACCAGCGCGAGGATCGCGAATGCCGCGGGCACACCCGCGTGACGCAACGAGGGTGTCCGGTCGGCGCTCAACCGCGCGCCGAGCCACCCGCCCACACACGCACCCGCGATCGCCATCGCGAAGCCGAGCAGCGCGCCCGACGGCGCCAATGCTGAGGGCCAGGGCAGCGGCATCCACACGTGTGACCAGCCCCACTCGGCCGCCAGGCCCACCGTGCCGATCGCCACGCCGGACGCCAAGGCGACGCCCAGCGGCCGCCGCACGCGCAGCGCGACGAGCTCGACCGCCGACGCCGAGACCAAATAGAGCGGGAAGTGCGGGGTCGGCTCGCCCAGGACCGGCCCGACCGCGAGCGCCATCAACCCGCGCATCACGAGGAAGAACAGCGCTGCTCCCAGCGCGGCGCCGGGCCCGAGCCACACCCGCGCCGCGACCAGCGCGACCCCCGCCGCGAGCATGACCAGCATCGGCGCGAAGACCATCCGGAACTGCGGGACGCCGAAGTCGAACTCCGCCTGGAAGGTCGACAGGCCGAGCAGGAACGCGCCTGGGAGTGAGATGCGGCGCATGAACCGCGCCCACGGGAGCTCGCCGCGGCGGCCGGCGGCGGCGTTCGCCGCACCCGCCTCGGCGAGCAGTACCGCCAGTCCCACGAGCGCCATCGCGGCGCCGCCGATCAGCATCAGGTGCGTCGGGCCCCAGAGCGTCACGTCCTGGCCGAACAGGCGGTGCCAGACGTCGTCCAAGGGGAACCCGACCAGCGAGAACGCACCCGCTGCGGCGATCAGCACGCCGCCCAGCGGCGCGTCCCACCCGGGCGCGAGCCGCACCGACACGCTCGAGGGCTTCTGCAGCGGCAGGCACATCGACAGGAACCCGCTCGAGAAGACCCCGAACAGGCCGGCGAGGATGACGTAGTGCGCGGGGTTCGCGAGCGGGCCGTTGTCGCGCCCCTGCGCGATGTGCAGCGAGATGTCCCAGAGCATCCCGAACAGCGCGGTGACGAGCGAGACGACGATCAGGCCCGCGGGGATCGCCGCCCACGCAGGCAGTCCGGACACGCGCCGGCTGAAGCGTCCGACTCGCGCCAGCACGCGGACCCGCCCCGACCGGTGCCCGAGGCCGAGCCAGAGCAGCACGGCGGTGACGAGCAGCGCGGCGCCCGAGGCGATCGCGACCTGGTCGAGCGCGGCGCCACCCGCGGGCTTCGCGGCGAGCAAGGCGAACATGGATTCCGAACGTATCGTCATTTGATGTCACGTTGTGTGATGTAACACCAATACCCGGTACGCTCAGTGGCGAACGTGCTGACGATCGACGAACTCGCCCGCGAGGCCGGCCTGACGGTCCGCAACGTCCGCTCCCATCAAACCCGCGGGCTGCTCCCGCCGCCCGAGGTCCGTGGCCGCACCGGCTTCTACGGCCCGGAGCACGTCGAGCGCCTCAAGCTGATCCTCCAGCTCCAGAACGAGGGCCTCAAGCTCGACGGCATCAAGCGCTTGCTCGCCGATCCCGGCGACCGTCTCCTCGCGCTCAAGAAGGCCGGGGAGGAGCGCGAGCCGCCCGCGATCGTCGACGCCGCCGCGCTCCGCACCCGCCTCGGCCTGCAGCCCGACGAGGCGGCGTTCAAGCTGCTCGGGCGCGCGATCCAGCTCGGCATCCTGGACTCGCGCGGCGACGGCTCGTTCAACGTGCCGAGTCCCGCCCTGCTCGCCGCCGCCGAGGAAGTCGTCACGCGCGGCATCAGCCTGGACCACGCGCTCGACCTGATCGATCGCGTCACCCGCCAGTCACGCGTCATCTCCCGCGAGTTCGTCCAGCTCTTCCTGGAGGACCTCTGGAAGCCGTTTCAGGCGTCCGGGATGCCCGACGAGCGCTGGGACGAGCTGGCGGAGTCGATCGAGCACGTCCGCCCGCTGGCCGCCAAGGCGCTGCTCGCCGTCTTCCGGCGCACGCTCGACGAGGAGGTCGACGCCACCATCGACGAGCTCGCGCGCGGTCTCCGGGTCAGCCTCGGCCCGGACCGTGCCGGGTGACCGTGAGGCCGGCGGACGGCGGCGCCGCCGTCATCGCCTCCAGGCGCCCGTGGAACGCCCGCGCCACCCGCAGCGCGTGCGACTTCGCCAGCTCCGCCCGCTCACCCGAGAACAGCTCGTCGACCGTCTCGCGCCACAACACCAGCCAGCGCTCGAAGTGCCCGCTGCGTAGCCGCACCTTCATGTGCAGCTCCGCGTGCGGCCGGAACGCCCCGCCGCGGTAGGACTGCGCACCGAGCAGGATCGTCTCCCAGAACGAAGCGATCTCCGGCACGTGCGCCTCGAGGTCGAGCTTGGCGATGTCGGTGAAGATCCAGCCGATGATCGGATCGGTCAGCGCACGCCCGTAGAACGCTCGCACCAGCCGTTCGACGTCGGCGCGGGTCTCGATATCCGCAAGCACTACGCGAGGTCGCCGAGATCGGCGACCTTCACCGAGGTCGCGCGGCCGTCCTTCACCCGCCACGTCCACACGGACGAGCGGCGCACGTCCAGATCCTGCCGGCGACCGGTGACGTGCCCGATCACGATCACCGAGCCGGGGATCACGCGGATGTCCTCGGTGTGCAGGACCAGTTCCTGCCACACGCGCTCGACGTCGCGGAAGTACTCGCGCAGCCCGTCGTGGCCGAAATAGGGCTCGCTGCGGCCGGCCAGGCGGGCCGTGCCGGCCAAGTCGAGCTCGCAGTCCGAGCTGAAGTAGCCGGTCGCCGCTTCGACGTCACGCCGGGCGAACGCGTCGTAGATCGCACGGACGACGTCTGCCTCATCGGTCAGGCCGGCCGGGTTGCCGTAGTAGTCGGGGCGCGCCACTTTCCCCTAGAGCGTGACAGAGCACGCGGCGCGATAGTGCCCAACCAGACCGCCCCAGCCGCGGTGGTTGCGCTCGCGCCACGCGTCCGCCTTGGCGCCGAGCCGTTCCCAGCCGCTGTGCACGATGGTTACCAGCGTGTGTTCGCCCTCGCCGGTGAACGCGACCGTGACCTCGGTGGCGTCCGCGCGGTCGGTCCGCAGGTGCCAGAGGTAGCTGAGCCGGTGCGGTGGGTCCCAGGCGACGACCTCGCCCCACTCGTGCTCCGTGCCATCGGGCGTGCGCTCGAAGATCCGCCCGCCCACGCGCGGCTCCAAAGTGACCTTCAAACCGGGATCGGCGGAGACGGAGTGACCCTTCGGCCACCAGGTCCCGATCCGCCGCGCCCAGGTGTCGAACGCGTGCTCCGGCGAGCACTCGACGGTGAACGCGAGCTCCAGGGGCTCCATCAGTTCTCCGCCGTGAGCTTGAACCGCGCCGCCGCCTCGCCCCACACCTGCTGGAGGTACGCGCGGACCGCCTCGACGCCCTCTTCGTGCAGCCGATAGAGCCGGCGCGTGCCCTCGGCATGGTCGGCGACGAGCCCGGCGTCCTTGAGCAGCTTCAGGTGCCGCGAGACCGCGGGGCGGCTGATCGGCAGCGCGTCGGCGAGCTCCTGCACGGAGCGGTCGCCGGTGCGCAGCAGCTCGACGATCGCGCGGCGATTGGGGTCGCCCAGGGCGTTGAAGGGGTCACCAGCGATGTCCGTATCGTAACCGTCCAGCTACGGTAACTTTTTAGTTACGATGCGATTCTAAGAGAGCACCGCCGACATCGACGCGATGCCCGAAGCCGTCTGGCGCGGCCTCGCCGCCCGCGCTCAGCAGCCGAGCGCCTCCCGGTAGGTCCCGTCAACGCTCAGGCCCAGCTTGCCGCCGGGGACGTCGCCCTTGCCGTTGATCGCGTCCGCGTACTGCCAGACGACCTCGGGGTAATCGCCCTCGGCGTTCATGTCCTGCAGGAGCGGCCAGGAGCGTGAGCCGGCGAGGGCGCGCGCGGCGGCCGCCGTGTCCCCGTGCAGCCACTCCTCGATCCACCCGCACACGACCGCGCCGGCGACCTTCGCGCCGAGCTGGTAGCGGTCGCGGGTCTCGTCCGTGGCCGGTGGGGTCTTGAAGCCGGGAGGGAGCGGGATGCCCATCAGCATCTGGCTTGCCGCCGCGGCTTGCGCTTTGGGCTCGACCGCGGTGGCGGGAAGCGCCGCCAGCCAATCCTCCGCGCCGACCTGGTAGATCCGCTCGAGGACGTCGATGAACGCGGCCGGCGTGGCGGCGTCGCCGCGGGCCTGGACGAACGCGTCGCCCTGCCGCCACCGGGCGACGTAGTCGGTGCTGCCGGGATAGCGCCCGACCCAGGCGTCGGCGCCCGCGACCTCCGCGCCCGCCACCCGCACGAGGTCCTTGTTGCCGTTGTCGACGGCCGTCCAGCTGACCTCCACGCTGCGCCCGTCGCGAGCGAAGGTCATCTCCCCGGTCCCCGCGTCCCACTCGTCGACGCGGGTGACCTTCCAGCCGTTCACGAGCAGCCGCGGGCTCGCCTGCGCGGCGCGGATCGCGGCCTCGGCGAACGGCTGGCCGCCGCCCAGCTGCGTCAACACCACGGCGAGGATGACCGCGCCGACCGCGATCGGCGTGGCGAGGAGGACTGGGCGCCGCCCGCGCGCCGGCGGCGGCGTGAACGCGCGCGGCGGTGGCGGCTCGACGGGCGGGGCGAGCGTGCGGAGCAGGTCGAGATCAGGCACGGGAGGGCTCCAGGATCGGGTCGGTGCCGAGCGCGCCGCGGGCGCGGCTCAGGCGGGAACGGACGGTGCCGACGGGGATGTCGAGCGCGCGGGCGATCTGCTCGTACGACAGATCCGCCCAGACGTGCAGCAGGACGACTTCCCGCTGGCGGCGGGGGAGGCGGGCAACGGCTCTGATCGCCTCCTCGGCGGTGTGGGCGTCGACGCTCGGCGTGTGCTGCGAGGCGACCCGCGCGTAGGCGTCGAGGCGTCGGCGCTCGGTGCGCCAGTGGCGGCGCATCAGGTTGGTGGCGATGCCGAGCAGCCACGGCAATGCGTCCGCGTGCGAGTCGTCATAACGCTTGCGGTGCGCGAAGGCGCGGGCGAAGGCCTCCGCGGCGACCTCCTCGGCCAGCTCCGCACCCACCCGCCGCTGCGCGAACGCGTGCACCGCGGCGAAGTGGCGGTCGAAGACGGCGCCGAACGCCGAAGGTTCAAGCAGCGAGCGCCGGATCGCCTCTGCGTCGTTCATGTCAAGGATTGCCCACACGACCGCGCGCGGTTCCACGACTTTGTAGGGTCCTTGGCGATGAGCCAGATCGGAGTCACCGGGCTCGCCGTCATGGGCGCGAACCTGGCACGAAACATCGCACGTAACGGCGTGCCCATCGCCGTGCACAACCGCACGGCGTCCAAGACCAAGGACTTCATGGATGAGTTCTCCGGTGAAGGCGACTTCACGGGAACGGAGACCCTGCAGGAATTTGTCGAAGCGCTCGAGCGCCCGCGCCGGATCATCGTCATGGTCAAGGCGGGTGCGCCCGTCGACGGCGTGATCGCCGACCTCGAGCCGCTGCTCGACAAGGACGACATCATCATCGACGCCGGCAACTCGCACTACGTCGACACCCGCCGCCGCGAAGAGGAGCTGACCGCCAAGGGGCTGCGCTTCATCGGCTCCGGCGTTTCCGGGGGCGAAGAGGGCGCCTTGAACGGCCCGTCGATCATGCCGGGCGGCCCGCGCGAGGCATATGGCGAGGTCGAGGAGATCTTCACCACGATCGCCGCCCAGGTCGACGGCTCGCCGTGCTGCGCTTACATCGGGCCGGACGGCGCGGGCCACTACGTGAAGATGGTCCACAACGGCATCGAGTACGCCGACATGCAGCTGATCGCGGAGGCCTACGACCTCCTGCGCCACGGCATCGGGCTCGACGTGCCGGCGATCAAGGCGATCTTCGACGACTGGAACCGCGGCGATCTGGAGTCCTTCCTGATCGAGATCACCGCCACCGTGCTGGACAAGGTCGACGCCGAGACCGGCAAGCCGCTGATCGACGTGATCGTCGACCAGGCCGAGCAGAAGGGCACCGGCCGCTGGACGGCGCAGGACGCGCTGGAGCTGGGCGTGCCGCTGACCGGCATCACCGAAGCGGTGTTCGCCCGCTCGCTGTCGGCGCTGCGCGACCAGCGCCGCGACGCGAGCGGCGTGCTCGCCGGCCCGAAGCCCGGTGGGCTCCCCGAGTCGCTCGTGGACGACATCCGCGCCGCGCTGTACGCCTCGAAGGTCGTCGCCTACGCGCAGGGCTTCGAGCAGATGGCCGCGGCCGCGAAGACCTACAACTGGGACCTCAAGATGGGCGAGCTGGCGAAGATCTGGCGCGGCGGCTGCATCATCCGCGCCCGCTTCCTGAACCGGATCACCGAGTCCTACGACGCGCATCCCGACCTGGTCAACCTGCTGATGGCGCCCTACTTCCAGGACGCGGTCGCCTCCGCCCAGGACGCCTGGCGCAAGGTGATCGTGTCGGCGGTCGAGCAGGGCGTCGCGGTGCCCGCGTTCTCGTCGTCGCTGGCGTACTACGACGGCTACCGCCGCGAGCGCGGGCCGGCGAACCTGATCCAGGGCCAGCGCGACTTCTTCGGCGCGCACACCTACCGGCGCGTGGACAAGGACGGCTCCTTCCACACCCGCTGGTCGCAGGACGGCACCGAAGTCCGCACAGATTGAGAATCCTGCTGCCGCCCTCCGAGGGCAAGACCGCGCCTTCGGAGGGCGAGCCGCTGGACGTCTCGGAACTCGCCTTCCCGGGGCTGACGAAGACCCGCGAGCGACTGCTGGACGTGCTCTCGCGGCTGACGTTCCCGCGCGCGCTGAAGTACCTCGACGTCGGGCCCGGGCTTCTCGACGAGGCCCAACGCAACCTGACGCTGCGCGACGCTCCTGCCGCGCCCGCGCACGAGATCTACACCGGCGTCTTGTACGAGCACCTCGGGCTGGGCTCGCTGCCGGGCGAGAACGTGCTGATCGCGAGCGCGCTGTTCGGCTTCCTGCGGCCGTCGGACCGCATCCCCGCGTACCGGCTCTCGATGGGCTCGACGCTGCCGCGCATCGCGTCGCTGCCGGCCTTGTGGCGCGACCCGCTGCGGCGCGCGATCCCCGACGAGGGCCTGATCGTCGACATGCGCTCGAGCTCCTACACCGCGGCCTGGAAGCCGAAGCAGGCCACGCTCGTGGGCGTGCGGGCGTTCGTGGACGGCAAGACCGTCTCGCACATGGTCAAGGCGACGCGCGGCGATGTCGCCCGCCTCCTGCTGTCGTCTCCAAGCACGCCTGAGACCCCGGAGGACGTCGCCTCGCTGGTGCGGGCAAACGGCCAATCCGTCGAGTTGTCCGGCAGCGGACGCTCGTGGTCGGTCGACATCAACCTCTAGCCGGTCGCGGCCGATGACGGGGGTGTCAGACAGCGACGGCGCCCCGAGGGCAGAGACCTCATACGACGTCCCCCTCCCAACCTTGCCTGATCTTCTGATGGCCGAAGCCCGCTCTCGAGCGGGCTTCCGCGTTTAACGAGGCGCCTCGCGCACGACCTCGCGGGCGGCCTTGTCGAAGCGCAGGCCCTGGAAGCGCGGGTGGCGCAGACGCCCGGCGGTGGTCCACTCCGAGAAGCCGAGCTGGGCGACGAGCTCGGGCTCGACCCACGTGGCGTCGCGGTAGTTCGGGGAGTCGGCGAACGGGGTGGTGTCGCGGGTCAGCTCGCGCAGCCGCGCACCGAGGTCCTTGAGCGTCTCGCGGTCGAAGCCGGTGCCGACCTTGCCGGCGTAGCGGAGGGTGCCGCCGGGCTCGAAGTGGCCGACGAGCAGCGCGCCGAACTCCTCGCGCGAGCCGCGTGGAGCGGTGAAGCCGCCGATCACCAGCTCCTGGCCCTGCTCGCACTTGAACTTCAGGCAGTCCTTGGACCGCTTGTCGGTGTAAAGGGAGGAGGCGCGCTTGGCGATCACGCCCTCCCAGCCGTTGGCGCACGCCTCGGCGAACATCGCCTCGCCGGCCTCCTCGCGAAAGGCCGTCCAGCGGACGTGGCCCTGAAAGTTCAGCGCATTTTTTAGGAGCGCTTTGCGCTCGCGCAGCGGGCGGTCGCGGACGTCCTCGCCGTCGAGCCAGAGCAGGTCGAAGACGTAGTAGAAGATCGAGGCGTCGTGATGACCGAGCGCCTGGAAGCTCGTGCGGGTGCCCTCGAAGGCGACGATCTCGCCGTCGATCGCGAACCGCGTGCAGGCCTCCGCTTCGAGGTCGGCGACGACGCCCGGGTAGCGCCCGTTGAGCGAGAGGTCGTTGCGGGAGAGCAGCTTGACCGTGTCGCCGTCGCGGATGGCGATGCAGCGGATCCCGTCGAGCTTGCGCTCGTAGATCCATTCCGGGTCGCTGAAGCGCTCCTGGGTGAGCACCGCCTTCATCGCCGAGGCGGTGGTGGGGGCCGCGGGCATCAGCCCGAAGTGTGCCGCAAACCGTCCATCAAGAGCCGCAACAGCGTGCGGATCTGGTCCTCGGAGTCGACCGACCACACGGAGCCCATCGCTCGCCAGACGTCGTCGGCGTTCACGTCGGAGCGCAGCGTCCCCGCGGCCACGCCCGCGTCGAGGAGCTGCGCGATCGCCGCGACGATCTGCCGTCGCGTCTCACCCCACAGGTCCGAGCCGGCCGCGACCGACTGCAGCGCGCCCTTCATGCCCTTCTTGGCCGTCGCGTAGGCGACGAAGCGCTCCATCCACTCGGCGAGCGCCACGTCGGGCGGATGCGTGGCCAGCAACTCGTCCGCGGCCTCGCAGAGATGCGTGACCTCGGCGCGGTAGGCGGCCTCGACCAGCGCTTCGCGCGTCGGGAAGTGGCGATAGAGCGTCCCGATCCCCACGCACGCCCGCTTGGCGACCGCGTCCAGCGAGACGTCCGTGCCGACGGTCGCGAACAGCTCGACGGCCGCGACCAGGAGCTTCTCGCGGTTGCGGCGCGCGTCGGCGCGCTTGATGGGGGTCTCAGGGGAAGTCATCGAAATGTAAACGGAGGGTCCCTCCGGTTGGTGCTACATTGAGCGAACCGGAGTAATCCTCCGCTTCATTCTAGGAGGCAAGCAACATGTCGAAAGTCTGGTTCATCACCGGGACTTCGAAGGGCTTCGGCCGGGTGTGGGCCGAAGCGGCGCTGGAGCGCGGCGATCGGGTGGTCGCGACGGCGCGCAACGCCGACACGCTGACCCCGCTCGTCGAGGCCTACGGCGACCTCGTGCTCCCGCTCGCGCTGGACGTCAACGACAAGGCCGCGATCGACGCGGCCGTCAAGCGGGCGCACGAGCATTTCGGCCGCCTCGACGTCGTCGTCAACAACGCCGGCTACGGCCTGTTCGGCGCGATCGAGGAGATCACCGAACAGCAGGCACGTGATCAGGTGGAGACCAACCTGTTCGGCCCGTTGTGGGTGACGCAGGCGGTGCTCCCGATCCTGCGCGAGCAGAAATCGGGTCACATCATCCAGGTCTCGACGATCGGCGGCGTGAACGCGTTCCCGATCCTTGGGCTCTACCACGCGTCCAAGTGGGGTCTCGAGGGCTTCACGCAGTCGCTCGCCGCCGAGGTCGCCGGGTTCGGGATCAAGGTGACGCTCGTCGAGCCCGCGGGCTACTCGACCGACTGGCGCGGTGCCTCGGGCGTCTTCGCCGACCAGATGCCGGAGTACGACGAGGTGCGCGACTACCGCGCCAAGCTGTTCAGCGGGCCGCTGGCGGAGCCCGGAGACCCGGAGGCCACCGGCCCCGCGATCCTCGAACTGGTCGACGCCGACGAGCCGCCGCTGCGCACGTTCTTCGGCACCGGCACGCTCGACATGATCCGCGCCGAGTACGAGAAGCGGCTCGCGGTCTGGGAGCAGTGGGATCACCTCGCCGTCGCCGCGCAGGGCGGGGTGAAGGCGTGACGACCTTCGGCTTCGAGTCCACCGCGCTGGAGGTCGTCGAGGGCATCGACCTGACCGGCAAGCGCGCGATCGTCACCGGCGGCGCGTCCGGGATCGGCGTCGAGACCGTCCGCGCGCTGGCCTCGGCGGGTGCCGAGGTCACGATCGCGGCGCGCGACGTGGCCGCGGCGGAACGGGTCGCGACCGACACCGGCGCGATCGGCGTCAGCTACCTCGACCTCTCGAACCTCGAGTCCGTCGACGCGTTCGCGCGTGGCTGGGACGGGCCGCTGCACATCCTCGTCAACAACGCGGGCGTGATGGCGATCCAGGAGCTGACGCTCAACGGCGACGGCCTGGAGATGCAGTTCGCGACCAACCACGTCGGCCACTTCGCGCTGGCGAGTGGCCTGCACGGCGCGCTGGCGGCCGAGGGCGCGCGGATCGTGTCGGTCAGCTCGAGCGGGCACCTGCGCTCGCCGGTGATCTTCGACGACCTGAACTTCGCGTTCCGCGACTACGAGCCGTTCCTGGCCTACGGGCAGTCCAAGACCGCGAACGTGCTGTTCTCGGTCGGGGCGACCGCTCGCTGGGGACGCGACGGAATCACCTCCAACGCGCTGATGCCGGGCGGGATCGCCACCGCGCTGCAGCGCCACATGGACCCGGGCTACATCGACCGGGCGCGCGAGTCGGGCTTCCGTCTGAAGTCGACCGAGCAGGGCGCGGCGACGTCGGTCCTGCTGGCGACAGCGCCTGCGCTCGAGGGCGTCGGCGGCCGCTACTACGAGGACTGCGCCGAGGCGCCGGTCGTCGAGCGGCGCGGCGAGATGGGCACCGGCGGCGTGGCGCCCTACGCGCTCGACGCCGACAACGCCGACCGGCTCTGGGCCCTGTCGGAACGGCTCCTCGGAGCGCACGTCCGATAGCGCCGTGACACGGTGAAGGTGCGGCCGTCGCGCAGCTTGACGGCCACCTTCACCGTGGTGCGCCCCTTCGGGAGGCGCACCGTGACGGCGCCGGTGAAGGTCTGCGGGCGCTTGGCGCCGACGGTCACGGTGGCCTTGGCCACCTTGACGCCAGTGGGACGGCGCAGCCGGAGGGTGAGCGTGCGGTGGCTGACGCAGCGGCTCGCCGAGGGCAGCGCGACGAGATCGGCGGCGGTGAGCTTCGCCGGTCCGGGCGTCGCGGTCGCCTGCGGCACGGCCGTCGCGCTCGGCGAGGGCGAAGCGGTCGGTTGCGGCGCGGCCGTCGCGGTGGCGGTCGGCGACGCGGTCGCGGTCGGCGTCGCGGTGGCGGTCGGCGACGCGGTCGCGGTGGCCGTCGGACTCGGCGTGGGCGTGGGTGTGGCGAAGCCGCACGCGCCCGCGGCGCACAGCGCGACCCCACCCGCCCCGTAGCCCAGCCCGAAACGCGCGGCGGCCGTGCCGGTCACGCCCGCCCACGTCCCCGCCAGCGTTCCCGCGGTGACGATCGGGAACTGGTCTCCCGGCGCTGGGACGTAGGCGCCGAGCAGGTCGAGGGTTCCGCCGAGGCTCGCCGCGCCCCCCACCGCGAGCACGTCGAACGTGCCCGCCGCGGCGCCTTCGATCTCCATGCGCAGCACGCCGCCCGCTCCCTGCGAGTACGCGCCCGCCACGCTCAGCGTCCCCGGCGACGCGCCCGGCTCGACGACGCCACCGTTGTTCGTCAACCCGCGAACGGTCCCGCGCCCCTTCAGCGTCCCGCCGTTCAAGACGACGTGCTTGTCGAGCACCGCGCCCGCGAGCACGTTCGTGAGCCCGGCGGACTGCGTGAGGACGCCGTAGGTGCCCGTCGGCACGTCACTGCCGAACCGGCCGGCCGACACCGTGATCGTGCCCGAGTTCTGCACCGATGCGGAGCCCAGGAACCCGCCCGCGCCCGTCTTGGCGATCGTCCCGCTGTTGGTCAGCAGGCCCGGCCCGGACAGGATGCCGCTCGTGATGTTGATGGTCCCCGCGTTCTCCCAGCTGCCCGCGGTCAGATCGACGGCGCCCTGGAGCCAACTCGTGGTCCCGGTCGTCCGCAGCAGGGCGCCGTCGGTCAGGTACGACGCATCGCCCGACTGGATCAGCAGCGGCCCGTCGAACACGGTCTTCCCGCCGCCGAGATGCGTGCCGAGCAGGAGCGAGTCTCCGGTCGCGCGCAGTTCGCCGGTGCCGAAGCGGCCGCCGTTCGCCAGCGCCGAGTGCAGCTCCAGCTTGCCCACGACCGCGTCCGTGTTGAGCTCGAAGCGTTCCGCGCTGAAGAGTCCGAGCACGCCTGGGGCGAACGCGGCCCCGGAGTCGACGCGCACGGTCCCGCCCCCGGAGACCAGCGACGACATCTCGAAGCGCCCGGCGCCGCTCACCGTCGAGTCCTTGTCGAGCACGAAGGTCGAGCCCGGGCCGGGGCGCAGTGAGAACGTCCCGGTCGCGGACGCCTCGAAGTCCCCGTCGCTGGCCAGGGAACCGGGGGACGGGATGATCTCGGTCAGCACGTCCGTGTGCAGCTTGCCCCGGTTCTGGAAGCGCGTGAGCACCTGCAGGTTCGTGAACGGCTCGACCGTCACGTCCGCGGCCGGGGTGATCGTCGTCGTCCCGGAACCCGTCGCGCCTTCCAGCACGGCGCCGGACCATTTCACGCCCGCGCCGGAGATCATCAGCGACGCGGAGCTGGTCGGCGACCCCAGGGTCAGGCCGCCCTGATAGTGCCCGGGACCGGTGATCGACACCGCACCGCCGTTGACCACCGATACCTGTTCGAACGAGGTCACATCGGCCGGCGACCCGGTCACGGTCAGCGGCACGCCGTCGATCGTGAGTCCTGACCCGCCGTAGACGGCGGCGACCGACGCCCCCGAGCCACTCAGCGTCACCTTGTGGCTGTCGTTCGTCTTGCCGAGATAGACGGTGTCGCCCGGCACCGGGAGACCGTTCATCCAGTTGCCCGCGACGTTCCAGTCGCCGGTGACGCCGTCCTTCCACACGCGCAGCGCGGCTTCGGCGGGAGCGGTCGACCAGAGGCCGAGCAAGAACACCGCTCCGACGATCGCCATCCGTCGCATTTGGCGAGTATCTCCCGACCCGTGGAGAGAAATCAACGGGTGGACTGATTCACTCCCACGAGCGATGCAAGTTCTCGACGGCGGGGCCGATCATCACGGACATGCCCTGCGTGATCAAGCTCATCATGGATCTGATCCTCGGCCCCGAGGAGCAGGTCGCCTACGTGTCGGTGACCACGCGCTAAGGCGCCTCGTCACGATCCCGATCAGCCACTACTGCGAGAAGGCGCGCTGGGCGCTCGAGCGCGCCGGCCTGACCTACCGCGAGGAACCGCACGTCCAAGGCGTGCACCAGTTCGCGTCCAGACGAGCGGGCGGGCACGGCACGCTGCCGGTTCTGATCACCGAGCACGGGACGTTCGCGGACTCCGAATGGATCGTCCGCTACGCCGATCTGCACCTCGAGCCGGAGCAGCGCCTGTTCACGGGCGATCCGGCGGTCGAGCAGCTCTGCCGCGAGCTCGACGCAGGCCTCGGCCCTGACGGGCGCCGCCTGATCTACGCCCACATGCTGCCGCGGCCGGAGCTGATGCTCGCCTACAACAACCAGGCCGTCCCGGCCTGGGAGGCGAAGGCGCTCACGAAGCTCTACCCGTTCGCGGTCCGCTGGGCGACGCGCGAGCTCGCCCTCAAGGATCTCGACGGCGACCGCAACCAGGTCCTGCAAGCGTTCGACGCGATCGCGCAACGCCGCTCCGACGGCCGAAAGCACCTCCTCGGCGGCCGCTTCACCGCCGCGGATCTCACCTTCGCCTGCCTCGCCGCCGCCGTGGTGCTCCCACCCGAGTACGGCGTCGCACTGCCGCAGCCGGAGGAGCTTCCCGACGCCGTGCGCGAGGACGTGGAGCGCTTCCGCGCCCACCCGGCGGGTGCCTACGCGCTCGAACTCTTTGCGAAGCGGCGCGAGAACGCCTTCGCGCAGCGCGCCGCGTCGTAGCGCTCGAGGAAGGATTCCTGGGTGCGCAGGCGCGTGACCATCGCGCCCTGCAGCGCCTCGAACAGCGCGGGCCGCGCGGCGAGCAGCGGCTCCAGCTGCTGGCGCCCCACCTCGTAGACGAGCGCGCCGTCGACCGCCCGGACCGTCGCGCTGCGCGGCTCGCCGGTGAGCAGCGACATCTCACCCACCACGGTGCCGTCGGGTCGCGTGCCGATCTGCACCTCGGAGCCGTCCTCACGTCGCAGCACGACCTCGACCGTCCCTTCGACGACGGCGAACAGCGAGTCACCCTCCTGGCCCTGCACGATGATCCGTTCCAGCGGCCCGAACAGCTGCGGCCGCGCCGTGCGGGCCAGCTGCGCGATCTCCTCCGCGGTGAGGATCGAGAACGGCGCCGTCTTGCCCAGCAGCTCGGCCAGGGCGGGGAGCGGGGGCGCGTACTCGGTGGGGAGTTCCGCACCCACCTCGAGGCGGGCGGAGTCGTAACCGTCGCGGCGCTGGAGCAGCGCCACCCGCGACGGCTGGTTGATGTGCGCCTCGAAGAGGCTCACCCCGCGCGGAACCGACTCGTCGCCGGTGTGGTCCATCAGGCCGCGCTCGCGCGCCCAGTCCGCGACGTGGTTCATCGAGTCGCGGTACTGGTTGCAGGCTGAGCCGAACAGCCCGTCCTGGTCGCCGATCAGCTTCGGCAGCGGGCCCGGCACGCGCAGCACCCGCCGCAGGCCGAGCTGCCCTTGCCGGTGCCAGAGCACGAACCGGCGTACCTCGGGCGGGAGATCTCCGAGCTCGGGGAACGCGTCCGGCGTCTGGCGCAGGACGGCGCGCTCGGCGTCGCGGAAGACGCGGTGCCAGGTCTCCTGCGCGTGGTCGACGTTGGGCCCGGCGAGCTCGATCGCGTGCTTGAGGTCCTCGTGGTGGACGTGCAGGAACTCGAGCGTCGCGCGGCGCTTGGCGAGCAGGTTCATGGCCGAGACCGGCCCGCTGCGAGGCAGCCCGCGGGTGACGATGTCGCGCAGCGCCCACACGCCCCGCCAGCCTTCGACGTTGACCCGCGCCCGGATCTCCGCGAACGCCGGCGACGTCTCGAACGCCGCACGTTCGCGCGGGTCGAGCAGATCGCCGAAGTCGTCCCGGACCGCCTCGACGATCCCCAGCGCGGTCAGGAACTCGAGGTAGAGCCCGACGCGCACCAGCCAGCCGGGGTCGGCGAGGTCGCGGCGCTTGTGGACGATGTCGCCGACGAGCGCGCGCGTGTAGAGCTCGGCCTTGTGGGCGCCGATCAGCAGGACCGGGAACCACGGGTGATAGGCGTGCGAGAGCCCCGGCGCCTGCCGCGCCGTGTCCGGCTTGATCAGCCGCTCGACGATCCGCTCGTAGAGCGAGCCCATCTGGGCCACGTCGTAGACCGCGAGCCGCCCCTCGTCCGCCGCGACCGTCTCGCCGTCGCGGGTCAGCCGCACCTCGAGCGCCAGTTGCTGCGAGAACAGCGTCTCGAACGCGTACGTGCCCGGGAGGTCACGCAGCACGACCACGTACGTCCGGTCCTCCTCCAGCGAGACCTCGCGCAGGGTCCCGTCCTCGGCGAAGACGGTGGGCGCGACCACGCTCTCGCCGACGACGAGCTCACAGCCGCCACCGCCGCGGATGGCGAGCAGCAGGTAGTACTCGCCCTCCAGGAACGCGACCGCGTCGCTGGAGCCCAGGCCGGGGTGGCGCGCCTCGTCGGTCGGGCGACGGCCGGGGGAGAACGGAATGATCTCGACCGTCGTCAAGACGGCCGACGCTACATCACCGCGCGGTCCAGTAGAAGTCCGCGCCGGCCGGGATCGGCGTCGCCACGCGGGTCAGCGCGGCGCGGGTCTTGGCCGGGTCGGTCTGCATGATCGCGATGATCTCGACAGTCGCGAGCGGCTCGGTGGTCCAGCTCAGCACCTGCTCGACGGACTCCGGCTTGGCGCGGCGGGTCAGGCCGAAGTTGGCCATCGCGGCCTCGTAGACCTCGATGGGATTGAAGCCGGGGATCGAGAACGTGCGGCCGTCCGAGGCGCTCAGCTCGTAGCTCGGCGCCGTGTAGCGCCGCTCGTGGGCGGGACCGCCGAGCTTGTGGTCCAGGCGGCGGGCGGCGGGGGAGGGAGAGCGGGCGGCCTCGATGTCCGCGCGCAGGGCGTCCTCCACCGCCGGCATCCGGCTCCAGCGCTCCAGGTCGCCCGGGTCCAGACCGACGTCAGTGGCCGCGGCGGCGAGCAGCGCCGGGTCGTCGAGCAGGCCGCCGAGCATCGCCCGCACGCGCAGGCGGCGCAGCAGCGCCGCCTCGGCGCCGGGCACGTTGAGGCGGGCGGCGACGATCGCGCGGCACGCCGGCTCCGACGAGAACGTGCGCGCGTAGGGGTGCGGGTCGATCGGCATCCCGTACTTGCGCTGCAGGCCGGGCGCGCCCTCGGCGAGCTTGGCGTCCTCGCCCGGCTCGAGCGTCAGCACGATCATGTTCAGCCGCCAGCGGAGCTGGTCGCCGTAGTACCAGCGCAGGCGCTGGCGGTTCGGCTCGCCGGAGAAGGCGAAGGGGCAGGCGGGATCGGTGAAGAGCGTGATGTCGACGGCCACGCGCAGCCAGGCTACTTCACCCGCAGCGTCACCAGCTTCGTCTGCGTCCGGATCCCTAGTCTGCCGCGGATGTCAGTCCTTGACCTCGTGGAACGGATCGCCCGCGACGAGCTCGCCGAGCTCCTCGGCGACGTCACACAACCGCCGGCCGAGGAACCCGTGCTCGTCCGCGGTACTGAGGAGCAGCTCGCCGCGCAACTGGCCGCCGAGCACCACGGCGAGTGCTGGGACACGTTCGCCGCCGGCGCCGTCTCGGAGGCGTTCACCGGCCGCGCGCTGGACCTCTATCACGCCTCGACCCCCTGGCTGCGGGACGACAACGACGCGGCCGAGGGTGCTGCCGAGCTGCTGCGCCAGATCGGCGACGGCTACGCGATGCTCTCCTATCCCGTCGACACCTCGCCGCTGCCCCTTCCGCTGAAGGTGTTCGCCGAGGTCGTGATGCGCGCGCTCGGCATCGACGCGTGGGCGGCCGCTCTCGGCCACCCGCTCGAGCTCGACGTCGCCGAGGCCGACTACCAGCTCGAGCACCACCAGGACCCGGACACCGACGACCGCGACCCGGACGCGGATCTTGCCGGCGCGGTGGACACGGCCACGCGCCGGTTCGAGCTCCTCGAAGTCCTCTGTGACTCCCCGACCGGCCGGACCGCGCTGCAGAGCGACGGCTTCCGGCGGTTTGCCGTCGAGCAGCTCGTGGCCGGTCACGCGTGGGCCTTCTGGGTGCGGCTAGGCCCGCGTCGTGATCGGAAAGTAAGCCACAGGCTTACCTAGCGATCACGGCGGCGGCCTGCGTCGCCATCTCGAGCTCCTCGTTGGTGGGGATGACGAGGACGGCGACCGGCGATCGATCGGGGGAGATGACGGTCTCGCCCGCCTCGTTGCGCGCCGCGTCGATCTCGATCCCGAGCCGCTGGAGCCCCGCCAGAGACCGTGCGCGCACGACCGGGTCGTTCTCGCCCACGCCCGCGGTGAAGGCGATCGCGTCGGCGCCGCCGAGCGCCGCGAGGTACGCGCCGACGTACTTGCGGATGCGGTAGCAGTAGACGTCCAACGCCAGCTCCGCCGCCCGATCGCCCGCTTGGACGCGCCGCTGGACCTCGCGCATGTCGTTGTCGCCGGCCAAGGCCAGCAACCCCGATCGCGAGTTCAGGACCGCGTCGATCTCGTCCGTCGACAGGTTGTGGGTGCGGCGCAGGTGCAGCACCAGGGCCGGGTCGACGTCTCCGGAGCGGGTCCCCATGACCAGGCCTTCGAGCGGCGTCAGCCCCATCGAGGTGTCGATCGAGCGCCCGCCGGCCACCGCGGACGCAGAAGCGCCGTTGCCGAGGTGCAACACGATCACGTTCACGTCGGCGACCGGCCGGCCGAGCACCCGCGCGGCCTCGCGGGAGACGTAGGCGTGCGAGGTGCCGTGGAAGCCGTAACGGCGCACGTTCCACGCCCGCGGGACCGCGTACGTGTAGGCGCGCGGAGGCAGAGTCGTGTGGAAGGCGGTGTCGAAGATCGCGACGTGCGGCACGCCCGGCAGCGCTTTGAGGGCGATCTCGATGCCGTCCGCATTGGCCGGGTTGTGCAGCGGGGCGAGGACCGAGAGGTCCCGGATCGCGGCCACGACCGCGTCGTTGATCAGCACGGGGGCGGAGAAGCGCTCGCCGCCGTGGACGACGCGGTGCGCGACCGCGACGACGTCGTCCAGTGGCGCCACCGACAACACATCCGCCAGCGCGGCGGCGTGGTCGACCACCTTCTGCACCGTGCCCGAGCCCAAAGTCGAGCCGGAGGCCACGTCGATCACCGACCACTTCAGCGACGACGAGCCGCAGTTGACGACGAAGACGCTCACGAGCTGGCCTGGATGGCCGTGATCGCGACGGTGTTGACGATGTCGTGGACGGTCGCGCCGCGCGAGAGGTCGTTGACCGGCTTGTTCAGGCCCTGCAGGACGGGCCCGATGGCGATCGCGTTCGCGGAGCGCTGCACGGCCTTGTAGGTGTTGTTGCCGGTGTTGAGGTCCGGGAAGATGAAGACCGTGGCGCGGCCCGCGACGTCTGAGTCGGGCAGCTTGGTGCGCGCGACGCCGGCGTCGACCGCGGCGTCGTACTGGATCGGCCCCTCGACGGACAGCCCAGGTGCCCGGGAACGCACCAGTTCGGTGGCTTCCCGCACGGCCTCGACCTCGGCCCCGGCACCCGAAGCGCCGGTCGAGTACGACAGCATCGCCACCCGCGGCTCGATCCCGAATTGAGACGCCGTGGCGGCGGAGGAGATCGCGATGTCGGCCAGTTGCTCGGCGTTCGGGTTCGGGTTGACCGCGCAGTCGCCGTAGACCAGCACGCGGTCGGCCAGGCACATCAGGAAGACGCTCGACACGATCGAGACGCCCGGCCGCGTCTTGACCAGCTCGAACGACGGCCGGATCGTCTCCGCGGTCGTGTGCGTCGCCCCGCTCACCATCCCGTCGACCATCCCCAGCGCGACCATCATCGTGCCAAAGTACGAGACGTCTGAGACCACGTCACGGGCCTGGTCGACGGTCACGCCCTTGTGGGCGCGCCGCGCCGCGTACTCGGCCGCGAAGCGCTCGAGCAACTCCGGCTCCGACGGATCGACGATGTGGGCGCCGTAGAGGTCCAGGCCCAGCCGCGACGCCGCGCCCCGCACCTCCGCCGCCGGTCCGAGCAGCGTCAGCTCGACCACCCGCCGGCGCAGGAGGATGTCCGCCGCCCGCAACACGCGCTCGTCCACGCCCTCGGGCAGGACGATGTGCCGGCCGGCCGCCCGCGCGCGATCCAGCAGCGTGTACTCGAACATCAGCGGTGTCACCACGGCCGAGCGCGTGACGTCGATCCGGTCGAGCAGATCGTCGCCGTCGACGTGGGTCTCGAAGAGCGCCAGCGCCTTGGTGATCTTGCGCGGCGCGTCGCGGGTGATCGCGCCCTCGCGCGCGCTGGCCAGCGACACGGTCTCGTACGTGTCGTGCTCGGTCAGCACGACCGGCACGATCCCGCCGAAGCTCCCCAGCGCGCCGAGGATCAGCTCGGGCGGGCGCAGGCCGCCGGTCAACACCACGCCCGCGGGGGAGGGCAGCGACGTCGACGCGTGGGCGAACATCGCCGCCAGCAGCACCTCGGCGCGATCGCCGGGCGTGATCAGCACCGCGCCGTCGGTGATGCGATCCATCAGGTTCGGAAGCGTCATCGCCGCGACCATGAGGTGCAGCGCCTCGCGGCCGAGCAGCTCGGCGTCGCCCGCGATCACCGTGCCGTGACACGCCGCCGCGACCTGGCCAACGGTCGGCGCCATCAACAGGTCGACCTCCGGGAGCGCGTAGATCGGCATCGCGTCGGCGGAGGAGGCCACGGCGTCGAGCTCGAACCCGCGCACGCGGTTGGCGACCACACCCACGACGTCGGGTCCCCAGCGCCGCCAGGTCGTGAGCGACACGTCGATGGCGGTGGCGATCTCCGCCGGCGTGCGCCCGTGCCCGCTGACCACCAGCAGCGCGGGCAGACCGAGGTTCAACGCCACGCGCGCGTTGAACGCCAGCTCGCTCGCGGTCCCCGCGAAGTCCGTCCCTACGACGAGCACGCCGTCGCACTGCGCGGCCAGCGCCCGGTAGCGCGCGACGATCTCCTCCAGCGCCCGGGCCTCATCGGCCCGGACCTCTTCATAGCCGACGCCGCACGATGCCTCGTAGGGCAGGAAGGACGCACCCAAAGGGCGCAGCAGGTCGATCAGCGGGTCATGCTCGGGAGCCGCGATGACCGGCCGGAAGATGCCGAGCCGCTCGACGCGGCGGGTCAGGAGCTGCTGGACGCCGAGCGCGACCGCGGACTTTCCCGTCGCGGGCTCGCAGCCCGAGACGTAGACGCCGGGGGTCATGCCCGGCAGCGTTTCAGGTCAGGCGAACCGACGCTTCGCCGAGCGTCACGACGTCGCCCGGATGCAGCTGGCGCCCGCGGCGGGTCTCGACCTCGCCGTTGACCGTGACCTGCTCGTCGGCCAGCAGCATCTTCGCCTCGCCGCCGGTGTCGACCAGCCCAGCGGCCTTGAGCAGCTGGCCCAGCCGGATCATGCCGTCGCGTGCGTGGAACTCGTCCATACCGCACACCATCATGAACGAACCCGTATGGAGCTCCGCCATCTCCGCTATTTCATCGCCGTCGCCGAGGAGCTGCACTTCCGCCGCGCGGCCGAGCGGCTGCACATGTCCCAGCCGCCGCTGAGCCAGCAGATCCGCCAGCTCGAGGAGGAGGTCGGCGCGCAGCTGCTCAGCCGCAACCAGCGCAAGGTCGAGCTGACCGCGGCGGGTGCGGCGTTCCTCGTGCGCGCGCGCGAGATCCTCGACGCGGTCGAGGACGCCGCGCGCCAGGCGCGGCGGGTGCAGCGCGGCGAGGTCGGGCGGCTCGCGGTCGGCTTCGTCGGCTCCGCGATGTACAGCTTCGTGCCCGAGCTGCTGCGGGCGTTCCGCGAGCAGGCGCCGGACATCGGGTTGCGCCTGCACGAGATGGGCACGACCGAGCAGCTGCGCCAGCTCGACGACGGCCGGCTCGACGTCGGCTTCCTGCGCACCCCGGGGCGCTGGCCCGGCCTGAGCTTCGAGACCGTGCTCGAGGAGGAGATCGTCGTCGCGATGCCGGACGTCCACCCGCTCTCCCAGCACCCGCTGGTGCACGCCGCGGACCTGGTCGGCGAGTCGCTCGTCCTGCTCACCCCCGCCGGCTCACCGGGGCTGCGGGCCGCGCTGGCGACCTCGATCGCCCAACTCGGCGGTGAGGAGCAGATCGTCCAGGAAGTAGCGGAGATGCAGACCGTGATCGGCCTCGTGGCCGCGGGCGTCGGGATCTCGCTGGTGCCGGAGTCGGTCCGGGCGCTGGTGCGCCACGGAGTCACCTACCGGCCGCTGGACGGCAACGCGCCCGTGGTGCGGCTGGCGATGGCCTGGCGGGCGACCGACGAGTCGCCGGTGCTCGCGGCCTTCCTGGAGAAGGCACGCGCGGCGGCCCCCGCCGAAGGAGAGAGAGGTCGGCGAGGGCCAGCGCGTAAATGACGTCGCCTCGACCCCGGGGAGGAGAGATATGTACCGGAGCCGCTGCGAGGTGGGGAGCCACCAAGTCGTCGAGAGAGAATGTACGACGCCACGGGTGATTGGTCCAATATCGAGATAGCGGCCCGGTGATAGCTAGCAAGTCTCACATGTTTAGACTTCTCATCAGGGACCAATCTTGTTGTGCTTCTCAGCGCACGGTAGGTTCGCTCTCAGAAAGGTGCGCCGGTACGGATCGCCTGCGCGCCGACTGAGAAGAGGGGTCGTTTACATGCGAGGTCGTTCCTGGGCCGCGATCGGGGGCATTTTCCTCAGCCTGGCGCTGAGTGCCACCGCGAGCGCGCAGACGTACACGCCCGGAGGGCGCACGTTGGGGGACCGTCTTCCCGAGTTGGCCAACGTCGGCAACACGGGCTACGACGTCCAGAACTACGACTTGACGCTGAACTACGACCCGGTTGCGAACGTCTTCAACACCGGGACGAAGGCCGACATCACGCTGCGCGCGACGCAGAACCTGTCGCAGTTCTCGCTCGATTTCCGCGGCCTGAACGTCGACTCCATCACCATCGACGGCGTCGCGGCGACGTTCACGCGCGAGAACGACGATGCGGCGTACAAGAACAAGCTGATCGTCACGCCGGCGGCCGGCATCCTCAACAACCGCGTCTTCCACGTCGTCGTCAACTACTCGGGCACGCCGACCGCGATGGAGGACCCGGACGAGTCGTTCGAGGGCTGGATCCGTACGACGGACGGCTCGTTCGTCGTCAACGAGCCGATCGGCGCCATGACCTGGTTCCCGAACAACAACCACCCCGCCGACAAGGCGACCTACGACTTCCACATCACCGTCCCGAGCACGCACACCGCGCTCGGCAACGGCGAGCTCGTGGGCTCCAACCCGCCCGCGCTGAACGCCGACGGCCTGACGCGCACGTGGAACTGGCACGACGGCTACCCGACGGCCACCTACCTGACGACGGCGACGGTCGGCGTCTTCGACTTCACGATCGGCGAGGGCGCGACGGCCAAGGGCGCAGGCGGCAACGCGCTCGGGCTCTACAACGCCTGGGAGAGCACCTTCACGACCGCGCAGAAGACGTCGCTGAACACCGCCGCGGCGCGTGAGGACCAGATCGTCGCCTTCGAGGCCGACTACAACGGCGTCGCCTACCCGTTCGACTCGATCGGCGCCGTGGCCGACCGCCTGCCGTCCTCGCTCGGCTACGTGCTCGAGGTCCAGACCAAGATCCACTTCCCGTCCGCGAGCATCAGCCTCAACACGCTCTCGCACGAGATCGCGCATCAGTGGTACGGCAACAGCGTCTCGCTGAAGCAGTGGACGGACATCTGGCTCAACGAGGGCTTCGCCACTTGGTTCGCGTGGAACTGGGGCAACAAGTTCAACGGCGGCGCGACCCTCGAGTCGCAGTTCACCACGAACTACAACCGCGCCTCCAACAACTGGACGACGCCGCCGGCCAACCTGCCGAGCGCCTCGGTCCTGTTCTCGAACTTCCCGGTCTACACGCGTCCCGCGACGATGATCGAGGGCCTGCGCCAGATCATGGGCGAGCCGGCGTTCCGCGAGCTGCTGAAGGCGTGGCAGACGACCTACCGCCACGGCAACGCCGACACCGCCGCGTTCATCGCGCTGGCGAAGTCGACCGCCGCCACGAAGGGCGGGTTCGTCCAGGCCAACGTCGACAAGCTCGACACGTACTTCCAGCAGTGGCTGTTCGGGACGGTCAAGCCGGCGCTGAACCCGACGACGTTCTTCCAGAGCACGTCGACCACCGGCCCGGTCGGCGGCGCGGTGCCGGCGACGCTCTCGCTCGCGCTGGGCGCGCCGGTCAGCTTCGGCGGCTTCGCGCCCGGCGTCGCCAAGACCTACTCGGCCTCGACGACCGCCACGGTGATCTCCACCGCGGGTGACGCGGCGCTGTCGGTCGTGGACCCGAGCAGCAACGCTCCGGGCCGCCTGGTCAACGGCGCGTTCTCCCTGGCCTCGCCGCTGCAGGCCAAGGCCAACGCCGGCACGCCGGCCGCGGTCAGCGGCACGCCGCTGACGCTGCTCACCTACGCGGGCCCGGTCTCCAACGACCTCGTCACCATCGGCTTCGATCAGTCGATCGCCGCCAACGAGGCGCTGCGCACCGGCGCCTACAACAAGACGCTCACGTACACGCTGAGCACCACCACGCCATAGCTAAGGTCCCCACGATGCTTACGAGCCTCGTGGGGTCTTACCCGCAGCCGCAGTGGCTGCTTGATCGCGAGAAGCTGCGGGGGCGCCAGCCCCCGCGGATTCGCGCGGCGGACTTCTGGCGCGTCGAGGAGCGCTTCCTCGAGGAGGCGCAGGACGCCGCGACCCTGATGGCGATCCGCGACCAGGAGCGCGCCGGCCTGGACGTCATCACCGACGGCGAGCAGCGGCGCGAGAGCTACTCCAACCGCGTCGTGATGGCGCTGGACGGCATCGACGTCGACAACCCGGGGGAGACCCTGGACCGCAACGGCAACCCGTTCCCGGTGCCACGGATCGTCGGCCCGATCGCCCGCCCGAAGCCGATCCTGATCCGCGACGCGGAGTTCCTGCGCGCGAACACCGAGCGCCTGACCAAGGTCACGATCCCCGGGCCGTTCACGATGGCCCAGCAGGCCCAGGACGATCACTACGGGGCGCCGCGCGACGTCGCGTTCGCGTTCGCCGACGTCGTTCGCGCCGAGATCGAGGACCTGCACGCGGCGGGCATCGACATCGTCCAGCTCGACGAGCCGTGGATGGAGTCGCGCGCCGACGCCGCGCGCGAGTACGGCATCGAGACGCTGCAGCGGGCGCTGGACGGCGTGCGCGGCACGACCGCGCTGCACATCTGCTTCGGCTACCCGCTCTTCGTCCCCGGCCACAAGCGCGCCTACCGCTTCCTGGCCGAGCTGGCCGACGCGCCCGTCGACCAGATCTCGATCGAGTCCGCGCAGGCGGAGCTCGACCTCGAGGTGCTGGGCGCGCTGACCGGCAAGACGATCATCCTCGGCGTGATCGCGCTCGACAGCGACGACGTCGAGAGCGCCGAGACGGTCGCGGCGCGCCTGCGGCGCGCGCTGCCGTACACGCGCGACCTCGTCGCGGCCCCCGACTGCGGGATGAAGTACCTCACGCGCGAGTCGGCGTTCGGCAAGCTCCAGTCGCTGGTCGAGGGCGCGAAGACGGTGTCAGTAGAGCTCGCGTGAGGCGATCGCCGCGCCCTCGGTGAGCGCGGCGAGCTTCGCCCACACGACGTCGGGATCGACCGCGGCCTGGCCCACCCACGTGCCGTAGCCGCAGTCGCTCCCGGCCATGACGTTCTCGCGCCCGACGAGGTCCGCGTAGCGGCGGATTCGCTGGGCGATCAGCTCCGGATGCTCGATGAAGTTGGCCTTGGACTCGAGCACGCCCGGGATCAGGACCTTGCCGTCGGGCAGCTTGACGTCCCCGAAGATCTGCCACTCGTGGGCGTGGCGGGGGTTGGCGGCCTCGAAGGCGATCGCGTTCGGGCGCGCCTTGAAGACGAGATCGACGATGTCCTTGAACGGGACGTCGCAGTGGTGCGGGCCTTCGTAGTTGCCCCAGCAGACGTGCATCTTCAGCAGCTCGGGATCGATGTTGCGGGTGGCGTGGTTGAGCGCCTCGATGTTCAGCTGCGCCTCTCGCCGGAAGTCGGCCAGCGAGGAGTCGGCGAACTGGATGTGGCGGCCCATCGCGAGATCCGGGCAGTCGATCTGGACGATGATGCCCTGCCTGGTGACGGCCTCGTACTCGACCGCCATCGCGTCGGCGATCGCGTAGAGGTACGCCTCACGGGTGGGGTAGTGGTCGTTGCGGAAGAAGAGCGCGATCACGCCGGGGGACGCGGCGTTCAGGAACGCCTCCTGTCCCGCGGGGAGCGCGGCCTTGAGGTGCTCGACGTCGACGTTGGCGGCCTCGGGGTCGCGGACCGTGATGTCGCCGTCGCAGGCGGGCAGCCGGCGCCGCGAGCGGCCGGGGTCGCCGAACACCTTGCGGTGCAGGACCGGGAAGGCGTCGAGGTCGGCGTAGGTCTCCACGGGATGGCTCTCGCCGCCGAAGCCGTCGAGCCGGTCGATCACGTAGGTGACGTAGCTGGGCTTGCTCATCTCGCCGTCGGACACGACGTCGACGCCCGCGGCGGTCTGCTTGGCCACCGTCTCGGCGACGGCGGAGCGGGTGCGCTGCTCGAGCGCGACCGGATCGACGGGGACGCCTTCCTGCTTGGCGAACATCGTGCGAATCAGGTCGTCGGGGCGCGGAAGGCTCCCGACGTGGGTGGTGAGGATGCGTTCTGTGCTGCGGTTCATAGATGGGTGGCGACGTGCTCGACCGTGTTCTCGAGGTGCTCGCGGGTGGCCGCGGCGGCGCGCTGGGGGTCGCGCGCCACGCACGCGGCGAGGATCGCGCGGTGCTCGTGGTCAAGGCGCGCGGTGGGGAAGTCCGACTGCGCACGGTAGATCTGCAGGTACGCGCTGGAGGCGTCGCGCAGCGCGGCGATCATCGCGACGAGCTGCAGTCGCCCGGAGTGCTCGTAGAGGCGGGTGTGGAAGGCCTGGTTGAGCGCGAGGTAGCGCTCGGCGGGCGGGGCGTCGCGCATCTCGGCCAGCAGTGCTTCCAGCGGCGGCGCCCACGCCGGCTCGAACTGCTCGGCGGCCTTGGCGGCGGCCAGCGCCTCCAGCGCGGCGCGGATCTCGTAGTGATGGCGCAGGTCGTCGACGCTGGGCAGGAACACGACCGCACCCCGCTGCGGGTGGTGCTGAACGAGCCCCTCGCGCTGCAGCGTGGCGAGCGCCTCGCGCACCGGCGTGGTGCTCACGCCGTAGCTGCGGGCGATCTCCACCTGACGCAATTTCGCCCCCGCGGGCCGCTCACCGGCGAGAATCTCGGCCTTCAGCCGCTCGGCCACCTGGCCGGCGATCGTGCGCGGGGCGGTGAGTGTCATCCGGCCGCAAGTATTGACGCGTAATATCGATTGTGCAAATTTTTGGGCTGGACGATGCGCCGCGCCGAGGAGGAGACCACATGAAGCAACCACTCAAGGGACCCCACCACTTCACCGGGATCACGCGCGACGTCGTGACCAACGTGGACTTCTGGTGCCGGATCATGGGCATGCGCTTCGTCAAGAACACGCTCAACTTCGAGACGACGTTCCGCTACCACACCTACTTCGGCGACGAGGAGGGCAACCCGGGCAGCGTGGTCACCTTCCTCGAGTTCAACGAGGCGCCCGCCGGCGTCCCGGGCGACGGTGACATCCACCGCATGGTCCTGCGCGTCGGCTCCTACGACTCGCTCGAGTACTGGATGGACCGGCTGATCGCCAACCAGACGCACAGCGAGCTGCTGCGGCTGGACCCGACGTCGCCGCAGTCGCTGGTCTTCCACGACCCGGAGGGCCACGAGGTCGAGCTGATGGTGTCCGACACGCCGGACACGCCGCTGCTCGCCGACGCCGACGACATCCCCGCCGAGCACCGCATCCGCGGCCTCGAAGGGGCGCGCTCCTACACGACGATCGACGAGCAGGAGCCGTTCGCGGCGCATCTCGGCTTCCGCCGTGACGGCAACCGCCTCGTGCTCGACGGCGAGCGCTCGGGCCGCTGGTACTTCTCCGAGCCGACCGGGCGGCCGAGCAACGACGGCCGCGTGGGCGTGTGGCATCACATCGCCTACGACGCCGGCGACGGCGCCGAGACCGAGCGCGCTCGCGACGAGGCCAACGAGGGCGTGCGGCCGTGGACGAAGATCTTCGACCACTACTTCTTCGACAGCTGCTACTCGATGTCTCCCGGAGGGCGGATGGAGATCTGCACCACGGGGCCTGGATTTCAACTCGACGAGAAGCTCGAAGACCTCGGAGACCGCCTCTGTCTCTCGCCTCGAGTGGAGCCGCTTCGCGCCAAGCTCGAAGCCGAGCTGACACCGATCGTCAACCCGCGCCCGCGCTCCAAGCAGAAGGCAGCCGCCAAGCCCTCTGACAACGGCGTGCCCGCGACGGAGCCTGCGACCGTCGCCTGACGTCACCCTCACGTTCGACAACGGCCCGGACCCGGTGGCGACGCCCCGGGTCCTGGACGTGCTCGCCGAGCGCGGCCTGAAGGCGACGTTCTTCGTCGTCGGCCGGCAGCTGGAGCACTACCGCACGCTCGCCGCCCGCGCGGCGCAGGACGGCCACTGGATCGGCAACCACACGATGACGCACCCGCGTCCGCTCGGGCTGCGCGAGGCGGGGGCCGCCGACGAGATCGAGGACGCGCAGGCGCTGCTCGGCGAGCTCTCGCGGCCGGAGAAGCTCTTCCGCCCCTCGGGCGCCGGGGGTGACCTCGAGCCCGGGCTCTTGAACCACACCGCGGTCGGCACGCTGATCGGCGGCGGCTACACCTGCGTGCTCTGGAACGCCGTCCCGCGCGACTGGGAGGACCAGGACGGGTGGGTGGACCGCGCGCTCGAGCAGATCGAAGAGCGCGACTGGACGCTGCTCGTCCTGCACGACGTGCAGGACGCGTCCGCCGCGCGGCTCGAGGAGTTCCTGGACCGCGCCGGCGATGTCACCTTCCGCCAGGACTTTCCGCCGGACTGCGTCCCGATCCGCGACCGCAAGCTCGTCGGCCCGATCCGCGGGCTATTGGCCTAGCCGCACCGGGAGCGGGTCGGCGCGCAGGATGCGCGAACGTTCCGTGTCATCGGCGTCGATCAACGTGGCGATCACGCCGAGGGAATACGCGCCGGCGGTGATCGGCCGGCCGCCGGCGAGCTGGTCGAGCTCGACGGTCGTGCTGCGGCGGCCGCCGGGGTCGAGCGTGACCGTCTCGGAGTTGCGCCCCGTCAGCAGAGCGGGTGCGCGCGGCGGGAGCGCGAGTGGCGCGCCGCGCTCGTCGAGCAACTGCCACTGCAGCATGTCCCACGGATCGAGCAGCGAGACGCGAGCGTCCCCGTGGTGCTCGAGCGTGACGGTCGCCTGCAGCGCCGGCTGCTCGTCGCCGACGTCGAGCGTCGCGGACAGCGCGGCGATCTCCGAACCGCTCGGCGGCGGCCGGCCCGGGATGTCGGTCAGTTGCGCGCGTGCCATGTCACGGGCAGTCCGCGCACGCGGGCCACTTCTTCTTCTTGGCCGTCTTGCAGATCGCCTTGACCATCGGGTCGACGATACGGTGCTCGGCCCGGTCAGTGGGTCCACCGCCGGCGTGGTCGCCCGCGACGCGGGTGAGGATCTCCGCGAGCCAGAGCGCCTGCGCGCCCGTCACGGCGGCCTGGAAGGTCGGGTCGAGGTTGATCGCGGCGATCGCCGCGGCCTTGTTCATGCCGGCCGCGTGCGGGACGCTCGCGGCTTCCAGCGAGGTGACGATCGCGTTCTTGCGCGCCTTCAAGGCGGGGACGAAGCGCGTCTTGTGCACCTGCTCGTGGCGCTTGACCGCCTTGAGCATGTACCACGGGTTGCCGACGGTGTTGCCGAGCGTCGTCAGGCCCGTCACCTGCGAGCAGAAGTTCGCGCTGGTCGTGTTGCCCTTCGGTCCCGTGACCTCGGATTGGCCGGGGAGGAGCCGGATCTGCATCGAGTAGCGCCCGGTCAGCTTGCTCACGCGCGGCACCCAATTGGCACCGGAGCGGACGGCGGTGAACTTCACGTCGACGGACTCCGGGAAGGTCAGGCCGTAGATCCCGGCGCCGAGCGGGATCGAGGCGGCCGCGGCCGACTTCATGCTCACCGAGGCCTTGGCCAAAGCGCCGTAGGCGCCCGCGGCGTCGAGCGCGTGCGACGGCGCGGCGGAGCCGAGGTTGAGCGCGCGCCGGGCGACGGTCCCGCCGCCTTCTTCGGTTTCGAACTCGGCGTCGGGGGTCTCGTCGGCCTCGGGCTCGGGGCCGTCGTCGAGGTCTTCCTCCGGGCTCTCGTCGATGACCTCGGCGTCGACCTCGCTGGGCGGTGTGAGCGGTGCGACCGCCGCGTCGGCGGCGGGCGCGCCTTCGGCGGCCGGCGCCCCCTCGGCGGGCGCGGCAGCGGTCTCGGGCTCGCCCCCCGCCAGGTCGGCCTCGACCAACCCGGGCGGGGACGGGACGCCGGCGGCGAACTCGGGCGCGTCGCCGAGGGCCTTGGTGAGGCGGGCGAGTCGCGGGTCGGGCGGCCGCTCCTGCTCGGTCTCCTCGGTCTCGTCGTCGCAGCTACAGGTGCCGCCGCAGTCCGGGCAGCGGTCGATGCGGGCCGCGGCGGCCCGAGCGAGCGCGCGTTCGAAGGAGCCGGTGGGCGGCGCGGGGGCCGACGGGGCGGTGGGCGCGACCATCGAGCGGCCGAGGGCGCGCGTGGCGGCGCAGTTTCCCGCGCTGCGCTGCAGGCCGAGCACGCTGCTGACGGTCATCGCGCTCGGGCTGGCAAGCGCGGAAGCGATCGTGGGCGCCGGTGCCTCACGTTGCTCGACGTGTGGCACCTGGCCCTCAGCGGGCTCCAGGTGGCGAACGGCGATGGCCTAGGGTCGCATACGGGCCGTCGCGCCGAGGCGCCACGAGGTTCTGGCTCGGTGGAGCACGGGTTCACCGTTCACCGGCGGGTCAGCGTGCGGACAATTCAGCGCGCGTAGCCGGCGATCAGCGTCGCGACCAGGCGACCCAGGCGCCCTTCGAAGTCCGGTTGGAGCAGGCCCGGGGTTTCGGCGTAGATGGCGACGACGCGGGGCGCGGGGTTGGTCAGGGGGTACAGGCCCGCGGCGATCAGTAGCGCGGCCGCGACCACCTCGAAGGCGTCGTCGAAGGCGAGACGCGTGGCGGTCGCGACGTCGCCGGCGAGCGTGCGGACGAGGTCGATCGACGTGGCGCGGAAGTCGCGGACGGTCTCGCCCGACACGTTGTGCTCGAGCACCGCCGCCTGTTCTCCCAGCAGATCGCAGAAGAACGGGCGCTCGGCGAGGGCGCGGGCGAGGCCGGCGGCATCCGGCTGAGCCGAGGCCGCGACGGTGAAGGCCTCCCACTCGCGCCGCAGGAGCGTGAGGAAGATGGCCTCGCGCGACTCGAAGTAGCGCAGCAGGTTGGATTTGGCGAGCTCCACGCGGCGCGCGATGTCACCGAGTGAGACGTCGCGGACGGGGCGCTCGCCCGCCAGCGCGCGGGCGGCGGCGAGGATCGCTTCGCGGCGCTCCTCCTTGTGCTCCGGCGAACGGGCGCGCTGGTAGGTCATGGGCTTGAGTTTAGAGAACGGCGTTCTATAGTTAGGAGAACACCGTTCTTGTAAGGAGTTCGACCATGACCCAGACCTGGCTCATCACCGGCAGTTCCCGTGGCCTCGGGCGCGCGCTCGCCGAAGCGGTCCTGGACGCCGGCCACAACCTCGTCGCCACCGCGCGCCGGCCGGAGCAGGTGCAGGACCTCGTCGACCGCTATCCGGACCGGGCGCGCGCAGTCGCGCTCGACGTCACCGACCGCGCCGCCGCGGCCGCGGCCATCGCGGCGACGGTCGACGCCTTCGGGCGCCTGGACGTGCTGGTCAACAACGCGGGCTACGCGAACGTCAGCTCGATCGAGGACTTCGACGAGGCCGACTTCCGCGCGCAGCTCGAGACCAACCTGTGGGGTGTCATCAACGTGACCCGCGCCGCGCTGCCGGTCCTGCGCGAGCAGGGCTTCGGCCACGTGATCCAGGTGTCGTCCGTCGGTGGGCGGGTGACGACGCCGGGGATCGGCCCGTACCAGACCGCCAAGTGGGCGGTCGAGGGGTTCTCAGGTGTGCTCGCGAAGGAGGTCGCGCCGCTCGGGATCAAGGTCACGATCATCGAGCCGGGTGGGTTCCGCACCGACTGGGCGGGTTCGTCGATGACCGTGCACGAGTACCACGACGCCTACGAGCAGACCGTCGGCGTGATGAATTCCTACCGCGCCGCCGCCGTCTCGCTGGGCGACCCGGCGAAGGGCGCGCAGGCGATCTTGAAGGTCGCTTCGGTCCCCGAGCCGCCGTTGCGGCTGCTGCTGGGGAGCGACGCGTTCAAGATCGCCCGCGAGGCCGACGAGGCCAAGATCTCAGGCGACGAGGCCTGGAAGGAGCTGACGCTCTCGACCGACCACGACGACGCGGCGGTGACTACTTCACGGTGAAGTCCGCGCGCATCCCGCCCTTGTAGTGGCCCGGGATGTTGCAGATCAGGACGTAGTGACCCTTCTTGAGGTTGAGCGTGAGCTTCTTGCTCTTGCCGCCGGCCAGGTCCTCGACCTCGCCCACGGAGCCCTTCTCGCTGACGCGGTTGTTGCTGCCGACCTTCAGCTTGGAGGCAGCGGTCGACGTCTTGATGACGACCATCTCGTGCTCCATGTCGCCCGCGTTCTTGACGTTGAACGTGACCTTGCCCGCGGACGCGGTCTTGGGCGAAGCGGAGATCTTGAACTCGCTCAGGGTGACCTTGGAGGACTTCGAGGCGGCGTCGGACGTCGACGCGAGCGCGACGGCGACGATGATCGCCGCGAACGCGGCGACGAGGCCGAGCAGACCCACTCGGCGGTGATGCGTTAGGGAGGACATAGGACGATCTACGCACTCGGGGACTAAGAGTTCATTCAGGCGTGAGAGTGCCGCTCATGTTGAGGTGTGGCGACGGAACACTGAGGGCATGCTCACCGCAATGCTCCGTCGCCTGGTGTGCCTCGCCGGACTTCTGCTCGCGATCGTCCCGTCCAGCGCCGCGGCGCAGGGGGAGGACAGCGAGTGGGCGTCGTCCTCCGGTGGGCACATGGCGTTCACCACCTCCGACCAGGACACGGGCGTGTCCACGCTGCAGTTCGTGGGTGCCGACGGCGTGCAGGCGCCGCCGGAGGTCGTGACCGACGGGTACGACGATCCGCTGATCGCGCTCGGCGCCCGCGGCGACGCGATCCTCGTCTGGTACGACGACGACAGCCGGCTGTGGGCGCGGTATCGGCCGGTCGGCGGAGTGCTCGGGCCGCGTGAAGTGGTGGCGGACGGCGTCGACCGGGACGCCGAGGCGATCGCCGTCGGGCTCGACGGCGCGGGCACCGCGACGATCGTCTGGCCGCCCGAGAAGCCCAACGAGACGGGCGGGCTCGCGATCGTCACGCGGAGCGAGTCCGGTAGCTACAGCGCGCCGCAGGCGATCGCCGCCTACCGCGTGTTCGCTCCCGATCTTGCCGTCACGGACAACGGCTCCGCGGTGCTCGCGTGGCGCCAGACTCGGTCGCCGAAGCGGCCGAACGGCGATCAGGTCGCGGTCAGCACCCGCCCCGCCGGCGCGGCGACGTTCGGCGCGCCGGTCGTGGTCGCGGGCGTCCAGCGCAACCCGAGCGAACCCACCGTCGCCGCCAACGATCGCGGCGACGCGATCGTCGGCTGGAGCCAGAATCGCGACGACGCGCACTCGAGGGACGGCGTCGTCTTCACCGTCTACGGGGTGTTCCGCGCGCCCGGAGGCGGCTTCGGCCGGACGGTGAAACTCAACAAGACCAAGGACATGGGCGGGCCCTGGGCGGCCGTCACCTCCGAAGGCCGGATGGTGCTCGGGTGGACGGACAACTTGAAGCGTCGCGCCGAGGTACGCGTCCGGTCCGCGGCGGGGGTGCTCGGCCCACCGATCCGCCTCACCGACGATCTCGAGGAGAACTCGAACCTGTTCCCACTGCCGTACGGCCGCGGGCTGATCGCGTGGGCGGACCGCGACCCGGGGGTGAGCACCATCAACGTCGCGCAGGCGACCGAGGACCTCAAGCTCGGCCCGGCGCAGTTCATCACCCGCGTGCACGGCTGGTTCCTCGGCCCGTCGTTCGCCACCTCACCGCAAGGGGGCTTGGTGACCGTCCCGCGCCCGCCGCTGCGCACCGGCGACGCCATCCGCTGGTGGCGCGTCCCGCTGCAGCCCTAATGCGGTGTCGCGGGCGCGTCGGGTTGCGTCCCCCGCGTCTGGATCACGATCGCGACGATCACGATGGCGCCGCCGACGAGCGTGAGCGTGCTCGGGCGCTCGTCCAGCGCGAGCCAGACCCACAGCGGGCCGAGGACCACTTCGAGCAGCGTGATCAGGCCCACCTGCGCGGCCGGGATCAGCCGCGCGCCGACCGTGAGCAGCGCGAAGCCGAGCCCGATCTGCCCGACGCCGAGCGCCGCCAACCAGCCGACGTCGCCGCCGGAGATCTCGCCGGGGCTGGCGAACGGGAGGAACGCGGCGACGAGGATCACCTGCGAGAGGCAGGTCGCCGGCGCCATCGACACGTCGTGGCGCCAGCGGGTGATCACCACCATGATCGCGAACGCGAGCGCGCACAGGAACGAGAGGCTGTCGCCCACCAGGCTGCCTTCCCCGGGCGAGCCGAGCATCACGCTGACGCCCACCAGCGCCAGCGCCATCGCGAGGACGGTCCGGCGCGAGATCGGCTCGCCGAGCGTCACCCGCGCGAGCAGGGCGGCCAGCATGGGGGAGACGGCCAGGATGAAGAGGACGCGCGCCACGCTCGAGTGGTTCAGCGCGCCGATGAAGCTGGCCGAGGCGACCGCGACGCACCCCGCAACGGCGACGCCGGCCAGTCCGATCGAGCGAAACGCGTCCAGCACCCGGCCGCGGTCGACCACGGCGACGTACGCCAGCAGCGCGAAACCCGCGAACACCGCGCGGCCGAAGACCTGCGTCGCGGTGTCGAGCGTGAGCTGGCGCTGGAGCACGCCGGCGGTCGACCACGCGACGGCGGCGAGCGCGACATAGATCTGTCCTCGCCTCTCGCGCCGGGACCCCTCGAGCGCCAGCGCCGCCGTTGTCACGCCGCGAAGTGATAGCGGGTGTAGGCGAGTCTCGCCCTTGGTGGTCGTGTAAGGAGGGCGCGACCGTGGAAGGTGATGGCTATGAGAGTGCTGAGGGTCATTGGCGGCGCCGTCGTGCTCGCGTCGCTGTCCGCGTCGGTGGCGAATGCCGCGTGGACGCGTCCGGCCGTGCTGGTGACGGGTGACGACGCGGGCCTGCTCGCCTCGGTGGCGCGGGCCGATGGGAGCCTGCGGACGGCGATCGCCGACACCGGTCGCGATATCTCGCTGGGGCTGGTGGACGCTGCCGACGCAGCGCCGTTCGCCGATCCGCTGGTCGCGCTGCGCTCTCCGGCGCGGGTCGCGTACGTCTCCTTGGCGGCGGACGGCAGCGGCGTGGCGCTCGACGTCCAGCGTCGTGCGCCGTCGACCGTGGTCGGCTTCGATGCCGCCGGCACGACCGGACCGCTGCTGACGGTCGACGATGTGGGTGGTGGGCCGGCGCTGGCGATCTCGCCCACCGGGACGGCGGTGGTGGCCTGGGTCGCCAAGTCGCCGCAGGGCTTCGAGGTCGATGCCGCGTTCCGCGACCCCGGCTCCGCGACGTTCGGTGCGCCGGTACGGGCCGGCTACACGGCGGACAAGCGCACGCTCGTCTCGGCGGGCATCGGCGACAGCGGCGAGGCGGTCGTCGCGTGGCAGACCAACAGCTTCCCGTCCGATCTCGCGGCGGCGGTGCGGCTGCCCGGCGCCGGCTTCTCCAAGGCCGGGTTCGTGAGCCGGAACGCGGGGGATGTGCGGCTCGCCGTCGGGCCCGGCGGGCAGGCGATCCTCGCCTCCACCCGCGGCGCGGGGCTCGACGTGGCGGTCAAGCCGCCGGGCGCCGACACGGTGCCGGCGGCGAAGCGCATCGACCGTGGGCAGGGCTTCGCGGTCGACGTGGCGGCGGCCGGCCCGAGTGCCGTGGCCGCCGTCTGGCTTGCGGCGCCCAAGGCCCGTGACCGTGCGCGGGTCCGCGTGTTCGAGGGCGACAGCCGCCTGCGGCGCATCGGCACGGTCGGTCGCGACGGCTACGGGGAGACCGTGAAAGTGGCGATCGACGGCGCCGGCGCGACGGTCGTCGCGTGGGAGGAAGCGCTGAAGGCCAAGCGCGGCGATCCGTCCGCGCGCTCGCAACTCGGCGTCGCCTACCGTCCGGCGGGAGGCCGGCTGCGCGCTCCCGTGCACTTCGGTCCGGTGTCGCTCGAGGTCACGCCCGAGTCGGTGCAGCTCGGCCCAGGAGGACGCGCGTGGGTGCTCTATGAGGCCTTCGAGACCAGCGATCGCGACGCGGGATACCGCCGCGTGTATGGCACGGAGCGCCGGCCGTGAGGTGGCTCGTCGCCGTCGTGTCACTCCTGGCGTTTGGCGCCGCGCCCGCGCATGCGGCTCGCTGGTCGGCGCCGCGGGCGTACGATCGCGCGTCCTGTGACCCGGTCAGCGCGTGCGTGCTCGAGCCGGCGCCGCGCGTCGCGGTCAATGCACGGGGCGCCGCGGTGGCGGCCTGGGTCGACACGCACGGACGCGTGCGCGTCGCGGTCGCCACGCGGGCCGGGCAGTTCGGCCGCGCGACGACGCTCGCCTCGAGCGGGCTGCGCCCCGCCCCGGCGATCGGGCCCGATGGGACGATCACCGTGGTCTGGCAGGGGAACGGCGGGACGCTGCGCTTCGCCCGCCGGGCCGCCGGACGCGCGCGCTTCGGGGCCTCCGCGCCGCTCGCCGCCCGCGGCGACAAGCGCGGCGACGACCTGGGCGGGGTCGCCGGCGAGCCCGACGGTTCCGCGGTCGCCGTCTACGAGTCCGGCGAGAACGTCCGGACGGTCACGATCTCGGCGGCCGGGACGCCGGGTCCGGCGATGACAGTCGGCAAAGGCGGCTTCGATCACGACAGCGTGCGCGCGGCGCCCGACGGGACGCTCGCGGCCTGCTGCATCCGGCCGGTCAACGACGATCCCAGCGTCCCGCAGGACACGGCGACCAAGGTGGCGGTGTACCGGTCGGCGGGCGGGTGGCGGCTCGTCTCCGCGGCCGCCGTCGGAAAGGACGACATCGAGACCGTCTTCGCCTCCGCGAGCGCGCTGGTGCTCGGGAGCATCGATGTCACGGTGGGCGGCGACGCGGGCGTCCTGGGCGTCCCCGGACTCGCTCGCGCCGGGGCGGACGACGTCGTCGCCGCGCCGCTGCGCGCCTTGGTGACACGCCGCAGTCGCGGCCTGGCGCCCGACGTGACCGTCGACGGCTCGGGCCGCAGCGTCCTCGTGTTCCAGGAGAAGACCAAGCCGCAGGCGTTCGAGCGCAACGCGCCCGTCTTCGCGAGCGTCGCCGCTCCCGGAGCGACTGCGTTCCCGTCCCGCTCCCGGCTCGACGGCCGGGAGGCCTACCAGCCCACGGTCCGCCCGCTCGGCCCCGGCGCGATCGCCGCCTGGCAGCTCCCGGACTCGCGGTGGGGCGTGGCGATCGAACGCGACGGCCGCTTCCACCGCGCACCGGCGCCCCGCGGCGCAGGCCCAGCGCTCCACCTCGGCGAGGACTTCAACTACAACCACGACCTCGGCGCGGGCGGGGACTACGCGGTGCTCGCCTGGGTCGCGGCCGACGGATCCGTCCGGCTGGCCGAATGGCACTGAGTGTGCGAGAACCTGTTGGTCGGCCGCGGTCGCGGCCGCGCTCCTGATCGGTTCCCTCATTCTCCCCAGCCGCGGGAGCCTTGACCTGCGGCGCCAACGGTGAGATGTTCGCCGCATGAAAACGGCCGAGCTCGCCCGCCGCGAGCAGGAGGAAGCCGTGACCGCCCGCGAGCCTGAGGCCTCCGGGCCCGCTCCCGCGCCCGCGGAAAACGTCCTGCAATGGCAGCGTTCCGCGGGCAACGCCGCCGTTTCCCGCCAACTCGGTGGCGCGTCCAAGGCGCGGACCGCCGCACGGAAGCGCAGGGTTCCCGCCGCCGACCAGGCGCTCGGACGGATGCTCGCGCGCACGGCCGACAGGCGCGCCGGCGTCAAGGAGCGCGACCCGGCCGCAGAGGTTGCCGAGACCGAGCCGGAGCCCGAGGAGACGAGCGCGCTCGAGACCGAGGAGTCCGACGAGCTCGAGACCGAGGAGGCCGCGGAGACCGAAGCCCCGGGCGAGGAGCGGCCGGCACCCGTCGGGACCAAGGCCACGCTCGCGCGCAAGCCGCCCAAGACGAAGGCGCCGCCGACCCTCAAGGTCGAGCCGCAGACGAAGTTCAAAGCGCCGAGCGGCGGCCGCAAACGGACCGACGTCGGCGTCGGCGAGGACGTGACGTTCACCAGCAACCTCAAGGGTTCTTGGGCGGCGAGCGGCGGGACGCCCGCGGCAGCGGTGACCAACGGCAAGAAGTTCAAGTGGCGCGCGGCCAACCGCGCCGCGTCGATCACGGTCACGGTGACCGCCGGCACGCAGACGAAGACCACGACGATGAACGTGATCGAGCCGACCATCATCACCGCCAACAAGCTCTCCGAGATGAGCTTCAAGAAGGGCGAGCAGGGCGCGGGCATGAAGCTGCGCTTCGTCTATCAGCCGCTCAACGTGTCGTTCGGCAACATGGAGGTCAAGGAGGTCTCCGGGCCGGCGACCAGCATCACGGGCTACTACCTGACCCAGCCCGCCAAATCGCTGTGGCACGACTCGGGCGATACGTTCACGCGCATCGGCAAGAACAACAAGGACACGGCCGTCGACACCGCCTCCAACGGCGGCGACGCGAAGCCGTGGAGTGACGGGACCTTCGAGTGGGTGATCCCCAACCACTTCAAGACGATCGATGAGGGCGGCGACGGCAAGCAGTTCACGACCGTGACCCAGGCCTTCACGCTCTTGGCGGACGGGACGATCACCGTGTCCAAGGGCGGCCAGTCCGTCACCCGCAGCCCGTGAGCATCCGATTGCGCCTCGACGTCGAGCCGACGTCGCTGACCCTCGCCACACTCGACCAGCTGAAGCTGACGCTGACCGCGCGCAACGTCGGCATGGCGATCGTCGACCCAGAGCTCCACCGCGCCCGGCTCACGGTGAACGGCACGCCCTCGAAGGCGTTCGCCAACGCCGTGGGGAACGGCCGCCGCGAGGAGAAGTGGTTCGCGCTGCCGGCCGGCGACGAGGTCGCGATGACGTGGTCGACACTCGGTGAGCGGCTGATCTTCGAGCCGGGGGACTACGCCCTCGCGCTCTCGCTCGACGAGAACGCCGCTGAGCCGGTCACCGTGGTCGTCGCCCCGTGACGAGCGCGACGGCATCAGTGCTTGACCGTCGCGCCGCTGCTGCCGATGGGTGGGTGATGCTCACGCCCACCGCGCCGGCCTCCACCGGGTCCCGAATGGCCGCCACCGCGCGGCGCTACGACGCCGCCACGGCCAGGATCGCCACTCCGGTCACGCGTCGCGTCGCTCCCGACGTCGCGGACGCGACGAAGCCCGACCCGGCCGGGTACGGCGCAAACGCGGCCGTGTCCCTCACCGCCGAAGCGGCCCGCGGCTCCCTCGTCGACGTTCTCGCCTAGCGTTCTGTTCCTCCCGTGATCACTTGGTAAGCCACAGGCTTACCAAGGCATCACCGAGCCGCCCGCGGGGGTCGGGACTGGCGGTTCACCAGATTCCGGGGATCAGGCGGGCCCGCGTGGTCGCGAAGCGGCGGTAGGGCTCACCGAGGCCCGCGAGGAGCGCACGCTCCTCGACGCGGATGCGCACGACGAACCCTGCGGCCGGCACCACGACCAGCAACGCCAGCGCCGCCCAGTTGCCCAGCGCCAGCCCGATCCCCAGGAAGGTGACGAGCATCCCGGTGTAGGAGGGATGCCGGACCCGGCGATAGGGGCCCCGCTCGACGACCACCTGCTCGGGGTGCACGCGGATGTCGACCGTGAAGAACTCGCCGAGCAGCGCGACCGCCCACTGACGCAGCGCGATCCCGGCGCACATCAGGAGCACGCCGAGCACGAAGATCGGCCACCGTGCGACGGCGATCGCGGCCGAAGGCACGGCGCCCGCCACCACGCACCCGCCGGCCACTCCGGCCGCCACCGCGACGACGACCACCAGCAGGCTGCCGCGATCCTCGCGCGTCCCGTGCCGGTTGAACCGGCTCTTGAGGCGAATCCGCTGTTCGAGCACGACGAAGACGCCGAGGACCGCGAAGAACGCGATCTTGGCGCCCGGATCGGTGTAGGGCAACGGCGCCACACACCAAGTGTGATGCGCCGGCTAGGGCTGGGTGATGAGGCGTCGCATCTCGATGGCGGCGGTCTCGACGCCGTCCGGCATCGCCACCATCGTGCGCCCGACCTCCTCGAAGCCGAACGCGCGGTAGAGCGGCTCACCGGGGAGCGTCGCCATCAGCACGAGGGAGCTGAAGCCCTCGGCGCGAGCGGCGCGCTCGCACGCTTCCAGCAGGGCGCGCCCGAGGCCGCGGCGCGTCCAGTCGCCGCGCACGAACATCGCGCGCACCCGGGCGGGCTCGCTCGCCGGATCCAGCAGGCGGTCGTCGCCGGGAAGGTCGCCGCCGTCGGCGTAGAGCTTGGCCCGCCGGCTCCAGCCGCCACACGCGACGAGCTCGCCGCCGGCCTCGTGCACAAAGTAGGTGCCGTCCTCGATCAGCGCCATGTCGAGCTGCGCGACGTGGACCACCGCGCTCGAAGTCTGCCGCGCGTCGTAGAAGTGCGGGAAGAGCTCTCGCGCGGACGCGCGCATCAACGCCTGGATGCGCTCGGCGTCGGCGACGACCGCCAGGCGCTGAGGTGGGGAAGCCGTCACCGCGAGCAGCAGTCGTCGTCGCAGGCCGCATCGGTGACGGTGAAGCCGTCCAGCGGAGAGCCGACGCAGCAGCCGTCGCCGCGCCACGCGTCCACGCCTTCCTTGATCGCGACCGCGGCGATCGCCAGCCCGACGAGCGGGTCCAGCCACCAGGCGCCGGCGAGCGCGTTGCCCGCCAGGCCCAGCAGCAGCGCGCCGGCCAGATAGGCGCACAGCACGTTCTGGCGGCCCTCGCCCTTCGTCGCGGCGGAGCCGAGCTGCTCCGCAAGGCGCTGCTTGGCCACGCCGAGCAGTGGCATCGTGATCAGGCTGAACACCGCCAGCGCCATCCCGAGCGCGCTCACCTGCGGGTGCTCGCCGCCCGCCAGGGCGCGCACGGACTCGACGGCCACGTACGGCGCAAGGAGGAAGAACTGAATCGCCACGAGCTTCTGCGCCCGGTGCTCGGCGTCCGAGGAGAGCATGCGCGAGCCCGTGAAGCGCCAGATGATGATCACGCTCGCGAAGCCCTCGATGGCCGAGTCCAGACCGAACCCGACCAGCGCGATCGAGCCGGCCATGATCCCGGCGATCATGGCGACGACACCCTCGACGCTCATCGCGGCGAGCGACAACCACGAGAGCAGCCGCACGCGCGCCGCCACTTCGCGGTAGCGCTCCGGCGTGATCGCGGCGGCCGGCGGCGCGGCGGGCGCCGCCACAGCGGAGGCCATCGGCAGCCCCACCGGGGCGCTCACGCCGTCACCGCGCCCGCGGTCACGGCACCCAGCAAAGCGCGACCGGTGTCGGTGAGCGTGTACATGACCATCCGGCCCTCGCGCTCCGAGCGCGCCAGGCCCGCGGCCCGCAACGCGCGCACATGGTGGGAGACGAGCTTCTCGTCGCGGCCGACGATCCAGGCCACGTCGCACACGCACGCCCGCGCCGCCTCCCCGAGCGCCAGCGCCACCGCCAGCCGCGTCGGGTCACCGAGCGCCCGCGCCGCGCTCGCCCACGTCTCGAGCTCCGCCGCGGCGGGCATGCGCTCGCGCGCGGCCTGCGCCTTGGGGATGTCCAGGCAGAGCAGGTCGCAGGTGTCGTCCATGTCGCCGAAGACTACCGCATATCCGTACGTACGTGCGAATGAAGCTAAGCGCACCTCGTAGGTGCCGTTTCCGGTACCGCGATCCGCCTGGCATCCCCCGCAACGCGGGACCCGCGCGGCGGGAAGCTGCACGGACCCATGCTCCCCTTGTTCCCCATCACGCTCGCCGCCGCCGCGCTGTTCGCTCCCGCGGTCGCCGGCGCCGCTGAACCGCAGGCCCGCGCGCTGCAGCCGCTCATGGCCGCCGAGGTCGCCGCCGGCGCGCCCGGCGTCACGGCGTACGTCGACGACGGACACCGCGTCTGGCAGGGCGCCGCCGGCGTCGCGGATGTCCGCACCGGCCGCCGCCTGCGGCCGACCGATCGCTTCCGCGCCGGCAGCAACACGAAGTCGATGGTCTCGACCGTCGTGCTGCAGCTCGTCGGCGAGCACCGGCTCGCGCTGACCGACACCGTCGCACGGCGACTCGGCCCGGTCCTGCCGTACGCGAACCGCGTGACGGTGCGGAACCTGCTCAACCACACGAGTGGCATCCCCGACAACGCGACCCCGCCGGCGGTCGAGCTCTTCAAGGGCGACCCGTTCCGCCGCTGGCGGCCGGAGGAGCTGGTGGCGCTCGTCGCAGACCTTCCGCAGGAGTTCCCCGCCGGCTCCGCCTGGAACTACTCGAACACCAACTACACGCTGCTGGGCATGATGGTCGAGCGCAGCACCGGCCACACGCTGGCGCAGGAGGTCGAGCGCCGGATCCTGCGGCCGCTCGGGCTGCGCGACTCGTCGATGCCACTGCACGAGCCCACGCCGAGCGGCTCGTTCGCGCGCGGGTACTCGCTCGACTACGACGACGAGTACAACCAGATCCCGGAGACGCTGCGCGATGTCACTGCGCACGACTCGTCCGGCTACTTCGCGGCCGGCAACCTCGTCACCACCGAAGCCGACCTCGCGCGCTTCTTCCGCGCGCTGCTCAGCGGCCGCCTGCTCTCACCCGCCCTGCTGGCGGAGATGAAGACGACGGTCCCGACGAGCTACGGGCCGGGTATCCGCTACGGGCTCGGGCTGTTCTTCTTCGACGACACGCCCTGCGGGACGCTGATCGGCCACGGTGGCGGCATGCCGGGCTATGAGAACCAGTTCGCGTCAACCCCGGACGGCCGTCACCAGGTCGGCATCATGCGCAACTATGAAGAGGCGCCCGATGCCGTGACCGAGGCGCAGGGCACGCTGTGGTCGAAGGCGATGGAGCTCGCGTGCGCGGCATGAAGTCCTTCGCCCTCGCCCTTCTCGGGCTCGCCTGCCTGCCCGCCGCGTCACACGCGGCCGGCCTCCAGAAGGACCTCGACCGCCTCGTCGCCAAGGGCGCGCCGGGAGCGGTGCTCTCGGTCCGCCACGGCGACCACACGCAGCAGCTCGCCTCCGGGCTCGCGGACCGCGACGCGGGCACGAAGATGCGCCCGGCGCACCGCGTCCGGATCGCCAGCCTGACCAAGTCCTACACCGCGACGATCGTCCTGGGGCTCGTGGGCGAGCACCGGCTCGCCCTGACCGACAGCGTCGAGCAGCGGCTGCCCGGGCTCGTCCCCAACGGCTCCGGCATCACGGTCCGCCAGCTGCTCAACCACACGAGCGGCCTGCAGGACTTCGAGCTCGACCCCGCCGTGCTGGAGCCCTACCTGGGCGGCGAGCTCGATCACCGCTGGGCGCCGCGCGACCTGGTGAAGATCGCGGTCGCGCACCCGCCGCTGTTCGCCCCCGGCACGCGGTACTCGTACTCCAACACCAACTACGTGCTGCTCGGCCTGATCGCGGAGGCGGTCACCGGACATTCGCTCGAGGAGGAGCTGCGGGCGCGGATCTTCACGCCGCTGCGGCTGCGTGCGACGTCGTTCTCCAGCGCCGCCGCGATGCCCGCGCCGTTCGCGCACGGCTACCGCGTCTTCGACCAGCCGCCGGCGAGTGACATCACCGGCCTCAATCCCTACCCGTGGGCGGCGGGAGCGATCGTCGCCACGGCGCACGACGCCGCCCGCTTCTACGAGGCCCTGCTCGGCGGCCGGCTGCTCGACCGCCGCCTGATGCGCGAGATGAAGACGACCGTCGAGAACCCCGGCGGCGACTTCAAGGGCCAGCGCTACGGGCTCGGGCTGGAGTCCTTCCCGACCCACTGCGGCGTGGCCTGGGGCCACAACGGCGACATCCCCGGCTATCTCACCTACGCGTTCGTCTCCGCCGACGGCCGCGACCTCGCCGTCCTGACGGTCAACCAGGACGCGCACTCGCTCCCGCCCGGCGCGGGCGAGGCGTTCTACGCCCTGATCGAGAAGGCCTACTGCGGCTAGTTCTTGGGCGGAACCACCGGGGCCGCTTCCGCGTCGCCGGCCTGGACCTTTTCCAGCCGGTCGCGGAGGCGGTCGCGGAGCTCGTCGGGCGAATAGTCCGACTGCGGGCGGCGGTTGCGGGCGGCGATCGCGCCCGTCGCGGCGACTCCGGCGGCGCCGGCGAGACCGAGGAGCTTCCATCGACCCTTCATGGTTCGCGTAGGTTACCGGCCGTGACCGTCTCCGCGCTGGGATTCGACGAGGCCATCGCCACCGCGGCGACCGGCGACATCTGGTTGTTCCGCGGCCGCTCGCTCGCGGACCGGGCGATCCAGACCTTGACCAACAGCCCCGTCAATCACGTCGGGATGGTCGTCGCGCTCGAGGACATGCCGCCGCTGCTCTGGCACGCCGAGCTCGGCAAGTCGCTGCCGGACGCGTGGACGGGCGAGCGCCAGCGCGGCGTCCAGTTGCACAACCTCGCCGACGCCGTGCGCACGTGGGACGAGAAGTACAACCAGCGGGCGTGGATGCGCCGGCTGGAGGGCACGCTCCAGCGCGAGCACGAGGACCGACTGATCGAGACGATCGACAAGTACGACGGCAAGCCGTTCCCCACGACGCCGGGCCTGATGCGCTCGTGGGCGACCGGCCGGGTGCGCCGGCGCGAGGTCTCGCGTGAGACGATCTACTGCGCGGAGCTGGTGGCGGTGACGATGCAGAACATGGGGCTGCTGCCCGACAAACGGCCGATGAGCTGGTACGACCCGGGGAAGTTCTGGTCCGGCGACGAGGTTGTGCTGGTGGAGCCGTTCGCGCTCAGCGGCGAGATCTACGTGGAGCCTGCCGCATGAAGGTCGCGAACGCACCGCTCAGCTACGGGGCGTTCGAGATGACGGTCGGGACCGAGTTCCCGGTTCCGCACCCGCGCCTGGTGCTCGAAGCGATGGTCGCCGCGGGCTACGAGGGCACCGAGCTCGGGCCGCCCGGCTATCTCGGCGACGAAGACCTCCGCGGGTTGACGATGGTCGGCGGCTTCATCCAGATCCCGTTCACGGACCCCGACGCGAGCTTCACCGAGCTGCACGCGACGCTCGACCGCTTCGGCGACCATCGCCACGCCCGTCCGGTGCTGTGCGACGCGGGCGGCCCGGAGCGGATCGCCAACCCCGGCCGCGGCGGCGAGGACCCGTCGCTCGCCCTCGACGACGCCGGCTGGCGGCGGCTGATCGACGGCATCGAGCGCGCCGCCGACACGATCCGCGAGCGCGACTTCGAGCCCGTCTTCCACCACCACACGTCGACCTATGTGGAGAGCGTCGCGGAGATCGAGAAGCTGCTCGAGTACACCGACGTCGACCTCCTGCTCGACTGCGCCCACCTCGTCGTCGCGGGCGGCGATCCGGTGCAGGCAATCTCCGACTGGGGCGAGCGGATCCAGGCGATCCACATCAAGGACGTGCGGCTCGACGTGCTCCAGGCGGTCAAGGCCGCGCGCGCCGACACGCTCACCGCGTGGCGGAGCGGGCTGTTCTGCGCGCTCGGCCAGGGCAACGTGGACCTGGCCGGCTTCTGCCGCGGCGTCGAGGCGATCGGCTACGACGGCTGGGTCGTGGTCGAGCAGGATCGCGTGCTCGCGTCGGCGGCCGACTTCGCCTTCGCCCAGCACGACCAGATCGCCAACCGCCACTGGCTGCGCGACAACGCCGGATGGTGAACGTCGGCGTGATCGGCGCGGGGCTGATGGGCTCCACGCACGCACGCCTGCTCGCCACCGCGATCGCGGGCGCCGAGGTCGTGGCGATCTCCGACGCGGTGCACGAGCACGCGCAGCGCATCGCCGACGAGCTCGACCTCAGCACGATCCACGCCGACGGGATGGAGCTGATCGCCAACCCCGCGGTCGACGCGGTCGTGATCGCCTCGCCCGCGGCGACCCACGAGCCGTACACGCTCGCCTGCATCGAGGTCGGCAAGCCGGTGCTGTGCGAGAAGCCGCTGGCGACCTCCGCCGCCGCCGCGAAGCGGATCGTCGAGGCCGAGGCCGCCGTCGGGCACCGGTCGGTGACGGTCGGGTTCATGCGCCGCTACGACCCGGGCTACGCCGACCTCAAGGCCCGCCTGGACGCCGGCGCGATCGGCGCCCCCCTGCTCATGCACTGCGCACACCGCAACCCGAGCGTCCACCCGTTCTTCGACAGCGCGATGATCATCACCGACAGCGCCGTCCACGAGATCGATGTCACCCGCTGGCTGCTGGGCGAGGAGATCGTGCGCGCGACGGTGCTCACGCCGACGCCGACCAGCAAGGCGCGCGAGGGCCTGCGTGACCCGCAGCTGCTGCTGTTCGAGACCGCGGGCGGGCGCCTGGTCGACGTCGAGGCGTTCGTCAGCGCCGGCTACGCGTACGACATCCGCTGCGAGGTCGTGGGGGAGGACGGGACGCTCGAGCTGCTTCCGCCCGCGACGGTCGCGCTGCGGACGGACAACGCCGAGTCGCAGGCGATCCCGCCGGGCTTCCGGGAGCGCTTCGGCACCGCGTATTTGCACGAGCTGCAGGCGTGGATCCACTCGATCGCCCGCGGGTCCGAGCCCGACGGCCCGAGCGCCTACGACGGCTTCGCCGCCGCCGCGGTGAGCGAGGCGGCGGTCGCCTCGCTCGAGTCCGGGCGCCCGGTCGACGTCGCGCTCTGAAACCTTAATCCCCCCATAAGGGGGAGATCCGCTCAAGACCTCGACGGGACCGGCCGAGAGGAGTCCCAGGTCGCAACATCCATAGGTACCTCCCCCGACAAGGGCACCCCCGTTTCGTAAGACGGGTCCGCAAAGTCCAGGAGCTCCCACCCGAGGAGCCGGCCGGATTGCCGAAGGGTCAATGGGAGCTGCCGTTCTCGTCGGAGGTCCTCCCATGCGCCGTATCGCGCAGCGCTTCGCCGTGTCGTCCCTGCTCGTCCTCGCCACCGCGGCTGCTCCGTCGGCCGCGAACGCCGCGGGTTGCTCGGGCGCCGATCGCGACCCGTCCGAGCTCGGCCAGGCCGGCACCGCCCACGTCACGCTCTGCCTGCTCAACCAGCAGCGCCACGCCCACGGCCTCGGCAAGCTCCGCGCCGACGGCAAGCTGCGCAGCGCCGCCAACGGCCACGCCGGCGACATGGTCGCCCAGCACTACTTCGACCACACCTCCAAGTCCGGCGCCTCCTTCGTGACCCGCATCAAGCGCACCGGCTGGACCAAGTCGCGCCACTCGTGGACCGTCGGCGAGAACATCGGCTACGGCACCGGCACCTACGCGACGCCGCGCCAGATGGTCCGCGGCTGGATGCACAGCGCCGGGCACCGCGCGAACATCCTCGCGCGCCAGTTCCGGATGATCGGCATCGGCGTCGCCAACGGCGCGCCGACCGGTGGCGCGGGCGCGACCTACGCCACTGACTTCGGGGGATAGCCGCGCCGCCAGGCCCCATAATGGGGCCAGTGGCACGTGCTGATGCAGTCCGACGCCGCCAGGCCGGTGTGCTCGTGGTCGGTGCCGCGGAGCCCGAGATCCAGTCCTGGCTGCGCGCCGCGGGGCATGCGCCCCGCGCGGTCCGGCGTGCCGCCGCGGCCGGCAAGGCGCTGGAGGAGGAGCCGGTCGACCTGGTCATCGTCGACCGCGACTCGTCCGGGCTCGACGCGCCCGAGGTCTGCCGCCGCCTGCGCGACGACCCGCGGCTCGGCGACGCGTGGGTGCTGGCGATCACCGTCGCGGCCAAGGGCCGGATGGCGGACTCCGTGCTCGACGCGGGCGCCGACGACTATCTGCATCGCCCGTTCACCCGCGCGGAGCTGATCGCGCGAGCGCGCGCGGGACTGCGAGCGAGCGAGCAGCGCGCCAACGACCGCCTGCTGCGGACGCTGATGGAGAACGTCCCGGGCGCGATCTACCGCTCCGCCTGGCACGCCGACTTCGTCCTGGAGGCGATCAGCGACGAGATCGAACGCATCTCCGGCTACCCGCCGGCGGGCTTCCTGGCGTCGCAGAAGCGCACGATCCTCTCGATCGTCCATCCCGACGACGTCGAAGTGGTGCTCGAGACGGTCTCGCACAGCGCCGAGGCGCACGAGCCGTTCGTGCTCGAGTACCGGATCGTGCGCGCCGACGGCGAGGTGCGGTGGGTGCTCGACCGCGGCCAGCCCGTACCCGGGCCGGGCGGGCGGCTGTGGCTCGACGGCGCGCTGTTCGACATCACCGAGCGGCGCGCGGCCGAGGCCGCGCTGCTCGCGCACAAGGTCGAGGCGGCGCGGACGGCCGAGCTGCGCGCCTCCCGCCAGCGCATCCTCGAGGCCGCGGACGCCGCGCGGCGCAAGATCGAGCGCGACCTGCACGACGGCGCGCAGCAGCGGCTCGTCTCCCTGGTCCTCGACGTCCAGGTCGCCCGGCGCCGGCTCGCCAAGGATCCCTCGCAGGTGGGCGAGTTCCTCGAGCGCCTGGGCAACGAGCTCAAAGAGGCATCGACCGAGCTGCGCGAGCTCGCGCGCGGGATCCACCCCGCGGTGCTGACCGAGCGGGGCCTCGTCGCCGCCATCGGCGCGCTCGCCACCCGCTCGCCGTTCCCGGTGGAGGTCGTCGACCCGCCCGAGCAGCGCTTCCCGCCGGCGGTCGAGGCGACGGCGTACTTCACGGTCGCCGAGGCGCTGACCAACGTCGCCAAGTACGCGCAGGCCACGCACGCGGTCGTGCGCGTGGTGTGCGAGGGGTCGGACCTGGTCGTCGAGGTGCTCGACGACGGGATCGGCGGCGCCGCGGTGGGGAAGGGCTCGGGACTGTCCGGGCTCGCCGACCGTGTGGGCGCGAGCGACGGGACGCTGACGGTCGAGTCGCCGCCCGGCCAGGGCACGGTCGTCCGCGCCGTGCTGCCGCTCAACGGCGCGGGGTAGCCTCATTCGCATGGCGCGCAACGAGCGGATGGTCTATTCGAGCTCCGACGGCGACCTGCGCAAGGCCCGCGACCCGCTGTTGAAGGCGCGCAAGGCCGCCGGCGGTCGCGTGAAGGTCAAGCGCGAGACGTCGGGGCGCCGCGGCAAGGCGGTCACGACGATCTACGACGTGCCGCTCGACGACGCGGGCCTGCGAGAGCTCTCCGGCCGCCTGAAGAAGCGCTGCGGCGTCGGCGGGTCCGTGAAGGACGGCGTGATCGAGCTGCAGGGCGACCATCGCAACGTGGTCATGGAAGTGCTGCGCGCCGACGGCTACGACGTCGTAGCCGCCGGCGGCTGAATCAGCGGAACGGCTTGGCGACGTCCGCGCAGATCATGTTCGCGCTGAAGCGGCTGGCGCCGCCGTTGTCGGTGAACTCGATCTGGTAGCTCGAGCGGAACGGGACGATGCCGTTGAGCGCGTCCTCGGGATCGACGGCGTTGCCACCCGCGCTGAGCGCGACGTCACCGTCGTCGCAGCTGAGGTTCACACCGCTCACGAGCACGGTCTTCCCGCCGCCCGGCCCGTTGACGAGGCCGGTCCCGACGCCGTAGAGCCGGCTCGGGATGAAGTCCTCCTCGCTCTTGCCGTCCAGCTTGTCGGCGTTGAGGCCGGAGGCCTTCCCGGCGTCCGGGTTGACGGAGATCGGGGGCTGCCCCGGGGGGACGTTGATGTCGATGCCACGCCGCGCGACGCCCGGTCCCTCGTTGACGACCTTCAGGACCGCACCGATGCCGCTGCCCTGATCGCGCCGCAGTTGCAGGACACCGCTGCTGGTCTGACCGACGCCGCTGAGCGTCGTCGTCGCCTTCTCGATGTGGTTGTCCTGCCCGAGCTTGAACGGGTCGCCGGGCGAGGCGCCGGTCGCCGCCAGGGCGACGGTGGGGACCGCGGTGAAGCCGAGCGCCAGTGCGATGACGGTGCGGCGATTGCGAAGGAATCGGTTCATGCCGGTACAGACGCCCGGCTCACGGCTCCTATCCGGGGGGTTCCCCCGCCGTCCCCCCGACCACCAGGGCGACGGTGAGGATCGCCGCCAGCGCGCCGACCTGCGCGACGCCCGCGACCTCCGTGCCGAGGAAGACCGTCGCGATCGACACCACCCCGGCGGCGGCCCGGACGCGGTTGCCCGGGATCCCGAACGTCCGGCGGAAGCCGAGGTCGCAGAACAGGTAGAGCGCGGTACCGAGGGCGAGCCCGATCGCGATCCATTCCTCGAGCGGGTCGTACGGGTGGCCGACCGCCTTCTTCAAACCCGCCGCGATCGCGATCACCGCGAGCAGGATCCCGAAGTGCCAGTAGCCGAACGCCGTGAGCGCGAGTTGCGCCCGGCGCTCGGGCGGCGCGGCCTCGAAGCCCTCCTCGACCGCGGTCTCGTCGCTGAAGTAGACCCACCACAGGGCGGCGTTGAGCGCGAGCCCGAGCAGCGCCACGAGCACGAGCCCGGCGTCCAGCTTGAGCCCCTCGGCGCCGACGCCGATGACGACGATCGACTCGCCGAGGGCGACGATGACCACGAGCCCGTGACGCTCGACGAAGTGCGAGACCCCGACCACGAACCCCTCGACGCTCGTGAAGCGCGGCGTGAGCCACAGCATCACGCCCGCGAGCGCCCACAGGATCGTCTGCGCGTCGCCTTCAAGCGCGCCGCCGGCGAGCACGATGATCGCCGCGAGGAGGTTGAACGGCGCGATCCGCAGGATCGCCCGCATCTCCGCGAGCGTCGCGCCGCGGGCGTACATGCCGGCGTGCAGGACGACCACGGCGAGATAGGCGAGGCCGAAGACGACGCCGTCGCCCTCGTAGGCGTGCGGCGCGGCGAGCGCGATGATCAAGAAGCCGCCCATCCCGCCGACCAGCAGCAGCCGGAAGCGCAGGCGGTCCGTCGTGATCGCGTTGGTCAGCCACGCGTAGCCGTCGTACATCCACCAGATCAGCAGCAGCATCACCACGACCCGCGACAGCGCCTGGAAGTCGTGGCCCTCGGCCAGGACGTCGGTCAGCTGCGTGATCGTGAAGACGAAGACGAGGTCGAAGAAGAGCTCGAGCGACGAGACGCGGACGCTGCGCGGGGCCACGGGCGGGGAGGACACCGTGGAATCATCCCGATTCTCATGGCGCTCCAACGGATTCCGGCCCGTACGGCCGTCGCGGTGCGCGTCGCGCGTGGAGAGCGGGTGCGGGTCGTCAACACCCACGGCCAGCAGGTCGTCGACACCTGGGCGTTCGTCGATCCGGCCGCGGAGTGGATGTCGATGGAGCACAGCCGGCTGCACATGGGGCGGGTGAATCCGCGCGTGGGGGACACGTTCGTCACCAACCGGCGGCGCCCGGTGCTCACGCTGATCGAGGACACCTCGGGCGGCGTCCACGACACGCTGCTCGCCGCCTGCGACATCTATCGCTACGAGCTGCTCGGCGCCGCCGGGCATGACAACTGCACCGACAACCTGCACGCCGCGCTCGGCGAGCTCGGGCTGCGCGCGCCGCTGACGCCGAGCCCGCTGAACCTGTTCGAGAACGCGCCGCCGGCGGCGGACGGGACGATCGTGATCGCCCCGCCGGTCTCGACCCCCGGCAGCCACGTCGCGCTGCGCGCCGAACTCGACCTCGTGATCGTGTTCTCGGCATGCCCTCAGGACATGGCGGCAACGAATGGGCCTGGCCCACGGGATGCGCATTTCGAGCGACTTGCGTGACCTGCGCGGCGCATTTATTGTCGCGGCCAACAAACCCGTTTGGAAGAGGTCCTTGATGCTGATCGAACAAGATGTCGTCTCCGCCGTGCCGCGCGGCGTGTGGATCGGCGGCGAATGGCGGGAGACCGGCGCGACGCTGCCGGTCGAGGACCCGTCCACGGGCGAGGTGCTGACCGAGATTGCTGACGCGTCCGCCGAGGACGCGCTGGCCGCGCTCGACGCGGCTTCGGCGGCGCAGGAGGAGTGGGCCGCGTGGGCGCCGCGCGAGCGCGGGGAGATCCTGCGCCGTTCCTACGAGGAGCTGATGGCGCGCCAGGACGAGCTCGCGCTGCTGATGACGCTCGAGATGGGCAAGCCGCTCGGCGAGTCGCGCGGGGAGATCGCCTACGCCGCCGACTTCTTCCGCTGGTTCGCGGAGGAGTCCGTGCGCATCGACGGCCGCTTCGCCACCGCGCCCAACGGCGCCGGCCGCCTGCTGGTCATGAAGCAGCCTGTCGGGCCGTGCCTGCTGATCACGCCGTGGAACTTCCCGATGGCGATGGGCACGCGCAAGATCGGCCCGGCGGTCGCCGCGGGCTGCACGATGATCGTCAAGCCCGCGCAGCAGACGCCGCTGTCGATGCTCGCGCTGGCCGAGATCCTCGAGCGCGCCGGCCTGCCGGCGGGCGTGCTGAACATCGTCACGTCGTCCTCCGCGAGCCGCGTGGTCGGCCCGCTGATGAACGACCCGCGCCTGCGCAAGGTCTCCTTCACGGGCTCGACCGCGGTGGGGAAGATGCTGGTCGAGCAGTCGGCGAACCAGCTGCAGCGCGTCTCGATGGAGCTCGGCGGGAACGCGCCGTTCCTGGTCTTCGAGGACGCCGACCTCGACGCCGCCGTCGACGGCGCGATGCTGGCCAAGATGCGCAACGGCGGCGAGGCCTGCACCGCCGCCAACCGCTTCCTCGTGCACGAGGCGGTCGAGGCCGAGTTCGCGAAGCGGCTTGCGGCGCGGATGGGCGCCCTCAACGTCGGCCGCGGCACCGAGCCGGGGATCGACGTCGGCCCGCTGATCAACCGCGTCGAGCGCGACAAGGTCGCCGAGCTGGTGAGCGACGCGCGTGACCTCGGCGCCTCGGCGCTCGTGGGCGGCGAGTCGATCGACGGCCCAGGCGCCTTCTACCAGCCGACGGTGCTCTCCGACGTCCCCGACGATGCGCGGGTCCTGACCGAGGAGATCTTCGGCCCGGTCGCGCCGCTGCGCACGTTCTCCTCCGAGGACGCCGCGATCACCGCGGCCAACGCGACCGAGTACGGCCTCGTCGCCTACGTCTACACGCAGGACATCAAGCGCGCGTTCCGCGTCGTCGAGCGCCTGCAGACCGGCATGGTCGGCCTCAACCAGGGGATCGTCTCCAACGCCGCGGCGCCGTTCGGCGGCGTCAAGGCGAGCGGCATCGGCCGCGAGGGCGGCCAAGAGGGCATCGCGGAGTTCCTCGACATGAAGTACGTCGCCATGGCAACCTGACCCACGGTGGACCCGAAGGGACGAAAGTCAACTGCGCCGGGTGGGGAGGGGGAGTGGCGCACCCTCCGGGTCTGCCTGCCGTGAGTCCGCCGCTCGGCGCGGCTCTGTTGGCCCGAAATCTCGCGCTGGGATACCGACAGTTACGGGCGTGGGCTGGTCAGTGTGTCCCGCACTCGCGCTGTCCCGGGTCGCCGTGGTCGACCGTGCGCGTTTGAGGGACGGATCGCGGGTTTCGATCAGGTTCGTACTGTTCGATGTGGCGCGCACGACTTCTTTGCTCGCCGAAACCGATCACCGAAAGGCCCGGCGGGGACGGGGGTGTCAGCACCACGCCCGTAACTGTCGGTATCCCAGCACGGCACTTCGACCCCGACAGAGCCGCGCACCGAGCGGACCCACGCCAGCCCGGGACCGGTGGCACTGCCGCTCCCCCCTCCCCCACCCGGCGCAGTTGACGTTCAACCCACCTAGCCCCTGCGGGATCGTCGCCGTCATGGCGTCCGCGAGCTGCTCGGGGCGGACTTCCGGCCGGGCGACAGAGGATTTGGACTCATCCGATGCTCGCGGCACGCGCCTGATCGACGAGGGCGCGTGCGCCGCTCTTCCACGGCTCGCCGTGACCGACGAGCACGGTGCCGGCGTTCGTGTCCGCGATCGCTTCGAGGGTGGCGAGATTGCGCTCGCTGTCGGCGGTCGCCGCTCTGGCGATGATCCGCGGGCCGGTGCGCCCGGTATAGGGATCGAGCGTGACCACGGCGTCGCCGGCGATCACCACGTCGCGATCCGGCAGATGAAAGGCGCAGTGCCCGAGCGTGTGCCCGGGCGTGGACACGACGCGCGGCGAGCCCGGAACCGCCAGGGTCCCGGCCACGTAGCGCGTGACCTCGCGCAACGGCGGGGGAAAGAGCGCCCGGGTCCGCGCGAAGGCGAGCACGTACGGCAGCGCCCGCGGGTGGGTGGCCAGATACGGCGTGCGCGCGCGTTCGTGCCCGTACTGGCGGGGATGGCGAGTCAGCGGGACGTCGTTCTCGTGGACATGGACGGGCACGCCCAGCTCAGCGCGAGCGCGTTCGGCGAACCCGAGATGGTCGAAGTGCGCGTGGGTGAGGATCAGCGCCGCGATCTGCGACGGCTTGCGTCCCAATTCATCCAATGCCGCGTGCAGCGACGCCCACGACCCAGGAACGCCGGCATCGACGATCGTCAGCCGCTGGTCGTCCTCGATCACGTACCAGTTCGTGTGCGCGTCTTCGATCCGATGGACACCATCGGCGACGTTCATCTGCAACATCGGCCAGTGGTACCGGCGGCGATACGTCGCACCGGCGGTCCGGCGGAACCGTGAACACTGTCCGAAGGTCAGGGACATCCGCCCTCAGCGGATGTCGTTCAACTGACGAACCACCCCGGACGCTCATGAGCGTCGGCTAGACCCTGGCCCATGTCGGGGATCGAGGTCGTCGCACTCGTCGCGTCCGCGGGCGGTCTCGACGCGCTCGGCGCGATCGTCAGCCGGTTGCCACCGGGCTATCCGGCGGCGGTGCTGGTCCAACAGCGTCTGGGTGGCAACGGCATGGCGCTCGTCGACCTCCTCGACCGCGAGACCGAGCTCGACGTCTCGTGGGTGGGGCTGCGGACGCGCCTCGAGCCGGGAAGCGTGCTGGTCTGCCCACCGGGAGCGCAGCTCGAGGTCCGCCCCGACGGGGCGTGCGCGCTGACCGCGACCCAGGGCAACGGGCTGGACCTGCCGTTCGACGCCTTGTTCTCCTCGCTCGCCCAATCGTTCGGCGAGCGCGCGCTCGGCGTGGTCCTGACGGGCCGGTCGACCGACGCCGCGGCGGGGACCCGCGCGCTGGTCGCCGCGGGCGCGACCGTGCTGGCGCAGAGCGAGAACAGCGCCGAGCACGCGACGATGCCGCGCGCCGCGGTCGCGGCGGGCGCCGGCCCCTCACTGGGCCTCGAGGCGATCGCGCAAGCGCTGCTGGAGGCCGCTCGTCGGTCGGGATGAGCGCCAACGCGCCCGGCACTGCCGCCATTGGCGCGACGCGCGCGGGTTGTGACTTGCATAACAACCCTCATTGTTGACAGGATGAACAGGCGCCGTCTGACCAGCGGCGTTCCGTAAGCGGAAGAATCCGCGAACCCGTCGGGCCGGCGGCGCGAGCACCTGGGAAGGTCGCGTCGCCGGACCGAACTCAGCGCGTCAACACGAGCTTGCCGAAGACGTCGCCCGCGGCCAGCGCCTCGAACGCCGCCCGCGCGTCCTCGAGCGGCCGCTCGCTCTCGATCACCGGGCGCACGTCGCGCTCGACGCACAGCCGCAGCAGTCGCTCGAGCTCGTCGCGCGTGCCCATCGTCGACCCCACGACGGAGAGCTGCAGGAAGAAGACGCGGTTCAGCCCGGCGGGCGGGTCGGCGCCGGACGTCGCGCCCGAGATGACGAGCGTCCCGCCTGGCTTGAGCGCCTTCAGCGAGTGATCCCACGTCGCCGCGCCGACCGTCTCGGCCACGACGTCGACGCGCTCGGGGAGTCGGGCGCCCGGCACGAAGACCGCGTCCGCGCCGAGCGAGAGCGCCCGCGCGCGCTTGGCCTCCGAACGCGAGGTCGCCCACACCCGCAGGCCCGCGGCGCGTCCGAGCACGATCAGCGCCGTCGCCACGCCGCCGCCCGCGCCCTGCACCAGGACCGTCGAGCCGGGCACGACCGCCGCGCGGGTGAAGAGCATCCGGTACGCGGTCAACCACGCCGTCGGCAGGCAGGCCGCCTCCGCGAACGAGAGCTCCGGCGGCTTGGGCACGAGGTTGCGCCGCGGCACCGCCACCCGCTCAGCGAACGTCCCGGGGTACCGCTCCGAGAGAATCGACCGGCGCGGGTCAAGCGTCTCGTCGCCCCGCCAGGCGTCCGACGTCACGACCGAATGCACGACGACCTCGTTGCCGTCGGCGTCCACGCCCGCGGCGTCGCAGCCGAGGATCATCGGCAGCCGGTCCGCCGGCAGGCCGACCCCGCGCAGCGACCACAGGTCGTGGTGATTGAGGGAGGCGGCCCGGACCTCGACCGTCGTCCAGCCCGGCGGGACGGCCGGTTCGTCGAGCGATCCGACCACCAATCCGGCGAGCGGTTCGTCTGCGTTCGTATGCGCCACATAAACAGCGAGCACGGCGCGAAACCTTAACCTCTTGGCGGGGTTCAGTCCCGCACACGGATGGCCGATCAAACGCACAGATGCCTCGTTCCCTCCCCGCCTGCCTGAGCCTGTTCACGCTCGCGCTCGCTCTCTTCGCCCTTCCGGCGCGTGCTCACGCGTCCGCGGGAATGGAGCTCGCGCTGCAAGACGACGCCGTCTTCGTCGACCAGCGCTGGATGGAGCGCGACGTGGCGATGGACCACGCCGTCGAGCTTGGCGCGACCCGGATCCGCGTGAACGTGCTGTGGGCGCGGCTGCTCGTCGGCGACCCGGAGGCACGGCACGCCCCGCACACCGTCACGTACGACTTCAGCCGCATCGACGCCCTCCAGGCCGCCGCGGCCGCCCGCGGCATCAAGTTGCAGCTGACGATCGCCGGGCCCGCGCCCGCGTGGGCGACGGCGAACCACGAGGTCGGCAACTATCGCCCTGACGCGGCGAAGTTCGGCGCGTTCGTCAAGGCCGTCGTCGGCCATTTCCAGGGCCGGGTCGACCGGTACGCGATCTGGAACGAGCCGAACTGGAACACGTGGCTGGCCCCCGGCCGGACGGCCGCGAGCCAGTACCGCATGCTCTACAGCACCGGCTACAAGGCGATCAAGGCGACCGACCCGCGGGCCAAGGTCCTGATCGGCGAGCTGGCCCCGATCGGGGGCGGGCGGGCGATCGCGCCGCTGAAGTTCCTGCGCGACGTCACCTGCTCGAAGGCCAACTACGCCGCGGCGAAGAAGTGCGCGCCGCTGAAGGCCGACGGCTTCGCCATCCACCCGTACCAGTTCACGTCCGCGCCCACCGTGGTCTCCGGCCGCCCCGACGACGTGCCGATCAGCGCCCTGTCGCGGCTGACGACGGCGCTCGACAAGCTTGCCAAGCGCAACGCGCTACGCACGCCCACTAAGGCCAAGATGGGCGTCTACCTGACCGAGTTCGGCTACCTGACCGAGGGCAATCGCGCGCAGAAGCCGAAGGTCCGCGCCGCCTGGCTGGCCTCCGCGTTCACGGTCGCGCGCCGCAACCCGCGCGTCAAGCAGCTCCTGCAGTACCAGCTCGTCGACCCGCCTGAAGACGAGATCTGGCACTCCGCGATCCTGCACCGCGACGGCTCGCCACAGGCGGCCTACGCGGGCCTCGCGAAGGCCTCCGCCTCCAGCCGCTGAGCGCCCGCGCGCCGCACCCGCAGGCGGTAGCGCGCCGGAAGCGACAGGCGGGGTACGATCGCGGCGTCGGCGTCACACGAAGGAGGAGTTCGTGAAGACCAGGGCAGCCATGCTGTGGGAGACCGGTCGCGATTGGGAGATCGCCGAGCTGGATCTCGACGACCCCAAGCAGGGGGAGGTGCTGATCCGCTGGGTGGCCGCTGGGCTGTGCCACTCCGACGAGCACCTGCGCCACGGCGACATCGTGCCGCGGTTCCCGATCGTCGGCGGCCATGAGGGCGCCGGGATCATCGAGAAGATCGGCCCGGGCGTCTCGCGCGTCAAGGAGGGCGATCACGTCGTCACGTCGTTCCTCCCGGTCTGCGGCCATTGCCGCTTCTGCGCCACCGGGCACTCGAACATCTGCGACCTGGGCGCGACGATCCTCGACGGCTGCCTGCCCGACGGGACGTTCCGCTTTCACTCCAACGGCGACGACATCGGCGCGATGTGCATGCTCGGCAGCTTCAGCCAGTACAGCGTGATCTCCGAGACCAGTTGCGTGTCGGTCGACAAGGACCTACCGCTGGACACCGTCGTGCTCGTCGGCTGCGGCGTCCCGACCGGCTGGTGCAGCGCCGTCTACGCCGCCGACGTGGTGCCGGGCGAGACCGTGATCATCTACGGCATCGGCGGCATCGGCTCCAACGCCGTCCAGGGCGCCAATCACGCCGGCGCGGCCAACATCATCGCCGTCGACCCGCTCGCCAACAAGCGCGAGATGGCCGAGGACCTCGGCGCGACCCACACGGTGGCCAGCGCCGACGAGGCCTACGCGCTCTCCCAGGACCTGACCCGCGGCGTCGGCGCCGACAAGGCGATCATCACCGTCGACATCGTCAACGAGGAGGTCGTCGGCGCGGCCGTCACCGCGATCCGCAAGGGTGGCACCGCGGTCATCACCGGTCTCGCGGACCCGAACAAGCTCACCGTCCAGCTCTCTGGCGCGGTCATGACGCTCTACGAGAAGACGGTCAAGGGCACGCTGTTCGGCTCGGGCAACCCGATGTACGACATCCGCAACCTGATCGGCCTCTACCAGGCGGGCAAGCTCAAGCTCGACGAGCTGGTCACGCAGCGCTACGCGCTCGACGACATCGGCCAGGGCTTCCAGGACATGCTCGACGGCAAGAACATCCGGGGAGTTGTCGTTCACGAGCACTAGCTCGGCATCACTGCTGGCGCGGGTCGACGAGCGGATCGTCGGCCTGCGCCGCGAGGCCGAGGTGCTCGCGGCCACGCTCGCGTCCGGCTGCCACGTCGTCCTCGAAGGGCCGCCCGGGACCGGGAAGTCGACGCTGCTGCGCGCTGTCGCCGACGGCGCGGGCCTCGGGGTCGAGTTCGTCGAGGGCAACGCCGAGCTCACGCCCGCCCGGCTGGTCGGCCATCACGACCCCGCGCTCGTCCTGGAAGCGGGCTACACGCCCGACACGTTCGTCGACGGCCCGCTGATCAGCGCGCTGCGCGAGGGCCGGCTGCTCTACATCGAGGAGCTCAACCGGGTGCCGGAGGAGACGCTCAACGTCCTCGTCGGCGCGCTGGCGGAGGGCGAGATCCACGTGCCGCGGCTCGGGCGCGTGCCCGCTCGCGAGAGCTTCCGGCTGATCGCCGCGATGAACCCGTTCGACGCCGTCGGCACGGCGCGCGTGAGCCAGGCGATCTCGGATCGCATGTGCCGGATCGCGATCACCTACCAGGACGAGGCCGGCGAGCGGGCGATCGTCGAGCGCGTGACCGGGGCGGCGAGCGCGCTCACGCCGCCCGCCGTGACCCTCACCCGCCTCACCCGCGAGCATCCGCAGGTGCGGATGGGGGCGTCCGTGCGCGGCGCGATCGACCTCGTCCGCCTCGGGCGCGAGCTGAGCGGGCTGCGCTCCGAGCCCGAGCCCACGCCCGGGGACGCGACGTTCGCCGACGCGGCGATCGCCGCGCTGTCGGGCCGGCTGCGGCTCGACGAGGGCGCCGACGTCACGCCGGAGGCGATCGTGCTCGAGCTGATCGAGCGGCTCAAGCCCGCCGAGGAGACTGAGCCGCCGGGAAAAGCGCGGGCCGGCGGGCCGACAACGGCGGGGCCGGCCGGGCACTGAGCGGCGCCGAGGCCCAGGAGGTCGTCAAGGAGCGCGGCCGGCGCACCCTGCGCCGGGACCAGCTGGCCGGCGCGCACGCGAGCCTCGAGCAGGTCTCGCCCGCGATCGGCCGGCTCGACGAGGCGGCCTTCAACGACCTGCTCAGGACCGACGCGGACGCCGCCGTCGCGCTGCTCGCCGACCTCGGCGCGGCCACCGACCCGCAGTTGCGGGCCCAGGCGCGCAGGCTGGCCGCGCGGCTGTTCGTGCGCGCCGGACGGCTCGGGAGCGACCGCAGCCGCGGGTATCGGCGATTGAGCCCCGGACGCGCCGGGGGAGAGGGCGACCTCGACCTCGACCTGACCCTTGAGGTTGCCGGCGGAAGGCCGAAACATGGGGACGAGCTGATCGCCCGCCGCTGGACCGCCCCACGGCGCGCGCTGTGCCTGCTCGTCGACCACAGCGGGTCGATGCGCGGCCACGCCGTCGGCCTCGCCGCGATGGCCACCTGCGCGGTCGTCCTGGAGGGCACGCGTCGCCCCGGCGCGAGCACGAGCGTGATCGCCTTCGCCGCCGACGCGCTGGTCCTGCAGCGCCAGGGCGAGGCCCGCCGGCCCGCCGGCCTCGTCGACGATCTGCTCTCTCTGCGCGGCAAGGGCCGCACCGATCTGGCTCTGGCGCTGCGCACGGCGGCCCGGGAGCTCGCACGCGAGCCGGCCGCGGAACGGGTCGCGATCGTCCTCTCGGACTGCCGGGTGACGGCCGGCGACGATCCCTTGGGCGCGCTCGGCGGCTTCGATCGCGTGGACGTCCTCGGCAGCGACGCCGACCCTGAGGCGGTCGCGGCGGGCAAGCGCCTCGCGGCCCGCGCGCGCGGGCGCTACTTCTCCGCTGCTCGCTTCGAAGACCTCCAATCCAGTCTAGTCGCGCTCCTGGCCTAAAGAACGTGTGGAGTCATCTGGACGAATAGTGGCTTGACGAGCCCTCTCATCTCTATGTACCGTCGCCCGCACTCGGGGTGTGATGTCGCCTCACGGGGAGAGGCGCGTCCTACGATGCTCCGCTCGGTCAATACGGGTCCACGCAGGTTGCATGCAGGAGGGAGAGTGGCAGCGATGCCCTCAGTCGGTCTCAAAATGAAGCTTTCGGTACTCGGGGTGGCGTTCGCCGCCCTGGGTGTGTCGACGAGCACGGCATCCGCCAGTGACGTATGGCTGTGGGCCTGTCACGGGCCCTCCGGCTCGGCGATCAATTCGTTCGGCTCGCACAATCTCGCGGGATATGGAAACGGCTGCTCCGGCGCCGGCAGCACGCTGGACGACGGCGGTCTGCGGGGCCTGTTCACTCCTGTCGGCGGCCTGGTCTACGGCACCGACAGCGCCGTTCTCAGGGTTCCGTCGGAGACCAAGCTGACGGGGCTGCGCGTGCAGCGGCGCGTGAGCGGCATCGCGACGGGCATGGAGTACTCGCTCAAGGCCCCGTCCAACGCGGTCACGCTCGAGTCCTCGACCGGCGACCCCGTCCCCGCGGCGGACAAGACGTTCGCGGTCGATCCCGGCTCGACCGTCAGCGGCACCGTCGCGATCGCGCTCGGCTGCCCGGCGGCGGCGGGTTGCGCCGCGGACGGGCCGGCCACGCTCGACGTCTCGCGCATCGGCATGAAGGTCTCTGACACCCAGGCCCCGACGTTCGCCGTCGGTGGCACGCGCAGCCCGGCGGCCGGCACGCTGGACCTCGACGTCCACGGCAACGACGCGGGTGTCGGCCTCCGCTACGCCGAGGCGGGCATCGAAGGCACGTCGCTGGCGAGCAAGGCGTTCCCGGCCACGAACTGCGACGACCTCTCGCCCGACGGCGCGACGGTCGACCTGCCGCTCGACAACGACTGCGCACACGTCGACAAGGTCGATCTCCACGTCTCCACGACCGGCCTGCCCGACGGCGACTACACGCTCCTCGTCCGCGTCACCGACTGGGCCGGCAACGTCACCGAGCAGCGCTCGCCCGTCGAGATCGCCAACAACGTCAACCTCGGGACGAACACGCAGACGCTGAGCATCGGCACGAGCGGCGCGCCGACCCCGAACGCGAACGCCAACGCCAACGCGAACAACAACAACGGCGGGATCCTCGGCGCCAGCTCGCAGAACTGCAAGACGCCGCGCCTCTCGTTCTCGCTCTCGCAGAAGCCGCTCCGGGTCTCCAAGGGCGTCCCGGTCCTGCAGTACGGCAAGCGCTACCGGTTCAACGGGCGCCTGACGTGCGTCATCAACGGCAAGCGCCAGTCGGCTCCGAAGCGCGCTCGGATCGACGTCCTGAACAAGATCGGCAAGAAGACCTACAGCAAGGCCGGCACGACCGTCCGCGACGCAGGCAAGCTCACCATCATCCTTGCCTACAAGAGCTCGCGTACGATCACGTTCCGGTTCACCAACAGCGATGGGAAGCGCTCGTCGGTGAGCATCAAGGTCAAGGTCGAAAAGAAGAAGTCGTCCAAGCGCTAAGCGCTTGCGTCGGCGGCAGGGAGATTCAGACATGAAGCGGTATGTGGCGCTCGGCGCCGTGCTCACGGCGCTCGGCGCCGGTGGCACGGCGCTCGTGCAAGGCGCAGCGGCCGGCGGGTCCGCTGCGCAGACGCAGGACGGCGGGCTCTCGATGATGCCCGCGGTGATTCAGCACAACGCGCAGCCCGGGGCCTTGGCCTCCGTGACGGTGGCCAACCGCTCCGCGGCGGCGATGGCGGTCACCGTCACACCCCGTCCGTGGGTGCAGGCGGCGACGGGCAAGGTCGCCCCGAACCGGCGCGCGACGCTTCCCGGCGTCAGCGTCGACAAATCGACCTTCACCCTCGCCCCCGGCGCCGAAGAGGTCGTGACCGCGACGCTGGGCTCGGCGCCCGCGGCCGGCTACCTCTATGGCTCGCTGGAGGTCATCGGCGTCCCGACCGACGCCGCGACGCGCAAGGGCGTCGTCCTCGGCTACCGGCTGGTCGGCGCGGTCCGGATCCTCCCGGCGGCGCCGAAGTACCTGATCACGGCGGGCAATGTCAAGGCCTCCGGGGCGACCGCGGTCATCCCGATCAAGAACGCCGGCAACACGCTTGACCCGGTCGCGGGCTCGGTCAAGGTCAAGGGCTCCTCGGGGACCAAGAACCTCACCGTCGCGTCGGTGAAGGTCCTCCCGGGCAAGACCGTGAATCTGCCGGCCGGCACGAAGCTCGCCAAGGGCTCCTACACGGCCACCGTGTCGCTGACGCAGCACGGCAAGAAGGCGCTCGCCGTGACCAAGAAGTTCAAGGTCAAATGAGAACCCGCAAATCACGTCCGATTCCGGGTTCCGGCAGCTACGCTCGATCCGGTTCGGTCAGAGGCTCATCCACGCGCTGGGTGGAGCGCTCCGATTCCGATGCCCACGTGTTGGTGTCATCGGTGGTCACGATGAAGATCTTGGAAGGGAAGTAATGAAGCTGCGAACGATCCTCGCCGCAACGGTCATCGGCGCCCTGGCCGCGCCGGGCGCCGCCATGGCGCAGACGCCGCCGGTCAGCGGAGGCACCGACATCGGCGGCTCCGTCCCGAGCTTCCTCGAGCTGATCCTCACGCAGCCGGCCAAGGGCTTTGCGGCCTTCTCGAAGACCAAGTCCTATGAGATGTCCTTCGACGCGCAGATCACGGCGACCGATCCGGGCACGCTCCTCTCGCTCGCCGACGGCGACGCGACGAGCGGGTCCAAGCTCGGGCACCTGTCGGTCGGCTCCAAGCGCCTGCCCGAGCCGCTGGAGGCAGCGGTCGGCAAGTCCGCGTTCCAGCCGCTGGACGGCTCGGTGGACCCACTGCTGACGAAGCTCAGCGACGCCGCCACCCGTTCCAAGACGACGGTCAAGCTGCGCCAGAAGGTCAAGGGCAAGGCCACGGGCAACTACCACAAGCTGGTCCTGGTCACGCTCTCCACCGAGACGCCGTAGTCCCCGGCGTCTCCCGCACTACCTGAAACTGAAAGCAAGGAGATCCCCGAAGTGAAGCGCGCAACGAGTCGGCTTGTCGCCGGCGCTCTCAGCCTTGCCGTCGTGGGGTCCGCGACTGGCGGTGTGATCGCTGCTCAGGCGGACGACTCAGCGCCGCGGGCCCAGGCTGCCCAGCAGGGCGGCGTCTCGATCACGCCGGCGACCGTCGAGGCCACCGCCAAGCGCGGCTCGGTCGGGACGTTCACCGTCAAGAACACGACCAAGGACACGCTGCGGGTCACCGTCACGGTCCGGCCCTGGAGCCAGAACCGCTCGACCGCCCAGGTGGCGCTGAACAAGCGGGCGAACCTCTCGCCGTACGTCGTCGGGAGCCCCGCGTCGTTCAACCTGGCACCCGGCTCGCGCTCGGTGAAGCTCAACATGAAGCGCCTGACGGCCTCCGGCTCGCTGTACGGCGGCATCCAGGTCTTCGCCAAGCAGAAGAAGCCGAAGGCGACCAACGGCATCGTCCCGCAGTGGGACATCGTCGGCCGCCTGCGCCTGAACCCGTCGAGCAAGCGCCCGAACCTGCGCGTCGGCGCCACGGACGTGGTCGGCGGCGGCAGCAACAAGTCGCTGATCCTCGCCGTGCGCAACATCGGCAACACGCTTGACCCGGTCGGCGGCACGGTCAAGATCACGGGCCCGACGGCGCGCAACGCCACGATCCCGCAGGTCAGCATCGTCCCCGGGCAGGTCGTCTACCTCAAGGGCGGCGCACTGCGCGGCATGAAGGGCGGCAACTACACCGCCACGTGGTCGATCACGCAGGGCACCAAGCGCTTCACCGCGAAGCGCACCTTCAAGCTCTAGTTGAGCCTATCGGTCGCCCGGACGGGTTCCGGGCGGCCGATATGGAACCCCTGCGCGTAGTCGACACCGAACTCGCGCAGCATCGCGACCGTCGCATCGTCTGAGACGAATTCGGCGGTCGTGGTCTTTCCGAGCCCCTTCGCGATCTGCACGATCGCCTGGACCGTGAGCTGATCGGTGCGGGTGGTGGGCAGCTCCTTGATGAAGTCGCCGTCGATCTTGACGACGTCGAACGGCAGGTGCTTGAGGTAGTAGAACGACCCGAAGCCTGAGCCGAAGTCGTCGAGCGCGAACTGGCAGCCGAGGTCGGCGAGCCCGCGCGCGAGGCTGCGGGCGCGCTCGACGTTGGCGATCGCCGCCGTCTCGGTGACCTCGAAGATCAGGCAGGTCGGGTCGATCGGGGCGTTGCGCACCTCGGCGGCGATGAAGTCCATCACCGTCGGGTCGGTGATCGACTCGCCTGAGAGGTTCACGTCCAGGCCGAGGCGCTCGTGGCCGGAGGCGTGGCGCTCGGCCAGCAGGCGGATCGCGCCGCCGATCACCCACCGGTCGATCGCCTTGATCAGCCCGTAGCGCTCCGCCGCGCCCAGGAACGCCCCAGGCAGGACGATCTGCCCGTCGGCGTCGAGCAGGCGGATCAGCAGCTCCGAGCGGTCGACGCGGTTGCGGGCGAGGTCGAGGATCGGCTGCTCGTACAGGACGAAGCCGTCGTTCTCGAGCGCTTCACGCAACCGCTCGACCCAGCTCAGCGCGCGCGACCGGGCCGAGCCCACGACCTCCCGGCCGGAGACGGCGAAGCGGTCGCGCCCGCGGTCCTTGGCGTCGTTGCGGGCGATCTCGGCCTCGGCGAGCTCCTCGGCGAAGGTCAGCTCCGTCTCGGGCTCGATCGCACGGATGCCCATCGAGAGCGTCGCGCGGACCCGGCGCCCGTCGCGGACGACGTGCACCTGCTCGCGCGCGGCCTCGATCAGCGCCTGCCCGGTCGCCTCGGCGTCCTCCAGCGCCGTCTGCGGCAGGATCACCCCGAACTCGTCGCCGCCCAGCCGGCCGACGATGTCGGTGTCGCGCAGCCGCGAGCGCAGCAGCGCGGTCACCGTGCCGAGCAGCTCGTCGCCGGTCGCATGGCCGTAGCTGTCGTTGATGTACTGGAAGTGGTCGACGTCGATCGCCAGCAGCGCCGCCGGATGGCCGTAGCGCTGGGCGTAGCTGACGACCCATTCGAGCTCCTCGCCGAAGCGGCGCCGGTTGTAGAGCCCGGTGAGCGCGTCGGTGTCGGCGAGCCTGCGGAGCTGGCCCTCGAAGCGCCGGCGATCGCTCACGTCGACGAACTGCACGATCAGGTAGCGCCCGTCGTCGCCGCCGATCGGGGTCGCCCGGACCTCGGCGTGGACGACGTGCCCGTCGCGGTGTACGTAGCGGTACTCGCCCGCGAGGCTGCCGGACGATCCGTCGCGCAGCGGCTGGAGGGCGTGGTGGGCCGCCTCGCGGTCATCGGGGTGGATGAGCTCCCGGATCGCCATGCCGGTGAGCTCCTCGTAGCCGACCAGCTGGCTCAGAGCGGCGTTGGCCTGAGCGATGACGACGTCCTCGAGGCCGACGAGCGCCATGCCGATCGGGGCGTGCTCGAACGCGGCCTGGAACCGCGCCTGCGCCGCCTGCAGCGCGTGCTGGGCGCGACGCTCGAACGTGACGTCGCGCGAGACGCCGACCGCCCCGGTCACCCGCCCCGACCGGTCGCGGATGGGGGAGAGCGTGCTGGCGATCACCACCTCGGAGCCGTCGCGGCGCCGGCGGGTGGTCTCGCGGCGGATGACCTCGCCGGCGATCAGGCCGGCGGGTGGCGTGCCGTCCCCGCTGGTGATCGGGACCAGGTGCGCGGCGCTCTGTCCCAGCGCCTCGCGTTCCGTGTAGCCGAAGAGCACGGTCGCGGCGTGGTTCCAGGCGGTGACGCGCCCGTCGCGGTCGATCGCGACGATCGCGTCGGCGCTGTGCTCGACCAGCGCGGCGTGCCGGGCGCGCTCGGCCTCCGCGCGGGTGCGATCGGCGATGTCGCGGGCGATCGTCGTGACGCCGATCAGCTGCCCGCGCGTGTCGCGCAGCGCCGCCACGCTGATCGAGACGGGGACCGTCGAGCCGTCCCGGCGCATCCGGACCGTCTCGAGATCCTCGATCGTCGCGCCCGAGAACACGCGCCGGCGCAGGTCGGCCGCCTCGCCCTCACGATCGGGCGGGACTATGCGTTCGATGGGCCCGCCGATTGCTTCCTCGGCCCGCCATCCGTAAAGTCGCTGCGCACCAGGGTTCCAGGCCGTGATGCGACCGCGCCGGTCAGTCGCGATGATCGCATCGGGTGAGTGCCGCACCAGAGCCGCGAGGCGCTGGGCGGCGGCGTTGCCGCGCCGGGGGCTCGTACTAGTTGCTGGACGTCTTCGTTTCACTCAGGGATCACTGATGAGTCTAGATGGCACACTTCCCCCACTTCACGCGCTCGAATCCGAAGTCATGGAGGAGCTGTGGGCCCGTTCCGAGGCGACCGTGCGCGAGGTCCAGGAGGCCCTCAACGCGCGCGGCGGCAAGGTGCGCGCGTACACGACCCTGCTGACGGTGATGACGCGGCTCGACGGCAAGGGCCTGCTGGTGCGCCGCCGCGCCGGGCGCCTGGACGTCTATGCGCCCGCGCTGCCGCGCGACGCGTACCTGCAGCGGCGCGCCGAGTCCGAGGTCGCCGCGCTCGTCGAGGACTTCGGCGATCTCGCGCTCGCGCATTTCGCCCGCCACATCGGCGGGCTGGATCCCGAACGGCTCGAGAAGCTCCGCCGGCTGGCGAACGGCGGCTGAATTGCGCCGAGCTGAGTTCGCGGTCGCCGCGTTCGGACTCACCGCATTCCTGCTGGCGCTGATCTTCGCGCTCGACGCCGTGCGCTTCCACGGCGACGTCCTCGTCGCGGCGCTGGAAGGCTTGACGCGGGGCGAAGTGCACATCCGGGGCGTGCTGTTGATCTCCCTGGCGCTATTCGACCTGTACGCGCTCACCCGCGCGGTGGGCTCGATCTCGCACGGCGTGAGCGCGCACCGGCGGATCAATGCCCGGATGCCGGTGTCGGAGGCGCGCGCGGTGGCCGGCCACGACGTGCTGGTGGTGCCGGCCGCGCGGCCGATGGCCTTCTGCGCGGGGCTCTGGCGGCCGCGGGTGTACGTCTCGACGGGCGCGGTCGAGCGCCTGGGCGCCGACGAGCTCGCCGCCGTCGTCACCCACGAGGCGCACCACGCCGAGCGGCGCGATCCGCTGCGGATTCTGATTGCGCGGGCGATCGGAGACGCCTACTCGCTGGGCGCGCTGCCGCGACGGGAACAGGCACTGGCCGAGCTGGCCGCCGACGCCGCGGTCGTCCGCAGCCGCGGGGCCGCGCCGCTGGCCTCGGCGCTGCTCGCCTTCGACGCGGCGGAGATCGCCCCCGAGCGGGTGGATCGCCTGGTCGGCGAGGCGCCGCGCGACGAGGTCCCGCGCGCGTTGGTGGCGGGCGCCGGGGCCGTGATCGCGGCGCTGCTCGTCGTGCTCGCGCTCGGCGTGCTGGTGCACGGGCACCCGCGGGTCTGCCTTCCGCTGGCGTCCGCGCCGGTCTGGTGGGTATGCGCCGTCATGGCGCGGTTCGCGGCCATGGGGCCCGCCTGGCTCGGCTGGCGCCGAGCCGGGGCGTTCCTCACGTAGGGCTAGCCCTGGACCTTCTTCTCGCAGTCCTTGGCGACCGAGACGCGCTTGCGGTTGCCCTTGAAGCGCGAGATCAGCACGGTGTCGTTGCCCGGCCCGCACTTCACGCTCGCGCGGCCTGAGGCGATGATCGCGGTGATCGTGTCGTCGCCGTCGCCGCCGTCGGCGCTCGTGTTGCGGCCGGCGACGCGGATCGTGTCCGCGCCCGGGCCGCCGCTGAGCACCGCGCGCTGGCCGTTGCCCTGCAGGAAGTCGTTGCCGTCGCCGCCGAGGGCATTGGTCGTGCCGCGGCCGGCGTAGATCGTGTCGTCGCCCGCGCCGCCGCTGACGAAGTCCTTCTGCTTGAGCGCGCGCGCCCCGCCGCTGTCGTGCGCGGCGTCGCCCCAGAGGACGTCGTCGCCGCCGTTGCCGTAGAGCTTGTTGTTGCCGTGCTGGCCGTTGAGGCGGTCGTTGCGCTCCGAGCCGTGCTTGGTGCCGTTGCCCTGCCACGAGATCCCGCGCGTGGGGTCACGCTCGGCCGCCAGGTCGATCACGTTCTCGCAGTTGGACTGCTTGGCGAGCAGCTTGCGGTTCGTGCGGCCCATCGGCGCCGGGCTGTTGTAGACGGTGTCGTAGCCGTCGCCGCAGTCGATGCTCGTCACGTGGCTGGGCGGGTCGCTGTTGAGGTGGATCGTGTCGTCGCCGGGGCCGGCGTCGATGCGGTCGGGCCCGGTCTCGGAGCTGATGTCGTCGTTGCCGTTGCCGCCGTGGATCTCGTCGCCGCCGCTGCCGCCGTTGAGGACGTCGTTCCCGTCGCCGCCGAAGAGCTTGTCCGGCGCTTCGTTGCCCGCGAGGTTGTCGTCGCCCGGACCACCGATCAGCGTGTCGTGGCCGAAGCCGCCGACGCCCTTGTCGTTCCCGTCGCCCCCGTCCATGTGGTCGTCGCCCGAGCCGCCGTCCATGCTGTCGTTGCCGTTGCCGCCGTCGATCTGGTCCGGGCCGGTGTCCCCGGTCAGCATGTCGTCCCCGTCCAGGCCCCGCAGCACGTCGCGCCCGCCGAGCCCATTGATGGTGTCGGGGCCCGCCGTCCCGGTCAGGTTGTTCGGAGCGTTGGTCCCGATGATGGTCTTCGCGAACGCCGTCGAGGCGAACGCGAGCGCGCCGAGTGCGGCGACGACGAGCAGGGTGCGGAAGCGCATGGACGCAATTATGAAGCGCCCCGCCGTGTCCAGCGGGCTTAACTTCGGCGCGCCGTCAGCAAGTAGTGCGACACGAGCCAGTCGTTGCCGCCGTTGAAGTCCCAGATCTCGGACGCCGAGAGCATGAACAGCCGCCAGGCGGCGAGCTGCCGCCGAGCCTCGCGGCGGCCGAACTGCGCTTCGAGCAGCGCGAGCGCCTCCGCCGAATTGGCGTCCAGGCGGTCGAGCCACGCGCGCAGGGTCCGCGCGTAGTGGGTGCCTGAGACCGCCCAGCGATCCTGGACGACGAGGTGCTCCTGGAAGCGCAGCATGAGGTCGTGGCTCGGCATCGTCCCGCCGGTGAAGAACCGCTCTGCGGCCCAGGTGCCCTCGAAGCGGTAGGCGAGGCTGCGGTGACTGAAGACGTGGACGAAGGCCTTGCCGCTCTCGGGCTCCAGGCGCGTGGCGATCCGGCGCAGCAGCTCCTTCCAGTTGCGCATGTGCTCGAACAGTTCGACTGAGAGCACGCGGTCGATCGTGCGCTGCGGGTCGTAGGCGTTAGGCCCGGCGGTGACGATCTCGACGTTGGCGATGCCGCGCTCGCGCGCCTCGCGCTCGATGTGCTCGCGGTGCGCGACGGACGCCGAGATCCCGGTGACGCGGGCGTTCGGGTACTGCTCGCCCAGCCAGAGGGTGAGGCTGCCCCAGCCGCAGCCGAGGTCGAGGATGTCCATGCCGTCCTCGATCTCCGCCCGCTGACAGGTGAGGCGCAGCATCGCCTCCTCCGCCTCGGCGAGCGTGTTCGCGCCAGGCGGCCACAACCCGCACGAGTACTTGTGCCGCGGGCCGAGGAAGAGCGTGAAGAACTCCGCCGGCAGCTCGTAGTGCTGCTGGTTCGCCCGCTCGGGCACCTCGGAGATCGGGCCGTGCGACATATGCCAGACCAGTGAGCGCAGCCGATCCTCCTGCGCCTCCACGCCGCCCTCGAGCTCGCTCGCCAGGCGGCGCCGGGTCGCGAGCCGCGAGCCGAGCAGCAGCACCGGATCCGGAAGCAGATGGTGGGAGAGCGCTCGATCCAGGAGCTCGTAACGGAGCATCGCGGCAGTATGTCGGTATGAGCGACGATGCTGTGGAACCAATCGCCCGCGCGGAGCGCCCGATCGCGGCGGGAGCGCGGATCGGCCATGTGCACCTGCGCACCGCCGACATCGATCGCGTACGCCGGTTCTACGTCGGCGTGCTCGGCTTCGACGTGATCTCCGAGGTGCGTGACGTCCCGGGCTGGGGCACGACCGGCGACGCGCTGTTCCTCTCGGCCGGCGGCTATCACCACCACCTCGGCTTCAACACGTGGAAGTCGGCGGGCGGGCCGCCGCAGCCCGACGGCGTGACCGGGCTGCACCACGTCGCGATCCTCTACCCGTCGCGGGCCGATCTCGCCGACGCCGTGCGCCGCCTGCAGGAGGCGGACTGGCCGCTGCGTCAGCTCGCCGACCACGGCACGCACGAGGCCGTCTACGTCAGCGATCCCGACGGCAACGACCTCGAGCTCTATTGGGATCGCCCGGCCGCGGACTGGCCCCGCGACGAGGCCGGGCACCTGGCGTTCGCGGGCGGTGAGCTGGACCTGGAGGATCTCCTTACGGCGTGAGCTCGCCCGCGAGGTCCTGGGCGAGCAAGGCGCGGACCGTGGCGGGCGGGTGGCCCTCGGAGAGCAGCACGACGAGCTTCGCGTAGGCGGCCTCGGTGGTCATGTCGAGCCCGCCGACCGCGCCCGCGCGGATCAGCGGCCCGCTGGTCGCGTACGCGCCGAGGTCGACGCGGCCGTCGGCGCACTGGCTGACGACGGCGATCACGATGTCGCGGCGGGCGCCGTCGGCGAGCGCGGCGAGCAGGTACGGGTCGCCGTCGGCGAAGGTCCCGGCGCCGTAGGCCTCGATCACCAGCCCCTTGATCGGCTCGGCCAGCGCCGCGCGCAGCAGCGCCGCGGGCATCCCGGGGTACAGGCGCAGCAGCGCGACGTTGGCGTCGAGCGCGAGCGGCAGCGCGATCGGCGCTCGCTCGGTGACGCGCAGGCGCGCTTCGTCGAGCGTGATCAGCACGCCGGCCGCCCCGAGCGGCGCGGCGTTGGGGGAGGTGAAGGCCTCGAACCCGCTCGCGCTCGCCTTGACCGCCCGGGCCCCGGCGAGGATGTGCGAACCGAACACGAGGCAGACCTCGCGCACGTCGTCGCGCGCCGCGACGAGCGCGCTGGTCAGCAGGTTCTGGCGGCCGTCCGAGCGCAGCACGCCGAGCGGGATCTGGCTGCCCGTGACGATCACCGGCTTGCCCAGCCCGCGCAGCAGGAACGCCAGCGCCGACGCCGTGTAGGCCATCGTGTCGGTGCCGTGCAGCACCACGAACCCGTCGAAGCTGTGGCGGTGCTCGACGATCTCGCGCGCGATCCGCAGCCAGTCGGACGGGCGGGCGTTGGCGGAGTCCAGGAGCGGCTCGTGCTCGGAGACGACCAGCTCGGGCACGTCGCGCGCGTTGAGCTCCGGCGTCTGGCGGATCTGGGAGCCCAGGTGCCCGCGCACCGGCGCGTAGCCGCTGGCGGTGGGCATCATCCCGATCGTGCCGCCGAAGTAGGCGACGTAGATGCGCTTGCGGCCACTCACGGTGCGGTCAGGTCGTCGAAGTGCTGCTGCGCGAGCGGCGCCCAGCGCTCGTGGCGCTCGCGAAACAGCTCATACGCCTTGCGCCGCGGCCAATCGCGCGGGAGCAGATCGTCCGGCAGGTCGGGATCGATGAACGGAAAGCGCCGCCACGCGTGCACGATGGCGATCTGGGTCGCGAACGTGGCCTCGGGGCTGCGCGGGCGCACCTGCGCGAAGTCGTCGACGAACGTCTCGTAGTGCTCCCTGAGGTTCGGCAGGTCCCACGCCTCGTCGATCACCTTCTGCGTCTCGCCCAGCGCGCCCAGCTCGGCGCGAAAGCTCAGCAACTGGGCGGGTTCCTCGGCGTTGACGAGCGTCTCGCGATCGACGTGCGGCGTGATCCACAGCCCGTTGCCGAGGCTGCCGAACCCCGCCCACGCGAGTTGCGTCGTGAGCTGGTGGCGCAGCTCGCGCCGCTGCTCCGGCACCCGCAGCACGAGCAGCAGCCAGCGTCCGTCCCAGCTCACCGGTCCACCGAACCCATAGATCCGCCGCGCGCCATCACGCAGGAGAGTGGCGGAAGAGGATGTGAGCCGCATGCGCGACCGCCGCCCCACCCGCTCACCCTCCAGCCACCCTTCCCGCGCGCTGCGCACCACCGCCTGCCGCGCGGCGCTGGGCGTGAACCCGAGCCGGTTCAGCGCGGCGATCAGCGCCTCCTGCCACGCGCCGTCAGGCCGGGGGAGCAGGAACTCCCCGAGGATCGTGAGCAGCGTCGAACGGGCGGCGGGCGCGCCGACAGAACGGCGTCGCAGGACGTCTTCCACCGCGGAGACGCTAGCGCTCCGACTATCCTCGCCCGGCATGAAGCACCGGGCGCTCGACGAGGTCTATTGCTCGGTCGCGCGGACGTGGTCGGTGTTGGGGGACCGGTGGACGATGCTGGTCCTGCGCGAGGCGTTCGCCGGCACGAGCCGGTTCGACAGCTTCCAGTCCAAGCTCGAGATCGGGCGGACGCTGCTGTCTGAGCGGTTGAACCGGCTGGTCGAAGAGGGCATCTTCGACCGAGTGCGTTACAGCGAGAAGCCGGAGCGCTTCGAGTACAAGCTCACGCGCAAGGGGCTCGATCTCTATCCCGTGCTCCTGGCGCTGATGGAGTGGGGGGACCGGTACAAGGTCGAGGACCCGCCCGTGCGGCTGTTTCACAAGGCATGCGGTGAGGAGGCCGACCCGCACCTGGTGTGCAGCCACTGCGCCGAGCCGGTGGCCTACGGCGACCTGCGCGCCGAGTACGCGCCCGGCGCTTGGTAGTTCTGCGCGGCGGCACCGTCGCCGACGTGTACACCGGCACCTGGGTCGAGGCCAACGTCGAGATCGACGGCGGCCGGATCGTCTACGTCGGGCCGCGCGACCCACCGGCTCAAGCCGAGGTGATCGACGTGCGCGGAAAGATCGTCGCGCCCGGGTACATCGAGCCGCACACCCACCCGTGGTGCCTGTACTCGCCGGCATCGCTGCTCGAGGTGGCGGTGCCCGACGGGACGACGACGCTCGTCTACGACAACCTCTTCTTCTTCCTCGCGCACGGCGTCGACGGGCTTCGCGCGATCGTCGACCAGATGAATGCGGCGCCCGCGCACATCAAGTGGGTCGCGCGGATCGCGGCGCAGACGGCGCTCGCGGAGGACGCGTTCGATCCCGAGGTCGTGGCGGCGATGCTGGCGTGGCCGGAGGTCGTGGCGTCGGGCGAGATCACGAACTGGTTCGGCGTCACCCGCGGCGTGTTCGACCGCGGGATCGCCGCTGCCAAGCGGGCCGGCAAGCGCGTCGAAGGCCACAACGCCGGCGCCTCCTACGCCCGCCTGAACGAGCTGAGCGCGGCCGGGATCTCCGCCGACCACGAGGCGATCACGGCCGAGGAGACCCGCCAGCGGCTGCGCCTGGGCATGTGGACGATGATCCGCAACTCCTCGCTGCGCCCGGACCTCGAGCCGATCCTGCGCGAGCTGGCGCCGATCGTGCCCGCCGCGCGCCGGCTGATGTTCACCACCGACGGCGCGGTCCCGAGCTTCTACGCGCAGCATGGTGTGATCGGCGGGTGCCTGCGGATCGCGACGCAGCTCGGCCTGGACCCGATGCGGGCGCTGCAGATGGCGACGCTCGACCCGGCGACGTTCCTCGGCCTCGACGAGGAGCTCGGCGGCGTCGCGCCCGGGCGCCGGGCGACGCTGAACATCCTGCCCGCGCCCGGCGAGTGGCGGCCGGAGCTCGTCTTCGTCGACGGGGAGATCGTCGCCCGCGACGGCGAGCTCGTCATGGCGCCGCCGGACCTGAAATGGCCGGAGGGGCCGAAGCTCACCGCCCCGCCTCCGATCACGCCACTGAACGGCGTCCAGCCCGTCGCCCGCTACGAGAGCGCGGTGATCAACCGCCGCGTCGACCGGGAGGTGCGCCGCGGCGACCTCCAGGCGGCGCTCGTCGCCCGCGACGGCACCTGGATCACTCAAGGGGTGATGGAGAATTTCCTGGACACCCCCGGCTTCGCGACGACCGCCACCACCAGTCTCGAGCTGCTCGTCCTCGGCACCGACCCGCGAGCGATGGCGCGCGCCGCGGCCCGGGTGGCGGAACTGGGCGGCGGCTTCGCGTTTGACGGCGGCTGGTCGGCGCCGCTGGAGATCGACGGCCTGATCGCGGCCGGCGGCTTCGAGCGCGCGCTGGGAATCGAGCGCGAGCTGACCAGCGAGATGCAGGCGGCCGGCTATCCGTTCCACGATCCGCTGTACTCCCTGCTGTTCGCTTCCGGCGACTTCCTGCCGGAGGTGCGGCTCACCCCGAGAGGAGTGCTCGAAGTGAAGACCCGGACTGTCCTAAAGGGTCCGTCACGAATTGATACGGTCCCCGCCCGATGATGAACTCGGGGACGCTCGTCGACCGGCGGCTGGAAGCCGGCCACGGCGACAAGGTGGCGATCCGCTGCGCCGGCGAGGAAGTGACCTACGCGCAGCTGCACGACCGGATCTGCGCGGCCGGGAACGTGCTCTCCCAGCGGGGCATCGGCCGCGAGGACCGCGTGCTGATGATCCTCGACGACACGCCCACGTTCCCGACGCTGTTCCTGGGGGCGATGCGGATCGGCGCCGTACCCGCGCCGGTGAGCTTCCTCGACACCACCGAGAACTTCGCCCACTACGCCCGCGACAGCTACGCGAAGCTGATCGTGGCCGAGGACCACTTGCTCGGCCGCCTTCCCGAGGGCGCGATGTCGCGCACCGCCTTCGAGGAGCTGCTGCGCTCGCACGCCGGTCTCACCGACCCCGCCGACACCCACCCGGATGACATGGCGTTCTGGTTGTTCAGCGGCGGCAGCACGGGCTTCCCGAAGGGCGTCGTTCACCTGCACCACGACATCCCGTACACGTGCGAGACCTTCGCCAAGGAGATCCTGAAGATCACCGAGCGCGACGTCACGTTCAGCTCGACCAAGCTCTACCACGCGTACGGCCTGGGCAACAACCTGACGTTCCCCTATTGGGTCGGTGCGACGACGGTCCTGCGCATGGGCAAGCCCGAGCCGCGCGGCCTGCTGGAGACCGCGCAGGCCAACCGGCCGAGCCTGTTCTTCTCGGTGCCGACGCTGTACGGCGCGATGGTCAACCTGCCGGACGCGGAGGAGTACGACCTGAGCAGCGTCCGCTTCTGCGTCAGCGCCGCCGAGCCGCTCGCGCCCGAGGTCTACCGGCGCTGGAAGCAGACCTTCGACCTCGACATCGTCGACGGCATCGGCTCGACCGAGATGCTGCACATCTACTGCTCCAACCGGCCGGGAGAGGTGCAGCCCGGGACGAGCGGGAAGCCCGTCCCGGGCTACGAGCTCGTCCTGCTCGACGAGCTCGGCCAGCCGGTGTCGCAAGGCGAGGTCGGCAACCTGCACGTCCGCGGCGACAGCGCGCTCGCCTACTACTGGCACCAGCACGAGAAGACCAAGGCGGCGGTCAAGGGCGATCTGTTCTTCACCGGCGATCGCTATCGCGAGAACGAGGACGGCTACTTCGTCTACGAAGGCCGCGCCGACGACATGATCAAGATCGGCGGGCTGTGGGCGTCGCCGATCGAGATCGAGAACGCGCTCGTCGAGCACCCGCGGGTGCTCGAGGCCGCCGCGGTGGGCGTCGACGCCGACTACACGACGCGCGTGAAGGCGTTCGTCATCTGCCGCGGCGAAGCGGGCGACGAGGCGCTGGTGGCGGAGCTGCAGGAGTGGTGCAAGAGCCGCTTGCGCCGGTACGAGTTCCCGCACTTCATCACGTTCGTCGACGACCTCCCGAAGACGCCGACGGGCAAGATCCAGCGCTACAAGCTGCGGGAGGAAGCGTGATCTTCACGGCACTGGAGCCGAGCGACTTCGACGGGGTCGAGACGGCACTGGCCGACGCGTTCCGCCGCTCGCAGGAAGCCGCCCGCAACGAGGAGCCGATCGTCTTCGTGCTCTCCCAGGAGGACCTGCTCGGCCAGCGCGGCGTGCCGGGCGCGATCCTCGCCAACGCCCTGCTGAGCGGGATGCGCACGCTCGCGGCCGAGGGCCACAAGGCCAACGCCGTCGCGGTCGGCAACGACGCCGATCCCGAAGACCTGCAGCACTGGATCGCGCAACTCGAGGCGGGTCGCGGCGTCGCCGGCGAACTCGTACGCGTGCATGCGGCCCACGTGGGGAAGATTCAGGTATGAGCGTGATCGTCACCGGTGCGGCGCGTGGGATCGGCCGTGCCGTCGCCGAGCGGTTCAGCGCTGACCGCCCGGTCATCCTGGCCGACCTCGACCCCGCGGTGCACGATGTCGCGCGCGAGCTCGGCGGGATCGGCGTGGTCGCGGACGTGACGAGCGCCGAAGGCCGCGCGGCGATCCTCGCCGCCGTCGAGGGCGACATCACGCTGCTCGTCAACAACGCCGGCATCACCAAGGACGCCCGGATCGTGAAGATGACCGAGGAGCAGTTCCTCGCCGTCATCCGCGTCAACCTCGGCGCCGCCTACGAGCTGACGACGGCCGCGATCGGGCGCTTCGCCGACGGCGCCAACGTCGTCAGCCTCGCGAGCCGCGCCTACCTCGGCAACTTCGGCCAGTTCAACTACTCCGCCTCCAAGGGCGGCCTGGTCGGCATGACCCGCGCGCTGGCGCTCCAGCTGGCGCCACGCGTGCGCGTCAACGCGATCGCCCCCTCGCTCACCGCGAGCGAGATGACGAGCGCGATGCCGGAGAACGTGCTGAACAAGATGATCGCGACCATCCCGCTCGGCCGCATGGCCGAACCGCGGGAGATCGCGGAGACGATCGCCACGCTGGCCTCGCCGGCGATGGCGTACGTGACGGGCCAGGTGGTGGTCGCCTGCGGCGGCCGCTCCCTCGCTCCCTGAAAGATAAACGCCACCTAAGGGGTCTGGCCCCTTAGGTGGGCTTTAGAAAACCGAAGGGACCTGAACCATGGCTTCAATGCTCATAGCGGGCGAGAAAACCGAAGGCTCGGCGGGCGAGGGGATCGACGTCGTCGATCCCGCGACCGAAGCGGTCATCGAGACGGTGCCGCGGGGAACCGCGGCCGATGTCGACGCCGCGGTCCAGGCCGCGCACAAGGCGTTCGCGAGCTGGTCGCGCACCGACGCCGAGGAGCGCGCGACCCTGCTGCGCAAGGCGATCGCGCTGATCGAGCGCGATCGCAAGGAGCTGACGCTCAGCCTCGTCCACGAGCAGGGCAAGCCGGTCACGGAGGCGGGCGGTGAGATCCACCACCTGATCCACGGCCTGAACTACTACGCCGACCTCGCGACCAAGGTCAAGGGCTCCTACCACGAGCTGCCGTCCGCGCTGTCCAAGGCCTACGGCATGGTGATCCGGCGCCCGATGGGCGTCGTCGCCGCGATCGTCCCGAACAACTTCCCGCTGACGCTGCTGGGCACCAAGCTCGCGCCCGCGCTGATGGCCGGCAACACGATCGTCGTCAAGCCCGCGGCCACGACGCCGCTGACGACGCTGAAGATCGCCGACCTGCTGCTGGAGGCCGGCTTCCCGGCGGGCGTGATCAACGTCATCACCGGCCGCGGCTCCGAGGTCGGCGACGCGCTCGTCACGCACGACCTCGTCCGCCGCGTCGCGTTCACCGGCTCCACCGCCGTCGGGCGCCACATCATGGGCCTCGCCGCGCCGAAGCTGAAGCGCATGACGATGGAGCTCGGCGGCTCCGACCCGGTGATCGTCACCGCCGACGCCAACGTCAAGGCCGCCGCCCGCGGCATCGCCATCGGCCGCTTCTGGAACTGCGGCCAGATGTGCCTCGGCGGCAAGCGCGTCTACGTCTTCGACGAGGTCTACGACGAGCTGATGGAGCAGCTCACGCGGACGGTCGCCAAGTACGAGCCCGGCCTCGGCTGGGAGAAGTCCGAGAAGCCGAACATCCGCGTCGGCCCGCTGCACACCGCCGACGGCCGCGCGGAGCTGCGCGAGCAGTTCCAGGACGCGCTCGACGGCGGCGGCGAGCTGGTGCTCGGCGGCGACGACATCGAGGGCAAGGGCTACTTCGTCCAGCCGACGATCGTCGCCAACCCCGCGCAGGATTCGCGCGTCGCGCGCGAGGAGACGTTCGGGCCGCTGCTGCCCGTCTGGCGTGTCAGCAACCTCGACGAGGCGATCGACCGCGCCAACGACTCCGAGTACGGCCTCGGCGCCAGCGTCTGGACCAACGACGTCCGGATCATCCACCGCGTGGCCAACGAGGTCGACGCGGGCATGAAGTGGGTCAACCAGTTCCACTACGGCTACGACGAGCTCCCGTTCGGCGGGGTCAAGCAGTCCGGCTACGGCAAGGAGCACGGCGCCGAGGGTCTGGACTACTACCTCGAGGACACGGCGGTCGTCGTGGGAGGGCTCGAGTAACCATGGCGGTCACCTTCGAAGGCGGCAACCCCGTCGGCTCCATCACGCTCGACAAGCCGCCCGCCAACTCCTACGACTTCGAGTTCATGGAGGAGATGGGCGCGGCGGTCGACGCCGCCGCGGCCGACGACGCCGTCAAGGTCGTGATCGTCCGCTCGGCGTCGAAGAAGTTCTTCTGCGCCGGCGCCGACATCAAGGCGTTCCTGGCCAACGACACGGCCGGCAACATGAAGATGATCAGCCGCGGCCACGAGGCGCTGGCCGCCATCGCCCGAGTCCCGAAGGTCTTCATCGCCCAGATCGAGGGCCACGCGCTCGGCGGCGGCCTGGAGATCACCCTCGCCTGCGACCTGCGCTTCGGCGCCCGCGGCCGGTACAAGCTCGGCGTCCCGGAGGTGACCCTGGGGCTGCTGCCCGGAAACGGCGGCACGCAGCGCCTCCCGCGCATCATCGGCGTGCCGAAGGCGCTGGACCTGATGGTCACCGGCCGCGCGATCAGCCCGGGCGAGGCGCACAATCTCGGCATCTTGAACCGCCTGTTCGCGCCCGCCGACCTCGCCGAGAAGACCCTCGAGTACGCGACCGGACTGGCCAACGGCGCGACGGCCGCGATCGGCGAGATCAAGCTGACGACGTACGCCGGCTCAGAGATGCCGATCGCCGACGCCCTCGCCCGCGAGCGCGCGGGGATCGAGCGGCTGTTCGGCACCGCCGATGCCAAGGAAGGCCTGAGTGCCTTCGCCGAGAAACGCAAGGCGGAGTTCTCCGGTGCCTGAGCGCGAGGTCGACTTCCTGATCGTCGGCGGCGGCCCCGCGGGGTTCTCCGCCGCCCGCACCCTCCGCGAGGAGGGCGCCGAGGGCAGCATCGTGATCGTCTCCCGCGACCCTGACCCGCCCTACGACCGCACCGCGGTCTCCAAGGGCTACCTCCAGGGCGAGACGGCCCGCAAGGACACGCTGCTCGGCGACGCCGCCTGGTACGCCGAGCACGACGTCGAGCTGCTGACCCGCACAAGCGCGATGAAGCTCGACCCCGAGGCGCACACCGTCACCCTCGCCGACAAGTCGGTGCTGAAGTACTCAAAGCTCCTGCTGGCGACCGGCGCCAACGTGCGCCGGCTGCGGCTTGACGGCTCTGACCTCGAGGGCATCCACTACCTGCGGGCGCTCGCCAACGCCGATCACATCCGTGACGACACCGAGAACGCCGACCACGTCGTGCTGATCGGCGGCTCCTACATCGGCACCGAGGTCGCGGCGTCGTTGACGAAGCTCGGCCGCAAGGTCGCGATCGTCATGCAGGAGGAGGTGACGCTCGAGCGGGGCTTCGGCAAGACCGTCGGACGCTACTTCCAGGGCGTGCTCGAGGCGCACGGGGTCGAGGTCCACGGCGGTGAGGAGATCGAGCGCTTCGAGGGCACCGAGGGCCGCGTCTCCGCCGTGGTCACCAAGGCCGGGACCCGCATCCCCGCCGACGCGGTGATCGTCGGTGCCGGCGTCACCCCCGACGTGATGCTGGCCTCCCGCGCCGGCCTGACGATCGGCGACAAGGGCGGCGTCCTCACCGATGCCACTCTGAAGACCTCGGCGGACGACGTCTACGCGGCGGGTGACATCGCCGAGTTCGACAGCCCCTACCACGAGGGCCACGTCCGCATCGAGCACTGGGACGTCGCCGAGACCCAGGGCAAGACGGCCGCGCTGAACATGCTCGGCAAGCCGCAGCCGCACGACACGATCCCGTACTTCTTCTCCGATCTGGCCGATTGGAGCTCGATGGAGTACGTCGGCCCGGCCTACGAGTGGAGCGAGGAGCTCGTCCGCGGCTCGATCGACGACGGCGCCTTCACCGTCTACTACCTCGACGGCGACCGCCTGGTCGCGGCGCTGAGCGTCGGGCGCGGGGACGACCTCGAGCAGGCGCGCGAGCTGATCGCCTCCCGCGAGCCGGTCGACCGGGAAGCGCTGAAGACGGTCTAGACCGAGGCGGGGCGGGCCTGGCACGGCATCTCTGCCACCAGGGTCGTCCCGCCGCCGGCCGGGCTGATCACCCGCAGGCGCCCGCCGAGCGCTTCGACGCGGTCGGCGAGCCCGCGCAGGCCGGAGCCGTTCGCCCCGTCCGCGCCGCCGACGCCGTCATCGGTGATCTCGATGCTCGCCACGTCGCCGTTCATCGACACGCGGATCGCCGCGCGGGTGGCCTGCGCGTACTTGCCGATGTTGGCCAGCGCCTCGCACGCCACGAAGTAGGCGGCGAGCTCGACGGGCTCCGGGAGCCGCTCGTCGACCTCGAACGACAGCGCCACCGGGGTGGCGGAGCGCACCGCGAGCGAGGTCAGCCCGGCGTCCAGGCCGTACTGCAGGACAGCGGGATGGATGCCGCGCGCCAGCTCGCGCAGCTCCTCCAGCGACTTCGAGACCTCCTCGCGCGCCGCCGTGACGAACTTCAGCGCCGTGTCCGGATCGCTGTGGACGCGGTCCTCGGTCATCCGCAGCTGGATCGCCAGCGTCACGAGCCGCTGCTGGGCGCCGTCGTGGAGGTCGCGCTCGAGCTTGCGCCGCGCCGCGTCACCCGCCTCGACGAGCCGCGCCCGCGAGCCGGCGAGCTCCTCGATCCGCGACTGGAGCTCCGCGTGCAGGCGTTCGCGCTCGAGCGCGACGTTGGCCGCCGCCGAGACGAGCGCGAGCAGCTCCGGGTCGTAGGTGAGGGCCGCGTCGTGGACGAGCGCCGCGACGTGCTCGCCGCCCTGGTCGATGGGCGTCGCAGCGCGCCCCGAGCCCGCTTCGGGGAGCCCGACCGGCTGCCCGCCGGCATCGATGTAGCTCTCGAAGCCGGGCAGCCAGTAGACCAGCTCCAGCGACGGATCGTGCAGCGCCTTGGCCAGCAGCTCGCGCAGTCGCGGCGCATCCGGGGCCTGCTGGAGCGCGAGGACGAGGTCCGCGACCCCGGCGCGGGCGAACGTCGTGCGCAGCAGGCCGAAGAGGTACGCCAACGGCACGGTGACCAGGACCACCGAGGTGATCTCCGCACTCGCCCGGATGAACCCGCCCACGATCACCTGGTAGAGGATCTGCACGGCGAGGATCAGCGCGGCGGCGGAGCCGGCCAGCGTCGGCAGCAACAGCCTGCGCAGCGCCGGGGCGGCGCGCAGCCAGCGCGTCACGCCGACGATGCCGAGTGCCGCCGCCAGCGTGCCGTTCCACGCCCGCTGGAACGTGTCGATCACGTCGTCCAGGCCGGGCTGGGCGCTGATCAGGAAGATGTTCTCCTCCCCGTCGGGGAACGCCAGGAACAGCAGCCACACGAGCTGCAGCAGCCCGGTGCCGATGGCGAAGCCCCAGACGATTGCCCGGTCCACCCGCCCGACGACCCGCCCGCTCGGGAACGAGAGGATCAGCGCCGCGAACGGGACCGCCCACAGGTTGGCGAGCAGCTGCGCCATCGAGTCCCAGAACGGCGTGCCGATCTCGCCCAGCAGCGGTTCGGCGAGGTAGAGGAAGCCGGTCGCCGTCATCAGCATGCCGGACCGGTTGCTCGGCCGCCGCTGCCACGCGATCAGCCCGCAGATGAGGAACGACCCGCCGACCGAGCCGCCGACGATCGCCACCACGGTCACGTCGTCGTCGCCCCGGAACAACAGGATGAAGCCCGCCACCACCGCGGCGATGCCGAGCGGCCAGAGCGCTGCGGGCAGCCACCTCATCGGCCTCACACCAACGATCCTCTCACTCGCCCGCGATCAGGGCAAGCGGCGCTCAGTCGTCGGGGGAGTACCCGCGCACGCTGACGACAGCGGCGCGCAGGACCGTGGCGAGCCGCTCGTCGGCGACGACGTCGGCGCAGAGCTCCACGTTGCGCGCGAGGTGCTCGAGCGGGAAGTCGCGTGCCACGAGCACCCGGGCCAGCCACAGCATGTTGGTCTCCAGGTTGGTGAAGCCGCGCACGTCCAGGATCGCCCAGTTGAACGTGTGCAACGTGTCGTGGATCTCCCACGGGCGCGCGGCTTCGCCGTAGCGCTCGAGGTCCTCCGGGAACTCGTCGAAGTAGCGATCGGCGACCGCCTCGGCGAGTGGCATCAACTCGATCACCTCGCCGTCGAGCGTGGCGCTCGTCGGCGGTGGCATGCCACTCGGCGGGCGGGTCATGCGGCCGCTCCGAAGGACTGGGTGCGGATCACCGGCTCTCCCGCGGCGTCGGAGGCGTCGAGGTCGACCGTGGCGACGATCGCCCAGTCGTGGTTTGAGTCCGGGTCGTTGATGATCTGGCGCGCGGTCCACTCGCGCGGCTTGGAGCGGTCGACGATCAGCAGCTGCGGCGAGCGCGCCGCCGGCCCGTCGTCCATCGACTCGTACTCGTCCCAGTAGGCGCCGAGCGCCGTCTCCCACGCCGCGAGGTTCATCGTCACCCGCACCGGCGGGTCGCTCAGCGCGGCCGCCGCGGACTCGTGCGCCGCGAGCGTGCCGTACTCGTCGCGGGCGGCGAGCTGGACCTTCTGGAACATCGCGTTGCGGATCATCACGCCGAAGGCGCGGTGGTTGGCGCTGATCGGGCGCGGCGGTGCGATGGCTTCGCCCGCCGCGGCCGCTTCGGCGGCGCGGGCGACGGACTCGGGGTCGGTCAAGGCTTCCCATTCGTCGAGCAGGCTGGAGTCGACCTGGCGGACGGTCTCGCCCAGCCATTCGATGATGTCGTCGAGCTCGTCCGTCTTGAACTGCTCGGGCACGGTCTGGCGCAGCGCGCGGTAGGTGTCACTGAGGTAGCGCAGGACGAGACCCTCCGAGCGCGTGACGCCGTAGTAGGCGACGAACTCCGTGAACGTCCGGCCGTACTCGTACATGTCACGCACGACCGACTTCGGCGAGAGGTCCTCGGGCGACACCCACGGATGCGTCTCGCGATAGAGCGAGAGCGCCATCTCGAGCTCCTTGCCGAGCGGCTTGGGATACGTGACCTCCTCGAGCAGCACCATCCGCTCCTCGTACTCGATCCCGTCGGCCTTCATCGTCGCGATCGCCGCGTCGCGCGCCTTCTTGGACTGCGCCATCAGCACCGGGAACGGGTCGTCGAGGATCGACTCGACGATCGAGAGGACGTCGAGCGTGTACGTCTCGGACTCGTCGTCGAGCAGCTCGAACGCGGCCTGGGCAAACGAGGCCAGCGGCTGGTTGAGCGCGAAGTCCTGCTGCAGCTCCGGCGCCAGCTGCAGCGTGCGGCCGTGCTCGTCGGGCTCGTCGAGGCGCTGCAGCACGCCGGAGGTGAGCAGCTCCTCGGTCAGCGACGCGGCCTGCTCGGCCAGGCGGCGGCGTCCGCGCTCGTCCTCGTGGTTGTCCTCCAGCAGCGCGCGCAGCGTGTCGTCGGGGTTCGCGCGCTGGTTGATGACGTTCAGCAGCATCGCGTGGTTGACCCGCATGCGCGAGACGAGCGCCTCGGGCGTGGCGTTGCGCAGCCGGTCGTAGGTCTCCTCGGTCCAGCTGACCACGCCGTCGGCGGGCTTGACCTTCTGGACGCGCTTGACCTTCTTCTCGTCGCCCGCCGCCTTGGCGAGCCGGCGAGCGTTCTCGATCGTGTGCTCGGGCGCCTGGACGACGACGTAGCCGGAGGTGTCGTACCCGGCGCGGCCGGCGCGGCCGGCGATCTGGTGGAACTCGCGCGCCTTCAGCAGCCGGTGGTTGGTGCCGTCGAACTTCGCGAGGCCGGTGAAGACGACCGTGCGGATCGGGACGTTGATGCCGACGCCGAGCGTGTCGGTCCCGCAGATCACTTTGAGCAGGCCGGTCTGGGCGAGCTGCTCGACCAGGCGCCGGTAGCGCGGGAGCATGCCGGCGTGGTGCACGCCGATCCCGTTGCGCACCAGCTTGGAGAGCGTCTTCCCGAAGCCGGCGGTGAAGCGGAAGGCGCCGATCACGTCGGCGATCTGGTCGCGTTCCTCGCGGGTGCACAGCTTCGCGCTGAGCAGGGACTGCGCGCGCTCCAGGGCGCTGGCCTGCGTGAAGTGCACGACGTAGACGGGCGCCTGGTCGGTACGCACCAGCTCCTCCAGCAGCTCGTGCATCGGCTCGACCGACCAGGTGAAGTAGAGCGGGACGGGCCGCTCGGCGTTGTCGACCAGGACGGTCTCGCGGCCGGTCCGGCGGGTCAGGTCCTCGGCCAGCGAGGTCATGTCGCCGAGCGTGCCGGACATCAGCAGGAACTGCGCCTGGGGGAGGCTGAGGATCGGCACCTGCCACGCCCAGCCTCGCTGCGGCTCGGCGTAGAAGTGGAACTCGTCCATCACGACCTGGCCGATGTCGGCGTCCGCGCCCTCTCGCAGGGCGATGTTGGCCAGCACCTCGGCGGTGCAGCAGATGATCGGGGCGCGGCTGTTGACCGACGCGTCGCCGGTGAGCATCCCGACGTTCTCGGCGCCGAAGATGGCGCACAGCTGGAAGAACTTCTCGCTCACGAGCGCCTTGATCGGCGCCGTGTAGTACGTGATCTGGTCGACGGCCATCGCCGCGAAGTGCGCGGCGACGGCGACCGTGGACTTCCCCGAGCCGGTCGGCGTCGCCAGGATCACGTTGTTGCCGCTGAACAGCTCGATCGCGGCCTCCTCCTGGTGGGGATAGAGGCTCAGGCCTTCGGCTTCGGCCCACGCGAGGAATGCCTCATAGACCTCGTCGGCGGTCGGATCGTGGGGGAGGACGTCGACGAGCAGCATTTCCTAGGTCATCATCGTACGAGCGAGCTCCTCCGGTTGGCTCAGGGCGGGCATATGGCCGGAGTCGATCGGCTCGACCTCGACGCCCAGCCGCTCGCGGGCGATGCGCTGCATGAACGGGTACGGGAAGAGCCGGTCCTGGAGGCCGGCGATCACCCGCGTGGGGATATCCGGCCAGGCGTCGAGCGTGAACCGGTCCTTGAACGGCGCGTCCGCCTGCTTGGGCTCGCCGCGCGCGAAGGCGGCGTTCTTGACCGCCTCGGGGACGTCGTGGAAGAACGTGTCGATCGGGTCGAACGGCGGCGCGCCCGCGTCCGGCAGACCCGAGGTGGTCCACCATTCGCCCGGCGTCTCGCCGGGCGCGGGGATCATCGGGGCGACGAGGATGATGTTGGCGACGTCGAGCTTGGCCAGCGGCGCGCTGAAGGCGCCCATCGACTGCGCGACGAGGGTCACCCGCTCGCGGTCGCCGGCGGCGGCGGTGATCGCGTCGGCGTAGTCCTGCAGGCCGGCGTCGGGGTCGCCGGTGGGGAGCTCGACGGCGATCGTCTCTTCAGCGAGCAGCGGCGCGACGAGGTGCCAGTACCAGGCTTCCCCACCCGCTCCGGGGACGAGAACGTAGGTCATGCGGGTACAGACGCTCGCAGCTCTCCGAATTCATCGCGGCCATACTGCGCGTCGTGGATATCGAGCGTGCGTTGCGCGAGGTGGCGGTGCTCGTCGCGCGCGGCGGCGAGCCGGGCGAGGTGTTCGACGCGCTCTCCGAGCAGGCCGCGAAGGTGTGCGGCGTGGGGGCGGGCGCGGTGGTGCGGTTCACCGGCCGTGCCGCGGAGCTCGTCGGGCGCTGGGGCGACCTCGCGCGCGAGACGCTGCCGCCCGGCATGAGCTTCGCCCTCGACGGCGGCGGCGCGCTCACGCTGGTGCGCGAGACCGGGCTGCCGGCACGGTTCGACGACTACGCGGTCGCTGTGGGCGCCATGGGCGTGACGCTGCGGCCGACCGGCCTGCGGGCGAGCGCCGCCGCGCCGGTGACCGTCGAAGGGAGCGTCTGGGGCGCGCTGATCGTCTCCGCGTTCGACTCCGAGACGCTGCCCGTCGACACCGAGGAGCGGCTGACCGAGTTCACCGAGCTCGCGGCCGTGGCGGTCGCGGGCGCCGACGCGCACGAGCGGCTGCTCGAATCGCGCGCCCGGCTGGTGAAGACCGCCGACGATGAGCGCCGACGGCTCGAGCGCAACCTGCACGACGGCGCGCAGCAGCGGCTCGTGAGCGCTCGGCTCGCCTTGCGGATGCTGCGCAAGCAGTTCGACGATCCGGCGCCGGTCGACGCGATCCTCGACGAGCTCGGCAAGGCCCACGAGGAGCTGCGCGAGCTCGCCCGCGGCCTCCATCCCGCCGCGTTGAGCCGCGGTCTGGGCGCGGCGATCGGCGCGCTCGCCACACGGTCCTCGGTCCCGGTCGAGTACGACGTGGTCGACGAGCGCTTCCCCGAGGAGCTCGAGATCGCCGTCTACTACGTCGCCAGTGAGGCGCTGACGAACGCGGCCAAGCACGCCGAGGCGAGCGTGGTCTCCGTGACGGTGTTGGTGATCGACGGCGCGTTGGTGCTCGAAGTCGCGGACGACGGTCGCGGCGGCGCGGTCGCGGGCGGCGGGTCGGGGCTGATCGGGTTGAGCGACCGGGTCGAGGCGCTGCGCGGCCGGTTGCGCGTGACCAGCCCGGTGGGCGTGGGCACGACGGTGCGCGCCGAGTTCCCCCTGCCGTAGCCTTCGCGTCATGGCCTACGCCGCGGCCATGCAGATGATGGCGCGCCTGACCGCGTCAGCCGAGGCGCTGGCCGCGCTCGGCGCGCGGATGCGGGCCGACGCGGAGGGCATCCCGCTCGATCCGGCGATCGAGTCCGCGCTCGACGGCGTGCTGGTGGAGCTGGGCATCGAGCTGGCGGCGCTGCAGCCTGCCGAGCGCTCGACCGTCGCGTTGTTCGCCCGCGCGTTCCTGCGCCAGGCCGTGGATCTGATCGACCATCCCGAGTGCTCTCCCGGGTGGGCCTACGAGGACGACGTCGTGCTGTTGTCGCTGGGCCGGGGCTCGGCCGCGATCGCCGATGCAATGGCGGAGGTGAGCGTGCTCGACGACGCACTGTCGCGGCCGGGAGCGATCCTGCTCGACGTCGGCGCCGGCGTCGCCGCGCTCTCGGTGTCGTTGTGCGCGCGCTGGCCCGGCCTGCGCGTCGTCGGCTTGGAGCCATGGCCGCCGGCGCTCGCCCACGCGCGGCGCACGATCGCAGGCTACGAGGATCGGATCGAGTTGCGCGAGCAGCGCGTCGAGGAGCTGACCGACGCACGGTCCTACGACGTCGTGTGGCTGTCGACGCCGTTCATCGCGCCGGAGATCCTCCCGGTCGCGTTGTTGCGGGTGTTCGACGCGCTCAAACCCGGTGGGCACGTGATCTTCGGCATGTACGCCGGTCCGCCCGACCCGCTCTCCCAGCGGTTGGTCGACCTGCGGACGACACGCTCCGGCGGCGCGGTCGCAACCGAGGCCGAGGCCACGGCAGCGCTGACGGCGGCCGGCTTCGAAAGTGCGCGTGAGGTCGAGCGGGTGTGGGCCGCGCCGGTACGGCTAGTGGTCGGGACGCGCGGGTAGCACCGTATGTGAGTGGAGGACCTGGTCGATCAGCTCACGCGCGGGAACCCGGGCTCGGTCAAGGCCGTCCTGGCCTCGGTGATCCTCGCGCTGGGGAGCTACCAGCTGATCCTGGCCGCGATCGGCTACCGGAAACTGCCGGTGATGAAGGCCGAGCCGGCGTTCCTGACCCACCGCGCGTCAGGCGACGCGATCGCGGTGCTGTTCGTGCTCGTCGCGCTGGCGTGCTTGGCGGTGTTCGGCTTCGAAGACGACTACGCGTTGCACGCCGGAGCCGGGATCGCCGCGGCGGCCGTGCTGGCGGTCAAGATCGGCGTGCTCCGCAGCGGCGTCGGCGGCCGCGCGCTGCCCTACCTGGGCATCACGCTGTTCACGTTGCTCGCCCTGACCTGGCTCACGGTCACGCCCGACTTCCTCGCGGGTGAGGACTGACCATGCAGCTCTTCGGCTCGATCGCCGTCGCCCTCGCGATCGTCGCGGTGACGATCGCGCTCGTCACCGCGAAGCTCGGCCCGAACGCCGAGGACGACTCCGGCGGTCACCACGGCGGCGATCGCCAGGAGCAGCAGGACTCGTCACACGGCGACGAGAACTAAGCGCGGCGAACGCAAGGTTGTTCGTGTAGAGCACGAACAACCTTGCTTTCGCTTCGCCTACACCGGTTTCACGCTCTCGCCGGCGGCTCAGCCGACGCGCATGTAGCGCAGGCGCTTGGACTGGTACTCGCGGGCGGCGGTCTCGACCCACCGCTGCGAGCTGCCCGCCAGCTCCTTCTTGACCTTGGCCGGCACGCCCGCGGCGAGGACGCCGTCGGGGATCTCCATGCCCTCGCTCACCACGGCGCCCGCCGCCACGAGCGCGTTCGCGCCGACCTTCGCCCGCTGCAGGACGATCGCGCCCATCCCGACGAGTGACCCGTCGCCGATCACGCAGCCCTCGAGCATCGCCATGTGGCCGACGGTGACGTTCTCGCCGACGATCGTGGGCAGCTCGTCGGCGCAGTGGATCACACAATTGTCCTGCACGTTGGACCCTTTGCCGATCACGATGGCGCTGTTGTCGCCGCGCAGGACGGCGCCGAACCAGATCGAGGCGCCCGTCTCCACCGTCACGTCGCCGATCAGGACCGCGGTCGGCGCGATGAACGCGTCCTCCGCGACCTGTGGCGTCTTGCCGTCGAGCTCGATGATCATCGTTGCCGCACCTCCCGCACCGCTTGCTTGTGCTCGTCCGTCCCGATCAGCAGCGACTGGGCGAGCCCTTCGGCGACCATCCCGCTCTCGAGGTCGACATTGCCCGCCAGCCACAGCAGGCGCTTGGCCGCGGCGTAGGCCTGCGGTGAGCGCTGGAGCATCAGGTCGACGCGGGCGCGGGCGGCTTGCAGGAGCTCGGCGTCCTCGACCACGGCCGTGATCATGCCGACGGCGTGGGCCTGGTCGGCGCTCAGCTCCTCGCTCCCGAGCAGCACGTCGCGGGCGCGGGCCTGGCCGATCAGCTTGACCAGGCGGGTGACGCCGCCGTGGCTGGGGATGATCCCGAGCCGGCCCTCGCGGTAGATGAAGCGGGCGCTGCTTGCGGCGAGGCGGACGTCGCAGACGAGCGCGAGCTGCGTGCCCGCGCCGGTGACGGCGCCGTTGATCGCCGCGACGGTCGGTTTCTCCAACCGCTCCAACAGCGTGATCAGGGAGGTGAGGCGGTGTGAGTCGTGGCGGAACTCGCGCGGGTCCCAGTCGCGTTCGAACCGGCTCAGGTCACCGCCGGCCGAGAACGCCTTGCCCTCGCCGGTGAGGATCAGCGCGCGGACGCCGGGGTCGTCCGCGGCGGCCTCGAAGGCGTCGCGGAGCTTCGACGCCATCTCGCCATCGATCGCGTTGCGCCGCTCAGGGCGCGCGAGGGTGACGGTGAGGACGCCGTCCTCAGTGTCGGTGCGGAGCATGCCCCTGATGCTACGTTCGCCGCGCGTGTTCGCGAGCTACGAGCACTTCCTGGGCATCGCCGACTCGGTCCAATGGGACGAGCGGGCGATCGCGTTGCGCGCGGACGCGAAAGCGTGGCCGCAGGTCGCGGATGCGCGGTTGACGGAGCTCGTCGCCGGCTTCTGCGTGGGGGAGGCGGGTGTGGCGTCGCATCTCTCGGTGTTCGCATCGGGTGCTGCCGCGGCGTGCTTCGAGGCGCAGTTGCGCGACGAGGACCGCCACGCGCGGTTCTTCGCCCGCTACGCGGCGGCGGTGGGGCTGGGCGACCCGCGGGGCTTGGTCTCGCCCGCGTTCCGCTCGCTGTTCGAGGAGCGCTTGCCGGAGGCGGTCGCCGGGGCGCCGGGTGAAGCGGTCGGGCTCTACCACATGGTGCTTGAGGGCGTGGTCTTCACCGCGGGCCAACTGGCGCTGCTCGATCTGGTGGACGATCGGCTGCCTGGGCTGCGGGAGGGGGTCGAGCTCGTGCTGCGCGACGAGCGCTGGCACGTCGGCTTCGGGGCGCGCTGCCTCGCCGATCTCGACTACGACGAGGAGGCGATCCTCGCCGAGGGCGAAGCCGCCGCGGCGCTCTGGGCGCCGGAGTACGCGGGGCGCGTGATGGACGGGCTCCGCAGCCGGCTGCGGGCGGTACGGCGGCAGGCCGCTTTGTTGTGAAGGCGGGCGGGTTCGAGCTGGAGACCGTCGAGATCGCGGGCGCCGAGCCCGCGCTCGTCTTTCTGCACGAAGGGCTCGGAGCGGTCACGCTGTGGCGGGACTTCCCGGAGCGGATGGCGTCTTTGAGCGGGCGGCGGGCGCTGATCTACTCGCGGGCGGGGCACGGGCAGTCCGACGTGCCGGATGACGACCGCACGCCCGCGTTCATGCACGAGGAGGCGCTCGAGGTCCTGCCCGAGGTGCTGCGCGTCGCGGGCGTGGAGCGGCCGGTGCTCGTCGGCCACAGCGACGGCGGCTCGATCGCGCTGATCTACGCCTCGCAGCATCCGGTCAGCGGCCTGGTGTTGCTGGCCCCGCACGTGTTCGTCGAAGACGTGACGGTGGCGAGCATCGAGGAGGCGCGCGAGACGTTCGCGGCCACGGATCTGGGCTCGCGCATGGCCCGCTACCACCGCGACGCCGAGCGGACGTTCCGGCTCTGGAACGACATCTGGCTCGCCCCGGAGTTCCGCTCGTGGAACATCGAGGACGTGTTGGGCGGCGTGACCGCGCCCACGCTCCTGATCCAGGGCGAGCACGACCAGTACGGGACGCTCGCCCAGATCGACGCGATCTCGCGGGGCGTGGGCGGGCCGGTCGAGCGCGTCGTCCTGGACGCCCGCCACGCTCCGCACCTCGAAGCGCCTGACGCGACACTGGCCGCGGCGCTGGAGTTCCTGCGGTGAGCCGTCTGGAGGACAACTTCGTCATCCCGTTCGAGCGCAGCTTCGATGCGCACTACGGGCTCGAGTACGTCAGCCCGACGCAGGGCCGTGTGGTGATCCGTGCCGACCACCTCGGCGTCGATGGCACGGTGGTCAGCGGGGTCTACGCGGCGATGGCCGAGTCGATCGCCTCGACCGGCACGGCCGTGGAGGTTCTGCCGCAGGGCCTGTTCCCGTCGGGGCTGAGCAACTCCACCCACGTCGTCGGCGACGCCCGCGAGGGTGTCCTGGAAGCGACCGCCCGCTGCCGTGCGCGTGGTGCGCTCGAGTGGTTGTGGGACGTGGAGATCGGCCTCGCAGGCGGGGAACGAACAGCGTTCGCCACCGTCGCGATCGCCGTCCGGCCGATGCGGGGAAAGAAAGGCGTTTGAACCCGGGCGAAGCGGGTAGCGGCGGCTCGTGCCCCATGCCGCGTGGTCATTCACGGCTGCGCGCGAAACTCCTATGCAGGCCCGCCGCGCAGTCGTCGACTGGGCGCAGAAGCACGTGGAGGATCGCGCAGTGCTGAGCGATATCGCCCTGGCGATCACGGAAGCGACCACCAACGTCGTCCTGCACGCCTACCGCGACCGCGAACTACCCGGAACGGTCGCGATCAAAGCCGAACGCTATGACGACCACGTCTGCCTCTACGTCCTGGACGAAGGCTCCGGCCTGGCCCCGCGGGTGGACAGCCCGGGCCTCGGCCTGGGGCTCGGGCTGATCGCCCAGGTCGCCGACTCCGCGGACGTCCGCACGCCCGAGACGGGCGGCACCGAGGTCGTCATGCGCTTCAACGTCTCGCGCGCCGCCTAGCATCAGAGGGCGATGCAGCTGGTGCGCTCTGGAGCGGCTGGTTCGGCCGCGCTCGAGCTCGCGGTCTCGCACGCGCTGCTCACCCGGGTCGCGGCGGGCGAGCTGCCCTCGACGCTGCGGGTCTACCGCCCCGCGCCCGCGGTCGCGTTCGGCAAGCTCGACACGCTCCGCCCCGGTTACCCCGACGCGGTGGCGGCCGCGCAGGAGCAGGGGTTCGAGCCGGTCCTGCGCCTCCCCGGCGGCCACGCCGCGGCGTATCACCGGGCGTCGCTGGCGATCGACGTCGTGTGGGCGCTCGACGATCCGGCCACCGGCACCCACGACCGGTTCCGCGACGAAGGGGAGCGGCTGGCGGGCGCGCTGCGGACGCTCGGCGTCGACGCCCGCGTGGGTGAGGTGCCGGGCGAGTACTGCCCGGGCGCCTACAGCGTCAACGCCCGCGGGCGGGTGAAGCTGATCGGCACCGCGCAGCGGCTGGTCCGCGGCGCGGCGCTGCTGGGCGCGTCGATCGTCGTCGGCGACGGGCCCGGCATACGCGCCGTCCTCGACGCCGTCTACTCGGCGCTCGAGTTCCCCTGGGACGCCACCACGGCGGGCGCGATCGACGAAGAGGTCCCGGGTGTGTCACTCGACGCCGTCGAGGCCGCGGTCATCGCGTCCTACGGCGAGCTCGAGCCGGCGACGCTGGACGAGGCGACCCTCACCCTCGCGCACCGGCTCGCACCGCAGCGCGCCGCCACGTCACCGACCTGACCCAACCGTCTGACAGTTTGCCGGGGTTGGGTAGCGCCGCGGTTCATGATTCTTCGCATTGACCGACTCGGGGTTGAGCTTCCGCCCCCCTCCACACCCGACCCCGCCGGCGCCGCCGCTGTCCAGGAACTGATGGGCGGCAAGTTCGGCGAGATGTCGACGCTGATGAACTACACGTTCCAGTCGTTCAACTTCCGCTTCCGCCAGGGCGCTCGTCCCTTCTATGACCTGATCGCCAACATCGCCGCCGAGGAGTTCGGGCACATCGAACTGGTCGCGGCGACGATCAACACGATGCTCACCGGCGCCAAGATCGACGACGCCAAGGACGAGCCCTACAAGCAGCACTTCCTCTTCGGCGGCAAGGGCGCGCTCCCGGCCGACTCGCACGGCAAGCCGTGGGACGGCTCCTACGTGCACTCCTCCGGCGACCTCGTCGAGGACCTGACTCACAACTACTTCCTCGAGACCGGCGCCCGGTCCGGCAAGCTGCGCGTCTACGAGATGTGCGACCACCCAGCCGCACGTGCGCTGACCGGCTACCTGTTGGTCCGCGGCGGCGTCCACCAGGTCGCCTACGCCCGCGCCCTGGAGAACCTCACCGGCGCCGACATGTCCAAGCTCTTCCCGACGCCGCGGATCGCGACCGACAAGATCCCCGAGTGCCAGCCCCACATCAAGCAGGGCCTGCACCTGAAGATGTATCGCTTCTCGCCGGACGACTACCGCGAGATGGCCGCGGTCTTCAACGGCAACCACCCGGAGACCGGCGAGCCGCTGGAGGTCGTCGACGAGGCCCCCGAGGGCTTCCCGCCCAACGACCTCCCGCCCCAGGCCGACGTCTTCGCGCCCGACTACGCCCCCGAGGAGATCGCCGAGATCGCTCAGAAGCTCCGCAAGGCCGCCGGCCTCCCGGACAAGGTCACCGGCATCGTCGCCACCAACGGCGGCGTCAACGCCAAGGGCAGCACCAAGGCCCAGATCTAAAGTTAACGCCCACCTAAGGGGTCTGACCCCTTATCTCGCGTTTAGGTTTCGCACGCCCGGCGCAGAGCCGTTTCAACCTAAAGGCCGCCTAAGGGGCCTGGCCCCTTAGGTGGGGTTAAGAATCGAAGCCGAGGCCCAGGCGGTCCAGCAGACGCAGCCACGGGCCTCGGCGGCCGTCGTTCCGGTCGGCGGCGGCGAGGCGGTTGCGGGTGTATTGGATGACCGCCCAGCGCAGCGGCTCGGGTGGGAAGGGGACCGGCTTGGAGCGGACGTAGCGCAGGCGGGTGGCCTCGGTGTCGCGGTCGTCGAGGAGATCGAGGGCGACGCGGCCGCCGAAGCGGGCGGCACCGACGCCGAGGCCCGTGTAGCCGGTGGCGTAGGCGACGCGGCCCGCGAAGGCGGTGCCGAAGAAGACCGAGAAGCGCGAGGAGGTGTCGATCGCGCCGCCCCAGCGGTGGGTGAAGCGGACGCCCTCGAGTTGCGGGAACGTGTGGAAGAAGTGCTGGGCGAGCGTGGCGAACGTCGGGTCGTGCTCGTCCCACCGGGGCCCGACCGGGCCGCCGAAGCGGTAGACCGCGTCCCACCCGCCGTACAAGATGCGGTTGTCGGCCGTCAACCGGTAGTAGTGGAACTGGTTGCCGCCGTCGCCGATGCCCTGGCGGTGCTCCCACCCGACAGAAGCCAGCTGGGCGGCGCTCAGCGGCTCGCTCAGCAGCACGTAGTCATACACCGGCACGACGTAGTGACGGACGGACTTCAGGAGCGGGGGATAGGCACTGGTGGCGAGCAGCACCTTGCGTGCCCGCACCCGCCCGGATGCCGTCAGCGCCTCGACGACCGCGCCCGCGCCTCCGTCGGCGAGCGAGTGCACGGCCGAGTGCTCGAAGACCCGCACGCCCGCCCGCAGCGCCGCCGAGCGCAGCCCGCGGGCGAGCTTGCCCGGGTCGAGGATGCCGGCGCCGGTGTGATCCCACACGCCGCCGGTAAACGTGGGGGAGTGGACCTCGCCGCGCATCGCGTCGCCGTCCAGCACGGTCACCGAGTGCCCGAAGCGCTCCAACGACGCGCGCTCCTCCGAGACCCACTCGAGCTGGTAGGGATCGGTCAGCGCCAGCAACTCGCCCGTGGCCTCGAAGTCACAGTCGATGCCATACCGCTCCAGATCGCCACGCAGCCCCGCGAAGTTCTCCAGCCCGAGCCGCTCCAAGACCTCCATCTCGGAAGCGAACCGCGCGAGCCCGTTGTCGATGCCATGCGTCAGCGACGCCACACAGAACCCGCCGTTGCGCCCACTGGCACCGAACCCCGCCGTCTCGGCCTCCAGCAGGACGACGTCACGCGACGGATCGTCAGCCTTGGCGTGCAACGCCGCCCACAGCCCCGTGAAGCCACCCCCGACGATCAACAGATCGGCGTCGACACGCCCGTGCAGCACACCCGCCGGCGCCACGACGTCGTCCAGCCAGAACGGCTGCGGCTCGGCGTCGGCGAACGCTGCCCGGTGCGCCGCGCTCGGCGGAGACGACGGCCAGGGCACGGCAGCGTCAGAGCTCCGGCACCCGCGCGGACAGCCCCGTCGCCTCGACGAACGCGTGTGCGAGCCGCAGCAGAGCACCCTCGCCGCGAGCACGCCCCACGAGCTGCAACCCGACCGGCAGCCCGTCGGACGTGAACCCCGCCGGCACGGCGACCGCCGGGTGCGAGGTGACCGTGATCCGCGAGCAGGACCGGAACCACTCCAGATAAGAGCCCATCTCGACGCCCGCGATCTCGGTCGGGAACTCGAGGTCGACGTCGAACGCCGGCACCTGCGTGACCGGCGCGGCGAACGCGTCGTAGCGCAAGAGCAGCGAGCGCATGCGGTTGAACATCGCCCCGCGCAGCTCGAGCGCCCGCGCGATCCGCTCCGGCGTCAGCGCCAGCCCGTAGCGGACGTTCTCGGCCAACGTCGGCTTGACCTGGTGCAGGATCTCCTTGAACGCGCCCGCGAACGTCACCCCGCGCAGCACCTCGAAGCACTGGTCGGCGCCCGTGAAGTCGATCTCGGCGTCCTCCACGACGCAGCCGAGGCCCTCCAGAGTCGCCCGCTGCGCCTCCAGCGTCGCCAGAACCGCCGGCTCGACCGGAAGCCCGCCCACGTCGCGGCTCCACGCGATCCGCAGCCCGCGCACGGAGCCGTACTCCACCTCCACACGATCGGTCAAAGACAGCGGATCGCGCGGATCTGGTCCCGCCAGGGCCCCAAAGAGCAGCGCCACATCCGGCACGGTGCGCGCGATCGTCCCCAGGACCGGGAGCGGGTTCCACGGATCGCCCGGGCCATGATCCGGAATCCGCCCGGGCGACGGACGCAGACCCACGAGGTTGCACATCGCGGCCGGGTTGCGCACCGAGGCGCCCAGGTCGGACCCGTCGGCGAACGGCAGCATCCCCGATGCCACCGCCGCGGCCGCGCCCCCGCTCGACCCGCCCGGCGTCCGCGACAGATCCCACGGGTTGCGCGTGGCGCCGAAGACCGCGTTGAACGTCTGCGAGCCCGCGCCGAACTCCGGCGTGTTGGTCTTGCCGATGATCAGCGCGCCCGCCGCGCGCAGCCGCTCGACCAGCAGCGAGTCGGCCACCGGCACGTGCGAGGCGAACAGCGGCGAGCCGTACGTCGTCCGCATCCCCGCCGTGTCCTCGAGGTCCTTGACCGCGATCGGCAGCCCGTGCAGCACGCCCCGCGGCTCACTGAGACGATCCGCCTCATCGGCCAACGCCAGAGCGATTTCGGGCTCCAGCAGCGTGACGATCGCGTTCACGCGCGGGTTCACCGCGGCGATGCGTTCGAGATGCGCCTGCATGACCTCGCGCGCGGTGAACTCACGAGCGCGAAGGCCCGCGGCGAGCTCCGTCGCGGTGCGGCCCCACACGGGCGCGGACTCTACTGTGCAGACGCGATGGGAGACTTCGTCCACGAGCTCCGGGTCCGCTACGGCGAGTGCGACCCGCAGGGAATCGTGTTCAACGCCAACTACCTGGCGTACTTCGATCACACGGTCAGCGAGCTGTGGCGGGCGAGCGCGATCGGCAGCTGGACCGCGATGGTGCAGCGCGGCGTCGACGTCGTGGTCGGGGAGGCCAACCTGCGCTTCCGCGCACCCGCCCGCTTCGACGACGTGCTCGCCATCCACGCCCGCGTCGCCAAGCTCGGCACCACGAGCCTGACGATGGAGCTCGAGATCCACCGCAAGGAAGAGCTGCTGATCGAGGGCTGGCTTCGGCAGGTCTTCGTCGACGCGAAGACCTGGCAGAAGACCCCGATCCCGGAGTGGGTCCGGGACGCGCTGGCGGTCTACGCGGCCTGAAGCGCCGGCGCCTCGAAGGCCGCCGGCACGAAGCAGAACGCCTCAACGCGTGCGGCCGCCGATCGATCGAGCACCCGCACCGACGCCCACCCCTCACCCGCCGGCCCGCCCGCCTCCATCAGCGCGTGCCAGCGCGCCACCTGGCGGTCCATCTCCTCGGACGAGACCGTCCGCCCGCGACGCTTCTGCCCCGCCACAGCGCTGTCCCGGTCGGCATGGAGCAACACGAGGTGCGCCGGACGGCCCCGCAACCGCGCGAGCAGCGCGATCGTGCGGCGGGTGAAAGGGAGCGTCCCGCGCGAATGGATCACGACCGGCTTGCGGCCGAGGATCGCCGCCGCGATCCGGGCGTAATGCCCCGGATACAACAGCGGCCCGCGATGCGCGCGATCGTCGGTGTCCACCACGCGGGCGACCGTGCGGTCCACCGCTCGGCGCAGCAGCGTCGTCTTTCCCGCGCCCGGGACGCCGGCGACGACGATCACGGAGTCTGAGGAGAAGATGAGGTCCACGGCCCTCAGTGTGAGGGCCGTGGATTAACGAACGGTCAGCGCCGGCGGCGCAAGACGAAGAGCAGGATGAGCGCGACGCCCAGCGCCACGGCGATCGCGGCCTTGCGTTCGGCGAGCGGACCGAGCGCGCTGCTCGGCTCCTCCTCGACCGATGGCGGCGGCGGAGCCGCATGGATGCGCGGCGGCTCGACCGGCGGCGGGGAGAAGACGCGCGGCTCGGCGCCCGCGCCGAGGATCTCACCCGCGGCCGACGGCACGACCACATCGTGCTCGATGACCGGCACCGGCACCGGCACCGGCACCTCGAGGCTGGGCTCCGTCGTCGCCGCAAACGCCGGCGCATCCTCGGTGACCGCGGCCGGCTCCGGGATGTCGGCCGCCTCGAGCTCCCCGACCGTCGGCGGCTCGGCCGCGGGCGGCGCCATGTTCGACGGCTCCTCGGCGGCAGCGCTCCAGGAGGACTCAGGCGTCTCCGTGCGCCACGGGGGAGTGCTCGCCGCCTCGCCCCACGGGTCGGCCGGCGGCTCCGCCTTGTCCGGCGTCGCCCACGGATCGGGCGTCTCCGTCTCAAACGGGGCGGGTGCGTCCTCGCTGCCCCAGGCCGTCGGCGTCGGCCCCGCGGCCCGCGGCTCCTCGCGCTCGAGCTCGGCGGGAAGTCCGCTGCCGGAGTCGGTCTCGGAGTACCCGAGCCCATAGTGGGCGTAGAGCCGGCGCTCCTCGGACTGGTCGATCCGCGGTTCGGCGCCGATGCCGGGCGCGTTGCGGATCGCGTCCGCGGAGTGCGCCACGCGGATCGTGGACGACTCGACCGACGCGTCGGCGAGCGGGACGAACCTGGCGTCGTCGGAGTCGACGTCGACGAGCACCCATTCCGGGCGCCCCGTCTCGCGATCGAGATAGATCTCGCGCACACCGCCTAGCCGCTCCCCGCCCGAGTCGAGGACGTCGCGACCAGGCCATTCGCCGTAGTCCCCGAACTGGGACTGTGAGGGAAGCTGAGCCATACGAGTGGACTTGCCCGCTCAGACGCAGTGCCATGCGTCGGGTCAGATAGGTTGCAGACTTCGCATGACTGACGTTCGCGTGTTGCTGGAGCGCCACAAGCCCCGCCTCGTCTACGACTCGCATGAGGCGTACTTCGCCGATTCGGCGGCGATCTGGACGGATTCTCCGACCAACGTCCTCAAACGGGCCGGCGGAACGGTCCTCGCCAAGCCGACGAAGCTCAGGCTCGCCTTCCTCGGACCGAAGGTCTACGGCGACAACACCAAGGCGCTGGATACCGACGCGATCGGCGACAGCACCCGCAACTACGCCGCCAACGCCGCCGCGCTGCACAAGCTGGCCAAATACGCCAACCGGGTCCACGGCCACGCCCGCCGGGACGCCCAAGGCCGCCTCTGGCTGCAGTATTGGCTCTTCTACTACTACAACGACTACCAGCTGCTCGGCCCGCTCAGCGGCGGCAACCACGAGGGCGACTGGGAGCTCGTCCAGATCCGGCTCGACGCCGCCGAACAGCCCCAGCAGCTCGTCTTCTCCCAGCACAAGCAGGCCGAGAGCAAGGCGTGGAAGGACGCGCCGAAGTCGGGCGCGACGCCGCTCGTGTACGTCGCGCGCGGCTCGCACGCGAACTACTTCGGCAAGGGCAGCCACTGGACCGGCAACTGGTTCGACCAGGCCGACGGGAAGGGCCCGCAGATCCTGCCGGCGCTCGTGCTGCTCGAGGACGCCGCCCCCGCGTGGGTGCTGTGGCCTGGGTTCTGGGGCGACACGAAGGCCGGCGTCCTGCCGCTGGACTCCTCCAGCCCGGTCAGCCCGGGCGTGCGGCCGCACTGGCTGGACCCGTCCCTGCTGAAGGGCGTGGGCCCGAAGACCGGCGCGCCGCCGGTTCCCGCCCCGCCCCGCACGACGGTGCAACGCGCCGGCGGGAGCCTGGTGGTGAGCTACCAGGCACCGCCCGAGGCCACCGCGCTGGCGGTCGCGCTGCGGCCGAAGGGCTCCAACGGCCCCGCGGTCACGACCGCCTTCAAGCTCGACGGTGCCAAGGGCGAGGTCGAGCTGCCCGCGGATGACCGCGAATATGACGTGTGGACCAGCGTCGTCGGAGTGGACGGAGTGGCCTCTGAAGGCGTCCGGCCCAAGTGAGCGACATCGCGAGCCTGTTCGTGTGGCGCCGCCGCCGCGTCGTGATCGCGGCCATCACGGGCGAGATCGACATCTCCAACGCGCGTGAGCTCGAGGCCGAGATCGTCGCGGAGCTGGACGCCGGCGCCGCCGGCCTCGTGATCGACCTCGGCGGGCTCGGCTTCCTCGACGGCTCGGGCGTCCACCTGCTCTACCGGCTCGCCGACCGCCTGAACGAGCGCGGGTTGGGCTTCGCCCTCGTGCTGCCCGAGGACTCGCCGCCCTACCGCGTGCTCGCGCTCAGCGGCACCCGCCCGCGGGCGTGGACGCACGCCCGCGAGGACGACGCACTCAGCGCCGTCCTTCGTTAGCCCGTATTGCGCATCCCCGCCGCGATCCCGGTGATCGTGGCCAGGAGCGGTGAGCGCGCCTCCTCGCGACCCGAGCGCACGCGGCGCAGCAGCTCGACCTGCAGGTGCGAGAGCGGGTCGATCCACGGGTTGCGGTGCTCGAGCCGGCGCTGCAGGGCGGGCGTGTCGTCCAGCAGCTGACCCTGGTTGGTGATCGTCAGCACGCGCTCGACGACGCTGTCGTACTCGGCGACGAGGTCGGCCCAGAAGCGCTGCGCGATGTCGTCGTCGACCAAGGAGAGATACCGCTCGGCGACGCCCAGATCAGACTTGAAGAGCGCCATCTCGAGCGTGCCGATCAACCCGCGGAAGAACGGCCAGTTGCGCCACATCTCGCGCTGCAGCTCGAGGTCGCCCGCGGCCAGCGCGGTCCCCGCGCCGTACCAGGACGGCAGCAGCAGCCGGTTCTGCGTCCACGCGAACACCCACGGGATCGCCCGCAGCGACTCGACGCCCGCCACGCCCTTGCGCGACGGCGGCCGCGAGCCGATGTTGAGCTGGGAGAGCTCCGCGATCGGCGCGAACTGCCCGAAGAAGCGCAGGAACTCCGGATCGTCATAGACGAGCCCGCGGTAGCGCTCGCGCGAGCGCTCCGACAGCCGCTCCATCTCCGCCCGCCACTCGTCACGCACCGGCGGGTTCGGGAGGGCGGACGCGAGCATCACCGCGCTGATCGTCTGCTCCAAAGACCGCTCCGCAAGCTCCGCGTCGGCGTAGCGCGCCGACACCGTCTCGCCCTGTTCGGTGATCCGGATGCGCCCGTTGACCGTCCCTTCGGGCTGGGCCAGGATCGCTCGATAGGTGCGCCCGCCACCGCGCGACGGGGACCCGCCGCGGCCGTGGAAGAGCTCGAGCACCACACCCGCCTCGGTCGCCTGCGCGGCGAGCTGCTCCTGCGCGTTGTACAGCGCCCAGGTCGAGCCGACGTAGCCGGTGTCCTTGCCGGAGTCCGAGTAGCCGACCATCACCGTCTGGCGGTTGGCCTGCGCGCGCAGGTGCGCGACGTAGGGCTCACACGCGTAGAGCTCGGCCATGGTCGCCGGCGCCTGCTCCAGGGCGGAGCGCGTCTCGAACAGCGGCACCATCCGCAGCGAGGTCGCCCCGGCGCGCTGCGCCAGCCAGGTCGCGGCCAGCACGTCGGACGGATGCTCGGTCATCGAGATCACGAACGCGGGGACGGCCTGCGGGCCGTACGCGTCGGCGCTGAGCGCGACGGTGTCGAGCACGCGCAGCAGCTCACCCGCCTCGCCGCCCGGATCGTGCTCGATCCCGCGCCGGCCGGAGGCGAGCGCCTCGGTCAGCAGCGCCTGGCGGCGGGGCTCGCCGTCGGCGTCGCCGTAGCCGGGCAGGATCGCGGCGGTCGCCTCGCGCAGGACGCCGGCGCCCTGGCGGATGTCGATCCCCGCCAGGTGGAAGCCGAAGACGTCGACCTGCCAGAGCAGGCGCCGGATCGTGCCGAGCGCGACGTGGCGGGAGTTCAGGTGGGCGAGGACGAGCTCGAGGTCGCGCCGCAGCGCCTGCGCGTCGGCGTAGCCCGGCTCGCGCCCGCGCGGGGTGAGCGTGTTGCCGAGCCGGTGGTGGACGAAGCCGAGCTTGGTCCGCAGCGGCTCCCACTCGCGGTGCGGGCGGCGCAGCACGGCGGCGCTGGGCAGGTCGAGCGCGTCCTGGTCGAGCGACTCGGTCAGCTCCTGCGAGAGCGGGATCCGCAGCGAGGAGTGCGAGAACATCCGCGCCAGGCGGTCGACGCGGTCGCGGAAGAGCGTCAGCGCGGTCCGGCGGTGCAGCTGCAGGGCGCGCGCGAGCGTGTCGGCTCCGACCTCCGGGTGCCCGTCCATGTCGCCGCCGGTCCAGCTGCCGTAGGAGAGCACCGGCTGCACGAGCCGGACGTCGAGCGCGTGCTCGATCTCGGCCAGCACGGCCGGGACCGCGTCGAACAGCACGGCCTCGAAGAAGAACAGGTTGCGGCGGACCTCGTCCTCCACACGCGGGCGGATCCGGCGCAGCTCGTCGGTCTGCCACCACAGCGTCAGGACCTCGCGCAGCTCCTCGAGCAGCGCGCGCCGCCTCGAGTGGCCGATGCGCGGGTCGTCGAGGCGGTCCAGCAGCGCCGCGACGTCCCACTGGTGATCGAGGACGCTGCGGCGCGTGGCCTCGGTCGGGTGCGCGGTCAGGACGTGCTCGATCTGCAGCTGGGCGGCCAGCGGCGCGACGTCGACGTTGTTGCGCTCGAGGATCTCCGCGGTCTCGGCCAGCGACTCGCGCTGGACCTCGCCCGTCGCGTCGTATTGACGGCGGCGGCGCACGCGCTCGCGCTCCTCGGCGATGTTCGCCAGCTGGAGCTCGAGCGAGCAGGCCCGGATGATCGGCTCGACCGATTCGTCGGGTACGCCGCTGAGGTAGGAGACGAGGCGCCCGACGGCGGTCTCGTCACCCGCCCGCACGGAGGCGGCGGTCTTGAACAGCCATTGCAGGCGGGACGCGAAGACGCGGCCCATCTGCTCTTCGAGCACGCCGATCAGGGATGCGGAGAGGAGCTCGGTGTCGTGAGCGAGGCCATCGGTCGCCGTCGCCGGCGAGGGGCTTGGAACGTCTAGGCGCGTCATGGAGGGGGGAGGTGGACGGCTTGGAGGGGGTGCCGTCGGCCCGTAATCCTATTTGGCCAAGCCCTGCAAGATCCGCCCGAGCACGAATTCGTGCCGCGATACTGCCGCGACGTGGCAAACCGAAGCCAATCTGGACGTGTTCGTGACGCCGTGATCTGGGGCGCCTGCCTCGGCGCGGCGTCGGGTGCGGTGCTCGGTTCCGCGCTCGACTTCAGCCCCGGCGTCGGCGCGCTGGTGGGCGCGGTCGTGTGGGCGCCCGCCGAGGCGCTCTCGACGCTGCGCCAGAAGCCCGCCCAGCCCAAGCCGCTCTGGGCGCGGGTGATCGCCAGCGGCCTGCTGATGTCGCTCCTCGGCGCGCTCCTCGGGCTCTTCCTCGGCTCACTGCCCACCGCGATCGTCGCCGGCGCGCTCGTCGGGCTGATGGGCGTGAGGCCACTGAAGATCCTGCTCGGGCTCGCGGTCGGCGTCGTGGTCGGGCTCCTGCTCGACGAGCCCGCGCTCGCGGCCGGCGTCACCGCCGTCGTGTACCGCCTGATCTCCGCCTTCCTCTACCGCAGGCGCCCGCTGGTGCGGATCATGGCCGAGGAGGTCCCGGCGGACGAGCTGCTCTACGTCGTCCCGTTCGAGGCGCGCTCGCGCTACGTCGGCGCCGACTACGTCGAGCAGCTGGCGAAGGTCCGCGGCGGGACGTTCGTCCGCAATCCGCCCGACGTCGGCATCCTCGCCTCGCTCGACACACTCAACGGGCCGTCGTTCGACGCGACCCGCGTGCACCCGCTGATCCGCGAGTTCTACGAGCACACGAGCCGCTTCAAGCTCTCGATCGTCCCCGAATGGCGCCCGGCGATGAAGCCGTTCTACGCCCTCTTCAAGCAGGTCGTGGCCGAGCCGCTGGGCCAGGCGACGATCCCCTCGAACATCGAGGAGGCCCAGCGCGGCATGGTCTCCACGATCGACACCATTTCGGTCGAGGGCGGCGCGGACATCGACATCCGCGGCTGGATCCGGACCTACGCCGACAGCGGCAAGCCGATCTACGTCGGCATCTACACGACCTTCCGCCACGAGGACCGCGGCTACGTGAGCGTCGGCTTCCCGATCCCCAGCTCGAACTTCACGGCCACGCTGCAGCCCCGCAACGTCGACGACGACGGGCTGCTGCTGACCTCGCGCAGCGACCTCCCGTTCCCCGGCCACTACCTGAGCGCCGTCGAGGACGGCACGCTGACCACGCTCAAGCTGCTCGCGTTCCACGAGCAGATCCACGTCTTCATGGCCGGCGGCGAGCTGAAGACCGAGCACAGCTTCTCGCTCGCCGGGCAGCGCTTCCTCACGCTGCACTACTCGATCGAGCGGCTCTAGGCCGAGACCATTCCGGCCGCCACGGTGTCGTTCGTCGCCTCGTCGATGAGGATGAACGCGCCGGTGGCGTGGCACTGCTCGTAGGCGTCGGCGGCGATGTCGCCGCCGAGGCGCAGACCGACGTGCGCGATGTCGTTGAGGCGCAGCTCGTCGGCCGCGGGCCATTCGAGCGTCTCGAACTCGATCCGGCCGACGATGCTGTCGATCCGCGCCGGGACGGTGCGCGTGCCGTGCTTGAGCAGGAAGCGGTCGCGCTCGCGGGCGGGGCGGTCGCCGAGCCAGCACAGCGTCGCGCGCAGCTCGCGCGTGGGCTCGGGCGCGTCCTCGAGGGCGGCGATCAGCTCGCCGCGGGCGAGATCGACCTCGTCCTCGAGCCGGACTGACACGCTCAGCGGCGCGTCGACCTGCTCCGCGGTGCCGTCGGCGTCGCGCACCTCGGCCACCCGGGTGCGGGCACCAGAAGGGAGGACCACGACCTCGTCGCCCGCCTTCAGCGTGCCGGCGGCGAGCCGCCCGGCGGCCCAGCGCGTCCCGCCTTCGCCGCGCAGGACGACCTGGATCGGCAGCCGCGCGCCGTGCACGGCGGGCGGCTCGACGGGAATCGTCTCGAGGCGCTCCAGCAGCGGCGAACCGGCGTACCAGGGCATGTTCGACGAGCGATCGACGACGTTGTCGCCGTTCAGGGCGCTGATCGGGATGAACTCGATCTCGTGCAGGCCGACCTTGGCGCCGAGCTCGAGTACCTGGCGCACGATGTCGTCAAAGCGCTCCTCGGAGAACTCGACCAGGTCCATCTTGTTGACGGCCACGATCACGTGGCTGACCCGCAGCAGGGCGGCGATCGTGGCGTGCCGGCGCGACTGCTCGGTCAGGCCCGCGCGGGCGTCGACCAGCAGCAGGGCGAGATCGGCCGTCGACGCGCCCGTGACCATGTTGCGCGTGTACTGCGCGTGGCCGGGGCAGTCGGCGAGGATGAAGCGCCGCTTGGGCGTCGCGAACGAGCGGTAGGCGACGTCGATCGTGATGCCCTGCTCGCGCTCGGCGCGCAGGCCGTCGGTGAGCAGCGCGAGGTCGAGCCCGTTGACGCTTCGCTCCTCGACGTGCGCGAGCTGGTCGGCGAGCACGGCCTTGGCGTCGTAGAGCAGCCGCCCGATCAGGGTCGACTTGCCGTCGTCCACTGACCCGGCGGTGGCGAGACGAAGGAGGTCCATGGCTAGAAGTACCCCTCCTTCTTGCGATCTTCCATCGCGGCCTCGCTCGCCCGGTCGTCGGCGCGGGTCTCGCCGCGCTCGGTGATGTTCGTCGCCGCGATCTCTGCGACGACCTCGGGCAGCGTGGAGGCGGTGGAGCGCACCGCGCCCGTGCAGCTCATGTCGCCGACCGTGCGATAGCGCACGGACGCGGTGAACGGCTCCTCTCCCTCCATGAGCTCGATGAACGGGCTGACGGCGTAGAGCATCCCGTCGCGCGGGAAGACCTCGCGCTCGTGGGCCATGTAGATGTTCGGGAGCTCGAGCTCCTCCTGCGCGATGTACTGCCAGACGTCGAGCTCGGTCCAGTTGGAGATCGGAAACGCGCGGATGTTCTCGCCGCGGCGCACGCGCGCGTTGTAGAGGTCCCAGAGCTCGGGGCGCTGGCGGCGCGGGTCCCAGGTGCCGAAGTCGTCGCGGAACGAGAGCACGCGCTCCTTGGCGCGGGCGCGCTCCTCGTCCCGGCGGGCGCCGCCGAAGCAGGCGTCGAGCTCGTACTCCTCGATCGCGTCGAGCAGCGTCACCGTCTGCAGCCGGTTGCGTGAGGCGCGCGGACCGGTCTCCTCACGCACGCGGCCGGCGTCGATCGACGCCTGGACGGACCCGACGAGCAGCTCGAGATCGTTCTCCGCCACGAGCCGGTCGCGGAAGGCGATGACCTCGGGGAAGTTGTGGCCGGTGTCGATGTGCAGAAGCGGGAACGGCACGTTGCCCGGCGCGAACGCCTTCTGGGCGAGCCGGACGAGCACGATCGAGTCCTTGCCGCCGCTGAACAGCAACGCGGGCTTCTCGCGCTCGGCCGCGACCTCGCGCAGGACGTGGATGGCCTCGGCCTCAAGCGCGCGCAGGTGCGACAGCGCGGGTTGCGTTATGGCGGTCACGGGTCGGTCCTTGCGTTCAGCGAAACTTTTAGACGTGCAGGCCGCACTCGGTCTTGGACAAGCCCGCCCAGCGACCCTCGCGGCCGCTGCCCGGGTTCGTGCACGGTGCGCAGCCGATCGACTCATAGCCCTGATCGTGCAGCGGGTGGTACGGGAGGTCGCGCTCGTTGATGCGGCGCCAGAGGTCCTTCTCGGTCCACTCGACGAGCGGGTTGAACTTCCAGATGCCGCGCTTGTCGTCCCACTCGACCGGCTGGGCGTTGGCGCGCGTGGGCGACTGCTCGCGGCGGATGCCGGTGATCCAGGCATCGACGCCTCCGAGCGCGCGCTCCAGCGCGGCGACCTTGCGCTCGCCGCAGCAGTGCTCCGGGCCGGTCCAGTCGCCGGTGGCGTCCTCGATCGCGATGTCGACGCCGAAGCGCTGCTCGAACGCCCGCCAGGTCGCGAGCGTCTCCGGGAACAGCACGCCGGTGTCGATCGTGACGATGCGGGCGTCGGGCGCGAGCCGGATCAGCTCGTCGACCAGGACCGACTCCTCCTTCTGGAAGGAGCACAGCATGACCAGCCGCGGATGGTGGCGCTCGACCGCCTGGGCCAGCACCTCTGTGACGTCCACTAGCTCACCGGTTCTTCGACCGGCGTGAGCTCGTTCGTCCACCATTCCGGCTCGGTGCGGCCCGCGAAGTCGCGGAACGTCTCGCCGGCGTCGTGATTGTGCTCGTAGAGGCTGAAGATCCGCAGCAGCGTCTCGTTGAGATCCCAGTGCGGGACCTTCTTGAGCACCACGTCGCCGAACTTCGGGCTCTCGCCCAGATGGCCGCCGATGCGGATGTCCATCGCCTCGACGAACTCGCCGTCGACCTTCTTGAGCACGCCCTCGATGCCGACGTCGGCGATCTGGTGCTGCGCGCAGCTCGAGGAGCAGCCGGCGAAGTGCAGCCGGAAGTCCTCGCCGTGGCCGTTGGGGCGCACGTGCTCGTCCAGGAACTTCGCGATCTCGACCGCGCGGCTCTTGGTGTAGACCTTCGCCAGGCCGCAGAACTCCTTGCCGGTGCAGGTCTGCAGGCCGCGCTGGAAGAGCGTGGGCGCGGGGGTGAGGTCTGAGACCAGCGGCTCGGCGAGCAGCGCGTCGACGTGCTCGTTCGGGATCCACGGCAGCACGACGTTCTGCTGGTGCGTGAGCCGCAGCGCGTCGTCGGCGTTGGAGCCGTGCTTGCGGGCGAGCTGGGCCAGCTCGAGCAGCTGGTGGGCCTTCAGGCGGCCGACCGGCACGACCATGCCGACCGTGCTGTGCGCGCCGTCGGCCTGGGGGAGGACGCCGATGTGGTCCTCGCCCGACAGGCCCGGGGCCTTGGGGACGCCGTGGCGCAGGTCGCGGCCGACGCGCTCGATGATCTCGGCGCGCAGCGCCTCGGGCCCGATCCGGTCGACGAGGAACTTCAGGCGGGCCTTGCCACGCGCCTTCCGGTTGTCGTCGGAGTCGCGGAAGATCCCCGTGACGGCGGCCACGACCTCGGGCGCCTCCTCGGGGGAGACGAAGATGTCGACCCAGCGGGCGAAGCGCGGCGCGGTGCTCAGGCCGCCGCCGACGCGCAGGTTGAAGCCCTTCGTGCCGTCCTCGTGGATCGCCGCGGAGAGCGCGATGTCGTTGATCAGGCCGCGGGCGCAGTCCTCGGCGCAACCTGTGACCGAGACCTTGTACTTGCGCGGCAGGTTCGAGTAGAGCTTGTTGTCGAGGAAGTACTCGTGGATCGCCTCGGACGTGGCGTACCCGTCGACGATCTCGTCGTGCGCGAGGCCGGAGACCGTGCAGCCGACGACGTTGCGGGTGATGTCACCGCACGCGCCGGAAGTGGTCATGCCGACGGCCTCGAGGCGCCGGAAGATCTCGGGGATGTTGTCCAGCGTGATCCAGTGGATCTGGAAGCACTGGCGCGTCGTGCAGTCGATCACGCCGCGGCCGAACTCTTCGGCGATGCCGGCCATCGTCTCGACCTGGGCCGCGCTCAGCTTGCCCTGGATCACCTTGACGCGCATCATGAAATGCCCGTCGCCGGTGTTGTGGGCGTAGAGGCCGTACCACTTGAGAAGGCCGACGTGGTCGGGATCCAAGGTTTCCCACCCCTCGCGCGCGGCGCGGAGAAGCTCCGGGAGTACGTCGAGTCCGTCCGTGGCCGCCTTGATGCGTTCGATCTTGCTCATGGGGTCCGCTTCACGGTACCCGAAAACCCATGGATCACAAGTAATCGGATCAGGATTAAGAAATATGGATGCGGATCAAGATTCTTCCTGGAAACTCGACCAATCTGGTGAAGATTGGGTCTGCCTTGCTGGAGCGTTGATCGTCGTCGGTAAGAGCCCCGACGGCGACTCCATCCGCTTCATCCCGGAAAACCCTGCGCTGCTGAGGGGTTTAGCTGGAGCGGACGCGATCGACCCCTCCGCGGACGGGTCCGTGCAGCTCCGGCTGGACGGGATCGACACCCCCGAGACCCACTACAACGGACTCGCTCAACCACTCGGCGAGCCGGCGCGCGACGAGCTGCTCGCGTGGTGCGGGTTCAGCGAGGTGCGTTGGAACGCTGACCAGGTCGTCGCGTCGCAACCCGCGTCGATCCCGGCCGCGGTGCTGACGCGGATGGCCGACGTCAACGGCCGGCCGATCGCGCTGCTCCTCGTAGGCGAGGGGCTGCCCACGGATGGCGCGTCGGTGGCGGTCGACGACGCCCTGGTCGCGCGGACGGCCAACTTCGCCCTGGCCGCGTCGGGTGCGGCGTACCCGACCGTCTACGGCACGACGCCGGAGCCGGTTCGCGCGGCGCTGCTCGCTCCGGCACGCGAGGCACACGCCGCGGGCCGTGGCGTGTGGGCGGTCGACGCGAGCGGCGGGTTCGAGCTGCGCTCGCAGGCGTCGATCGGCCCGGCGGGCGCACTGATCCTCCCGAAGCTCTTCCGCCGTTGCTCGGACTATCTGAAGGCGGGGATGAGCGGCGAGACGCTGATCGAGTGGCTCCGGCGCCGCCAGACGGGGCGCAACGCGCAGGACGATCCGGTCGTGGTGGGTGGGAAGACCGTGCGGCTCAGTGATCTGCTGCGCCAGGACGGCCGCCGCATCTCGCTCACGGTGAGTCCGCTGGACATGGTCTTCCTGGATTAGTCAAACAGCGCGTCGGGCGTGACGTTGAGGCGCCGCCTCGTCACGATCGGCGCGCCGTACGGGTTCAGCGGATCGTCGGGCAGCCGCGTGACGTCGCAGGTCGCCAGGACCTCGGGCGTGAGGAAGCGGCTCGGCTTGCCGTAGCCGTGGGCGTCGTCGCGGCCGTGCGGGCGGTGGTGGTAGCGGACCGGCACGTAGAGCGTGAGGTGGCGGCGCGCGCGGGTCATGCCCACGTAGAGCAGCCGCCGCTCCTCGTCGATCTCCTCGCTCGTCCCCGCCGCCATGCACGCGGGGAAGTTCCCGTCGTAGACCGCGAGCACGTGCACGCTGTCCCACTCCAGGCCCTTGGCAGAGTGGATCGTCGAGATCGTCAGGTAGTCCTCGTCGAGGTGCGGCGGCTGGGCGATGTCGGCGCTCGAACTCGGCGGGTCGAGCACGAGTTCGGCGACGAAATGCCGCGGGTCGTTCGCCTGATACGCGGCGGCGACGAGCTGATCGAGGTCCTGCACCCGCAGCGCGCCGTCGGGATAGCGCAGGCGGATCAGCGGCGCCAGCACGTCGCGCAGGCCCTCCGCGCGCGGCCCGGGCCGCGGTTCCTCGCGTGCGGCGCGCAACGCCGCGATCAGCGCGTCGGCGCTCTCGCGCGCCCCGGCAGGAACGACCTCGCGCGCCGACGCCCACGCCGCCAGGCGGTCCGGCACCGCCGCGAGCCGCCCCTCGCCGACCTCGTCCCGCGCCGACGCCGCCAGCCGCGGCGCGCCCCCTCGGGCGCCGCCGGCGGAACGAAGGTCACCTTCGTCGGGCACAGCACGGATAACTTTGCCCTCGCTGAGCCGAGCCGCGGAAATGGCGCCGGCCGGAGGCTCGCCGGCGCGGCCCACGCCGGCGGCCGCGCCGTCCACGCCCGCGGCAGCGCCGCCCACGCCCGCGCCGCC
>NZ_JAPDOD010000023.1 GCF_027587205.1 Solirubrobacter ginsenosidimutans
GACGCCGAAATCCCCCCAGCCGACGTTGTCGCACAGCACGAACACGATGTTCGGCTTGGTCGCTGTAGCCATCGACGTCCTCCTGCTCGGCGGTTTCACCGCACCGGATCGGCGCGGGGGATGCCGTCAACGCGCCGATCGCGCATCGCCGGCCGTGCCGTCTTCGCTCGTGGTGCTGTTGACGCCACGACCGTATGGGTCCCGGAGCCGTTCCTCATCATCCAGGCGGGATGAAACACCGACGTCTCCGCGACCAGCTTCAAGACCCGATCCCGAGACGCCCGCTGCGGACGACCGAACGCGTGTTGGAGGCTCGATCTTGCGCCCGGGCGCTGATTTCATCCAGGAAGGATGACGCGCGGGCAACCCTCAGAGCGTTGAATGGGCGTTGCGATGGACGGCAATATGCAGTCGAAAACGACGAACGAACAAGCCCATTCGTCCGAGAGTCGGAAGCTGCCGTCCCTGCGCAAACTCATTTACATCGCGCTGGGCGCGCTCGCTCTCCTGTGGGTCGTGCCGGAGATCATCGCGGGGCTCGGCTCGATCGACATCCAAGGCGTCGAGCGCCCTTACCTCCTCACATTCCTGTTCGTCTGGTGGGACGCGGTCATTCCGGTCTTCCCGAGCGAGTCGCTCCTGAACACAGGTGCGACGCTGATCGCATCCGGAGACCTGGACCTCCAGGTCTGGCTGCTGACCCTCGTGGGCGGACTCGGCGCGGTCATCGGCGACAGCACCCTGTACTGGTTCTCTAGGACGGTCGGTCGCAAGTACGCGGCGGAACAGCTTGAGAAAGCGAAGCAAGACCCCAAGATCGGCGCGGCGTTCGAGGTGCTCGGTGCGAACGCCCCCTTGGTGATCGTCGCCGGTCGGTTCGTGCCCGGCATGCGGTTCGTGATCGGGGTGACGATGGGCCTCGAACGCTAGCCGTACACCCGGTTTCTCCCGTTCTCGCTGCTCGGTGGCTTCCTCTGGGCGGCCTTCAACTGCGGGTTCTCCTACCTCATCGGCTCGACCGTGCTCGGCGAATACTCACTGCTCTCGCTTCTCACATCAGCGGTGGTCACAGGGGGCGTTCTCGCCATCCTCTACAAATCCCTGAAACGCAGCTACGAGGAGCAGCAGGCTCAGACAGCAAGCTCCCAGCCGGAGCCCGCCGAGGTGGCCGACAGCACCGCTTGAGCGCAAACGCTTGGACTTCCCCGCTCGCGCTGCTCGTTGCCTACATCTAGTTCGTCGACGATCGAAGCGTGTCGGGCGACATCCCGACGAGCGGCCGGTCAGCCGGCGCCCGCATGACCCACCGGCCTCCCGCGCTGCCCTCACTCAAACCCGATGCCCCGCGGCCGGCTCCCGGCATGCTCGTGCCGCCACTCACGAGTGGACGGCTTCATAGACCGAGCGGCCGCACTGCATCACGGAACACCCGATCACCCATCATGTCGCCGACCCGGAGCCACCCCGGATCGCGGACCGAGATAAGGCTGGGCGTCCGCGCGCACCGCACCCGCACCACCCACCAGGCTCACGCTCCACCGCCGTCGACGCGGTTGACGGCGAAGACGAGCACAGACAAGGAGCGAGAAGGGAGCGGCGCAGCCAACCGGCCGCTCGCTAGTCCTTTCGCCTGGTTGGAGCAGCGCTTCGTGACATTCGGGTCGTGCCCATGTTGTGGAACAGCGACACTCAGACGAACGGGCGCTCGGCAGTCCGGCGATGCGACGGGTGTAGGACCGACCCACCCAGAGGGTGGCACGCCTGGCGGCGTGCGGGTGGGTGGGGATCGGTCCTGCACCCGGCGGGGCCACTGAGATCAGAAAGGCCAGACGATGGCTGAGACGATCACCGCCAGCGGGGTTGCGCGTACGATCGCGTTGAGCGCGATCACGGTGCGCGAGGGTTTCAATCCGCGCCTTCGCTTCGACAACGTCGAGCTTGAGCGGTTGACGCAGTCGATCCGCGAGACGGGTGTGTTGCAGCCGGTGCTGGTGCAGCCGGCCGAGTGTGAGGGCGAGTTCGAGCTCGTCGACGGCGAGCGCCGCTACCGCGCGGCACACAAGGCGGGCCTCACTGAGATCCCGGCGTTGATCCGCCCGCGCGAAGCGGAGACGGGCGGATTGGTCGACGCGCTGGCGGCGAACTTCCACAAGGCTCCGCACACGCCGGTCGAGGAGGCCCGTGCGTTCGCGCGGCTGCTGGAGGCCGGGCTGACGCGCAAGGGCGTCAGCGAGCGCTTGCAGGTCTCGCGCGAGCTGGTGCGCGAGCGGCTGGAGATCCTCGAGCTCGACGAGGCGCTGCACGCGAGCGTCGACGACGGGACGATCCCGTTGAAGGCGATCCGCACGCTGTGTGGCCTGGCGAAGATCGATCCGGGCCTGCCGGCGGGTGCGCTGCGGCGGGTGACGAGCGAGCCGGCGGAGTCCTGGCGGCGGCGGGTGTCGTGGGCGGACGTGATCGCCGATCCGATCGGCGCGGTCACGGCGCAGTACGCCAACGAGCAGCCGGATCTGCCGGCGGGTCTGTTTGACGCTCACGCGGGTTACCCGCTGTCGGCGTTCGGGCTCGACGAGCGCGGCGAGAAGAACCTAGCCGCTCTCACGAAGCTCAACCCGGCGTACGCGAACCGCGATGCGGTCACGGTGCGCTTCGGCCGGGACGCGATCGCGGCGGCGGAGAAGCTCCGCGCCGCACACCTCTCCGAGCGGGGGCACTCGGCGATCATCGTCGGCCAGGAGGTCGCCGACCAGCTCGTGGCCGACCAGCTCAAGCACGCGCTCAAGGACGAGCGGGCCCGCGCCCGGGTCCGCCGCGAGCAGACGTCCACGAGCACCGCGGGCAACGACGCCGGCGATACCACGCCGGCGGAGAGCGAGGAGCAGGCGCAGGAGCGCCGGCGCGTAGAACGCGCCGCGGAGCTCGAGGCGCGCGCGACGGCGGTGGCGTTCAACCTCGAGCTCGGGATCGCGGTCGTGAAGGCCTTCGCGAAGGTCAAGCTCGACGCGCGCGTGCTGCAGGTGCTCAGCGCGGTCGACTTCAAGGACGACGTGGAAGCGCTGGCGACGCGCGGTGCGCGCTACGGGTTCCCGGGCTGGCCGGTCGAGGAGACCAAGGGCGACAAGACCAAGACCGTCTACCTGGAGCGCTACCAGGCCGCGGCGAAGGCGCACGAGTACCTCGACGGCGCCCGTGAGCCCGGCGAGATCGCCGGCCGCTGCCTGGCGCTGGTCGTGATGGCGGTGTTGGCCGACGAGACCTGCCTCGCGCGGTCGAACCGCTCGATGGTCTCGCTCCACGACTACCAGCCCTCGACATACGAGATCCCCGGGGCGACGCCGACGGGGCTGCCGTGGCGACGGCGCGTCGTCGAGCTCGCCGAGGACCTCGCCCTCGAACGGCTTCCCGAGCACCTCACCCAGGCGCTACGCGACCGCCGCGAGCGGGAAGCCGCGCAGAGGGTCGCCGAGGCGGAGGCGCGCGAGAACGCTGCGCCGGCCGACGCCCCGTTGGCCGGCGCCTGATTGAGCTCTCGGGCGGCGGCGTGGTTGCGCCGCGCCGCCGCCCGGCCGTCTTCGACTTCCGAGAGAGGAGTCCGCATGTCTACTCCGCGCCGCCGGCTGACCGAGGCCGAGCGCACAGAACAGCGCGCCCGCGATCGCGAGCTGACCGTCCGCGCAGTTGAGCAACTGCGCAGCAGCGCAGGCTGGCAACGATGGCTGCAAGTGCGCGGGCGCACCGGGCTGCGCCGTTACAGCGTCCGCAACCAGCTGCTGATCGCGCTGCAGGACCCGAACGCGTCGCGCGTGGCCGGGTTCCGCGCCTGGCTGACGCTCGGTTACTGCGTGCGCAAGGGCGAACACGCGCGGGTCCGTGTGTGGGCGCGTTGCGAGCCGTCGCGCAAGAAGGTGCAGGCGTGGCGCGACGCCGGTGCCATTCCGTCGGAGAAGCCGCGGGCGTTCTACCGCCTAGAGGCGGTTTTCGACACGTTATCTCGTGATGTGTGAAGAGTGTCGAATGGTGCGCTAGCAGGCCTGAGCAGCGAGCCCGTGCCGTGCGCCGCTTCGCGGCGGGGGTGGTCGGTGGTTGCCGGGTTCCCCCCGTGCTGGCCTGACCGCCTGATCGTCGCATCCTTCGGGAGCGCATTGCGGGCGCCCGCGGCCCGGAGCAAGCGTGCCGATCTCTGAACGAGTGGTGCTCGACGAGCACGACTAGCGTCGCTGGCGGCGAACATGGCGTGTTGATGCCGTCGACCAGTTCGCCAGCGACCGTCGGCGAACTCGGTCGCCGCGTCGGCAGCGCCATCTCGGCGGTGCCAGCACGTCGCGACTGCCGGGCCCGGGCGGCCAGCTGGTCCGCGACGCCGTGACGAAAGTGCTCGGAATCCACAATATGGATAACTCTCGAGCAGGTCGCGCGCTGCTTCGTTCAGGCGCGAGAGCGAGAGTGCCGGGTGGCGCGCCAAGCCGTCATCGTGCCGCTCGCATGCCCCGAGAGCGGAAGCGACCGATCATCCGCTGTGGGTGATGTGTCGACCGATCCGGCACGGTTAGCTGCGGCGAGATCGGTCATCGCCGGGCGCTTCCCGTCGTATGGCCGAAGTCGATCCGAAGGAGCTGGCGTGACTGAGTCCGTGCTTGCGAGTTGGAGGGAGGGGCCGGTCAAGCAGGCGATCGTGGACTTTGTCGCGTTGGCGACGACGCCGGGCCCGGGGTTCGTCGCGGTCGCGGACCGGATCGCGACGTTCGATAACGACGGCACGTTGTGGGTCGAGCAGCCGCTGCCGCCGCAGTTTGACTTCGTGTTCCGGCGCTGGGCGCAGGAGATCAAGCAGGACCCGTCGCTTGCTGAGCAGCAGCCCTATAAGGCGATCATCGCCAGAGACCCGGCGTTCTTTGCGGGCGTCGCGACCCAGGACCCGGAGGTCGTCGGGGCGCTGCTGGCGGCGTTCGCTCGCACGTGGAAGGGCACGACTCCGGAGGAGTTCGACGCGCAGGTCCGCGAGTGGCTACAGACCGTCAAGCAGCCGAAGCTCGGCGTGCCCTACATCGAGCTGGTCTACAAGCCGATGCTCGAGCTGCTCGATTTGCTGCGGGCGCACGAGTTTCGGGTGTTCGTGTGCTCCGGTGGGGGGCGCGACTTCATGCGCGTGTTCGCCGAGGAGACGTGGGGCATCTTCAAGGAGAACGTGATCGGCACCGCAGCGGAGTACAGATACGCCGACGGCAGGATCGTCCGCGCCGAACACGCCCTCGGGAGCCTGAACGTCGGGCCGGGCAAGCCTGAGCACATCTTCGCGCAGACGGGCCGCCTTCCCGCGCTGGCCGGCGGGAACGCCGACGTCGACATCGAGATGCTTGAGGCCGCCCGGTTCTCCGTGCTCGTCAGCCATGACGACGAGGAGCGCGAGTTCGCCTACACCAGCGGCGGTGAGGCGTCGCTGGCCCGGGCTAAGGAGCTGGGCTGGACCGTCGTCAGCATGAAGGACGACTGGATCACCGTCTTCTAAAGCAGGGGAGCCGCATGAGTGATCTGACCGCGATCGACGTCCTGATCGACCCCGACGAGGCCGCACTTGCGCGCGCCCGCGAAGTCAACGCCCGGGTGCTGAAGAGCATGCCGGGGTGGGTACTCGACGACACCCACCAACCGCACATCACGACCCTGCAACGCTACGTGCGCACCGGCGACCTCGATCAGGTCTACGACGCCATCGAGCAGACCGTCGCGGCGACCGATATCGCCGCGCTCTCCTACCAGGCCGTGAGGATCACGCACGCCGACTGGGGGTTCCCCGGCTATGGACCGACCGTGCTGCTCGTCGACGTCGACTCGCACGTTCTCGCGTTCCAGGCCGCCCTCGTCGCCGCCGTCGCCCCGTTCGTCGAGGCGGGAGGCACCGCCGCGGCGTTCGTGACCGACCCCGGTGAGACGATCGAACCGACGATCATCGACTGGGTCGAGGCCTACGTCCCCAACCAGATCGGCGAAGGCAAGTACCTGCCCCACATCACCGTCGGCGTCGCCAAGTTCGACGACCTCAAGATCATCGAGGCCGAGCCCTTCGACGCCTTCGACGTGCACCCCACCAGCATCTCCGTCTACCACCTCGGCAACAACGGCACCGCCCGCAAACTCCTCAAGACCTGGCCGCTGACGACCTAGAGGCGACGCGTCGGACCCACGACGCGCTGCTCTTCGAGGCAGATGGAGCGGTGTCGGCGGCGCGTGCTTCGAGGCGAACGCGGGAGCGCCCAGGTCGCGCCTGTCATCCGTTTCGGGCGATGCGTGGTCGCGTTCGGTCGCGTTGGCTTGGAGCCATGACCGCAACCTTGGCGGGTTGGCAGGACGGCGCCGCGAGGCAGGCAACCTGGGCGAGTCGGTCGATAACCGCGAAGCCGGAAGAGGGGTCTCGATGGCCACGGACAAACCCAACGTCCTGCTGATCCTTGCCGACGATGTCGGCTGGTTTGACGTCAGCGCGTATCACCGCGGGATCATGGGCACCCGAACGCCGAACATCGACCGTGTCGCGGCCGAGGGCGCGATGTTCACCGACGCGTACGCGCAGGCGAGTTGCACGGCGGGGCGGGCCGCGTTCATCACCGGTCAGATCCCCCTTCGCACGGGCTTGACGACGGTGGGCATGCCGGGCGCCAAGCAGGGCATCTTCGCGGAGGACCCGACGCTCGCCGATCTACTCAAGCCCGAGGGCTACATGACGGCCCAGCACGGGAAGAACCATCTGGGCGACCGCAACGAGTACCTCCCGACGGTCCACGGCTTCGACGAGTTCTACGGCAACCTCTATCACCTCAACGCCGAGGAGGAGCCTGAGCAGCCCGACTACCCGAAGGAGCGGCCGATCTTCCAGAAGCTGTTCGCCCCGCGCGGGGTACTGGACTGCCGCGCGAGCGACGTCGACGACCCCACCGAGGACGAGCGTTTCGGGCGCGTGGGCAAGCAGACCATCACCGACACCGGCCCGCTGACGCGTGAGCGGATGGAGACGATCGAGGACGACCTGCTGGCGCGCTCGAGGGACTTCATCGACCGCGCGCAGCAGGCCGGCAAGCCGTTTCTGCTGTGGCACAACACGACGCGCATGCACGTCTGGACGCGCTTGTCGGAACGCTGGAAGGACAAGACCGGGCTCGGCGTCTACGCCGACGGGATGCAGGAGCTCGACTGGGTCGTGGGCGAACTGCTCGCCAAACTCGACGACCTCGGAATCGCCGAGAACACCATCGTGATCTTCGCGACCGACAACGGCGCCGAGAAGTTCACCTGGCCCGACGGCGGGACCACGCCGTTTCGCGGCGAGAAGGGCCTCGGCTGGGAGGGCGGCTTCCGCGCGCCGTTCACGATCCGCTGGCCGGCCAAGATCCCGGCCGGACAGGTGCTCAACGGCATCTTCTCGCTCGAAGACGTGGTTCCGACCGTGATGGCGGCGGCCGGCGTCACCGACGTCAAAGAGCGGCTGCTCGACGGCTACCAGGCGGGCGAGAAGCACTTCCGCGTCCACCTCGACGGCTACAACCAGCTCGCGTATCTCACTGGCGAGAGCGAGGAGTCAGCTCGCCACGAGTTCTTCTACTACGGCGAGGGTCAGCTGTTCGCCATCCGCTACAACAACTGGAAGGTCCACTTCCAGACCAAGGACGACTGGTTCGCGGGGGCGCTCGTCCGACCCACGGTGCCGCAGCCGGTCAACCTGCGCAACGATCCGCTCGAGCAACACATGGACGCGCCCTACTACCCGTTGTATGCCGGCGAGAAGCTCTGGACCGTCCTTCCCGCCGCCGCGATCGTCCAGCAGCACGTGGCCACGTTCGACGCGTTCCCGCCGCGCCAGCCGCCGGCCGATTTCAACCCGCAAGGACTAGTCGAAGCGGTGCTGGCGGCCGCGGCTCAGCGCCACGGGAACTAGCAGCCGTGACAGCCCACGACGCAGTGCCGCGAGCCGCACCGGACAGGCGACGAGTACCGCAGTCGATCGACACCACCTCAACATCCCGCCTCGGATTCCGCGCGATCATCCGTGGCTGACTCACCACGGCCGTCGATCAGCTAAGCATCGTCCAACCGCGCGTCCAACGCACGGAGAGTGCCGGAACGCGTCGCTCGTGCGTTCAGAAGCGGTAGCGCGGGACGCCAACACGCCGCCGCGTGACGCCAACCAGGACAAGAAGTGCACGAGCCCCAGGCCGTAGGTCCGCACCGTGTACGAACTCGACCCGCGCACGACCAGCACCTCAAGAAACGCCACCGCCTGATCGCCGCCGTCCAACCGTTCCAGACGGCCGATCGCATCGCTCGACAGTCCACCCGCCATCAGCGGCACCGACCGTACGTGGCTCACCGGACAAATCACGAGACAAGACCGTGCCCAGGTCGATCCGTTGCCGCCTCCGGCCGAGCCGGCGCCGCTGGACGCGCCGATCGCCCCGATCACGGGTGACACGCTCGCGTGGGCGCTGCCCGAACTCACCACGTTCGCCACCGTGCTCAGCGTCGAGGTCCTCTGGGAAGCGATGGTGGCGGGGCACGACGGCTGGTACCGGCCGCGTGAGCAACGGATCGCGATCAACACTGCGATGTCGGTCGATCAGCAGGCCGCGGCGGTGGTGCACGAGCTCGCGCACGCGCTCGTCGACCTCGACCGCCACGGCGAGGACCCGGCGATGGACTACGCGATGGAGGAGCTGGTGGCCGAGTCGGTCGCGCACGTGGTGTGCGGGTTCGTTGGCCTCGATACCTCGGGCAACTCGATTCCGTATCTCGCGGCGTGGCGCGAGAGCACCGCGGCGGACGCGTTTGAGCGTGTCGCTGGGCTCGTCGATCGCCTCGCACGGCGCCTCGAAGACGCGCTCGACCCGTCCGGCGACGAGGCGGTCGGCACGGCACCGGTGAGCGCTGCGGGGTAGGCGCATCCGTCCCGGCGTCGGCGTGGGCCGGGGTGTGGGAGTGGGGACCGGGCTTGCTCGCATGCTGCCTCGTCCGGGCGCAATCCGCCACGCCACCTGCGCCCTGCGGGTGCCCGCTCACAGGTTCGCGGCGCAGGTGGCGCGTGCGTTCGCGCCCTCCCGGGCTTCGGCATCCGCATGCCCAGCCCCCACACCACAAACCGCCCCGACAAGCCGACGGCCAACCAGCTGCGCTACCTGCGCCAGCTCGCCAACCGCGCCGGTCAGACCTTCACCTACCCGACCACCAAGCATCAGGCCTCCGCCGAGATCCGCCGGCTCAAGAAGCTCGCCGAGGACAGCCGGCTCGAGCGCGAGGTCGAACGTGACCGCCTCCAGCGCGAGGTCGAGCTGCCCGCCGACGCCGCCGCCTACCGCGAGGACGAAGTTACCGGCCACGGCGCGGGCGCGCACTGGACTCACCATCCCGACGAGCGGCCCGCGCCGACCGCCGGCGCCGAGCGCAAGCTCGCCAGCTACGAGCTCCCCGACGGGACCGAGCGCGCGCTCTTCGCCCAACGCATCCGCGGCCGCGTCGCCATCAGCGACCGCCCCACCAGCGGCCACGGCCGCGTCTACCTCGTCGAACGCCACGTCCACAGCCAGGACGAGATGGACGCCCTCATCGCCCACTACATCGCCGACAGCGTCGACCGCGGCGAACCCGCCGTCCTCGTTCCCACCAACCCGGAGCTCGGACGATGACCACCACCGAAGCGACTCGCGAGCGCCGCCAGGCGCTCGCGGCGTTCTACGACGCCCACCAGCGATCCCTCCAGCGCCTCGTCCATATCAAGGCCGGCGGCGCCGGCGCCGAGGCCGTCCTCGACGCGTGCGCGTTCGCCTGGCTCACGCTCGTTCGCCGGACCGACGTCACGCTCGACGACCGCGGCTTCGGCTGGCTGGCGACCGTCGCGATGCACGAGGCATGGCGTACCAAGCGTGACTGCCGCGAAGTTCCCTGTGGGACGTTCGCCACGAGATGCGAGGACGATCGCGAGCTCACCGATCCACCGAGCCTGGCCAGCGACCCGCTCGATCGCGTCCTCGCCGCAGAGCTGCACCGAGAACGCGTTGCGCGTTTTGCCGAGCTGATCGCGAGCGAGCGGCGTGATCTCTTGCTCTTGGCGGGCGGCTATCGCTACCGCGAGATCGCCACGCTCACCGCGAGCACCTACACCGCAGTCAACCACCGGATCACGCGAGGGCGTGCCCGTCTGCGAGACGCGTCCGCGAGCTAGGCACGAGGGCCCGCCGCCGGGTTCGTGCTAATCGAGGTCCGCTCGAACGGCGGGATGTCGGCCTGGTCGGCCTCTAGAGCGATCCACAGCGTAACCGGACCCATCCGCACGACGAGGGTCGCGCGATCGCGCTCATCCCAACCGGCGCCGTCGAGCAACGCCGCGGTGATCAGGAACCCCGCCGTTGCGTCCGCGAACGCCACCGCCACCGCGTCCACGCCACCGTCGGACAGCTTCTCGCCGCCGGCGAGCAGGCCGTCGAGGATCGCGATCGTCACCAGCGGCTCGCCCACAACGATCGCGACCTGCACGCGCCGCCCCGTCCAACCCAACAGCAGCGTCAGCAGCTCTTCGTAGGTCACTGCCCGCACGCTCGCGCATGCCGCGTCCGTCCGGTATCCCCTCGTTGCAGGATCGCGTGGGGGATGCCCAACCGCCGAATGCAGGACCCCTTCGGCGGGGGCGCGGCCGTCGGTGTTCGGCGCCGCGCGCCCGCCCCGGACGGGTAGCCGGTCACCACCTATAGGCGCAAGGATCACATTCTCGCCCCTCGGATCTCGCCGCCAGCAGGCCCACGGGGCGGCTCGGGGTCTCGGTGAGTGCTCGCGTCGCCGACGTGCCGTCCCAACGGGGCCGCAGGGACGGCTACGCCGTTGGCACCAAGTCGGGCCGGTTCGGCAACGGGGCGGTGCGCGGCAACGGCGACTACGGAAAGCGCCGCCGCCGTGGGTCCTGGCTGCGGCGCGTCGCCGGCGACGGGTCCGCCGCCGGCGACGGCGGCTTGCGGGCGCGGTCGGCCAACTGGAGAAGCACGCGCTGGGCATGCTCGTCGGGCAGCGCGTGCAGCGACTCCAGGGCGCCGGCGAACTCCGCCAGCTCGAGGTCCGGCACCTCGAGCGCGAGCCGGCCGGCCCAGCGGATCGCCGAGCGCTCGAAGCGCTTGTCGTCCTTCGCTTCGATCACGAGCAGGATGGCCAGCGCGTCGCGGAGCGCGACCCAGCCGAGCTCGGCGGCGGTGGCCTCGATGAGGGGCAGGTTGCCGACTCGGATGGCGCGTGTCAGGCGGGTGTAGGGCGATCCGTCGCTCGTCATATACGAACACATGTTCGCATGCGCGGCGACGGATGCGCAGCTGGCCAGCCGCGCAACCGCGCATCCGTGCGGGGCCTGCTCTGCGTCAGCCGGCGGTGGAGTACGCGGCGATCCGCTTCCCGGGGCGGACGCATCTGGCCAGCCGGGGCAGCTCGGACGCCAGCGCGGTCTGGCACGTCCAGCCAGCGTGCTTGCGCAGGCAGGAGGAGCCGCCGCAGAGAGCGTGCGAACGGAAGTAGGTGGGCAGGATCGTGCGGGCGGTCGAGCACGGCACCCTGCCGCGTTGGACGATGATGCCGATGCGCGCGCCGTCGTCGCGGATCAGGCCGCAGGAACGCTCGGCCGCAGGGTGCGCGCCCGAGACGCCGGCCTGCCCGGCGGCCAGGGCGAAGATGAGCACGGCGAGACGGGTGAGATGCTGCATTTGGGAACCTCCGCAGACGTGGGCGTTCGATTCCCATAGGCGCCGCGCGCGAAATCTCGCCCCCTCTACATCACGCGTGCGTTCACGCGGTGCGAGACGCCGTCAGCCGTCGATCCTGCCGTGGTCATCGTCTCGGCCCGTGTCCTCGTCGTCGCCTTCGGCGATAAGGCTCCGCGGCAGGGGCGCGCACACACCGCAGACGCCGCGCAGGAGGCGGCCGTCAGGGCCATTGACGGGCGGTAGCGGCTGCCCGCGGCACCACGGACATTCGTCGTCTGGCGAGCTCATTGCGGTTCGCTCGGCACGTCGATCGGCGTACAGCCCTCGAGTTCCTCGACGCAGCGTTCGCAGATGACCCGTTGCCCGTCGCGGCTGGCGGTCACATCCCCGCAGCATTCGCAGCGCACCGTCACGACGGCGAGCGTAGAGCTGGAGGTTCTCGACTGCAGTCACTCATCCGTCCAGCCGCCCTCGGCGGACGACGTTTACGAGCGTGATCACGAACCGCAGCAGCGCCCGTGTGGCGATGAAACTGGGTGCACCGCGCGGATCGGTGTCTTTGGACCCGGCGTTCGATGGCGGCCAATTGACGGCGGGAGCTTTGGCGCCTAGGGGTGCGATGTGTTCGGGCGTGTAGCGAAGCCGCGTGGTCATGACGGCTGCGAGCTCGGCGTCGACGGCGTTGGCGAGCACGTACGCGTCGTTGCAGAGTGGGGTGTGGCCGGCAGCGAGCATCACCAAGGTCAGCTCCGACGCGGCCTCGGAGAGTGCATCAGCCGCTCGGTCCATCGCGCGCAGGACAGGATTGTCTTCGGTCATGCTCCTTATAGGCGCGCGAGCAAGAACTTTGCCCCCGGCGACGTTCTTCGTGTCGGCGTCATTCAGGTGCCCTCGTGGCGAGCGCCGCGTCGCTTGTCACGCTTTACGGCGTCCGTCGTCTGCACTGACGTCGTGGGCCCGGCGGACGGTGGAACCGTTCGCCGGGACCACGTCTAGCGAACGGCTTCCATGCCTACGTCCCCGGTTCCGGCATCAAGCCACAGAGGACCCGGCACCTGAACGGCGGTGCCGCGCGACACCGCTGAGGCGATGTCGGCGTTGCGTCGGCCGGGCCACACCCCTGGGCTATCCGGCCGCGAAGGTGATTCGGGGCGCGGGAACTGCGGCGATGAGCGCTGCCCGGTCCGGGTGGAGTGCGGCCATCCCCAGTGTGGTGAGCAGGTGACCGCAGGAGTTGGCCAACGCAGTTTCGGCGGTAACGGGCTCGTACATGTCCGGCACGGTCGCCGGTGCGTGGGCGGTGAAGGAAGGTTGCTGTAGGGCGTACTCGGCGAAGGTCACCAGATGGGCGTGACGGGCCTGGTGGAGCTCTTCGTCGGTCACCTTGCCGTCGCGCAGACGGGAGACGGCTTCGAGACGCGCCTTGACTAGGTCGATCATGGAGTCCGTCATCATCGGCGCGGCCGGATGACCGACGGCTTTGCGGACCTTGCTGTCGCCGGGCTCGAAGACGTCGCGTATAGCCCGTTCGAGGCGTTCGTAGTCCAGGCGGAGGGTGTAAGCCATGTCGGTCACGGCGTTGAGTAGCTCGCGCCGCGCCGCGATGGAAGCGCCGGGGTTGTCGAGTCGTCGGAGGATCTCCTGCGCGCTGTGCCGGGCCTGCTTCTTACTCACGCGGGGGTCGCCCAGCCAGGTGATCATCGCGCGTCGTGCCTGGTCCGTCGGTACGAACTGATCTCCCCAATACATCCAGATGCCTACGGGGATGCGAGCCAGACTCTTGATCTTGTTGTTTGGTCGGTGATGCAGAAGGGTCAGAAACAGCTGCCGCTGGTTGGCTGAGTAGAGAGCCTGGTGGGAACCTCGCCCTTTGCCCGCCGAACGGCGCTGGGGGTAGTTCAGCAGCCCGAGTTCGGTCCAGTCCCGCACGAGGCGAACCCCGACCTGGTGTCCGCTGCGGGCTGCGTCGTCGACGAGCTGGTCGATCGTGCCCGGTTCAAGGATGTCCGCCACCTTTTGGAGATTACACCGGATTGGTGTGCCCGATCGGTGCTTTTGGCACCCGGACCGGGGATAATCCATTGGAGAACGAGCAAACGACCGGGCCGCACATGTGGGCGCCCTGGTGCCTAGAAAGGAGGTGATTCACGATGCCAAGAACATCTGTGGGCCAAGGCCCCGGCGATGCCGACAAGTGGTTGGCGCTCGCCAGCGCCCTCGCGGCTCTCGGCTTCCTGCCAAAGGGCTGGCAAAAGACCTTCGCTGCCGCTGGTGCAGCGTATTTTCTGATCAAGCTGTTGTAGCCCTGGGCCGCCCCGGTCGCCGGTAGGTGGTCGTCGCACATACCGTCGGTGTCGGGTGCGCAACCTGCAAAACCCCGGCGCCGGCGGGCAGCCCTCGCGGGCGTACCCATCTGCTGGTGGCTGCTCGCCCTTCCGACGCAGCGCCAAGAGGGACGCGTGCTACGCCAAGGTCCACGAGGCGGCTCCGGACCGCCCGTACCTGGACCTGTCGCGCGGCGCGCCCGCCTCGGCTGGGACGACTGGAGTCATGACTCGCTCGACTGGCACCGGACGTTCCCCTGCTCCCGGACACCATCGCAGCTCGCGCCTTGCGTGCGCGCAAATTGCGCGTTGCCACCGCGAGGTCGAGCTCGACGCACGGCTTCAGTGCGGTCCTACTGACCGGTCCGGTCGGTAGCCTGCAGCCCCGGCAATGGCGTCCATCTCGCGCATCCTTCCAGGCGACAGCCCAGCACTGCGCAAACAGCGTGGCGCGTTCTTCACCCCGTTCGAAATCGCCGACTTCACCGCTGGCTGGGCCGTCGCCGGCCGCCCGGACGCGAAGGTGCTCGACCCGACGTCAGGCGAGGGCGTGTTCCTACTAGCAGCCGCCCAGCATCTCGCGCGCGCGGGCGCAGCTCCCGAAGACATGCGCGACCAGCTCTACGGCGTAGACATTCACGCCGACTCGCTACAGGAGACGCAGGGTTTGCTCCGCGAGGTCGATTCCGAAGCAACACTCATCGATAACGACTTCTTCTCCCTGCCCACACCCGCGCAGCTCGGCTCACCAGTGCCGTGGGTGGACGCCGTGATCGGCAACCCGCCGTACGTGCGATACCAGGAGCACCGCGGTGAAGCCCGCCGCCGTTCGCTGGCGGCGGCGTTCGCCCAGAAGGTGCGCCTGTCCGGGCTGGCGTCGTCGTGGGCGGCGTTGCTGGTCCACGCATGCGCCTTCCTCAAGCCTGAAGGCCGGGTGGCGATGGTGCTGCCGGCCGAACTGCTGACCGTCGGGTACGCCGAGCCGATCCGCCGCTGGCTCGGTGAACGGTTCGCCGCAGTGCACCTCGTGCTGTTTGAGGAACTCCAGTTCGCCGACGCCGAAGAGCAGGTCGTCGTCCTCGTCGCGCGCGGCTCCGGGGGATGCAGCGCGCTCGCGCTGCATCAGCTGCGCGACGCTAGCGAACTGGCCACCCAGCACCTGTTCGACTCCGAGCCGGTCGCCCTGGGCCGGCCGGAGGACAAGTGGACCGACCTGCTGTTGCCCATGCAGCGCCGCAGCCTGTTCCGCAGGATCACCGATCGGTCCTTCACCCGCCTCGACAGCTACGGCACACCCGAGCTGGGCACCGTCACCGGCTCGAACGCGTTCTTCACTCTCAACGAAGCCACACGCGCCGAATATGGTCTGGGCCGCAATCACTTGCAGCGCATCGTGCCCCCAGGCGCACGCCATGTGCCGGGTACCCGGTTCACCGAAGGCCACTGGCAGCAGCTGCGCGCCGACGGGCAACGGGTCTGGATGCTGCACCCCGCCGCGGACACCCGGCGCCGTGACGGCCTGGCCCGCTACTTGAACGAGGGCGAAGAGCGCCTGGTTCACGAGGCGTATAAGTGCACGATCCGTGAACCGTGGTGGCGGCCGCCCGCGGTCCGCTCCCCGGACCTGATGTTCACGTACATGAGCCACGTGACGCCTCGGCTGGTCGCCAACGAGACCGATGCGACGATTGTGAACTCGCTGCATGGCATCACCCTCGGTCCGGATGCCCCAGACATCACCCGTGACGCACTACCGATCGTCGCGCTCAACTCGGTAACCATGCTCGGCGCGGAGCTATTTGGCCGGTCCTATGGCGGCGGCATTCTCAAGATGGAGCCGCGGGAGGCCGCCAGCCTTCCGGTCCCCTCCCCCGACGCGCTTGTCGAGGCGTGGACGCGGCTCGAACCGCACTGGAGCCGCCTCGACGAACTCGTGCGGCACGGCTGCTGGGAGACGGCGCTGGCCCACATCGACCGGGCACTGCTGATTGAGACGCTGGAGCTGAGCGCCGCCGAGGTCGCCTCGATGCGGGCCGCCGCGACCCGCCTGCGGGCGCGGCGCACCCGGACCGCCGCCGCCGACGCGACCTGACGATGGCCGACCAGGACGTCTTCTCCGAGTTCGACGCGTTGCTGCGCTCCGCCGACCTCACCGAGTCGCCGTGGAAGCAGGGCTCATACATCCCCGAGCTCGACCTGCTGCGCGACCTGCTCAAACTCACCCTCGGCAGCGCTCAACGCTCAGGGCGCATCGCCAAAGGCCTCGACGCGTGGATCGCGCACGAGCTGCGCCGGGCTGGGTTCCTGCACGACGCGGTCTGGCCCCGTACCCGCCGGCCGCGGATCCTGCCGGCCGACCTCGCCGACATCGAAGCGGCGATCGACGAGCTCGTCGCGGCAATGGAAGACGCCGAGGCGACTGGCCCGCGCCTGACACCGGCGCGGGTCCGCCGGGCGATCCGCAACCTCAACGACAAGCGCCTCGGTGAGAAGGACGCCTACATTCTGGGCGACTTCTACGCCAAGCAAGTCGACGTGGTCATCTCGTCCTGGCGCCGCGGCCCGGAACTGCTCGTCTCGACCAAGACGATGTTCTCGTCGTACCGCAACAACTTCAAGAACCGCCACGAGGAAGCCGTCGGTGAAGTCAGCACCCTGCGCCGCAGGCACCCCATGGCCGCCATGGGGTTCGTGTTCCTGGTCCGCAGCAACATCTACGACAACGAAGGCGACTACGGGCTGCTACAGAACATCCTGACCCGCCTACGGCGGCCCGGCGAGACGTTCGACGCCACGATGCTGCTCGTAGCCGAATGGGACGAAGCCGATCCCGCCGGCACCGTGCGGCCCGTCGACCAGCCCGACCCGTCGCTCGACGCCGGCACCTTCTTCGCCGACCTGGTCAAAGCGACCACGGAGCGCACCCCAGCCGGTGAGCACGCCGAAGTCCGCCGCCGGCGCGAAGGTGAGCCCAAGGGCGGGCTACCCGACATAACTGCCGCCGAGATCGAAGACATCGACGCTGACGACTAAGCCGCCGGCCACCCGTTCCGGCACTCGGAGCCCGGCGTTCCGCGTCGAGTCTAGTGGTCGGCGACCCGGCTCGCTGGCGTCGGCCTAGCCGCGCTCACGCAGGCGCTGACGCGGCGCAGGCCCTGGTTTGAGCGTGAAGAGAATGTCGCTATTCGGGCGGCGCGCGAGGGCTTTGACGGCCTGCACCACCTGGCGCTCGAGTGGCCGTACGCCCGTGCTTGCTTTGAAGATGGTCTTTGGATCAAACGGCGCCGCATCGGGGTCGCTCTGCCGCGCTTCCTCGCGGTCGGCGACGTAGAAATTCATCTCGTCGACCACGTAGCTCACGTAGAACTTGAGCTGCTCGGTGATCTCCTTGGTCTTGCCTGGCAACCAACGCTCCGGGCTCTCAAACAAGAGTTCCCCGACCTCGCTCTGACGGATCACGACGGCGGCTAGGTAAGCGAGCGTGAAACGGACGGATGCGAAGCTCGTCTGGAGCTCTGCGCGCAGGTCCCCCCGAGCATTCTCGACTGCTCGGTTGAGCAGGTACGCCAGGAACAGATTCTCAGCCGTGGCGCGTTTGAAGATCCGGTGGTAGTCCTGATCGAAGAGCTTCAACTTGCGAACTGCCGCCCAGGGCTCCTTGAGCCAGACTGCGAGAAGCATCTGGGCCGCGAGCTGATTGTCAAGAACAGCCTCTGCGCCGTCCGTTGGCTGTCCGCGGCGGATGTCGTAGAACAGGTCGTCGCCGAACTTGTCCTTGATCTGTTGCTGCAGATCTCGCTGGACTCGATCATTCGATCGCAGGTCCCGGGTGTTGACCGGGTTCTGGTTGTTGCTTCGATACGTGATTCGGTCAGCCAGGGCCGCGCGCCCGCCGGTCTCGACGACCTTCACGACGATGTTCAGCGCCGGCGTAATGCTGTCGCGCTCCCGCCAGAGCGACAGCAGCGACTGGCAACCATTGACGACTCCGACCCCTTCGAGATTTACACCCTCGTCATCGACGATGAGGCGATCGGTCAGCAGCGTTAGCCCATTGTGGTAGGCCGGGAATGAGGCGTGCTCGTCCGCGCTCTTGATTGTGGCTCTCAACTCGCGGTTGATCTTCGTATTGCCGAGGCCGAGACGGACGTTGAGATCGAAGATCGTCAGATTCTCAATTCCCGGCAACCGCACCAGTTCCGTAGCGGGAACCAGCGCGAGCGCCATGCTTGCGGCGCTCGCGAGGGAGGTCTCGATTACGCCGCCAACCGGATGAAAGGTCAAATCTGCCGATAGAAGGCCGCTGCGCTGTGTTCGGCGCGCGACGTCAACAAGTCGAGGCCGATCCCAGAGGTCGATTGTCGGCTGCTTGCCACGAATCGCCTTGAGGTAGTCCTTGGCTGAGGAGTCCCGCGCTGCGTTCGTGACGAACACGAGCCGGACGGTCGGCTCCGCCGTCTCGAACTTCGCACGCAGGTCGAGACGCGCGATGAGGTTCGCAAGTTCCTCGTTGGGCGACGAGGCGAGCAAGCGATCAATCCCTACCGGTCCGTCGAAGTACGCCGCGACGCCCATGAAGGACTTGAGGTCAGCGTCTCCCTGCGTCGGCTTCGCCGCCTTTCGATGCTTCGACTGCAGTACGAACAGCTCGTTCGCGTCCTCGTCGAAGACGATGGCATCGACGCCCTTGTCTCCTCCGCCGTCACAGATTGCGTCCTCGACCTGATCCGGTTCCTCGCGCATCACGTTCTCCAGAAACCACGCCAGGAGTGCGGTCGACTCCGTCCGGTTGCCGATGTGATGTGGCGCGAGTTGATTCTGGAGAAGCGCGTGGTTGTCGGCTCCGGTCGGCATGCGTTTGAGAGTACTTCGATCACGTCCCCGGGTTCGAACCGCAGGCGGCCAACAAACCGAGGGCGGCGAGCAGCATCCAGCGGTCGCGTTGCAGCGCTGCCAAAGCTGCGCATGCGCCTTGTGGCATTGACTGTCGGCTCTAAGCCGGGCTCGAGGCGTCTCGAAGCGAGCCGCCTCTGTCAGCCGGCAGGTGTGTTTCGACAAGCCGCCATGGGCGTCCCGAGGCTCCGACAAGGCGCCCTTGCGCGACGTTCGCCGCGGCTGGGGCGCGTGACAACGGCTTCGGTAGCCGACCGAGTCGGTCCTCAGGCGGTTCCGACAAGATCCCGCAGGGCGCTCCCGCCCGAGTGCTCTGCGACAGCCATCCAGCGCTACGCGTTGCGCGCAGGGTTCGCAGTCGCGGTTCCCTCAGCGTAAGCGCAAGGATCAGGCATGGGCTCTAACGTCAGGTCCTATGGCCGAGCCGCTGCTCGAGGAAGTGTTCAAGACGTCAGGGGTTCCGACGCACACGTTCGTCGCGCCGAGCGAGTTCCCGCGGCTGCGGGTGGCGTTGCGCACCGCCGGACGAGGCGTGGTCATCGAAGGCCCGTCGGGCATTGGCAAGACGACTGCGGTGACGCGGGCGCTGGACGAGATCGGCATGACAGGAAGCGCTCAGATCCTCTCGGCTCGCGTGCCGGACAACGTCGAGTACATCGCGGAGCTACCGCATACGACGGGGTTCGGGGTGGTTGTGGTCGACGACTTCCACGTTCTGCCCCTCGACGTAAAGAAGGCTCTTGCCGACCACTTGAAGGTCCTTGCTGACGCGGAGGACCCAAGGAGCAAGCTTGTGATCGTCGGGATCAACCGGGCAGGCGATGCGCTCGTCCGCCACGCGCCTGACCTCGCGGCGCGCCTGGACGTCCTGCGCTTTGAGGTCGAGCCGCCCGAGAAGCTCGAGCAGGTTGTCCGCCTGGGAGAGACGGCGCTCAACGTCAAGCTGTCCGCCGCAGCACAGATCGTCACTGCCGCGCAGGGAAGTTTCTACCTCGTGCAGATGCTTAGCCGCGAGCTGTGCTTGGCCGAAGAACTCACCGAGCGCCAGGACGATCACGTCAACGTTACGGCGTCGTACAGCAGCGTCAAGCACCGCGTCATGGAGCAGCAGGAGAGTCGATTCGGCCCCGTCGTCCGCAAGTTCGCGCGCGGACCCCGGTTCCGGCCCAGCGGTCGCGCGAACTACCTCCTGCTCCTCAAATGGCTCGCCGAGTCCGATCGTTGGGACATTGTGCTGCGCGAAGAGATCGCCCGGCATCCTGAACACCGCCGTTCCGTTGGTCAGGTCGTCGACAAGGGCTGGCTGGCCGGGCATGCCGCCGCCGACGACATCGCCGAGATCCTGCACTATGACCCCGATGGCAACGTCCTCTCGGTCGAGGACCCCCAGCTGGTTTTCTACCTGCGCAACCTTGACTGGCAGCGCTTCCCGCGCGCCCTCGGATTCGAGAACGTCGAGCTCGAGCACGAGTACGACTTCGCGTTGTCCTTCGCTGGCGAGGACCGGCCGGTGGCCGATGCGCTGCACGAGCTGCTTGACGCGGACGACTACGTAGTTTTCTACGACCTCAACGAGCAGGCCCGGATCGTCGGGGAGGACGTCGAGGCGTTTCTGGCACCGATCTATGCCTCTGATAGCCGCTTCGTCATCGCCGTGCTCGGGCGGAGGTACGGGGAGAAACGCTGGACGATCTTCGAAAGCGAGCAGTTCAAGGAGCGCTTCGACGACGGACATGTCATCCCGATCTGGGACAAGGACGCTCGGCCAACACGGTTCGACGGGACTCGCAACATTGGCTACCTGACCTTCGACTCGGCCGCCGACCCTCACGATGAAGCGTTGCGCCTGGTGACGGTCATTAAAGAGAAGCACTCGCAAGCAATGCGCGACACGACCGGCACTCCTCAGATTCAGCTTGATATCGACAGCGCGATCGTGGCCGACGACCCGCCGCCGTCCGCACCGGCGCCGGGCGTCGTGTAACGAGCGCCGTCGCCGCTGAGGGCACGAGGGGACCGTGGCGCTGGCCGGCCGCGGTGGACGTCGCGAGCGCTCGCGGAACCCACCGGGCCGCCTCTCCGACTCCCGATAACTTCCCCATATCGGGAGTCGGTTCCGTCCTCTCCGCGGCCTAGGGTGGCGGCCATGACGACCGAGCTCGATGTCGCGGCCGCGCTCGGCGACGAGCCCGGGGTCCTGCCGGCGGTCGCGGTCGATGCTGATGGGGGAGCCCTCGCGCCGCTGGCGGAGTTGGCCGAGCGCGCGCGCAGCTATGCCCGCGGCTCGAAGGCGGCCAACACGCTGCGGGCCTACGAGTCCGATCTCCGCCACTTCGGCGCCTGGTGCGATGCCCGAGCGCTCACGGCCTTCCCGGCAGAGCCTGAGACCGTGGCGCTGTACCTCGTCGACCACGCCGAGCGCCTGGCCGTCTCCACGTTGCGCCGGCGCCTGGCAGCCATCTCCGAAGCCCACCAGGCGGCTCGATTTTCGAACCCGACCGTGGACTCCGCTGTGCGCGTCACATGGGCCGGCATCCGCCGAGCGCACGGCACGGCGCCCGACGCCAAAGAGGCGGCCGTGACCGAGGTCGTGGCGGCAATGGTCGCGCCGTTGGGCGAGCGTCTTATCGACGTGCGAGACCGAGCCGTGCTGCTCGTGGGCTTCGCCGGCGCCCTGCGCCGTTCGGAACTTTCCGGGCTCGACGTCGGCGACGTCGTCGAGACCGGGGAGGGCCTGAAGATCACCGTCGCTCGCTCCAAGACCGACCAGGAGGCCGAGGGCCACACGATCGGGATCACCTACGGCTCCAACCCGCCAACGTGTCCGGTCCGCGCGTGGCGCGCGTGGCTCGAGGCCGCCGAGATCGAAGATGGCCCGGCCTTCCGTCGCCTTCCGCATGGCCGGACGACGCCTGACCGCATCGCCGGCGACGGGATCGCCCGCATGGTCAAGCGCCGAGCCGTGGCAGCTGGCTATGCACCCGAGCTGTTCAGCGGGCACTCGTTGCGCTCGGGCTTTGCCACCACGGCGGCCCGCGCTGGCGTAGCGGAGCATCGGATCATGCGCCAGGGCCGCTGGACCACGAGCCAGGCCATGCGGGGATATATCCATGAGGGCGAGCTGTTCGTAGACAACCCTTCGGCGAAGCTCGGGCTCTGAAAGGCGTCACTTAAGTTTTTGACACGGATGCGCGTGTCTGTTAAATCTGTCGGCGTGGAATTCGTACCTGAGCCGCTCGCGCGGCGCGTCGGCCCGGAGCAGGCCGAGATGCTCGAGCAGGCCGTCGGTGTGGTCTGCCGGGAGCTCGCCGCCGCTTACGAGCGCAACGCACGGGAGTTCGATCCGTCCGTCGGCGACAACGCGTACACCTTCGCGACGAACGTGCTGCATCACTCGCGCTATGGCGTCGCCCAGCAGCTCGGCGACCGCGTCGAGATCGAGGTGTTGGAGAGTGGCCTGGCGTGGCGGCTGCAGGTCGGTGAGACCACGCTGCGTGTCTACAAGATGGGCCGCGTTGCTCCGTCTGACATCCGCCGGCATCGGCTGGACCCGTGCAGCACGGTCAAGCGGCAGATGGGCGAGGACAACTCCGCGGACATGCAGCAGGTGCTCGATCTCGCGGCGGCGTTGCCGCCGCAGACGGCCGCGCAGCTGGAGGCCGGCTTCGCGCCGAACGAGTTGGCGATCGTGCATTTCGGCACCGACAAGGGTCTCGCGGCGCTGTTCTGGGGCGCGCCGCTGGAAGTTGAGCGCGACGGATCCTTCTGGGCGTGGGTCCAGGAGGTCGAACTCCCCGTGATCGCCGCCACCGCTAACTTCGGCGTGGTTCGCTCAGACACGGACCCGGTCGCGGCCGAGGACGACGAGCGCGACCTGTCGTTCGACGAGCGCGAAGAGCCCGAGCTGGATCTCGACGTCCGCGACGAACCGGACGTCGACCAGCGCGAAGAAGAATGAGCGGCTCGGCCTCACGTGAGGCAGCTGCGCTGTTTGATCCATCGCGGTTGCGACTGGCGCGCGAGCTATGCGGGCTGCGCAAAGTCGAGCTCGCGCGCTTGGCCGAGGTGACGCCGGCGGCGATCACGCAGTACGAGGGCGGCCAGAACCGTCCGAGCCCGGCCACCCTGGCGCGGCTCGCGCTGGCGCTCGGTCAGCCGGCGTCGTTCTTCGTGCAGGACGGGCGCCCGCAGATGCAGCCGGACGCCGCGGCGGCGTTCTTTCGCAGTCTGCGCGCGACGCCCCAGCTCGAGCGCCAGCGCGCCGTCGCGTGGGCCGAGCTGACCTGGGAGCTCGTGGCGGTCCTGGAGCGTCGCGTACGCTTCCCGAAACTCGACCTGCCCGATGATCTTCACCTCGGCGAGCATGCCGACCCTGACGCGATCGAGGCGGCCGCGGACGCCGTTCGAAGTCGGTGGGCGATTCCCCCGGGCCCGATCGCGCACGTCGTGCGACTGATCGAAGCCCACGGCGGTGTCATCGCACGCCTACCGGGCGGTGACGATCGGCTCTCGGCCTTTTCGCAGTGGATCGCCGGCCGACCGATCGTGATGCTCTCGCCCGATCGCGACGATCGCGCGCGGCTGCGCTTCGATTCCGCGCACGAGCTCGGGCATCTGGTGCTGCACGCCGATCCCGAGCCGGGCAACCGGACGCTTGAGCGCCAAGCCGACGCGTTCGCTGGCGCCCTGCTGATGCCGCGCGACGAGATCCTCGAGGAGCTCCCGAAGCGCTGGGACTTCCGCACGTTCGCCGCGCTCAAGCGGCGCTGGGGAGTCTCGCTGGCCGCGCTGCTCTATCGCGCCCGCGAGCTCGGACGCCTGACTGAGAACAGCTACCGCTGGGCCGTGACGACCCTCTCGCGACAGTATGGCCGGCGCAAGGAGCCGATCCATCTCGGGCCAGTCGAGCAGCCCAAGCTGCTCTCCCGAGCGGCCGAGCTCGCCTTCGGCCCTCACTACCACCACGCCCTCGCCGCCGAGCTGCATCTCTCGCTGGAGACGATCGAGCGGCTCGTCGACGACACCGGGCCGCCCAAGCCGGCCTTGACCGCCGAAGCGCTCCTCGCCGAGGAGCAAGACAACCCGCGTCGGCCGAGAGCGGTCGCGCCCACCATGCCCTCGTCCGGATCCGAAGGAGCGTCACCCGTGAGTAATCCCAACCGCCGCCATGTGACCAAGCGGCCCGACGGCCAATGGCAGGACAAGCCGGAAGGCGCGACCCGCGCCGCCTCCGTGCACCCCACGCAGGCCGCAGCGGAGGCCGCCGCCAAGCAGGTCGCCCGCAACCAGCCGGGCGGCGCTGAGGTCGTGACCCACCGTCCCGACGGTCGCATCCGTGACTCCGACACGATCAACCGCCGCGACCCCAACCCGCCGAGGGACACCAAGCACTAGCGTCGGCTTGCTCCATCCGAGGCTTGAGGTCTCTGCCCCTTGTGCCCGCAAGCGCTCGAGGGCGGCGAGCAACCTCCGACGTCACCCGAGGGGCGAGACATGCGGCGCGCCCGGACCTTCAGGCGCGAGTCGGCCGGCGTGTGCCGATCGGATCGGGAGGGCATCGACGTGCACGCGGTTGCCCGTTCGACCTCACCTACCCGCCGCTCCGGTGGTGCCTGTCGTGTCTGGGGCAGGCGGAATGATGGGTCTTGGGTCGCGGGCGTGCATCACGGCGGCCGTCACGATGCACCCGAGGACGAACATCCCGATCATGGCGACGGGCACCACGCCGATCGTCTTGGTGCCCCACTGGACGGCCTGCACGCAGCCTGAGGCGGTGGCCATGAGGACGCAAAGGGCGGTGACGTAGGTGACGATCTTCTTGGCGAAGGTCAGGATGGTGGAGGTCATGTGGCGGCCTCCAGCTCGATCGGGTTGTCCGAGGGGGGCTCGGGCTTCGTAAACGGGGCCAGGAGCCGGTACTCGTTGACCATCGTCCAGCCCTGGCGTGTCCGAGGTGCGGCGATTCGCTTCGGTGTGATGCTGAGAAGTCCGTGGTCGCGGAGCTCATCGATCCCCCGCTGCAGGGTGTCGGCGCTCACGCCGTACCAGCCCGAGGCGTGTTCCTTGCGCAGCTGGAACGGAACTTGAAGGTCCCGAGCGATCAGCAGCACGACAGTGCCCGAGAGCGAGAGCTTCTGGTGCCACTCGTCGAGGAAGTAGGCGAGCGGCAGCGTGAAGTAGTTGCCGGTAGGGCGGGTGTACTCCGTGCCCGAGCCGTCTTCGCGAAGCAAGAAGACACGGCGCAGACGCTTGTAGCGGTCCGAGCGGATCAGGCGCTCGGACTCCAGCCAGCTCCAGTTTCGGGAGATGGTCGCCTCCGCTCCTGGCTGCGTCTTGTCGAGCGCCCGGGCCCAAGCCATCGCGGGAAGCCACCCGTGCCAGGGGTCAGCGCGGGCCACGCAGTGCAACAGCAGGTAGAGCTGCAGGGCCAGTGGTCGTCGTTCCACCACGAATCGATGCAGTGGCCCTGGAGCACGGTCACCGCCTCGCTGCTGGAGGAACGAGGACCGGATGGGGGTACCCCGGCGCTGCTGGCCGGCCATAAGGTCTTCGCGGGTGCTTTGCGGCGTCGCGACTTCGCTCGAGGCGGGATCTGTGTTTGAGTTCGTCATGCCACAAACCTAGCGATGCCAGCGACGGTTACTACCGTGGCTGGACCGCCGACGTTTGCGCTACCAGCGGTAGTGGTTTTCAACGAGAGACAAGGCTGAGTAAATGCGTAGACAAAGCAAGACAATGCGAAGGAGGGCTGACATGTCGTGCCAGCGGCTGTTGGGCGCGCTCAGCGTGTCCGCGGGCATGAGGCCAATCGGGCTTCCATTGCGATCGCGTCATATGCGCGGCAACGGCCGTGCGAACGCCACCAGCACCGCCCGCAGGTCGGCGATCCGCTCGGCCAGCCCTTAGAGCAACGGCCGAGCGGCGACTGCAAGGACCTCGATCATCTGCCGGTTGGTCTTGATGTCCGTGAAGTGAAAGATCCGCGGCATCCGTGAGGTCGCGAGGCTAGCCACAGCTAGCCGCGTGTGTCGCGTCCGCGTTCGCCCAGAGGCCAGGACCTTCACCCGAGACGTCTCGTCCTGTGAAACCCCGCCCACCAATCGCGTGTGTGCGGGCCGGCGCCAACCCGCCCGTCCGCCCTCGCCGGAGCGGGGTGATTCCGTTCCAGACGCCGCCGGGCGTATTCCGTCGCCGCGGAACTGCGGATGATCACGCCGTGCGCATTCGTTTGTCCCGTCGTCCCCGTCGGCGGGCTTAAGCGGTATGGAACCCACTGCTCACCCTCAGCAGCCGCGGACCCGGCTCGCGCTTACCAAGGCCGAGGCGGCTCACGCGCTCGGCGTCAGCGTTGACTTCTTCGAGCAGCACGTGATGCACGAGTTGCGCATCGTGCGTCGCGGCCGCCGGCGCCTGATCCCGGTCGCCGAACTCACGAACTGGCTCGACAAGAGTGCCGAGAGGACTCTCGGGCGATGACGGCCACGAACCAGCCGGACATGACGGGAATCGAAGTCCGTCATGCGCGGCGCTGCAAGGCACGGCGCGGCGGGTCTTGTGACTGCTCGCCCTCGTACCGCGCGGCGGTGTGGAGCCAGCGCGACAAGCGCAAGATCCAGAGGACCTTCTCCACGCCTCGCGCGGCCAGGACCTGGCGAGAAGACGCCAAGACAGATCTGCGCCGAGGCGTGTTGCGAGTGCCGAGACCGACAACCGTGCGGGAGGTCGGCGATAAGTGGATCCGCGATGCGAAGGCCGGGACCGTCCGCAACCGCTCGGGCGACCAGTACAAGCCTTCGGTATTGCGTGGGTACGAGCAAGCGCTGCGTGATCGCATCTATCCGGACCTTGGCGGCGCGAAGCTCAGCGAGATCACCCGCCAGGACGTCCAGACGGTGGTTGACAGCCTGGACGAAACGGGTCTCAGCGCGTCGACGGTTCGCAACGCTCTGCTTCCGCTACGCGCTATCTGCCGGCGCGCACTCGCACGCGGCCAAATCACAGCCAACCCCACGACCGGACTCGAACTGCGCGCCGTCCGGTCATCACGCGACCGCGTCGCAGATCCGATCGAGGCAGCCGCTCTGATCGCCGCCCTTGACCTAGACCGCGCCCTGTGGGCGACCGCGATGTACGCCGGCCTCCGGCGCGGCGAACTGCGCGCCCTGCGTTGGTCCGACGTCGACCTCGCGAGTGGCGTCATCCACGTGCGACGTGGCTGGGACGCAGTCGAGGGCGAACTTGAGCCGAAGTCGCGCGCCGGCGTGCGCAAGGTTCCGATCGCCACGGCCCTCCGTCGCCACCTAGTCGAAGTCCACGAAGACACCACGGCCCTCGCATTCGGCATCGATCCCGAGCGACCGTTCGAGCCCTGGTCCGTCGCCGATCGCGCGACCAAGGCCTGGAAGCAGGCGGAGTTGACAAGGATCACGCTCCACGAGTGCCGTCACACGTTCGCGAGCCTGATGATCGCCGCCGGCGTCAACGCCAAGGCACTCCAGGTGTTCATGGGGCACGCCTCGGTCAGCATCACACTCGACCGATACGGGCACCTCTTCCCCGGCTCTGAGCAGCAGGCTGGCGTCCTGCTCGACCAGTACCTTGAACGCACGCAGATCAAGTCACACGTACCCACGGATCCCGATCGCGGGGAAACCGCGGGGAAGTCTTGACCCCCCTGGAGCGGTTTCCAACGGCCCCAGGCGGCACTCACGCATGATGATGAATTATCCCTCTGACCCTCTGAAAAGCCCTGGTGGGCTTCGGTTTCTCGCGAAGCGGAGCGGCGCAGGAATCGAACCTACCCACCGCCGGGCTACGACGGCTCACCGGTTTTGAAGACCGGCTGGGGCACCAGCCCCGGCCACTCCGCGAAGGAGGCTAACCCGGGTCGCCAAGGTCCGGGCAAGGAAGCGCCAAAGCGGGTCGGACAGGCTGCTCGGTATATGGAGCCCATCCTCGACATCGCCGACCTGGCCCAGCGACGGGAGGCCGCCGAGGCCACCGCCGCCGGTGCCGCGCTCTTCTACGCGTTCGGCAACTTCTGTGCGCTGGCGGCGAAGCCCGATCTGGCCTCACTGCAGGCGATGAACCGCCTGAAGGGGCGGCCGCTGGATCAGGTGGGCAGCGTCACGACGACGCCGGAGCGGACGAAGCTCGCGTTCGACTGGGACGCGATCGCGCTGCCGTGGAGCGCGCTCGTGGCCGTGATGGGCGACCTGCACACGCTCGGGCCGATCGGGTTCAGAGGGCCGGCGGCCGAGATGATCCCCGACCATCTGACCGTCACGGACGACGGCATCCGCACCGTCCAGGTGATCTCTCCCGGCGACGTGTGCCCGAGCAATGCGCTCGTCGCCGAGATCCTCGACCTGATCGGAGAGGACATCCTCTACATCACGTCGGCGAACACGTCGAGCCACGTCTCCAAGCAGATCGAGGCGGCGCACTTCGAGATCCGGGAGATCCAGCGCGAGTTCGGGCACCGCGACGACGTCGTGCTGATCGGCCATCGCAACGAGCGGCAGGTCCGCCGCCAGTACCCGCGCCACCTGCCGTGCAGCACGTCGATCGTCGCGTTCCACACGGGCCGGCTCGTGCTCGAGCGCCTCGGCTCGCTCGACGCCCACATCATCGAGCAGGTCGCCAACCGCCACGGCCTCGAACTCGAGATCGGCCCCAAGGCCCAAGAGCGCGTCCCGGTTCGCAAGCCGGCGCGGCCCGCGCTGCCGCTCCGCCGCACGCGCGCGCCCCGCGCCCGGCGAGCACACCGAATTCACGCGTAACACACGACTCCGTCACATCCCGGCGCCAAGCCGGTCATAGCGTCGCCGCCCTACCGACTGAAAGGACGACGCATGACCCGTTTCGTGCGCGCCGGGGTGGCGATGGGCTTCGTGCTCGCGCTCCTCGTCGCCGCTGTGGTGCGAGCGAGCGATGCCCCCACGGGCGCGCCCAGCTTCGACGCGAAGAGCAACCGCTTCACCCTCGCGGTGATCCCGGACACGCAGTACCTGTTCGACAACGAGGCCGGGGACTCCGAGCCGGTCACGGACGCCCTGAAGTGGATGGTCGACAACCGCGCCGACCAGAACATCGCGTTCGCCGCCGGCCTCGGCGACGTGACGCAGGACGGGCTCGAGAACGAGGTCGCGCGCGCCGACGACGCGTTCAAGATCCTCGACCGCGGCAAGTTGCCGTACAGCGTGCTGGCCGGCAACCACGACATCCCCGGCTCCAACGACAACCGCCCGGCGACGCCGTACAGCAAGTACTTCGGCCCGGCGCGTTACGCGAACGACCCGACGTTCGTCGGCGCGTACGGCACCAACGGCTACGACACCGCCCACAAGTTCACGGCCGCCGGCCGTGAGTGGCTGGTGCTCTCGATGGACTGGGTCTCGAGCGACCAGGGCATCGCGTGGGCGCAGTCGATCCTCGATGCGAACAAGAAGGTGCCGACGATCCTGACGACGCACGACCTGCTCGGCGGCGCGAACGCGAGCGGCGTCTCCAGCCTCAGCGGCAACGGCAACAACCTGTGGACCAAGCTGGTCAAGAAGAACGATCAGATCATCCTCGGCATCGGCGGCCACAACTGGCCGGTGGGCCGCACGACGATGACCAACGACTTCGGTCACACGGTCTACCTCAACCTCGCCGACTACCAGGACATGTACTACGGCGGCGCCGGCATCATCCGCACGTACGCGTTCGACATCGACCGCAACACGATCGACGTGTCGACCTTCTCGCCGTGGATCCAGAACCAGCCGGAGTCCGATCGCAACGCCTACGAGCGCGAGATGCTGGAGAAGACCGGCCCCGAGTCGCGCTTCAACCTCTCCGTCGACTTCAAGGCGCTCGCGCAGCGCCTGGACCCGAAGCCGGCCCCGACCGAGGTCGCCACCGACGCGCTCAAGGTCCCGGGCACGGTCGCCCTGTGGCGCCCGTCCGGCACCGGCAACGTCACCAAGCTCGACGACCTCAGCGGCAACGGCAACGACCTGACGCCCGCCACGCTCAACGGCTCGACCGGCGAGCAGACGCAGGTCTCCCTCCAGGACGACCACGGGGACACGCAGCCGTCGGCGAAGTCGCTGAAGTTCACCTCGAACAAGAGCCAGCACCGCGGCACGTACCTGCGCACCGCCGACAACGCCCCGCTGAACGCGAACCAGTTCAAGTCGGGCTACACGATCGAGGCCTACATCAAGGTCCCGGCGGGCTGCTGCTCCGGCCACGACTGGATGGGCATCCTCGGCCAGCAGGGCACCGGCGCCGACATCGGCCGCACGCAGAGCGACCCGGGTGAGGGCACGATCGAGCTCGCGCTGTCCGGCGGCCCGGAGCTGCAGTGGGCGGTCTGGCCGACCAACCGCGGCGATATCACCACCGCCTGGGGCCACAGCATGGCGACCAACCGCTGGACGCACATCGCCGTCACCAACGACGGCCGCTACACGGACCTCTACATCGACGGCGCGCTGATGGGCCGCAACCCGATGGTCCCGGCGATCGGCCTCGGCAACTCCGGCAAGTACTGGATGCTCGGTGCGATCGACTACGCCAACGTCGTCGAGCAGACGTTCGACGGGCTGATCGGCGACGTCCGCATCGTCGACCACGCACTGCCGGCGTCGCAGTTCATGAACGCCGCCCGCGCGCCCAAGCCGGCCGCGACGCCCACCCGCGTCGACCTCGTGAACAAGACCGTCGAGGTCGCCGTCGACGGCACCGCGACCAGCGCCCGCGCCGAAGTCATCGAGGGCCACACCGGCGAGCGCTACAAGCTCGGCAGCGTCGCGGTCTCCAGCGGCAAGGCCACGTTCGCGCTCAGCGACGTCCAGTACGCCGGCGTGGGCGACGGCGCCCGCGTCGAGATCACGCTCGACAACGGCCCGCTGACCACGCTGCACCTGCGTGCCGGCGACAAGCAGTTTCAGCCCACGCTCCAGACGCCGGCCGACGCCAACACCGGCGGCACCGTTCCCGCCGTCCTCTCCCTGACGCTCGGCAACGCGGCGAGCTTCGGCGCGTTCATCCCTGGCGTCGCCAAGGAGTACTCGGCGACGACGGTCGCCAACGTCGTCAGCACGGCCGCCGACGCGGCGCTCACGGTCGCCGACCCGAGCACCGACCACACCGGCTACCTGGTCAACGGCACGTTCGCGCTCGCCTCGCCGATCCAGGGCCTCGGCACGATCAAGTCGTACTCCGGCCCGGTCTCCAACGACGCGGTGCCGGTCACGTTCAAGCAGGCCGTAGGCGCCAACGAGGCACTGCGCACCGGTGCGTACAGCAAGACGCTGACGTTCACGCTCTCGACGACCAACCCGTAGTCGTCGGTTCTCCGCCACCCGGCGTGCGGAGATCCACATAGGCCGGTGCGGGAGCCGCTGGAAGGCTCCCGCACCATGCCCATGAGATTGCTGTTCGTCGCCTCCGCGCTGGCGACGTTCGTCCTGATTCCGAGCGCGCAAGCCGCGACGTACTGCGTCGGCGACCCGACCTGCCAAGGCGTCGCCGAGCCGACGCTGACCGCCGCGCTGACCGCCGCGGACCAGACGCCCGAGCTCGACGCGATCGAGCTCGGGATCGGCGAGTACACCGGCCACTTCAAGAACGCGGCCGGGCGGCCCGTGCGGATCTCGGGCATGGGTCCGTTGACGACGATCGCCCCGGACGTCAACAACGCCCCCGCCCTGACGATCACCGGCTCCTCGTCCACCGTCTCGAACGTCGGCGTCGAGCTCGGCCACTCGACCGTCCTCGGGATGGGCATGCGGCTGGACGGCGGCGCGAGCGGCGACGGGATCACCGTCACGGCGGCGTCCGGAGCCATCAACGACACCGGGATCGAGCTCGGCGCGGGCGCGAGCCTGACGCGGACCGACATCCGCCTCGGCGGCCTTCTGCTCGGGATGATCGGCGTCAAGATCAGCGGCGACGGTGTCACGGTCTCCGATCTCGACATCAATGCCGCGATCGGCGTGTATGGGCTCGGCGACGCGGTCGTGCGCCGAACGCGGATCGCCTCGGCCGCGACCGGCATGAACCTCTCCGGCGGGAACACGCGCGTGTCGAGCACGCTGCTCGACGTCCGCGAAGGCGGGCACGGCATCGACGCGTCGGCGCGCGCCGACGTCGCGCAGGTGACGATCGTCGGTGCGGACACGCCGGGCCGCATCGGCCTGCGGGCGACCGGCTCCGGCGCGCTGAAGGTCCGCGACTCGATCGTGGCCGGGATGCAGACCGCCTACAGCGCGGGCGCGCCCGCCACCATCAGCCTCGACCACGTCGTCCGTGACCCCGCGGCGAAGGAGATCGGCGCCGTGGTCGACGCGAACCCGATCACGATCGCGCCGCAGTTCGCCGGTCTCGGGACCGCGCCGTTCGCGCTCGCCCCGGGATCGGCGCTCGTCGACACGGGTTCCGACGCGCCGCTCGCGGCCGACGAGTCCGCGTGGGACCTCAGCGGCGACCCGCGGATCTCCGACGGGACCGGGGACTGCGTCGCCCGCCGCGACCCCGGCGCCTACGAGACGGCGGCCGCCCCCTGCGTCCCGGTCGCGCCCGCCGCCACGCCGGCGCCGGTCGCGACCCCCGCCCCGCCGACGGCGCCGCCCGCCAACACCGACCGCACCGCGCCCAAGCTCACCAAGCTCAAGCTCACGCGCGCGAAGCTCACCTTCACGCTCAGCGAGGCCGCGACCGCCAAGGTCACCGTCCAGCGCAAGCGCGGCAAGCGCTACGTCATCGCGCGCAAGCTCACCAAGACGAGCCGCGCCGGGGCCAACTCAGTCGCGCTGCGCCTCCGCACCGGCCACTACCGCGTCCTCGTCGACGTCGTCGACCTCGCCGGCAACCGCGTCAGCGCCCACCGGAGTCTCTGACGAGGCGGCACGGGCCCGCTTGCGCCGCGGGCCCTTGACCTTCATCTCCTGCGCGAGGAAGTAGGAGCCGATGACGAAGACCGCGGCGGCGAGCTGCGCGCCGATCGTCTCGATCGTCGGGTAGACGCCGAGCCACAGCCCGGGCCAGTAGGGCAGGTCGATCTCCAAGGGCGTGATCGGCACCCAGCCCGTGCCCTGCATGGTCCGGACGGTCTGCCCGACCATCACCACGAGCACGAAGCCGATGAAGACGCCGGTGACGATCAGCATCTTCTTGTAGGGCAGCTTGCGCTGGAAGTAGAACGTGACGGCGCCGACGGCGAACGTCATCGCCAGGCCGAGGCCGGCGCCTTCCAGAACGGTCGCGGTACCGGCGCTGAGCTGCAGCGACTGCAGGAAGAGCACGGTCTCGAAGCCCTCGCGGTACACGCTCGTGAGACCGAGCACGAACAGGCCGAACGCCTGCGCGGAGACGAAGCCCCGCTTCTCGAGCTGCTCGTAGCGCTTGCGCTGGCGGTGGAACTTGGCGATCCACTCCGACCAATAGACCTTGTGGAAGAACCAGTTGGTGATCAGCAACAGCACGGCGATCGCCACTAGGCCCACCACCGCCTCGAGCTTCTCGCCGTACTGGTCGAGCGAGTGCAGCAGCGTCTGGGCCAACACCCAGGTGAAGATCGAGACGCCGAGGCCTGCCAGCGCGCCGACGAAGACCGGGCGCCGCAGCCGGCGGCGCAGGCCGACCATCGAGGCGGTGATGGCGGCGAGGATCAGCACGCCCTCCAGGCCTTCGCGGAAGACGATGATCGCCGAGTTGGTGATCACCGTCGTCTTGTTCGCCGAGTCGCCGAGCGTCGCCGCCGCGTCGGCCAGCTTCTGGTCGAGCACGAGCCGCGTCTCGCGGATGTCGCGCCGCGCCGCGCGCTTGGCGATCTGCTTGGCGAGACCGTCCTGATCGCCGGTGCCGAACCAGATCAGACCCTCGATGTCGAGCGCGAGGCCCGGGTCGAACGAGCGCAGCCGGCGCTCCGGGCCGAACTCGAAGAACGCGTACGCCTCCAGCCGCGCGCCCTCGGCCTGGCGATACTGCCCGGCGCCGGCGGCGGCCTCCATGCGGTCCAGCGTCAGCCCGATCAGGTCGTAGTCGGACTCGTCGGTCTTCTCGGTCCACGGCTTCGGCATCGCGGCGCGCAGCGCCGTGTCGACCTGGGCGGTGACCTTCTCGACCTGGGCGTGCTCGGGCACGCCCTCCTTCTGCTTGGCGGCGATCGTGACCAGCCGGCCCAGCTCGGTGAGTGCCGCGGCCGCGGCCTCGGTCCGCGCGCGGTCGCGCTTGGCGAGCTGGTCGCGGAGGTCGCCGAACGCGCCAACGGCGGCGGTGCGGAAGGCGACGGCCTCGGTGATCTCGAAGTCGCGCGTGACGCGGTCGCCCTTGGTCCCGCGGCCGTACTCGACCGGGACGAGCGAGAGGAACTGCAGGAGCTGCTGCGCGCGCCGGGCGGCCTCCTCGGGCGTGAAGGGCGCGGCGGTGAAGCCTTCGAGCGACTTCTCGGCCGCGTCGAGTGCGGGGCCGAGGCCATCGCCCGCGGTGGGAAGCGCCGCGAACGCGGCCGACGCCTGCTCCTCGGCGGCCTTGCCCCGATCCTCGGCGTAGCGCGGGGCGAGGATCGTGAAGTAGCCCGCGGCCTGCGCGGCGGCTTCCGCGCGGCGCACGGGGAAGTCCTGCTCGATGCCGTGGCGAGCGTCGTTGATCAGGTCGCGCAGCCGGGCCTGGTAGGCATCCAGCAGGTCCTTGTTGACGGCCTGGGTTGCCGCCTCGGCGGTGATCTTGCCGCGGGCGAGCTGGTCGAGCGCGAGCGTCCCCTGCGCGCCCGGGCGGGTGAAGCGCGTGGAGGTCCGGTACTCGCGCAACAGCAGCCAGCGCTTGGCGGTCGCGGCGTCTCCGCGCCGGGTGGCGTCGGTGATGACGGCGTAGGCGCCGCGGAAGAGCCCGGCGCGGGTCGCTCCGCGGGCGGAGGCGAGCGCGGTCTGATCGTCCGCGCGCACGGCCTTGGCCGCGGCGCTCAGCCCGTCCTCGATCGCCTGGTCGGCGGCCGGATCGGCCTTGCGGATCGTGCTGCGCAGGCCACCGTCATAGGCGCCCACTGCCCGCGCGACGTCCTTGGTCGCCGCGCCCTGGCCGTCGAGCACCAGCTCGGTCTGGGCATCGAACAGGCCATCGGTGACGCGGCCCGCGTCCTGCCACGGCGCGTCGGCGGCGTGCGCCGCCGACGGAGCGAGCAGGAAGGCGGCGGCCGCCGCGAAGGAGACGAGACGGCGACCGCGCACCGGGTCAGTCCTCCAGCTTGAGCCCGAGCTGGCCCGCGGCCTGGGAGACCTGGCCGGCGATGGCCTCGGCGTTGCGCTGGGCCTCGGTGCCGAGCGTGTCGGCGTCGGAGGCGGTGAACTTCTTGCCGCCCTCCTCCTCGCTCAGCAGGCGCCCGGCGAACTCGTGCAGCTTGGCCAGGTCGGTCTTGGTCTGCGCGGCCTGGTCGGCGTTGACCTTCTCGACGCTCGGCTGGATCGAGTCGTAGATCAGGACGATGCCGCCGAGGATGTCGCGGATGTCGCTCAGGCGCGAGGTGGCGACGAAGCCCTTCTCCTCGGCCTTGCCGCCGGCGATGAAGCGGGAGTTCTTCCACGCGTCGAAGTACTCGGACATCGTCGGGGTCATCACGACCACCGCGGTGTAGGCGTCCTCGAGCGTCGGCTGCCACTCCTTCGCCTTGGTGTCGAGCTCCTTGGCGTACTTGAGGAAATCCGTCGTCGCGGCGAGCAGGAAGTCCGCGTCCGGGAGCGCCTCGGGGAACGTGACCTTGCCGTCGCCGTCGAGGTCGGGCGTCACGCCCTTGACCTGGAACTTCGGCTCCGTGCCGAAGACGGAGGTCTCGACGAGCGCGAAGAAGTTGCCGGGCTGCTTGTACTCCTTGCCGGCCTTCGTGGTCAGGCTGAACGGCACCGCGCTCTCCGGGTCCGAACCGTCGGAGCCGGCGTCGATGATCACGTCGTAGTCCGCGAGCGACGGGACGCCGGCGACGACGCCCTCCATCTCCTCGTAGGCCGGGTTTGCCTGGATGTGGGCGCCCTGGAGCTCCTTGAGCGCCGTCTGGACCTCCGCGCGGTTGTCCTTGAGCAGCTTCGCGTAGTCGAAGTCCGCCGCCTCGGCGAGGTTGTAGTACTCCTGCGCGTCGCGGTTGAGCAGCTCGACGGAGGTGACCAGGCGATCGGTGTGCTCGAGCAAGTAGTCCTTGATCGGGGCGAGATCGACGTTGGCGGCCGCGGCCGGAGTGGCCTTGGGCGTGGTTTCGTTCGACGTGTCATCGCCGCCGCAGCCAACGAGGGCGAGGCAGCCGACGACCAGGAGAGTGAAGAAGCGGCGCATGACTCCAGTGCGGGTTGTTAGGGCACCCAAACGCGTTAGGCGCGCCTAATTCCTAGCACAGAAGTCGGGATAGTGCAGCCTCGCGCTCCGGGCTCATCTTCCCTGGACGATGCTCGGATCGCCACTCATCCAGCTCCGCTTCACCGCCGTTTTCCAGCCACGTTGCAATGTCGGCGACGGTCTCGCCGACCGGTCTCGTCCGCAGCCCGGCCGCCTGCGCTTTCTCGGTGCCGATGTGCCAGGTCCCCTCGAAGCGCTCGGGCAGCCAGAGCGGGAACTCCATCCACGGCTCGACGCCCGCCTCCTCGAGCTTGTCCTCGGGGATCCAGCGCAGATCGGCGTCGGGATCGGCGGCGCGCAGCAGCTCCTCCATCGTCGTCTGCCCGATCGGCGCGGTGCCGTTGAAGGCGCCGGCGATCCGAAGCTCTGCGAGATCGAGCATCCAGCTCGCGAGATCGCGGGCGTCGATGATCTGCAGCGGCCGGTCGGGGCGTCCCGGCGCCGGGACGGCTCCGCCTTCGCGGACCCGCCGCACCCACCACGGCAGCCGGAAGATGTTGTCGTGCGGGCCGACGATCAACCCGGCGCGCACGACGGCGCCGCCGCGCGCGAGCACGAACCGCTCCGCCGCGGCCTTGTCGGGTCCGTAGCCCTCGCCGTCCTCCCAGGTGGGCGAGTCCTCGTCGACGGGCTTGTCGGGCCAGTCCGGGTAGGCGTTGCAGGAGGACACGAACACGTAGTGGCCGATGTCGAGCGCGCTCGAGGCGTCGACCTGCGCCGGGTCGTAGCCGGAGGTGTCGATCGCGGCGTCCCAGGCGCGACCTTGCAACGGCGTGACGTCGGCGCGGTCGCCGATCACGTGCTCGACGCCGTGCGGAGCCGTTCCGTGCCGGCCGCGCGTGAAGATCGTGACCTCGTGTCCGCGGGCGAGCGCCGCGTCGACGACGTGACGGCCGAGGAAGACCGTTCCGCCGAGAATAAGCAACCGCATGGTTGCCTATGGTAGCCCGTGTTCCAGTGCTCCCTTGACCGAGGCGTCGAGCGCGTTCAAGCGGTACAGCGCGAGCGCCTCGGCGGAGCCGAACCGGCCGCCGGGCGCGTTCTGCGGCCCGTGGTGGGTGAGCACGCAGTGGGCGAGGGCGAGCCGGCGGTCGTCGGGCAGCTCGAACGCGTCGAGGATGCGCTGCCCGAGGACGACGTGGCCGAGCAGCCGCCCTTCGTCGGTCAGGCCGATCTCGGCGCCGTAGGTGAACTCGCGCGTCTTGCCGAGGTCGTGCACGAGCGCGGCGGTGAGCAGCAGGTCCGGATTCAGACGCGGGTGCAGCTGGGCGCACTCCAAGGCCAGGGTGCCGACCGCGACGGTGTGTTCCAGCAACCCGCCGAGGTAGGCGTGATGGCCGCCGCGGGTGCACGGGGCGCGACGCCACTCCGCGCGCAGCCCGTCGTCGGCGAGCAGGCGCTGGAGCAGTTGGGCATAGGCCGGGTCATGCACCTCCCGCGCGAGGTGCTCGAGGAAGCCCTCGAGCTCGTCGACGTTGCGGTACGCGACGGGCAGGAACGCCGCGGGATCGGCCTGCTCGGCCCGGATGATGTTGCGGATCTCCAGCTGCAGCTCGTCCCGGAAGCGGTCCACCCGCCCGGCGACGCGGACGAGGTCGCCGCGGTCGAAGCGCCCGGACAACACGTCGGCGTCCTTGAACGCGCGGGCCTGGATCGCCCCGGTCTTGTCGCGCAGCTCGAGCGCGAGGTACGGCGACCCCGAACGCGCCGTCAGCCGGTCCTTACGCGAACACGCGAAGACGGCGTCGACCATGTCGCCGGCGCGCAGGCCGGCGATCGTGACCTCCGCTGAGGGCGGTGTGGACATCCCATCCATGGTGGCCGACGCAGCGGACGCGGTACCGTGGATCTGATGCAGCCCTTGCGTTGGGAACGCCGTCCTGACGGGCTTCGCGCCCCGGCGATGGTCTGCGCGTTCAAGGGCTGGAACGACGCGGGCGAGTCCGCGACCTCCGCCCTGACCTTCATCGCCGGGAGCCTGGGTGCCGAGGCCTTCGCCCGGATCGACCCCGAGGACTTCGTCGATTTCCAGGCCACACGGCCGATGGTGCGGTTGGAGGACGGCGTCTCGCGGACGATCGACTGGCCCGAGTTCGAGGTCCACGCCGTCCGCATCCCGCGCGCCCCGCGCGACCTCGTCCTCCTTTCGGGCCCGGAGCCGGCGTTCCGCTGGCGCACGTTCACCAAGATCGTCGTCGACCTCGCCGAAGCGCTCAACGTCCAGATGGCCGTGCTGCTCGGCGCGCTGCTGGCCGACGTGCCGCACTCGCGACCGGTCAGCGTCTCCGCCCATGCGACCGATCCGGGGCTGATCCAGCGGCTCGCGCTGCAGCCGCCGAGCTACGAAGGCCCGACGGGCATCGTCGGCGTGCTCCACCAGGCGTTCCAGGACGCGGGCCTGCCCGCGGCCTCGCTGTGGGCGGCGGTGCCGCACTACGTCGCGGTCGCGCCGAACCCGAAGGGCGCTTTGGCGCTCCTGCGGCGCTTGGAGTCCCTCGTGGGTGTGACGGTCGACGCGACCGACCTCGAGGACGCCGCCAACGACTACGAGCAGCAGGTCTCGCGTGCGGTCGAGCTGGACCCGGACGTGCAGGCGTTCGTCGAGCGCCTCGAGCGCGCGGCCGACGAGGAGTCAGGCCGCCCGGACCCGGGCTCCCTGCCCTCCGGCGACGTCCTCGCGCGCGAGTTCCAGCGCTTCCTCAGGCAGCGCGGCGAGCAGTAATCACCTTTCGGCAGCCGGACACGCGATCCGGTAGTCGCACATCGAGCAGGCCGACCAGCTCGGTGTCGGCTCGAAGCCCTGGGAGAGGATGCCGTCGGCGACGGTGTTGACGGTCTCGGTGATCCAGTCGCGGTCGTGCTCGGAGCGCTCGACCGGCACCTTCTCGTCGTCGAGGACGTAGTAGTAGGACTGCGACGCGGCCTCGAGCTCCCACGACTCGCGCGCGCCGACCGCGTAGAGCGAGAGCTGGACGTCCTCGCGCAGCTGGGCGGCGGTCTTGGGCCGGCCGGTCTTGTAGTCGATCAGCTCGTAGCCGCCGTCGGGCAGGCGATCGACGCGATCGACGCGTCCCCGGAGCAGGTGCGGGCCGAGCCGGAACTGGAAGGCGCGCTCGAACCACACCGGCTCGCCGTCCTCCTCCTTGAAGCGATCGTGGTAGCGGACGAGCGCCTGCGTCGCCTTGGCGCGGAACTGCCGCTCCTCCTCGGAGTCGCCGAACCCGCCGCGCCGCCAGCCGGCCTCGAGGAGACCGAGCATCTCCGGCAGGCCCGCCTCGTTCGCGCCGCCGTGGAAGCGCTCCAGGACCTGGTGGACGAGGATGCCGAAGCGCTGGTTCATCGTCGGCTCGTTCGGGATCCGGAAGACGCGCGCGAACTTGTACTTCAGCGGGCAGGTCCGGTAGGTCTCGATGTCGGTGGCGGAGAGCAGCAGGCCGCCGCCGCGCTTGGGCAGGAACGGCTCCAGCGACGGCTCGTTGCGGGCGGCGACGGCCCGGGCGCGCAGGCGTTCGTCGCGCTCGGCGTCCAGCAGGTACTCGTCCAGGGAGGACGTCTCGAAGATCTCGCGCTGTTCGGAGGTGGAGGACTGCAGCAGGCGCAGGTTGATCTCCGGCAGCGCCTCCTCGACCGACTGCTCGCCCGTGCGGGTGCGCTCGAGCAGGGCGGAGAGCTTGATCAGCTCGAGGTAGCGGACGACCGCGTGGGAGACGTCGAGGTCGGTGTCGAAGCGCAGCTCGCCGAGCCGGCCGCCCACCTGCTGCACCGTCGTCAACAGCTCGTCGCGCAGGAGCCGGAACGTCGACTGCAGCGTCTCAGCAGGCCCGAAGAGCTCCTCTTCGCGGGGCTCCCACTCGCCCGCGACGGCCGCGCGCGCCTCCTCGGCGAACGGTGACGGCTGCTGCGCCGCGCCGCGGTCGGTCTTCTCCGGGTAGGCGAGGACGAGCCGCTTGCGGGCGCGGGTCATCGCCACATGGAGGAGCCGGCGCATCTCGGCGGCGTGGGCGGCGCGCGAGAGCGGCGGGACGGTCTCCTTGATCAGCGCGTCCGGGATCGGCTCCAGCGATTGCCGGCGGGGACCGGGCATGCGCGCGCTCATCAGGCCGAGCACGTAGACGTGATCGAACTCGTGGCCCTTGGCGTCGTGCATCGTCATCACCCGCACGCCGCGGGCGCGTTCGTCGTCGGTGGCCTCTTCCTCTCTGAGGCCCGCCTCGGCGACCGCGGCGATCGAGCGGGCGAACTCGCGCGCGGTGGCCTGCGGCGCGCGGCGCACGTAGGCGGCGGCGAGCTCCGCGAAGCGGGCGAGGTTGCGCAGCCGCTCCACGACCTCGGTCGTCGCCGCGAACAGCAGCTGCCGCCGCAGCCCGAGCCGCTCGATCAGCCGGTGCACGTAGAGATCGGGGCGCGACGAGTCCAGCGCGGCCGCCGCGCTGCGGTAGAGCTTGAGGAAGATGACGATCCGCTCGCGCGCCTCGGGCGGGATCTGCGGCGACTCCAGCGCGGCGGAGAGCGCCGCGACCATGTCGAGCTTGCGCCGGCGGGCGATCTGCGTCACGCGGGCGAGGTCGATCGCCCGCAGCTCGACCGGCGGGCGGGCGAGGGCGCGCACGACCGCGCCCGCGTCGCCCGGGTCCACCAGCAGCCGCAGCCAGGCGAGCAGGTCGCGCACCTCGGCGCGCTGGAAGAACGCCGCCGCGCCGGACAGGTGGTACGGCACCGCGCGCTCCTCGAAGGCGACCGCGATCGCCTGGCCCTCCGCGCGGACGGACCGCACGAGCACGCACACGTCCTCGGGTGCCACGTCCTCGCGTGAGACGAGCCGCTCGACCTCCGCCGCCACGGCCTGCGCCTGCGCGCGCTCGGAGGCGCAGCGCCAGAACGCGACCTCGCCGCCGGGAGCGCCCGGCGTCGCGCCGAGCGTCTTGTCGAGCCGGTCGTCGATCGGCTCGACCACGGCGCCGGAGGCGGCCAGCAAGCGGGCGCCGCTTCGGTGGGACTCGTTCAGGCGCGCGACCGTCGCCAGCGGCCACTCGGCCCGGAAGTCGCGGATGTTCTTCGTCGCCGCTCCTCGGAAGCGGTGGATCGCCTGGTCGTCGTCGGCGAAGGCGGTGATCCCGCCGTGCTCGGCGACGAGCAGCCGCAGCAGCAGGCCCTGGGCGAAGCTGGCGTCCTGCAACTCGTCGATGAGCACGTGGGTGTAGCGCGCGGACAGGCGCGAGCGCACGTGCGGCTTCTCCCGCAGCAGGCGGAACGCGTGCAGGACGAGGTCGCCGACGTCGAGCGCGCCCGCCTCGCCCAGCAGCCGGTCGTGGGCGGCGAACAGCTCCGCGAACTCGCGCTCGCGCGCACCGCGCGCGTCATCGGGCAGCGACGCCGCCCAGGCGCGGTAGTCGGCGGCGCTGATCAGCTCGTCCTTGAGCCGGTCGACGCGGCGGACGATCGCGCCCAGCGTCGCGCTCGGGTTGCCGCGCAGGTCGTGATGGCGCAGCGGCAGGTCGTCGATGCGCTCGAGCAGCATCGCGAGGCGGTCGGCGGCGGCGACCGGCGTCGCGAACGGGTCCAGGCCGGCCTCCAGCGCCTCGTCGCGCAGCAGCCGCGCGCACAGGCCCGGGAACGTCGTGACCGAGAGCTCCTCGTACGGGACGGTCATCCGGTCCTCGACGCGCTCGCGCAGGCGGTCCGCGGCGTTCTCGCCCAGCGTCAGCCCGAGAACCGATTCGGGCCCACCACCCACCCCCGCCGACGAGCGCTCGGCGAGCCAGGCGAAGCGTTCGACGAAGACCGTCGTCTTGCCGCTGCCGGCACCGCCGAGGACGAGCAGCGGGCCGCCGGCGTGCTCGACGGCCTCGCGCTGGGCGGAGGTCAGCACAGGCACCGCCGTAGGATAGGCCTCAGATGGCCGCTCAATCCCCCGCTGACGCACCCGACTGGCTCGGTGCGTGCCGGCGGTCGGTGGCCGCGATCCGCACGATGCTCTCCGACAAGCCGACGATCGCCGAGCGGGTGATCGAGACCGGCACACGCGGCGAGGGCGGCGACCGCACGCTCGAGATCGACCAGGCGGCCGAGGACGTCGTCTTTGGCGAGCTGCAACGGCTCTACGACGCGGGTGCGCGGTTCACCGCGGTGAGCGAGGAGCGCGGGGTGGTCTCCTTCGGCTCGGACGAGCTCCTCGTGGTCATCGATCCCATCGACGGCTCGCTGAACGCCAAGCGCGGGCTGCCGCACTTCGCGCTCTCGGTCGCGGTCGCCGACGGGCCGACGATGGCGGACGTGTTCTTCGGCTTCGTGCAGGACTTCGGGCCGCGCGAGGAGTGGCTGGCGATGCGCGGCGAAGGTGCCTGGCTTGACGGGGTGGTCCTGGATCCGACGCTGGTGGAGCGGCGCAACCGGCTCGGCAAGCTCGAGGTCGTGGGCGTGGAGTCGGCCGATCCCCGCTGGGTCGTGCAGTCGGTCGACGCGCTGGAGGAGACCACCCACCGGATCCGCGCGATCGGGGCGATCGCGGTGTCCTTGTGCCAGGTCGCCGCCGCCCGCTTCGACGCGATGGCGTCTTTGAAGCGCTGCCGCGCCGTCGACGCCGCCGCCGCGCAGCTGATCGTGCGTGAGGCCGGCGGCCTCGTGTCCTTCATCGCGTTCGAGGACCCGCTGGCCGCGCCGCTGGACCTCGAGGGTCACTCGCCGGTGATCGCCGCGCGGACCGCGGCGGGGCTCGCCGACGTCGCCAAGGTGCCGGTGTGGCCGCAGGCCGAGCGCGGGCCCCTGCCACACTGAAGTAAGTGATCGATTGGAAGCTCGCCGGGACTGTGGCTCGCGGTGTCGCGAACCTGCAACCCGCCGGCGACCCAACCCCGTTCGAGCAGCTCGCGGGGCCCGCGGAAGAGGCTGAACGGCTCGTTTCGGCCTACACCGGCCTGGTGCCGGTGAAGTCGGTGCCCGTCGCGGAAGCCGTCGATCGGGCGGGCTGGATCGAGGCCAACCTGACCGGGTTGGCGGCGGTGCTGGAGCCCGCTGCGGTGCGGATCGCGGGCAACGCAGGGCCGCTGGGCACGCTCGCCGGCGGCGTGGTCGCCATCGAGGCGGGCGCGGTCTCCGGGTTCCTCGCGGGGCGCGTGCTGGGGCAGTACGAGTTCCCGGTGCTGGAGCCGGACGCGCCCGCGCGGCTGCTGTTCGTCGCGCCCAACCTCGCGCACGCCGCGAAGGGCCTGGAAGCGGCCGATGAGCAGCTGCTGCGGTGGGTCGCCCTGCACGAGATGACGCACGCGCTCCAGTTCGGCGGCGTCCCGTGGCTGCGCCCGCACCTGAAGGAGATGCTCACGGAGCTGCTCGGCGCGCTGGAGTTCAACCCGCGCAGCCTGTTCCGTGTGCCCGATGTCACAGATCTCAAGAACCTCGTCGAGCGGGTGCGCGAGGACGGGCTGGCGACGATGATGATCGGCGGCGACCGCCGCGAGTCGCTGGACCGCGTGCAGGCCTTCATGGCCGTGCTCGAGGGCTACGCCGAGCACGTGATGGACGCCGCCGGCGCCGCGATCCTCGACGACCTCCCGGGCCTGCGCTCCTCGCTGGGCAAGCGCCGCCGCGACCGCTCCGGGCTGCTGAAGCTGCTCGATCGCCTGCTGGGGATGGACCTCAAGCTGCGCCAGTACGAGCAGGGCAAGAGCTTCTGCGACGGCGTCGTCGCGCGTGCGGGCATCGAAGGCCTCAACCGGGTCTGGATCGGGCCTGAGGCGATGCCCACCGTGGCCGAGCTGAGCGACCCGCTCGGCTGGCTCGCCCGCACCGAGCCGTTCCGGCTCGACCCCGCCGCCTGAACGAACCTGCGTTCCTATACGCACAAAGTATCGCCCGGTTTACGGCTGGTTCACGTGCCGATCGGACCGGCGTGATACAAAGTAGGCAGATCGCTGTAACCCGTCCAGGACTTCGGTTTACGTACATATGTTCGCTGGGAACACATAGGGCGAACACAGATTCGAAACCAAACCTCAGGGCAGGGGGAAAGAGCCACCATGGCCGAGAACGACACGAACACCACCACCACGCCGACCACGACCGCGCCCGCCGCTGCGAAGCCGGCCGCCGCCAAGAAGCCGGCGGCTGCTCGTAAGCGCAAGCCGGCCGCGCGCAAGCGCCCGGCCGCCCGCTCGGCGACGGCGACCACGCCGTCGAAGTCGACCGGCCGCCGCGTCCGCACGCAGGCCCGCAACGAGACCCGCGACGCCGCCAAGGCCAACGTCCGCGCCGCCCGCACCACGGCGGAGCAGGGCAAGTCGCTCGTCGAGCGCGCCGCGCTGACCTACGTCGGCGCCACGCTGGAGGCGCGCGACCGCGTCATCGACGCCGCGACGACGGTGACCGACACCTTCGGCACCCGCGCGAAGGCCGAGCGCGAGCTCAAGAAGCTCCAGGCCCGCTACGAGCGTCGCGGCACCACCTCGCGCAACCAGCTCGAGCGCGACGTGAAGAAGACCCGCACCCGCCTCGAGCGCGTCGTGCGCCGCAACCGCAACGCCGTCGAGCGTGACGCGGCGCGTCGCCCGAACCCCGTCACCGGCCAGCTCGCCGGTGTCTCCGGCCGCATCGAGGACGCCGCCCAGGTGGGCGTCGCCACCGCGCAGCGCGTCGGCACCCTCGCCAAGGACCGAATCGCGGCCATCGCGTAAGCACCACCCGATTTCCCCCGCGTGCCGACCTGGAGAGGCGGCGTTCGCGGGTACGCCTCCCGGCCTCATATCTCGCCGGTAGGACTCGTCCGGCCTCATATCTTGCCGGGCGGGTGTAGCACCCTCTCCTCCCTCAACCGCCGCCGTGCCCGTCCAGGGCGCGGCGGTGGTCTTTAAACGCCGTGTTCCGACGTTCGATTAGGACTCCCCCCACTCTCATATACGGGTTTCCCCCTATGGGCACGGGCTATCGCGAGCGGCATTCTTCTCCTTGCGACATGGACGTAGGGCCCACCGGCATCGCCGACCGTCTCACTGGCGGCGTGCTCGCGGCCAGACCCCCTCGAGCACGCTTCGGTTGGCGTGCCGGTGGAGCCCGAATCCAACGGTCACACTGAGGTCCGTGCTCGCACCTTCACGCGGACCCGCGCTCTTCTGGCGCCTGGCGATCGGCAATGCCGCCGTGCTCGCGGCCGCCTGCACCATCACGGCGCTCGTGTTCAGCCCCAAAGCACAGGACGTCGCGCTGCGCGAGCTGTCGATCTTCATCGGTGGCCTCGCGCTGATGCTGGCCGTCAACCTGCTGCTGCTGCGCCGCGCGCTCGCGCCGCTGCGGCAATTGACCGCGTTCGCGCGCCGGATCGACCCGCTCGAGCCCGGGCATCGGCTCGACGTGGCCGGCGGCGACTCCGACGCCGCCGAGCTGGCGGCGGCGTTCAACGAGATGCTCGAGCGCCTCGAGGTCGAGCGCCGCGACAGCGTCGCCCGCGCCCTCGCCGCGCAGGAGGGCGAGCGCCTGCGAGTCGCCCAGGAGCTCCACGACGGTGTCGGGCAGTCGCTCACCGGCGTGGTCCTGCAGCTCGGGCGCGCCGCGCGCGACATGCCAGAACCCGACCGCGAGCGGGTGCTCGAAGCGCAGGAGACGGCCCGCGACAGCCTCGAGGAGGTCCGCCGGATCGCCCGCATGCTCCGCCCGGAGGCGCTCGACGACCTCGGGCTGGCGAGCGCGCTGCACGTGCTCGGCGAGCGGGTCGCCGAGCACTCCGAGCTCGACGTCGACGTGCACGTCCAGCCCGGCCTCCCGGACTTCGGGGAGGACGCCGAGCTCGTCGTCTACCGCGTCGCGCAGGAGGCGCTGACCAACGTCGCCCGCCACGCGCACGCCAACCGCGCCCAGGTCAGGCTCGAGCTCTCCGGCGGCCGCCCGCTGCTGGAGATCGAGGACGACGGCCGCGGCTTCGCCCGCAACGGCAGCGAGGGCGGCGGCGTGCGCGGAATGCGCGAGCGGGCGGTCCTGATCGGCGCCACGTTGCGCCTCAGTCGCAGCGACCTCGGCGGCGCACGTGTCACCCTCGAGCTGCCCGCCACGTGAACCAACGCCTCCATACCCGCATCCTGCTCGCCGATGACCACGCGGTCGTCCGTCGCGGCCTGAGGCTCGTGCTCGAGGGTGAGCCTGACCTGCGTGTCGTCGCCGAGGTGGGCGATGGGGCGGAGGCGGTCGAGCGCGGGCTGCACGACGACGTCGACCTCGCCGTCCTGGACATCTCGATGCCGCGGATGACCGGCCTGCAGGCCGCGCGCGAGCTCACGAGCCGCCGCGACGACCTGCGCGTGCTGATCCTGAGCATGCACGACAACGAGCAGTACCTGTTCGAGGCGCTGCGGGCGGGCGCCTCGGGCTACGTGCTCAAGAGCGTCGCCGACCGCGACCTCGTCGAGGCGTGCCGGGCGACGATGCGCGGCGAGCCGTTCCTGTACCCGGGCGCGGTGCGCAGCCTGATGCGCGACTTCGTCGAGCGCGCCCGCCGCGGCGAGACGCCGTCGGATGACCCGCTCACGCCGCGCGAGGTCGAGATCGTGAAGCTGATCGCCGAGGCGCGCACCACGCGCGAGATCGCGGCCGACCTGGTGCTCAGCGAGAAGACCGTCGAGCGCCACCGCACGAACATCCTCGCCAAGCTCGGCATGCGCGATCGCGTCGAGCTCGTCCGCTACGCCATCCGGCGCGGGCTCGTCGAACCGTAGGGGTCACCGGCTGGTGGGGGTGGTGGGTGGGACCACGCCCATTTGGGGGTTCTCCCGGATGGACCGGAACCCCGCACGTCAGGACCATGTCCTGATGGACATTGTGCTCGTCGACGATCACCCCGCCGTGCGGGCGGGGCTGCGCGGGCTGGTCGAGGACGAGGACGGGCTCCGCGTCGCCGCCACCGCGGCGACCGCGCGCGAAGGCTTCGAGGCGATCGCCGACACCCAGCCCGAGGTCGCGCTCGTCGACCTCCACCTGCCCGACGATGACGGCCTGTCGCTCTGCCTGCGCACCCGCAGCCTGCCGAGCCCGCCGCGGGTGATCATCTACTCCGCCTTCGCCGACGCCGGTTTGGCCGTGCGAGGGGTGATCGCCGGCGCCGAGGGCGTGCTGCCGAAGGCCACCGCGCCCCGCCTGCTGCTCGACGCACTGCTGTTCGGAGCGAAGACCCAGCTGGACACCCGCGCGCTGCGGGCGATCGGCGAACGCCTCGACGCCGCCGACCTGCCGATCCTCGGCATGCTCTCGCATGGGGTCGGTCCGGAGGAGATCGCGGTCACGCTCGGGCTGGAGCCGGAGTGGCTCGAGGCGCGTCGTTGGGCGATGCTCTCGCGCCTCACGGCGTCCGCGCGACGGCATCCCCTCGCGGCCGCGTAGCCCAGGCTGCGACAATGACGGCATGCCCACGAGAGATCAGATTCTCGAGGCGCTGAAGGTCGTCATCGATCCCGAGCTGCATCGGAACATCGTGGAGCTCGGCATGGTCCGCTCCGTTGAGATCTCCGAGCAGGGGGCCGTCAATGTCACGGTCTCGCTGACGACCCCCGGCTGCCCGATCAAAGGCCATTTCCAGACCGGCGTGACCAGCGCCGTGAAGTCTGTTGAAGGCGTCACCGCCGTCGGCGTCGGCTTCGACGTCCTCTCCGACGTCGAGAAGCAGGGCCTGCAGAAGACGCTCGGCCGCCCGAACGGGCTGCCCGCCGGCGCGCTGGCGCAGGTCGCCAACGTCGTCTGCATCGGCTCCGGCAAGGGCGGCGTGGGCAAGTCCACGCTGACCGTCAACCTCGCCGCGGCCCTGCAGGCCGAGGGCAAGACCGTCGGCGTGCTCGACGCCGACGTGTGGGGCTACTCGATCCCGCGCATGCTCGGCCTCGGCGGCCAGCGCCCGAAGGTCTCGCCGGAGAAGAAGATCCTCCCGCTCGAGGCCCACGGCCTGAAGGTCATCTCGATCGGCTTCTTCCTCAAGGAGGACGAGGCGGTCGTGTGGCGCGGGCCGATGCTGCACAAGGCGCTCACGCAGTTCCTCGAGGACGTCGCGTGGGGCGAGCTGGACTACCTGCTGATCGACCTGCCGCCGGGCACGGGCGACGTCTCGATGACGCTCTCCCAGCTCCTGCCGCAGGCGACCTTCATGATCGTCACCACGCCGCAGGACGCCGCGCAGAAGGTCGCGCGCCGCGCCGCGCAGATGGCGGACAAGGTCAACCTCGAGATCTCGAGCGTGATCGAGAACATGTCCGGCTTCACCACGCCGAGCGGGGAGCGCTTCCCGATCTTCGGCGAGGGCGGCGGTCAGCGCCTGGCCGACGAGCTCGACGTGCCGCTGGTGGGCCAGGTCCCGCTGACGATGCCGCTGCGCGCCCACGCGGACGCCGGCATTCCCCTCGTGGCCGTCGATCCGGACGATCCGGCCTCCCAGGCGATCCGCCACGCCGCGCGTGGCCTGATCGCCCTCACACCGGCCGCGCCGATCGCGCTGCCGGTCCTCGACGTGGTGCAGGCAGGTCCCCCGCAGCCCGTCGGCATGTCCCTTCCGATGGCTTAGAGCAACCGCGTGCTGCTACGCCGGCCTTAGCGGCCGGCGTAGTACGCGGCGTTGCGCTCGGCGAAGTTCGCCCACTCCTCGGGGAGCTGGTCCTCCGCGAAGCACGCGTCCACGGGGCACGCCTCGACGCACGCGTCGCAGTCGATGCACTCCTCAGGATCGATGAAGAGCATCTCGACCTTGTCGTAGTCGGGCTCGTCGGGCGTCGGATGGATGCAGTCGACAGGGCAGACTTCGACGCAGGAATTGTCCTTGGTTCCGATGCAGGGCTCGGCGATGACGTAGGCCATGGCGCTAATCCTCGCATAGGCTGGTGCCAAGCATGCTTTTGCTGACCGGCGCCACAGGACTACTCGGCCATGCCGTGGTCCGACGGCTTACTGCGAACGGGATCCCGGTGCGCTGCCTCGTGCGCGACCCGCGCCGCCTCGGGCCCGAGCGCGTACGCGTGCAGCTGGCGATCGGGGATCTCGCCGACCCCGCAAGTTGGAGGAACGCGCTGCGGGGCGTCGACACCGTCGTCCACCTCGCCGGCGGCTCCCGCGATCAGCCGCGGGCCACGGTCGAGGAGCTCAACGGCTTGGCCGCGTGGCGGCTCCTGCGCGCTGCCGAGCGAGTGCGTGCGCGCCACTTCGTCTGGATCTCCCCGCTTGGCGCGACCCCGCACCACCCGATGCGCATGCAGCGGGCCAAGGCCCTGGCCGCCGCGGCGCTGGAGGAGTCGACCATCCCGACCACGACGCTCGCCCACTCGCTCATCTACGCCCCCGGCGACCGCCATCTGCGCTGGCTGGAGCGCCTCGGCTATCTGCCCGCGGTGCCGCTGGTGGGTCGCGGGATCGCCCGCACGCAGCCGCTCTGGGCCGAGGACGCCGCGGACTGCGTCATCGCGGCCCTCGACGGGCGGGCTCCCGATCACCACGTGCGCTACGAGCTGGCCGGCCCGGAGACGCTTACCCAGCGCGAGTTCGTGCGCACCGTCCTGGCGGCGAGCGGGCGGCGCCGGCGAACGGTTCCGCTGCCGCTCGTCGGCTTGCGGGCGGCGCTGCAGGCGGAGGAGACGCTGGCCGGTCCCGCCGCGCTGGTCACGTGGGACGACGCCCAGATGCTGGCCGTGGAGATGCTCTCCGCCCGCGGGACGCGCGACGCCGAGACGCTAGGCGTCCGGCCCCGCCGCGTCGCCGACGTCCTCGGTTGAGGGCCGCTGGTGCGCCCACGGGTGGGCGGACTCCATCTGCAGCGCGACCTGCAAAAGCCGGTCCTCGTTGAGCGGCTTGCCGACGAGCTGCACGTTGGTCGGCAGGCCGTCGGCGCCGAACCCGACGGGGATCGAGATCGCGGGCTGGCCGGTGACGTTGAACAGCGAGTTGTAGGGCGTGAAGTAGCCGGAGCGCTCGAGGTCGGCCATCGGGTCCTCGCCGAGCCCGTTGCACTCGCCGATCTTCAGCGGCCGCTCCGCCAGTCCCGGCGTCATCAGCAGGTCGTAGTCGGCGAAGAACGCGACGAGCCCGCGCGCGATCGCCTGCATCTGCGCGACCGCGCCGAGGTAGCTGACCGACGGCGTCTGCTTCGCGCGCTCGTAGACCGCCCGTGAGAGCGGCTCGATCTCGTCCTCGCCCGGCTCGCGACCCGCCCGCCGCGTCGCGGCGTCGATCCCGAGCGCGATGCCCGGGCCGAACACGCTGATGAACACGCGCAGGGACTCGGGCGTCGGCCAAGCGGGGGCGGCCTCGACGACCTCGTGCCCGAGCGCCTGCAGCAGCTCCGCGCCGACGCGCAGGCCCTGGATCGCCTCCTCGTCCACGGGCGCGTCGAACGGGTTCGTCGCCGTCAGCGCCACCCGCAGCTTGCCGGGGGACCGGCGCATCGACGTCACGTACGGCTCCGGCGGGCGCGGGGCCCAGTTCGCGTCGCCGACCTCGTAGCCGCCGAGCACGTCGAGCGCGATCGCCGTGTCGGCCACCGTGCGGGTGAGCACGCCGTTGGCGGCGAGCCAGGACTCGCCCAGATCCGGCCCGCTCGACACCCGCCCGCGACTGGGCTTGAGCCCCACGAGCCCGCACGCCGAGGCGGGGGTGCGGATCGAGCCGCCGCCGTCGTTGCCGTGGGCGATCGGGACCATCCCCGCGGCCACGGCGGCCGCGGAGCCCCCGCTCGACCCTCCCGGCGTGCGGGTGAGGTCCCAGGGGTTGCGGGTCGGGCCGTTGTGGCGCGGCTCGGTGGTCGGCAGGATCGCGAACTCCGGCAGGTTGGTGATCCCCACGATCACGAAGCCCGCTTCGCGCAGCCGGCGGACGAGGTAAGCGGAGTGATCGGGCCGGTAGCCGGCCAGGAACCGCGAGCCGGCGCTGATCTCGTAGCCCTCGACCGGAACGTTGCCCTTGATCGCGATCGGCACGCCGGCGAACGGCGCGCCGTCGCCGGGCACGAGGGCGTCGGCGGCGGCGAGCGCCCGCTCGGCGTCAACCTCGGTAAACGCGTTGATCGGGCCGTCGAGCGCTTCGATGCGCCGCAGCGCGGCCTCGACGACCTCGCGCGCGCTCGCTCCGCCGGTCCGCACGAGGGCGGCGGTCTCTGCGGCCGAGACGAACCCCAAATCGTCCACGAGGACCGGCACCCTACCTACTAGGGTCCATCGCGCATATGGGAATCGAACGGTTGCTCGGAGCTACCGCCGGTCTGGCGACGCCGGCGCTCGTCGTCGACCTCGTCGCCGCCGACCGCAACATCGCCGCGGCGGGCGTCCGGCTCCGGCCGCACTTCAAGGCCCATAAGTGCCCGGAGCTGATGCGCCGGCAGCTGGCGGGCGGGGACTGCACGGGCGTCACGTGCGCGACCGCGTGGGAGGCCGAGGTGGCCGCGCGCGAGGGCCTGCACGACGACATCCTCGTCGCCAACGAGGTCGCGGACCCAGGCGGGCTCGCGTCGCTGCGCCGCGCTGCCGAGCACGCGCGGATCACTGTCGCGATCGACAGCCCGCGCCACCTCGAGCTCCTGCAGGGCATCGATTGCGACGTCCTGATCGAGATCAACGTCGGCCAGGACCGCTGTGGGCTCGATCCGGCAGACGTTGCCGCGATCGTCGCGCTGGCCGAGCGCGCCGGCGAACGCTTCCGCGGCCTGCAGGGCTATGAGGGCCACGCGGTCCTGCTGCCGGAGCGGGTGTCGCGGGAGGAGCAGGTCGAGCGCGCGGCCACGATCCTGAACCGCCTCCGCTCGGTGCTCGACTGCGAGCTCGTCTCCGGCGGCGGCACCGGAACCTACGACCTCTCGACCCACCTCGACGAGATCCAGGCCGGCTCCTACGTCCTGATGGACGCGAGCTACGCCAAGGTCGACCTGCCGTTCGAGCTCGCGCTCGCGTGCCGGACGACGATCGTCTCGCGCAACGGCACCCGCGCCGTCTGCGACGCGGGCCTGAAGGCGCTCTCGGCCGAGTACGGCCTGCCACTCGCGGTCGACCCGGCGATCGAGGTCGTCGGGCTGGCCGACGAGCACGCGACGCTGACGGTTTCCGCGGAGAGCGAGCTGGCGGTCGGGGACGCGATCCTGCTCATCCCCGCCCACGTCGACCCGACCGTCAACCTCCACGCGGCGCTGCACGCCGTCGAGGCCGACGGCACGGTGCACCGCTGGCCGGTCGCCGCGGCTAGAACGGCAGCCCGGGAACCCTGACCTCGCCGGCGGGCCAGGTCGCTCCGTGGCGCAGCGGCTTCCACATCGTCGGCATCGGCATCACATATTGGCCCGCGGCCTGTTCGACGGTCACCGGCGCGGTGATGTGCTCGAAGCCGAGGCGCGCGTAGATCCCGGCGTTCGCGGCCGTGCACCACAGCATCGCCCGCTCCGGTCCGAGGTCGCGGCTCAGCGCCGCTTCCAGCAGTGGCCGGAGCAGGCCCTTCCCGCGCTGTGAGTGGGTGACGATCACGCCGCCGACGCCCACGACCTCGATCGTCTGCTCGCCGACCGCGACCTCGGCCACCAGCAGGCCGACGTGGGCGATCGGCCGCCCGGCGGCGTCGCGCTGGACCGTGTGGTGCGTCTTCGTGCGCCACTCGATCGCCACGTCGTCGAGCCCGAACGGATCGACCTCGTCGTCGATGATCGCGGCGAAGTCGGCGAAGCCGTCCTCGTGCTCGATCACTGCTGCACGGGCTCGTCGGGCGGCAGCGGGAGCTCCTGCGGCGAGGTCGGCTCGGTGTCCTCCCAGGTCGCGAACGCCTCCCCGTCGCGACCCACGTGCTCGAGCGCGCCGCCGAGCGCGATCAGCAGCACGTCCTCGGGGTGACGGTTGGCGATGTAGCGGCGGACCTCCGGCCCCACGCGTGCGATCTCGCCCTGCCCGAGCGCCTTGACCTCGTCCTCGTAGACGATCGTCAACGTGCCGGAGAGGACGATGTAGACCTCTTCCTGGGTCTTGTGGCGGTGGATGCGGCCGCGTTGACCGGGGCGCAGGATGATCTGGTTGATGCCGAAGGTCGAGACGCCCAGCTCTCGGCGGAGCGAGGTGAAGCGCTCCTCGGTGTCGGGCTGCAGGGACGTGTAGCTGACGCCGGAGTTCATGCCTGCATGATGCCGATCCACGTCTGCGACTCCTCGGGCGTGAGGCCGCCGTGGTGGCCCTTGAAGCGCAGCTGGCGGGACGGGTAGGCCTCCAGCCAGGCCATGCGGCCCGGCGCGGGCAGGACGCAGACGTCGGCGAGGCGCGCTCGCAATCTCGGACCTGGGTCATCGAACAGCTCGGAGGCGAGACGGACCTCGGCCCGCTCGCCGAGGGCGTTCGCCAGCTCACCCACGACCGTCTCCGGGTCGTTGACGTGCAGGAAGCAGTCGCGCGCCGAGCCGGCCGGCCCGTGCCGGAGGTGCTCGGTGAGCGGCGGCCAGAGCGCGTCGAGGTAGTCGATCTCGCCGACGTCGAGCTGCCCGTGGTCGGCCGTGACCGCGATCACCGTGTCGCGGACTTCGTCGAGTGCGTCGAGGGCATGGAGCGCCGCCGCGTCGAATTCGGCGCTCGACGGGCCGAACCGGTGACCCGCCGCGTCGATCGCGTCCCAGTACACGTACGTCAGGCCGTCGCGGGTCCCGAGCTGCGCCGCCGCTTCCTCGAAGGTCGCGAACGGCACGACCGACGCTCCCGCGAGCGCGGCCGAGCTGTACGTCGACGGCCAGATCGCCTGTGGCTGCAGCGCCGTCGCGGGCACCTCGAGCTGCTCGAAGAACGTCGGGCTCGGCACGAACGTCTTCGGGTCGAGCGTCAACGGCTCGCCCTGCTGGTCCACGAACGGCAGCGGCAGCACGATCCCGTCGACCGCCGGCTCATAGATCTGCCACTCGTAGAGCCCGTGCTCGCCGACCGGGAGCCCGCTGTAGAGCGTGGTCAGGTGCGCCGTGGTCGTCGAGGGAAACTGCGAGGCGACGGGCTCGATCGCCAGCCGCTGCAGGAACGGGTGGTCGGCGTGGCGCTGGACGAACTTCCACCCGAACGCGTCGAGCAGGACGACCGCGACCCGCTCGTGCTCGCGCGTGAGCGCCGCGAACCGCTGCGGCAGCTCAGCGAAGCCTGTCGCCATGGCGCACCTCGAACATCTCGCAGCCCTCCTCGGACGTCCACGGCCCGTGCTCCATCCCGGGCGGCCGGCAGGCGTAGTCACCCGCCCGGAACGTCCGGTCCAGCGTCAGGTCGCGCATCGAGCCGGAGAGGATCAGGATCTCTTCGACGTAGTCGTGGACCGCGACGCCCTGCGGCGACGTGTCGGTCCCGGGGGCCCAGCGGAGCATCCGCGTGAGCGTCTGCCCGGCGTCATCGCGCGCCAGAACCCGTTCGGAGACCCCGGGCGAGACCTCGACCCACTCGATCGAGGCGACCGGGAAGAACTCGAGCGCCGGCTTCACCGCGCGCGGGAGCGGACGAGGGTCTGGGCGAGCGTGACGGTCAGCGGCTCGACCTCTTCGAGCGTCCCCGCGCCGTGCAGCAGCCGCACACCCGCATTGACGACGCCCTGCACGAGCTGCGCCACCAGCTTCGGGTCCTCCGCGCCCAGCTCGGGCTCCAGCAGCGCGGCGGGGCGGTAGGCGAGCGCATTGATGCGGGCGCGCACCGCGGGACCCAGGGGCGCGTCGCCGAGCAGCTGCGCCATCCGGTGGCTCCCGTGCGCGACGAGCCGCAGCTGCGTCGACACAAACGCCGCCACCCGGGCATCGGGCCCGTCGGCCGCGGCCATCGCCGCCTCCAGCTCCTCAAGCCACCGCGGCATGTCGCGCTCGCACAGCGCCGCGATCAGGTCGTCGCGCGACGAGAAGTACCGGTAGATCGAGTTGCGCGCCAGCCCCGTCCGCTCCCCGAGCGCCCGGAACGACAAGGCGGCATGCCCGTCCTCGAGCAGGATCGCCTCAGCGGCATCCAGCAGCGCCTCACGCTGCTGCGCGCGATGCTCGGCGACCGTCGGGGCGTCAATCTGCGGCATCCGGCCGCCGATCCTAGGCTGTCGGGGAGGACGCCGCGACCAACCGCGACAGATGATCGCCTTCATGCGACGCCTGATCACGGGTCTCGCGGTCGTCGTCGGAGCGCTCGTCTCCGCCGTGCCGACCGCGTCGGCGGACCCCACGCTCGACACGTACACGTTTCCCATCGGGGTCAAATCGGCCGAAGGGATCGCCGCCGCGCCGGACGGGACGGTCTATGTCGGCACCGACGACAACTCCAAGACGCCCCCGATCGCCAAGGTCGATCCGGCGCAGGTCTCGGCGGGAACCGCCAAGGGCGTCACGCTCATCGCGTCGCCGCCCCACCCGGACCCGGCCGTGTGCTGCGTCCGGCTCTTCCGCGACATGTCCTACTCGGCCAAGTCCAACGCGCTGTTCTGGACGCGCAGCGACGGTCAGGTGGGCAAGCTCGACGCGACCGGCATGTCGTCGATCACGCTGACGGGCAATATCGAGCCGTTCGGGATCGCCGCCGCGCCGGACGGTGGTGCCTGGTTCAGCGAGAAGGGCGCGTCCAACGTTGGCCCCGCGTACGCCGGCAACCGGATCGCCTATGTCTCGCGTGCGCTGGGGGGTCCCAATGAGCAGGTCAACCTGGCACTGCAGGGCGGCCGGACAACACTCGACAGCCTGCGCTACGCGGCCCAGCCGAAGGGCATGACGATCGGCGTCGACGGCAAGCCGTGGTTCGTCTCCTCCGACGGTGGCAACCCCGGCTGGCGGATCGGCACCACCAAAGGCGCCGAGTACGAGGAGTACCGGCTGTGCCCGTGCGGATCGGGGGTGACCGCGCTGACCGACGTCGTCGCCGCAACGGACGGGACGCTGTGGTACACGAACGAGTTCAACTCCACCGTCGGCCGCTTCAACCCCGCGTCACACGACTATCAGGAATTCAGCCTGGTGAGCATGGACCCGACGCTCAGCGGAGGCAAGCCGTTCGCCCTCGCCGCGGCCGGTGACGGGTCCGTCTGGCTCGCGGTCTCGGGGTTCGCGAAGCCGGCGGCCAACGCGATCGTGAAGCTCGTCCCCGGCGTCGGCGCGCCGCAGGCGACGGTCTACAAGATCGGCGCCGCGATCGCACCCACCTCGATCGCCACCGACACCAAGGGCAACGTCTGGTTCAGCGGCTCGTCATTCGGTGGGCCGGGCGGGTTCGGGCGGCTCGGGAACGCGTTCTCCGGTGATCCAGGCCCCGGCGGCGGCGGCGGCGGTGGCGGCGGCGAGCAGTCCCCGGCCACGCCTCCCGCCACGAACTCGCCGCCGGCCCAGACGGTCACGCTCACCCCGGTGGTCAGCGCGAGGGCGACCGTCAGCGACCCGAGGGTCAACGGCGACTCGATCAGCGCCAACCAGATCTGCGTCGGCCCGCCGCAGGACCGCTGCAGCCTGGTCTACCTGATCCAGACCCACGAGTACGTGACGGGCTTCCCCGGAACCCACGGCTATATGGCGAAGGCCAAGAAGCTGACGACGATCGGAACGCTGAAGGTCACCCTCAAGGGCGGCCAGAAGAAGAAGGTCACGATCAAGCTCAACCGCAAGGGCCGCAAGCTGCGCAAGAAGATGACCTTCAAGGCGACGCTGACCGTGACTCAGTCGATCAACGGCGCCAAGCCCAAGCAGATCCTGAAGAAGAACCTGAAGTTCAGGAAGTAGCGCCGCGCGCGCGGCGCGCGAGTTCGACCGTGGCGGCCCGGAGGTCGCCCGGTCGGTTCGCCGGCTCGGCGAACGCGATCCGCGTCTCGGCGATGCCGCGCGGGGTCTTGACCGTCAGGTCGAGGCCGTAGCGGTCGATCCGGACGCAGGTCGCCTCGGTCGCGTCCGGGTGGCCGCCGAGGGCGCGGGCCATGTCGAGCAGGGCGTCGGCGTGGTCGGCATTGAGGTGCTCGATGGCGTAGGCGGCGCCGCTTGCGACCGGGTCGGGCTCGGCGGCGTGATAGGCGTCGGCGTCGGTGGAGTCCATGCGGCCATAGCCTCCCACCCAGCGCACGCGCTCGACGCGCAGCACGTAGTACGTGAAGTCGCCGAACCCGCCGTAGAGGCCGGAGGCGGGCGAAGCGTCCTTGTACGCGGCCCGCGCGACGTCGAGCTCCTCGCCGCCGGGCGTCTCGAGGTGGCCCGCCAGCGTCACCCGCCCGCTGTCGAGTGGGTCGCCCTTCACGTCGGGCTCGCCCACGACCAGGCTGGCCCGCGCATCGCCCACGACGTTGCGGCCGTGCTCGGCCAGCGTCGACAGGCACAGCACCGGCGTGCCGTCGGCCAGGGCCGCGTAGAGCACGAGCGATCCCCACGGTGATCCGTCGGCGCTGACCGTCGCCAGTGCGCCCATCCGGTTGCGCGCGATCAACGTCCGCGCCTCCTCGGCCGGCGTGCGGCGCGGGGCGGGGCCGACGTCCGCGAGCGGCGCGGCGCCGCTCAGGACCTCGGCGGGGGCGAGGTGATCGGTGGGGAAGGCGGTCACGGGCGGAACCTTAGCGACAGGTGTCCCCAAGATCAAGACACCTGTCGCTAAGTCGTCAACCTACTTGAGCGTCACCGTCGCCCGGCGCGTGCCGTGGGCGAGCTTCACGACGAAACTGCCCTTGAGCTTCGTCCCCTCCAGCGCGGCGAGGCGCAGCTTGCGACGCTGCAGCGTGCCGGTCGCGAGGACCTTGCCCGTCTTGCGCTGCAGCAGCTTCACGGACCGCTTGGCGCTCCCCGCGAACGGCGCCTTCTTGAGCGTGAACGTGCTGATCTTCGCGCTCTTGCCCGCCGGGCCACGCGGTCCGGCGGGACCGGCCGGACCCTGCGGACCAGCCGCGCCGGGGGAGCCGAGGACGGCCGTCCCGGGCTCACCCGCGTCGCCCTTCTCGCCGGCGGGCCCGGTCCCGGGCTCGGGGTAGCTCAGACCGAGCGTCAGCTTCATCGTCCCGTACCGGCGGGCGTTCGGCCCGAACCCGTCGAGCACCGAACCGGGCTCGTTGGACGGGACGATCCCGTCGATCATGCGCGAGCCGTCGGCGCGCAAGGTCACCGTGGCGGCCGAGAGATCGAGATTGAGCTGTGTCTTGGAGCGGTCGTAGGTCGACGTCTGCCCCAGCTGGTTCGCGGTGACGCCCGAGGCCTTCAGCGTCCCCGTAAGCCCGTTGAGCGTGATCAGCGGGTTGACCACCGTGATCGGCGAGCCGTGCACGGTGAACGTGACCGTGCCCGTGGTCTCGATGCTCCCGACGCCGTTCTCGGTGTACGTCCCACTCGCCGCGGGATAACCGAAGGTGTACTTCTGGTCCGCGCCACGCGCGGAGTCAGGCGTCACCGAGGCGGCAGAATTCCCGTCGGGACCGGTCAACGTCGCGGGAGCGGTGGCCGCGGCGGTGCCGTTGGACGAGCCGGGGTTGCCGACCTGATTGAACGTCACGTAACCGAGCCACGTTGCAGTGGGATCAGCGAACGAGGACAGCTGATTCGGGATCGTCCATTCGAGCTTGCCGCCCGTGACCGTCAGCGTCGCGGCCTGGGCCGCGGGCGCCGCGACCGCCATGGCTGCGGTTGCCGCGAGGGCCGCTGTGAGGAGCTTGCGCATATCCGTCCGTGGTTCCTTATTCCGTGGTGAACGAGATGGAGACCCACCCGAACGGATCGCCCGGGAGGTAGTAGCCGGCGAAGACCGAGGTCGCGGCGCCAGGCGGCACGGCTGCCGGGATGCGCTCGTAGGCGAACGACTTGGCGTCGGCGCCCGTGAACACGCCGCCCGCCTTGGAGACGTCGAGCGTCTCGACGACCGCCCGCGCGTTTGCACCGTCCGTGCTGCCTGAGCCGGTCATGCGGAAGATCACCCGCGAGGACGTGCCGTCGAGCTCGACCTCGGGATCGTTGGCGCGCAGGTCGATCTCGTGGTCGGCGTACCTGAAGCCGACGGTGCCCGTGAACGCGATCCGCGCGGCGCCGGACGCGGGGTCGCACCAGCCCTCGGCGAACGGGAAGTGGAAGGAGTAGACGAGCGGCGCCTCGCTGCCGCCGGCGACCTCGGGCGGCTCACCGCTCGCCCCGCGGGCCGTCGAGGTGCCCTCGCCCGACGCGATGTACTGGATGAACGACTCGCGCACGCGCCACGTGACCGTCGCCGAGGTGATGGTCCGCGCGCCCGCGGGCCGTGCCTTCACCGGCGGCTCGCCCGCGCCCGGCTCGACCGCCGCGCCACCGGTTGTCGTGCGGCACGGCCCGTTCGGCGCCACTCCCGGTTGCTGGACCGGGGGCGGAGCGGCCGCACCGCTGAAGCTCGCCGTCGCGGCGACCGTGACGAAGGACGTCCGCGGCAGCTTCGAGACCCGCAGGCGGCCGGCGATCGTCTTCGCCGCGGCGGCGGTCAGCGTCGCCGAGGTGCGCGGCAGCTGGACGCCCGAGGCGCTCACGTCCGGCGCGACCGCCAGCGTCAGCAGCGTCGTCCGGCGCCCGCCGAGCAGTGCGGTCACCCGCGGGTTCGAGCCGAGCTCGAGCCGCGGCGAGCCGAGCGACACGGTCCGGTGCTTGGTCCGCAGGCGAAGCGAGCCGGTCGTCCGCAGCGCCTTCGCGTCACCCGCCGCGAGCGCGAGCGTGACGCTGCGTCCCGACCGTGACGCCCCACCGCTCGTTCGGACGGTCACGCCGCGCGCCTTGAGCGCCTGCTCGGTGCGCGCGGTCAACGTCACGTTCAGCGAGCCGCTGGTCGCGGCGCCGGCCGTCCCCGGAGCGCCCAGCGCCAGCGCCAGCGCCAGAAGGACGCCGGCGACGCGCGCACCGTTCATGTCGCGGGAACGGCGATCGTGAACGAGCCCCACGCGCTGCCTGCCGTGTACGCGCCGCCGCCGATCCGCTCGCCCGCGGTCGCCGCGATCTTCGCCGGCACGTGGACCCAGCGCCTCACCCCATCCGCGGTCACGGGCGCGATCCCGGTCAGGTCGAGCGTGAGCACCGCGACGCCCGCGTAGTTCTGCGGCGCGGTCGTGCAGACGTCGCCGCCCATCTCGAACGGCTTGTAGCGCCCGTCGGCGTAGACCGTCCCGGACTGCCCGCCCGCGACGATCTCGATCCGGAACGCGCCGATCGACTCGTCGATCCCGTGCACCGCCATCGTGTAGGTGACGTTCCCGTTCACGGTGATCGTCGCCGACCCGTCGGCCCGGACCTCGCTCGAGGCGATCGGGAACCGATGGTCGTACGCCGTGCCGGCGACGACCCGCGCGGCACCGCCGCCCGCGACGACGGTCCCGCCCGGCGTGCCCGCGCAGGGAACGGCCGGGAACGCCCGCTGCACGTAATTGGTCCAGCTCTTGAGCGTCCCGCTGTCGCCGAGGTCGCATGAGAACCAGTCGACGCTGCTCGCCGGTGTCGCGGTGAACCGATCCGCGCACGCGGGCTCGGGAACGGGCGTCGCGGTGGCGGTGGGTGCCGGCGTCGCGGTCGCGGTCGGCGTGGGTGCCGGCAGCGCCGAGTCGGTCGGCACGGGCGGAGCAGGCGCCGGGAGCGTCACCGATGGCTGCGTCAGCTCGGCCGCGACACCCACGGTGAGCTTGCCGAGCGTCGTCGTCGAGGGTGCGCGGCGCAGTCGCAGGCCCGCCTTCAGGCGGGTCGTCGCCGCGCGCGTGAGCGCCACCCGCGCCCCGACCAAGGACACATGCTGCTGCGCGGCGTCGAGCACCGCGGGCTTGGTCGGCGTCAGCGTGAACAGCCGCACGCTCGAGCCGCCCAGCCGCGCCGTCACGTAGGACGAGGTCCGCGAGATCGTCACGGAGAGGCCGGTGGCGCTCACGTTGCGCTTGCCGGAGCGGAAGCGCAGCACACCGTTGAGGCTGATCTTCGCCGACGATCCGATCGTCCACCCACCGATCGCGAACGTCGGGTACTTGGCGGGCCCGCGCGGCGCTGAGGTGACGGAGAGCGAGCGTGCGGACAGCGCACGCTTGCCGGACGCCGAGAGCTCGAACGCGGCGAGCGACGGCGTGGCGAAGGCGTCAGCGGGGGCGGCGAGAAGGCCGCACACACACAGCACAGCGAGGGCGAAGCGACGGAGAGTCATAAGGCAAACCCGACCGCCGTGGCCGGGAATGCGGACCCTAACACAGGTTCTTAGGGTAGCCTAACGCCCGCCATGAAGCTCCTTGCTGCGCTGACCATCGCCCTCTCCACGGCCGTCCTCGCCGCGCCCGCCCAGGCGGCGCCGCGCGTGGCCGCTCTGACGCCGTTCTCCGCCTCCACGATCACCCGCCTCGGCGTCCGCCCGGTCGTCCTCGGCCAGACGCTCGGCGGCTCGGACCAGTACATCGCCTCGCTCAAGGGCGTTCCCGTGCTGACCCTCACGCACCCGCTCGGCCCCAACCTCGAGCAGCTCGCGACCTACAACCCGAGCATCGTCCTCTCGAGCAAGACCTGGCAGCGCGGCACGCCCGCGATGCGCAAGCTGGGCATGAAGGTCTACGAGAGCGACCCGAACAGCGTCGCGGCCGTGGGGACCGAGACGCGCAACATCGGCAAGGTCCTCGGCCGCACCCGCGCCGCCGACGACCTCGCCAACAAGATCGCCAATGACGTCGCCGCGGCCAAGCGCAACATCCGCAGCCGCCCGCGCGTGCTGGTCATCCTCGGCGTCGGTCGCACCCCCTACGCGATGCTCGCGAACTCCTGGGGCGGCGACGTCGTCGCCCAGGCGGGCGGGACGCTCCTCACCCAGGGGCTGACTTCGCCGAGCGGAACCGCGAGGATCTCCGACGAGATCGTGGTCAAGCGCAACCCGGACATCATCATCGCCGTCCCGCACGGCAGCCCGGGCAACATCCCGCGGCTCGCCGCGTATTACCGGAACAACCCGAACTGGCGCAACACGAAGGCGGTCAAGAACAAGCGCGTCTACGTCGCCACCGGGAACTCGCTGCTGCAGCCGTATCCGGGCGTCGCCTCGACGATTCGCGACGTCCGCAGCAAGTTCCTCAAGAATTGAACCGGCGCCGCCTCACGGTCGTCCTCGCCGGAGCGGCCGCGCTGGTCATCGCGGCGGCGGCCTCGATGGCGTTCGGCGCCGTCCACGTCCCGCTGCACGACATCTGGCTGTCGCTCACCGGCCAGGCGCCGGACGGGCCGCTGAAGCAGATCATCACCGAGCTGCGGCTGCCGCGGACGGTCAGCGCCGCGATCGTCGGCGCGGCGCTCGGCGTCGCGGGCGCGCTGCTGCAGGGCGCGCTGGCGAACCCACTCGCCTCGCCGGACGTGATCGGCGTGACGGGCGGCGCGGGCTTCGGGGCGATGCTCACGCTGCTCGTCTGGCCGAGCGCAATCGCGCTGCTCCCTGTCGGCGCGCTGTTCTTCGGCGTCCTCGCGGCGGGCATCGTGTTCGTGATCGGGTGGTCGGGCCCGCACGGCGGGGCGATCGGGCGGGTGATCCTCGCCGGCATCGCGATCAGCGCGCTCTTCGGCGCGGCCACGACGTCGCTGATGGTCGCCTACAGCGATCGCGTCCAGTCGGCGGTCTTCTGGCTCGCCGGTGGCCTCTCGAGCGAAGGCTGGTCCTCGCTCGCGGTCGTCTGGCCGTACTTCGCGGTCGGGTTCATCCTGTCGGTCTTCCTCGCGCGGCCGCTCGATCGCCTCGCGCTCGGCGATGACGTCGCCGCCTCGCTCGGCGGCCGCCCGCGCCTCGTCCGCCTGCTCGCCGCGGGCGCCGCGGCCCTCCTCGCCTCCTCCGCCGCCGCCCTCGCCGGCCTGCTCGGCTTCCTCGGCCTCGTCATCCCGCACCTCGTCCGGCTCGCAGCCGGGACCGCCTCCAATCGCTTCGTCATCCCCGCCAGCGCGCTCAGCGGAGCGGCGCTGCTGACCGGCGCGGACACCCTCGCCCGCACCGTGCTGGCGCCGATCGAGCTGCCCGTCGGCCCGCTGATGGTCGTCCTCGGCGTGCCGCTCTTCCTCTGGCTCTTGCGAGAAGCCGTGTGACCGCGCTGCTCGAAGCCAGGGACGTCAAGGTCCGGATCGGCGACGCCGCGATCCTCCACGGGGCGGACCTGCGCGTCCGCGCCGGCGAGCTGGTCGCGGTCGTCGGCCCCAACGGCGCCGGCAAGTCGACGCTCTCAAGAGCCGTCTCCGGGCTCCAGAAGCTCGAAGGCGGGGACGTCCGCTGGAGCGGCACGCCGCTGCACGAGCTCAAGGGGCGCCGGATCGCCCGGCTGCGCGCGTTCATCCCGCAACGCGCCCCTGTCCCCGCCGGCGTGACGGTGCGGGAGGCGGTCGAGCTCGGCCGCTCCCCCCACATCAAGCCGCTCGGCCGGCCGACACGCCACGACCGTGAGGCCGTCGACCGCGCCCTCACCCGCACCAACGTGTTCGACTTCGCCGAGCGCAAGCTCACGACCCTCTCGGGCGGCGAGCTCCAGCGCGTCCAGATCGCGGTCGGGCTGGCGCAGGAGGCACCGGTGCTGATCGCCGACGAGCCGACCTCGCACCTCGACCTCGGCGCCACCGCGAGCGTCGCCCGCCTGCTGCGCGGTCTGGCCGACGACGGCCTTTCGGTGATCCTCGTCGTCCACGACCTCGCGCTCGCCGCCGCCGTGGCCGACACGGTCGTCGTCATGGCGAAGGGCCGCTCCGCCGCCACCGGCGCGCCGCGCGACGTGCTGACCAAGGAGCGCCTGAGCGAGATCTGGGGCGTCGACGCCGCCCTCGACGAGCGCGGCGCCCTGCGCGTCAACTGGCTCGACCGCGGGTACACGTGACCGGAAATACGGTGGATCGCTGGCCAGATCACCGGTCGTCTCTGCCGGTACCCGGCAGGCGCTCGCATACTGGTGGTACGTGTGCGCCTGCCGGGGCCCGGCAGAGGCGGGCGGGGCCCGCCAGAATCCGCCGTATTTTCGGGGGCGTGTACTAGAACTGAATACATGCCGCGTCGCAACCGCCGGCCCCCGCCGCCGGCGGGCGTGACCTTCGACCCGCAGCGCCCGCGCCGGGAGGCGTGCGCGACCAAGGAGCGCTACGACAGCGAGGCCGAAGCGCGCTCGATCGCGCTGATGAACGTCCCGCGCGGCCGCGGCGCCGCGACGAAGCCGTACCACTGCGACGTCTGCGGCGGCTGGCACCTCACCTCCCGCTAGAGGGTCTCCACGAACTCCTTGGCCGTACGGAGATCGCAGCCCGTCTCCTCGCGGTACTGCTTGATCGCGCGGATCAGGTTGCCCTGACCCACGTACGCGAGCACCTGCGGGCTGGCGCTCGTGTCCGGCCCCGGCCGCGCCACGTCCAGCGTGGCGTAGAGGTGGTTCACCAGCACTTCGAGTTCCCGAACGCGGGCACGGAGGTCGTCCATGCCCGCGATCATTCCAACTCAGGAGCGAGTCAGTCGGAAGCGGCCGACGAGCGACGCCCGAGGCGATCTTGCGCTGGGAGTGGTACTCGCCGGTCATCGCCTCCGGTCGACTTAACGGCCGAGGGCCCCGAAACCGGGGCCCTCGAGCGAATTCATCCGGGGTGAGCCGGTGGCTACATCATGCCCGACATGTCGGGCATGCCGCCGCCGGAACCGCCGCCATCCTTCTCCGGGACCTCGGCCACGATGGCCTCGGTGGTGAGGATGTTCTTGGCGATGGAGGCCGCGTTCTGCAGCGCGGAGCGCGTGACCATGGCCGGGTCGATGACGCCCGCCTGGACCAGGTCGACGTACTCGCCCGTGGCCGCGTTGAGGCCGATGCCGGCCGCGGAGCGGCGCACCTCGTTGACCACGACGGAGCCCTCGAAGCCGGCGTTCTCCGAGATCTGACGGAGCGGCTCCTCGAGCGCGCGCAGCACGATGCGCATGCCGGTCTTCTCGTCGTCGATGCCGGTCGCGTCGAGGTTGATCGCGTCAGCGGCCTCGACGAGCGCGATGCCGCCGCCCGGGACGATGCCCTCCTCGAGCGCGGCGCGGGTCGCCTGAAGGGCGTCCTCGACGCGGTGCTTCTTTTCCTTCATCTCGGTCTCGGTGGCCGCGCCGACCTTGACGACCGCGACACCGCCGGAGAGCTTGGCGAGGCGCTCCTGCAGCTTCTCGCGATCGAAGTCGGAGTCGGTGTTCTCGACCTCGCCCTTGATCTGGTTGATGCGACCCTTGATCGCGTCAGCCTCCCCGGCACCGTCGACGATCGTCGAGTTGTCCTTGGCGACGACGACGCGGCGGGCGCGACCGAGCTGCGAGATCTGGGTGTTCTCGAGCTTGAGACCCATCTCCTCGGTGATGACCTCGCCGCCGGTGAGGATCGCGATGTCCTCGAGCATGCGCTTGCGGCGATCGCCGAAGCCCGGGGCCTTCACGGCGACGCCCGTGAACGTGCCGCGGAGCTTGTTGACGATGAGCGTGGCCAGAGCCTCGCCCTCGACGTCCTCGGCGATGATCAGCAGCGGGCGGCCGGACTGGATGACCTGCTCCAGGACGGGCAGAAGGTCACGGACGGAGCCGATCTTCTGGTTGGCGATCAGGATGTAGGGGTCCTCGAGGACCGCCTCCATGCGCTCCTGGTCGGTCGCCATGTAGGGCGAGATGTAGCCCTTGTCGAACTGCATGCCCTCGGTGAACTCGAGGTCCATGCCGAAGGTCTGACCCTCTTCGACGTTGACGACCCCGTCCTTGCCGACCTTCTCGATGGCGTCGGCGATGACGTCGCCGATCTCATCGTCGCCGGCCGAGATCGTCGCGACGCGAGCGATCTGGTCCTTGCCGTTGATCTCCTTCGCCTGGCTGCGGATGTGCTCCACGACCTGGTCGACGGCGATCTCGATGCCCTTCTTGAGCGCGAGCGGGTTCGCGCCGGCGGCAACGTTCTTCAGACCCTGGCGGACGATCGCCTGGGCGAGCACCGTCGCGGTCGTGGTGCCGTCGCCGGCAACATCGTTGGTCGCCGTGGCGACCTCGCGGACGAGCTGGGCGCCCTGGTTCTGGAAGACGTCCTCGACCTCGATCTCGCGAGCGATGGTCACACCATCGTTCGTGATCGTGGGAGCACCGAACTTCTTGTCCAGGACGACGTAGCGACCGCGCGGGCCGAGCGTGACCTTGACGGCGTTGGCGACGGCGTCGACGCCGAGCTCAAGCGCCTTGCGAGCGTCGACGTCGTACTTCAGTTCCTTGTGAGCCATGTGTCTCTAGTTCTCCTTAAGAAGATTCAGGCGGCGATCAGCCGGTGACCTTGGCGAGCACGTCCGACTCGCGAAGGACCAGCAGGTCCTCGCCTTCGACCGTGATCTCCGTGCCGCCGTACTTGGAGTAGAGGACCTCGTCGCCCTCGACGACGTCGAGCGGCTGACGCTGGCCGTTGTCGTCGAGCTTGCCGTCGCCGACCGCAAGGACCTTGCCCTTCTGGGGCTTCTCCTTGGCCGTGTCGGGAAGAACGATGCCGGAAGCGGTGGTCGCTTCCTCCTCGACGGCCTTGACGATCAGACGATCGCCGAGAGGCTTGAGCTTCATTGAGTGACCTCCACTCAGATCGGAACCAGCGTAAAAGCTTTGGCACTCTCGGCATGAGAGTGCCAGCGGTCGCTGATGATACGACGAATGTCCAAGTCGTCAAGGGCAATTGGCACTCTTTTCACACGAGTGCCAACGCGTTGACCACATGAACCGCCGCGAGGAGGTCAGGACTCAAACGCGCCGGCGAGGTCGCCGGCGCGCGATCGAGCTAGTTCTGCGCGCCGCCGACGCCGCGGAGGCGATCCTGGAAGTCCGGCGGGTTCTCGACGATCTGCGAGAACCGGACGACCGTCACGGTGTCGTCGAGCGCCACCTCACGGTCGTAGATCTGCTTCAGGAAGTGCACGAGCTCCTCGGTACGGCGGAACTCGGGGTTGTCGTGCTCGATATCACGCGGAGACAGGTCCTTGACCCGCTTGACCTCCACGTTGTCGATCACCGCATGGAACAGCTTCTCGCGCGGGGAGTACTGGTAGCCGACGGTGACCAGCACGACCTGGTTCTTGCGGTACTTATGCCGCTTGTCGCCCAGCCGGATCGTCGCCGTCTTGCGCCCGCGCTTCATCTGGTCGGCGAAGACCGTGGAGTAGAAGTTAAGGACCTGCACGGAGCGGCAGACTAGCGTCCGGAGGGCATCTTGGACAGCAGGCGATCGATCAACGCCCGTTCGCCGGGGTAACTGAGCTCCTCGCGGGCCCGGTTGAGGGCGATCCAGCGGGCGTCGTCGACCTCGTGATCGTGGTCGGCCGTGGAGCCCTCGACGTACTCGCAGAGGAAGAAATGCACCGTCTTGCGCACCCGCCGGCCGCCGCGCCGGTAGGTGTACCGGACGTCGCCGAGCGGCTGGATGACGTTCGCGACCACGCCCGTCTCCTCGCGCACCTCGCGGGCGGCGACCTGCTCGGGCGTCTCGCCCGCCTCCATCCCGCCCTTCGGCAACCCGGTGACCTTCTTGCCGGCGGGCGTGATCACGAGGAGCTCGTCGCCGCGGACGACGACACCGCCGTAGGAGGTCTCCAGCTCAGTAGACATAGTTGCGAAGGGCCTGGGGGTCATGGACCGTCAAGCGCCCGCGCCCCTGTGAGATCACGCCTGCCCGTTCCAGGGTCGCAAGGAACCGCGAAGCGGACTCGCGCGAGGAGCCCGCGAGCATCGCGAGGTCGGCCTGAGTGGCGGTGATCGGCACGTCGACGGCGTTGGCGCCTTCGGCGACCGCCTGGTCGACGAGCGTGGCGATCACGCCGGCCACGCGGCTCTGCACGGTCTGAAAGGACTGGCTGGCGAGGCGCTCGTTGGTCGTCCGCAGCCGCCGCGACAGCGAGGCGGCGAGCGCGACGGCCAGCTGCGGCCGACGCAGCATCAGCCGGCGCATGTCGGGGCCGAGGATCGCGAGCACCTCGAGCGCGTCGATCGTCTCGACCGTCGCCGAGCGGCGCTCGTCGTCGAACATCGCCAGCTCGCCGAAGATGTCGCCGGGCCCGAACGTGGCGAGCGCGAGCTGGCGCCCGTCGGCGTGCTCCCGGATCGCCCGCGCATGGCCGGAACGGACGAGGTAACACGTGTTGGACTGGTCGCCCTCGCGGAAGATCACCTCACCCGCGCCGAAGCGGCGCGGGTGGCAGACCTCGGCCACCAGCTCGAGGTCATTCGCCGCCAGCGGGGCGAAGACCGGCACCTGGCTGAGCAGCTCGACCGTTTCCTGTGTGCTCGCCGTCACTTCGGGAGTGTCTACCACTCATTGACGGCGAGCACACGTTCTCTGCGGCTCAGGAGGCCTCGAGCGCCCGTTCGCGCCGGCGGCGCGTCAGGCTGCGGTTGGCGTAGGCGGCCAGCCCGGCGAGAACGCCGAGCGGGAGCAGGATGGCGAGGCCGATCACCAGCACGCCGGCGATCACCTCGAGCACGCGGCCCGCGTCCTTGACGGCGTCGCCGGGGGTCCAGCGCCCGCCCGGGACCGGGGCAACAGTGGCCTTTCGGGTCCCCTCGATCGACAGGTCGACCGAGGCGTAGGAGACCGCCTGGTTGAGCTGCGCGACGGCACGCTCGCGCGCCGTGACGCGGCGGGTGGCGCGGTCCAGCAGGGCGCGCAGGCGGGAACGTTCCTTGTCCGTGGCGGCCTTGGCCAGGCGGGAGCGCAGGCCGTCGCGATCCGCGCGGGCGTCGCGCACGGCGGCCTCGAGGCTGTCGCGCTGGTCGGTGACGTCCTCGGCCTGCTGGGAGCGGGCGGACACGTGCCCGAGCTTGGAGAGCTGCGCGATGCCGCTGTCCAGCTTGTCGGCCGGCAGCTTGAGGGTCAGCGACGCGCTCGCGGTCGAGCCGTGCACGCTGGTGCTCGAGGTCTGCACGTAGCCGCCGAGCGTGTCCGTGATGCGGATCGCGCGGTCGGTCGTGGTCTCGACCTCGCCGGGGCGGGTGGTGATGGTCAGCGAGGCGTTGCTCAGGACCGCGCGGCCGCCGCCGGCCGCTCCTGAGCTCCCGCCCGCCGCCGACCGTGGCAACGTTGCAGCCGCCGACCGCTCGTCAGTGGCGGACTTCTTCGGGCTCGCGGCCGAGCTGCCGGAGCTCGCGCTGTCAGCCGAAGGCGGCGCCTTCATCGACGTCGCGCTGGCCCCCGAGTCGTCGCTGCCGCTCGTATCGATGTTCTTGGCGATGACGACGACGATCAGCAGCAGTGTTGCCGCCGTCGCGCTGGCCAGCGCGAACGCCGCGAAGTGGTCGCGCAGCGCCTGCAGCTTCTTCTTCCAGGGCGGGACCGGGCCGGGAAACCGGGCGGCGACCTTCGCGTCCAGCTTCTCGGCCCAGACCGGGTCGGGAACGGGGCGGACGTCGCGGAGGAGCATCTCGAGATCAGGCATCGACGGCCTCCCGGAGCTTGGTCATGGCGCGGTGCAGGAGCGTGCCCGCGTTGGAGGCGCTGACGCCGAGGACCTCGGCGATCTCGGCGTTGGAGAGGTCGGCGTGGTACTTGAGCGCGATCAGCTCTCGATCGCGCGCGACGAGGGTGCCCAGGGCGCGGCGGACGGCGTCGCGCTCCGCGGTCTGCTCGGCCAGCTCGTCGGGCCCGGGAGTCGACGGCGGCACCGGGAGTCCGGCCGCCGCGGTGCGTTTGCGGCTGCGCAACTCGTCGAGTGCGGCGTTGCGGGCGATGCCGAACAGCCACGCGCGCGGGGACCCGCGGCGGGCGTCGAAGCGGGAGCGGCGCTTGTACGCGCGCTCGAACGCTTGGGCGGTGACGTCCTCGGCCGCGGCGCTGTCTCGCAGCAGCGTCGCGGTGTACGCGAAGACGTCGTCCCGGGCGTCGCGGTAGAGCGCGTCGAAGTCGAGCGCGCGCACTGCGGTGGCGGGAAGAGTCGCGGTGCTGGCCGTCGTCACATCCTTACTACGATCGCCCATGGGATCCATCACAGATCGGCGCTAGATTCTTTCGCCCACCGATGCGGATCGCGCTGCCTCTCGTCCTGCTCGCCTGCCTGCTCGCGCCGGCCGCCGCGTCGGCGCGCGACATGGACACCTGGGCGACGGTCAACGTCTGCGACACGGCCAAGCAGCCGGACACGATCGGGATCCGCGCGTCGATGTCGGGCCTGCCGAAGGGCGTCAAGCTCTCGATGCGCTTCCGCGTGCAGTACAAGGCCGCGGACGGTACGTGGGCGGACGTCGAGGACGCCGACTCCGGTTGGCGGGTGCTCGGGACCGCGAAGGGCGTTCCCGCGGAGTCCGGGTGGAGCTTCAGCTTCGCGCGGCCGACCAACACGGTCATGCTGCGCGGGGTCGTGCGCTATCGCTGGCGCAAGGGCGACGCCCTGCCACGCACCGCGGAGGTCGTCACCGAGGGCGGGCACCGGTCAAGCGCCGGCGCCGACCCGGCGGGCTACTCCGCCGCCAACTGCGAGCTCGGCAACTGAGCGAAGAGCCGGGGGTCGTTGGTGATGACCCCGGTGACGCCGAGCTTCTCGAGTCGCCCGATGCGGCGGCCGTCGTCGACCGTCCAGACGTAGATCTCCCCGCCCGCCTCGTTGACGGCGCGCACGAGCCGCGATGACACCAGGCGCCAGTGCACCATCAGCGCGTCGCAGCGCCCGGCGGCCATGTGGACCTTGACCGCTGACGGGAGCTTGAGGCGCACGTAGGCCGCGCCCGCGTAGGCGGGGAGCTTGGTCAGCCACGCCTTCGTCGGGTCCTTGCGCAGGCGCGGGACCGACCAGCCGAGGCGGAGCTTGGGCTCCAGTTGGCGCAGGACGAGCAGCGAGCGCATCCAGTTGGAGGAGATCAGCGACCGGTCGATCAGGCCGTGCTCGCGCAGGGCGGCGACCACGCGGTCCTCGTAGCCGGGGAGCTTGAGGTCGACGTCGAGCTCGACGCCGTCGAACGGCGTGGAGGCGAGGTGCGCGAGGCCCTGCTCGAACGTCGGCGCGTTCTCGACGTGCTCGTAGTCGTGGGCGAGCAGCAGGCGGCCCTTGGCCGGCTCGTGCTGGAACTCGGGCAGCACGTCGAACTCGATCATGTCCACGCCGTAGGCCAGCGCCGCGTCGAACGAGGCGAGTGTGTTGCCGGGGACGATCAGGTCCGCGCCCTTGTGCCCGATCCGCCGCATCCTCATCGCTGACATCGTGGGCACCAGTATGTCGTCCGGTTGTCGTCGCCTTGCCCGCGTGCACGGATGTTCGAGTCCGTGCCGCACCGCGGGCACGGCTTCCCGGCGTTGCCGTAGACCACCTTGAAGCGCTCCTGCATGCCGCTGCGCGACGATTCGAGCATCCGCGGGCGGGTGGCGTGGATGATCGCGAGCGCCTCGACGTCTGAGACGTCGCCGGTGCGCCGCCAGGGATCGATGCCGGCCTCGAAGCAGCCTTCGGCCTTCCAAAGGTTGCCGATCCCGGCGATCACCCGCTGGTCGAGCAGGGCGTCCCCGATGGCGCGGGTGGGGTCGTCGGTGCGCAGTCGCCTCAGGAAGGCCTGCTCGTCGAGCTCCGGCGCGAGGATGTCCGGGCCGAGACCGGCGATGCGCTGATCGAAGCGGGTGCGGCTGGCGGTCATCAGCTCGAGCACCGGGCCGTTGATCTGGGCGACGAGCTTCTCGCCGTGCTTGATGAGCAGCCAGGTGTTGCGGGGCGGCGGCCAATCCTCGTCGCGCACCCGCCACTTCCCGGTCATCCGCAGGTGGGAGTGAATCACCAGCTGGTTCTCGAAGCGGATGAAGAGGTGCTTGCCGTGGGCGTCGACGCCCGTCACGGCCTGTCCTTGGAGGCGCTGGGGCCAGCGATCGCGCCCGAAGCGCGGGTGCGGCGTCTCGATGCTGTCCGGGATCTGGCCTTCGAGGACGGGGCGGATCTTATTCGCCGCGTAGTGGATGGTGTCGCCCTCGGGCACGGCTTCTGAGTATGGTCCGGGCCGCGACGATGCCCGCCCGAGCCCGCACCGTCAGAGGTGCGTCTCCAGGGGTTCCCTGGGGAGACCACGTTGACCTACGCAGAGCATCGCGTGCGCGGCAGGGCAGCGTTCGCGTGCCCCCTCGCGCACGCACGACGAGAGCCGTCGGGCGGCATCGTCGCGCCCTGTGATGTCGCGGCGCGCACTGGGCCACGGGATCGCGGCGGCGTTGCTGGCCGGCGAGTGGCGGCCGCCGGCGATGGCCGATCGCGTCATGGCGGCCCTCGACCCGCCGCCGCCCTACGTGACCGTGCTGGTCGACGCCGTCCTCGACGCGTACCACCGCCCGCCGCTGGACCGTCCGCGCGAGCTTGGCGCGTACGTGGCCATCGTGCTCGACGAGCTCGACCCGCTCCCGGACCCGGACGCCGATGACCTCGACGACCTGCTGCTCCCGGAGCCGACGCCGCGCGTCGTCGAGTGGGGGCGCTTTCACCCCGAGATGGCGTTCGCCCGCTGGCCGGTCCCGCGGATCGACACGGTCGGCGATCTGGCGGCGTTCCTCGGCCTAGAAGTCGGCGCGCTCGAGTGGTTCGCGGACGTGCGCGGGCTCGAGCGGGTGGTGAACGACGAGCGGCTGCGCCACTATCGCTATGTACGTGTGGCGCGGAAGTCCGGCCCGCCGCGGGTGATCGAGGCGCCCAAGCCGCGGCTGAAGGCGCTGCAACGGCGGGTCCTGCACGAGCTCCTCGACCTCATCCCGGTGCACGGTGCCGCGCACGGGTTCGTGGGCGGGCGGTCCGCCCGGACCCACGCGCTCGCCCACGTGGGGCGCCGGGTCGTCGTCCGGCTCGATCTCGAGGACTTCTTCGCGGGCGTGACCGCGGCGCGCGTCTTCGGGATCTTCCGCGCCGCGGGCTACCCGGAGTCCGTCGCCCACGTCCTCACCGGCCTGTGCACCAACGTCGTGCCGGCGCAGGAGTCGGTCCCCGTTCACTGGCGGCTCTCGCGCCGCCTCGCGACCCCGCACCTCCCGCAGGGCGCGCCCACCTCGCCCGCCCTGGCCAACCTCGCCGCCTTCGCGCTGGACCGCCGGCTCACCGGTCTGGCGGCCGCGATCGGCGCCACCTACACCCGCTACGCCGACGACCTCGTCCTCTCCAGCGACCGGCGGCTGCGCACACCGGTCGCTGCGATCGGGGCCATCGCCCGCGCCGAAGGCTTCCGCGTCAACGCCGCCAAGACCCGCGTGATGGGCCGCGGCCGCCGCCAGACGGTCACCGGCGTCGTCGTCAACGCCCACCCGAACGTCCCCCGCGCCGAGTACGACACCTTGAAGGCCACCCTCCACCGCGCCGCGCTCGACGGCCCACCCGCGGACCTCGACCCGACCGTCCTCCTCGGCCGCATCGCCTGGGTCGAGTCGCTCAACCCCACCCGCGGCGAAAAGCTCCGAACGGCCTTCGCCACGATCACCTGGCCACCCCGCGATTCTTGAAGGGGTCAGACCCCTCAACAATTCTTTTGGCTCTACAGCGCCGTTTCCAATGTTGAGGGGTCTGACCCCCCTAAGCGGCGAGGCGGGCGAGCTCGGTGCGGGCGCGGGCGGCGAAGCCGTCGGCGCCGCGGGCTTCGGCGGTCGCGAGGACCGCGGTGGCGAGGGCGATCGCGCGGGTGTGGTCGCCGAGTGCGTAGGCGGCCCAGGCGCGGGCGAGGCCGAGTTCCTCGCCGACGCCGCGGCCGGAGGTGTGGGGCAGCCGGTCGAGCTCGGCGATCGCTTTGGCCGCGTGGGCGGCGTCGCCCGCTTGGGCTGCCGCTTGGGCGATGCCGGCGAGGGCTGCGGGGCGCATGCCCACCGGGTCGCAGGCGCGCAGCAGGACGGAGCTTTCGCGAAACCAGCGAAGCGCCGCGTCGGTGTCGCCCCTGGAGAGCCAGACGTGGCCGAGCAGGAGGGCCGCGACCGCCCAGCCCTGCGGGTCGGTCGCGGCGGCATAGGAGCGCTCGGCCTCGTAGGTGGCTTCGGGGAGGCTGCCGGCGAGCCAGTGCGCGAGCGCTTGGGCGCCCGCGAGGTAGCGGACGCACGCTGGCTCCCAGCGCCGGGCGACCGCGATCGCCTCGTCGCGCCGGCCGCAGACGGCGAGCGCCTCGGCCATCGCGACCGCGGCGCGCACCCGCGCCGCGTCCGGGGCGGTCGGATCGGCTTCGACGGGCGCCGCCATCGCCAGCGCGGCGCGCGGGTCGCCCTGTGCGAACGCGAACCGCGCGCGCAGCGCGTGCAACTCCATCGCGCCGAGCGAGGCGGGCAGCGTACGCGCGGCCGGCGCGTCTGCGCTCGTGCGCACGAGCGGCGCGCCGCTGCCGGTGAACCCGCGCACGGCGTCTTTGCCCGTGCGCGCGAGCGAGGCGGGGCTGCCGGCCAGCCCACGCGCGGCGAGTGCCTCCTCGCCCGCGCGTAGGGCGGCCTCCGCGTCCGCGGAGCGGTTCAGTGCGAAGAACAGGTTGCGGGCGCGGACGAGTGCGAGGGTGACCTCGCCGCGCGCATTGGGCGCGGCCAGGGTCGCCAGGACGTTCTCGGCCTCATCCGGCCGCCCGCTCGCCATCAGCGCGCGCGCCTCGGCGAGCCCCGCCGAGAAGTGGCACCCGGACTGGAGCGCCGCGCGGGCGAAGCCTTCCTCGGCGAGCCTGGACATGCCACTAAGGACGCTCATGCCGTCCAGCTATTCCGTGGCCGCGACCGCGAAGTACACCGTGCTATCGGCGAGCCGCGGCACGATCCGGTAGCGGAAACGGGCCGTCACGGAGTCACCCCGGCGCTCCCTGGACCCGGCCCGCCTACGTGGTCAGCGTCAGCTTGCGCGGGCCCGGCCGGAAGCCGAGGTCGATGAGCGTTTCCTCGTAGACGGACCCGATGATCGACTCCCCGTCGATCTTCTCCACGGCGAGCCGCTTGATCCGCCCGCGCTGGACGGTCTCGGCCAGCGCGGCGAGCGACGGCTGGATGCGCGGGTCGTCGGCCTCGACGAGCACCTGCAGGCCCTTGCCCCCGCGCTCGACGAACACCACCGGCTCAGCACCCGCCAGGACCACATACGCACCCGCCTGACGAGCGGGGCGCCGCGGCGTGTCCGGCCACTTCAGCGCCGCGCCGTAGGGCTGCGCGGGGTCGGTGGCGGCGAGGACGACCGGCGGCGCCGCGTCATCGTCACGCTGCGCCCGCAGCCGTTCGACCGCGCCCGGCAACGCGAACTGCGCGCCGCCGAGGCCTTCGACGAAGTAGCCGCGGCGGGCGATCCCGATCGTCTCCAAAGCCGCCAGCGAGTCGTACAGAGACGAGAACCCGCCCGGGATGCCCTCGGCCAGCACCTGCTCGCGGGTGACGATGCCGTAGCGCTCGAGCAGCAGTTCGGCCTGCGTGCGCCGGCGCGCCACAGGGTCGACGTCGCGCCCGAACAGCGCGCTCGTGAGCGACCAGCGGCCCTGCACGGCCGGCTGCCCGCCGCGCTTGCGCGCCCCGAACGAGCGGCGCGAGGCGCGGGCGCGCTGCGACCAGGCGGGCGTCGCCGCGGTCAGCTTCGGCGAGCGCAGGGGCGCGAACGCGTCGTTGGTCGCCTCACCCGCCCACACGAGGTCCCAGAGCCCGTTCTGCAGTTCCTCGGTCGTGAAGCCGCCGACGTCGGTCAGCAGGTCGGTGAAGAAGCACGGGCCGGCCTTCAGCCGCTCGCGCACGGCCACGTGGATCGGCTCTGACGGCGCGTCGCCCGCCCCGCCGCGCGGCGGCGGCCCGATCAGCGCGGCGTCGTCGCGGAAGTACAGCGCGACGCGCCCGGAGCGCCGGCCCATCGCCCCCGCACCCACCCAGACGATCTCACCAGAAGCGCAGAGCTGGTCCATCCAGGCGGGCGAGTAGGCGCCCGTCCGGCGCGGCAGCACGTCGCGCTCCCAGACCTCCAGCGGCAGCGCGAGACCCTGCAGCGGCACCAGCGCCTCGCGCAGGCGATCCACACCCGCCCCGGTCGGCGGGTGGCGGTCGACGCCCTGCCAGGAGGCCTGGAAGCGCGCGAAGGCGCGCTGGTCGGCGGGCTCGATCTCCGCCCGCAGCGCCGCCAGCGACGCGCGCCGCAGCCGCCGCAGCACCTCCGGGTCGCACCACTCGCGCGTGGTCCCGCCCGGCCGCAACTCGCCGCGGACCAAGTGACCGCCCTGCTCCAAGCGCTCGAGCACCGGCGTCAGGTCGATCCCGTAGCGCTCGCGAAGCGCGCGCGTCTCGAACGGCCCGTGCGTCCGCGCGTAGCGGCGGACGAGCCGCTCCATCGCGTCCGGGACGTCGGCGGTGAACGCCTCGGGCAGCCCGGACGGCGGGACGGCGCCCAGCGCGTCGCGATAGAGCCCGGCGTCCTCGGCCGCGACCCAGCGCTTCTCGCCACCCACCCGCAGCTCCATCGCCCGCCGCTCGCCGCGCAGTTGCTGCAGCCAGGCCGTCGTCGCGCCGCGCGCCTTCGCCTCGTCCAGCGTCAGGTCGCCCACGCGGCGCAGCACGTCGTGCACGCCGTCGACGGTGTCCGCCCGCGTGCGGTCGGAGAGCCGCTGCAGATCCGCTTCGACGGTCTCCAGCGCGCCCAGGTCGATCAGCTCGCGCAGCTCCTCCTGCCCGAGCAGCTCGCGCAACAGCTCGCGATCCAGCGCCAGAGCGGCGGCGCGGCGCTCCGCGTTGGGCTGGTCGCCCTCGTACATGTAGGTCGCGACGTAGTCGAACAGCAGCGACGAGGCGAACGGCGAAGCAGTCGGCGTCTCGACCTCGACCAGCGACAGCTCGCGCCGGTGCAGCTTGGTCAGCAGATCGTGCAGGCCGGGGAGGTCCAGGACATCGCGCAGGACCTCGCGATAGGTCTCCAGCACGATCGGGAACTGCGCGTAGCGGCGCGCGACCTCCAGCAGCGACTGGGACTTCAAACGCTGCTGCCACAGCGGCGTCCGCCGCCCCGGATACGCCCGCGGGATCAGCAGCGCGCGGCCCGCGTTCTCGCGGAAGCGGGCGCCGAACAGCGCCGACCCGCCCAGCTCACCCACCACGAGGTCCTCGAGCTCGTCCGGCTCGATCATCACCAGCTCTTCGCCGGGCGGTTCGTCGGCGTCGGGGAGGTGGACGATGATGCCGTCGTCGGACCAGATCGCGTCCGACTCCAGGCCGTAGACCTCGCGGATGCGGGCGGACAGAGCCAGGCCCCAGGCGGCGTGCACCCGCCCGCCGAACGGCGAGAGCACGCACACCCGCCAGTCGCCGATCTCGTCCCGGAAGCGCTCGATCACGATCGTGCGGTCGGAGGGGATGACCCGCGTCGCCTCCTGCTGCTCGAGCAGGAACTCGAGCAGGTTGGATGCGGCCCGCGGGTCGAGGTCGAAGTCCTTCGCCAGCGTCTCCTGCGACTGCTCGACCGCCCAGCGCGCGAACGCGCCGATCGCCTCGCCGAGCTCCTTCGGCCGGCCCAGCCCGTCGCCCTTCCAGAACGGCACCGCGCCCGGAACGCCCGGCGCGGGGGTGACGATCACGCGGTCGCGGGTGATCTCCTCGATCCGCCACGAGGAGGCGCCCAACAGAAACACCTGCCCGGCACGGGCCTCGTAGACCATCTCCTCGTCCAGCTCGCCGACGCGGCGGCCGTCGGGGAGGTTCACCGAGTACAGGCCACGGTCGGGGATCGTGCCCGCGTTGGTGATCGCCAGCGCCCGCGAGCCCTTGCGCGCCCGGATCGTCCCCGCCACGCGGTCCCAGACGATCCGCGGCCGCAGTTCCCCGAACTCCTCGGACGGATAGCGCCCGTCGAGCATGTCGAGCACGTTCTCCAGCTGCGCCCGCGACAGCTCGGAGTACGTGTAGGTGCGGGCGAGCATCGCCGCCAGCAGGTCGACGCTCAAGACCTCGTCCTCGGCCGACGCGCTCATCGCCACGATCTGCTGCGCCAGGACGTCGAGCGGGTTGCGCGGCACCACCGTCGTCTCGATCTTCCCCTCGCGCATCCGCTGGGCGACCACCGCGCACTCCAAGAGATCAGCCCGGAACTTCGGGAAGATCCGGCCCTTGGAGATGTCGCCGACGTTGTGGCCGGCACGACCGATCCGCTGCAGCCCGGCGGTGACCGACTTCGGCGACTCGACCTGCAGCACGAGGTCGATCGCGCCCATGTCGATGCCCAGCTCCAGCGAGGACGTCGCGACCAGACACGGCAGCTCACCCGCCTTGAGCTGCTCCTCGACCACCAGCCGCTCCTCGCGCGCCAGCGACCCGTGGTGCGCCCGCGCCAGCGGCTCCTCCGCCAGCTCGTTGAGCCGCAGCGCCAGCCGCTCGGCCGCGCGGCGGTTGTTGACGAAGATCAGCGTCGACGTGTGCTCGCGCACGAGCTTGAGCAACTCCGGGTACATCGCCGGCCAGATCGACTTGCGGGTCGCCTCGCCGCCCTTGAACGGATCGAGCTCGAGATCCATGTTCTCGGGCTCGACCATCGACTCCACCGGCACGTGGATCTTCAGGTCCAGCGGCTTGCGGACGCCCGTGTCGACCACCGTCACCCGCCGCGAAGGGCCGACCATGAACCGGCCGACCTCTTCCAGCGGGTTCTGGGTCGCGGAGAGACCCACCCGCTGCACGTCGCGCCCCGCCTGCTCGACCAGCCGCTCCAGTGTGATCGCCAGATGCGCGCCGCGCTTGGTCTGCGCGACGGCGTGGATCTCGTCCAGGATCACGGTCTCGGTGCCCTCGAAGAGCGCCCGCGCCCCGCTCGTCAGCATCAAATAGAGCGACTCGGGCGTCGTGATCAGCACGTCGGGCGGGTGCTTGACCATGTCGCGCCGCTCCTTCTGCGGCGTGTCGCCGGTCCGGATCGCGACGTTGAGCTCGGCGCCGATCCCGCGCAACGGCGCGCGCAGGTTCTTCTCGACGTCGTACGACAAGGCCTTCAGCGGCGAGACGTAGACCAGCCGCGTCTGCTCGTGGGTGGGCCGCGCGACGAACTGATCGAGCCCGTAGAGGAACGCCGCCAGCGTCTTGCCCGAGCCCGTGGGGGCGGAGATCAGGACATGCTCGCCCGTGGCGATCGCGGGCCACGCCTGCTCCTGCGCGGCGGTCGGCTCCGCGAACGCCCGCCCGAACCACTCGCGTACCTGTGGAGTGAAGTGAGCGAGTGGATCGGCCATCACATCAAGGTACGATACGACCGATTGCGGTCAGGTTGTGACCGGAATCAGCACGGTCTTGCGCCACATCGCGACCATCACGGAGCTGGTGGCGGAGATGCAGGCGGCGACGAGGAAGGCCGTCCGCCAGCCGGGACCCTCGACCAGCACGCCCGCGAGCGCGGCGCCGACCGCGATCCCGCCCACGAACGCGGTCATCGGCCAGGTGTAGGCCTCCGTCCGCATGCCGGGCGGCGCGATGCCGCCCACGAGCTCGTTGCGCGTCGCCAGGAGCGGTGCGATGCAGCACCCCGCCGGGATGACCAGGAACGCCATGACCACGACGGAGGGCGCGGCGGCGAGCGGGAGGATCGTCAGCGGCAGCAGCGCGGTGACGAACAGGTGCATCCGGAACACCCCGCCCTGCCGCGGCAGGATGCCGTACAGCAGCCCGCCGATGCCGCTGCCGAAGGACCACATCGCCAGCAGCACACCGGCGGCCGCCGCGGCGCCCTCGGCGCGCGAGAACGCCGGGATGCCGACCTCGAGGATGCCGAGGCCGATCCCCGTCGGCAGCGAGACGAGCACGAGCGTCCGGACGCCCGGGATGGCCAGGGCGCCGAGCATTCCCGCCGCGCTGCGCTCCTGCCCGTGGATGTTCTTCGTGGGCGGGAGCGCGGTGAAGATCGCGGTCCCGGTGACGGTCGCGACGGCGGAGACGATCAGCGCGCCGGCGGGGGAGGTCACGGCGGCGATCCCGGCGGTCAGCAGCGGGCCGGTGATGAAGATCAGCTCGATCATCGTCGAGTCCAGCGCGAACGCCGCCTGGTGCAGCCGCGGCTCGAGCAGCTCGGTCCAGAGCGAGCGCAGCACGGACGACGTCGGCGGGAGCGCCGCGCCTGAGACGAACCCGCACACCAGCAGCACGGCGGTCGGCGCGTCAAGCTCCGTGAAGCCGACGATCGACGCCAGCCCGAGCGCGTGAATGCACGCGAGCGGGACGAGCACCCGGCGCGCGCCGATGCGATCCACCAGCCGCCCGACGAACGGCGCGCCGAGGCCCGACCCGGCCGCCAGCGAGCCGGACACGGCGCCCGCGATCGCGAACGAGCCCGTCTGCTCGCGCAGGAACAGGACGATCGCCAGTGCGTTGATCCCGATCGGGAACCGCGAGAGCAGCGAGGAGGCGACGAGCGCTCCGACATAGCGGGAGCGCAGGATCTCGCCGTAGACCTTCACCAGGCGAGCTCGCGCGCCTGCTCGAACACCGCGTCCATCATCGGGGGCGTCAGCTTTCCGGTGAACGTGTTCTGTTGCGAGGGGTGAAAGCAGCCGAGCAGCGGCCACGGGTCGCCGTCGGCGACCACGCCGTGCCCGAACTTCGGCTTCGGACGGGGAACCGGAGCTCCTCCCAGGGCGGAGCGCAGCCGCAGCGCGCTCTCCCACGCGAACCCGCCGAGGCAGACCACGACGTGGACCTCGGGAAGCAGCGCGACCTCGCCCTCGAGCCACTCCGAGCAGTTCGCGCGCTCCTCGGGGGTGGGCAGGTTCGCGGGCGGAGCGCAGCGCACCGCGGCGACGATGTACGCGCCGCTCAGCGCCAGCCCGTCGCCGCGCTCGATCGACTCCGCCTGGTTGGCCAGCCCGACCCGGTGCAGCGAGGCGAACAGGAAGTCACCCGAGCGGTCGCCGGTGAAGATCCGGCCCGTCCGGTTCCCGCCGTGCGCGGCGGGCGCGAGCCCGAGGATCAGCACCCGCGCGGCCGGATCGCCGAACCCCTGCATCGGCCGGCCCCAGTACTCCCAGTCGCGATACGCCGCCCGCTTCTCGCGTGCGACCTGCTCGCGCCACTCGACGAGACGAGGGCAGCGACGGCAGTCGAGGACCGCCTCGTTGAGCGCTTCCAAGGCGGCCATGGACCCAATCGATCCTAGCTGTGGCTAGGCTCTCCCCCAGTATGCGCCGCACCCTCGCCCTGACCGCCGTCCTCGCCCTCGCCCTGAGCGCGTGCGGGACCGCGACGTCCACGCAGAACGACAAGTTCAAGGGCGAGCAGCAGGACGTCGTCAAGGTCGTCGACGCGCTCGCCACCGCGGGCACCCGCGGAGACGCCGACAAGATCTGCAAGGACATCCTCGCCAAGTCGCTCGTCACGGAGCTCAAGAACGCGGGCGGCGATTGCGTGACCGAGATGGATCGCGCGATCAAGGACGCCAGCGACTACGACCTGCAGGTCACCAGCGTGAAGATCAACGGCGCCAACGCCACGGCCCAGGTTCGTCAGGGCAAGGACGGGCAGGTCGCGACGTTCACGTTCGTGAAGGAGGGCGGCGCGTGGAGAGCGTCCGCCCTCGGCGCCTGACCGTCACCCCACGCGCGACGGCGGTCGTCTCGACGGCCACGACCTGGGACGAGTTCCCGCGGCTGTGGCGGGTCCTGCTCGACGAGGTCCGGGAGCAGGGTGCGAGTGGCCGCAACGTGATGCTCTACAAGGACGACGTCCCGAACGTCGAGGTCGGCGTGCTGGCGCGGGCGGACTTCACGCCCGGCGGCCGCGTCATCCGCTCGCAGCTTCCGGGCGGCGACGTCGTCTCCCTCACCCACCGCGGGCCGTACGCGGCGCTCGGCGACGCCCACGAGGCCGTGATCCGCTTCTGTGCGGAGCACGGCCTCGCACGCGCCGGCCCGCGCTGGGAGATCTACGGCCCGTGGCGCGAACCTCCGGACCAGCCCGAGACCGAGGTCGTCTACCTGCTGCGCTAGTCGCCGTACATCCGGATCCGCGGCGCCTGCTCGAACTTCAGGTCCGTGACCTGGTGGATCTCCGTGCCGCGCGAGTAGTACGCGTGGCCGCGGTCGTAGGCGAAGCCGGAGACGACGCCGGCGATCGGCATCACGACCCGCTCGTCGCGGTTCAGCGCCCGGTTGTAGCGGTGGATCTCACCCACGTTGTGCTGCCCCTGGCGGGCCAGCAGCCAATAGATCGCGTTGCCGGAGAACGTCGGGTTCAGCGTGTCGAAGAAGTCCGGTGAGGCGCCACCGCCGGGAACCTTCGTGAGCAGGGACAGTGCGGTCTGCGTCGCCAGCCACGGCTCATGGCTCCACTCGCGCGAGCCGGAGAACGCGGTGCGCGAGTTGCGGGCGTCCACGCTCAACACGACCTTGCTCGCGAGCTTCTTCGACGCCGCGTTTCCGGTGATCGAGCGCGCGTAGAGGGCGTCCTTGGTGGCGAACACGAGCCGGTCGCCCGAGATCGAGCCGGCCACGGCGCCGGCCGTGCCTCCAAGCGGGCGCTCCTGCGGCGTCGTGAAGTCGTACATGTACAGGCGCCCGCCACGGTTGTATACCGCGACGACGTGGCCGTCCTTGCGCTTGCCGAGGTCGACCGTGAACGGCTTGGACGAGCCGGCGACGCCGAGCGCGTCGCCGCCCAGCGCGGTGAGGCGGTACTGCGAGCCGTTCCACGCGCTGTAGAGGACCTTGCCGTACCCCGCGGCGAGCGGCGTCGGCTTGGCGGTGGTGTCAGCGAGCGTGTCGGTGGCCGCCTGTGAGGTGGGGGCCGCGACGGCCAGGGCCAAGGCGGCCGTCGCGAGGGTCTTGGGGAGGAGGAACATGGCTACACCGTGGACCCGCCCGCCGCGCGAGCGGGTCACCCTAGGTGTGCGCAGATCTCAACCTGGCGGGGGTGCGACCCCCCTTGCCTAGCGGCCGAGCTGGGTGTAACGCGCCTCGGTCGCTTCCTTCTGGGGCTTCCACCACCAGTCGTTGTCGCGATACCAGGCGATCGTCGCCTCGAGGCCGGCTCGGAAGTCGCTGTAGCGGGGCGTCCAGCCGAGCTGGGTGCGGATCTTGGTCGAGTCGTTGGAGTAGCGCAGGTCGTGCCCGGGGCGGTCGGGGACGTGGTCGTACGCGTCCGCGGGCTCGTCCATGAGCTCCAGGATCAGCTCCAGGATGTCCTTGTTGGAGCGCTCGTCGCCGGAGCCGATCAGGTACGTCTCGCCCGGCTCGCCCTTGCTGAGGATCAGGTGGACGGCCTCGTTGTGGTCGTCGACGTGGGTCCACTCGCGCACGTTCTCGCCCTGCCCGTAGAGCTTCGGGCGCGCGCCGCCGAACACGTTGGTGATCTGGCGCGGGATGAACTTCTCGACGTGCTGGTACGGGCCGTAGTTGTTCGCGCAGTTGGAGATCGTCGCGTGGATGCCGAACGACCTCGCCCACGCGCGCACGAGCAGGTCCGAGCCCGCCTTGGTCGCCGAGTACGGGCTCGACGGGTCGTACTTCGTCTCTTCGGTGAACTGGTCGTCGCCGTCGAGGTCGAGGTCGCCGAAGACCTCGTCGGTGGAGATGTGGTGCAGCCGCTTCTCGTGCCGGCGCACCGCCTCGAGGATCGTGTAGGTCCCGAACAGGTTGGTGCGCATGAACGGCTCGGGATCGTGCAGCGAGTTGTCCACGTGCGACTCGGCCGCGAAGTGCACGACCATGTCGCTCTCGCCCACCAGGCGGTCCACGAGCGGGGCGTCACAGATGTCGCCGTGCACGAACTCGATCTGGTCCTCGACCGGCTTCAGCGACTCGCGGTTGCCCGCGTAGGTCAGCGAGTCGACGATGGCGACCTCGTACTCGGGGTGGTTGCGGAGCGTGTAGTGCGCGAAGTTCGCGCCGATGAACCCGGCGCCACCGGTGACGAGCAGCTTCACGACGCGAGGACCTCTCTAGCGATGAGATGGGCGGCAAGCCCCTCTTGCCACGCCGGTAGGACCGGCGCGTCGGAGCGGGTGGAGCCGAGAACGGAGTAGGCGGGGCGGGGCGCGGGCGCGTTGAAACCCGCCGTCGTGCCGCGGTGGACGGTGAGCCTCAGGCCGGCGCGCTCGAACGTCGCACACGCCAGCTCCCACCACGTGCACGAGCCGCCGCCGGCGACGTGCAGCACGCCCTGCGTGCGCTCGACGGCGATCTCGACCAGCGCGGGCGCGAGGTGCCCGGTGTAGGTCGGGCAGCCGAGCTGGTCGTCGACGACCGTCAGCTCGTCGCGGTCGGCGCCGAGCCGGAGCATCGTGTCGACGAAGTTCTTGCCGTGCGGGCCGAACACCCACGCGGTGCGGACGATCGCGTGGCCGCTGGGCGCCGCGTCGGCGACGGCGATCTCCCCGGCCAGCTTGGAGCGGCCGTAGGCGCCGATCGGGCCGGTCGGGGCGTCCTCGGGGTAGGGCGTCGTCGCCGCGCCGTTGAAGACGTAGTCGGTCGAGACGTGGACGATGTGCGCGCCCACCTCGGCGGCGGCCGCGGCGAGGTGGCCCGCGCCGTCGCCGTTGATCAGCGTCGCTTGCTCCTCCTCGCTCTCCGCGAGGTCCACGTTCGTCCAGGCCGCGCAGTTGATCACGGCGTCGGGGCGGACGTCGCGCAGGGCGGCGCGGACGGCATCGGCGTGGGTGATGTCCAGGTCGGCGCGCGCGAGGGCGACGACGTCGTGGCTACGGGCGGCGGCGACGACATCCGTGCCGAGCATGCCCGCGGCCCCCGTGACGAGAAGGCGCATGGGGCACATCAATAGCGCAGACCTTCCGCGGCGCGAAGGGCCAGCGAGAGCTCGAAACGGGCGTCGGGATCTTCGAGCCGGTCGCCGAAGAGCTCGCGCAGCTGCTTGAGCCGGTAGCGGACGGTCTGCGGGTGGACGTCGAGCGCGGCGGCGATCGCCTGGACCTGGCCGGGGCGGTCCAGGTAGGCGCGGAGCGTGACGATCAGCCGCTCCCGCGGCCCGTCCGCGAGGCCGTCGAGCGGCGACAGGCGGCTGCGCGCGAGGTCGGCGGCGATGCCGGGCGCGGCGGCGAGCAGCAGTGCGGGCAGGTGCTCGTCGGCGACGATCAGCCGGCCGCGAACCTGTGCGGACGGCGAGGTCGAACCCTGGACGTCCAGATGGCCCTGAGTGGCCAGGCGGAACGCCGCTTCGGCGCGGCGCAGGGAGGACGCGGCCTCAGGCCACGTCACCGCGGGCCCGAGCGCGGCCAGCTCGCCGCCCAGGGCCGCCTCGAGCGCCTTGCGGCGGCCCGGGCCGTCGGGGTCGGGCATCATCACGACCGCGAGGCCGCCGACCGCGGCGCCCACCGCCCCCGGCCCCAGCCGGCGCGCGAGGCGCGCCGCGATGCCGTCGAGCAGTTCCTCCGACGGCCCTTCGGCGCCGTGCGCCGCGGCGAGGCCCTCGGGTTGGTCGGCCTCGGCGGCGACGACCGCCGCCAGCACGCGCGGCAGTGCCCAGCCCGCGGCGGTCACGGCCGTGCGCACCGCCTCCGCGTCCGCCGCCGGCTCCTGGACGAGCAGGCGCAGGAGCCGTCTGCGGCGACGCTGGGTCTCCCCGGCCGCCTCGGACTGCGCCTCCGCGAAGCCTGCGGCCGACTCGGCCGAGATCTCGTCGATGTAGGCGAACATGGCTTCGCCGAGGTCGTAGAGCGCGTCGGCGGGGAAGCCGGACTGGGTGCCGACGTCGACGAAGCGCCGCCACGCCAGGCGGGCTCCCACCCGGTACGCGGCGAGCAACGCGTCGAGCGAGCGGCCCTGGCGGTACTCGCCCGCCCCGAGCCGCTGGTAGGTGTGGCGCGCGTTGGCCGCCTCGCGCGCTTCGCCGAGGAGGATGTCGACGAACCGGTTGAGGGCGATCTGCGTGCCGAAGCGGACGGTCTCGCCGAAGCGGCCCTCCATAGGGCGCGCGTAGTCCGGCACTTCGCGCGCGATCGCCGCCACGATGTCGTCGGCGAGGCCCGGAAGCGTGCGCCGGAGCGCGTCCGCTTCCTCCGGTGGGAGGGTCGCATGCGCGGCCATTATCACGAGGCTACAAGAATCGCCGATTCAAGTGTGTCGGCGTGCCATGCCGCTCGGGGGGTCGGACGGGTAGAACCAGTGGCGTATGACGAGGAGTCATCAGGTCCTGAACCTCACCGGGGTATTCCTGCCGCTGCTCGGCGTGCTGGCGGCGATCGTGCTCCTTTGGGACAAGGCCGTCGGCTGGACGTCGCTCGGCGTCCTGGCGGCCATGTACGTCGTATCGGTGATGGGCGTGACGCTCGGGTTCCATCGCCTGCTGACTCACCGATCGTTCGCAACCTACAAGCCGGTGCAATACGCGCTGGCGATCATCGGCTCGATGGCGGTCCAGGGCCCGGTGATGAACTGGGTCGCCGACCACCGCAAGCACCACGCCCACACGGACCAGGAGGGCGACCCGCACACGCCCCACGGTCACGGCGCCGGCCTCAAGGGCGCGGTCACCGGTCTCTGGTACGCGCACATGGGCTGGCTGTTCGAGCGCTCCGGAACGAGCGAGCACGCGCGGTACTGCCGCGACCTCTACGAGGATCGCGGCATGCGGATCATCCACAAGACGTTCGCGCTGTGGGTGTTGCTCGGGCTGCTCATTCCCGCGGGCATCGGCTACGCCGTGACGGGCACGGCGATCGGCGCGCTCGAAGCGGCCCTGTGGGGCGGCGCGGTGCGGATCTTCCTCGGCCACCACGTGACCTGGTCGATCAACTCGGTCTGCCACTTCTTCGGCACCCGCCGGTTCGCGGTCGAGGATCACTCGACGAACGTCTTCTGGCTCGCCGCGCTCTCGATGGGCGAGTCCTGGCACCACAACCACCACACGTTTCCGCGCAGCGCCTTCCACGGCCTCAAGAGCTGGGAGATCGACCCCACGGGTTGGGTCATCCGGGGGATGAAGGCGACCAAGCTCGCCTGGAACGTCGTCGAGATCTCGCCTGAACGCCAGCGCGAGAAGCTCGCCGTCTAATTACTCGAACGCCGCGTCGATCAGCTTCTTGATCTCGGTCGCCGCGTCCTGGATGCGGATCGCGAACTCGCGCCGGTCGGCCTGACTGATGTCGCGGTCGCCCGCCAGCACCTCGGCGAACCCGGCGACGATCGTCAGCGGCGTGCGCAGGTCGTGCCGGAGCCGGCGACGGGTCTCGGCATCGAGGACGAGGTCGGCCTCGTCGTCGGGGGTCACGACGAGCCGCTCGGGGCGGAGATGAACCCTTCGCGGAGGGCGATCGCGATCGCGTGCACGCGCGTGTTGGCCTCGAGCTTGTTCATCGCGTTGCGGATGTGGGTCTTGATGGTCTCCGGCGAGAGGTAGAGCTTCTCGGCCACCTGCTCGCCGGTCAGGCCCTGGGCCAGGAGGTCCATGATCTCGCGCTCGCGCTTGGACAGCGACTTCTGGGTCTGGGTCGCGCGGCGCGAGAGCAGCGCGGGGTGCAGGCGCGGGTCGACGTACGTCCCGCCCTCGGCGACGGTCGTCAGCGCCGTGCGCAGCTCGATCTGGGTGCCTTCCTTGAGCGCGTAGCCGCGCGCGCCGGAGTCAAGGCCCTTGATCAGCAGGTCGATCTCGTTGGAGCCGGTGTAGAGCACGACGCGGCGCTCCGGGTCGGCGTCGATCAACTGCGCGGTCAGCTCGATCCCGGACTCGTCGCCGAGCCGGATGTCGATCAGCGCGACGTCGGGTTTGAGCTTCTCGACGAGCTTGCGCCCCTCGGCCGCGGTGCCGGCTGTGCCCAGCACTTCGATGCCGTCTCTTCCGAGCAGCAGTTCAAGGCCCTCGCGGAGGGCCTGGTGATCTTCGACGAGCACAAGCTGAAGCGTCATGGCAGGTGTACCGTGACCAGCGGAACATGCGGAATTTCCGCGCCTGCTGAAGAGTACGGCTCCCGCAGCACTCTAAGGTGTCGCGCAGTTTGGCGAAGGACACGGAAAAGCTGATCCGTCAGCTGTCGCTGATCTCCTATCTCATGGCGGAGCGCCGTCCGGTGACGGCTACGGAGATTCGCCGCGATGTCGAGGGCTACTCGGACATGACCGAGGATGCCTTCGCCCGGCGTTTTTATGCGGACAGGGCGGAGCTCGACGCGTTGGGGATCCATCTCTCGGTCGACAAGCCGGCGGACGGGTTCTCCGAGCAGGAGAACTACTCGCTCGCGCCCGAGGCGTTCCACCTCCCGCCGATCGCCTTCACCGACTCCGAGCGCGCCGCGTTGCAGACCGCGCTGACGCTGCTCGACGGCGAGTTCGCGTACGCCGAGCCGCTGCGGCTCGCGCTGCAGCAGATCGCGTGGGGGCGCCCCAGCCCGCTCGGCAGCGACTCGCGCCAGACGATCGGGCTCGGCATCACGGCGTCGGCCGGCGGCGGCGAGCTCTCCTCGCGCCTGGCGAAGATCGACACCGCGATCTACCGCCGCAAGCGGATCGAGTTCGAGTACCACACGATGCAGAGCGACGAGACCGCCCTGCGCAAAGTGGACCCGTATCACCTGCTCTTCGAGGGCGGGCAGTTCTACCTCGTCGGATATGCGCATGAGCGTAAAGACGTTCGGGTCTTCCGGCTGTCCCGGATTCGCGGGAAGGTCGCCTATGCGACAAAAGCCGAGCACGATTTCCAGCGCCCGGACGAATTCGACCCGCGTGGGTACGCGAATCGGATCCCTTGGCAGCTCGGTGAGGAGGTCGGGGTCGCCGAGGTCGAGGTGCCCGAGGGCGTCGCCTGGTACGTCGAGCGTCAGTTCGGCCTCTACGGCAGCTTCGAGGGCCAGGTCTTCCGCACCGGCTACGCGCAGCCGCGGCTGCTGATCTCCTGGGCGCTGAGCTTCGGGCTGCGCATCCTCGGCCCCGCGGCCTTGGTGGACGAGGCGCGGCGGCGTGTCGACGACCTGATCGAGGCGCACCGCGGCGATCCGCCCGAGCGTGTGGCGTCCGGTCTGGTCCCCCCGCCGGTCCCGGTGCCGGAGACCAATGGCCGCGGTCGCGGCGCCGACGCGGCGATCCGGCCCGAGCGCTTCGCACGGCTGGTCACCCTGGCGTCGGTGCTGATCGCCGCGGGGCGCGCGGGTGAGCGGCTGCAGGTCAAGGACGTCTGCGAGCAGCTGAAGATGTCGCCGCAGGAGCTGCGCGAGGACGTCTCGGTCCTCAACGTCGTCAACTTCGGCGGCGGCGCGTACGTGATCTACGCCGAGGTGCTGCCGTCGGGTGAGATCGAGGTCGACCCCGAGCCCTACTCCGACACGTTTGACCGCGCGGCGCGGCTGCTGCCGATCGAGGCGAACGCCTTGGTCGCCGCGATCGACCTGATCGGCCGCGCCCACCCGGACCTGCGCTCCGCGCGCGGGAAGGTCGTCGGCGCGCTCGGGTTCGACCCCGCCGACGAGGGGCTGCAGATCGTCTCCCCGCGGGTCGAGGACGCGATCACGCACGCCGTCGAGCTCGCCGTGCACGAGAGCCGGCTGCTGAAGATCGAGTACTGGACGCAGACCGAGGACCGCTACTCCGACCGGACCGTCGAGCCGTACGCGCTCTTCAACGGCAAGGAGGCGTGGTACGTCGCCGCGTGGGAGCAAGAGCGCGGGCTCCGGCACTTCCGGCTCGATCGCATCAAGAACGCCGAGGCGCTCGACGAGCACTTCGAGCGCCGCGAGGAGGTCAACCCGATCGCGGACATCGGCGGTTGGCCGCGCACCGGGACGGTGGGCGGGTCGCGGGTGGCGCGAGTGCTGATCAGCGCCGAACAGGCGCGCTGGGTCCGCGAGCAGCGGACGGTGCTGGCTGAGTTGCCGGATGGCCGGATCATCGTCGAGATCACGTTCAAGAGCATCGACTTCCTCGTCCGTGAGGTGTTGAAGGAGGCGGGTGACGCGATCGTGCTCGAGCCCGCGGACGCCCGCGAGGCGGTCCTGGTGGCCGCGGAGGGCTTGATCGCGCGAGCGACATGAGTAGCCGCCGCGGCGCGATCGGGATGTCGCCGGAGGAGGTGGTCGCCTTCCTCGACGAGCAGCGCACGCTGACGTGCGCGACGATCGGCACCGACGCGTGGCCGCACCTGATGCCGCTGTGGTACGTCGTCCGTGACGGCGAGTGCTGGGCCTGGACCTACGCGAGGTCCCAGAAGGTCCGCAACCTCGAGCGCGAGTCCCGCTGCACGGTGCAGGTCGAGGCCGGGGTCGCGTACAACGAGCTGCGCGGCGTGATGATGAAGTGCGTCTGCGCGATCCACCGCGACCCGGAGGTCGTGGCGGGTGTGGGGACGGAGCTGGGCGCGCGCTACGGCGGTGGCGGGTACGTGGTCACGCCTGCGCAGGCGTCGAAGCGGGTGGCGCTGCAGTTCATGGCGAACGCCACCGCCTCCTGGGATCACCGCAAGCTATGAGCCTCTGAGCGTCGCGAGCGCGCCGTCCAAGTGGCGGCGCAGGAGCGTGAACGCGTCGTCGGTCTCACCCTCGGCGAGCGCTGCGGCGAGCGCGCGGTGCTCGTCGACGATCCGCGCCTTGCGCTCGGGCGTGGCGGTGGTCACCCGGGCCATCCGGCGCTGGCGGTCGCGCAGCGTGTCGTAGAGCGCGAGCAGGATCGTGTTGCCGGTCCCGGCGACGAGCAGGTGGTGGAACGCGCGGTCGGCGTCGACGAGCTCCGCGCCCTCGAGCTGCTCGTGCGTCGCCGCGGCGGCGACGAGCTCGGCGCCCAGCTCCTTGCTCGCCCGCTCGATCGCATGACGCTCGATCACCCACCGCGTCTCGATGACCTCCGCGGCCTCCTGCGCCGAGACGGGCACCACGATCGCCCCGCGCTTGGGGTAGAGCTTCAAATAGCCCTCGCCCTCGAGCTGCACGAACGCCGCCCGCACCGGCGTCCGGCTCATCCCGAGCTCCTCGGCGACCTCGACCTCGGACACCAGCGCGGTGCCCTGCAGCGTCCCGTCGAGGATCCGCTCCTTCACGTGCAGATACGCCCGCCGGCTCGCGCTCACCTTCGGCGCCTGGAACGGGCCGTAGTCCAGATAGGCCATGCACACATCATGCACACAACGCGTACACCGGGGTCTGACCCCTGTGTACGACTTGTATACCGCGCGGATACCGGGGTCTGACCCCGGTATGCGGGTGGGATACTTCATGCATACATGTTGGATACAGTGTGTGTGGATGACGGCGGCATGGCGAATGTGGGCGCTGGCGGCGGCCTTCTATCTGGTGGCGATCTTCCATCGGATGAGCTTGGGCGTGGCGTCGCTGGACGCGAGTGAGCGGTTCGGGGTGTCGACGAGCGCGATCGCGCTGCTGTCGACGGTGCAGCTGGGCGTGTATCTGGCGATGCAGGTGCCCGCGGGGGTGATGGCGGATCGGCTCGGGCCGCGGCGGTCGCTCACGCTCGGGCTGCTGGCGATGGGGGTGGGTGAGCTGCTGTTCGCGTTCAGCCCCGCGCTCGGGCCCGCGATCGTGGGGCGGGCGCTGGTCGGGGCGGGCGACGCCTGCATGTTCCTCAACGTCCTGCGCGTGGCGGCGTTCTGGCTGCCGCCCCGTCGCTATGCGCTCGCGGCCGCGCTGACCGCGGCGATGGGCGCGTTCGGCCAGTTGCTGAGCACGGCGCCGCTCAGTGCGGCGCTGTCCGACGTGGGCTGGACGCCGACGTTCGCCGCCAGCGGCGTGCTCACCGCGCTGCTGGCGATCCTCGCCGTCAACCGGCTGCAGGATCGGCCGGACGGCGTCGCCGCGCCTGCGCACGCCGCGCTCGGGCCGACGCTCCGCCGCGCCTGGCGGGCGCCGCAGACGCGCCACGGCCAGTGGGTGCACTTCGCGCTGATGGCGCCCTTCGTGACGCTGACCGGGTTGTGGGCGTTTCCGTACTTGGTGCAGGACCAAGGCCTCGGCCGCGGGACCGCGGCGGCGCTCCTGGCCGCGGCGGTGCTCGCCTTCGGCCTCTCCGCGCCGGCGCTCGGGGCGCTCGGCGGCCGTCATCCCGATCGGCGCGGTGTATTGACCAGCGGTGCGGCGGCCGCGATCGCCGCCGGGCTCGCGATCCTGCTGGCCTGGCCGGGCGGCCACCCGCCGCTCCCGGTGCTGACGGCGGTGCTGTGCGTGAGCGGGTTCGGCGGCGCGGCGTCGATGCTCGCCTTCGACCTCGCCCGCGAGGGCAGCCCGACCGCAGGCGGAAGCGTCTCGGGGATGGTGAACCTCGGCGGGTTCGGCGCCGCGATCGTCGCGCAGTCGGCGATCGGCCTGCTGGTCTCGATCCACCTCGACTACCGGATCGCGTTGCTGCCGCTGCTGGCGCTGGCGATGTGGGGCGCGGTGCAGGTGACACGCCACGCCGACCGTGGCGTGGCGGTGGCTTAGAGGGGCCGTAGGGACGAACGTCAACTGCGCCGGGTGGGGAGGGGGGAGTGGCGCACCCTCCGGGTCTGACTCGCCGCCGTCCGCCGCTCGGCTCGGCTCTGTCGCCCCCGAATTGCGGTGGTGGGATACCGACAGTTACGGGCGTGGGCTGGCCAGTGTGTCCCGCACTCGCAGTTGTCCCGGCAGCCGTGGTTGACCGTGCGCGTTTGAGGGCCGGATCGCGAGTTTCGATCAGGTTCGCACTGGTCGAGTTGGCGCGCTGGCGGGGGTGAGGAACAAATGAGTCCTCACAGGACGCATTTGTTCGTCACCCCCCACGCGCATGACTTCGTTGCTCGCCGAAACCGATCACCGCAAGGCCCGGCGCGGACCGGGGTGTCAGCACCACGCCCGTAACTGTCGGTATCCCAGCACGGCACTTCGACCCCAACAGAGCCGCGCACCGAGGCGGTCCACGACAGTCGGACCCGGAGGGTGCGCCGCTCCCCCTCCCCACCCGGCGCAGTTGACTTTCGTCCCTAGTCGCGGTTGGCGCGCTCTCTAGGCCGCAGCGCGGGCCGCGCCGAACCAGGCGCCGCCGCCGAGGACGCGATCCCAGCCCGACCAGTTGGAGCCGTCGGGCAGCTCCTTCTCCAACCGGTCGAACGAGCCGAGGCGCCCGCCGAGGTTGTCGATCATGTGCACGAGGGTCGCCTCGCGCGTGCAGGGCACGACGGGCGAGCCGTGCTCGAGCTGGCCGTGGTGGCTCAGGATGATGTGCAGCACCGCGACGGCGAGCGACGGCGGGAAGCCGGGAAGGTCTTCGATCAGGCGCCGGACGCGGTAGTAGCCGAGCGGGATCTCGCCCTGGAGCTTGCCGAGGTCGGTCAGGTCGATCGCGAGTGGGTCGGCCGTGTAGGCGTCGAGCTTGCCGATGTCGTGCAGGAGCGCGCCCGTCACCGCCACGTCGCGGTCGACGCCGCCGAACGTCGCGCTGATAGCGGAGACCGACTGCGCCACGGTCAAGGAATGCTCGAGCAGGCCGTGCCGGTAGGCCTGGTGGTAGCGCTTCGCGGCGGGCGCTTCGCGGAACAGCTCCCAGGTCTCCGTGCCGGCGCCGAAGATCCGGTCCAGCAGCGCGCGCAGGTGCCCGCACTGGACGGTCGCGATCAGCTCGCGCAGGTCGGCCTCCATGCGCTCGACCGGGATGCGCGGACCGTCGAGGAGGTCCTCGAGCGCGTACTCGTCGGGCTCGGCGACGCGCAGGTCGTGCACCGCAAGGCGGTTGCGCGGCTCGACGCGGCCGGCGACCCGCACGCACAGCCCCGGCGCGACGTCCTCACGCGGCGGCGCCTCCAAAGTGCCCGTTCGATCCCCGAGGACGAGCTTGCGCGGCTCGGCCGCCCGGACCATCAGAACCTGGTCGATCTCCTGGCCCACGTTCAGTTCGCGAACACGCACGGTGGCAAACCCTAGGCACGGGCTCGGACGAACTACGATCGCGTTCATGCCCGACCGCACCGCACTCGTAACCGGCGGCGCCGGAGGCCTCGGCCGCTCCGTCGTCGACGCGCTGCTCGCCCACGGCTGGCGGGTCGTGGTGCCGGTCGAGCGAACCGGGGAACTGGATCGCGACGGCCTGACGACCATCACCGCCGACCTTACGAACCCGGACGACGTCGCGCGCACGGTCCGTGCCGCGACGGACGGCGCGCCGCTGAAGGCGCTCGTGAACCTGGTCGGCGGGTTCGCCGCCGACCAGCCGGTGGCCGACACGCCGCTGGCCGAGTTCGAGCTGTTGTTCACGCGCAACCTGCGCCCCACGTACCTGATGACCCAGGCCGTGCTGCCCCACCTGAAGAGCACCGGCGGCGGCTCGATCGTCTGCACCGGCGCCGCGGCGGCGCTGCAGCCGTTCGCCGGCGCCGCGGGCTACACGGCGGCCAAGGCGGCGGTGATCGCGTTCGCCAAGGCGGTGGCGGAGGAGGGACGGCCGGATGGCGTGCGCTGCAACGTGATCCTCCCGTCGCTGATCGACACGCCCACCAACCGCGAGATGATGCCCGAGAGCGAGTGGCACAAGCTCGTGCCGCCGGAGCGGATCGCGTCCGTCATCGCGTTCCTGTGCGGCGACGGCTCCGCCGCGCTCAACGGCGCGGCACTCCCCGTCTAACCGCCGTAGAACTTGATCGCGCGCTTGGCGAGCGCGTTCGTATCGCGCCGGTTGGCGACCGAGTTGAACGCGATCGCGAAGCCCGGGATCAGCCGCCCCGCGAGCTTCTTGCCCGACGACTTGCCGACCATCTTGGCCAGCTTGAGGGTGATCGCCTCGTCGCGCGTCAGCCTCCCGCCCACCCACGACTCGGCGACGGTCACGCCCATCCCGTCCAGCGCGGCCCGCGCCTCGCCGGGGGAGTCGTAGAGCCCGTTCAGCACGAGCAGCTCGGCCGGCCGCATCCGGTCGAGCGGGTCGAAGCCGAACGCCGCGGCGACGAAGAACACGAGCCGCGACTGGATCCACGCGAGACCCACGAGATCCGGCACGACGGTGATGAATCCCCCGACGCCGGTCGCGGCGCCTTCGACGCTCGCCAGGTTGACATGACGCCGACGCGCCATCTGCGCGAGCGTCTGGGGATCGGCCTTGTACAACCGGCGGCGGCGATCGGCCCAGACCAGGGCGGCCGGACCGTGATACTCGGCGGCGGCCAGGGCCACATGTTCGGGTGCGCGGAGCGGGTCCGTGCGCAGGCGGTCCCAGAGATTTGCGGGGGGCTTGTCGGCCGGCTCCTCGACCTCTGCCCACTCGCTCACTTGTCCAACATAGTTGACCCCGTGTCCAGACCGGCCGATGAAGGGGTATGTCTTGGGATATGACGTCCGTCGTCGAGCACCGGATCGAAATCGCAGGACACGCCACGCGCGCCCTCGAGGTCGATGGCGGCGGCCCCGGCATCGTGCTGCTGCACGGCTGGGGCGATTCGGCCGACACGTGGCGTCCCCTGCTGGCGCAACTCGGCGCGCGCGGCCGGCGCGCGATCGCCGTCGACCTGCCGGGCTTCGGCGAGGCCACCCGCCTGCATGACGGCGCCGTTCTGCCCCAGCTGGACGCGTTCGCCCTCGATCTCGTCGAGAGCTGGGCCGACAAGGAGCCGGTGGTCGTGGCGGGGACGAGCCTCGGCGGCTGCATCGCCCTCCGCCTGGCCGAGCATCCCGGCAACGTGCGGCTCGTCGGCGTCGTCCCAGTCTCACCCGACGGGCTCGAGCTTCCCTCGTGGTTCGATCCGATCGAGGAGGACCCGATCGTCCGCAAACTGCTGTCGATCCCGGTCCCGGTCCCAGGGATCCTGGTGCGGCGCGCGCGGTCGAGCGCGTACCGGCAGCTCTCCTACAACCACCCGAGCGACACCCAGCGCCACGTCGTCGACGCCTTCAGCCGTGACGGGGAGACGCGCGCGGACCTCGCGATGCTGCTGGGCTCCGGACGGCGGCTGGCCCCCGAGCTGTCCAACGCGCCGTTCGACCTGGTGGGCATCCGCTGCCCCGTGCTGCTCGTGTGGGGCGCGCACGACCGGACGCTGCCCCACACGGACGCGCGCATCGCGCTGGATTCGCTGCCCACGACCCACGTCGAGCTCATCGAGGGTGCAGGCCGCCACCCACAGTTGGACGCCACGAGCAGGTTGCTCGAGTTGCTCCTCCCGTTCGGCACTTAACACGCAAGAACGGTTGCGACGTCAAGCGTCGTAGCTACGCTCTTGCGCATCATGCGCCGGACCGTTCTCGCTGCCTTTGCCCTGTTCGCCCTGCTGGTTCCGTCGGCCAACGCCGCAGAACCGCGCATCGCCGCGGGCGTCACGGCCGCCGGCACGGATGTCTCCGGACTGACGCTCGCCGAGGCCGCGGGCAAGCTCTACAACACCTTCGGGTTCTCGGTCGGGCGCCCGTTGTCGACCCACGCCGCGGGCCACAAGTACGCGGTCAACCCGAGCGATCTCGGCTTCGTCTATGACGTCAACAAGACGGCGCGGCGGGCGTACAACGCCGGCCTGAAGCCGCACACGCAGCCGGTCGACGTGCCGCTGTTCGTCACCTACGACGCCGCGAAGGTCACCGCGTACGCGACCAAGGTCGCCGCCGACCTCAAGCGCGACCCGCGTGACGCGCGGGTGGACATCAAGCTGAAGTCGATCGGCAAGGTCGCCTCCAAGGACGGCCGCGCGATCGACGCCACGGCGCTCGCCACGAGCGTCGGCGCCGCGCTCAGCGACCCGGCCAAGGACCGCATCCTCAAGCCCAAGGTCAAGGTCGTGCGCCCCAAGGTGACAACCGCGGGCCTGTCGAAGGCCTACGGGACGATCATCACGATCGACCGCGGCAACTTCAAGCTGCGCCTGTTCAAGAACCTCAAGGTCTCCAAGACGTACGGCGTGGCGGTCGGCATGCCCGCCTACCCGACGCCCACGGGCCGCTTCAACATCGCCAACAAGGCGGTCAACCCGGCCTGGACGGCACCGAACTCTCCGTGGGCGGGCGCCTACGCGAACGAGACGGTCGAGGGCGGCTCGGCGGAGAACCCGCTCAAGGCGCGCTGGATGGGCATCGTCAACGGCGTGGGGATCCACGGCACCGGCGCTCCCGGCTCGATCGGCTCCCGCGCTTCGCACGGCTGCATCCGCATGACCGTGCCGGACGTCATCGACCTGTACCCCCGCGTGCCGGTCGGAACGCCTGTTCTGATCGGAAACTGACGCACATTCGCCCTACGGGGAGAGGTAGGGTCGCGCAAGGATGCAGGTGACTCAAAGCCTTCTCGACGGCCTCGCAGAGTCCGCGCGAGAGCACGGACGACTCGGACTCGACACGGAGTTCATGCCGGAGGGGCGCTACAAGCCCCTCCTCTGCCTGGTCCAGATCGTCGTCGGCGAGCAGGTCGAGGTACTCGACCCGATCGTGGACACCTTCGATCCGACGCCATTGGCCGAAGTGCTGGCCGACCCGGACATCGAGATCGTGCTCCACGCCGGCCGCCAGGATGTTGCGATCCTGCGACGCGAGTGGCACACGACGTTCACCAACGTCTTCGACACGCAGGTCGCCGCGGGCTTCGCCGGGTTCTCCGCCCAGGCGGGCTACAACGGGCTGCTGCACGACGTGCTGCGCATCCGGCTGCCGAAGACCGCGAGCTTCACGCGCTGGGACGCCCGCCCGCTGACCGACGAGCAGATGTCCTACGCGCGCGGCGACGTCGAGCACCTGATGCCGCTGGCCGACAACATCCAGGAACGGCTGATCGCCCGCGGGCGGCTTGAGTGGGCGCGCGAGGAGTGCGTCGCGATCGCCGAGGCGACCGACGAGCGCGACCCGGACGAGGTCTGGCGCCGGCTGCCGCGCGTCTCCGGCCTCGACGCCCGCGAGCGCGCGGTCGCGCAGGCCCTCGCCGGCTGGCGTGAGCGCACCGCGGCCAAGGAGGACCGGCCGGTCGGCGCGATCCTCCGCGACCCGACCGTCGTCGAGCTGGCCAAGCGCCAGCCGAAGGGCCGCCGCGACCTCTCGCAGATCCGCGGGATCACCCCCGACGTCGTGCGCCGCCGCGGCGACGACGTGATGGAGGCGATCGAGCGCGGCCTGCACGCCGAGCCGATCAAGCTCGAGGAGGGCGACCGCTCCGCGACCGAGGCCGTCGACGGCCCCACCATCGCGCTGGCCGAGTCGCTCGTCCGCTCACGCGCGCAGGCGGCCGGGCTCGCCTACGAGCTGATCGCCGCGCGCGCCGATCTCTCCCCGGTGGTCGTCGCCGCCCGCCGCGGCCAGCCGGAGCCGGACGTCCGCACACTGCAGGGCTGGCGGCGCGAGCTCGTCGGCGCGGAGCTGCTCGAGCTGCTGGCCGGCCGGCGCACGCTCGGCGTGGGCGAGGGCGGCCGCGTCGAGGTCAGCGAGGCCTGAGCCCCGCGAGCACGGCGCCGAGGATCTCGGCCGGGTTGCCGATCCCGGCCGCGTCGCCGCCGGAGATGATCAGCCGGTAGATGATGGGGCCGACCATCAGGTCGACCGCGAGGTCGGAGTCGACGTCGGAGCGGATCTCGCCGCGCTCCTTGGCCCGTTCGACGATCGCGCGCACCACCCGCCGGCGGGGTTCGACCAGGTGCTCGGAGAAGAGCTTGTGCATCTCCGGGTCGCCGACGACCTCGGCGAGCAGCCGCGGCATCAGCGTCAGCGCCCCCGTGCGGGCCGCGCCGGCGAGCACCGTCTGCGCCGTCGCGGCGAAATCGCCCGCGACCGAGCCGGTGTCCTCCGGCATCGGGATGTCGCTGTTGAGGTGCGTGATCGCCGCGCGCACGAGCTCCTCCTTGGATCCGTAGCGCCGGTAGAGCGTGGCCTTGCCCACGCCGGAGCGCTCGCGCACCCGCTCCATGGTCAAGGCGCGATAGCCGTCCTCGGCCAGCAGCGCGAGCGCCGCGCGCACGATCGCCTCGTCGGCCTCGGCCGAGCGCGGCCGTCCAGGCGGCCGCGCCGGAGAAGCGTCGTCGCGCGCCGTGGCGCTCACGCGGTCACGGCCTCCCGCGCGGGCGCGCGTTCCATCGAGGGCAGGAAGATCGCCGCGACGAGCGCGCCGGCCAGCGCGACCGCGGCCGCGACCAGCGCCGCCGTGTGCATGCCGGAGACGAACGCATCCTGCGCCGCGGCGGCCAGTCGGCCGTCGCCGACGCGCTGCGCCACGGCGAGGCCGCCCGCGAGCGAATCCTGCGCGAGCTCACGCGCCTGCGGCGGCAGCGCGCTGACGGCCGAGTCCATGTCTGAACGGTACCCACTGGCCAGGAGCGAGCCGAGCACCGCGACGCCGAGCGCGCCGCCCGCGACCCGGTTGGTGTCGTTGATCGCCGAGCCGACGCTCATCTTGGATTCCGGCAGCGAGCCCATGATCGCGTCGGTGGCGGGCGCCATCGCCGAGGCCATGCCGAACCCGAGCACGACCAGCGCGCCCGCGATCAGGCCGTAGCCCGACGTCGCGTCGGCGAACGTCAGCAGGTAGAGCGCCCCGGCGACGGCGGTCAGCCCGAACGGGACGACGACGCGGATCCCGAAGCGCTCGGTGAGCTTGGCCGAGAGCGGCCCGCCGATGACGAGACCGGCGGCGACCGGCAGCGTGCGCAGGCCGGCATCCAGCGCCGAGTACCCGCGCACCTCCTGCAGGTACTGCGTCAGGAAGAAGATCACGCCGAACAAGGCGAAGAACGCGAGCGAGATCGAGACGCTCGAGGCGCTGAAGCGGGGGTTGCGGAACAGCTTGAGGTCGAGCATCGGCTCCGGCGCGCGCCGCTCCCAGGCGACGAAGACGGCCAGCATCAAGGCGGAGAAGACGAACGCGGCGAGCACCAGGCCGTCCGCCCACCCGCGCGACGGCGCCTCGATCAGGCCCCACACGAGTGAGCTGAGCGCGACGAAGGAGAGGACGAAGCCGCGCGGGTCCAGCCGCGGCTCGGCCTCGTCACGGCTCTCCGGCACTAGGAACCGGCCCGCGACCAGCGCGCCGACCACGATCGGCAGATTGACCAGGAAGATCCAGCTCCAACTGGCGTGCTCGATCAGCCACCCGCCGGCGACCGGCCCGATCGCGATCCCGATGCCCGAGACGCCGGACCAGATGCCGATCGCCTTCCCGCGCTCGTTGGCGGGGAACGTCGCGGTGAGGATCGAGAGCGTCGAGGGCATGATCAGCGCACCGCCGATGCCCATCAGCCCGCGCATCACGATCAGCAGCTCGGGGGAGTTCGCGAGCGCTGAACCGAGCGAGCCGAGGCCGAAGACGAGCAGGCCGGTGCTGAGCGCGCGCTTACGACCGAAGCGGTCGCCGAGCGAGCCGGCGGTGAGCAGCACGCCGGCGAAGACGAGCATGTAGATGTCGACGATCCACTGCAGCTGCGAAGCGGAGGCGTCGAGGTCGCGCTGCATCGTCGGCAGCGCCACATTGAGGATCGTGTTGTCGAGCCCGATGACGAGCAGCGACAGGCAGAGGACGGCGAGCGTCCACCAGCGGCGGGGGTCGGGCGAAGAATTCGATACGAGACTAGTCCGTTTCATATCTCGACGGTAGACCATCGAGATAAGAAACGCAAGCGTCTCGTATCGAAATACGAGCGCGGACCCTTAATGAGGCACTGGGGAAGCGCTTAACGAGATTTGAGAGTCGCCTTACCGCACGCTTGAGGAAGGGCTCCAAGATGATCAACGTGCTCACCGCCTTGGTCGACACCCTCCCGACCCTCCTGGCCTTGGCGGCCGCCGCGCTCTTCGCTGTGATGGCGTGGGCCGGTGGCAGTACACACTGATTCGCGGCGACCCTCTCAATCCTGCCGCGACCCTCACATAGCCGCGGCGGCCGGAACTCCCTCTCCTCCGGCCGCCGCGGCGCCCCTCTTTAAAAGACCGTGTAGCCCTGCCAGGCCAGGGTGTCCACGCTGGTCGTCGAGAGCCCCAGGTACGACAGCGAGTAGAGCTTGTCGCCGATCACCAGGGAGCGCTCGACGGGTGCGTTCTCCGGCCGGGCGTCGACGTGGTGGACGATCCGGCCCACCTCGCTCAGCGCATTGGGCTCGACATGGATGCCGACCGCGCCGGTGAACGGCGGCGAGTAGGACTGCAGCGGCATCACGACGAGCTTCTTCGGCGCCCAGAACAGGAACGCGTGCGGTTCGGCCTCCACCGAGGTCGAACTGGACGGGAACTGCAGGTTGGTGACCTCGCGCGGCGCGGCCAGGTTGGAGACGTCGAAGAGCGAGGTCTTGACATTCCCGCCGTCCCGGCCGACGCCGAGCAGCAGGTTCTCGCCGACCGGGTGCAGGTAGGCCGAGTAGCCGGGGATCTTCAGCTCGCCGACGACCTTGGGCATGGTGGGATCGGAGAGGTCGAGCGTGTAGAGCGGGTCGACCTGCCGGAACGTGACGACGTAGCCGCGCTCGCCCATGAAGCGCACGCCGTAGATCCGCTCGTTCTCGCCGAGACCGCCGACCGCACCCACCTGGTTGAGCTTCGCCCCGTCCTGGCGCAGCACGGTGACCCGGCTCGACGGAGCGACGGCGGTTCCGCCCGGCTGCCAGGGCGGCACGTCGGTCGACGCGACGCGCAGGTCGCCGTTGAACTCCGACAGCGCGTAGCTGTTGAGGATGAAGCCGGGGACCGACCCGCTGGCCTTGTAGACCGTCTTCGTCGGATCGGACACGTCGAAGCGATGGATCTCGGTGCGCATGCCCTCCGGGACGTCGGTCCCGAGTTCGAGTGCGCGCACGTAGCGCTGGCTCGCGACGTAGAGGCTGCCCGCCGAGCCGTAGACGACCTGCGCGCCCGCCATCACGCCGTCGCGGTCGAGCGAGTACATGCCGCGGTCCAGGTCGACGGTCAGGATCGCCAGGACGTCCAGGCCCGAGAACTGGTTCGGGTGGGTGACCGCGTCGCACGGCGCCAGGTTGCGCCGGAAGGTCTTGCCGCTGAGGTTGCTCTTGAGCACGGTCCGGCCGAGGAAGTCGCCCAGCGTGGTCTCGTCGACCGCATCGTCGACCGACTCGCCCTCGGGCGGGATGATCGGCTGCGGGACGGCGTCGATCACGAGCCGCGCGACGGCGCCGTTCTGGCGCGCGTCGACGAAGCGCCCGGGCACCTCCATCGTGCGCGAGACCTTCGGCGCACCTGACACGTCGATCTCGGTCACGATCGTGGTCGAGGACAGCGGGGCGACGGTCGGCGCGATCGCCACCCCCTCAGGCACGCTCGTCGGGGTCGCGCCCTTGTTGGCGATCACCAGCACGCGGTTCCCGCGCAGCAGCAGACGATGCTCGTTCCCGTCGAGGGCGAGCGTCCCGGTGACCACGCCGCTCGGGTCGATCACCCGCAGCGTGCCGTCGGTGACGGTGAAGATCCGCCGGCCGTCGGTCTTGATGACGTCCGGCTCGTCAACGTCGGTCTCCTGCGTGTTGGTGCCCGAGAAGTCCGGGATCGTGCCGCCGACCTCGGTCCCGCCTTCAGCGGAGACGGGGGCGGCGGCGGGCGCGGGCGGAACGATCCCGCCGACCGTCGTGTCACTCGTCGGCGCCGGCATGAGCGGCGGCGTGGCGATCGTCACCGGCGGCGACGGCACCGCGCGCCCGACCACACCCACGCCGCCGTCTGTGCGCAGGGCGCCCTGGCGTGCGTAGTCGACCAGCGACTGGCACGACGAGAACGCCTTCAGCCGGGGCTTGGCCTTGGGCGCCGCGTGCGCGGAGTCCACCGCGACCAGCGCCAGGATGAGAGGAACGGCCGCGGCGAGTCTTCGCATGTGCCCAAAGTACTCAGCATGTGCCCTTTTGCGCCAGCTTCGACCGATAGGTCTGCATCGCCGCGTGGGACATGTCGCCGTGGGTCTGGTGCTTCAGGCTCGCGACGCGCTCCTTGTGGTAGGGCGAGCTGAGGCTCTCCGCGTGGCCGATCACGTTGTCGACGCCGATGTCATAGGTGCAGCGCAGCCAGCGCGTGAGCCGCAGCGACGCCGCGAGCTGCCTCGCGTTGTCCATCACCTGCGCGTCGCTTGCGCCGACGTGCTCGATCCCGATCGCGGTGTAGTTGAGCCCGACCGTGTGGCGGCACATGATCGAGCGCGGCACGAGCTGGTAGATCGTGCCGTTCCGATCGATCACGTAGTGCGCGCAGGTGCCCGGCAGCTCGTGCAGCTCGGCGTCGGCCGTGTCGGGCGCGAACGTGTTCCACGTCTGCTGGAAGGTCGAGGTGACGGTGTAGTGCTCGACGATCACCTTCGGATTCGTCAGCCGGTAAGAATCGATCCCGTAGTGGCGCTTCGCGTACGCGGCCATCTCCTGCTTGCGCTTGGCGCCGAACGGGATCGGCTTCTGGACGATCGTCGGCTGGGGGACGGCAGCCGCGAAGATCGCGGCGAGGACGGCGAGCATCCCCACACCGTAGGGATGCCCGCCGAGGCTGCCGGGTCAGCGGCGCTTCTTGAGCTTGGACGCAGCGGCGCGCACGTCCTTGGCGGCGCGCTTCGCGCCGTCGGCGTCCCAGCGCACGCAGGACTGGCCGTCGGCGGTGCAGACGCGGCCGAAGTGCATCGGCTTGCCGTCGACCCTGCCCCTGCTGCGGATCAGCCACGTGCCGTCGGCGCGCTTGGAGTAGCTGATCGCCATGTCGCCGTTGGTGTCCCCCTCCCCGGCGCCGAACACGGTGTGCTGCTCGGCACGGACGCCGCCGGCGTCCTCGATCGCGCCGAACGCGACCTGCGGGTCCGACTGGAAGCGCAGGCACGACCGGTCGTCGTCGCCGGGGCCGCCGGTGGACCACTCGCAGCTGAGCGTGTCGACGGTGGTGCCGGCGGCGTCGAGGATCGAGACGCCAACGCTGACCGGACGGTTGACCGCCTCCTCGGAGACCGGGGTCTGCGCCGCGGCCGTGCCGGCGAGCGAGAGGGCGGCGACGGCGGTGAGAATCGGGATTCGCATACTCTCAACAGCGCTCGCGACCACCCCGGGTGTCGCGCCTTCCGAACACTTTCAGAACCTGCGACACCTTCGGCGAAATCCTGCGTCTGTCCGGTGGATGGCACGTGACGAACGACTGATCGAGCGCGCGGGAGCGGGGGACGAGCGCGCGTTCGCGGAGCTCGTCGAGCGCCACCGCGATCCGCTGCTGCGCTACGTCTCGCGGCGCTTCTCACCCGAGCTGGCGGAGGACGCCGTGCAGGAGGCGCTGCTCGCCGCGCATCGCGCGCTGCGCTCCGGCACCCGGCCGACCGACGTGCGCGCGTGGCTGTCCACGATCGCCTGGCGCCGCGCACTGGACCTGACGCGCCGCGAGCGCGACGCGGTTCCGCTCGATGCCGAGGTCGCGGCCGCCGCTGCGCACGAGCCCGAGGCGAAGGTGCTGCGGGCGAACGAGCTCGGCCGCATCGTCGCCGCGTTCAGCGAGCTGCCGGAGCGCCAGCGGGCGGCGTTGCGCCTCAGCGCACTCGAAGGGCGGTCGCTGGAGGAGATCGGCGACGCCCTCGACGTCGCGCCGGACACCGCGAAGTCGCTCGTGGCGCGGTCGCGGCGCACGCTCACGCATCGGCTGGCCGCCGCGGAGCTGGGTTGCGACGCGGTCCGGTTGCAGATGGAGGACTCCGCCGCGCGCGGCGTGCGCCTCGCCGGCGACGTCACGCTGCACCTGCGCGAGTGCCGGTCCTGCGCCCGCGCCCACCGCGAGATCCGCCGGCGCCGCCGCCTGCGAGTCGCGCTCGTGATCCCGTTCGGCCTCGCGATCCGCACCATCCACCTGCGCGACCGCCTGCGCGACCTGATCGCCTTCAACCCCGCCTGGGAAGCGCAGATGAGCGCGGCGAAGCTGTGCACCGCGGCCTGTCTGACGGCCGTGAGCGCCGGCACGGTGGCCGCGCCCGCCGTAATCGTCATCCCCCGGCACACGCCGACGGCGCTCACGACGACCTCGCTCGCCAAGCCGAAGCACGCCAAGAAGAAGCCGCCGCGCAAGGTCCACCGGGTCAAGGCCACGCCGACGGCGACCGTCTACGCCGCCGCCACACCCACCTGGACGCCCACCCCGGTGCCGACGCAGGTCAAGGCGACGCGGAAGAAGAGCGTGTTCCCGCGGATGGCCGTCGCGGGCGGTGGCGCGGAGATGCGTCCGAAGCGCACCCCCACGCCGATCTCGACACCCAGCCCGACACCGACGCCGGTCGTGACCCCCACGCCCACCGGTTAGGTTTGAGGTCATGGCCGACTTCCACAGCGAGACGATGTCCGTCATCACCAACGACATGGCGCCGGGTGAAGGACCAAAGCTCCATCGTCACCCGTACGAGGAGGTCTTCGTGATCGTCGAGGGCGAGGCGACCTTCACGCTGGGCGACGAGACGCGGGTCGTACGCGGCGGCGAACCGCCGCTGATCGCTTCGCCGAACACGGCGCACGCGTTCAAGAACACCGGCGAGGGACGGCTGATCACCGTCGACATCCACGCCAGCCCGGTCTTCAAGACCGAGTGGCTGTGAGGCGCCCGGTCTTCAAGATCGGGTGGTGGTGAGGCGCCCGGTCTTCAAGATCGGGTGGCGGTGACCGCCGCCCGCCCGAGCGCGCCCGCGGTCGGGTAGCGCTCCTGTGGGTCCTTCGCCATCGCCGTGCGCACCACGTCGTCCAGCGCGCGCGGCGCGTCCGGCGCGTGCGCGCTGACCAGCGGCGGCGGCTCGTCCATGTGGGCCAGCATCGTCGCCGCCGACACGGGCCGCGGGAACGGCACGACGCCCGTCACCGCCTGGTAGAGCATGCAGCCGAGCGCGTAGACGTCGACGCGCGCGTCGATCCGCTCGCCCAGCAGCTGCTCGGGCGCCGCGTAGTCGCAGGAGCCCAGGAAGCTGCCCGCGCGCGTCAGCGGCTCGGCGGCGGAGCTGACGTTCTTCATCAGCCCGAAGTCGGTGAGGATGCAGTGCATCGCGTCGCCCTCGCCTTCGATCAGGACGTTGGCGGGCTTGACGTCGCGGTGGACGATGCCTCGGGCGTGCGCGGCGTCGAGCGCGTCGGCCACCTGCGCGATCAGCCGGGCCGCGACCGCCGCCTCGAGGCGCCCGCGCTTGAGCAGCGACCCGAGATCTGAGCCCTCGATGTACTGCATCGTCACGTACAGCCGCCCGTCCTTCGCACCCGCCCCGTAGACCCGTACCACGTTCGGATGGCGGATCGAGACCTCGGCCTCGTACTCGCGCCTGAAGCGGATCCGGAACTCGCGGTCCTCGCTCAGCTCGGGGGCGATGACCTTCAGCGCGACGTCGCGCCCGAGCTTGAGATTTCGCGCCCGGTAGACCACGCCCATCGCGCCCCGGCCCGCGATTCCGAGGATCTCGTGATCGGCGAACGCGGCTCCAACGGTCAGTTCGTCCATCGTCTCGTGCGTTCGTACCACTTCCGCGGGTACGCGCGCAACGACCGACCGATGAGTTCTCGCGCGAACCGACGTCAGAGGGGCATGAGCGCTATGACCAACGCCATGACGACGGAGTTCGAACAGGCCCTCGAGCGGCACCGGCGTGAGTTGCATGTCCACTGCTACCGCATGCTCGCCTCCTTCGAGGAGGCCGAGGACGCGCTGCAGGAGGCGTTCCTGCGCGCGTGGCGGGCGCGCGACGCCCAGAACGAGGAGGCCAACGTCCGCGCGTGGCTCTACAAGATCGCCACCAACGTCTGCATCGACGCGATGCGCCGCAACAAGCGCCAGGTCCTGACCTTGACCTCCAAGGCCGAGGTCCCGTGGCTGCAGCCGTACCCGGACCGGCTGCTCGACGAGGTCGCGCCGAGCGAGCAGGAGCCGGACGCCCTCGTGGTCGCGCGCGAGACGGTCGAGCTGACGTTCATCGCCCTGATCCAGCTGCTGCCGGCCCGCCAGCGCGCCGTCGTGATCCTGCGCGACGTCCTGGACTGGTCGGCTGCCGAGACCGCCGAGCTGCTCGACATCAGCGTCGCCTCGGCGAACAGCGCGCTGCAGCGGGGGCGCGAGACGCTGCGCAACGAGCTGCCGGAGCGCCCGTCCGAGCGGCGGGTGTCCGACGAGCTCTCCGAGGAGGAACAGCGGCTGCTCGCCGGCTTCATCGCCGCGCACGAGGCCGGCGACGCTGAGGCCTCGGTGGCGCTGATGCGGGAGGACATCCGCTGCACGATGCCGCCGCAGCCGATGGTCTTCGACGGCCGCGACTCGCTCGCGCCGCTGCTGGAGACGGCGTTCGGCCCCGAGGGCCTCGGCGAGTGGCGCCTCGTCCCCACGCGCGCGAACCGGATGCCCGCCGCGGCGAGCTACCTGCGCAAGCGCGGGGAGACCGAGTGGCGCGCGTTCAAGTTCGACATCCTGCGCGTCGAGGACGGCGCGGTCGCCGAGATCACGACCTTCGATGCGACCCTGTTCGAGCAGTTCGGCCTGCCACTAGTGCTCGACGAGCGATGAATTCACGCCGATGCGCGAGTCTCTAGGGCCATGTTCAAGGACACCAAGGCCTTCAGCGGCTTCGCGGTAGACGACATCGACAAGGCGCGCGAGTTCTACGGCTCCGTGCTCGGCATCGCGCTGGGCGCCGAGGAGATGGGTCTGCTCACGCTCCTGCTCGGCGGCAACCGGCCCACGATCGTCTACCCGAAGCCCGACTTCGAGCCGGCGACCTACACGATCCTGAACTTCCCGGTCGAGGACATCGACGCCGCGGTCGACGAGCTGATCGAGCGCGGCGTGGCGATGGAGATCTACGACGGCTTCGGGCAGGACGAACGCGGCGTCTCGCGCGACGAGAACGGCCCGCCGATCGCGTGGTTCCGCGATCCCGCGGGCAACATCCTCGCGGTGCTGGAGGCCGCGGGGCCGGGCGCTTAGGCGATCGGCTCGAGGTCGCGTTCGAAGTCGAACGCGGGCGCGGCTTGGGGGTCGGTCTCCGGCTCGGCGCCGCGTCCGCGGACCTTCGCGTAGAGGACGAAGCCGACCATCGCGATGATGGGGGCCAGATAGAGGAGGCTGGCGGCGAGGGATGTCACGCAGGCGAACACTCCCGCGACCGTACGTTCCGCCTGTGGGCTCACGGTGAGAATGTCGCCGAAGGACTAGGGGAGCTCGTGGTCGGCGACGAGGTCCGTCGGGCTGAGGACGAAGACCTCGCAGATCATGTCCGGGTTCTGCTGGTTGCCGCTCATGAATCCGATCACCGGGCGGCCGGTGGCGTGCTCGATCACCGCCTCGAAGCGCTCGCGCATGACCTCCTGGAAGATCATCCGCTGCTGGATGACGGCGTGGCCCTGCCCGCCGTCGAGCAGCGTCTGCTCGACGCGGGTGAAGCCGCCGCGCAGCACGCAGACCACGAGGTCGTCGTGGTAATAGGTCTTGGCCTGGGTCGGCCCTCGCCCATAGAACTCCTTCAGCAGGGCGACCATGCCGTCGGAGATCGCGGTGAGCACGTCGCCGTGGGTGCCGTACAGGCTGTGGGCGTCGTGTTCGGTCATCGGTTCGATCGTATCCGCACGGGAGCGCTAGAGTCACGTCTTCGACCGCCGTCGGGTCTCGCCCTTCGCCTCGCGCGCGTCAGCTCCAGGGAGAGCGAGAGAGGACGCCATCCGTGGCGATTGCAGATGGTCCGCTCGACGGTGAAGCCCTGCTGTCGGCCATCACCGACGCGATGATCGGCCTGCACGAGCGGTATTACCACCGTCCGCCGGTTACGGCCAAGTGCCAGCTGATGGGCGACGACCTGCTCGCCTGCGTGCTCGGCAGCGTCTACACCGACGTCGAGAAGACGCTGATCGAGATCGAGCGCGCCCCGATCGTCCAGGACAACCGAAACGCGTTCCAGCGCGCCATGGAGGGACGATTCATCAGCGCGGTCGAGACGCTCTCCGGACGGGCAGTGGTCCTGTTCATCTCCAGCCACAACATCGGCCCGGACCTCGAGGTCGAGCTGTTCTTCTTCGCCGACCCGCCCTGAGGCGCTCACGCGGCGGAGGCCGGCTGTTGCGAGGCCTCGTGCAGGCGCTCGATGGAGCGGGTGATCAGCCGCGAGACGTGCATCTGCGAGACGCCCGTCATCTCGGCGATCTGCGACTGCAACCGGTCTTCGCGGAAGCGAAGGCGCAGGATCAGCCGCTCGCGCTCCCCGAGGACGCCCATCAGGTGCTCGAGGTCAGCGGCGTTCTCGGCCCGCTCGAAGCCCGGATCCACGAACGCGACGTCGTACGTCTCGCCGTTGTCGTTCCGGGGACGATCGAAGGAGGTCGCGTGGCGGGCCTTCGCGGCCTGCAGCGTCTCGATGACCTCCTCGGTCGTGGTGGCGGAGCGGGCGGCGATCTCGGTCACCGTCGGCGAGCGCCCCAGCTCACCGGACAGTTCCGCGGTGAGCGCGTCGATACGTGACACGCGCTCCTGGAGCGGCCGGGGGACGCGAACCGACCAGCTGCGATCGCGGAAGTGGCGCTTGAGCTCGCCCAGGATCGTCGGGAAGGCGAACGACGTGAACGCCAGTCCGCGCTCGGGATCGAACCGGTCGATCGCCTTGATCAGGCCGATCGCAGCGACCTGCTCGAGGTCGTCGAGATCTTCTCGACTGTGTTCGTAGCGGCGCGCGAGTTGGCGTGCCAGCGGCATGAAGCGTTCGACGAGCGCCGCCCGCATCGTCGGGTCGACGGCAAGCTGTGCGAAGAGGTCGTGCTCCTTACGGAGCCGTTGTGGATCCGCTGACCACGTCTGGGTGTGACTGTTTGAGTGGCCGGGCACCGCGCACCTCCGAGAACGCTCCGTTGAGCCGTTTCCGGAAGTCAGGAGGCGCTGCCACAGTCACGACGTCGCCTCACGATGCCCTCCTACGAGACAGACTACTCTCGTCGCTGTCCCTCGCGGCTCAGTTGGCGCCGGAGAGGATGTGCAGGCGCGCGAGTGATCGCCTGATCAGCCGTGAGACGTGCATCTGGGACATCCCGGTGATCTCGGCGATCTCGGATTGCAGGCGGTCCTCGCCGAAGCGCAGGCGCAGGATCAGTTGCTCGCGCTCGCCGAGGACGCGCATCAGGTGCCAGAGGTCCGCGGTGGTCTCGGCCTGGTCGAAGCCGGGATCCTCGATCGCGACGTCGACGGTCCGGCCGGCGCCGTCGATCGGCTGATCGAACGACGCCACCCGGCGCGCGCTCGCGGCCTCCAGTGCCTCGAGGACCTCTTCGATCGAGATCGACGAGCGCGTCGCGATCTCGGCCACGGTCGGCGAGCGCCCGAGTTCCGTGGACAGCTCCGTGGTGACCGCGTCGATCCGTGTCACGTGCTCTTGCAATCGACGTGGGAGGCGGATCGCCCACCCCCGGTCGCGGAAGTGGCGCTTGAGCTCGCCCATCACGGTCGGAAAGGCGAAGGTCCCGAACGCCAGCCCGCGGGACACGTCGAACCGGTCGACCGCCTTGATCAGGCCGATGGCCGCGATCTGCTCGAGGTCGTCGAGGTCTTCGTGCCCGCCCTGGTAGCGACGGGCGAGCCGGCGAGCGATCGGCATGAAGTGGTCGATCACTTCAGCCCGACTGGACGGGTCGGTCGCGAGGCGCTCGAACAGCAGGCGCTCCGCGCGCAACCGCGCAGGGTCTGCCGACCACGTCAGCGCGGAACTGGGGACGGACAACAGGTACCTCCGAACGCTCGGATGAGTCGCTACGGAAGTCAGGAAGCGCTGCTGACTCGGCTCGACTTGCCTCGCCTCGCCATGCCCTCCAGTGATGACGGTACTTCAACCATGTGCAAGATTTTAGAATCGGTGTTGAATTTGTGCCCGCTCTGACATTCCAAAAGGCTGACTCACATTTGACCACTCAGGCGTCGATCAGGCCGTGGTCGAGGGCGTAGCGAACGAGCTCGGCGCGTGTGGTCCGGCGCAGCTTGTGCTGGATGTGCGAGCGGTGGGTCTCCACCGTGCGCATGCTGAGGAACAGGCGCTCCCCGATCTCCGCGTTGGTGTGACCGAGCGCGATCAGGCGCAGGACCTCGAGCTCACGTTCGCTGAGGTCGTCGGGCGCCGCCGCCGCGGCGGCGGTGAGCTCGAGCGCCATCCGCGCGCCCATCTGGGGGTTCAGATACGTCCCGCCGCGTGCCACCGTCCGGATCGCCGTGACCAGCTCGGCGCCGGCGGCCTCCTTGAGCACGTAGGCGCGAGCACCCGCCCGCAGCGCCTCGCGCGCGAACGCGGGATCGCTCTGCATGGTCAGGACGACCACCGCGCACGTCGCCTTGACCTCCGCGATCGCGGTGAGGCTCGACGGGCCGGGCATGTTGAGGTCCAGCACGAGCACGTGCGGGCGCCGCTGCTCGACCAGCCGCAGCGCGTCCGGCACGTTGCCCGCCTCGCCGATGACGTGCAGGCCTTCTTGGCCCTGCAGCAGAAGCCGCAGCCCCGCGCGGACGACCTCATGATCGTCGGCGAGGACGATGTCGATCGCGGGCGGGTCCTCCGCGAGGTCTGACATGCCGGCGACGATATCCCCCCGCGGCTAGACGACCGCACGAGCGGCGATGGCGTCCGCCGCCAGGCCGGCCTGCCGCGCGGCGAGCAAGCGGCTGCCGGTCATGTCGCCGACGGCGTAGATGTCTTCGACGCCGGTCACCCGCCCCGTCTCGTCGACGTCGGTGAAGCCGTTCGCCGCTCCCGGCGGCAGACCGCTCACGGCCCGCCCCACGAGGTGGGGTAGGGCGACGGCGATCTCGGCGGAGATCGTGCCGCCGCCCGCGAGCTCCAGGCGGCCGTCATGGAACCGCTCGACCACGGTCTCGTCCATGAGGCCGATGCCGGATGCGAGCAGCCGGGCACTCAGCGGGTCGGTCGTCCGTTCGGCGGTGACGACCAGCACACGCAGCGCGACGCCCCGGTGGGCCGCCCATGCCGCGGTCTGTAGCGCGACCTCATACAGCGGAGGTGTCCACATGTTCGCCGAACGGGCGACGTACGCCATCGACGCGACCGGCTCGAGCGCGGCGACGACGGCGCCCAGGTCCTCGAGTCCGCGAAACGGCACGGTGCCTTCGACGGCGACCGCCGGCCGCGTGCCCAGCGCGAGGATCAAGGTGTCGTAGAAGCGCTGAGCGCCTCCCTGCGTCAGCAACTCGCGCGCGCCGGGGTCGACCGCCTCGAGCGCGTCGCGGGTGAAGCGGAACCCGAGCTCGCCGGCGAGCTCGGCGAGCTCGACCCGCGCGGTCGTCGCCCGTAGGAACGGCGGGCCGGCGTCGAGCGACCGCGTGGTGACGTGGCGCTGCGGGGTGATGAGCTCGACGTCGAAGTGGCCGGGAGCCGCGGCCTGCAGTGCGCGCACCGCCGCCAGGCCGGCGACGCCGCCGCCCGCGACAAGGACCTTGCTGGACGGTTCCTCGGCCATCGGACCAACCTACGGCGAGCGCTGCGGCTCGCGCCGGGGCGGAATACGTCGGCGCCCGGGGGAAAGCCGCAGTTAGGATGCGGGGGGAGTGCCCGATCGCACCATCGACGAGCTCCTCGCGCTCGACGAAGCGACCCTCCGGCGATTGCTGGAGGCTGGACGGGCGCTGGTCGCGCACCTCGACCTCGACGGCATCCTCGAGCTCTTGCTCGACGTCGCGACCGAGCTGACCGGCGCGCGCGAGGCCGCGATCGGCGTCATCGCTCGTCCGGCCACCGGCAGTTCCCTCGGCGTGCCGATCGTGATCCGCGGCGAGGTCTGGGGCGCGCTGCACTTGACCGAGAAGCGGGATGCGACCGAGTTCACGGCGGCCGATGAGCAGACGGCGACGGTGCTGGCCGGCTGGGCCGGGATCGCGATCGACAACGCCCGGCTCTACGAGGGCGTCCAGGTGCGCAAGCAGGAACTCGAGCGCGCGGTTGAGGGGCTCGAGGCGACGACCGCGATCGTGCGCGCCATCGGCACCGAGACCGACGTGGGTCGCGTCTTGGAGCTGATCGTCACGCGCGGGCGGGCGCTGATCGACGCTCGCTCGCTCGTGCTGCTGCTCGCCGAGGGGACGGAGCTCGTCGTCGCGGCGAGCGCGGGCCAGGTCGAGAGCCGCGCCGTCGGCTCACGGATCCCGATCGGAGGGACGGCCGCGGGGGAGGTCCTCTCCGCCGCGGGCCCGACGCGCATGACCGACGCGCAGACGATGCTGCGGCTCGAGGACGCCGGGCTCGGGGTCGTGGGCGCCGAGACCGGCATGCTGGTGCCGCTGGTGTATCGCCAGCACGCGCTCGGCATGCTCGCGGCGTTCGACAGCATGACCGGCGACGGCCAGTTCGACGCCGCGCAGGAGTCGTTGCTCGTGACGTTCGCGGCGAGCGCCGCGACCGCGGTGGCGACCGCCAAGACGGTCGAGCGCGAGCGCCTGCACGACTCGCTGGCGGCGGCGGAGAGCGAACGCCGCCGCTGGGCGCGCGAGCTGCACGACGACACCTTGCAGGGTCTCGCGGGCCTGAGCGTCCTCTTGGCGTCTGCCGGCCCGGATGCCGATCGCCGCAGCGTGGACCTCGCGGTCGGGCTGGTCGCCGAACGGATCCAGGAACAGATCGAAGGGGTGCGCACGCTGATCACCGAGCTGCGGCCCGCGGCGCTCGACCAGCTCGGCCTCAAACCGGCGCTGGAGAGCCTGCTCGCGCGCATCGGCACCGTCGAGGGCCTCGACGTAACCGGCGATCTCGAGATCGGGTCAGAACGCCTCGACCCCGAGCTTGAGACGACGATCTACCGCTTCGCCCAGGAAGCCCTGACCAACGTGGCCAAGCACGCCCGCGCCGAGCACCTGCGGGTCCGCATGCGGCGCGCGCCCGGCACGATCGAGCTCGAGATCGCCGACGACGGCAGCGGCTTCGATCCCGCCCGGCGCGGCGATGGCTTCGGCCTGGTCGGGATGAAGGAGCGCGCCGGCCTCGTCGGCGGCGCGATGCGTGTCGAGTCGTCGGTGGCCGGGACCACCGTGCACGGCTCGTTCCCGGCGTAGGTCTACTCGTCCGCGCAGCCGGCGATGTGGACACGCTCGTAGCGGTCGTGGACGAAGACGTCGGCGCCGCCCGCGTCGCGCGTGGCCGCCAGTTCGGCCTCGGTCTCGCTGCCGTGCTCGGAGAGCGGCTCCTCCTCGCCCTCGCGCTGCACGTGCCAGGTCCCGAGCCGGTGCGGAATGACGTGGAGGGGAGCGGCGGAGGTCATTCCTGCAGGGTGAGCGCCGCCGCGCCGGCGTCCATCCGTGGAAGCCCGCAGCCCGGGCCGGAGGAGCCGCAGTTCGGGTTGCCCGTGCCGGCATGTGGGTTTTCCACGCGCGGGAGCGGCGTTCTCCCGGTCCCGTGGGCGCTCGCGCGGACGTAGCGTGGCTTGCATGCCCACCAACGTCCTCATCGCCGGCGGCGGTCCCGCGGCGCTCGAAGCCGCGCTGAGCCTGCACCGGCTCGCGGGCGAGCGCGTCGTCACGACCCTCCTGGCGCCCGACCGCGAGTTCAACTACCGCCCGCTGAGCGTGCTCGAGCCCTTCGCCGCCGGGGGCGCGATCGACTATCCGATCGCCCGGTTCGCGACCGATGCCGGGTTCGAGCATCGGCTGGGGACGCTGGCGAGCGTCGACACGGCGGCGCACACCGTGCGGACCGCCGACGGCGAGCGCATCGCTTACGACGTGCTGCTCGTAGCGGCCGGCGCCGTGCCGGTGGCGCCCGCTCGCGGGCAGACCGCGTTCGACGGCTCGCTCAACGCGGCCAAGGCGCTGCACGGCCTCGTCCAGGACATCGAGGGCGGCTACACGCAGCGCGTCACGTTCGTGGTTCCGCCGGGCGGTGCCTGGCCGCTGCCGCTGTACGAGCTCGCGCTGATGCTCGCCGAGCGCGCGTTCGAGATGGGCGTCAATCCGGAACTGCATTTCGTGACGCTCGAGGACTCGCCGCTGGCCCTGTTCGGTCCCGAGGCCTCGCGCGAGGTCGCGGAGCTGCTGGCCACGGCGGGGATCGTGATGCACACCTCGAGCAGGACGGAGCGGCTGGAGCACGGCCATCTGCACCTCGCGCCCGGTGGGGAGGAGCTCGCCGTCCAGCGCGTCGTCACCCTCCCGCGCCTGAAGGGCCCGGCGATCAGCGGTCTGCCCGCGGACGGCGACGGCTTCCTGGTCACGGACCGCTACAGCCAGGTGACCGGAGCGCCAGATGTCTACGCCGCGGGTGACGTCACGGCCTTCCCCGTCAAGCAGGGCGGACTCGCCTGCCAGCAGGCCGACGCAGCGGCGGAGCACATCGCGGCTCGCGCCGGCGCCGACCTGGAGCCGGTCCCGTTCAGCCCGGTCCTGCGGGGCATGCTGCTGACCGAACGCTGGGCGCGCTTCCTGCGCCGCGACGTGGCCGCCGACGAGTCCGCCGTCGCGGGCCGCGCGCTGTGGTGGCCGCCGGCCAAGATCGCCGGCCGCGAGCTGGCGGGCTACCTGCAGAGCCTCGACGAGGACTTCGGCCACGTCCAAGGCATCCCGGTCGAGTCCCGCGTCGTCGCCGACACGCACCCGGTCGAAGTCCTGAGCCTGCACTGATCGGCGCCGTCCGCCGGCGGAGTAGGGTGCCTTCAACACCATGTCTGCTCCGACCATCATCGCCAGCTTCGAGGACGGTCCGCTCGCGGGCGGGACGCAGGACGCCGAGGTGATCGAGGGCCGCCCGCCGAAGACGCTCGACGTCCCGGCCGACGACGGGACCACCTGCCGGTACTGCCTCGAGGGGTGGATGCAGAGCGGCAAGTCCGCTCGCTATACGTTCCTGTACCGCGTATAGCCCCCGTCGGCTGCGGGTTTCCCGCAGCCGATGAGCGCCTGACTGCTGATGTGCCGCGAGCCGTTTGGCAGTGAGATGGAGGCATGAGAAAACTCCTGCAGTACGGCGGAATCGTTGCCAGCGTCGTCCTCATCGCGTTCGGCATCGGCGCGATCTACACCGGCTTCAACGGACGTCATACGGTTCGCACGGACCTCGCCGCGGAGCAGATCGTCGGCACACCTGACTCGACCATCCCGGGTCAGCTCGTCGACACCGGCGCCAAGGCGCAGGCGTTCGCGAAGATCATGCGCCACCACACGCTCGAGGCCACCGACGGCAAGACCTACTCGCAGATGGGCCAGTACCTCGACTCCGCCGGCAAGCCGACCGACGACAAGGCCAAGGCGGCCCTCGACCCGCAGACCAAGCAGCCGGTCGCCAACCAGGCGCGCCAGATCTGGGTCACCGAGACGGCGCTCACCACCGCCCTCAACACGGCGTACTTCGCCGAGCAGGTGGCGACGTTCGCGATCGTGATGGGCTTCGCGCTGCTGCTGAGCGGCATCGGGTTCCTCGTCCTCACCCTCGGCGGCCTCGGCCGCAAGGCGGCGGCGGTCCGTACCACGCCGAAGTTCGAGCGCACGGCGGTCAAGGAGCCCGCTCCCGTCGCCTAGTCACCGCTCCGGGTCATCGCCGGCCGGCTTCTCGAAGCCGACGTCGATGACCTCGAAGCCCTTGCGCGCCTCGCTCCCGGCGTAACCGGTGTAGGCGCGCTCGTCGGCGCCGGTCAGCTCGACGCTGTCGGTGAACGGCGTGAGCAGCGCCCGCGGCCACAGGTGCCGGGCGATGACCACGTTGATCTCGGTCGCCAACACGGTCAGCAGCGCGAGCACGTAGATCCACGCGATCAGGCCGAGCACCAGCCCGAAGACGCCGTAGGCCTCCTGCGTGCCTTTCAGCGAGTGGGTGACGAAGTAGGTGCCGAGGATCTGCATCGCCTGCCACCCGACGGCGGCCACGACGGCGCCGACCAGCAGGTCGCGCGTGGCGATCTCGCTCGCCGTGAGCACGCGGAACGCGATCGTGAACAGGCCGAAGTTGGCCAGCACCGCGAGCACGATGGCGCCCATGCGCAGGGCGCCGCCGACGTCGGCGCCGTAGGCGTCCGCGCCCGTGGTGAGCGCCGCGAGCACAGTCGTCACGAGCACGCCCGCGCCGAGCACGAGCAGCAGGAGCAGGCTGCGCAGGCGCGCGACGATCGGGTTGGGGCGCCGGTGATGCGGGACCGCCCAGGCGCGGTTGAACGCGTTCTGCAGCGCTCCCGCCACGCCCAGACAGCCGTAGAGCAGCACGACGATGCCGATCGCCAGCCCGGCGCCGCTGCCGGTCAGCGAGTGGACGTTCTCGCGCAGCTGCGTGCCGACGACGGGGAATTGCGCGAGCGCGGAGTTGAAGAGGTCGGCCTGCAGGTCCGGATTGCCGTCCAGCGCGAAGCCGAGGATCGTCACGAGCAGCAGCAGCAGCGGAAACAGCGACAGGAAGCCGTAGTAGGCGATCAGCGCGGCGAGGTAGCTGCCCTGGTCGTCGAAGAACTTGTAGACGACGGCGATCGGGAAGCCGAGCCAGCGGTGCCTGCGCTGGTAGCCATCAACCGCGGCGAGGACCCGGCTCGGCATGACCTGGGTACTTAGCAGGCAGTCCGATCGCCGGCGAAGAGCGCGCCGAGCGGCGCCTCGACCCCGCGCGGGACGACGATCACGGGACACTGCGCGGCACGCGCGACGCGTCCGCTGACCCCGCCGACGAGGACGGAGCGCAGCGGGCCGTAGCCGCGCGAGCCCATCAGCAACAGCTCGAGATCGGCGGTGCGCTCGCAGAGCACTTCGGCGGGGTCGCCCGTCAACCGGTGACTGGTCGCCGTCACGTCGGCTTCGAGCCCGGCCATCAGTGCGGCGAGGCCGTGCTGGACCGAGTGTTCGAGGTCCTTGCGGATCGTGCGGAATTCCGCGCCGCGCAGCATGGCGCCGACGCCCGTGGTCGAGACGACGCCGAGCACCTCGAGCTCGGCGTCGAGTGCGCGCGCGAGATCGACGGCGCCGGTCACGGCGGCGCGCGCTTCCTCCGACGCGTCGTAGGCGAGGCCGATGCGACCCATCGGCGCCGCGGCGCGGGGGCCATGCGGAACGACGGCGACGGCACACGGCGCGCCGTGCAACAACCGCTCGCTCATGCCACCCGGGGTGGAGTCGACGACGATCAACGCGGCGAGCTCGGCCTCGGCGAGGTCGTACAGCGCGCGCGTGGGCGACGCGTGGTCGAGTGGCCGGATCGTCACGCGTCCCGGGGCGATCCCTTCGAGCCGGTCGAGCACATCGTCGCGGAGGCTCGCGCCGGCGACGATGACGTCGGCGCTGGAGGCGTTCGCGAGGCGGCCGCCGAAGGCGATCACCTCCTCGGAGCGCTCCGAGCCGTCGATGCCGATGAGGATGGTGCTCACGACGGAGTCCCTTCGTCGGTGATCTGGCGGGCCAGCCGTGCGTCCAGCACGCCGGCGAGGTCTGAGAGCAGGTCGGGAACCGGTCGGGTCGTGTCGAGCCGGACCAACGGCGCGACGGGAGCGACGAATCGCCCGCGGTGGCCGGCGAGCTCAGCGGCGACGACCGACGGCCCGGAGCCGGGATCCGCGCCGGCGACTTCGCGTGCGTGGGCGCGCTGGATCAACACGGCCGGGGGCGCCTCGCACACCACCCACTCGGCCGCCGAGGTGATCGGCGCCGCCGCGGCGAAGGCGTCGACATCGCTCGTCCGGCGGAACGTCGCGTCGACGATGACCCCGCCGTCGCGGTCGGCGGCGTCGGCCGCGCACTGCGCGAGCTCGACGTAGACCGCGCGGCTCTCCTCGTCGCCGTATGAGCTGTGCACCGCGCGCTCGTCCGGGTCGAGCCCGGCGCGACGGGTGCGGACGCGATCCGACGAGACGACGGAACGCCCGGCCGCAGCCGCCAGTGCCCCGGCAACGGTCGACTTGCCGCTGGCAGCGAGCCCGGCGACGCAGACGACGCTGGGCAGTCGCGCACACCAGGCGAAGCGCTCGGCCACGCCGATCAGCTCGACCCCGCGCATCGAGCGATCGTCTCCGGCCGTGCCCGCGAGCTGCGTCGCGCGCAGGAACTCGATCTTCGCGCGGCTGAGCGCGCGCAAGGCGCACAGGAAGGCGAGCAGCGGCTCGCTCGCCGGATCTCCGCCTCGCATGCGCGGGACGGAGAGGTTCTCGCGCGAGGTCCCGCGCTGCGCGAGCTCCGGCCCGAGCCCTTCCAACGCGGCGTGGCAGAAGCGGGCGAGCTCGGCGAGCCGTCGCGGCGGCGCGCCCACAGCGGCCAGCGTGTTGAGGGTCTCGTCGAGGCTCGACACGAGCCGCTCGGCGCGGTCCGTGGGTTCGAAGCTGTGCGAACCGGCGGCGCTCACGCCGCGACCGCCGGAGCGCGAGCGAAGAGCGCTCCGAGCGGCGCGCCGGCGCCTCGCGGGAGGACGATCACCGGGCACGCGGCGGTGCGCACGAACCGTCCGCTGACGTCGCCCACGAGCACGGACCGCAGCGGGCCGTAGCCGCGCGAGCCGACGAGCATCAGGTCGAGGTCGGCGCTGCGCTCACCGAGCTTGGCGGCCGGGTCGCCTGTGAGGCACAAGCCGACAGCAGGGAGCTCCGCGGCGACGGCGTCAAGGGCGGCTTGCGCGTCGCGCTCGACGTCTGTGCCCGAGGTTGTGTCGTCCGCGGCCGCGACGACGCCGATGATCTCGAGTCCGGCGTCAAGGGCGCGCGCGAGCTCGACCGCCGCGGTCACCGCGAGCTCGGCGCCGTCCGACGCGTCGTAGGCGACGCCGATCCGGCGCATCGGCCGGTCATGGCGGGCGCCGTACCCGTGCGGCACGACGGCGATCGCGCACGGCGACCCGTGCAGAAGCCGCTCGCCGGTGGTGCCAGGGGTGACGCGGCCGAAACGGCCCGCATGCGAGGAACCGACGACGATGATCTCCGCGTGCTCCGCCACGGCCAGGTCGTGCAGGGCGTGCGCCGGCGACTGATTCGCGACGATCCGGAGCCGCGTCCGGTCGGTGGCGATCCCGTCGAGGCGGTCACGCATGGCGCCGGCGATCCGCTCCGCCTCGTCGCCGAGCGCTTCGCGGTAGGGCGGGTTGGACCCGCGGGCCGGCAGGTCGTCATAGGGGAAAGCGCACGCCACGACCACATGAGCGTCGGTGACCGCGGCCAGGTCGCGGCCGAACGCGATCGCGTCTTCAGAACGCCCGGACGCGTCGACGCCGATCAGGATGGTGCTCATGGTGGGTCCTTGTTTCGTTGGTGCTGCCCGGCCGGTGCGGTCACCGTAGGTGCGTCGCCCGGGCGCGTCATCGGGGTGACGCACGCGGCAACCGTGCGGGTTTCCCGCACACTTGGAGGCCGTCCGCGAACGGCCCCGCGCACGTGGGCGCGTAGGGTGGGTGGATGCCCACCAGCTCGCCCACTGCCGAGATCGTCGTCGTCGGGGGTGGGATCGCGGCGCTCGAGCTGGTCCTCGCCCTCCGCGAGGCGGCGGGCGATCGCGTCCACATCACCCTTGTCGCCGCGCAACCGGACTTCGTGTTGCAGCCTGCGCTCGTCGCGGCGGTGCCCAGTCGCCACGGGGCGCATCGTCGCCCGCTGAGGGCGATCGCCGACGACCTGGGCGTGACGCTGGTCCAAGCGGCCGTCGCCTCCGTCGACCCCGTGGGGCGCCGGGTCGTCCTGCGCCGCGGGGATCCGCTGCCGTACGACAGCCTCGTGCTCGCCCACGGCGCCCAGACGGTCCCGGCGTTCGAGGGCGTGATCGCGCTCGGCGGCACGGTCGAGTCGCAGGAGCTGCGGACGCTGCGCGAGGAGATCGCCGGTGGGCGGGTGCGCAGCGTCGCGTTCGTCGCGCCCTCGCGCGCGGGCTGGCTGGTGCCGCTCTACGACGCCGCGTTGCTGGCCACCAAGAGCGGACACACGGTTCGCGTGTCGCTGATCACCCGTGAGGTCCGGCCGCTGGAAGCGTTCGGCGCCGAGGCCAGCGCGACGGTTGCCGCGGCGCTCGCGGCCGCGGGCATCGACTTCATCGCGGGCCAGACGGCCCGGGTCGTTGAGGGCGATGTGCGCGTGGCGGGCGGCTCGATCTCGGCCGATCGCATCGTCGCGCTGCCGCTCGTGCGCGGCCTGCGCATCGCCGGGATCCCGGCGGGTGGCGAGTTCGGGCTCATCCCGGTCGACCGGTTTGGCCGCGTGAAAGGGCTGGAAGACGTGTACGCCGCGGGCGACGCCACCGACTACCCGGTCAAGCACGGCAGCGTGGCCGGCCAGCAGGCCGACGCGGTCGCCGCAGCCATCGCGGCTCCCGCCGGCAGCGAGCCGTTCACGCCGGTCCTGCGCGCCACGCTGCTCGCCGGCACCGCGGCGCCGATCCCCGTCGGCGACGGCGCCGGGAACGACGAGCCGGCGCAGGTGCCGGGCCGCTACCTCGCGCCCTACCTCCGCGGCGCCGACGAGACGGTCGCGGCATGAGCGGAGCGTGAGCTTGCGCAGGGGGCATTAAGCGGTTAGGTTCGCTTGCACCCTAAGTCTCCAGAGAGGAGACAGCATGACCCTCCGGCGAAGCCTCCTGGCGCTCGCGGTGCTGGTGTTGTCCGCGTCCGCGACCGACGCTCGGGCTCAGGTGCTGCCTCCGACGCACACGGTCGCGGCCAACGTCAACGATCCGGGCATCGCCACGTCGCGCGGGTCGAATCTGATCTGGCTGAGCGCCGATCCGGCTCGGCGCGTCGGGAAGCTGCTGGTGTTCCTCCCCGGCGGCGGGGCGACCAACGTCCCGACGGACTGGACCGAGTTCGGTAGCGAGATGGCGCGGCTCGGCTACCACACGATCGTCCTGGCATACCGCAACGAGGCGCCGATCGCGGCGCTACCGCCCGCCGGATGCGGGACGGGGGTGGAGGCCAGTGAGGCGCCGCCGGACTGCGCCATCAACGCCCGGATGGAGATTCTCGACGGGCGCGGAGAGTCGAGCGTCGTCGACATCGACCGGCCGAACAGCATCGAGAACCGGCTGAACAAGGTCCTCTCCTACCTCGCCGGGGCCTTCCCGGCCGAGGGCTGGTCGCAGTTCGTCGACTCGAGCGGCGTGGAGCCGGTGCCCGTGTGGAAGAAGACCGTGATCAGCGGCGCGTCGCTCGGCGCCGGCGAGGCCGTCCTGATGGCGGCGGGGCACGAAATGGCCCGCGTGTCGCTCTTTCACGGGTGGACCGACGCCAAGCACGGGTGGGTGAAGAAGCCGGTGGCGACGCCTGCGGATCGCTACTTCGCACTGATCCACGCGCACGACGCCTTCTTCGCACGCACGTGTTACGCGTACCTCGCCCTCGAGCTGGCTCCGTCCTGCCCGCTGCCGAAGTACACGATCCCGCCGGAGCCGATCGACCGCACGAATCCATTGTTCGCCGAGAACCGCCAGCCGCCGTTCGACACCCGCCTGCTCGTGTTCAACCTGGACCCGTTCCCCAACCCCCCGAGCGTCGTGGTCGATCCGTGGCACACCAGCACGACCCGCAACGGCTGGATCGCGCGTGAGCCTGACGGCATGGCTTCGCACTTCCTGGTCAACGCGTGGCGTTCGACGGTCGGCGACAGCGACGCGGACACCCGCCTCGACGAGGTCGACAACTGCTCGAAGGTCGCCAACGACGGCCAGCTCGACAGCGACAAGGACGGGCTCGGCGACGCGTGCGACCCGGTGACGACGATCCCGGGCGGCGTGGGTGGGACCGTGCCCGCGACGCTCGCGCTCTCCGTTGTCTCACCCGTTACGTTCGGCGCGTTCACGCCCGGCCTCGCGAAGGACTACACGACGAGCACGACCGCCACGGTCATCTCCACCGCAGGCGACGCGGGGTTGAGCGTCAGCGATCCGGGCCGCCTCACCAACGGCACGTTCAGCTTGCCGTCACCGCTACAGGTGTCGTTCTCGAAGGCCGCCTGGGCGGCGCCGGTGTCCAACGACACGATCACCATCACGTTCAACCAGCACATCGGCGCCACCGACGCCCTGCGGACCGGCGCCTACTCCAAGACGCTGACCTTCACCTTGGCGACGACGATGCCGTAGCCGCATTACCTGGGACGTAATCGACAGGCGCCCCGGTGCCCGGCACGCTGCTTGGCATGACCGAGACCAAGCAGCGGCCGGCGCTGGCTCTCGCCGTGCTGATGGCCGCGACGTTCATCTTCGTCCTGGATTTCTTCATCGTCAACGTCGCGATCCCGGCGACCCAGAGCGACCTGCAGGCCTCCGACGGCGAGATCCAGCTCGTCGTCACGGGCTACGCGATCGCGCTGGCGTCGTGCCTGATCGTCGGCGCCCGCCTCGGTGACCTGATCGGCCGCCGGCGGGCGCTGATGCTCGGCCTCGCGCTGTTCACGCTCGCCTCGGCGGTGTGCGGCGTGGCGGGTGATCCGGCGGTGCTGATCGCCGGGCGGATCGTCCAGGGCCTGGGGGCGGCGCTGTTCTCCCCGCAGGTACTGGCGATCATCGGCGTCACCTACGCGGGTGAGGCGCGCGTGCGCGCGATCACGCTCTACGGCCTCGTGATGGGGTTGGCCGCGGCGAGCGGCCAGCTGATCGGCGGGCTGCTCATCCACTTCGACGTGTTCGGGCTGGACTGGCGCAGCTGCTACCTCGTGAACCTGCCCGTGGGTGCCGTCGCGCTGGCGCTCGCCCCGCGCGTGGTGCCGGAGTCGCGCGGCGCGCAACGCGACCGGCTGGACATCGGCGGGGCCGTGCTGGTGGCCGCGGCGCTGGTGGCGGTCGTCCTGCCGCTGGCCGAGGGTCGCGAGCGCGGCTGGCCGCTGTGGACGTGGGTGTCGCTGGCCGCCGCCGGCCCGCTGCTCGCCGGCTTCGTCGCCTGGCAGCGCCGGCTGGCCGCCCGCGGCGGTGCGCCGCTGCTGCCGCCCGCGCTGTTCGCCAAGCGGGCGTTCGTGGTCGGGCTGGTGAGCACGACCGTCTTCTACGCCGGCATGGCGTCGTTCTTCCTCGTCCTCGCGGTCTACCTCCAGCAGGGCCGCGGGTTGGACGCGCTGAGCTCCGGCCTGGTGTTCACGCCGCTGGCGGTCGGCTACCTGGCGGCGTCGATCGCCTCCGAGAAGCTCGTGCCGCGGCTGGGCAAGCAGGCGCTGGCGCTGGGCGGCGTCATCCGCGCGGCGAGCCTGGGCGCGCTGGCGCTGACCGTCGGCGCGATCGGGCTCGGCGGCGACACCGGCGTGCTGATCCCGGCGCTGGTGGTCGACGGGATCGGCATGGGCCTGCTGACCGCCCCGCTCGTCTCGACCGTCCTGGCGGGGATGGAGGCGCGTGACGCGGGCGCCGCCACCGGCGTCCTGTCCACCGCCACGCAGGTCGGCAACACGCTCGGCGTCGCCGTGATCGGCGCCGTGTTCTACGGCGCGCTCGGTGCCGCGGGCGACTTCGCGGGGGCATTCGAGCTGGCGGTGACCGCGATCGTCGGCGTCTCGCTGGCCGTGGCGGCGCTCGTCCAGCTGCTCCCGGGCGTGGAGCGCATGCCTGCGGGCATCGCCACGGGGGAGGCGTGACCGCCTCCCCCGCCGAGCGATGCTCTACGGCGCCGTCGTCGACAGCGTGAACGTCAGCGTCTTGCTGTACGGGCCGGTGCGCAGGGCGTCGGTGGCCCCGATCGACTGCTTGAAGTCGACCGTCTGCACCCCGTTGCTGACCGGGTTCGAGAGCGCCAGCAACGGCGTCGGGGCCGCCGAGCCGCCGACCGGCGCGAACGCCGCCGACCCCACGCGGGCCTGCAGGAGCTGCGGCAGCGAGAACGACCCGTTGACCAGATGGCCGGTCGCCACGGCGCTCGGATCGGCGACCGAGAGCAGCGCGTCACCCGCCGTGGAGATCAGCGTCGCCGTCGTGCCCGCGGTGTAGTCGTGGGCCAGGCCCGGCGTGAACGGGCCGAACGAGGCCGCCGCGCCGAGGGTGAGCGACAGCGTCGCCGGCACGGTCCCGCTGGTGTTGCCACTCGTGTTGACCGCCGGGATGACCGTGTAGGAGCGCGTGGCGGTGGTGACGTTGCCGGCCACGTCGTGCGAGGTCACGGTGAACGTGAACGTCCCCGGCGTGTCCGTCGGCAGGGTCGCGCCGTTGGCGGTCGAGCCGACGCAGTCGGCCACGCCGGACCCACCCGCCTCGTCCGCGCAGGCGAACGACACCGGCACCGGCCGGCCCTGCGTGTACACGGCCCCGTCGACCGGGTTGGCGATCGTCACCGAGGGCGGCGTCTGCTCGATCAGGAACGTCTGCGACCGCACGGCCTCGACGTTGCCCTTCATGTCGGTGCCGAACCACTTGACGGTGGTCTTGCCGGTGCTGCCGACGGTCAGCACCTCGCCGGGGCGTCGCGCGCCCTGGTTCTGGTACTGCGGGGAGTCCGCGTTGGGCGTGGAACCGTCCGTGGTGTAGCGGATCACGGCCGACTCGCCCGGCCAGGTGAACCGGTAGGCGATCGGCTGGTTGGAGACCGTGACGTTGCCCGAGTCGAGCGTCGTCACCGGCGGCGTGGCGTCCTGCGAGAACTCGTACGCGCCCTGGAGCAGGCCGTAGTTGCCCTCGGCGAATTCCATCGCCGAGTCATGGCCCTCGTTGACCAGCAGCGGGTTCGGCGTGGTGACGGTCCCGCACGTGGACCCCTGGCCGCCGTTGGTGCCGGGCCCGCCGAAGCAGGGCTGGAAGCCGACGTTCGTGCGCGTCACCGCGCCCGTGGTCTGATTGACCGAGATCCGCTGGGCGCCGGCCTCGAACGAGTAGGCGACGATGCCCTTGCGGTACCACTGATCGTCGGCCGAGTTGCCCGCGGCGGAGTACAGGACGTCCGCGATCGGGCCGGTGCGCTGCGGCAGGATCACCGTCCCGCGCGAGGAGCGGATGTGCGACAGGATCTCGTCGGCGACGTCGAAGAAGTAGTTCTCGATGCCGATGTTCGGCGCCGGCAGCGTCACGCGGCCCTGCTGGACGTAGGAGCCGGGCGCCCACATGAAGTACCCGCCGTGGGTGTGGATGTTGATCGCGAACTTGATCTTCGGGAACGTGTCCACGAGCCAGTGCTCGTTGCGGATCTCGGGCTCGGACTGCTCGAACGGCCCGGAGTAGGTCTCGTTCGTGCAGTTGGTGCTCGCGCCGGAGTAGCCGTCGAAGAGCGACCCGACGCTGTTGTTGCGGTTGAGGTCGACGCCCCAGTTGTTGCGCCCGCCGATCGCGCCGCTGGCGGCGTTGACCGGGCAGTAGTCGACGAGGTTCTTGCGCTGGACGCTCGAGTCGTAGAACGAGTAGTGCGACCCGTCCGGGTTCACCGACGGGAGGATGAAGATGTCGAGGTTGTCGACGTAGGCCTTCGTCGTCGGGTCGATCGCGTAGTTGCGCACGAGCCGCTCGGCGGTCTCGACGCAGGTGATCGGCGTCACCCACTCGCGCGCGTGCTGCTCGCAGTAGATGAACACGCCGGTCTTCGTGCCGTCGCGGTGCTTGCCGATCCGCATGACGCGCATCGGGAACGGCCCGCGCTGCACGCTCGGGGGCGCGGCGAGGAAGTCCGACAGCTGCACCTTGGCGCGCACCGGCACGATCCCCGCGCCCGCGTTGCCGGCGTAGGTGTAGGCGGTGACGAGCGCGCTCGCGGCCTCGCTGCCGTTGATCGCGGCGACCACCTGCGCCGCCGTGCTGCTCGGCGCCCCGGCGGCGTCCGTCGCCAGGTTCACCACGATGTCGTTGCCGGTGACGGTCACGCCGAGCGCCGAGCTGGGCGAGCCCGGGTGCTTGAACTCGGCGCTGATCAGGTTGCCGCCGAGATGGCCCATGGCCTTGGAGAACAGCTGCACCGCGAGCGGCTGGTTGGCGGTCGCCGGGTTGGAGCCTGACGCCGTCGTCCCGGCCATCATCGCCATCGCGGGACGCTGGTAGCCGGGCGACTTCTCCGGCAGCGGGACGATCTCGGCGATGTCCGGGAACTCGGCGGCGAGCGCGTCCAGCCGCCCGTACGCCTCGGTCGGGTCCATGTACTTGGTGATGAAGTCCTTCAGGAAGCCGCCGGCGCGCGTCGGCAGCTCGGCCCCGGCCCACTCCTTGACGGAGCTCGTGTCGACCGACCCGGTGCTGGCCGCGACGCGGACCGTGATGTCGGACGCCTTGAGGTTCGCGTCGTCGCCGCGCAGCGGCAGCAGGATGCGGTGGTACATGTACTGCCCGGCGTCGACGAGCTTGTTGCCCGTGCTGGCCGAGTCGTTGCCGTCGGGCGTGATGGCGCTGTTGTTGATGTTCACGCCGGTGCGGAAGACGCCGTCCGGGCCGGCGTAGGCCATCGTCAGCACCGGGCCGGTGGTCGGCGTCGTCGCCTTGTTGTGCGCCTCGACGTAGAGGAACTTGCCCGCGTAGTTGGTGAAGGTGTACGCGCGCATGATCACGGTCTCGCCCGGCGGCGCCACCGCACCCTTGGCCTTGCCCGCGGCCGGAGCGCCTTCGACGGCGTACTCCCGCGCCTTGCGCTCTGCCTCGTCCGTCGCCGCGATCTCGGCCTTGCGGGCCAGCCAGGTGTTGCGATCCGCGATCGTCTCGCCGATCGTGTAGCCCTCCGCGCGCAGCACGCCTTCCTCTGCGTCGTTGAGGTAGACGGCGGCCTCGGTCGGTTCGCCGACATAGCCGACGTCGTACTTGCTCTGCAGCTGGTCGATCTCGTCACGGGTGTCCGCCGTGACCATCACCAATCGCCGCCCCGCGTCGTCCGGCAGCTGCGCGAACGCCTGGCTCGCTCCCAAGGGCGACGCCAACGCCAGACCGAGCAGCGCCGTCACTCGCGCGCGCCTCGTCGTGAGACCTACTGACCCTCTCCCGACCATGAATCCCTCCGGTCATCTTGCACTCAGACCACTCTCCTGAGCGAAGCTCCCAGACTCTCTGGCGTCCCGCGAGGGGTGCGAGGTGTGGAGATGTCTCCGCAGTTGACCTACGGCTCGTAGGATCTTGCGCAATGGCGGCGATGAACCGAACGAAGACGGTGGCGACGCTCGCGCTCCTACTGCTCGCCGGATGTGGATCAGCGTCTCCGCCGCCCGCACGGTTCGACGAGCGCCGCGCCTGGTCGCTGATCGAGCTGCAGGTGGCCGCAGGCCAGCGTCCGGCCGGGTCGCGGCAGCTCCGCCGCCTGGCGGTGCGGCTACGCGACCGGATGCCCGGCGGCCGGTTCGAGGCGATCCCCGGCCAGCCGGGGCTGCGCAACGTCGTCGCCCGGCTCCCGGGACGCCGGCCGGGGATCGTCGTCGGCGCCCACTACGACACGCTCGTCAAGCCCAAGGGATTCGTCGGAGCCAACAACGGCGCGGCGGGCAGCGCGATCGTCGTGGAGCTCAGCCGGGCATTGTCCCGGATGCCGCGCCCGCGCAACGCGCGCGAGGTGACGTTCGTGCTCTTCGACGGCGAAGAGCCGCCGAGCGGCTTGCCGGAGGACGACCCCGATTTCGCCAACAGCGGGCTCCGCGGCTCGCGGGCCTACGTGCGCGCCCATCCGGATGAGACCGCCCAGATGATTCTGCTCGACTACGTGGGCAATCGCGGTCTGCGGCTCCCGCGTGAGGGGACGTCGGACGTGCCGTTGTGGAACGCATTGCGCGCGGCGGCGGGCGCCGTCGGCCAGCAGTCGGTGTTCCCCGACGAGACCGGGACCGCGATCATCGACGATCACACGCCGTTCCTCGAGACGCGGGTGCCGGCGATCGACCTGATCGACTGGAGCTACCCGGGCCACACGCTCCAGGACGGCATCGACCAGCTGTCCCCGAAGGCGATCGACGCCGTGGGTGAGAGCGTGCTGGAGCTGGTGACGCGCCTCGAGCGCGGCTAGGGACGAACGTCAACTGCGCCGGGTGGGGAGGGGGAGTGGCGCACCCTCCGGGTCCGACTGTCGTGGACCGCCTCGGTGCGCGGCTCTGTTGGGGTCGAAGTGCCGTGCTGGGATACCGACAGTTACGGGCGTGGTGCTGACACCCCGGTCCGCGCCGGGCCTTGCGGTGATCGGTTTCGGCGAGCAACGAAGTCATGCGCGTGGGGGGTGACGAACAAATGCGTCCTGTGAGGACTCATTTGTTCCTCACCCCCGCCAGCGCGCCAACTCGACCAGTGCGAACCTGATCGAAACTCGCGATCCGGCCCTCAAACGCGCACGGTCAACCACGGCGACCGGCGCGCCACTCCCCCTCCCCCACCCGGCGCAGTTGACGTTCGTCCCTCTAGGCCGCGGCGGCGGGACGGGTCACGCGCCGCGCGCGGACCGCTTCGCCCGCGAGCCACTCGATGCGCTCGTAGTGGCGGGTCCGCACGAGGTCTGGCCGCACGAGCCCGTTGCCGGCGACCGCCAGCACCGATGGCAGCTGCAGGTAGCCGCGCAGCGACTCCGGGCCGATCCTCCCGCTCGCGATGAAGCGCATCTCCGGGTAGATCGCCGCGACGGTCTCGACGAAGGCCGGCCCGCCGAGCAGGTCGACCGGGAAGAGACAGACGGTGCGGATGCCCAGCGCGTGCATCCGCCCGATCTCGCTCGGCGTCGCGACCCCGGGGAAGAACGGGAGCTCGAGCTCGCGGCATGCGTGCACGATCTCCATGTCGGTCACGGGCGCCGTCGCGAAGTGCGCGCCCGCGCGCACGGCGATCCCGGCCGCGTCGGTCGTCCGGATATTCCCGACGCCGACCAGCAGGCCATCGACGCGCCGCGCGGCCCGGATCGCGCCGCTGCGCGACTCCGCGAGCTGCAGGCACGGAACGCCGCCGCGGGAGAGGCTGGCGCCGACGGCCTCGATCTGCTCGGCATCGTCGAGCGCCGCGACGGCGACGATCCGGCTCTGAGCGAGCCGGCCGACCACGGCGGACTCGCCTATGTCCTGAACGCGATTCATCGCGCAATGATCCTACAGACCTTAGGACTTAGCTGTCGATCATTCGTCCGCAAGGCATTTGCGACCTACCTCGTGTTCCTACGGAGGTGTGGACTTAACTCCACACCTGCGACCCCTAGACCGGTGTGTGGTGAGAGACAGACGATGCCCCGATGGCAGGACTCCTCATCAACGCCCGCGTCCCGCGGCTGCGCGTCCCGGGGATCGCGGCGTTGGGCGCGGCGGTGGCGCTCTCGCCCTATGTGTGGATGGAAAGCTGGCGCGGCCTCGGCTTCTCGCCCGCGTACGTCCCCTTCCATCTCTGGTGCTGGTTGCCGTTCGTCGTGCTGGCGGCGCTCGCCGGCGGGCTCGATCGGCGTGCCGCCGCCCTGCTCGGCGCTGCGCTGGTCGCGGGGACGGTCGCCGCCGTGCAGCTCTCGCAGACGCTCGACCCCAGCGACCGCGCACTCGGCGTCGCCCTGCCCGGTCTCCTGACCCTCGGGGTCGCCGGCACCTGGGGCGTGCTGTCGCGGCGGCGTCGCAGCGTGGCGATCGGCGGCTTCGCGCTGATCGCGCTGCTGATCGCCGCAGGCCGTCTGCTGCAGGTGGGTGATCTCGCACGCGTGCAGACGTTCCTGGTGATCGGGACGTCGATCGCGGTCGAGGCGCTGCCGTTCGTGCTGCTCGGCGCGGCGGTGTCGGCGGCGATCGAGGTGTTCGTCCCCGAGCGGTGGTTTGCCGCGATCGCGCGGCTGCCTTTGCCGTTGCAGATTCCCGGCGTGGCGCTCGCGGGGTTGGCGATGCCGGTGTGCGAGTGCGGATCGGTGCCGGTCGCGCGGCGCTTGATCGTGCGGGGCGCGCATCCCGCAGCGGGGATCGCCTTCATGCTCGCCGCGCCGGTCATCAACCCGGTCGTGCTGTTCTCGACCGCGGTCGCCTATCGCGGGCGCGGGGCGCTGGAGATGGTGATCGGGCGCGCCACGCTCGGGCTGGTCGTGGCGCTTGCGGCCGGCACGCTGATCGCCCGCGGCGGCGCCGGCAAGCTGGTCGACAACGCGCGCGCCCACGATCCCGGGCACGAGCACCACCACCACGGGGATGGGCGCGCGCGGGGCTTCGTCGACCACCTCGCGGCCGATCTGCTGTTGATGGGCAGGTTCATCGTGCTCGGCGCGGCACTGGCGGCGGCGATGCAGACCGTGATCCCCCAGAGCGTCTTCACCGGCGTGCTCACCTCACCCGTGATCGGCGCGCTGCTGATGATCGTGCTCGCGTTCTTTCTCTCGCTCTGCTCGGAGGCCGACGCCTTCGTCGCGGTGTCGTTCATCCAGTTCCCGCTCGGCCCGCAACTCGCGTTCCTCGCCGCCGGGCCGGTGCTCGACACCAAGCTCGCGCTGCTCTACGGCGGCACGTTCGGACGGGCGTTCGTGCTCAAGCTCGCGCTCGTGGTGGTGCCCGTCGTCGTGGCGGGCTCGATGGTCTTTCAGGCGGTGGCGGGATGAACTGGGACTGGACACGTGTGGTCCGCGGGCTCGCGCTCGCGACCTGGGGCGCCTTCTTCGCCTACCTCTGGATCAGCGGGCGGGCGACGACCTACATCGGCCCCAAGACCGCGTGGGTGGTGACCCTCGGCGCGCTCACCCTGCCGCTCGTCGCGGTCGCGTACCTCTGGGGCGCGCGCAGCCACCCGCGAGCCGCTTCAGCCCGTGAGGTCGGGGCGAACGGCCTGCTGATCGCCCCGATCCTGCTCGCCCTGATGGTCCCCGCGCCCTCACTCGGCGCGCTCGCGGTCAAGAACAAGCGCACCAAGAACCCGCCCGCGCCGATCGACGCCCCGGTCGACGGCGAGATCCGCCTCTACGAGATCGCCTGGGCGGCCGACTCGGCCAAGTACGCCGCGGCCAACGACCTCGCGACCGGCAAGGCGGTCGATTTTGTCGGCTTCGTGTCCCGCGACAAGCTTCCCGGCGGCCAGCTCGAGCTCTCGCGGTTCTTCGTCAGCTGCTGCGCGGCGGATGCGACGGCCTACAGCGTGAAGATCACGCCGCCCGCCGGCGAGCCGCCCACCCCGGTCGACGCCTGGGTTCGCGTCCGCGGGACGCTGGCGGGACAGCCCGGTTCAACGCTCAGCGTCGCCGCGACGGCCCTCGACAAGGTCTCCGAGCCCAGCAATCCCTACAACTAGTAGGTATCGTCCGCGGCCGGTCTGGCCGAACGTTCGACCTACACGCTGTGAGACGTCGAGCACGCATGACCGTGCTCGTGGGAGCGGTGGTAGCCCGCGTGCGCGACGAACGGGAGCGCGATGGCGCTTGCCGCGACCAACGCCGCCATGACCGGGGCGAGCGCGATCAGCCCCAGATGCGCCGGTTGCGCGCCGGCCTCGAGCAACAGCCGGGCGCGGCGGACCACCACGCCGCCGCCGAGGGCCAGCATCGCCGGCGCGGTGGACCCGCGCGCGGCCTTGAAGATCGCCGACGCCAGCACGGCCGGGTCGTGGCTGCGCTCGAGCGCGTAGCGATCCGCATCGCGCTCGAGCGAGAACAGCAGCTCGCGCGCCGCCGCACGCGTGCCCGGCAGGAAGCGCGCGACCGCGCGGGCCAGCTCACCGGCGACGAGCAGATACCGGTGGCGGAGCGCGATATGGCCTTGCTCGTGGGCCAGGCTGGCGAGGAGCTCGTCGTCGTCGAGCTCGACGAGCGCGCCGGCCGAGATCACGACCTTGGGGCGTCGCAGGCCCGCAACCGCGACGAGCATCGCGCCATCGGCCACCACGAGGCTGCCATCCGGCCCTGGCCCGACGACCGACGTGCGCAGCAGCGTCTGGACGCGCCGCGACGCGCGCCACAGCCCGGCCATCACTCCGCACAACGACGCCGCGAGGGTCAGGGCGGGAAGCGCGAGCACGAAGTCGGCGGCGTCGTGGCCGCTGAGCGCGGTCGAGCCCGCGACGCACCAGCTCTCCAGCGGCGTGACCAGCCCGGTGACGGGGAGATACAGCTCGGCCGCGACGGCCGCCGCCAGGCACGCCATCGCGCGCAGCAGCAGGACGCTCAGCCAGATCGCGGCCGCAAAGCCCGCTGGAGTCCGTTCCAGCCGCAACAGATGCGGAAGGCCGATCGCCGCGAGAACGACGACTCCGGCCGCGACGCCGATCACTTGTCGCGGGCCTCGCGTGCCAGCTGCTCGAGCTCGGACAGCTCTTCGGGACGGAGGCCGCTGATGATGCTGGCGAGCGCGGCCTGGCGCGCGCCGCTCGACGCCCCGGACAGCGTCCTGCGGATGCTGCCCGAGAGATACTCGGCCTCGCTCACCCGCGGCTTGTAAACGAACCCGCGACCCTCGCGGACCCGCTCGAGCAAGCCGCGCTCGGCGAGGCGGTTCAGCACGGTCTGGACGGTGTTGTACGCGCCTTGGTAGCGCGACGGGAGCTCTTCGCGGACCTGCTCGACGGTGCCGGCGTTGAGCCGCCAGATCGCCGCCATCACCTGACCCTGGAGCTCACCTTGGATCGACTGGGAATCGGCCACCTCGGCAGTATGCCACCGAAAGGGTCGAATTCCTACAGCCTGTCGAAGCTCATGAGCGCGACGCATTCGGGGCTTGATACCTACAAGATGTAGGAGTAAGATCGCCGTACGTTCACGACGTCTTAGACCCCGTCTTGAGCGTGGAAACCCCCGTCTGGGCCGCGCCTGCGGGCGCGGCCCAACCCCGCTGCCACGACGGAAGCCACCACGAGCAGCCCGGCGATCGCCGCGCCCGCCGAGACCCCCGCGTAGTAGGAGAGGTAGAGGCCGCCGATGCCCGCGCCGACGCCGATGGCGCACGCGGTGACGATCATCGGCGCGACCCGGCGTGCAACGGTCCGCGCGGCGGCCGCCGGCCCGATCAGCGCCGCCACGACGAGCAGGTTGCCCAAGCCCTGGACACCGACCAGGACCGCTCCCGCGAGCAGGATGAAGAGCGCCAGCTCGACGCCCAGCGGGTCGACGCCGAGACCGCGGGCGCCGAGCCGGTCGAAGCCGACGGCGAGCAGCCGCCAGTGCACCAGCCACATCCCCGCGAGCACGGCGGCCGCGAGCGCTCCGGCGAGGGCGAGGTCGGAGGTGCTCGAGGCCAGCACGTCGCCGAACAGCAGGCCCTGGAGCCCTGGCGGCGAGGCGGGCGAGAGCGCCAGGAGCGCGCCCACGCCGAAGAGCGTCGTGATCACCACGGCGACGGCGTTGTCGGCGCCGATGCCTCGCACCCGCCCGGCGAGCACGATCAGCACGCCGGCCAGCGCGAGCCCGGCCGCGCCGCCGAGCACCAGCGGGACGCCCACCAGCGCCGCCACCGCCAGCCCGGGGAACATCGCGTGCGCCAGCGACTCGGCGCTGTAGGAGAGCCCGTAGAGCACGATCCACACGCCGAGCGCGCCGCAGGCGACGCCGACCAGGACCATCTCGATCAGCGCTTCGCGCAGGATCGGTTCGCGCCAGGGGTCCAGAAGCGCGTCAAGCATGCGCGGCGACGGCGAACGTGCCGCCGGATGGGAGCCGGACCAGCGCGTGGCCGTACGTCGCGCGCAGCACGTCCTCGGTCAGCGTGTCCGCGGGCGGTCCGAAGGCCACGCGGCGTCCGTTCAAGCACAGCACGGCATCCCACGCGAGCGTCTGCCCGACGTCGTGCGTGGCTACGAGCACCGCGCGGCCCTCGGTGGCGAGCAGGTCGATCAGTCCCATCAGCCGCGCGGCGCTGGGCGCGTCCATGCCCGTGAACGGCTCGTCGAAGAGCACGACGTCCGCGTCCTGCAGCAGGGCGCGGGCGACGAGCACCCGCTGGCGCTGGCCGCCTGACAGCTCGCCGAACGTCACGCGGGCGTGCTCGGCGAGGCTGACGCGTTCGAGCACGGCGAGCGCCTCCCCACGGTCGGCCCGTCCCGGGCGGCGCCACCACGGGCCGCGCCCGATCACGCCCATCAGCACGACGTCGAGGGCGGAGACGGGATAGTCCAGGCGCGAGCGTTCGGTCTGCGGGACCGTGCCGCAGCGCCCGCGCACGGACAGCACGCCGCGACGCGGGGCGAGCTCGCCGAGTACAGCGCGCATCAGCGTCGTCTTGCCGCCGCCGTTGGGCCCGAGGATGCCGACCCGCTGACCGCGGGCGACGGCCAGCGTCACGTCCTCGAGCACGAGCGGGCCGCCGCGGTAGCCGACGGCCATGCCGCGCGCCTCGATCAGAGGCCGCTGATCGAGCATCCCCGCTGCTCTCCGGTGAAGCCCTTGACCATCGCGTTCGCGTTGGCCGCCTCCATCTTCAGGTATGTGTCGCCGTCGGAGCCTTCGGGTCCGAGCGTGTCGCCGTAGAGCACGTAGTCGGCCTTGGCCCCGGTCTCCCGCGCCAGCGTCTTCGCGAGCGCCGGGTTGATCGAGCTCTCCGGGAACACCGCCTTGACGTGCTCGCGCCGCACGAGCGCCGCGAGCTTGGCAACCTCGCCGGCCGACGGCTGCGCCTGCGTCGACTGCGACGGGATGACCGCGCCGACGACGGTGATGCCGTAGCGCTTGGTGAAGTAGTTGAAGGCGTCGTGGCTGGTGACCAGCTTGCGCTCGGCGGCCGGCACCTGGTTCATGCACTCAGCGATCCCCGCGTCGAGCGCCTTGAGCTTGCTCAGGTAGGCGTCGGCGTTGGCCTTGTAGACCTGCGCGTTGCCGGGCGCGACCCTGGTGAGCTCGTCGCGGATCGCGGTCACCGCGGCCTCGACGTTGCGCGGGTCGTGCCACCAGTGCGGATCGAACTCGCCCTCCTCCGCTTGGCCGGGGAGCTTGAACGGCGTGTGGTCGGGGGCGATCGTCAGCACCGCGGGGCTGCCACCGGCCTGCTTGACGACGTCACCCATCCAGTGATCGAGCAGGTTGCCGGACTCGACCACGAGCTTCGCCCCGGCCGTGGCCTGCACGTCGGCGGGGCGTGGCTCGTACTCGTGCGGGTCGCTGTTGGGCTGCAGGAGCTGATGGATCTGCGCGTCCGTGCCGGCGACCTCGCGGACGATGTCGCCGAGCTGGGTCGTCGTGACGGCCACGAGCGGACGCTCCTTGGCGGCTCCGGGCGGGTCCTCGCTGCCGCACGCCGCGAGGGCGAGCCCGAGCAGCAGGGTGGTGAGGGCGATGCGGGTATTCATTGGCGTCCTTTCCAGAGGGCCGAAAGCAAGAAGACCGCGCCGGCGAGCGTCGCGATCGTCGCCCCGGGCGGGGCGTTGGTACGCAGGGAGAGCCAGACGCCGGCGACGCCTTCGACCGCCGCGAGCGCGACCGTCGCGAGCTGCCAGGGCAGGACGCGCCGCACCCACAGACGCGTGGTCACGGCGGGCACGACGAGCAGCGCGGTGGCCAGCAGCGCGCCGACCGCGGCCAGTGCGGCCACGGCCGCGAAGCCGACGAGCGCCAGCAGGGCCAGATCGGCCGGACGGGGACGTGCCCCGAGGGCCTTTGCGGCCGTCGGATCGAAGCCGGCGGCCAACCACCGCGGCCCGAGGGTGAACGTCCCGAGCACCGCGGCGGCCGATGCCACACCCGCGCTGACGAGATCCCGGCCCGTGATCGAGAGCAGGCTGCCGAACAGCAGCGTGTCGACCTCCGACCCGGAGTGGAACACGTCGGAGGCGAGGACGACGCCGACGACCAGCGCCGCGACCAGCGCCAGGGCCGTCAGGACGTCATAGCCGGGGCGCCGCTGTGTCGACAGGCCGCCGACGCCGAGCGCGACCAGCGCGCCGCTGCCGAGGGCACCGGCGAACGGCGCGAAGCCGAGGCCGGCGGCCAGCACGACGCCCGGGAACGCGGCGGCGGCGACCGCATGCGAATAGAACGCGAGGCCGCGCATCACGATCCACGTGCCGAGCACCCCTGCGGCGACGCTCAGCAGCAGCACTTCGGCGAGGCCGCGCTGAACGTAGGGATACACCGTGTTGAGACTCATTCTCAACAGAGTATCGGCGATGTCCTACACCGTGTCGGATTACGCGCCCTTTCCTACTGCCACGCGCATGGTCCGGCGAGACCGTCCGGGGGGTCTATCCTGTAGGTAAGCGCTCGGGCCCTCCGCTCCTTCCACCTCTGCGCGCTCCATCGCTTGAAGGGGCGAGGAAAGCAGGACACTGTGCGTCCGATCCGAGCCACCCGAAGCGCGCCCGCGCCGCCCCGCGGCTTCTCGGCGGCGACGATGGACGAGCTGTTGCGCGCGCTCCGCGCTCGCGCGCTGGAGCACCCCGAGAGCCCAGGGCTGGTCGCCAGCTGGCCGGGCGTGATCGCGGAGCGAATGCCCGCGGCCTGCGCTGAGCTGCGCCGCCGGGGACACCCGGTGCGCGAAGTCGCCCTCGCTCCCGAGGGAACGGACTCGCGGCGACGGTGGACCGTGGACGGCGCGGGCGAGGGCACGATGGTGGTTCGCGTGATCGCCGAGCCGAGCGCGGTGCCGCTCATCCGCGCGACCGTGACCGGCTTCGCGGAAGCCGAAGGGGCGCCGGAGCAGGTGCGCTCCTCGCTGGCGCTCGCCGTGACGGAGGCCTGCTCGAACGTGGTGATGCACGCCTACCTCGACGCCGACGCCCCCGGATGGCTCGAGGTGCGGGCCCGCCGAGCGAACGCGATGCTCGTGGTCGAGGTCGACGACGAGGGGCGGGGCCTGCTCCCGCGCCACGACTCGCCTGGCCTCGGGCTCGGTCTGCCGCTCATCGCCCAGGTGACCGACGTCCTGGAGATCGTGTCCCGCCTGTCGCGCCCCGGTCTCCTTCTGCGGATGCAATTCAAGCTCGCCGGTGCGCCGGAGAACGATCGAACAGGAGCATGACCATGCACGGCAAGAAGCTTTCCGACGACGACGAGATCCGCCGGGTCGTTGCGCGCCTGGCGCGCCCGCATCGGTCGGGCGGCTCGGTGATCGAACGCTCGGCGATCCTCGCCGAGGGCACTGGAAGCGCGGCGATCTTCCGGTGGATCACCGACCATGAGGGCACGGCGGAGCTCGCCGCCCCGGCCGCACCGCCGCGCGGGCTGCACGGGTCCGGGTTCGGAGGCGGAGTCACACCGTCCCGTGGCCCGGCGCGATACGTGCTGCCGACTGGCGCGCTCGTGCCCTGAACCTCGGCTACGGCTGCGGGGTTTTCCCGCCCGACGGACGGGCGTTCACCCGATGGCGGCGGTCGCACCGGCGCGTACCGTCGGGTCATGAACGCGAAGCCGTCCCCTGCCGCGCCCGACGTGGTTCTCGCGGCCGTGGACCTCTACTGGATCCCGCTGGGCGCCGGTGGTCACTCGGTGCGCTTCAACGGACAGGTCTTCGAGGCCATCGACGCGGCGCGGCGACGCCGCCGGCGTCGTGATCTCTACCACGCCGCGATCGTCGTGCAACTCGACGGCGATCGCTACACGATCGAAGTCGCACCGTCGCCGGACGCCGACAGCGCGAGTCGCGGCGTCGTCGGCACCGGGGCCGTCGGCAGCCGGCACCTCGGTGCGTTGCGGGTGTTTCGCTACGAGATCCGCCGTTGGCGCAACGGATCCATCCCGGACCTCGGCGCGGCGGTCGGCGGGCCGCGACGGCTGACGACGGATCCGGAGGTCGCTCGTCGCCTGCTCGGCCTCGTCGCCGAGGTTCCGCGGCCGGTATGGGGCCGCGACGAGCTGAAGGCCGGCGAGATGTGGAACTCCAACTCGGTCGGCGCCTGGCTGATCTCCTCCGCGGGACTGGCGGCCGATGGGCTTCGGCCACCACCCCGGGGACGAGCACCTGGCTGGCACGCAGGACTCGAGGTGGCTCGGCGCGATCGGACCCACGCGCGTAGATCACAGTCGCGGGCGGCGGGACTAATACGGATGGCGCCACCGGGCCAGTGTGAGAGCGTCGCGGCACGTGCCACCCGCAGTTCCTCTGACGCCCCGCAACGACAGGACCTGGCATGACCCCGATTTCCTCGTCGCCGTACCCGGTGCGGCTCGACGGCGACCTCCACGCCGACCTCAGTCGCTGGCGCTGGCTGGTGAAGTGGCTGCTCGTGATCCCGCACGTGATCGTGCTCGCGTTCCTGTGGGTCGCGTTCATCGTGCTGTGGGTGGTCGCGCTCGTCGCGATCCTCTTCACGGGCCGGTACCCGCGGGCGATCTTCGACTTCAACCTCGGCGTGCTGCGCTGGTCGTGGCGCGTGGGCTTCTACTCCTACAGCGCGTTGGGCACGGATCGCTATCCACCGTTCACGCTCGCTGACGTGCCCGACTATCCGGCGCGTCTGGAGGTCGAGTATCCGCAGTCGCTCTCGCGCGGCCTCGCGCTCGTGAAGTGGTGGCTGCTCGCGCTGCCGCAGTACTTCATCGTCGCCATCTTCGCGGGTGGTGCCTGGGCCGGCTTCAACGCCTCCAGCGACAACTCGATGTGGACGTCCGGTGGCGGCCTCATCGGTCTTCTGGTCTGCATCGCCGGCGTCTTCCTGCTCTTCACGGGCCGGTACCCGCGGGCGATCTTCGACTTCGTCATGGGCATGAACCGGTGGGTGTTCCGCGTCGCCGCCTACGCCGCGCTGATGACGGACACGTACCCGCCGTTCCGGCTCGACATGGGCGACCACGAGCCGGAGTCCGAGACGCTGCCGGCCGACCCGCTTCCGCCGCGGCCTGCCACCGGGCTCACGTAGCCGGCCATGACGACGAGCCCCGACGTTGCACGCTGCTTCAGCGCGGACATGCTCGCCGGTCTCGACGAGCCCGTCCGCCGGTACTTCACGCATGCCATCCGGGAGGGCGCGCCCCTGAGCAACGGCGTCAGCATGACGATGCGTGGTCGCATCAAGGTCGGCGTGTGGCTGCCGTTCACCGCCGAGCAGACGGTCGACGGTCGATCCTTCACTTGGCGCGCCCGCGTCGGGCGCGGGCGGCTGACGCCGCTGGAGGTCACCGACCGCTACGCCGACGCGGTCGGTCGCACCGAGGGTCGCTTGCTCGGGCGCGTGACCCTCTTTCGCAGCGCCGACGTCGACACGGCCCGTTCGGCGGCGACGCGGGCGGCGATCGAGAGCGTCGTCTTCGCGCCGCCCAGCGTGCTGCCGCATCGCGGCGTGGCCTGGAGAGCCGAGACCGAGCACACGCTCGTCGCGCGCTTCGACCTCGCCCCCGAGCATCCCGAGGTTCGCCTGCGCATCGACGACCACGGCGCGCTGCGGACGGTCAGCGCCCTTCGCTGGGGCAACGCCGGCGAGAAGACGTTCCAATACCTCCCCTTCGGAGGCGAGGTCGACGCCGAGCGACGGTTCGGCGACCTCGTGCTGCCCAGCCGGGCGAGCGTCGGCTGGTGGTTCGACACCCCGCGCTACGCGCCGTTCTTCAAAGCGCACATCACTGACGTCGCACCGCTCTGACGGGCCGCGTCTCAGCGACGCAGCCGCAGGCGCTTGGGGGCACGAAGGTCGTGGACGCCGCCTTCCGCGCCGGGGCCTCGGCCGGACCTACCGACCGCGCGGCGCTGGTGCGCCTCGACCTCCCGCCGGCGGTCGCCGGCCCCGCCGGTCCCGCCGGCCCGACCGGTCCCGGCGGCGCGACGGGAGCGACCGGCCCGGCCGGCGACACCACCGTGGTGAGCGCGGCCGGCGCCCCCGGTCCCGCCGGCCCGGCCGGGCCTGTCGGACCCGCGGGGAAGACCGCGAAGTTCACCGTCTCCTGCAAGCTGACCGGCAGTGGCGTCCCTGCGCCTGCACGCCAAGGCCGGTCGCTACACGCTGGTCCTGACGCTGCCCACGGGCTCCGGCACGTACCGCAAGGTCAACCAGACGCTGACGCTGCGGTAGACCGAGGGCGGCCGTTGTATCGTTCGCGCCGGAGTCGATCGCACCCGAAGCAACGGGTCAGGGAATCCGGTTCGAAATCCGGAGCTGGCGCGCAGCGGTAGGGACGCGCGACACGGCCACTGCCACTGGACCACGGTCTGGGAAGGCGGCCGTCCGATCGCGTCCAAGCCCGAAGACCTGTCGACTCCGCCCCTCGGGGCACCGAAAACGCGGCCTCGCGACAGGGCTGCACGGCACAAATGGAGTCGTACATCGATGGCACGTACCGCCGTCCTGGGCCTTCCCCGCGTGGGCCCGAATCGCGAACTGAAATTCGCTCTGGAGTCCTTCTGGGCAGGTCGGACCGGGGCGCAGGAGCTCCAGGAGACCGGGCGCGGACTTCGCCGCGCGGGCTGGGAGCGCGCCCGCGCGGCCGGGATCGACGTGATCCCGGCCGGGGACTTCAGCCTCTATGACCACGTGCTGGATACGGCGTGCGCGCTTGGCGTCCTGGACCCCGGCGACTACTTCGCACACGCCCGCGGGACCGCGACGCGGCGGCCGTTGGAGATGACGAAGTGGTTCGACACGAACTACCACTACCTCGTTCCCGAGCTCGTCGGCGATCAGCGCTTCGCGCTCGACGCGTCGCACTGGACGGAGCCGCTGCGTGAGGCCGCGGCGCTCGGCATCCGCACGCGCCCGGTGGTGCTCGGGCCGCTAACGTTCCTCGCGCTCGCGAAGGGCGACAAGCCGCCGCTGGAATCGCTCGTGCCGGTCTACGTGCAGCTGCTCGGCGAGTTGGCGGCCGCGGGAGCGCGCGAGGTGCAGCTCGACGAGCCGTGCCTCGCTCTGGATCGCTCGCCGGTGGAGCTCGACGCGTACGCCGAGGTGTTCGCGGCGCTCGTCCAGGCCCCGGTCGAGCTCTGCCTGGCGACGTACTTCGCGCCCGCCGATCCGCGCGTCTTCGCCCTGCCCGCCGCAGAGCTGCACCTCGACCTCGTGCGGGCGCCGCAGCAGCTCGCCGCCGCCCTCGACCAGGTTCCCGGGCGGCTCTCGCTCGGGGTGGTCGACGGGCGCAACGTCTGGACGACCGACCTCGACCATGCGCTGGACCCGATCGACACGGCGGTCGCGAAGCTCGGCAGCGACCGGGTGACGATCGCGCCGTCGTGCTCGCTGCTGCACGTGCCCTACGACGCCGCGCGCGAGACCGCGATCGACGCCGAGATCCGCCCGTGGCTGGCGTTCTGCGGCGAGAAGCTCGACGAGCTGCGCATTCTCGGCGAAGCGGTCGACGGCGACCGCGACGCGCTGCTCGCCGACAACCGCGCCGTGACGAGCGCGCGGCGCACCTCGCCGCTGACCAACGACCCGTCGGTGCGGACCCGCGCGGGTGCGCTGTCGGCGGGCGACTACGACCGCGTCGCGCCGTACCCCTCGCGCCGCGAGGCGCAGCGCGACCGCGTGTCGCTGCCGGAGCTCCCCACGACGACGATCGGCTCGTTCCCGCAGACGGCGGAGATCCGGGCAGCGCGCCGGGACTTGAAGGCCGGGCAGCTCGGCGCGCCCGAGTACGACCGCTTCATGCAGGCGCGGATCGCCGAGGTCGTCGCCCATCAGGAGCAGCTCGGGATCGACGTGCTCGTCCACGGCGAGCCCGAGCGCAACGACATGGTCGAGTACTTCGGCGAGCAGCTGCACGGGTTCGCGTTCTCGCAGTTCGGCTGGGTGCAGTCCTACGGCAGCCGGTGCGTGAAGCCGCCGATCCTCTACGGCGACGTGTCGCGCCCGGAGCCGATGACCGTGCGCTGGTGGCAGTACGCCCAGTCACTGACGAGCCGGCCGATGAAGGGCATGCTCACCGGGCCGGTGACGATCCTGCAGTGGTCGTTCGTGCGCGACGACCAGCCGCGGCGCGAGACCTGCACCCAGATCGCGTTGGCGATCGCCGACGAGGTCACCGACCTCGAGGCCGCGGGCTGCTTCGCGATCCAGGTCGACGAGGCCGCCTTGCGCGAGGGGCTGCCGCTGCGCCGCGGCGAGCAGGACGACTACGTGCGCTGGGCGGTCGACTGCTTCCGCCTGACGGTCGCGCCGGCGCGAGCCAACACCCAGATCCACACCCACATGTGTTACTCCGAGTTCAACGAGATGATGGAGCACATCGTTCGCTTGGACGCCGACGTGATCTCGATCGAGGCCTCGCGTTCGGGCATGGAGGTGCTCGACGCGTTCACCGGCTCGCTCGAGTACCCGAACGAGATCGGTCCGGGCGTCTACGACATCCACTCGCCGCGCGTGCCATCGGTCGAGGAGCTGGAGCGGCTGCTCGAGCTGGCCGAGGCACGGGTCGGGCGCGACCGGCTCTGGGTCAACCCCGACTGCGGGCTCAAGACGCGCGGGTGGAACGAGGTGCGGCAGGCGCTGACGAACATGGTCGCGGCCGCCCACCGTCGCCGCGCGGCCGTGCGGGCATGAACGCGCTCGACCGGCTTCCGGCCTGGGCGACCACGGGGGTCGGGAGCCTCCCGTTCAACGCCGTCGACCACGCCGTCGCCCACGTGGCGACGGCGTACGACGTGCCGTTCTGCCCGCAGCTCCCACGGCTCGACGGCGACATGATCAGCGAGTGGCTCGGGGGTGACCCGGGCCGCTGCGGCTGGTCGCCGGCGCGCGATCGCGAACGGCCGCGAGCCTGGGACGCGTTCCTGTGCGAGCTCGACCGTTCCCCGCCCGCGCATCGTGTGGTCAAGCTCCAGGTCACCGGTCCCGCGACGCTCGCGTGCGCGCTCGCGCGCGCGAGCGGGACACCGTCGCGGCGCGAGGCGCTCGCGCTGGCACACGAGCTCGCCGTCTGGCTCGCGGCCAACGTCTCCGCGCAGATCCGGACGCTGCGCGATCGCGGCCTCGACACGCTGCTCGTCGTCGACGAGCCGGCGCTGCACGTGTTCGGCACCGAAGACATCGAGCGCGTGTGGGATCCGCTGCGCGCCGTCGCGCCGCACTGGGGCCTCCATCTCTGCGGCCCGGTTCCGTGGGAGACGGTCACCCGGGCCGAGCCGGACGTGCTCTCCTTCGACCTCGCGCTCTCGCCACTGGACCGCAGCGCCGCGAGCGCGCTGCGCGGATTGCTCGCGCGCGGCGGCCGCGTGGCGTGGGGGGTCGTCCAGCCGCACCGACCAGAGCACGGCTTGCACGCGGTCAAACGGTTGCGAGAGGCCCTGGCCGTCGTCGAGGCCGGCGGCGAGCAGTCGCTCCTGACCGCTTCCTGCGGGAGCGGGCGCATGTCACCCGCGCGCGAGGCGGAGATCACCACAGCGCTGTGGGACACGGCCCGCGCCGTTCGAGAACCGGCTGCACGCTGGTTGGGTTGACCGAGCGTGTGCACGTCGCGTCATTGATCCGCGGTACTCATCGCTCGATCGCCTGACGCACCGCGCCCGCCAACGTCATTGAGCACGCCGTGCGCGCGTTGGTCGATGAGCCCGGTGACGAGTTGCTGCGCAGCCCCGAAGACAATCGCCCAGGCGATGATCTGCGCAGAGCTGTCGAGCGCGCTGAGTCCCGGCACGAACCCGCCGCGCATCAGCAGCAGCCCGACGACCGCCGTGATCGCGCCCGCTGGAAGCTTCAGCAGCAGTAGGGCGATCGGGACCCTGTATGGCGTCGACGACCCTCGCATCCCGCGCAGGGCGGCGATGCCGACGACAGCCGCCGCCATCAATCCGGCGAACTCCACGAGCACGTAGTCGGCCCGGCTGACCGTCGCGTCGAATCCGTCGTCGAGATCTCCGCCGGCGGTATTCACCGGAGCCCCGTTGACCTGCGCCCGTGACTGCTCCGTTGGACAGGCGACGAGACTCTTCTCCTGGGGAAAGAAGCACAGCGGAAGCGCCTTCGGCCAGATACCGCCGGCGAGTCCGATCACGGCCGCGAGCACCGCGACACACAGCGTGGCGCGGACGAGCACCACGAAGAATGCCCCGAGTCTCACGACTTCGCGTAGCCGCTGAGACCCGGCGGCGTGAAAGGCGAGCACGAGCGCTTCCTTCTCGTCTTCCTGCAGCGGCCGCCCTTTCACGTCGTGCACGATCTCGTCGACCCGCATCCGTCGCGGGTCGGACTTCGGCAGGTACCGGAACACCTGGGCCTGGATCGACGGCAGCTGTCTGTGGAGCGTCTCGACCGCGGTCATGCGCATCGTCGACGCTTCTGCTGCGTCCACATGGCCGAGCGCGGACTCGATGCAGGCGTTCTCCGCCCACGTCAGACTTCTGCGCCACATCGAGATGGCCGGGTAGTCCGCCACGCGTGTGGCAGCCGCGAGGTGCTCCCTGATCGCCGTCTCCAGGCCGCTAGCTCGTTCGGCGACCTGCTTGCTCGCCGAGAGCCACGTGACGAAATCGCCGATCTCAGCCGCCTTACGGCGTGTCTCCTCACGCCAACCGCTCGTGGGCCGCTTGCCAGTCGGTGATTCGCCGATCGGCTCGGTCGTATCCCCGAGCGATTCCGCGGCCGACCCGTCGCCCATCGCAATGGAGTCGTGAAGTGCCATGACCGCTCTCCTTGCGTCGTGTGCCGAGGCGGTTCCCTCTGAACCTCCCAGGAGCCCGGCCGAGCGTCAAGCGTGGGGAGCGCCATTGCACGCCGTTTCCCGCGTCTGAAGGCGGCGAGCGCTCAAGGATGTCTGATGGCGCAGGGAACTAAATGTCCGAACGAAAACAGTTGTAGATTTCAGTAGATCGAGCGGAGCGCGACGCAAGCGGGGCTCCGTCTGAGCCACTAGGTCCCGTCAGGCGTGGCGCTCTCCGCGGGGGTCGCGGTGGGCGTGGGAATCGCCGCGGACGCCGTCGGCGTCGCTGAGGCCGCGGGCGATTGAGACCCTTCGGCGGGCGGCTCGGCGTCGCCCTTCAGCGCGTTCAACCGGTCCTTGAGATCCGCGAACGCGCCTTGGAGTTGCTCCTTGAGGGCGGCGCCCGCCGCGCCGGCCTGGTCGAGCGCGTCGTTGACGTCCTGGGTGAGCTGGTCGACTTCGGACGAAGCCTGGTCGGCCTGCTGCTGCGCCGCTGCGGTCTGGTCGCGCTGGCTGTCGAGATCGGACTGCAGGCTGAACGCCCAGATGGTCACGCCCAGCACCGCGATCGCCAGCACGGCGCAGACCGCGATCCAGGCCCACGGCCGGTGCCGCGGTTCGGGCGGCTGATCCGGTGCCGCGAGCGGGTCGGGTGGTACGGACGCCCCGCCGCGGAACGTCTCCCTCCCCGTCGGCTGGGCGGGCGTGGTGGGAGCCCCGTTGGTGGACGGACCGGGCGTGGGGTCTGTCGGCGCGGACATGGCGGTGACAATGCGTCCCGGGGCGACCGCGCGCATCATCCGGTCTGGATGAAGCGCTCAACCGCCTCGGCGTCCGCGGCCGGGGCACCGGCCTCGGCGGGCGTGCCCTTCCAGGTGCGCTCGAGCACGACGGCCAGCACGGTGAGCGCGAGGATCGCGACGAACGTCATCGGATCGTTGCGGAGCGTGTCGACCGCGAAGAAGGCCAGCACGACGATGGCGGCGAGCGCGATCACGATGTTCGCCTCGGGATCCGCTCGCGGGCGGTACCCGGCGATGCCGACGAGGCGCCCGTCGCCGAACCCGGCGACGAGGTATTCGATCAGCCCGCCCGACGACGGGAAGCGCACGTCGAGCACCCCGAAGATCCCGGCTCCGACCATCGACCCGATCCCGAGGACCGCGGCGCCGCGGACGCTCATCGCGGCGGGAGCGGCAGGCTCGGTAGGCGGTCTCGCCAGGGTTGCGCGCCTGCAAGATCCTCGCGTGCGCACACGACGGCGACCGAGGACCCGTCGCTCCCGATCACCCGCATCGGGTGATGACTCGATAGCGGCGGCGCGCCAACGTGCCGGGTGAGGTTCGAGGCCAGGAGAGAGGGTCGTCGTGCTCAGTCGCAATTCCGTTGCTCGTTCCGCCCCATCTCGCTGGGTGATCGTCCTGCTGACCGCGCTCGTCGGTGTTGCCGGGCCGGCAACCGGAGTCGCGGTTGCGGATTCGGTCACGACGAACTTCGAGCCCTTCGGCTTCAGTCCTGGCTCCGTCAATGGACAGGATGGCTGGACGAGCGCAAAGCCGGGGGACATCCCCGCGTTGCCGTTTGGCTATGACCAGGCGGTCGTCGTCAATAGCGGCGCTCCGCCTGCGTTCGGCACCCAATCGCTGCGCCATTCGAACGCCTACAACGAGCCGACCGGCGAGTTCTTCTACCAGACGTACTCCAAGCGAACTGCCGCGGCGGCCGGCGAGAGCGAGGCCAACACCGAGTACACCGCCCAGTTCTCGTTCATCTCCAAGACCCCCACAGCCCGCCAGCCTGGGCTCAATATGACCATCAGCCCGGACTCCGGCAGCGGCGGGCGCATGTCCTACGTCGGTTTGAGAGACACCGCGGACGGCATCCAGGCCACGGTCTACGACACCCCCGAGGAGGATGGCGACTTCGTTGCCTACGGCGCCGGGGTGCTCGACCGCAGCGTTCCGCACACGATCAAGTTCTGGATCAAGCTCAAGCCCGGCTCGGACAACGACCTCGTGCGGATCTACATCGACGGTCGGGACCTCGGTCAATGCTTCACGACCTGGGAGAACTTCTATCGCACGGTCCCGGAGCCGGTCCCCGCCATCAACAGCCTGCAGTTCCGCTCCAGCGGCGGCGAGGTCCCAAGCCTTGTCGGTGGCGGCTACCTCTTCGACAACGTGACGACCACGACCTCCAACGGCGCGGGCCCGCCCGGGTGCGACACCCCGGTCGAGAAGGACGCCGACACGGCGACGGCGACGGCCGGCTCCCGCGTGAGTTACAACATCAGCGTCCGCAATCGCGGTCAACTCGCCGCCCGCAACCTCCGCGTGTGCGATCTCGTCCCGCGCCACACGACGTTCGCGCACTCCGACCGGACGCTGACTCGCCGCGGACGCGCGCGCTGCCTCTCGATCGCGCGCCTCGCCCCGAGCAAGAGCACGAGCTTTAACGTTGTGCTGACCGTCAACGCTGACGCCGATCCGGGCAGACTGACGAACATCGTCGACATCATCACGCCCGGCGTCGAAGCGCCGGGCGAGCCGGCAACGCCGGCGACGGACCTGATCGACTTGCCCGCTGCGCCCGGCGCCCCACCCGCGGAGCGGGGCGCCATCCTGCCGGTGGTCGCCCGAGCGAAAGCCGTGGTGCGGATTCTGCGGAGGCAGGCCGTTCCGCGGCGCGCTGAGCCGTGCAGGGCCGCGAGGACGAGCCGGTCGCGCGAGACGCGGCGATGCTGACGCTCACGGCCACGTTGGCTGCCTGACGGGCGCCTCGCTCGCCGCCTTGGCCGCGGCGTGTCATCTGGATTGCGATCTTCGCGCGCATGAGGGGGGTCAACCTGAACGCAGCGGAGGCCCCGGCGACGTCGCCCGGGCTCGTTCTCGTCGCCACCAACGTCCACGTTCCCGACGTGCGGCCGGGGTTCGTCGCGCGCGATGCGCTCGTCGCGCGGCTCGCCCGCATCGAGCGCTCGCTCGGCGCCCAAGGCGAGACGCCGCAAGCCGCCGATGGCGACGGCGAGCTGAGCGACCGGGAGATCGCCGTGCTGCGGCTGCTGGCCACCGACCTCTCGCAGCACGAGATCGGCGCCGAGCTCTACGTCTCCTTCAACACCGTCAAGAGCCACACGCGCATGGTGTTCCGCAAGCTCGGCGTCAAGAGCCGCGAGGACGCGGTCGCGCGCGGGCGCGAGCTCGGCCTGCTGTAGAGAACCACCCTGCTGAAGGTGACCGGCAGCTCCGGCCTGTCGACTTCCCGCGACTTCAGCGTGATCGTCTCCGCGTAGTCGAAATCGGGCGATTGATCCCGTACCAGCAGATGTCGAAGAACCGGCGCCGTGTTTGCTCCCGGCGCCGGTTGACCGTGGGTCTCACCCACTTGTAGCGTTCGTCACATAATGGTCACGAAGCGCAAGATGGGCATGCGTGCTCCGCTTGTCCTGCTCGCCGTTCTCGCCCTGGGCGTCGTCGCGACGACCCATTCGGTGGACTCCGTCCAGCCGCCCGCCCCGATCAACCAGCTCGCCAAGGTCACCACTCAGGCGGTGCACGACCGCTCGGCGTCGCTGCGTGGCCTCGCGCCACAGCCGGCCGAGGCGCCGGTGAGCGAAGAGGTGCTCGAACACGCCGCCGGCCTGAGCCAGGGCACCGAGATCGAAGCGCGCGACGTGGCCCAGCAGCAGCCCGGATTGCCGGATGCCGGCGACGCCGAACAGACCTCGTTCGGCCCCCGTCCCGCCATCGCCACCGTGACCAGCTTCGACAACGGCCTCAACGGCGGTTCGACGTCAGACAACAACATCGCCGCGGGCCCCGACTCGATCGTCGTGATGCGCAACTCGCAGTTCAAGGTGATGAGCAAGACGGGCCAGACGCTCTTCGGACCGGTCAACAACAACAGCATCTTCGCGGGCACGAACGAGGTGCAGCAGATCGCCCTCTCCGGCTACACCGCGGACGGCGCCGCGTACCGCTTGAACTACGACGGCGCCGAATCGGTGCCGATCACGCGTGGGCAGAACAACACCGCCGCCGGCATCCAGGCGGCGCTGCAGGGCGGCAACGAGCAGCAGCAGGTCGCACTGACGAACTTCACCGGAACCAGCTCGTACAACCTCAAGTACGGCGATGCCGTGTCCGCGCCGTTCGTGCGCGGGACCAATCACACGGCCGCGGCGATCCTCACCGCGCTCAACGGCACGAGCGAGGTCCAGACCGTCGCTCCGAGCGGCAATCAGTACACGCTCAGCTACGCGGGCCACGCGACGATCCCGATCGTTCGCGGCCAAAACGACACGCCGGCCGGAATCCAGAATGCACTGCAGGGCGGCAACGAGGTCCAGACGATCACGTTCTCGAACTTCAATGCCGCCAACCCGGGCAACACGTTCCGGATCAAGATCGGCGGGAAGCTGACCGGTCCGCTGGGGTTTGCCTCTGCGCTCGGAGACGCGACGCCGGTCACGAACCAGAACGTCAGCGACGAGATCAACGCGATCTTCGGCTTCGCCGGGACCGTGACGGTGACGGGCGCGAGCAACACGACAGGTCCGACGATCACGTTCGGCGGCGCGAGCGCCGGCAAGGACGTGCCGCCGGTCGAGATCGTGTTCGGGGACTGCGCCGCGGCCGCGGCCGCCTGCGCCGCGACGAACCGCGAGGTCGCGAAAGCCTCGGCGCCGGTCGCGGACTGGCCCGCAACCCTGAACGTGACGGCCGGCACGGTCACGGACGCCGGCTTCACGCTGACGTTCACCGGTGGGCTCGACGTCAGCCCGCTCGGCGTGTCCAACGGCAGCGTCGACGAGACCGTCAAGGGCGCGCCGGGCCTCCTGCCCGCGGGTACCGTCGCGACCGTCGGCGCCGTCGCCGACACCGGCTACACGCTCACCTTCGCCGGCGCGAGCGCGCGCAAGGACCTCCTACCGCTCGCGGTGGTCAACGGCTCAGGCACTGTCCGCGAGACCGTCAAGGGAACGCCCGGCGTGTCGAACTGGCTCGCGGATACGACCGTGGCGATCGGCACGGTCGCCGACACCGGCTACACCGTGACCTTCAACGCGCTCACGCCCCTGGGCAGCGCGCGCGAGACGGGGCTGGGCGATGTGCCGCAGCTGAGCGTCACCGGCGACATCGCCGGGACCGTCACGACGACCACGCAGGGCAAGCCGGGGATCGGCCAAGGGGCGTGCACCAACAGCGGTGACGGCCACATCCGCTACGACCAGCTCGCGCAGCGCTGGCTGTTCACGACGCCGTCGTTCACCCGCGTCGGCGGGCTCTATGCCATGTGCCACGCGGTCAGCGTCGGTACCGATCCGACCGGCCCGTTCTACCGCTACGTCTTCCGCCGCTCGCTGTTTCCCGACTACCCGCGCGTGGCCGTCTGGCCGGACGCGTACTACAACGCGACGAGCACGGGCGACACCGTGATCGAGAAGCACGCCTGCGCCGTCGACCGCGTCCGCATGCTGCAGGGCCTGGACGCCACGGAGCAGTGCATCATCGTCCCTGCGGTCAGCTTCATGGAGCCGGCGGACCTCGACGGCCAGGGCCTCCCGCCGGCCGGGGCGCCCGAGCACTTCTTCGCCGCCGGCGGCTATCAGCTGCGCGGCATCTTCGAGGACGACGGCATCTATAGCTACAAGTTCCACGTCGACTTCGCCGACCCGTCGAAGTCCACGTTCACCGGCCCCGCGAAGATCACGGTGTCGCCGTACCACTTCCTCTGCGACGGACAGCTGACGCAGTGCGTGCCGCAGCCGGGAAGCACGACGCGGCTGGACTCTCAGGGCGACAAGCTCATGCACCGGGCCGTCTACCGCAACCGTGGCGGCACGGAGTCGATCGTGATGCTGCACTCGATCCGGACGCAGGCCGGAGCGGGTGGGGAGCGCTGGTACGAATTGCGCCTCGACGGGGCACGCGATCCGTACCTGTACCAGCACAGCACGTACGCGCCGGACAATCACTACCGGTGGCTCGGCAGCCCGGCGATCGACCGCAAGGGCGACATCGCGCTCGCATTCTCCTACGGCGGCGGCCCGTACCTCCTGCCGATCGCGACGACGCTCGCCGCGGCCTCGGCCGTCGGCGACACGACGATCAAGGTGGCCGGCGTCAGCGGGGCGAACATCAACTTCGCGCCCGGCCGCAAGATCAACATCGGCACCGGCGCGGCCCTGGAGACGGCGACCGTCGAGAGCGTCGGCACCGCCGGCGCGGGTGGGACGGGCGTGACGCTGACCGGACCTCTCGCGCTCGTTCACACGAGCACGTCGACGGTCTCGAACGCCGCGTTCATGTGCGTGGCGCCCGAGTGTGTGCCGGTCGGCCAGCGCTACACCGCGCGCCAACCCGATGACCCGCTGAACACGATGAGCTATCGCGACGGAGTGATCATCGACGGCATCAGCGCGGCCGGCGGTTCGCGTTGGGAGGACTGGTCGAACATCGCACAGGACCCGACCGACGACTGCACGTTCTGGTATTTCGGCGGCTACGGCGATGCCTCGCGCACGGGCGGCCCGTTCTTCGGGCGCACCGGCGCCTGGCGCGTGCCGACCTGCCGGCTCGACGCGTCCGGAGCGCCCGCCGCGAACATCACCGGCCGCTTCGACGGACCCGTGGCGAGCTTCACGAACTCCGACCTGACCGCGGCGGCCGACAGCTTCACCGCGGACCTCGACTGGGGCGACGGCACCCACTCGGCCGGAGTGGTGACCGGCGGGAACGGCGCGTTCGCGATCGCCGGCACGCACACCTACGCCGAGAAGGGCCGCTTCACCGTCAAGACCTCGATCACCGGCACCGACGGCAGCGTCGCGGACGCTCGGACCGAGGTCGCGAACCTGTCCACCACCGCGTCCGGCGGTGTGAGCGGCACGGTGCCTGCGACGCTCGGGCTCTCGCTCGGCGCGCCGGCGAGCTTCGGCGCGTTCACACCGGGGGTCGCGAAGGACTACGTCGCCAACATGACCGCGAACGTGGTCAGTACCGCGGGTGACGCGGCGCTCAGTGTCGCCGACCCGAGCGCCGTGGCTACCGGGCGTCTGGTCAACGGAACGTTCTCGCTGCCGTCGGCGCTGCAGGCGAAGGCGTCGAGCCCGTCGGGCTCCGGCGGGGCGTTCGCGGATGTGACCGCGGCGACCCTGCTGGTCTACGCCCGGCCGGCGAGCAACGACCCGGTCGCGCTGACGTTCCAGCAGCACATCGGCGCGAGTGACCCGTTGCGCACCGGCGCCTACACGAAGACGCTGACCTTCACGCTCTCCACGACGACGCCCTGATCGTCCCGCTGCGCGCCGGCCCGGTTGGGCCGGCGCGCGCGAGCTATCACCGGATCAGTTGCAGGTCTTCGTCGGCGTGATCTGGCCGGGAGCGGCGCAGAACGGCTCCGTCGTGGGGATCTTGCCCTTGCGCAGCCTGAAGCGCGCGACCTTCGTGTTGAAGTTGGGCGCGCTGACCCAGACCTCGACGGTCTGTCCGGCCTTGAAGCTGCGTTGCTTCTGCGTCAGGGAGGTGAGCACGTTCGAGGCGCCGCGCGACACCTTGCCGGCCTTCAGGCTCTTGGTGCGGAATGCGCACCTGGGACTGCCGGCGCACTTGATCTGCACCTTCCAACCCGCCGGGAACTGCTGCGTGACCTGGAGCACGGTGAGCTTGAGCGTGTTCCCGTTCGAGCTCCACTTCGTCACCACGCCCGACGTGAGCGTCGGGAACGGCTCGGCGGTGCCGTCGCAGTTCTCGTCGATCCGGTTGCCCTTGATCTCCGTCGCGCCGGGGCGAATCGCGGAGTTGGCGTCGTTGCAGTCCTGCCCCGCGAAGAACCCGTCACCGTCACCGTCGATCCCTGACGGAGGCGGCGAACTGCTGGCCTGAACCGTCGCCGCGGCAGTGGCCGTGGGGGTGGGCGTCGGTGTCGGTGTCGGTGACGGTGTCGCCGTCGCCGTGGGCGTCGGCGTCGGCGTCGGCGTCGGCGTCGGCGTCGCGACGACGTCCGTGCAGCCATCTTCGTTGGCGTCCGCGCCGTTCACGGGCACCGTCGGGCACAGGTCCTGTGTGTCGGGCACGGTGTCGCCATCGGTGTCCACCAGCGCCGGCGGCCGCACCGGGCAGCCGTTCGCCCCGCCGGCGGCGGGTGCCGTCGGGCAGTTGTCGGCGTTGTCGACGACGCCGTCGCCGTCGAAGTCCGACAGCGCCGCGCCGGCCGTTGAGGAGACGAGGAGCGCTACCGCATCGCCCTTGGCCGATTGCGTGCCGAGCGGGACGGTGCCGATGCTGCCTCCGGCGCCCCCGTTGCCGACCTGCGTGGTGGTCGTGGTCCCCGGTGAGTAGGACGAGCCCGCACCGCTGCGGAACACGGCGGCGCTCGGACCGCCCGTGCCGCCCGAGCCGGCGCCGCCGACGCCGCCCGTTCCACCGTTGCCGCCGGTGCCGCCCTCGCCTCCGGAGGAATAGACGCCCGGCGTGCCGCAGTTGTCCACCCCGGTACCGCCGGAACGGCCGAGACCGCCGGTGCCGCCCGCGCCGCCCGGGCCGCCGTTGCCGCCGGCGCCACCGGCGCCGCTGCGCAGCGACGAGTCACGCGAGACGAACGAGGCGTTGTAGATATACACGCCGAAGGAGCCGCCGCCGGCCGCGCCGCCGC
>NZ_JAPDOD010000024.1 GCF_027587205.1 Solirubrobacter ginsenosidimutans
CCCGCCGGGACGGCCGCCCCGGCAGCCGCCGCTCCCACGCAGCCGTCCGGCTCGCCCACGCAGCCGTCCGGCCCGCCCGCCCAGCCCGCACACGCATCCGCCGCGCCCACGCAGCCGTCCGGCTCGCCCACCCACGCTGCCGGCTCGCCCGCCCACGCCGGCGCCGCGCCCACCCAGCGCGCCACGCCGCCCGCCCTCACATACGACGAGTACGGCGTCCCGCATCACACCGATTCCGACGCCCCGGCCTTCGTCGAGTCCGGCGCACCTTCCAACGGTGGCTCCGCTCGCGCCCACGGGCGCACCGACGTCCACATCCACGCCGAGGTCGACGGGCAGCCGATCGACGTCTCCGCGACCCTTCCCGGCGCCGGGCACGCGACCGCGCAGGAGGCGCAGCGCGCCGCCGAGACGATGGCCGGCGTGGTCTCGCACGAGCTCGCGACCGCGACCGATCCCGCGCCCGCCGTCACCGCGACCGCGACCGTGGACCACGACGCGCCCGCTCCCGCGCCGAGCTTGGCGCTCTCGCTCGACTCGCTCGGCCAGTCGTGGCCGGCGATCCTCGCGGAGCTGCGGGAGGGCACGCCGATGCTGGCCGCCGCGCTCGATGACTGCGCGCCCGCGGCGCTCACCGGCGACGGGCTGACGCTCGCGTGGCCGGAGACCTCGTCGTTCCTCAAGCGCAAGGCGGAGGATCCGGCGAATAAGGAGCTGCTCGTCAAGGCGATCCGGTCGGTTACCGGGTCCTCGCTCCGGCTCGCGTACGAGCTGCGCTCCGAGAGCGACCCGATGCCCACGCTCACCGCCACGGCGCCGAGCGCACCGAAGCTGACCGAGGACGATCTCGTGCAGCGATTCATGGAGGAGTTCGACGCGGAGGAGCTTCCTCCCGACCCCGAGGAGCAGACCTGATGCCCCAGCCGCCCAATCTTCAGAAGATGCTCGCCGAGGCGCAGGCGATGCTCGCGCAGCAGCAGGAGGCGCAGGAGAAACTCAAGGAGCAGAAGGTCGAAGCGTCAGCCGGCGGCGGGATGGTCAAGGTCGCGATGACGGGCGACATGCGCCTCGAGAGCCTCGTGATCGACCCCGACGCGGTCGACCCCGAGGACGTCGAGATGCTGCAGGACATGCTCACCGCGGCGATCAACGAGGCGCTGCGGATGGCCGAGGAGCTCCAGCAGAGCCAGCTCGGCGGCGCCGAGCAGGGCGGCTTCGACCCGATGAGCGCGCTCGAGTCACTGGGCCTCGGCGGCATGGGCGGCCTCGGCGGTGGCGGCGGGCCGGCCGGCCTCCCCGGCGGGATGCCCCCGGGCGGCGGCAATCGCGCCGCACGGCGCGCCAACAAGAAGCGGTAGCGCTTGCTCGCCCCGCCCCTCCAACGGCTCGTCACCGAGCTGTCGAAGCTGCCGGGGATCGGCAACCGCACGGCGCAGCGCCTCGCCTTCCACGTGCTGCGCGCCTCCGACGGCGACGCGCGGGCTCTCGCGCAGGCGATCATCGACGTCAAGGAGAAGATCACGCTCTGCGAGATCTGCTTCAACCTGGCCGAGGGGCCGAAGTGCGCGATCTGCCTCGACGAGCGCCGTGACCTGAGCGTGCTCTGCGTGGTCGAGGAGCCCAACGACGTGATCCCGATCGAGCGCACCCACGAGTTCCGCGGCCGCTACCACGTGCTCGGCGGCGCGCTCTCCCCGATTGACGGCGTCGAGCCCGAGGACCTGCGCCTCGCGCAGCTCTACCGGCGGGTGACCGACGGAGTCGGCGAGGTCGTCCTCGCCACGAACCCGACGACCACGGGCGAGGCGACCGCGCTCCACATCGCGGGCGAATTGCACCGCGTCGCGCCCCAGGTGACCGTCACCCGCCTCGCCAGCGGGCTCCCGGTGGGCGGCGACCTCGAGTACGCCGACGAAGTGACGCTCGGCCGGGCGTTCTCCGGCCGCCGCACGCTGTAGGAGTCTGTTGATGAATGGTCGGACCGACCATTCATCAACAGACTCCTAGGCATCCCGGACCCCCGCGGCCCGCAGGCGGGCAAGCACCCGGCGGGGCTGCTTCATGTCCGCGCTGGAGACACGCAGCACTCGCTCCCCCGCGGCCTCCAGCTCGGCTTGGCGATCGGCGTCGTCGCGACGTGCGAGCGGGTCGTCGTGCCATTCGACGCTGTCGACCTCGACGACCAACCGATGCTGGGGCCAGTACAGGTCGGGGAACACCGTGCGCCCCGGCAGCCGGTAGACCGGGTTGGCCAGCGGTCGCTCCAGGCCGGCCGCGACGACGAAGTCGTGGACCCGGTCCTCCAGCGGGCTGCGGGTCGGCTGCGCGCCCAGGTCGAGGATCGACTTCGGGAGTCGCTCGAGCTCCGCCGCGCTCAACTTCGCCGCTCGCAACGCCCGCTTGACCACCCGCTCCTCCTCCACCCGCGCGAGGTCGATCACGGTCCGCAGCTTCGGCGTCACCGGAATCCCCTTGACCACGATCCGCTCGATGTACTCGCTGCGGTGCGCCTTGATCCGCGGCTGTCGGTGCTTGGACGGCGCGGTGATCTCAAACGGTCGCCCGTCCCACGTCACCAGCGCGTGCAGGGCCGCGGCGGAGTAGTGCGAGAGCACCGCACTCGGCCCGCACGCGAGCACCGCGGCCAGGAAGCGCCCTTCGGTGGCGATGTTGTGGTGCCCCCAGGCGAACACGGCCCGGTAGAGGCGATTGAGAATCCCCCGTCGCGTGCGAACTTCGACCTCTCGGGGAGTCAGCCCGCACTCATAGAGCTGAGACGTCGTCACGACGCCCCATTGGCCAGCGGCGATTCTCGCCACCTGCGCGTCCGGACTGGTCACGAGTCCACCTGTGAGGTGGATTCGTGACCACTCGCTCGACATGGCCGAAGCATCGCGCCCCGGCCTGCGACGGATCTACACGCGAATGTGACTTAAGCGTGCCAAACCGCTACGTCATCGCGACGAGCGTCTTGAGCTGCTTCTCGGCCTTCGTCACCGCCACTCGCGCCCGCTTCCACCCGCGCTTGGACTTGTGCCCGGCCGCGGTATTGAGCTTCCGGTAGGCGCGCGCGGTGTTGCGCAGCGCGACGACGACCTCCTCCGACGCCTCACCCTTCGGCGCGAGCGGCCCGAGCTCGTCGGCCGCGGACGCGTAGGCGAGCCAGAGCGTCTTCGCCGCCCGCGCCTGCCCGACCGGGCCCTTGGCGCGGCGCAGCGCGACGCGCTCGCGCACGCGGACGTCGTCGAGCGACTTGATCGTCTGCGGCGCTCGCATCCGGTAGGCGGTGCCGGCGTTCAATGTGATCGGCCGCGCGCCTTCGACCGTGATCTGGTCCAGGCCCTCCAGACACCAGGTCGGCGCTTCCTCAGCTCCGCTGCGGGCGGTGCACACGAGGGTGAGCACGCCGCGCGTCGTCGGGATCGCGTAGACGTCCAGGACCGAGTCACCGGTGCGCACGCCGCGATAGGCGCGCGCCTGCAGGCCGACGACGCGGGCGGTCTCGGCCTTGGGCAGGCCGCCCTCGGCCTTCGTCTCCAGAGCGGCCGGGACCAGTGACGCAGAGTCCGCGGGGACGAGCGCGACCGAGACGGTGGTCGTCAGGCCGGCGTAGGGCATGTAGGCGGGCGCCTTCTCCAGCCCCGGCAACGCGGGAGCGCGGACGGCGCGATGCCAGCCGGCGGAGACCTTCAAGCGCGCCGGGCCGGCGGAGAGCACCTGGGGCGCGGCCGCGGTCGGGGCCACCGGGTCGCGCGCGATCCGGTCCGCCACCGCCCACCCACCGAGACCGGCGGCGAGCGCTACGGCGAGGCCGGCGGCCATCCACCGCAGGCTCGGCCGCGGACGGCCGTCCTGGAGTCCCCTGATCATCCGGAGGTGTCGAAGGTCTTGCTGGACGACGACTTGCGCTGCGGCGGCGTGTAGGTCCGCGCCGGGGGCGTGTACGACGGGGTCGCCGTGGGGACCGGCGTGAACCGCGGCGCGACGCTGACCTTGGGCGAGGACTTGGCCACCTTGTGCTTGCGCTTGGCCGGCTTGCGATGCACAGGCAGGTGCAGCGCCGGCAGCGCGGCGACGCGCGACAGCGAGGGCGCCGCGATCGTCGCCGGCTTCAGCTCCTGCGTCGCGGCGGCGGGGGACGCGTTGGTGGTGTCGTCCGCCACGGCGGCCGTGTCGGGCCGGAGCACGGCGGCGGCGGAGAACGCGGCGAGGAACACCGCGGCGGCCACGGCGGCGAGGATGGCGGCGATCGGACGGTCGGTCATGTTCCCGCCGGGCACTTCGTGACGCGGCCCTTGGACGACAGGCACCGGTCGATGCGCGACGGGGCGGCGCCGCGGCGGATCACGAACGTGGTGCGTTTCCCGAGATAGCCGCTGCGCGTGACCGAGACCGTGATGACGACGCCGGCGCGCAGTCCGCGCTCGAAGCGGCCCATCCGCGTCAGCGTGCTCTTGCGCTGGGTGTGGGTGCGTGACCAGCGGCTCGCCGGGCAGCTGCGGCCCTTGCAGCGCACCGTGATCTTGGCCGTGCGCGGCGCGCGGACCGTGAAGAGCGTGATCTTGGCGCCGACGCTGGTCAACGTCCCGCGCATGCGGACGACCGGGAACGGCTTGATGATGCGGCGGTGACGGGACGTCTCCTGCAGGACCTCGCCGCTGGTCGGCACGGGCGTGGCCGGGACCTCGAACGCGGGATCAGGCGTCGGCACCGGAGTGGGCGCGACCGTCGGGATCGGGGTCGGCGTCGGCGTCGGGGTCGGGGTCGGCCGCGGTGTCGGGACGGGGGTCGGCGTCGGCGTCGCCACAGGCGCGACGGTGCTGGACGTGATCGTGAACCGCTCGGCGCGGCCGCTCGTTCCAGGATTCTGTGGTTGGCCGCGGTACGCGTAGAGGTTCAAGGCGATGTAGCGACCCACGTCGCCGGATTGGATCGTGTAGTTGTTCTGGTACAGCGACCGGGTGAAGCACTCGGTCCAGGAGCGGGCGTTGGCGGGGCAGGCGAACCACTCCCAGCGCGCCGTCGTGCCACTCGGGCCGCTCCAGGCGCCGCCGGAGGCGGTCAATCGCGTGCCGACCCGGATCGGGCTGCCGTTGATGGTGCCCGCCTGCGTGACCTGGGGCGTGCTCTGCGCGTCCGCCGACCCGCCCAGCGAAAGGGCGAACATCACTGCAACGGCCAGTCCGGCCGCCGCCGCACACCACGCCCTCCTGCTGCTCACTCGCGCCACCTACCGCCTCCTGCGGCTGTACCCGTGCACAGCACATAGTGCTGCGATCCGTCGGCCCAGCAAGTCGTCCAATCGTCCAGGTTGAGGCTTAACCCATGGATGGGTCGAAAGTTTCACGGGTTCCACGCGCAGCGTACTCCTTCGAACTCCTATCCTCACATGCGTGTCCGGCACTGTCGTGATGAAGTTCGGAGGCACGTCCGTGGCCGACGCTGAGCGCATCAAGCGCGCAGCGCGGCGGATCGTGTCCGCCCGCGAGCAAGGGCACCGCGTCGTCGCGGTGCTCTCGGCACGGGGCAAGACCACCGACGAGCTGATCTCGGCGGCGGAGGAGGTGTCCGCCTCGCCCGACCCGCGCGAGATGGACATGCTCCTCTCGACCGGCGAGCGGATCTCGTGCGCCCTGTGCGCGATGGCGATCAATGACCTCGGCCACCGGGCGATCAGCCTCACGGGGTCCCAAGCCGGCATCGTGACGGACACGTCGCATACGAAGGCCCGGATTCTGGACGTACGCGCGGACCGAATCCGCGAGGCGCTCGACCAGGACCTGATCGTGCTCGTGGCGGGCTTCCAGGGGGTGTCGACCGCGCGCGACGTGACGACGCTCGGGCGCGGCGGCTCGGACACCACGGCGGTGGCGCTCGCCGCCGCGATGGAAGCCGAGGTGTGCGAGATCTACACCGACGTGGCCGGCGTCTTCAGCGCCGACCCGCGGATCGTGCCGGACGCGCGCAAGCTCCCCGTCGTCTCCTTCGAGGAGATGCTCGAGATGTCGGCGTCAGGCGCCGGGGTGCTGCAACTGCGGTCTGTGGAATATGCCCGCAACCATGGCGTCCGGATTCATTGCCGGTCCTCGTTCACGGAAGCGCCGGGTACCTTCGTGGTTGGAGAAGATGAGACGATGGAACGCCCCCTGATCACCGCCGTCACGCATTCGCGCGACGAGGCCCGCCTCACGCTGCTCGGCGTGCCCGATCACCCGGGCGTGTCCGGCCGCATCTTCACGGCGCTCGCCGACGCGAACATCAACGTCGACATGATCATCCAGGACGAGCCCGACGACGAGGGCGCCGAGGCGCACATGTCGTTCACGGTGCCGCGCACGGACCTGCGCGACGCCCGCGCGGCGCTCGATCCGATCATCGCCGAGGTCGGCATCCGCTCGATCTCCGAGGACGCCGAGATGGGCAAGGTCTCGGTCGTCGGCGCCGGCATGAAGTCCCACCCCGGCGTCGCCGCGCGCGTCTTCACGACGCTCGGCGAGCAGGGCATCAACATCGAGATGATCTCGACGTCCCCGATCAAGATCTCGTGCGTCGTCACCGCCGACTCGGTGGATCGCGCCGTGCGCGCGCTGCACGAGGCGTTCGAGCTCGGCGCCGACCAGATCGAGGCCGAGCACCCGTTTGGAGCACCAGCGTGAGTCAATATCGAGTCGCAGTCGTGGGCGCCACCGGCGCCGTCGGAACCGTCATGCGGGCGAAGCTGAAGGAACGCGGCTTCCCGGCCGAGACGATCGTCCCGTTCGCTTCTGAGCGCTCGGAAGGGCGTGAGCTGGACGGTGTGCCCTGCCGCGTCCTCAGCGACGAGTCGATCCAGGGCTTCGACATCGCCCTCTTCTCGGCGGGAGCAACGACCTCGCGCGCGTGGGCGCAGAAGTTCGTCGACGCCGGCGCGGTCGTCGTCGACAACTCGAGCGCCTTCCGCAAGGACCCCGAGATCCCGCTCGTCGTCTCCGAGGTCAACCCGGACGCGCTGGAGGGCCACAAGGGCCTGATCGCGAACCCGAACTGCTCGACGATGCAGCTGATGGTCGCGCTGAAGCCGATCTACGAGGCCGCCGGCATCGATCGCCTGATCGTCTCGACCTACCAGTCGGTCTCCGGCACGGGCGTCAAGGCGGTCAAGGAGCTCGAGGACCAGACGCGCGCCGCCCTGGCCGGCGAGCCGCTCCCGGACGCGACGATCTACCCGCACCACATCGCGTTCAACGTGCTCGGCGGCGCCGGCAACTTCGTCGACGGCGACGACCACACCGACGAAGAGCGCAAGATGATGCACGAGACGCGCAAGATCCTCGGAGACCAGTCGATCAAGATCGCGGTCACCTGCGCCCGCGTGCCGGTCCGCAACTCGCACTCGGAGTCGGTCTCGCTCGAGACCCGCGAGGCCCTCAGCGTCGAGGACGCCCGCAAGCTGCTCGAGAACCAGCCCGGGCTGATCATGGTCGACGACCCGCGGACCCACGCGTACCCGACGGCGCTGGCCAGCGCGGGGCACGACGAGGTCTTCGTCGGCCGCCTGCGGCGCGATCCCACCCACGAGCGCGGCCTGCAGATGTGGGTCGTCAGCGACAACCTGCTCAAGGGCGCCGCCACCAACGCGGTGCAGATCGCCGAAGTCCTGCACGAACGTGGGCTGGTAAAGGTTCCAGCTGCCGCATAAGCGGGTACCACACCTGTCAAGCGGGAACTGAACTTCACCACAGGACGGTCGGGGTACGACTGTGAACAGGGCGGGCCTTCGGGCCCGCCCTTTCCTTTGGGGCGCTGTCGGATTCCCGCCAATTTGTTGGCGGAGAACGCGGTGGGAGCGAGATGAGCCGATCGGCAGCCTGATCGGCATGAACTCACGCATCCTCCTCGGCGCCCTCGTCGGCGCCACCGCGCTCGTCGCCATCCCGTCCGCCGCCGACGCGGCCGCGACCTGCAGCTACTCGCCGTCCACTCGGACGATGACCGCCACCTACAGCGCGGGCGACTCCGCGTTGACGGTCCGCAACGGCCAGTTCCTGCAGATCAGCGAGAACGGCGTCAGCTTCCGCAACTGCGGCGCGGCGACGGCCGCCAACACCGACTCGGTCGTCGTGCGCGGCCCGTCGGGCCAGGGCGCAGCGCAGCAGACCACCACGATCGACGAGCGCAGCGGCGGCGACTTCGCCGAGAGCAACCCCAAGCTGCACTTCACCGTGTTCACGGGGACCAATGACCGCCTGGTCATCCGTGAGGGCGGCTTCCTCGACGCGATGCACCTGATGGACCAGAGCGGACTCGCGCTCGGCCCGGCGATCGACCTCGACTACGACGGCGACATCGACATCCGCATGACGACCGGCTCGGACTCGATCGTCCAGGTCAACGGCGGCGGCGGCGCCGACTTCATCGACGCCACCAGCGTCCGCACGTATCACACGGTCCAGGTCGGGGAGGCCGGCAACGACGCGCTGCTCGGTGGGCACCTCTCCGACAGCTTCGACGGTGGCCCGGACCAGGACACGATCCGCGCCAAGGACGGCATCGCCGAGTCCGTCAAGGGCGGCACCCAGGTTGACGACGGCACGTTCGACTTCAACCTCGACCAGCTCAACAGCATCGAGCGCCCCGGCTTCTAGACGGAACCGTTTATTCCTTGAGCTAACCCGCCAATTCAGACGTGGACGCGCCCATCGCGGACCTGCCAGCGCGATGGGCGCGGCCCTAGGCCGCTGAGAGCCTGAATGGCATGAAACGCATCCTCCTCAGCGCCCTGATCGGCGCCTCCGCCATCGCCGCCATCCCCTCGGCCGCGAACGCCTCGACGACGTGCACCTTCGACTCGGCCAAGCGAAAGCTGGAAGTGCGCTACGGCGCCGGCGACACCCGCGTGACCGTGCGCAACGGGTTCGGGCTCGAGTTCCGCGCCGGCACCACCGGCGCGTTCCAGAACTGCTTCTCGGCCACGGGCGTCATGTCCAGCGCCGCCAACACCGACAAGGTCACGATCGCCGCCGCCAATTCGACGGCCGCGGCGCTGCCGCAGACCACGACCATCGACGAGAGCCAGGGCGACTTCTCCTCCAGCAACCCGAAGCTGCAGTTCTTCGTCCTCACCGGTACCGGCGGCGACCGGCTGGTCGTCAACGAGACGTCGTCGCTGGATCAGGTCGGCGTGCAGAACCAGACCGGCGGGCTCGCGATCGGCCCGGCCGTCGACCTCGACATGGACGGCGACATCGACATCCGCATGACCACCGGGTTCGACAGCGTCGTGCAGGTCAACGGCAACGGCTTCTCCGACTTGCTCGACGCCAGCAAGCTCACCGTCGCCCAAGCCGTGCTGATCGGCGGCGACGGCAACGACACGCTGAAGGGCGGCAGCAAGCAGGACAACCTCGACGGCGGCATCGGCAACGACCGGTTCTTCGCCAAGGACGGCGCGATCGACATCGTCACCGGCGGTACCGGCACCGATCACGCCACGATGGACTTCAACCTCGACCGCCCGTCGAGCGTCGAGCAGCAGGACTTCTAGGCCGCGGCCCCGATCACCGACGTCGTCCAGTCGATCACCGACGACGGCTTGACGACGTGCTTGTTCATGCCCAGCTCCTTGGGCGAGAGGCCCAGGGCCAGCCCGAGGAGCTGCGGCAGGTGCAGGACCGGCATGTTGAGCGGACGCCCGACGACGCCGGCGGCCAGCGGCTGCTGCAGGTCCAGGTTCAGGTGGCAGAGCGGGCACGGCGTGACCAGCGTGTCCGCCTCGGCGTCCATCGCGTCGCCGAGGTGGCGACCCGCCTGGCGCAGCGAGTTCTGCTTGTTCATCGTGATGATCGGGAACCCGCAGCACTTGTACTGGCCGGCGTAGTCGACGACGTCGCCGCCCAGCGCCTCGATCAGCAATTGCAGGTAGGTGTCCCGCGGGTGGTCGGCGTCGATGCCCAGCCGGTCGGTCGGGCGCACGATGTAGCACCCGTAGAACGGCCCCACGCGCAGGTTGGTCAGGGGCCGCACGACCTTGGACTTCACGACGTCCAGGCCGATCTCCTCGACCAGCATCCACAGGAAGTGCTTGTTGGTGATGCCCTTCTCGTACGTGAGCCCCTCGGCCGACAGCGTCTCGTTGACGTGGTCGCGGTACGGGGTGTTCGCGTCCAGGCGCTCCTGGCACTCGCCCTGCGCGCCCTGGCAGGTCGAGCAGATGTTCATCATCATCGACGCGCCCTTGGAGATCTCCTCCTGGGCGAGCGCGAAGGTGCGGGCGTTGAGGGTGTCGGCCAGCTCCTGGTTGTGCTCGGCGATCACGCCGGCGCCGCAGCAGGATGCGCGGTCGAGCGTGACGAGCTCGATGTCCAGCAGCGGCGCGACCCGCTCCATCGAGCCGTGCAGCTCAGGCGTGAACCCGCGGCTCACACAGCCGGGCCAGTACGCAACCTTCATTCGCCCTCCTCCTCTTCGCCCACCACGTAGAGGTTGAGCTCAAAACGCTCTTCGCGATCGTGGACGTCGCGGAAGATCCGCTTGACCTCCTTCGACGCCTTGTGCTTGTGCAGCAGCGCCCCCGCGGGCGTGACCTTGCCGCGTTGCACCGCGCGCAGGATCGCCGGGAGCGAACTCAACAGCTCCGGCACCGCCCGCGGGTGGAACTTGCCGCCGTAGGAATCGGGCAGCAGGTCCGCCTCGTGCAACAGGCCGTTGCGCTCGATGTTGTTGACGAACGCCATCTCGTGCCGGTGGCCGTTGTTGCGATCGTCGATCCCGTAATCGCCGCCGGCGATCCGCCGCAAGCGCATGATCTGGCTCATCGGCGCGACGCCCTTCGGGCACGCCTCGATGCAGTTGAAGCAGTGCGTGCAGTCGTAGATGCCGTGCTCGTCCTCGGCGAGGTCGCGCAGGCGCTCCGCGGTCTGGCCATCGCGCGGGTCACCGACGAAGCGGTAGGCCTTGGCCAGCGCGGCCGGGCCGATGAAGAGCGGGTCGACCTCCATCGACAGGCAATCCGAGACGCAGGCGCCGCACTGGATGCAGGCCATCGTCTGGGTGATGTCGATCATCGAGTCCGGCTCCACGATGTACTCGCGCTCCGGCGGGTCGCCCTCGGGGAGCAGCCACGGCGTGACGCGGCGCATCTTCTTCCAGTGGACCGCGTCCATGTCGACGATCAGGTCCTTGAGCACGGGCATGTTGCCCATCGGCTCGACGGTGATGACGCCGTCGGCCGCGTTCTCGAAGGCCTTGTCGAGGTGGGTGTGGCAGGCCAGCGTCGGCTTGCCGTTGACTCGCACGCCGCACGAGCCGCAGATCGCGGCCCGACAGGAACAGCGGATGCCGATCGACCCGTCCTGGCGATCCTTGGCCTGCAGGATGCCGTCGAGCACCGAGCGATGCCCGTCGAGGTCGATGTCGTAGTCCTGCCAGTGGGCGGCCTCGCCGGTCTCTGGCGAATAGCGTCGGATTCGGAGCGTGTACTCGGGCATTAGTCCTCTTTCGAAACCCTAGTAGGTCCGCTCTTGGGGCTGCCACTTGGTGATCGTCACCGGCGAGTACGAGACCTTCGGGACGTCAGAGCCATTCAACGAGAGGTCGATGTGCTTGAGCCACTCGTCGTCGTTGCGCTTCGGGTAGTCGGTGCGGAACTGGGCGCCGCGCGACTCCTTGCGCTCGAGCGCGCCGACCACGATGCACTCGGCGCAGTCGAGCATGTAGGAGAGCTCGATCGCGCCCAGGACGTCCTGGTTGAAGACCGAGCCGCGGTCGTCGATCGTCGCGTTCTTGGCCTCCTCCTTGAGGCGGCGCACGATCTCGTGCGCCTCCAGGAGACCCTTCTCGTCGCGGAAGACGGCGACCTTCTCGTTCATCATCGTGCCGAGCTCGTCGCGGATCTCGGACACCCGGCGACCGCCCTGGCGCTTGAAGATCTCGTCGATCTCGGCCGAGGCGTCGCGCAATGCGGTGCGGCTCGGAGCCGGCATCGACATGTGCTTGGCCCGCTCGGCAGCGTGCTCACCGGAGCGGCGGCCGAAGATCAGCGTGTCCAGCAGCGAGTTCGCGCCCAGGCGGTTGCCGCCGTGGACGGAGACGCAGGCCACCTCGCCCGCCGCGTACAGGCCGGGGATCGACGTCGCGCCGTGGATGTCGGACTTGACGCCACCCATGATGTAGTGGCAGCCGGGGCGGATGTGGATCGGCTGGCGCGTGATGTCGACGCCGGCGAAGTCGCGCCCGATGTTGACGATCTCACGCAGCGCCTCGAGGGTGCGCTTGCGCGGGACCTTCGTGATGTCCAGCGCGACCGTGCCGTCGGGGAAGCCGCGACCCTCGTTGATCTCGGTCTGCTCGGCGCGGGAGACGACGTCGCGCGACGCGAGCTCCATCTTGTTGGGCGCGTACTTCTCCATGAAGCGCTCGCCCTCGGCGTTGTAGAGATGCGCACCCTCGCCGCGGGCGCCCTCGGTGATGAGGATGCCGTTGCCCTGCAGCGTCGTCGGGTGGTACTGGATCATCTCCATGTCCATCAGCGGCGCGCCGATGCGGAAGGCCTGGGCGATCCCGTCGCCCGTGCAGATGATCGCGTTGGTGGTCGGCTTGAAGGCCTGGCCGGCGCCGCCGGAGGCGAGGATCGTCGACTTGGCGGCGAAGAGCTCCATCGAGCCGTCGCGGATGTTGCGCGCGACCGCTCCGACGCAGTTGCCCGCCTCGTCCTGCGCGAGGCCGGTGATGAACCATTCCTCGTAGCGGTCGATCTGCTCGTGGTGCTTCATCAGCTGCTCGTAGAGCACGTGCAGCAGCGCTTGGCCGGTGATGTCGGCGATGTAGTAGGTGCGGGCGGCGGAGGCGCCGCCGAAGGCGCGGGTGCCGAGCTTGCCCTCGGCGTTGCGATGGAAGGTGACGCCCGCGTGCTCGAGCCAGAGCACTTCGTTCGGGGCCTCACGGCACATGATCTCGATCGCGTCCTGGTCACCCAGGTAGTCGGAGCCCTTGACCGTGTCAAAGGCATGAGATTCCCAGGAGTCGTCAGGGTTCAGCGCGGCGTTGATGCCGCCGGCGGCCGCGTTGGAGTGCGACCGGACCGGATGGACCTTGCTCATGATCGCCACCGTCGCCCCAGCGCGCGCCGCCGCCAGGGCGGCCCGCTGACCGGCAAGGCCGGCGCCGATGATCAACACGTCGTGTGCGGGCATGCCCGCACAATAGCTTTAGGCGGGTCCGGAACTACGCGAGGCGTGCCTGGAGCGCCCGCGAGACCTGCTCGACGGTGACGACGCCGCGCAGCCGTCCTTCCGCGTCGACCGCCATCAGGGCGCCGAGCGTGCGCAGCGGTTCGTTGCCGATCAGCGACTCGAGCGGCGTGTCGGTGCGGACCTGCTCGGAGTCCGCGGTGACGATGCGGATCGGCTGCGCCGGGTCCTCGTGCAACGCGGCGTGCTCGACGGCGGCGCGGTGGGCGATGCCGGCGAAGTGCCCGTCGTCCTCGACGACCGCGAACCACGGCCAGCCCTGGTAGCGCAGGAAGAACTCGTCGTAGGCCCGCTCGACCGTCAGGCCGGCGGGGATCGTGACGGGCTCGGAATCCATGATGTCGCCGGCGGTGACGCCGTCCAGGCGGTCCGCGAAGCGACTCTGGGCGACCGCGGCGCGGGCGGCGCCGCCGAGCATCCAGCCCAGGACGATCCACCACAGGCCGCCGCCCTGATCGCTCTCGCCGAGGAAGACGTAGACGCCGTAGCCCATCATCAGGACCGCGAAGCCCTGGCCGAGGTACGCGGCGAAGCGGGTCGCCTTGTGGCGGTCGCCGCTCAGCTGCCAGGCGACCGCGCGGGTGATGCGCCCGCCGTCGAGCGGGAACGCGGGGACCATGTTCAACACGAACAGCCCGGCGTTGGCGAGTGCGGTGAAGGCGACCACGACCTCGACGAGCGTGCCGGAGGCGTAGTCGAACGTCGCGGCGTGGATCAGCTGGTCGCCGAGCAACGCGTAGCCGACGCCGCCGAAGACGAGCGTCAGAATCAGCGTGACGGCCGGGCCCGCCGCGGCGACGCGGAACTCCTCGCCCGGGGTCTCGGAATCGCGCATCGCCCGCATGAAGCCGCCGAAGAAGAAGAGGTCGATGCCACCGACCCCGATCCCCTCACGGCGCGCCGCGAAGGCGTGCCCGAGCTCGTGCAGGACGATCGAGCCGAAGAACAGGAACGCGGCGATGACGGCGGCGTAGAACCCCTGGTTGGGCTCCGCGATCGCGTTGGCGAACGAGTCGTTCGTCCACCAGATGAACAGGAACAGGATCAGGAACCACGTGGGATGGACGCCGACGCGGATCCCACGGACCCGGAAGAGCTGCAGTGAATTGCCGCCGCCGAACACGCTCATGAAGGTTGACATAGCCTTGACGCATGTCCACCAACGTCACAGTCACCGGCGCCGCCGGGCAGATCGGTTACGCCCTTCTCTTCCGAATCGCCTCCGGGCAGCTGCTCGGCCCCGACACCAAGGTCCGCCTCAAGCTCCTCGAGATCCCGCAAGCCGTCAAGGCCGCCGAGGGCACCGCATTGGAGCTGTTCGACTCGGCGTTTGAGCTGCTGGAGGACATCGACATCTACGACGACCCCACCAAGGCGTTCGAGGGCACGAACATCGCGCTGCTCGTCGGCGCCCGCCCGCGCACCAAGGGAATGGAGCGCGCCGATCTGCTCGAGGCCAACGGCGGCATCTTCAAGCCCCAAGGTGAAGCGATCGCCGCCGGCGCCGCCAATGACATCAAGGTCCTCGTCGTCGGCAACCCGGCCAACACCAACGCGCTGATCGCCCAGTCCAACGCCGACGGCGTGCCGGCTGCGCGTTTCACCGCCATGACCCGCCTGGATCACAACCGCGCGATCGCCCAGCTCGCACAGAAGACCGGCGCGGCCGTGTCGGACATCACCAACATGGCCATCTGGGGCAACCACTCACCCTCGATGTACCCCGACCTGTTCAACGCCAAGGTGAAGGGCGAGCGGGCCTGGGACGCCGTCGGCGACGAGAACTGGGTCGCCAACGAGTACATCCCGCGCGTCGGCAAGCGCGGCGCGGAGATCATCGAGGCCCGCGGCGCCTCGAGCGCGGCGTCCGCCGCCTCCGCCGCCGTCGACCACGTGTATGACTGGGTGAACGGGACCGCGGAGGGTGACTGGGTCTCCATGGCGGTCCCGTCCGACGGGTCCTACGACGTTCCCGAGGGGATCATCACCTCGTTCCCCGTCACCACCTCCGGCGGTGAGTGGAAGATCGTCCAGGGCCTCGACGTGCCCGAGTTCTCCCGCGAGCGCATCAACAACACGGTCAACGAGCTCCAGGAGGAGCGCGCGGCCGTGGCCAAGCTCGGCCTCGTCAGTTAACTCAGGCGCCTTCTCGAAGGTGCCAGCCGCGCCCGGACTTCGTCACTTTGCCCTCTTCGGCGAGTCCGGGCATCACGCGGTAGAGGTAGTTCTGCTGGATCCCCATCGCCTCGGCGAGCTCGGGGATGGTGATGCCGGGGCGGTCGGTGACCAGTTGCAGCGCCTCGGCGGCGCGGGTGCCGCCACCCTTGGGGCGGCCGCGCTTGGCGCCGGTGCTGGGCCGGCCCGGACCGCGACGCCCGCGGCGAGCGGGAGCGGCAGCCACGGTGGCAACCGCCGCGGACGCGCCGTTGCCGATCCCGCCGAGCGCCTGGTCGGCGGCCAGGAGCTTGTTGTACTCCTCCACTGCCGGCTTGAGCTCCTTCAGGCGAGCCTGGATCTCCTTGCGCTTCTCGTCGAGAAAATCGGCCATCTGAGTGTGACTCCGTGGAAGAGAGAGTGAACTGTCGGCGCAGACGGTATCTGACTATCGACTGACTCGGCGCATGGGCGGTTGCCGGTCAGTGTTCGAGGAGCGCTTTGAGTTGTTGCAGTGAACGCCGCGCCTCACGTTCGGGCACGCCGCCCACCACCACCTTGCTGGCTGCCATGCCCAGCAGGCCGCCCGGCGCGCGAAACTCGTTCTCGTACTCGAAATGGGTGCCGTCGCCGCTCGGTGTCAGGCGGTAACTGGTGCGCGCGTATGACCCGGCGGGCCCACGGCCCTCCCAGGTTGCACGGTGGGGGCGCTGCGCCTCCGTGAGTGTCCAGTGCACTTTGAAGTTGGCATGGCGCAGGCTCAGTGTCTGATCCATTTTATACCCCTTGCGCGGTTCGCCGGAATCCGTCCGGTTGACCTTGCGATGGATCGTCACCCACTCGTGCAGCCGTTCGGGGTCGAGCATCAGGTCATAGACCGCCTCGGGCGGTGCGGCGATGTCGATCTGCGCGCGAACTTCACTCATGTGGTGCTCTCCATATCACGCAGCGCACGTTCGACCGCCGCTTGCAGGCGGTGCGGACGGACGCCGAACGCCGCCGCCGCGGCATTGTCGCGGGGAAGCAGGTCATGTTCGAGCGATTCCATCAGCGGCTCGATCAGCCCCGGGTCCTCCTGCGCGACCGCGGCCGCGACGACCGAGGCGACCGGGGTGAGGTTGAACGGCAGCGAGATCGCGGGGCGCGGGAGCAGCATGACCCTCGAGATCGCCTCGAGCAGTTCCTGGTAGCTGACGACGTCGGGGCCGCCGATGTCCCACGCGCGGCCGGTGTGGCGCGTCCCGACGGTCGCCGCGGCGGCGAGGTACTCGAGCACGTCGCGGCCGTCGATCGGCTGCGTGCGGTTCGAGCGCCAGGCAGGCAGGGCGAGGACCGGCAGGCGTTCGATCAGCCGGACCAGGAAGCGGAAGGAGCGCGAGCGCCCCGCGACGACGATCGAGGCGCGCAGCGCGACCGAGTGCGGCGCGGCGTCCAGCAGGGCCTGCTCGACGGTCAGCCGCGACGCGAGATGGCGCGAGAGCGCGCCGTCAGACGGCAGCAGGCCGCCGAGATAGACGATCCGCCGCACGCCCGCCTCGGAGGCGGCCCGCGCGAACGCCTCCGCCTGACGGCGCTCGAGGTCCACGAAGCCGCCGCCGACCCCCTCCATCGAGTGGATCAGGTAGTACGCGACGTCGACCCCGTCCAGCGCCCGGTCCAGCCCCGCTCCGGTCGTCGCATCCCCGAGCACGAGGTCGTCGAGCTGCGCCCCGGCGGCCTCCACCCGCTCGCGCGAGCGCGCGAAGCCACGAACGGCATGCCCATCACGAGCCAGGCGCGGGACGAGCGCGGCGCCCACGTACCCGGACACGCCGGTGACGAGGGTCTGCAACGGGGCCTGCAAGCGGGACATGCTCCCCAGGCTGACAGGGATCCAAAACCCCGGAGGATGCGGGAACGCCATGTCGCAAACGGGGAGGATTTCGCCCCAACAGGGGCTATTTGCGGGAAGAACAGAGAAAGCCTGCGTTTTGCGGATCCGGGTGCTCGGCAGCCCTTGCACGCCTCGCCTTCAGGCGCTTTGATCGCCCCGGTCGTTGTGACGGAGTCGTGAACGAAGGGGCTATCGAAGTCGTGTCTGCAGTTGCTGCGCCGCCGCGCGCCAAGCGGTCGAAGAAGGTCACGTGCGAGGAGTGCTTCTTCGCTCGTAACGGCCTGTGTGCGCTCGAACTGGATGAACCCTGCGCGACGTTCCGTCCGGATCATCCGGACGGGCTACGCCCGCCCACCCAGATGCGCTTCGTCTTCCGCCAGGAGCGCCGGCGCCAGTCCGCGTGGGCGTTCCCTACGGCGCAGGAGCAGGCTCGCCTGCACGGTTAGCCACCCAGTTCGATCCTGGCGTGTCGGTGAGACCGTGCGCCAGGATCGACGTGAAGACGCACAGCGCGGCGAGGTTGAAGATCTCCTCCGCCGCGGGGAAACCGTCTCCCAGGACGAGCAGCGAGAACGCCATCGTGGCGACGCCCTTGGGGCCGAACCACGCCATGAACGCCTGCAGGTAGAAGGGCAACCGGGTGCCCAGGAGCGCGACGGCGATCGCCGCCGGCCGGGCGATCAGGAGCGTGACGGCGACGACGCCGACCGCCGCCCAGCCGTCGCCGAAGAGCCCGTCGAGCGTCAGCAGCGAGCCGAAGACGACGAAGACGCCCAGCTTGACGATCTCGACGATGTCGTCCGCGCGCTCCTCGAACGTGTGCCGCAGATCCTGGCGGCGGATGCCGAGCGTGATCGCGAAGACGAACACCGCGATCAGCCCGTTGCCCGCAGGTGGCAGGACGGTCACGCCGTACGTCACGAACGCGCAGCCCAGCGCGTAGAGCGAGCGCTGGTGGGCCGGGATGTCGCTGTCACGCGGGATCGCGGCGGCGGCGAGCAGGCCGAGCGCGATCCCGAACGCGAAGCCGAGCGTCACGTCCTGCAGCACGAAGTGCCACCACACGAAGCCCTCGTCGCCGCTCAGCACCGCGGCGAAGGCGAGCACGGCCGGGAGCGCCAGACCGTCGTTGAGCCCCGACTCGAGGTTCAGCGAGTGGCGCACCACCCGCGGGACGCGCGGGTTGGTGACCACGCTCGAGGACAGGACCGGGTCGGTGGGCGAGAGCAGGGCGCCGACGAGGAAGCTCTCGGTCCAGCCGAGGTCGGTCAGCCAATGCGTCGCCACCGCGACGATCACGCAGGTCAGCGGCATGGCGATGACGAGCTTGCGCACCGGCAGCCGCCACGCCTTCTGGAGCATCTCGGCCTCGACCTCGAGGCCGTCGCGGAACAGGATCACGATCAGCGCCACCAGCGCGAGGTCGTGCACGAAGCCTGAGCGCGGATCGATCTCGAGCACGCCGAACCCGCCATCGCCCAGCAGGAAGCCGGCGAGCACGAAGACCGCGGTCAGCGAGAGGAAGGAACGGTGCGCGAGCCCCGACGCCAGCGCACCGATCACCAGCAACCCGCCGAAGATGAGCGCCGCGACGTCGAAGTCGGCCACGGCGACGACGATCACGAACGGTTAGGGTGCCACACCGAGGAGGCCCTGGAGAGCTTGCGCATCACCGTCCTTGGGAAATCGCCGGCGTGGCAGGACGCCGACGGCGCCTGCTCGGGCTACCTCGTCGAGACCGGGCCCGCCCACCCGGCCGTGCTGCTCGATTGCGGTCCGGGCGTGTTCGCCAAGCTGCGCACCCGCGTCGACTACGCCGCGGTCGGCGCCGTGGTGATCACGCACCTGCACGCGGACCACATCCTCGATCTCGTCCCGTACGCGTCCGCGTTGCGCTATGGCCCGCGGTCGGCGCGGCCCAAGCTCTATGCGCCGCCGGGCGGCCTCGAGGCGTTCGCGGGGATGTCCAGCGCGACCGCGATGTCGGCCGAGCACGTCGCGCTCGCGTTCGACGTGACCGTCTACGACCCGGCCGACACGCTGACGATCGGCGAGGCGACCGTCCGCTTTCAGCCCGTCCCGCACTTCATCCCGGCCAACGCCGTCGAGTTCGCCGCAGGCGGCGCGCGGTTCACGTTCTCGGCGGACTGCGCGCCCAATCAGGAGCTGTGCGACTTCGCCGCCGGAACGGACCTGCTGCTGATCGAGGCGACGATCCCCGAACCCGAGCGCGACGGGGATCGTGGGCACATGACGCCGTTCGAGGCGGGTGAGCACGGCGCGCGGGCTCAAGCGAAACGCGTGGTATTGACCCACTTCTCCGACGAGCTCGACGTCGCGTGGGCACGCGCCGAGGGCGAGCGCGGCTTCGGCGCGGCGGTGGACACCGCCCACGAAGGTGCCACGTACGAACTCGGTCGGTAAAGAAATGTGGCACCCGCGCCGATCTCTAGGGTCGTGACCCTAGCCACCGCCGCAATGGACGGGGTACGACTGCTTTCGCACCGGCCGTCAGTGCTCTACAAGATCGAGCATCTCGCCTCCGAGCCTGCCTCGGGCGATATCTCCGTGCATGGACTCCTGCTGGCCGGCCCCGGCTGGGACGAGCGACTCAAGGCAGTCATCAAGGCGCTGTCGATCTCCGAGCGCGCGTGCCTGTTCGCCGTGCGCCTGGCCGACGAGCAGTCGCTGCCGGTGCCGGCCGAGACGCTGCTGGACCGGACGCTCTCCGACTGGTTTCCCGAGTTCCTCTCGCACGGGCAGATGCGGCCGCACTTCCAGCCGATCGTCGACCTGCATGACGGGCTCGCCTACGGCCGCGAGGCGCTGATGCGCGGGATGCTCGGCGCGGTCGAGCTGCGCGGAGCGGAGCTGATCGCCGCCGCCGAGGCCCACGACGCGCTCTTCTCCTTCGACTACCGCGCCCGCACCGCGGCGCTCGAGATCGGCCTGCCGCTGCTGCCCGAGGGCGAGACGCTGTTCGTCAACCTCGACCCGCGCGCGGTGCTGGACGTCGAGAGCTCGATGCGCACCACGTGGCCGATCGTCGGCCGCCTCGGCGCCGACCCGTCGCGGATCTGCCTCGAGGTCATCAAGCCCGAGCGCTGCCCGGACCGCGAGCTGCTGCGCGACATGGTCGCCGAGCACCGCAAGCGCGGCGCGCGCGTCGCCCTGGACGATCTCTCCGGAGGCCCCGACTCGCTCGCCTGCCTCGAGCTGCTGCGCCCCGACATCGCGAAGATCGACATGGCGCTCACGTCCGGCATCCACCACTCGCCGGCGCGTCGCGCGCTGGTCAAGGCGCTGGTCGACTGCGCCCACGAGCTCGGCGCCAAGGTCGTGGCCGAGGGTGTGGAGCGCGTCGACGAGTTCCGCGCGATGGCCGACCTCGGCGTCGACCTCGGCCAGGGCTTCTACTTCGGGCAGCCGACCGAGCGTCCGATGGCGGTCGACACCCGCCTCGTCCGCCCGCATTCGTACTAGCGGATCAGTTTCACCTTCACCGGCTTCGCTCCCGCCAGCGTCAGCTGCGCCGTGAGCGAGTGCCGCTTCGTCAGCGCCCTGCGTGCGGTCAAGGAGAGCTTGAGCTTGAGCTTCGCCTTCGCGCCCGGCTTCACGGTCCCGCGCGCGCTGGCGATCGTCACCGCCTTCTTCGCTCCCGGGAGGGTCGCCGTCAGCTTCAGGCTGACGCGGCAGCTCGAGCGCGCGAGCGCGGGGCAACTCGCCTCCGCGGCGAGTGAGCCCGCCTTGGAGACCGTGTAGCGCTTGGCCGCCTTCAGCGTCCCGGCGGTTCCGGCGGGGCCGGGGCTCGCCGTCGGGGTTGCGGTCGGCGTGGGGCTAGGGGTGGGGATGCGCGTCGGGACCGGCGTCGGCGTGACGGTCACCGGGGGATGGTTGACCACCTTCAGGTCGTAACTGCGCACCGACGCGTTGCCCGCCCCGTCGGTCACCGTCACCTCGAGCTTGTGGGTGCCGTCGGGCACCAGCGTGCTGTCCAGCGGCAGCGTGATGCGCTTGGCCGTCGGGCAGTCGTCGTTGAGCGGCAGGTCGATCGTCGTGTCGCCCGGCGAGAGCTCGCTGCAGAACGCCTGCCCGAATCCGACCGACGCCATCGGGACGCCGCCCAGCGTCGCGGTCGCGGTCGCGAGGCCGATCCCGCCGTCGCGCGCGTCGATGAGGATGTTGACCACGCCGGCCGCGTAGCTCGGGATCTGCGCGACGTCGAAGACCGGCCGGAGGTCGTCGCGTACCTGCAGCGCGAGGAAGCGGAACTCCACCGCGGAGCCGGTCATGTCGCAGCCGGCGGTCGCGCAGCGCACGCCGAGCTCGACCCACGACCCTCCGACCGTCTTGTTGAAGACGCCGTCGAGCGTGCCGGCACCGTCGAGCGACTCGAGGTCGCTGTTCGACGTACGCGCGAAGTATCCGGGCCCGGTCACGCGGCGCCCGATCCACACGCCCTCGATCGCCGTGCTGCCCACGGGCGGGGTGAAGCGCAGCGACGCGTAGCTCCCCTCAGGCGGGCTGGTGTTCTGGAAACCGAGGCGGATCGTGTCGGCGGCCGTCTGGCACGGCTGGCTCGACGTGAGCGTCACGGACGCGCCCGCCGATTGGGACGCGTCATAGCTCACCGGCAGCGGCCGCCCGTCCGGGCCGTGACAGGCCCACAGCATCACGTCGCTCGCGCGTGCCGAAGCCGGTGCTGCGGCCAGCACGGCGAAAACGGCGAGCGCGAGCAACCGACGCATCAAGCGAAGGTACTCGGGCCGTGACGCCGCTGGAACCCCTTACCCGCGCAAACGGACAGTCGTTGGAGCCGCACCGCTCAGGGTCAGCGTCGCCGTCAGCGTGCCCTTGCGCGCGAGCGTGCGGCGGGCCGCGCTCGAGAGCTTCAGGACGATCGTCGCCCGCTTCCCGGGCTTGGAGCTGCCGCGGCCGGTGGCGATCGTCTTGCCGCCGGCCTTGAGCGTCAGGCGGTGCGCGCACGCCTTCGCGGCGGTCGCCGGGCACAGGACCGAGACGCTGTAGGCGCCCCTGCGCGAGACGCGCTTCGGGAGCCGGACGAGGGCGGCCGTCGTCGGCTTGGGCGGGGCTGCGGCGGGCGTGGGGGACGCCGTCGGGACCGGCGCGGGAAGCGTGATCGGGGTGGCGGTCGGCGACGCGGTCGGCTCGGCGGTTGCCGTCGCCGTGGCGGTGACGGTCGGGTCGGGTGTCGCGGTCGGCGGCGACGAGACGGTGGCCGTCGCGGTGACGGTCGCGGTGGCCGTCGCCGTCGCGGTGGGCGTTGCGGTCGCGGTCGACGTGGGCGTCGCCGTCGGCGTCGCGACGTGGTTGACGACCTCGAACTGCTGCGACTGCGTGACCGCGTTGCCGGCGACGTCGGTCGCGGTCACGCCGAGCGTGTGGACGCCGTCGGCGACCGCGGTCGTGTCGACCACCAGGGCGACCTGCCCGACGTGGACGCACTCGGCGTCCAGCGCGACGTCCCCGGTCGTGTCGGCCGGCGACAGCTCGGCGCAGCCGCCGAAGCTCGCGAGCGCCATGCCGGTGCCATCGATCGACGCGGCGGCGGAACGGAGCCCCACGCCGGCGTCGTTTGCGTGCACGTCGAGGTTCAGGACGCCCGCCGCCGGGCTGTGGGTCCCGCCGACGGCCATCTGTGGGGCGGCCGTATCCAGCACCGTCAACGCGAGCCGGCGCAGCTGGAAGCCGGCGCCGGCGAGGCCTACGCAGCGCGCCACGAGGCTCGCGTCGCAGCGCAGGCTCAGCGCCACCGAGTCGCCGGAGGCGGGGTAGGTGACGACACCGTCGAGCAGTGCGCCGGCCGACTCGCTCTCGAGCGCGCCGGCGGTGTACCCCGGCCCGCGGGCCTGGCGATCCAGGGTGACGGCGGTCAACGTGACGTTGGGCGGAATCCGTGCGATCAGCTTGGCCTCGGACTGGCCGTTCGGGTCAGCGCGCGTGAAGCCCGCGGTCAGCGCCGAGCCGGGCAGCGTGCAGCCACCCCCGAACTCGACGTCGAAGACCTGCGCGCGCAGGAACGCGCCGGAGCCCAGCGGCTCCCCGGCGGGGCCGTGACAGGCCCACAGCCGCACTTCTCCCGCGTGCGCGGGGGTGGCGAGCAGGAGGAACGCGAGGAGCACCAGTCCGGAAATCCGTTTCACCGGCGCAACGTAGCGGAGAGCGTGTTGGTTAGCATCGGGCGGCAATGCCTCAAGAGCGGGACCTCTTCGCCAACTTCGAGCGGATGCGGCGAGAGATGGACGAGCTGTTCGGCGACGTGCTCGATCGCGGACTCGCGCCGCGCCGCCGCGGCGGTTTCTCGCCCGCCGTCGACGTCTTCTACGCCAGCGACCCGCCACGGACGCCGACGCCACCTACGAGGACGGGATCCTGACCGTGGAATTGCCCCTCAGCCGGCCCGCGCGGCCGCGCACCGTCCCGATTCGCGCGACGGACAGATGAGCGCCGTCCTCGATGACGACGTGCCGGTCGCGCTCCCCGAGCACATTCCGGTGCTGCCGCTGCGCGACACCGTCACCTACCCGGACACGCTGACGCCGCTCGCGGTCGGCCAGGACCGCTCGATCCAGCTCGTCAACGACGTCCTCAGCGGCGACCGGATGCTGGTGATGCTGGGCTCCAAGGACCCGGACCTCGACACCCCCGGGCCTGACCAGCTGCACACCGTCGGCGTCGCGGGCGTCGTCGCGCGGATGCTCAAGGTCCCGGACGGCTCGCTGCGGATCCTCGTCCAGGCGGGCCAGCGGGTGCGGATCGACGAGTGGGTGGGCGAGGAGCCCTACCTGATGGCCAAGGTCTCCGAGCTGCCGGACGAGGTCGAGGAAGGCCCGGAGCTGACCGCGCTGATGCGCAACGTTCAGCAGACCTTCACGCACATCATCGAGGAGGTCCCCTACCTCCCCGAAGAGCTGCAGATGGCGGTCGCCAACCTCGAGGATCCGTCCGCGCTCGCGCACCTGATCGCCGGCGCGCTGCGGATCAAGGTCGAGGAGAAGCAGGCGCTGCTGGAGGAGACCGACGTCAGCAAGCGCCTGCGGCGGCTGAGCGAGGTGCTCGCGCGCGAGCTGGACATCGTCGCCATCGGCTCGAAGATCCAGTCGCAGGTCATGTCGGAGATGGAGTCCTCGCAGCGCGAATACGTCCTGCGCCAACAGCTGAAGGCGATCCAGGAGGAGCTCGGCGAGAAGGACCCGGCCGAGGCCGAGATGGACGACCTGCGCTCCCAACTGGCGGAGCTCGCCCTGCCCGAGGACGTGCGCAAGCAGACCGACCGCGAGCTCTCGCGGCTGGAGAAGCTCCCGCAGGCCGCGGCCGAGCACGGCGTCATCCGCACCTACCTGGAGTGGATCGCGTCGCTCCCGTGGGGCAAGCGCACGGAGGACAACCTCGACCTCGCCCACGCCCGCGAGGTGCTCGACGAGGACCACTACGACATCACCAAGGTCAAGGACCGGATCCTCGAGTTCCTGGCCGTGCGCAAGCTCATGGGTGGGCGGGGGCGGGATCCATCGGGCTCGTCGATCATGTGCTTCGTCGGCCCGCCCGGCGTGGGCAAGACGTCGCTCGGCAAGTCGATCGCGCGGGCGATGGGCCGCAAGTTCGAGCGGATCTCCGCCGGCGGCGTGCGCGACGAGGCCGAGATCCGCGGCCACCGGCGGACCTACATCGGGGCGATGCCGGGCACGATCATCCGCGCGCTGCGCGACGCCGGCGCCCAGAACCCGCTGTTCATGATCGACGAGATCGACAAGATGGGCGCCGACTACCGCGGCGATCCCGCCAGCGCGATGCTCGAGGTGCTCGACCCGGAGCAGAACTCGTCGTTCCGCGACCACTACCTCGACGTGCCGTTCGATCTCAGCGGCGTGCTCTTCATCACCACGGCCAACACGCTGGACACGATCCCGCCGCCGCTGCGCGACCGGATGGAGATCATCCAGCTCGCGGGCTACACCGAGGAGGAGAAGCTCCAGATCGCCAAGCGCTATCTGGTGCCGCGCCAGATCGAGCGTTCGGGGCTCAAGCGCTCGCAGGTCGCGTTCACGGACGCGGGGCTGAAGGCGATCATCTCCTCCTACACGCGTGAGGCGGGCGTGCGCAGCCTGGAGCGCGAGATCGCGTCCGCGTGCCGGAAGGTCGCGCTGTCGGTGGCTCTGGGGACGCACGAGCGCAAGGTGTCGGTGACCGCGCCGAAGGTCCGCGAGCTGCTCGGCCGCGCGCGGTTCCACTCCGACATGAAGCGGCGCACCGCCGAGCCGGGCGTGGCCACGGGGCTCGCGTGGACGCCGGTCGGCGGCGACGTGCTCTTCATCGAGGCGACCGCGATGCCCGGCAAGGGCAAGCTGACGATCACGGGTCAGCTCGGAGACGTTATGAAGGAGTCGGCGCAGGCAGCGCTCTCCTACGTCCGCGGGCATGCCGACCTGCCGGACGACTGGTTCGCGACCCATGACCTGCACGTCCACGTGCCGGCGGGTGCGATCCCCAAGGACGGGCCGAGCGCGGGGATCACGATGGCGACCGCGCTGATGTCGCTGGTGACGGGCCAGCCGGTGCGCGACGACGTCGCGATGACCGGCGAGCTCACGCTGACCGGGCAGGTGCTGCCGATCGGCGGCCTGAAGGAGAAGGCGCTGGCGGCGCAACGCGCGGGTGTCCGGCGCATCCTGGCGCCCTCGCGCAACGAGGCGGACCTCGACGACATCCCCGAGGCACTGCGCAAGAACCTCGAGTTCGTATGGGTCGAGGAGATCGGTGACGTGTTCGATGCCGCACTCGTCAACGGCCGACCTGGGTATGCTCGGCCGAGACCACGCATTTGAAAGCGAGTTGAGCGAGGGAGCGATGGCGAACAAGAAGGTGCAGAAGGCCGGGAAGGCGGCTCAATCAGCCCGCTCCAACCCGTACGTCCAGAAGCTGATCGAGGACGAAGAGCTTCGACAGAACATCGTCCAGGCGTACGAGTCGGCTCGCGACGCGTATGGGCGGCTGAACACCGGGAAGAGCCCCGCCAAGCAGATCTTCGATGACAAGAAGCTGCAGAAGCACGTCAAGGACGTTGCCGGCAGCGTTCGCGATGTCAGCGTCGGCCTCTACGAGGCGCCGGCGAAGCAGAAGAAGCGCGGCGGCGGCCTCGGCCGTCTGATCCTGCTCGGCGTCGTCGGCGGCGCTGTCGCCCTCGTTGTCTCCGAGGGTCTGCGCAAGAAGGTGCTCGACGCGCTGTTCGGCGCCGAGGAGGAGTTCGAGTACACCTCGACCACCTCTACGCCGACTCCCGCCGGCACCGCAGCCTGATGAAGCCGGCCTTAATTCTCTAGGTCTTGGAGGGCGCCCACCGGGCGCCCTCTTTCGTTTCGTAGGGTGTCGGGCATGGACCTCGACGTGTACGGCCTCTGCCTCGGCGGCAACGTCTTCGGCTGGACCGCGGACCGCGAAGCGTCGTTCGCCGTCCTCGACGCCTACGTCGAAGCGGGCGGGAACTTCATCGACACCGCCGACACCTACATGCGCCCGAACATGGGCATCTCGGAGACGATCATCGGCGAGTGGATGACGGCGCGGTCCAATCGCGACTCGCTCGTCATCGCCACCAAGGTCGGCTCCGACGGCGGGCTCGGCGCGGCCAACATCGCTTCGCATGCGGTCCAGTCGCTGGAGCGCCTGCAGACCGACCGCATCGACCTCTACTACGCCCACAAGGACGACGGGGACGTGCCGGTCGAGGAGACCGTCCGCGCGTTCGACGCGCTGGTCCGCGAGGGCCGCGTGCTGCACGTCGCGATGTCCAACACGACCGGCGAGCGGCTGGCGGAGTCGCTGGAGTTCGCGCAGCGCGAGGGGCTGGCCGCCTACGAGTGGCTGCAGCCGCACTACAACCTGGTCGAGCGCGCCGGCTACGAGCAGGAGTTCGCGCCGGTCGTCTCGCGGTTCGGGCTCGACGTCGCGCCGTACTACGCGCTCGCTTCGGGGTTCCTCACGGGCAAGTACCGAGCGGGGTCGGCGAACGGCGACTCGCCGCGCGCGTCGAAGGCCGCTTCCTACCTGGATGCGCGGGGCGAGGCCGTCCTGGCGGCGCTGGACGAGGTCGCCGCCGAGCACGAAGTCCCGGTCGCGGCGGTGGCCATCGCCTGGCTGCTGACCAAGCCGGGCGTGACCGCGCCGATCGCCAGCGCCCGGACGGTCGAGCAGCTGCAGGCCGTGCTCCCGGGCGTCACGCTCGCGCTGAGCGAGGATCAGATCACCCGACTCGACGAGGCCTCAGCCTGATGGACGCCACCCGCCAGACCTTCCTGGACGAGCTCTACGCGCACGGCCGCGCACACGACGAGCAGCGCGAGGACCGCCTGCAGCGCCTGCGCAACGTGGAGCCCGAGACCGCCGAGCTGCTCGGCGTGCTCGTGCGGGCCATGAGCGCCACGCGGGTGCTCGAGGTCGGCACCTCCAACGGCTACTCGACGATCTGGCTCGGCGACGCCGCCGAAGCCGTCGGCGGCAGCGTCATCTCGCTCGAGATCGAGGCCGACCGGACCGCCCAGGCCGCGAGCAACCTGACCGAGGCGGGCGTGAAGGAGTTCGTCGACCTCCGCACCCAGGACGCCGCGGAGGCGCTCGCGAGCTTCGCCGACGCCGCCTTCGACCTGATCTTCCTCGACGCCGAGCGCCCGCTGTACGCGGGCTACTGGCCCGACCTGATCCGGATCCTGCGCCCGAACGGCCTGCTCGTCGTCGACAACACGCTCTCGCACGCCAAGGACCTCGTCGAGTTCTCGGAGCTCGTGTACGCCTCAGAGCAGGTCACCTCGACCCTGTTGACGGTGGGCGCCGGGGTGCTGCTGATCGTCAAGTCGACCTAATTTCAGGGCGCCGTTCCGATTGTCGCGGGCGGCGGCGGGGCGTACGGTCGGGGCATGTTCCGACCCCTCATCGTGGGCGCATTGTGCGCTCTGGCCGGTCTCATGCTCACGCCGGCGAGTCACGCCGCGACCCGCGCCTGCGGGCTGACGGCGCGCATCGACGGCGTCCGCTACGACGTCCGCGAGACGCGCGGGAACGTGGCCTGCCGCACCGTCAAGCGGGTCGTCACGACGTTCCTGCGCGACGACGAGGTGGCCTCACCCTGGACGTGCTTCCGCGGCCACGGCGCTTCGCCGTACGCGGCGTCCTGCGCGCGCGGCAAGAGCGTGGTGGTGCGGGTGTACGCGCCGACGTAAGGTCTAGGGCATGGCCCTGAGCAACGAAGCGCTCGAACGCGAGCTCGCCAACGACCTCCAGACGCTGGGCGACCTGATCCACGACGAGTCGTTCTACCCCGAGCTCTACAAGAGCCTCGCAGGCGTGCCGTGGTCCCGCGACGACTCGCACATCGCCCTCAGCTGGAAGAAGACCGAGGAGCTGCTGAACGAGGTCCGGGCGCGGCACGACAAGCCGAAGCTGCGGCTGGCGCAGACCGGCGGCGAGGGCGAGATCTCCCCGCGCGTCGCGGACGCGCTGGAGCCGCTGGGCTGGACGCCGGGGGCGGCCACGCCGCGCCACGACGACGCGCACATCGACAGCTGAGCGTTCGTCAGGCCGCGGTCAGGCGGTACTGCTTGGGGCTGATCCCGCGCAGGCGCTTGAAGGCGGTCGAGAGCGCGAACGGGCTGCCGTAGCCGACCTTCGCCGCGACCGAGCCGACGGTCGCGTCGGGCTCGAGCAGGAGGTCGGCGGCCAGCGCGATCCGCCAGCCGGTGAGGAACGCCATCGGCGGCTCACCCACGAGGTCGTTGAAGCGGCGGGCGAGCGCGGCGCGGGACACGCCGGCGCCCTTGGCGAGCTCCTCCACCGTCCACTGGTGCGCGGGGTCCTGGTGCAGGGCCTTCAGGGCGGGGCCGACGATCGGGTCCGCGGACGCGCGGTACCAGCCGGGCGCCTCGGCCTCCGGGCGGGCGAACCACTCGCGCAGGACGGCGATCAGGAGCAGGTCGAGCAGGCGGTCCAGCACGGCCTCCTGGCCGGGCAGGTCCTTGACGATCTCGTCGGCGAGCAGGCCGATCAGGGGCGTCTCCCACGCGTCGCCTCCGAGCGTGAGCAGCGGCGGGAGCGCGCGCAGCAGGCGCCCGCTGACCTCGCCTTCGAGCTGGTAGGTGCCGGTCAGCATCACGGTCTCGCCGTCGGCGCTGTTGCCCCAGTTGCGGGTGCCGAGGAAGTCCATCAACTTGAGCTCGAGGCCGTCCGGCGTGCGGCACTCGCCGCCGGGGAGGATCACGGCCTGCGGCGGCGTGTCCGGCGCGTCGGCGACGAGGTACGGGTCGGGCCCGCGGGTGATGGCGACGTCGCCGGCGCGCAGCCAGGTCGGCTCACCGCCCACGGGGACGATGCACGCGCCGCCGCGGACGATCGCGACGAGCGTCAGCGGCGCCTCGTCCTCGATCCGCAGCGACCACGGCGGGTCCATCGTCGAGCGCAGCAGGAACGCGCCTCGCGCACGGGGGCCGTCGAGCAATCCGGCGACAGCGTCCATGCCACGAACTGTAGACGATGACGCATGAACTCGCGCAATCCAGCTATGGAACGTCTACGTGATCGCGAGTTCAATGCCGGTCATGAGCACTTACACCTTGGTTCTGGGCGGCACGGGCAAGACGGGTCGCCGCATCGTGGCGCGGCTGCAGGCGCAGGGCGTCGAGGTGCGCGTCGGCTCGCGCTCGCTGCCCTTCGACTGGTACGACGCGACGACCTGGCCGGGCGCGCTCGAGGACGTCGAGACCGCGTACATCTCGTACTTCCCCGACCTCGTGGTCGAGGGCGCGCCCGAGCGCGTCGGCGCGTTCGCGCGGCTCGCCGCCTCCAAGGGCGTGCGCCGGCTGGTGCTCCTCTCCGGCCGCGGCGAGGCCGAGGCGCAGCGCGCCGAGCAGGAGGTGATCGCCGCGGGCACCGAGTGGACGGTCGTGCGCTGCAGCTGGTTCGCGCAGAACTTCAGCGAGGCGTTCCTGCTCGACGGCGTCCTCGCGGGTGAGATCGCGCTGCCGGCGGGCGACGTTCCGGAGCCGTTCGTCGACGCTGAGGACATCGCCGACGTGGCGACCGCCGCGCTCACGCAGGACGGCCACCACGGCGAGATCTATGAGCTCACCGGGCCGCGGGCGCTGCGCTTCGAGGAGGCTGCCGCGGAGATCGCGGCGGCGATCGGGCGCGAGCTGCGCTTCGTCTCCGTGCCGGGTGAGGCGTTCCACGCCGGCATGCTGTCGGCGGGTGTGCCGGAGGACGAAGCCGTGCTGGTCTCGTGGCTGTTCCGCGAGGTGCTCGACGGGCGCAACGTGGAGCCGCAGGACGGCGTGCGTCGCGCGCTGGGGCGGGCGCCGCGGGACTTCGGCGAGTACGCGCGGGTCACCGCCGCTTCGGGGGCGTGGGCATGATCCTCCCGGGCGACAGCATCGAGAACCCGGTCACCGGCGAGCGCTTCGAGTTCATCCACACCGCGGCCAGCACGGGCGGCGAGCTGCTGGCGTTCGACTTCGCGCTGCGACCGGGCGGCAAGGTCCCGATCCCGCACGTGCACCCGATCCAGACCGAGCGCTTCGAGGTCATCTCCGGCTGCGTGCGCTTCCGGCTCGGCCGGCGCACCTTCGTGGCGGGTGCGGGCGAGGTCGTCGAAGCGCCGCCCGGCGTCGCCCACGGGTTCGGCAACGCGGGTCGCGGCGAGGCGCGGATGCGCGTCGAGGTCCGCCCCGCGCTGGCGATGGAGGACATGTTCGCCGAGGTCGTCGCGCTCGCCGAGGCGGGCAAGCTGACGCGCCGCGGCCTGCCGCGGAACCCGCTCACGCTGGCCTCGCTGGCGCGCCGCTACGACCAGGAGGCGCACGCGCCGCTGCTCACCGTCGGCGTCCAGCGGCTCCTGCTCGCGCCCTTGGTCTGGCTCGGCTCACGCGTCGAGCGCAAGCGGCTCGAGCACCGTGCGCCGAATGTGCTCGTACACCACTGACGTGTTGACGTCGGCGACCTCCTCGCGCTCCGTCAGGCGATCGATCACGAAGGCGTAGAGCGCGTCGGTGTCCGGCACCGCGACGTGCAGCAGGAAGTCCGCCGAGCCGGAGACGACGAACACGCCGACGATCTCGGGCAGCGTCGAGACCCAGTTGCGGAAGGCCTCGACGATCTCGCGCCGCGGCGGCCGGAGCGTGATCGCGGTCAGCGCTTGCACATGGCGGCCGAGCGCGCCGTAGTCGACGTCGGCGTGGTAGCCGCGGATGACGCCGTCGGCCTTCAGGTTCCGGACGCGCTCCGACGAGGTCGAGGGGGAGACGTGGACGGCGGTCGCGAGGTCGCGGTTGCTGGTCCGTGCATCGTCCTGCAGGACGTCGAGAATCGCCCAGTCCGTCGCATCAAGTCGTGGCATTCGCGTAAGTCTCCGTTGATCGTGCGGAGTTCGGCGTGTTTGTCCGCAGCTGTGCTCTCATTGTGACGCGATGACGAACGGAACGCGATGCGTGGTGGTGGTCGACGAGGCGCTCGCGCCCGGGCTGGCGGCGAACGCCGCCGCGGTGATGGCGCTGACCCTCGGGACCAAGGTGCCGGCGCTGGTCGGCGAGGAGTTCGTGGACGGCGCGGGCGAGCGCCACCCGGGCCTGATCACGACCGGTCTGCCGGTCCTGCGGGCGGCGGCCGACGCGCTGCCGGACCTCCGCGCCCGCGCGCTGCAGGCCGAGGTCGGCGTGATCGGCTTCCCGCGCTCGGGCCAGACGACGACCGACTACGAGCATTTCCGGGCGCTGGTCGCCGAGACCGACGCGCCCGACTACCTCGGCCTCGCGTTCTACGGCGACGGCAAGACCCTCCGCCGCCTCACCGGCAGCCTCGGCCTCCTCCGCTGAAGATAAACCCCACCTAAGGGGCCAGACCCCTTAGGTTCCCTTTAGGTGGCCGAGCGCGGCGCAGAGCCAATCAACGCCGCGATCCGAACCTAAAGCGCGGATAAGGGGCCAGACCCCTTAGGTGGGGTTTAGGTGTAGGGGACGACCGGGATCTCCCACAGGATCGACGCGACCACTGCGGCGACCACGGCCAGGGCGATCGCCACGCCGACCATGATCCGCTGGAAGCGGGTGGTCTCCTTGGCCGACTGCTTGGCCTGCTCGGCCTTCTCCAGCGCGGTCTCCAGCGCCCGCCCCGCCCAGGCGAACTCGAGCGACAGGATCGCCAGCGCGACAGGGATCACCGCGAGTGCCGGGCCCGGGAGGACGAGCATCGCGACGCCCGCGAAGAGCAGCGTGAAGCCCGCCGCCGCGATCAGCACGCGCAGGTAGAGCGGGCGGCTCGCGTGCACCTCGCGCTGCGCGCGCATGCGCTCCACCAGCGTGGGCTTCGGCGCGTCTTCGGTGCTCATCCTTCTCCTATGAAGTCGCGGACCTCGACGAGCGCGCCGGGGCGTTCGGCGGTATCGGTGAGGGCGGCGCCGGCGCGCTTCTGCCAGGCGACGAGGAACGGGTTGGGATCGACGGCCTTGCCACCGTCCGGGTGGATCTCGAAGTGCAGGTGGGGCGGGGTCGGTTCAGCGTCCCCCGTGTTACCCACATAGCCGAGGATCGTCCCGGCCTCGACGTGGCGCCCATCGACCGCGGCGGGGGAGAACGACGCCAGGTGCGCGTAGAAGAACTGATCGCCGCTGTCGGCGTAGACCCAGAGGCGGTTGCCGGAGATCGGGAGCGACCCGACGTTGGCCAGCTCCCCGTCGGCGACCGCCACCACCGGCGTGCCGAAGTCGGCGAAGAGGTCGTTGCCCTCGTGGAACCCGGTGTCGGCGCGGAAGGCGCCGAACGGCCCGCCGATCGTCGTCTTGCCACCGACCGGGAAGACGAAGCGCGTCGTCATCAGGCGCTTCTTCCACGCGGGCGTGGTGTTCTTCGGCTTCGGCGTGGCGGTCGGCTCGGGCGTGGCGGTCGAGGTGGGTGCAACGGTCGGCGTCGCCGTCGCCGTCGCGGTGGCCGCGGGCGTGCCGGCGGGGCCGGCGCTCGCGGAGACGTCGGCGACCACGACCGTGGTCCCGGCCGGGAACCCGTTGAGGTCGTCGGTCAGCGTGACCGTCAGCCCCGCCCCGTCCTTGTTGACGACGGCCTTGCCGGCGTCGAACGTGTACGTCTTCGTGCTCGACACCGAGCCGATGTCGTCTTCGCCCAGCACCAGGTCGCGCACCGTGCCGCGGTACTTCACGCCCGAGGCCTTGGCGCTCGCCGTGCGCGAGACGAGCGAGGCGGTGACCGCACCGCCGAAGAGCTCGATGTCGTCGGCTTCGGCCTGCGCCAGCGCGGTCCCGTCACTCGACGAGGTCGAGAGGCTGTAGAAGCCGTCGCCGAGCACGATGCCCTTCGGGAGCTTGGTGGGAATGCTCCCGCTCGTGGACCCGCCACCGGAGACGTGCTTGGCCGAGACGCGCCCGAGGTCGCCGGAGACGACGGCCGCCGCGGCCTTCGCGGGCGCCTGCGCGGGAGCGGCCGTCACCAGCGTGGCCGCCGCCACACCCACCGCGACGACCACCCCGAGAAGCCGAATGCGCACCTTGTGAGTGTGCCAGACCCCTATTTGGCGGCGACCTGCCGATATCGCCGGATCGACAGCGGCACGAACACGACGAGCAGCACCGCGACCCACACGAACGCCATCCAGACGTCGCTGTTGGCGGGGGTGCCGAGCCAGAGCGACCGCACCGCGTCGACCACGGTCGTGAACGGATTGGCGTTCGCGAACTGTTGGAGCCCGTCCGGCATCGACTCCGCCGGCACGAACGCCGAGGACGCGAAGGTCAGCGGGAAGATCGCCGTGAAGCCGATCGCGTTGGCGGTCTCCGGCGAGGACGCGAACAGCCCCACCAGCGCGAACACCCACGAGAACGCGTAGCCGAACAGCAGCAGCAGGACGATCCCCAGCACGACCTCGGCCGCCGTCGTGTCCTGGAAGTTGAACCCGCAGATGATCCCGACGACGAGCAGCACGGTCAGCGAGAGGCAGTTCAACACCACGTCGGAGAGCGTCCGCCCGGTGAGCACCGCGGCGCGCGACATCGGCAGCGACCGGAACCGATCGATCAGGCCCTTCTGCACGTCCTCGGACAGTCCGAGCGCGGTGACGAACCCGCCGAACGCGATCGACTGGACGATGATGCCCGGGATCAGGAAGTCGACGTAGTCGAAGCCGGGCGTCACGATCGCGCCGCCGAAGACGTAGATGAACAGCAGCACGAACATCACCGGCTGGATCGTGTAGGCGATCAGCAGGTCGGGCTGGCGCGGGATCCGCTTGAGGTTGCGGCGCGCGAGGACGAACGTGTCCGAGACGGTGTACGCGACGCTCATAGCGCGGCCGCCTCCTCCGCCTCGGCGCGCTCCTCGGCCGCGTGGCCGGTCAGCGTGATGAAGACGTCGTCGAGCGTCGGGCGGCGCAGCGCGATGTCGTCGATGCCGACGTCCGCGCCGTCGAGGCGTCGCACCGCCTCGGCGATCACGCCCGTGCGACTGCGGATCGGGACGTGCACGACGCCGTCCTCGTGGCTCGGGCGGCCGTTCGCGAACTCCGCCAGGGCGGCGATCGCGGCCTCGGGGTCGGCGCCGGGCTCGAGCGTCACGTCGAGCCGCTCGCTGCCGATGCGGTCCTTGAGCTCGTCGGAGGTGCCCTCGGCGATCACGTTGCCGTGGTCGATCACGACGATCTGATCCGCGAGCCGGTCGGCCTCCTCGAGATATTGCGTCGTAAGGAGCACCGTCGTGCCCTCGGCCACGCGCGCCTCGATCGTCTCCCACATGCCGAAGCGGGCGCGCGGATCGAGGCCCGTCGTCGGCTCGTCGAGGAAGATCACCGGCGGGCGGTAGACGAGCGCCGCCGCGAGGTCGAGCCGCCGCCGCATGCCGCCCGAGTACGTCTTGGCGGGGCGCCCGCCGGCCTCGGTCAGCTCGAAGCGCTCGAGCAGCTCGTTCGATCGCTTCCGCGCCTCGGCGCGCGGCAGGTGGTACAGCTGCCCGACCATCTCGAGGTTCTCGAACCCCGTGAGATTGTCGTCGACCGCCGCGTACTGGCCCGCGAGGCCGATCTTGGTGCGCAACGCGTCGGCGTCGCCCACGACATCCAGCCCGACGACGCGGGCGCTGCCCGCGTCGGGCTTCAGCAACGTTGCCAGGATGCGTACCGCAGTGGTCTTTCCGGCGCCGTTTGGACCCAGGAGGCCGAGGATCGAGCCGGTCGGCGCCGCGAAGTCCACTCCGCACAGCGCCTTCACCGGCCCGTATGACTTCTCGAGCCCCTCCACGGCGATCGCGTGATCGCTCATTGAGGCGAAACTAGCGAGCGATCCCCGCCGAATGGTTCGGTTAGTCACACCTTCGCGCTACGTTGACGTCACGTCATCAAGCTCGGTGGCAGGGGTGTCCCGGGTCCTTGGTGAGAAATAGACGTCCCTTTCGGGAGGCAATCTTGCGACGTCTCACACTGGCGCCGGCTCTGCTGGCGACCTTCGTGCTGGCTGGGCCGGCACACGCGCAGGTGATGGAGAGCGGGCCCTCGAGCGACGCGTCGCGCGCGTCGGTCGAGGACTACTGGACCTCCGACCGCATGCAATCCGCCAAGCCGGCCGCGCGCATCATCAACGCGGACGGCACGCAGTCCAAGTCGCAGCCCGCGCCGCTGCCGTGGACCTCGCAGGAGGTGACCACGCCGTATACGAATGCGCCGACGCGCACCCACGGCAAGGTGTTCTTCACGTTGGGAGGCGTGGACTACGTCTGCTCGGGCACGGCGCTGTTGAGCGGCAACAAGAGCGTCGTGTGGACCGCCGGGCACTGCGTCAACGAAGGCCCGGGCGACTTCGCCACCAACTGGGAGTTCGTACCCGCCTACAAGGACGGCACGGCCCCGCTCGGCGTCTACGTCGCCGACAACCTGTTCACGAGCTCCGCCTGGGGCAACAGCGGCGACTTCAGCTACGACTTCGGCGCGGCGGTCGTCGCGCCGGCGGGCGGGACCGCGCTCACCGATCGCGTCGGCGGGCGCGGGATCAGCTTCAACTACAACCGCTCGCAGAACTACGTGTCCTACGGCTATCCGGCCGCGCCGCCGTTCACCGGCGAGCGCCTGTGGACCTGCAACTCGCCGCTGCAGGCGAGTGACAGCGGCGCGAGCCCGGCCACGATGGGCATCGGGTGCGACATGACCGGCGGCTCCAGCGGCGGCGGCTGGATCGTCGGCGGGAACCTGTACTCGGAGAACTCCTACGGGTACGACAACCAGCCGAACGTGATGTACGGCCCCTACCTCGACAGCGTGGCGCAGAGCGTCTACAACGCCGCCGCGGCGGACTGATCCGAGCCTGGTGCGGGCCGCCGCGCGTGGCGGCCCGCACCCGTCGGTCTACTTGACCTTGATCGTCCCGATCATCCAGGGGTGCACGGCGCAGATGAAGTTCAGCGTCGTGCCCTTCTTCGCGGTGACCTTGAAGCTCACCTTGCCCTTGGGCGGCAGGTAGATCGAGTCGCCGGCGGCGGTCTTGTCGCCGCCGGTGTCGAACCCGTCGCCCCCGGCCTCGACGACCGCCTTGCCGACCTCGCCCGTCTCCGGGTTGGCCTCGTGCGCGGCCATCAGCGGCCCGCACGCCTCGCAACCCATGATCTGCGCCGCCGTCTTCGGCAGCTTCTTCACCAGCGACAGCGAGTGCGGCTGGCCGCCGGTCGACTTGTCGCGCAGCGTGACGGTGTCACCGGACTTGACGTCATAGCTGTCGGCGTCCCAGTGCTGGGCGTCCTGCACGTACTGATTGGCCTTCACCTGCATCCCGCCGACGGCGGTGATGGTGTTCTTCTTCGGGGTGGCCGCGGATGCCGGGCCGGCGGCGATCGCGAAGACGCCAAGGGCCGCGACGGCGGCGCTGCGGTAGGTCATGCGCCGCACTCTGCTAGGCCACGGCGCGCCCTAAATCAGGGATCCTCCTAGTCGCGGCGGTGGTCAGCGCTCCGAACGCGGCCAGCGCCGACGCGAGCAGGAAGGCGGGAGCGAGGTCGCCATGCGCGACGAGCACCGCGCCGGCCGGGCCCGCGGCGGCGATGCCGGCGTCCCAGCACGACGTCATCGCGCCCACGGCGGCGCCGCGCTCGCGCTCGGGCGCGGCTTCGACGACCCAGACGGCGAGCGCCGGGAACACCGGCGCGACGGACGCGCCGGCGAGGGCAAGCGCGGCGAGGGCGCCGGTGCCGGACGCCACGCCCGCGAGCGCCGCGGCTTCCAGGACGGTCGAGAGCAGGATCACGGTGCGTGGCCCGAGGTCGTCGACCAAGCGGCTGCCCGCGAGGCGGACGGCGAGGAACGCCGCGGCGAACACGGCGAGGGCGAGCGTGCCGGCCGCCGGCACCGCGAACGCGTTCACGGTCCCGTAGCCGAACGACGCCAGCCCGAGGATCGCACCGGGCCGCCGGGCGGCGCGGGGGAGGAGCGGTGAGGCCCCGCCCCGGAAGCCGCCTCCCGGCGACCTGACTCCGACAGTGAGCACGACCGCGAGCGCTCCGGCCGCCGCCGCCAGCCACAGAGCGCTTCTCGCCCCCGCCGCCGAGGCCACGGCCGCGGCGAGCGGCGGCCCCGCGGCCAGGCCGCCCCACATCGACAGGCCGAAGTGACCGATCAGGCGCCCGCGCCGCTCGACCGGGGCGTCCGCGAGCACGCGCGCCAGCGCACCGGTGAACAGGGCGCCCTCGCCCGCTCCGACGACCAACCGGGCGACCGCCAGTTGCGCCGGGCCGTCCGCCGCGAGATGGCCGAGCATCCCCGTCGCCACGAGGACGGCCCCGGCCAGCGCGACGGTCCCGCCGTCGCCGCGGTCGGCGAGCCGGCCCGCGAACGGGCGCGCGACCGCGGTCGCCGCCGCCGCGAGCGTCACGAGCAGGCCGACCGTTCCCGGCCTCCCGTCCACGATCGCCGGAAGCGCCTGGATCGTCGCGCCGAGGGCGAGGTAGCCGCAAAGCACGGCGCACCACAGGCGCGTTGACATGGAACAGAACGGTACATACCATTCGGTTCCATGTCGAGCGTTCACCGATGGGGACCCGAGCCGGCCCGCGTCCTGCTCATCCACGGCATCACGTCGTCCGGCGCGACCATGTGGCGGCTGGGCGAGGCGCTCGCAGAGCGCGGCGTGGTCGCGCCCGACCTCCGTGGGCACGGCGAAGCCCCGCGCGCGGCGAGCTATCGCGCCGCGGATTTCGCGTCAGGCCTCGGCAGCGGCTGGGAGCTGGTGATCGGCCATTCCCTCGGCGGCCTGATCGCGGCCCACGCCGCCGTCGCCGATCCGGCCTTCGCGCGCCGCCTGATCCTGCTCGACCCGGTCCTGGAGATCGCCGACGAGGACTTCCCCGCGGTGCTGGAGAGCGTGGTCGACGAGGCCCGCGACCCCGCTACGGAGGAGGCGATCCGGGCCGAGAATCCCGGGTGGCATGACGAGTGCGTGCGCGCGAAGGCGCTGGCCGGGCGCCAGGCCGACCCCGGCGCCGTCGAGCGGATCATGCTCGACAACGCGCCCTGGCACCACGGAGCGCTCGCCGACCGCCTGCGCGTCCCGACCCTGATCCTCGGCGGCGACCCGGCGCTCGGGGGCATGGCCGGGTCGCACCTGGGCGCCGGCAATCCGCTGGTCGAGTATCGCATGGTCGCGGGAGCCGGGCACTCCGTGCACCGCGACCGGCCCGACGTCGTGCTCGAGGCCGTGTAACGCCGTGCCCGTCGCCAAGGGCGAGCCGCTGGACCCCGCGGCCACGCGCGCCCGGATCCTCGACACCGCGTCGCGGGTGTTCTACGAGCGTGGGACGCTCGCCGTCGGTGTGAACGAGCTAGCGGCGGAGGCGGGCGTGTCGAAAGTCACGCTCTATCGCCACTTCGACTCCAAGGAGGCGCTCGTCGCGGCGTTCCTGCGCCGGCGCAGCGACCGCGTGTCGGCGTGGCTGCGCGAGGTGTCCGCTCGCCCCGAGTTGAGCCCGACGGAACGGATCCTCGCGCTCTTCGACGCGCTGGGCGCATGGTTCGCCGAGCCGGCCTTCGCGGGCTGCGCGCTCGTCAACGGCGCCGTCGAGGCGCGCGGCGTGCACAGCGAGGCGCGGGCGATCGCGGCCTGGCATCTCGAGCGCCATCTCGCCCTGTTGCGCGAGCTCACCGGCGACGCCGAGGCCCTCGCACGGCAGTTGCTGGTGCTCGTGGAGGGAGCGACGACGGTGGCCTTCGTCCGCGGCGACCCGGGCGCGGCGGCCGACGCTCGCGCGGTCGCGGCGCTTCTGCTGGGCTAGAGGTGCTTGAAAGTCAACTGCGCCGGGTGGGGGAGGGGGAAGTGGCTCGCCCTTCGTTGCTGCCTCCCGCCGTCCGCCGCTCGGCTCGGCTCTGGTGCCTCGAATTGCCGTGCCGGGATACCGACAGTTACGGGCTACGGAGACGGAAAGTGTGTCCCTCGCACGCCTTGTCCCGGTCGCCGTGGTCGACCGTGCGCGTTCGAGGCGCGGATCGCGGGTTTCGATTAGGTTCGCACTGGTCGAGCTGGCGCGCAGGTGGGGGTGCGTAACGAGAAGTTCCTGACAGGACGTTCTCGTTACGCACCCCCTTCGCAATCCGCGCCGGCGGGTGAGCGGCGCGCGTGAGAACGCACTTTTCTGTCCCCGTGGCCCGTAACTGTCGGTATCCCGGCGCGAGAATTCGGGGCGACAGAGCCGAGCCGCGCAGCGGACTCACGGCAGCCCAGGACGGGTGGCTCGCCACTCCCCCCTCCCCACCCGGCGCAGTTGACTTTCGTCCCTTCCGACCCGGGGGCTAGAAGAGGCTCCGCGCCGCCCACAGAGCGCGCGGGGAGCCGTGCGCGCGAAGCTTGCCCGTCGCCAGCGCCCTCCGCGCGTCCAGGCGCTGCGCGACGATGTCGACCCAGTCCTCGTAGCGCACGCGCAACTCGACGTCGATCTCCGGCGCTCGGCCCGGGGCGGCAGCGGTCGAGCCGTTGTCGACGCGGACGTGCCAGGACTCCGCGTCGGCGAACTCCCACTGCACGGTGAACGGACCCGCCGGCGCGCTGCGGTGGTCGACCGCGCGGGCGATCGAGGTGAACAACAGCTCCATCGCCACCGGGTCGCGCGGCGGGGCGCCGTTGGGCGGGCCGATGAACCCGGCGCGTAGCATCGCCAGGCCGTAGTCGGCGCGCTCGGCGGCGCTCATCTCCAGCGGGAAGATCGACGGGCCCGGGAGCGACTCCAGCGGCAGGCCGGCGGAGCGCAGCTTGGCCTCGAAGGAGCGCGCGCCCTCGGTGTAGATCTCCTCCAGCGTGAAGCCGAAGCACTCGGTGTAGGAGCGGTCCCAGTTGGGCGGGATGAAGACCGCCAGCGAGTACGGAGTCACGCGGCGGATCAGGTCGGCGACGGCGTCGCGTACGCCCGGGTCCTCCGTGTGCAGGTCGTGCAGCAGCTTGACGCCGAACCCGATGTGGCGCTGCTCGTCCAGAGCGACCAGGCGCATGCCCTCGCGGAAGCCGGGCAACAGGTCGCGGCGCTCCAGGTAGTCGGAGATGAAGTGCTGGCCGGGCTGCGCGAGCAGCGCCTCGACGACGACGTGGTACATGGTCACCGCGCGCGCGAGCGCGACACGGCTCGTGTCGGTCCGCAGCGCTCCGGTGATCTCGTCCAGCAGCGCGAACGTCTTGCGGAAGCCCCAGGTCAGCTCCGGCTCGGTCGCGCGCAGCCCGCCCGCGACCGACCCGTCGCCGCGCCCGACGACCTCGTGCAGGAAGCGCTTGAAGAAGATCGCGTGGCGCGCCTCGTCGACCTGCTGCGTCGCGAGGAAGTACTTCTGCTCCTCGCGCGGGGCGGCGGCGATGAACGGCGCGAGGTCGTCGGCGACGGCGTCCTCGCCGTGGAAGAACATCGCGTAGCTCCACAGTGCGGCGCGGCGCTCGTGCTCGGTCAGCACCTCGTGCCACTGGCGCCGGTCCTCGGTGAAGTCGATCTCCAGCGCGCGCCAGTTGCCGCGCTCCCAGCGCGCGTAGAGATCCTCGTATGAGACCTGCGAGCCGGCGGCGGACATACCGCCGAACCTACACCCGGCGACCCGGGACTACGTGCGGTTCGTCACACGCCCTTCGAGCTCGTCGGCGATGCCCTCGACCGGGATCCGCTCCTGCGTGAGCGAGTCGCGATCGCGCAGCGTCACGGTCCCGTCCTCGAGCGTCTGGTGGTCGACCGTCACCGCGTACGGCGTGCCGATCTCGTCCTGCCGGCGGTAGCGCTTGCCGATGTTGCCGCCCTCGTCGTACTCGGTCGACATCCGCTTGCGCAGCTCGAGGTAGATCTCGCGCGCCTTCTCCGGGTGCCCGTCCTTGCGCAGGAGCGGGAGGACCGCGACCTTGACGGGGGCGACTGACGGATGCAGCCGCAGCACGGTGCGCTTCTCGCCGCCGATCTCGTCCTCGTCGTAGGCGTCGCAGAGCAGCGCGAGCACCGTCCGGCCGAGGCCGGCGGCCGGCTCGATCACGTGCGGGAGGTAGCCCTCGCCGGTCTGCGGGTCCTTGTACTCCAGGTTCTTGCCGCTGTACTCCGAGTGCTGCGTGAGGTCGAAGTTGCCGCGGTTGGCGACGCCCTCGAGCTCGCGCCACGTGCCCGCGTAGAGGTACTCGACGTCGCTCGTCCCGCTCGAGTAGTGCGAGAGCTCCTCGGGATCGTGCGGGCGCAGGCGCAGGTTCTCGCTGCGGATGCCGAGCCGCGTGTACCAGTTCAGCCGCTCCTGGCACCAGTACTCGTACCATTGCTGCGCCTCGTCGGGCGGGACGAAGAACTCCATCTCCATCTGCTCGAACTCGAGCGTGCGGAAGATGAAGTTCGCGGGCGTGATCTCGTTGCGGAAGGACTTGCCGATCTGCGCGATGCCGAACGGCGGCTTCTTGCGCGCGAAGCTCAGCGTCGTCTTGAAGTCCAAGAAGATGCCCTGCGCGGTCTCGGGGCGCAGGAAGACCGTCGAGCCGTCCTCCTGGACGGGGCCGATCGTCGTCTGGAACATCAGGTTGAACGCGCGCGGCTCGGTCAAGTCGCCGCCGCAGACCGGGCACTTGACGGTCTCCGGATCCTCTCCGCGCGCCTCGGCCTCCTCCTGCAGCGTGTCCAGGCGGAAGCGCCGCTTGCACTTGCCGAGGCACTGCACGAGCGGGTCGCTGAAGCCCGCGAGATGCCCGGAGGCCTCCCACGTGCGCGGGTGCTGGATGATCGCGGAGTCCAGGGCGACGATGTCGTCGCGCTCCTGGATCATCGCCTTCCACCACAGATCCGAGACGTTGCGCTTGAGCAGGACGCCGTAGTGCCCGTAGTCGTAGGTGTTGGCGATTCCGCCGTAGATCTCGGAGGCCGGGAAGATCAGGCCGCGGCGCTTGCAGAGCGCGACGACCTCGTCGAGGGTGGCTGCGGGCATAGGACGCGGAGTTTAGGCGCCTATACTCGACCGTCGCCGATGCCGATTTACGAGTACCGCTGCGATAACGGACATCACTTCGACGTGATGCAGAAGATGACCGATGGTCCCGTGACCGAGTGCGAGGTCTGCGGAGCCCCGGTCCAACGGGTCTTCCACCCGGTCGCCGTGCACTTCAAGGGCTCGGGCTTCTACAACACCGACTACGGCACCGCCAAGCGCAACCGCCAGACGGCGGCCTCCGCTGAGTCGGGCGCGAACAAGAACGACGCCAAGCAGGCCGAGAAGAAGTCCGACAGCTCGTCGAGCTCGGGCTCGAGCTCGACGTCCTCGGACTCTTCTTCTTCTTCCTCCTCGTCGTCGCCCTCGACGCCCAGCAAGTCCGACGCATAAGCGTTCCTGATCCCTCGTAGGAGGGATCATCATTTGCGCTTAGAGACGTCGGAGCCGACACTCCAGCTATGTCCACGCGCCACGCCACGCTCCTCGCCGCGCTGGCCGCGGTCTGGGGCGGGTCCTATCTCCTGATCAAGTACGCGCTCGACGGCTTCTCGGCCGCGATGATCGTGTCCGCCCGCAGCCTGATCGCGTCCGCGGTGCTCTTCGCCGTCCTGAAGTCCCGCGGCCTCGCGCCCGCGACGCTGCGCGACGTGCGGGAGCGGCCGAAGTGGGCGTTGATCCTGGCGCTGACCGCCGTGGCGGCGCCGTTCCTGCTGATCACCTTCGGCGAGCACGTGGTGCCGAGCGGGCTGACCGCGGTGCTGATCTCGCCCGCTTCGCTGTTCGTCGCGCTGCTGGCGCCGTTCATCCTGCCCAGCGAGTCGATCGACCGCCGTCAGGGCGCGGGCATGCTGCTCGGCCTGGCGGGCGTGGCGCTCGTGGTCGGCGTCGAGGCCGTGCACACCCTGAGCGAGTTCCTGGGCGCGCTGGCGATGATCGGCGCGGCGTTCTTCTACGGCCTCTCCGGCTTCGTCGTCAAGGGCCGCTACGGCGCGCTGGCCGCGGTCCAGACCTCGTGGATCAGCGTCACGATCGCGGGCCTGCTGACGCTGCCGATCGGGATCGCGACGACGCCCGGGCACACCCCCGGACTCGGCGCGATCGCGGCGGTCGTCGTGCTCGGCGCGGTGGGCACCGCGATCGCCTTCGTCATCTACTACGAGCTGATCGCGGGCATCGGCCCGGCCCGCGCCGCGCTCGTCTCCTACCTCGCGCCGGGCATCGCCCTGTTCTACGGCGCCATCTTCCTCGACGAGAAGATCACGGCCGCGGCGATCGGCGGGCTCGTGCTGATCCTGGGCGGCGTCGCGATCGCGTCGCGGCCCAAGCGCGCGCCGGTCAAGGTGGCCCAGCCGGCCGCGGCAAGCGCCTGACACGCCCCGTGTTGACGGCGTGTTAGTTTCCGCTCCGTGGACCTGACGCTCTCGCCGGCCGAAGAAGAGTTCCGCGACACGCTGCGGTCGTGGATCGCCGAAAATCACCCGGGCAAGGAGCCGGAGGGCGATGAAGCGTCCTTCGCGTTCCGCCGCGAATGGCAGCGCAAGCTCAATGACCGCGGCTGGGCCGGCCTGACCTGGCCGACCGAGTACGGCGGCGCCGGCGCGACGCAGATCGAGCAGGCGATCCTGTTCGAGGAGTTCGCCCGCTCGCGCGCGCCCCAGATGGCGAACGTGCTCGGGCTGACGATGGGCGGGCCGACCGTCATCGCGCACGGCACCGACGAGCAGAAGGCACGCTTCCTCGCGCCGATCCTCTCGGCCGACGAGATGTGGTGCCAGGGCTTCAGCGAGCCCGAGTCCGGCTCCGATCTCGCGTCGCTCAAGACCCGCGCGGTGCTCGAGGGCGACGAGTACGTCGTCACCGGCCAGAAGGTCTGGACCACGTTCGCGCACCACTCGAAGTGGTGCATGCTGCTCGCGCGCACCAACCAGGACGCGCCCAAGCATCGCGGCCTGACCTACTTCCTGATGGACATGGAGCAGCCGGGCGTCGAGATCCGCCCGCTCGTCCAGATCACCGGCGAGGCGGAGTTCAACGAGCTCTTCATCGAGGAAGCCCGGATTCCCGTCGAGAACGTGGTCGGCGGCGTCGACAACGGCTGGCGGGTGGCGATCACGACGCTGATGCACGAGCGCGCGGGGCTGGCGTTCGCGCTGCAGGCGCGGGTGCAGGTCGCGCTCGGCGAGCTCGCCGACGAGCTGAAGGGCACGACGGACCCGGTGATCCGGCAGCGCTTCGCGCAGATCGCGATCGAGGCGCAGGTGCTTCGCCTGCTCGCCTACCGCGGGCTGACGAGCACGCTGAAGTCCGGCGAGCCCGGTCCTGAGGGCTCGCTCGGCAAGTGGATGTGGGCGGACATCAACCAGGCGCTGACGACGCTGGCGATGGACGTCAAAGGCCCGAGCGCCCAGCTGGTCGACGACAAGTGGACCTACCGCTTCCTGCGCGCCCGCGCGAACTCGATCGAGGGCGGGACCACCGAGATCCTCAAGAACATCGTCGCCGAACGCGTCCTGGGGTTGCCACGCGGATGAACTTCGATCTGACCGAAGACCAGCGCGACATCCGTCGCACGGCGCGCGACTTCCTCGCGGCCCGCTACACCCCCGAGCAGATCCGCGCGATCGCGCTCGACGGCCAGAGCGACCCCTACTGGGACGACATCGTCGAACTGGGCTGGCTCGACGTCGCCGAGCTTGGGATCGTCGAGCTCGCCGTACTGGCCGAGGAGCTCGGCTACGCGCTCGCGCCTTCGCCGCTGGCCGCGCAGTGGGCCGCGCAGCTGCTGTATCCGGGTCTCGAGGGTCGCGGGACGGTCGCGATGTGGGACGCCGACGGTGGCGCCGATCCCGAGACGCCCACGCTCTCCGTCGCCGACGGAAAGCTCACGGGCGTGAAGATCGCGGTCCCGAACGCCGACGTGGCCGACACGATCGTCGTCACCGCCGAGGGCGGCCGGCACTTCGCGGTCGCGGCCGCCGATGCCGTGATCGAGCCCGCCCGCGCGCTGGACACCACCCGCCCGTTGTTCACCGTCCGCTTCGACGGTGCCCCGGGTAGCGAGATCGAGGGTGACCACTTCGGCCGCGCCTGGCACGCGATCGCGGTGATGGCCGCCGCCGAGTCGGTGGGCGTCGCCGCGCGGGTCACGGCCACCACGGTCGAGTACGCCAAGGAGCGCAAGCAGTTCGGCCGGGCGATCGGCTCCTACCAGGCCGTCTCCCACGCCTGCGCGCAGATGTTCCTCGAGACCGAGGGCGCCCGCTCGGTCACGCTCTGGGCCGCCTGGGCGCTCGACCACGACCCGGAGATGGCCTTCATGGCCGCCAACTGCGCCAAGGCCTACGCCTCCGACGCGGCGGTCAACGTCGCCCGCTCCTCACTCCAGGTCCACGGCGGCATCGGCTTCACCTGGGAGCACGACCTCCACCTCTACCTCAAGCGCGCGGAGGCGAACGCCCACGCGTTCGGGGACGCGGGCTGGCACCGCGAGCAGGTCGCCGCCGCTTTGCTTTAGCCATTTGTCGCGGTCCGATTCCGGACGGAGGGCAGTAGGTTGGCGGGGCTATGCGAATTGCTGCGTTGGTCCTGACTACATTCGTCGTGCTGCCCGCATCCGCCGGCGCCGCCTCCGAGTGCGACAAGGAAGGCGAGTTCTACCGCGACCTGTGCCGGAGTGAGCGTCCGCTGGTGTCGATCCAGATGTCCGCCGCCTCACCACGGGCGGGCTCGATCGTCAAGCTCACGGCGAGCAGTGACGGGCGCAGGGTGACCTACGCGTGGGACCTCGACGGCGACGGCACGTTCGACGACGCCGTCGGCGTGAAGGCCGAGCAGATCTACACCAGCGGGACACGCACCGTCGGGGTGCGGGCGACCGATGCCTTCGGCCGCACCAGCGCGGAGACGCGCACGTTCCTCGTCCACGACTTCAACGCACGCCCGACGGTCGAGCTCGACCTCGGCTCCGGTGTTGCGACGGTCGGGCAGTCCCAGACCATTCGCGTCACCGCCGCCGACCCGGACGGTCCCGCTCCGCGGGTCGACGTCGACCGCGACGGCAACGGCAGCTTCGAGACCCTCCTGATCCCCAACAGATCGACGATCGAGACGACGGCCTTGACGGCGGGCGCCGTCGTGATCGCGGCGCGCGCGACCGACGAGGCGGGTGCGACAACGGTGGCCACTGCGCCGCTGCAGGCGTTCGTGCCGACACCGGGTCTCGGTGTGCGCGTGACGGCGAACGACCCGAATCGTCCTGTCGTCGCCGGCGAGCTGGTCGATGTGCAAGCCGTGGTCACCGATCTCGACGCCGTGAAATACGAGTTCGACTACGACGGCGACGGCACGTTCGAGGACGACAGGCGTCTCGGCTGGCGCATCGCGAAGGCCTTTACGGTGGGAGAGCACGAGGTGGGCGTGCGCGTGACCGACCGCTCCGGGGTGAAGCGGACCGCCCGGACGTCGTTCCTCGCGGTCGCGTCCGCGGACTCGGCGACGCCGTCGCTGCGGCTCGAGCAGGTCCCGCGCGCGTACACGGGCGTGCCGATCGACCTGCGAGCGAAGGCCTTCACCGCCGGCGAGGGGTTCAGGGTCGACTGGGACGCGGACGGCGACGGCGCGTTCGACGACACGTTCACCTCGGCGGGCACGATCACCGATGCGCGCGGCACGTTCACGTACACGGCGCCCGGGACCTACGACGTGCGCGCGAAGGTGACGAACGCCAGCGGCGTGTCGCGGGTGGACCACACCGCGATCACGGTCACGGACTCGCCCGCGGCCGGGCCGGGCTTCGGCGCGCTGACGCTCTCGCCGCCGCGGCCGGCGGGCCAGGAATGGATCCTCGACGCGCGGTCGCAGCCGGGCTCGACGCTCACCTTCGATCTCGACGGCGACGGGCAGTTCGACGACGTTCCGGCGCACGACCAGTACGGCTACCGCTGGGCGTTCGCCACGCCGGTGGCGATCGCGGTCAAGGCGACCGACGCCGCCGGCAGGTCCACCGTCCGCACGCAGGAGGTCGAGCCCTTGCCCGGCAACGTCGGGCCGCAGGCGAACCTGATGTTCCTGCCGCAGGTCTTCCCGACGCCGGAGCAGATCGGTGAGCCGCGGCTGCTCGCCGGGCGGCCCACGACCGTGCTCTACGAGTTGCTCCACGTGGGCGAGCCCTGCTGCACGGCCACCTGGGACACCGACGGCGATGGGGACTACGACGACGCGACCGGCGCGTTCGGAGCATTCACGCCGCAGGCGCGCGAGTACACGCTCGGCTTGCGCGTCGAGGACGACCTGGGCGGCGTCGGTACCGTGCGCGACACGTTCTCGGTCGGCACGCTTCCGCCGAAGGTGGCGGTCGACATCGCGCCGAACCTGAAGACCGCGACCGCCACCGCGTCGGATCCGGACGGGGCTCTCTCGGGTCCGCTCGAGTGGGACCTCGACAACGACGGCGTCTTCGACGACGCGACGGGCGACACGGTCCCACTGAGCCCCACTGCCTACCTCGTCGGGGTCCGGGCCGCCGACGCCGGCGGCGACATCGGCATCGACTACGCGCAGGTGCAGCATGCGGTCTGCACGTGCGAACCGCCGGAGGCTACGCCTACGCCCACTCCCACGCCCGACCCGACCTCCGGGCCGATCGAGAATCCCCCGCCTCCGAAGCCGCTGCGGCTGAACGCACGGTTCGCCACCCCGCGCCTCGGCGCGCTCCTCGCCCGTGGGCTCACGGTCAGGCCGGGGTGCGAGATCCGCTGCCGCGCGACGGTCGCGATCGAGGTGGACAAGCGGACGGCGAAGAAGCTCAAGCTGCGCTCGACCGAGCTCGGCCATGCGGGCGGGACCGGCACGACGATCACCGTCAAGCTCAACGCCAAGGCGCGCAAGGCGCTCGCCAAGGTGCGCTCGGTCAGGTTCAGGGTCGCGGTCGTCGCGACCGGCGCGGACGGACGGATCGGCACCGCCAACCGCACGCTGACCGTGAAGCGTTAACCGGCGAGGAAGCGGTCGACGGCCGCGCGCTTGCTCGCGTCGTCGACCGTGAGCCCGGCGCCGCCGTCGGGCAGGGTCAGCGTGCCCGTGGGCTTCAGGACCGTCGGCTTGGCGGTGCCGGCGGAGAGCTCCGCGCCGACCAGGCCGAGCAGTGACGGGCCGGACATGTCGGACCGGATCGCCTTTGGCGCCGCCCACGAGACCCAGGGGAGGCGCACGAAGGTCTCGAAGGAGCTGACCTTGTCCTTGATCGACCCGAGGATCTTCTGCTGGCGGCGCGCGCGGGTGAGGTCGGATTCCTTCGGGTTGCAGTCGTTGTGGCGGGTGCGGGCGAGCGCGAGGGCCTGCTTGCCGTTGATCTCCTGCTCGCCGGATTTCAGGCGCAGCGTGTAGCCGCCGTTCTTGAAGCCGCCGTTGAGCTTGGAGACGACGCAGCCCCCGCGGTAGGTCACGCCGCCGAGCGCGTCGATCAGCTGCGGGAAGTTCTCGAAGTTGACCTCGACCAGGTGGTTGACCTGGATGCCGGTGAACGCCTCGACCGTGCGGATCGCCAGCGCGGGGCCGCCGATCGCGTACGCGGCGTTGATCTTGTTCTGGCCGCTGCCGGGGATGTTGACCACGGTGTCGCGCGGAATGCTCAGCGTCGCGTTGTGGCCGCCGCCGATCCGCAGGAGCAGGATGCTGTCCGAGCGGCTCGGCTGGCCGATCTTCTGCGCGCCGGGCTCCTTGGAGCCCTTGGTGCGCGCGTCGGAGCCGAGGACGAGGATCGTGTTGGGTGACGTGAGCGGGTAGCCCGCGCCGCCGAGCTCGTTGTCCGCGGCGTCGGAGACCTTCGACGACTGCACCTGCGCGGAGACGAGGAACAGCACGAGCGAGATCGCCAGCCATGCGACGAGGGCGACGATCAGCCAGCGCAGGACCCGCCACGGGCTGATCCGCGGGCGCCGGCGGTGCCGACGGCCGGGCTTGGGCGCGCGCCCCGGTTGCGGCGGCGTCTCCTCGTAGCCCTGCGGGGTGTCGCGCTGCATCTCGCGCAGCCCGCCGTCGTCGCGGTTGCGGCTCAGGAACCGGGGCTTCGCGCGGTAGAGCGTGTACTCGGGTTGTTCGTCGTCGCGAGAGTCAGCCATGGCGGATCGGTAAGGTGGCGCGATGGCCGAGGGCTACGTCATCGGCGTCGACCTTGGCGGCACGAAGCTGCTTGCAGGAGCGGTCGGCGCGGATCTGTCAGTGATTCACCGTACCAACCGATTGGTCTACGGCCTCTCGCAGGATGAACTCGTGCAGATGATCGCCGACGCGATGGAGGAGATCCGCGTCGCGATCGGCGCGCCGATCGAGGCGATCGGCTTCGGCATCCCGTGCACGTTCGATTCCCGCACCGGCATGGCGGTCCAGGCGGTCAACGTCCCGCTCAAGGACATCGCGTTCGCGGACGTGATGACCGAGCGGCTGGGCATCCCCGTCGTGGTCGACAACGACGCCAACTGCCACACCGTGTGCGAGTCGCGCCTGGGCATCGCGCAGGGCGCGACCGACGTGACGCTGCTGACGCTCGGCACCGGGATCGGCGGCGGCCTGCTGCTGCGCGGGGAGATCTACCGCGGGTGGATCAACGGCGGCGCCGAGATGGGGCACATGGTCGTCGAGATGAACGGCCGCCCGTGCCAGGGCAATTGCCCGAACTGGGGCTGCCTGGAGTCGGTCGCGTCCGGCTCCGCGCTGGTGCGCGAGGCCTCATTGGCGGTCGCCCGGCGGCCCGACACGGCCTTGGGCCAGGCGCTGGAAGAGGGCCGCGAGCTCACCGGCCCGCTGATCACCGAGCTGGCCACGGGCGGCGATCCGGTGGCGCGGGGCGCGATCGAGACCATCGGCCGCGCGCTCGGCGTCGGCATCACCAACCTCGTCAACATCTTCAACCCGCAGGTCGTCGTGATCGGCGGGGGCGTGATCGCGGCCGGCGAGCTGCTGCTGGCCCCGGCGCGCGAGGTGATGATGGAGCGCGCACTGGCGCCCGGGAAGGACGTCGTGCGCGTCGAGGCCGCGCGCTTCGGGCCCGAGGCGGGGATGATCGGCGCGGGCCTGCTGGCGCGCGACATGCTCGACGGGATCGTCACCGGCGCCATCGAAGCGCGACCGCCGACATGACAGAGCCGATGGGCTCGTCGCCGGAGCCATCGGCCCCGGCACGGCCACGCGGAGCAGATGGTCGTCTGGTCGTCTGCCCGACGCCGATCGGGAACCTCGAGGACGTCACGTTGCGGGTGTTGGCCGCGCTGCGCGAGGCCGACGTGGTGGCGTGCGAGGACACCCGCCACACCCGCGTCCTGCTCGACCGCTACGGCGTCTCGGCCAAGCTCGTCAGCTACCACGAGCACAACGAGCGCGCGCGGGCGGCCGAGCTGGTCGAGCAGATGCTCGCGGGCGCGGTCGTCGCGCTGGTCAGCGACGCGGGCATGCCGCTGGTCTCCGACCCCGGGTTTCCGCTGGTTCAGGGCTGCGTCGCCGCGGGTCTGGCGGTCGAGGTCCTGCCCGGCCCGTCGAGCGCCCTGACGGCGCTGGTCGCCAGCGCGCTGCCGTCCGACGTCTGGCGCTTCGCGGGCTTTCTCCCACGCAAGCGCGGCGCCTTGGAGGCGGTCCTGATGACGCCCGAGACGCTCGTGGCCTTCGAGTCCCCGCGCCGGATCGGCGCCTCGCTCGCGGTGCTGGCAGAACTGGACCCGCAGCGCCCGGTCGCGGTCTGCCGCGAGCTGACGAAGATCCACGAGGAGATCGTGCGCGGCACGGCCTCCGAGCTCGCCGCCAAGTACGCGGCCGAGGACGCGCGCGGCGAGATCGTGGTCGTCATCGGCGGCGCACCCGCACCCACCGGCCTCGACCCGGCAGCCGTGGAGGCCGTGCGCACGCTGGTGGAGGCGGGCGCACGGGCCAAGACCGCGGCGAAGGTGGTCGCGGAGCTCACGGGCGCCCCCGCGAACGCGCTCTACCGCGAAGTCGCCACCTAAACCCCACCTAAGGGGTCTAAACCCCACCTAAGGGGTCTGGCCCCTTATCTCGCCCTTAGGTTGGGCTACGGTCGGGAAACGGCGTTGCGGGGCCAAACGCGACCTAAAGGGAACCTAAGGGGTCTGGCCCCTTAGGTGCGCTTTACCTGGTAGGTACCGACCATCCCCGCCGCCATGTGGGTCTCGACGTGGCAGTGGTAGAGCCAGGTGCCGGGGTCCTGCTCGCGCCAGCGCACGCGCAGCGACTCCGCCGGGCCGACGGTCGCGGTGTCGATCGGGACGCCGTTCGGGTCGCGCCAACGGTGGCCGTGGACGTGGAAGGTGTGGTGCTCGGAGCCCATCGCCATCACGTCCCACTGCACGAGGTCACCCACGCGCGAGTGGAACACCGGCGTGTTGCCCACGAACGCCCGCCCGTCGATCGCCTGGAACTTGCCCATCGGCGAGAACACGACGACGTACTCGCGGTCCGGGGCGCGTTCGTGCTTGCCGAGGATCGAGAGCATCCCGAACATGCCGCCGTCGATCGAGGCCTCCATCTCCGGTCCGTGGTCGTGGTAGGGCCACGCGCCCGCGGAGTCGTCGCCGGCCGTGAGCTTGTAGGTCCAGGTCTGGCCGGGCTTGACGTCGGCGTCCTTGCCCGAGTAGCCCGGGAGGTACGCGCCGTCGGAACTGGGCTTGTACTCGACGCCGTGGAAGTGCATCGAGTGCGGCCGGTTGAAGGCGGTGTCGAGGTTCTTGAAGTGGATGCGCAGCTTGTCGCCGACGCGGGCCTTGATCAGCGGCCCCGGCATCAGGTCCGAGTTGCCCGAGCCCGCCGGCACGTTGGCGATCGGCGTGCGCCACTGCTTCGTGTAACGCCGGTAGACCGTGGTCCCGAAGACCGTCTCGGCCGGCGTGTACTCCATCCCCATGATCGCGTCGTGGCCGTTGGGGACGATGTTGAAGGTCACCGGCACCGCGGCGACCCAGTACTCACGGGTGGCCGCGGACGCCGACGGGGCGGCGAGCACGCTCGCCGCCCCGAGAAGCACAACGGTTGTCAGTCGTCTCACTGGACGACGACGGTACCGCTCATGAACGGGTGGATCAGGCAGTAGAACTTGTAGGAACCGGGGGTATCGAACTTGACGCTCGAGGATTCCGGCAGCGGCGTGGCGCTCGCGACGTCGAGTGCGCCTGAGTTCCAGAACCCGTTGCCGTGCAGTGTCGGGTTGACGGCGACCGGGGTGACATCGGACGGGTAGACGCCCTTCGGGTCGATCGCGGGTGATTCGAACGAGGCCGCGATCCCGCCGAGGTACGACGCCGGATCCTCGATGTTGCCAGGACCGAACGTGGCCGTGTGGGCCTCGTAGCTGCCCTTGGTCATCTGGAACTTCACGGTCGTACCGGCGGCGACGGTCAGGCTCGCAGGCGCCATGCCGAAGTACTCGACGCCGCCCTTGCCGGCCACGCCGAGGTCGATCGTGTTCGCGCCCGGGTTGGTGTCCGCGAGGCCCTTGGCGGCCTTCAGCGCCGCGTCGGCCTGCTTCTTGACCGCGGCGGCGTCCTGTTTGGCGGTCGGGATCGTGGCGCCCTTCTTGGCGACCGTGACGCTCGCCGCCATGCCCGGATGCAGGTCGCAGTAGACCTTGTAGGTGCCGGCCTTGGTGAACTTGACCGTCATCGGCTTGGGCTTGTCGCCGGTGGGGAGGCCGGACTCGACTTGCTTGGAGCCGTTGTAGCTGAACTTCTTGCCGTAGGCGGATTTCGCGAAGGCCGGGTTGAGGCTCAGGTTGTCCTGGCCGTTGAACCAGAACGCCGCGCCCGCGGCGTCGGTCACGCCCGCGGCCTTGGAGCCGGTGGGGAGGATGAACGGCAGCGCGCCGTCACCCTTCTTCGGCAGGTTGATCGTGTGGAACCCGGCCGGGACGAAGGACACGGAGTCGCCGACGTTGACGGTCAGCTTGCTCGGGAAGAACGCGTTGGCGGTCGTCGTCTGACCGAGCTTCTTGGCGGTCGCGACGGGCGGCCCCACGTACATCTCTTTGGTCTTCGCCTGCGCGGCGGCAGGTACGAGGACTGCGACAGCAGCGCTGGCGAGGGCCGCCGTTCGGAACGAAATCATTAGCGCTCCTTTAAGGGGTGTAGCGCAATCCAACCCGCAGCGCGGAGTCGATGTCAAGCGCTCGGGGGAACTGTGTGGGGGATACGAGGGCCCCGGTACGGCTACCTCCCGTGACCGGTTCGGACACCTCTCCCCATTCGTCGCGGAAACTCCCTCGCCACGACGGACCGGTATCGGGATAGTCGCGGTGATGCGCCGAATGCTGCTCCTTTCCCTCGCGCTTGCCGCCCTGTCGGCGGCGCCGGCGTCCGCCGCCGACATGGACCACGGCGGCGCAGGGGCGGCGGTGCCGATCTACAACGCGGCGTTCGCGGTCCCGCACGTGGACGTCCTGGCGGGCGACACGGTGACGTGGCACAACGACTCCGTCCGCACCCACAACGTCAACGCCGACGACGGCAGCTTCGCCTCGCCGCGCCTGTTCATGAGCGGGACGTTCGGGCATCGCTTCGACACGCCGGGGACCTTCGCCTACTACTGCCAGTTGCATCCGTCGATGCGCGGCGACGTGGGCGTGCACCGCGTGCTGCTCGACGGCGCGAAGGAGCCCGCCGCGCCCGGCAAGCCGTACGCGCTCTCCGGCCGGGCGGCGCTGCCCGAGGGCGGCACGGTCTCCATCGAGGCCGGCGGCGTCGTGGCCGCGACCGCGAAGGTGGCGGCCGGCGGGACCTTCACCGCGACCGTCACCCCGCGCGAGACCACGGCCTACACCGCGGTCGTCGAGGGCGAGTCCGCCCCGCCGGTCCAGGTGATCGTGGTCGATCGCAAGGTCGCCGCGAAGCAGTCCGTCCGCGGGAAGCGTCGTGTGATCGACGCAACCGTGACGCCGGCGTCGGTGGGCGCGACGGTCGTGCTGCAGCTGCGGCTGAAGGAGCACTTCGGCTGGTGGCCCGTGCAGGTGGCGAAGCTCGACTCCTCCTCGCGCGTGCGCTTCACGCTCCCGCGCGGCCGCAAGGTCTCCGCGCGGGTGCTGCTCACGACCTCCGACGCGGCCACCGAGCTCGCGCGCAGCACCACGTTCCGCCTACGCTGAGGGGTATGCCAAGGATTCTGGTCGTCGGTGGCGGTGCCATCGGCGGCATCACCGCGGCCCAGGCGGACGCCGACGTGGTCGTGCTCGACGCCAACGAGGCGCACGTCGCCGCGCTGCGCGATCCGGGGCTCGTCTACGAGCAGGAGGGCGCGGAGCGGGTCGCGGTGCTCGATGCGGTCTCCTCGGTGGACGCGCTCGAGGGCTTCTTCGACTTCGCGTTGGTCGCGGTCAAGTCACCGCTGCACCACGTCGCGCTGGAGCCGCTGGTCGCGCGCGGCGGGATCGGCGCGTTCGTCTCGATGGGCAACGGACTGATCCAGGACCGGATGGAGGGCATCGTCGGCGCCGGGAACCTGCTTGCGTGCATCGTCGAGTGGGGCGGGTCCAACGTGGGGCCGGGGCGGCTCGTCCGTGACTCGTTGGGCGGGTACATGGTGGGCGAGCTGGATGGGTCGTTGAGCGAGCGCGCCGGCGTGCTCGCGGCCGCCTTGCAACCGCTCGGCCACACACGGGTCACCGACAACGTGCGCGGCATGATCTGGTCCAAGCTCCTGATCAACACGACGTTCACCGGTCTCTCGGCGGTGTCCGGGCTGCGCTACGGCGGGGTCGCGTCGCAAGGTCCGGACGCGGTCTTCGCGCTCTGGGCCGAAGGGATCGCGGTGGGTGACGCGCAGGGGCTCACGCTCGAGTCCATCCACGCCACCAACCCGCACGAGTTCGACGCGGCGGAGCTGGAGCGCATGATGGAGACGATGGCCAACGTGCGCCCGTCGATGCTCCAGGACCTCGACGCGGGCCGCGAGACCGAGGTCGACGTCGTCAACGGCGGCGTGGCTTCAAAAGGCCGCGAGCTCGGGATCCCGACGCCGTGCAACGACGCGGTGGTCGAGCTGGTGCACTCGATGGAGCGCGGTGAGCGCTCCCCGGACCCCCGCTGGCTGCGCTACGTCAGCGACGCGCAGACGACCAGCGCGACCGACAGCTGAATCCCTGCGCTGACCCACGCGGCGGGGTGCAGCGTCGGGTTGAAGCAGTGATCGGCGAGCTTGCCCGGGATCAGGAGGTCGAGGATCGTGAAGCCGATCGCCTGCACGAGCACGCCGACGAGGCCGAAGATGGCGGCGTCGTCGAGCCCGTCCCAGCCGGCGCCGGTGAAGTGGATGGCGAAGTAGAGGATCAGGCCGAGAGAAGCCAGCCCGGTCGCGGCGAGCAGGCCGGCGCCCGGGTTGCCCTCCATCACCAGCTGGCCGAGCTTGCCGGGGGTCAGCAGGTCCAGCACGATGAAGCCGACGACCAGGACCGCGAGCCCGACACCCGAGTAGGCGAGCACCTGCAGGACGAGTTCGAACACTTGGGACTCCCTCTCAGTCGGCGATGATGTGCGGCACGAACCGCGAAAGATTGTTCGTCACGAGCCCGGTGGACTCGCGGATGCCCAGGCCGGCCGGCTCCATGTCGACGGTCCAGACCCCCATGACCGGGTGGTTGCCGTCATACGTGCCGAGGTCCGTGAACTGCTGCACGACATAGCCCTCCTCGCCGTAGCCCTGGTCCGGGCCGCGGTCGACCTCGTTTCCGTCGATGACGATCAGCGAGTTCGCCCCCTCGCGGGCGAGCAGCGGCTTCTGGACGTAGCTGGTGAGGTTGTGCTCCTCGCCCTCGAAGAACGCGGGCAAGAGGTTCGGGTGGTCCGGGAACAGCCGCCAGAGCACCGGCAGGATGCCCTTGTTGGACCACAGCATCTTCCAGATCGGCTCCATCCAGAGCGTCTCGCCCTGCTCGTCGCCCATCCGCTTGAGCGCCTCGTCCGCGAAGTCCTCGTGGATCATCCACTCCCACGGGTAGAGCTTGAAGATCGTGCGGACGGAGCGGCCGAGGTCGTCGATGAACCCGAGGTGCTCGTGCAGGCCGAGCTTCTCGATCGGCATCAGCTCGCACGTCAGGCCGGCCTCGCGAGCGGTCTCGATCATGTAGCCGACGGTCATGAAGTCCTCGCCGGACTTCTCCTGCGTCGTGTGCAGCATGTAGACGCGGTCGCCGGGCAGGCGCGGCTTGAGCTCCTTCCAGCGCGCGACGAGCAGCTCGTGGACCATGTTCCACTGGTCGCCGCCGGCACCGTAGACGTCCTGCACCCAGTGCCACTGGACCGCCGTCTCGACCAGCGCGGTCGGCGTGTCCGCGTTGTACTCGAGCATCTTGAACGAGCCGTCCGGGCCGTAGGCGAAGTCGAAGCGGCCGTAGAGCATCGGCGGCTCGGACTCCCACGTCTCCTTGATGCGCGGCACCGCCCAGCCGGGGATGCCCATCTGGCTGAAGAGGTTGCTCTCGATGATGTAGTCGCCCGCCTCCACGAGCATCTCCATCATCAGACGGACGCTCGCCTCCATCTCGTAGACCTCGTCACTGGTCAGCGTGTACGCGTTGGACTCGTGCCAGTAGGGCATCGTCGAGCCGTCCGGCAGTTCGGTCTTCCAGTAGATGAGGCCCTGCTGCTCGATGATCGATGGCCAGCCCTCGCGGGGCTCGACCTCGATCCGCTCCATCAACCGCCTCCGCTCGAGTGCGAGGCGGCGGCACGGCCGACGCCGCTGGCCTTGGAGCTGCCGCTCGACCCGAAGCCGCCACGGCGGGCGTTCTCGGCGATGTTGGAGGCCGCGACGCGGTCGCCGCCCTTGAGGCGCGTGCCGGGGACGTAGCGGTTGCCACTGAGGGCGCTGGCGCCATAGAGCCAGAAGAACGAGCTTCCGCCTCTGACCGCGTCGTCGTCGCAGTTGCGGTTCTCGACGATGCGGTCGGACTGGTCCACGCAGTACGCCGTGTCGTTGTCCCCGCCACAGGCGGTGAACGCGAACGCGAGCATGGGGACCGCCACGAGGGCGACGTCGCGGGAACGGCGGCGACGGCGTTGGCTCACAGCGCCTCCTCCTTTTCAGGTGTTTGGTGAACTTTGCGCAGCGCTGCGACGACTTCGGGGTGCGAGACCTTGGCCTGCAGTTTCTGCAGCTCGTTCGCGAGCACGGTCATTACCTGCTCGATGTCGTCGTCCAGTTCCGGGGTCTCGTCGGCATCGGAGATCCGCGCCTCGCGGATCTCGTCGGCGAGGATGCCGGTGAGGATCGCGACCGAGCCGATGCCGCCCGCCATCACGAACGCGGCCAGCCAGCGCCCCAGGAACGTCTCGGGCGAGTAGTCGCCGTAGCCGACGGTCGTGAGCGTCACGACCGTCCACCAGATCCCGTCGAACCAGTCGGCATCGGGCTCGATGACGCTGAACAGCGCGCCGCCGATCAGGACGGTGCCTGACAGCAGATAGACGCACGCCCGGCCGGGAGACCGCGCGACGAGCCGCATGAGTGGGCGGATCAACGGGTCACTTTGCGGCCGAACATGCGCGCACTGTAACCGGACTGTGCCGACTTAGGGGAAGTTCTGTGACGCCCGGACGATTCGGTCCGTTCGTGGCCTAGCGTCGCGCCGATGAGATCCCTGTCCGTCGCGTTTGCGCTCCTGGTTTGGCTGGTCGCGCCGGTTACGGCGCAGGCCTGGCACCGGCCGGTTGCGGGCGGAATCGCGCGCCCGTTCGCCTATGCGCGCGGGACGCCGTTTGCGGCCGGAGCGCATCGCGGAGTGGACCTGCGCGCGCGTGTCGGGGAGCGGGTGGTCGCGGCGTGCGCGGGCTCGGTCGTGACGGCGGGTCCGCACGTGGTCACCTTGCGCTGCGGCCCGTGGCGGGTGACCGCGCTGCCCCTGTCGTCGGTGCTCGTGCGGGTGGGTGCGCGGGTGCGCGCGGGCGCCGCCGTCGGCCACGTCGGGACGCTGGCCGGCCACACGGGCCTGCACTTCGGCGTCCGCCGCGCCGACGACCGCTTCGCCTACATCGACCCGGCCCCGCTGCTGCGCGAGCCGGGCGCTCGCCCACCGGTCACGGCCGTCCCCCGAGAGGGCCCGCGCGAGCCGGTCGCCGACAGGGCGGACCCCGCACGGCCCGTCGCCGCGCCGGCCGACGCCGCGCCGTCCCACTCCGCGCCGCGCCACTCGGCGGCTCCGGGTGGGGTTCGAGTCTCGGTGGCGGGCGGCGGTGGGGCGCTCGCGCCTTGGCCCGCCTGGGCTGGGCTCGTCCTGCTCGTGCTCGGTGCGGTCGGCGGCGGGGTGAAAATCGGGCGTCGAGGGCGGATAGCCCCACTGGCGGAACCCGTCCCCGAGGGGGTACCTTCGGCGCCATGATCGCTGCTCTGCTCATCGGGTTCGGCCTCGGCGCCTCCGTGGCGGCCCAGTTGGGGCCGATGTCGCTGCTGACGATTCGCTCGACGCTGCGCAACGGCATCTGGGTCGGGCTGGCGATCGGGGCGGGCATCGCGGTCGTGGACACGCTCTACGCCGCCGCGGGTGCCGCGGGCGCGGGCGTCGTGCTGCGTTTCGAGCCGATCCGGGTCTTCGCGGGCATCGCCGGCGCGGTGGTGCTCGTGTACCTCGGGGCGAAGACGCTCTACAGCGCGTTCCGGATCCGGCTCGGCGGCGAGACCGGCGAGGAGCTGGCCACGCCCAAGCGGGCGTTCGTCGTCGCGCTGGGCGCGACCGCCTCGAACCCGCTCACGATCGCGTCGTGGGCGGCGGTCTTCGCCGCCGCGAGCACCGCGGGCGCGACCGAGGGCGCGGCGGTCCTGACGCTGCTGGCGGGCGTGGGGCTGGGCAGCATGGCGTGGATGACCGTTCTCACGGGCGGTGTGTCGCTGCTGCGCCGCTGGGTCGGCGACCGAATGCTGCGCACCGTCGACGGCCTCGCGGGCATCGGCCTGCTCGGCTTCGGCGGCCTCCTCGCCTTCAGAACCTTCCGAGACTGACGCGTCGTGATGACTTAGTAAGCCTCTGGCTTACTTTGCGATCGGCGGCCCTGCCGCGGGCGGCGCGTGACCTTGCCCACCGCTAGCCTGCACAGTCGCCGATGGCCTACTACGTCACCACTCCCATCTTCTATGTGAACGCGGCCCCGCACCTCGGGCACGCGTACACCACCATCGGCGCCGACATCCTCGCGCGGCACATGCGCCAGCGCGGGGAGGAGGTGTTCTTCCTCACGGGGACCGATGAGCACGGCGAGCCGGTCGCGCAGGCGGCCGAGCGCGAGGGCGTCACGCCCAAGGAGCTCGCCGACCGCAACGCGGAGCGCTTCAAGGCGCTGATCCCGCGCATCAACGTCACCAACGACTTCTTCATTCGCACCTCGGACCCGCGCCACAAGCGCGCGGTCCAGGAGTTCATGCAGACGGTCTACGACAACGGCTACGTCTACAAGGGCACCTACGAGGGCTGGTACTGCCCCCGCTGCGCGGACTTCAAGACCGAGAACGAGGTCGGGGAGGACAACACCTGCCCGATCCACAAGATCCCGCTCGACCGCGAGAAGGAGGAGAACTGGTTCTTCAAGCTCTCCGCCTTCCAAGAGCGCCTGGAGCAGCTCTACACGGACCAGCCGACGTGGGTGCGCCCACGCCACCGGTACAACGAGGCGCGCGCGTTCATCACCGGCGGCCTGAATGACGTCAGCCTCAGCCGCTCCAAGCTGACCTGGGGCGTCGAGGTTCCGTGGGACCCGGACCACGTCTTCTACGTCTGGTTCGACGCACTCCTGAACTACTACACCGCGCTGTCGTTCGCCGACCCGGACCAGGACCTGACCGAGAAGTTCTGGCCCGCGTTCCACATCATCGGCAAGGACATCCTGAAGTTCCACGCGGTCTTCTGGCCGGCGATGCTGATGGCGGCCGGCGTCGAGCTCCCGCGCGAGATCTACATCCACGGCTACCTGCTGATGAAGGACGCCTCGGGTGCCGAGCACAAGATGAGCAAGTCGCTCGGCAACGTGCTGGACCCGTTCGAGGTGATGGACCGCTTCGGCACCGACGCCCTGCGCTACTACTGCTTCCGCGAGGTCTCCTTCGGCCAGGACGGCGGCGTGTCGACGGTCACGTTCGGCGAGCGCTACGAGACCGAGCTGGCCAACGAGTTCGGCAACCTCGCCAGCCGCACGCTGAACATGCTCGGCCGCTACACCGACGGCGCCGTTCCGGCGGTCGAGGTCGAGCCCGCGCTCGCGGGCGACTTCGAGGCACTCGACACCGAGGTGTGCTCGCTCCTGGACCAGGCGGAGATCACGCAGGCGCTCGAGCGCATCTGGCAGCGCGTCCGGCGCCTGAACCAGTACGTCGAAGAGAACGCGCCGTGGAAGCTGGCCAAGGACCCCGAGCAGGCCGACAAGCTCAACACCGTCCTGCGCTCGCTGGCGGAGGGCCTGCGCGTGCTCGGGGTGCTGTTGACGCCGTACATCCCCGAGTCCACGGAGAAGCTGCTCGACGCGCTGGGCGCGCCCGAGATCGAGTTGGCGGGCGCGCGGTACGGCTCGCATCCCGGCGGGCAGCCCGTGAAGAAGCTCGCGCCCCTCTTCCCGAAGCCGGAGTGATCGACAGCCACACCCACCTCGATCGCGGGCCCGCGCCCGAGGCCGAGCTCGTCGCCCAGGCGCGCGAGGCCGGCCTCACGCGGATCCTCACGATCGGCATGGACGCGGAGTCTCGCCGGGCCGCGTTGAACGCCGCGGAGACGTACCCGGAGGTCTACGCGGCGATCGGCCACCATCCGAACGAGGCGACCGGCTACACGGACGCGATCACCGCCGAACTGCGCGAGCAGGCCCAGCACCCGCGCTGCCTCGCGATCGGCGAGACCGGCCTCGACGACTTCCGCGACTACGCCCCGCGCGCGGACCAGGAGCGGGCCTTCGCGGCGCAGATCGAGCTCGCCCACGAGGTCTCCAAGCCGCTGATCATCCACACGCGAGCGGCCGAGGACGACACGATCGAGTGGCTGACCACGCGGGCGCAGGGCCTGGAAGTCGTCATGCACTGCTTCTCCATGCCCACCCGCCTCGAGGAATGCCTGGCCAACGGCTGGTGGATCTCCTTCGCCGGCAACGTCACCTACCCGAAGGCGCAGGACCTCGCCGAGGCGGCCGAGAAGACGCCGCTGGACCGCCTCCTCGTCGAGACCGACGCGCCCTACCTGACGCCGCAGGTCGTGCGCAAGGAGCGCAACCGGCCGGCCTACGTCGCCCACACCGCGCGCTTCATCGCCGAGCGCCGCGGCATCGCCTACGAGGAGCTTGACGCCGCGGTCGAGGCCAACGCTGCGAAGCTCTTCGGCTGGTGAGTCACCCCTCGCAGCCAACGCAGCCGAGCATCCGCCGCATGCGCGAGTTCGGCATCCGCCCGAACCGCGACCTCGGCCAGAACTTCCTCGTCGACTCGAACATCCTCGACGTGATCGGCCGCGCCGCCGAGCTCACCGAGGACGACGTCGTGCTCGAGGTCGGCGGCGGCCTCGGGGTGCTCTCCGAGTACCTCGCCGAGCGGACCAAGCACGTCCACGTCGTCGAGCTCGACCGCGGCCTCCAGCCCGCGCTCGAAAGCGCGCTGGACCCGCATCCCAACACGACCCTGCACATGGGCGACGCGGTCAAGCTCGACCTGACGACGCTCGACCCGCCGCCCACCAAGGTCGTCGCCAACCTCCCGTACGGCGTGGCCGCGACCGTGATCATCCAGACGATCGAGCTCGAATCCGTGCAGCTGTGGGTCGCGATGGTGCAGAAGGAGGTCGGCCAGCGCTTCGCCGCCGCCGCCAGCACACCCGCCTACGGCGTCCCGTCCGTGCTCGCCCAGCTCGCCTGCGACGTCAAGGTCATCCGCAAGGTCCCGCGCGGCGTCTTCCATCCCGTCCCCAACGTGGACTCCGTCCTGGTCGGCCTCAAGCGCCACAGCCCCGCGCCGCCGCAGAGCCTGAAAACGCTCGTCCAGCACGGCTTCGCCCACCGCCGCAAGGCGCTCGCCCGCTCGCTCGCGCTGGCGCCCAACCCGCCCGAGCACATCCGCGACCGCACCCGCGAAGCCCTCGAGGCGCTCGGCCACCCCGCTGACGCCCGCGCCGAGTCGCTCTCGCCGGCGCAATGGCGCGCGCTCTGGGAGAAGCTGTGCCTCTGACCACCCGCGCGCCCGGCAAGGTCAACCTCTGCCTGCTGGTGGGCGCGCCCCGCGCGGACGGCCTGCACCCGCTCGTCTCGGTGGTCCAGCCGACCGACCTGGCCGACGAGGTCTCGCTCGAACCGGCCGACTTCGACGAGGTGATCTGCCCCGGCGTCGACGGCCCGAACCTCGCGCTCCGCGCGCTCGAAGAGTTCCGCTTCGCGACGGACTGGGAGATCACCGGCCTCAAGCTCACGATCACCAAGCGGATCCCGGTCGCGGCCGGGATGGCCGGAGGGTCCAGCGATGCCGCCGCCGCGCTGCGCCTCGCCGCGCAGGCCTCGGGGTTCGCGATCCCGCCCGACCTCCCGATGCGCCTGGGCGCCGACGTCAAGGTGATGATCGACGCCGAGCGGGCGCTGATGACCGGCGCGGGCGAGCACGTCGAGCCCCTTCCGGCGCCCAAGCCGCGGCTGATCGTCGTCCCGCTCGACGCTGCATTGACCGCGGGCGAGGTCTACAAGGCCTTCGACGAGCACTTCACCCCGCGCACGCCGCAGGAGCTCGAGCAGGCCGCCGCGCGGATCCGCGAGACCGGGGAGTTCGAGCCCGTCAATGACCTCGAAGGCCCGGCGCGCAAGCTCTGCCCAGCGATCGACCCAGCGCTGGAGGCGTTGCGCGCCCACGGGGTACGGCACCCGATGGTGAGCGGCTCCGGCCCGACCGTCTTCGGCTTCAGCGACGATCCCGACGTCGTCGCGCGCCTGCACGCCGCCGGCTACCCGCGGGCCGTCGCGGCATGAAGTTCACCTGGCTCGCGGCCGCGGCGGCGCTCGCGGGCTGGCTGATCGCCCGCCGCCACAAGCAGCAGCGCTGGTTCCAGGTCGCCGAGTTGGTCGTGATCGCGCTCGCGGTGCTGATCGGGGTGGGCGTGATCCATCTCCCCAACTTCGAGAAGCTCTTGGAGGACGCGGGCCAGGCGCTCGGTGCGTGGACCTACCTCGTCGTCGGCCTGCTGGCGTTCCTGGAGACCGGCGCCTTCCTCGGTTTCATCGCCCCCGGGGAGACGGCGGTGATCGTCGGCGGGCTCGTCGCCGGGCAAGGGCAGATCTCGCTGCTGGCGCTGATCGCGATCGTCTGGGCGTGCTGCCTGATGGGCGACGCGGTCTCCTACGAGATCGGCCGCCACAAGGGCCGCGCATGGCTGTTGAAGTACGGCGCGCGCCTGAAGATCACCGAGGGGAGGCTCGACCAGGTCGAGAAGCTGCTGCTCAGCCACGGCCCGGTGATGATCATCGTCGGGCGCTTCCTGGGCTTCGTGCGCCCGCTGATGCCGTTCATCGCCGGCGCCTCGCGGATGCCGTTCAAGCGCTTCTTCCCGTATGACGTGCTGGCCGCCGGCGCCTGGTCGATCCTGTTCTGCACGCTCGGGTTCCTGTTCTGGCGCTCGATCGACAAGCTCACCACCTACGTCTCGCGCGGGCTGTTCGCGTTCGGCACGCTGGTCGTGGTCATCGCGGCGATCGTCGCGCTGATCCACCTCCGCCGCAGCGACGAGGCGCGCGCGAAGGTCCGCGACTGGATCGACGAGCGCGACGACCAGCGGGGCTGGAAGATCGTCGCGAAGCTCGCGCGACCGGTCTGGCACATGGTCCTGCGGCCCGCCGCGGCGGTCGCCGACTTCAGCGCCCGCTTCACCCAGGCGCGGATCACGCCCGGCAACCTCGGCCTCGAGCTCACGACGCTGCTCGCGCTGGCGGCGGTCGGCACCTTCTCGTTCTTGCTGATCGGCGACATCGTGCTCAACGAGGGCGAGCCGCGGATCGACCGCTGGGCGTTCGATCTCGCCGATCGCCTGAACATGGACCAGCTCGTGAGCATCGCGAAGGTCGTGACCGATCTCGGCGCCACCTGGGTCACCGCCCCGCTCGCGCTGGCGACGGCGATCTTCGCCGCCGTCCGGCGGCGCCCGATCGACGCGATCACGCTCGTCGCCGGCTGGCTGCTGGTGTGGGCCGCCGTGCACTTCACGAAGACCGCGTACGACCGCGCCCGCCCGCCGGGAAGCCTGGTCGAGACGTTCAATCAGGCCTATCCGTCCGGGCACGCGGCCTATTCCGTGACCTGGATCGCGGTCGCCGTGGTGCTGGTGCGCGCGGGCGTCGGCTGGGCGACCCGCATCGCCGCCGTCACCGTCGCCGTGATCATCGTCGCGGTCGTCGGCGTGACCCGCGTCTACCTCCGCGCGCACTACCTCACCGACGTTCTAGGAGGAATCTCGCTGTCGGTGGCGATCTGGTCTCTTATGGGCATTTTCGCCTTGTTCGCCGGACGCGTTCGCCACAATACGTCCGAGTGACCGACGACCAGAAGACCTACGTCATCGCCGGAGCGGCGGCGGCGATCTCGCTGATCGCGTGGCTGGCGCTGGTCGTCGTGCCCGCCTGGAAGTCCTATTGGCGGGTGCGCGACCGGCTCGTCGCGACGCTCCTCAGCGTCTACGTGCTCGCGGCCTTCGTGCTCGCGGGGGCGGGCGTCGGCGCCGCTGTACTTTGGTACTTCAGCGACCGCTTGTAACGAGCCCGCCGATGAACCCCGGTGCGTCCGGTGCGGCCCCATCCGCGGCGCCTGGCGCCACCGTCGTCCTCAACGGGCTGACGCCCGCCTCCGGACGCCGGCGCCGCCAGGCATCCACGGCTGGACCACCCCGGCCGGACCGGATCTTCACCGACGGACTCTTGCCGTCTAACCTTTTAAGGGTGTCCTCGCCCGCCCGCAAGGAGGCGGCGCTGCCGGACCTCGGCGCGCTGAGTGCGATGTCCGACGCGGTGGAGTCCGGTCTCGGGCTCCCTGAAGTCGTCCGGGCTGCCGCACGAGCGCTCGATGCGTCCCTGGTGCTGATCGACCGCTCGAGCTCCGTGCTCGCGGTCGCCGCGCGCTCGACCGCGGACGAGCGCTCGCTGATGCGCGACGCCGAGGGGGTCGAGACACACGAGCTGCGCGTCGGCGACGCGGTCGTGGGCCGGCTGCGGTTGCGGCCCCGGTCGGGCCAGCCGTCTGTGGCGATCCTGCGGATCGCGACGACGATGATCGCCAGCGAGGTCGAGCGGCTGCGCGCGCCCGACCGCGCCTCCGAAGCCGCCCAGGCGGCATTTCTGACCGCGCTCTTCCAGCGCAAGGTCACCGACCGCGGGGACATCATCGCCCGCGCCTCCGAGCTCGGCGCCGACCTCTCCGAAGGTGGCGCCGTGGTCGTCGTCCGCGCCCACCACTTCGCCCCGGCCGACGACGACTGGCGCGCTCGCGTGCTGGCCGCCGCCGAACGCGCCGCCCGCGCCGGCGCTCCCGGCTCGCTCGCGGCCGTGCTCGAGAGCGCCACCGACCCGCAGGGCCGGGTCGTCGTGCTACTCCCGACCCCCGGGGATGCCGCGCTGCGGCGCGTCGCCGAGGGGATCGCGCGCGAGCTGCACGCGTCGGTCCACGGCTTCACGTTCGCGCTCGGCCACTCGCGTATCGCGCAGGATCCCGTGGATCTCTACCGGGCGGGCAACGAGGCCCTGCTCGCCGCCAACGTCGCGACCGCCAACACCCTCGGCGACGACATCGCGATGCTCGCCTTCGAGGACACCGGCGCCTACCGGCTGCTGCTGCCGGCGATGAGCGAGGACCCGGCGGAGCTCCAGCGCTTCTACGAGGAGACGGTCGCGCCGCTGGTGGCCTACGACGACCAGTACGAGACCGACCTCGTGCAGACGCTCGAGACCTTCCTGGACGCCGACGGCAACGTCGCCGGCACCGCCGCGCGGCTCTACACCCACCGCCACACCGTGCGCTACCGGCTCGAGCGCGTGAAGGACCTCACCTCACTCGACGTCGCGTCGACCGACGGCCGCGAGAAGCTCGGCCTCGGCCTGAAGGCGATGCGCGTGCTCGGCATCGCCTCCCCCCGCGGACCCGCCACCGAGGCCGGAGCCGGCGGTGGACGGGTCAAACGCGAGTTGAAGGACCGCTAGCCGCGCCGACCGTCGACTTTCTCGCGCTGTACTCGAGAAAGTCGACGCTCGCGTTCGTCAGGCGGCGCTGACGGTCACGGTGTGGCGGCCGGACGGAGGCGCGGACACGGTGACCTCGACGCCGCGGTTGGTCACCCGGACGGTCGGCTTGCGCACCCGCCCGCCGTCGAGCGTCACCGAGCGCACCTTCGACCCTGCGGGCAGCGTCGTGCCGATCGCCAGCGAGCGCAGCCGGGTCCGGACCGTCACGGTGGTCGTGCCGCGTGCCGCCGAGACGTCGACCGTGCCGTCGCCGAGGCGGATGTTGCGCCCCGCGACGCTCGGCTGGCCGTCCGGCACCTGTGGCACGACCTCCAGCCGCCCAGTCCCCAGCGACGGGCGGACGCCGAGCTGCTGGTGGATCACCGGCCACGCGATGCCGTACTGCCCCCACGCCTGCATGACCATCGAGCGGCAGGTCCAGCAGCGGCCGACGTTCGCGCCCTGGTCGGGCGACGGCAGGATCTCCGGGAGCGCGCCCGGCTGCTCGTCCGGCTCGAACATCGGCGCCGCGTTGGCCGTCGTGTAGCGCTGCTGCTGGTCGGCTCCCAGCCGGCCGTAGTTGCCTTCGCCGACGGCTTGAATCGACGTATTGAGCGAGAAGATGACCCGCTCGCCGAGGCCGTTCGCCCCGCCGCCGCAGCCGGTGTGGAAGAGACCGTGGTTGAACGCACCGTCGCCGCTGAAGCACGAGGTCTCGCGGTCGGCCAGCGCCGCGGTGCCGTGGTCGAGGGGCGCCAGGCCGGGCACGGTCTCGCCGTCGTCGCCGGTCAGCTCGACCTCCATCGGCGTCACGCCGATCCAGTGCTTCTGCTGGATCTGGTCGTTCGTCTCCGAGAGCGAGTCGGCGTACTGCTTCGCCTCCGCATCCCACCACTGCGGGTCAAAGCGCGCCCGCAGCTGGTCCGCCATCCCGCCCGCCCACTTCTCGGTGGCGCGGTCGTGCTTGGACGCGGCCATGTCGGCGAGGTCGTAGAGCCCGCGGATGAAGTAGACGGTGTTGTCGAGCTTCTCCGGACCCATGCCGGGGCGCTCGACGTTGCCCAGGCCTTCAGGCCAGCCGTCGTGATCGGTGTCCAACGTGCTCGCGATGTACTTCAGGTTGCGCACCGAGAAGTCGTAGAGCGAGTCGCGGAACCGGTCATCGCCGGTCCAGCGCCACACCAGTGCCACGGTGCTCGGGAACTTGGCCGTCTCGTCGGTGTTTCCCGCGCTGGAGTTCGCGCCGTAGTAGACCGAGCCGTCGGTGACGATCTCGTGCGCGACCTTGCCCGAGCGCGCATTGAGCGCATCCGAGACGTCGCGCAGGGCGATCAGGTGCTGCTCGATCGTCTCGAACTGGCCGACCGCGACGGCGGCGAACGCCGTGTACTCGCCGTCGGTGGCGAACAGCCACGGGTAGTCCGGGTAGCCGGCGCCGAAGAACGTGATCCGCGGGAGCTTCGCCAGCGGCGCCGGGTAGGCCTTGCCCTCGTCGACGAAGCGCAGGTTCAGGTCGGTCGCCGTCTGCGTGAGGTCGGCGAGGTTCTGCTTGCCCCAGTCGACCGCGTTCTGCAGCTGCCGATCACCGGGGAGGTCGACCTTCGAGTACTCGCCCAGCTGCGTGCGTGAGCCGGCCTTGGCCGCCAGCTGGCGGTCCGGGTCGCGCAGGGCGCCGTCGAGGTCGCCCCGTCCCGCCGCGACCGCGATCCAGACCGTCTCGCGTGAGCGTGGCCCGACCGTGACCTTGTAGCGCAGCTCGCCGCCGGCGCCCTTGCCGAACGGGCCGTCGTCGCAGGCGCTGGGCGGTGACGTCGAGTCGGCCGCGGTGCAGATCGTCCCCGGCTGCGGCCCGCGGAACCCGGGGCCGGTGTCGGCGGAGAGCAACGCCCGATCGGAGGCGGCGTACGCGCTCCCCGCCGTCGCGTCGCTGAACACCAGCGCGCCGTGATCGACCGCCGCCGTGTCGGCGAGGTTGGCGTCGTCGGCGTTCGGCGTCGTCCACCCCCAGGGATATGCCGTCATCAGCTCCGAGTGCACGTCGGCCTTGACCGTGACGGTCTTCGCCGCCCCGCCCGGGTTGCTCAGCTCGAGCCCGTAGAGCGCGGCGCGCTTGCCGTCAGGGACGAAGTCCGTCCGCCGCAACGCCAAGCCGGACAGCGGAGGCAGGTCGTAGCGGACGTAGCCGCGGCCGGACGTGAACTTCGTCGCCGCGCCCACCCACGCGTCGTCGACGCCGAACCACACCCCGTCGGCGAGCTTGAGCGGCGGTGCCCAGATCCCGCCCATCTCGCCCGTGATGTGCCAGCCGTTGGCGTAGAAGCCGCCGTCCTGGAACCCGACGGAGTAGGCCCGCGTCCCCGCCGCGACCTCCCGCCGGTCCTTGAGTCTGTCCTGAACCGACAGCTCCGATTGCGCCTGGGCCGCCACCGCCGGCACCAGTGCCAGGGCAGCTCCCAGAGTGAGCGTTCTCCTCCATCGCATAGCGTCCTCCCGAGATCGCGCGACAGCGGTCGACGTACCCCGGGAGGACCAGTGGAAACCCTCAGCCCGCCGTCACGACCACCACGTGCTTGCCGCTGACCGGCGTCTTGACGCTCACCTCGACGCCGCGGTTGGTCTCGCGGACGGTCGGCTTCTTCACCTTGGCGCCGTCCAAAGTGACCGTCTTGGCCTCCTCGCCCGAGGCGAGCGTCGCACCCACCCGCAGGTCGGTCAGGCCCTTGATCGCGTCCACCGTCGTGGTCGTCGTGTAGCGGCTGCCCTTGTGCTGCGCCTCGACCGCGGCCTTGCCGTCGCCGAGCCGGATTTCCTTGCCCGCGACCCGGGTCTGGCCGTCGGGGACCTGCGGCAGCAGTTCGAGCTTGCCGGTCCCGAGTGACGGGCGCACACCGAGCTGCTGATGGATCACCGGCCAGGCGATCCCGTACTGCCCCCAGGCCTGCATGAACATCGAGCGGCAGGTCCAGCAGCGGTCGATGTTGGCGTCCTGGCCGGGTGACGGGAGGATCTCCGGCAGCGCGCCGGGCATCTCGTCGGGCTCGAGCATCGGCAGCGCGTTCGCGTCCGTGTAGCGCCGCTGCTCCTCGTCGCCCAGACGGCCGTAGTTGCCGTTGCCGACCGCCGCGATCGACGACGTGAGCGAGTAGACGATCTGCTCACCCTTGCCGTCCGGGCCGCCCTCGCAGCCGGTGTGGAAGAGGCCGAGGTTCAGCGGGTCGGTGCCGCTGAAGCAGTCCTCCGCGCGCTGGTCGAGCGCGGTGGCGGCGTTCTCGGCGTCCGCGAGGCCGGGGGCCGCGCCGCTCTTGAGCGTCAGCTCGGCCTCCATCGGGGTGACCCCGATCCAGTGCTGCTGTTCGACCTGCTGGTCGCCCTTGAGCGAGTCGGCGTACTGCGTGGCCTCCTCGTCCCACCAGGTGTCCTCGAACTTCGCGCGCAGCTTGTTCGCGAGGTCGGTCGCCCACTTCTCGTTGGTCTTGTCCTTCTTGTCGCGGGCCATGTCGGCGAAGTCGTAGAGGCCGCGGATCAGGTAGACCGCGTTGTCGAGCTTCTCCTCACCCATGCCGGTGCGCTCGACGTTGCCCAGGCCCTCGGGCCAGCCGTCCTTGTCGGCGTCGAGCTTGCCGGTGACGTAGCGCAACGTGCGCCGCGAGAAGTCATACAGCCGGTCGCGGAAGCGGTCGTCGCCCGTCCAGCGCCACACCAGGGCGACCGCGGACGGGAACTTGACCGACTCGTCCGTGTTGCCCGGGTCGGTGTTGGCGCCGAAGTAGACCGAGCCGTCGGTGACGATCTCGTGCGCGACCTTGCCGGAGTTGGCGTTGAGGTCGTCGGAGACCTCGCGCAGGGCGGACAGGTGGTTCTTGATCGCCTCGAACTGCCCGAGTGCGACGGCGGGGAACGCCGTGTACTCGCCGTCGGTGGCGAAGAGCCACGGGTAGTCCGGGAAGCCTGCGCCGATGAACGTCGCGCGTTTGACGTTGTGCACCGGGGCGGGGAACGCCTTGCCCTGGTCGACGAAGCGGATCTTCAGGTTCGTCGCGGTCTGCGTGAGGTCGGCGAGGTTCTGCTTGCCCCAGTCCAGCGCCTCCTGGAGCTTGCGGTTGCCGGGGAGGTCGACCACCGAGCGCGCGGCGAGCGTGTCGCGCTCAGCGATCTTGGCCGCCAGCTGCGCGTCGGGATCGACGAGCGCCGCGGCCAGCTCCTTGCGCGCGGCGGCGACGCCCTGATCGGAGCCGGCGACCGCGACCCAGACCGTCTGGGCGGTGCGCGAGCCGAGCGTCAGCTTGTAGCGCAGCTGGCCGCCCGCGCCCTTGCCGAACGGGCCGTCGTCACAGACGCTCGGGACGGACTCGTCGCCGTCCTTGCAGATCGCGCCGGGCTGCGGGCCGCGGTGGTCGGGCCCGGTCTCCCCGGCATCGGGCACGCGGGTGGAGGCGACGAGCGCCGTGTAGTCGTGTGCCTCGCCGCCGGCCGGCGTGCCGCGATCCGTGAACGTCAGCCCGCCGTTCTCGTACGCGGCGACGTCGGCGAGGTTGCCCGCCGCGCCCGGCGTGGTCGAGGACCAGGGGTAGGCGCCGAGCAGCTCGGAGTGCACGTCGACCTTGACCGTGACCGTCTTGGCCGCGCTGGTCGGGTTGGCGAGCTCGAAGCCGTAGAGCACGGCGCGGCGGCCGTCCGGGACGAAGTCGGTGCGCTGCATCAGCAGGCCGTCCATCGCCGGATACGAGTACCGGACGTAGCCGCGGCCCGACGTGAACTTCGTGGCCGGCCCGACCCAGTCGTCGTCGAGCCCGAACCAGATGCCGTCGGCAAGCTTGAGTGGCGGCGCCCAGATCCCGCCCATCTCGCCCGTGATGTGCCAGCCGTTGGCGTAGAAGCGGCCGTCCTCGAAGCCGACCGAGTACGCCCGCGTGCCGGCCGCGACCTCCCGCCGGTCCTTGAGACGCTTGTTGACCGTGACCTGCTCCGCGGCGTGGGCGGTGGCCGGCATGAACGCCAGCGCCACGCCCAGCGCGACCAGTTGCTTGCCCCGCATGCTTCCTCCCCGAATCCCTCGCTGAAGCGAGATTTCGCCGCTCAGGGTACGCAGAAGCTCGTATGGGTAACCGGTCGGACAAGTCACCCGAATGTCGTCCCCCCCGCCAGATACCCCGCGACGCCGTCCCACGATCGCCGATGTCGCCCGACGCGCCGGTGTTTCGGCGGCCGCGGTGTCGTTCGCCGTCAACGACCGGCCGGGCGTCTCATCGGTGACCCGTGCACGGATTCTTGCGGCGGCGCGCGACCTGGGCTGGCAGCCGTCGGCGTCGGCGCGAGCGCTGACGGAGGCCCGCACACGGGCGATCGGGCTCGTCCTGGCGCGCTCGGCGGCACAACTCGAGGGCGACACGTTCTTCCTGCGCTTCCTGGCGGGGATCGAGGAGGTGCTGACCGCCGCCGACTACGCCCTGCTGCTGCAGATCGTGCCGGGCGAGGCGTCCGCGGCGCTGCCGGCCTACGAGCGGCTCGCGGCGGCCGGACGGGTGGACGGATTCCTGCTGACCGACGTCGAGGCGGGCGATCCGCGCTTCGCGCTGCTCTCGGGCGCCGGGATCCCGGTGGTCCTGGCCGGGCGCCCGGTCGGGCGCGCGCCGTTCCCGTGGCTGGAGACGCGGCATGACGAGGGCATCGCGCCCGCCGTCGCGCACCTCGCCGAGCTCGGGCACGAACGGATCGGGTTCCTCTGCGGCCGGCCGGAGTTCGAGCACCAGCGGGTGCGCGAGGTCGCGTGGCGCTCGGCGCTGCTGGAGGCCGGCCTCGCGCCCGGGCCGCTGGGACACGTCGTCTTCGACGCGCCCGCCGCGGCGCTGACCGTCCTGCAGGAGGAGCCGACCGCCGTGATCTGCTCGAGCGACGCGCTGGCGGTCGAGCTCTACCTCGCCGCGCGCTCGCTCGGCGTGGCGATTCCCGGCGACCTCTCGGTGATCGGCTTCGACGACTCCACGCTGGCGCGCTACGCGTCACCGGCGCTGACCTCCGTGCGCGTCGACTACGCCGAGTTCGGCGCGGCGGCCGCGACCGCGCTGCTGGCTGCGATCGCGGGCGAACCGGCTCCGGACTACTCGCCGTCGGTGCCGGAGTTGGTCGTCCGCGCCTCGACCGCCTTGCGGCGGCGCCGGTAGACCCAGAACGCGACCAGCGCGGCGACGACGATCCCCGCGCTGATCGGGCCTACGACCTCGATCGCGTGCTCGGCGAGATCGCCGAGGAAGTAGATCGAGAGCGCGATGCTCGCCGCCCAGGTGATGCCGCCGAGCGCGTTCCAGAACAGGAACGTCGGCCACGGCATCTTGTTCATCCCCGCCAGCCACGCCGAGGCGATCCGCAGCCCCGCGACCCAGCGGCCGAGGAAGACCGCCTTCGGCCCGTGTCGTTCGAAGAAGGGCTCGCCGAGCTCGAGCACCCTGAGGCGGTGCTTGAGCAGCGGGCCAGGGTGCACGAACACCCGGCGCCCGAAGTGGCGGCCGATCGCGAAGCCGACGTTGTCGCCGAGGATCGCCGCGGTGGCGGCGAGGATCGTCAGCGTGCCGATGTCCATCTGCCCGCGGTGGGCGAGCAGCGCAGCGCCGATCAGCGCCGTCTCCGCCGGGACCGGGATCCCCATCGTCTCGATCGCGATCAGGACGAAGACCAGCGTGTAGCCCACGTTCGCCGGGATGTCGATCAGGGCGGCGAACACAGGGTCAACCTATATCGTGCCGCGCCAATGGCGATCGGAATCTTGACCGGGTCGGGCACCTACGCCCTGCCCGGATTGGAGAGCACAGGGCCGCTGCCGGTGTACACGCCGTGGGGCGAGGCGCTCGTCTCGCGGGGGACGTGGGCGGGCGCCGACGTGCTCCACATCTCGCGGCACAACCCGGGCCACCCGCGGCTCTCCAACCACGTCACCCACCGCGCGAACATTGCGGCGCTGAAGTCCGAGGGCGCCACCGCGGTGCTCGCCGTGACGGTGTGCGGCGCCGTCGATCCGTCGCTCGAGCTCGGCTCGCTGGTCTGCTTCGACGACCTGCACTTCCTCTCGAACCGGCTGCCCGACGGCTCGCTCTGCACGTTCTTCACGGAGCCTGGTGCGCGCGAGCGGGGCCACTGGATCTATGAGCGCCCGTTCTCGGCAACGCTTCGCGCGGCGCTGCTGGCGGGCGGGGCGGAGGCGGGCGTCCCGGTCGTCGACGGCGGCTGCTACGGCCACGTCGACGGCCCGCGCTTCAACACCGCGGCCGAGATCCGTTCGCTGGCGGCGGCCGGCGTCACCGCCGTGTCCCAGACCGCCGGTCCGGAGACGGTGCTGTGCGGTGAGGCCGAACTCCCGTACGCGCTCTTGGGTTTCCTCACCGACTACGCCAACGGTGTCCAGGACGAGGCGACCCCGGTCTCCACGCTGGTCGACATGATGGCCGCGTCGGCCGACGCCTTCGGCTCCGTCCTGCGTGCCGCCGTGCCGGCCGCGGCGGCGTCCGAGCAGACGCCGCCGGGCATCGTCTACCGGTTCACGGCCTCCGACTGACTAGCGCGTGATGCGGATACTCGCGTCGCCCTGGCCCGAGATCCGGTAGTCGGCGTCGCGGAAGGCTTCGCCGCGGACGCGGCCGATGCGGACCGTGACGCCGTCGAAGCGGTGGGTCGCCTTGACCTCGTCGGCGAGGGCGTCGAGCGAGGACGGGCCCGGATCGCCGCCTTCGTTCTGGTCGCTGCTGTCGTCGCCGAGGATGATCGTCGTGAAGGCGTCGGCGCCCTGGTCGGCGTCCTGACCCACGAGGCGCAGGGTCTGGCGGCCGGTCTTGGCGTCACGCGGGATCCGCATCGTGTAGGTGCGGGTGAGCTTGGCGCCGCGCACGACCTGCAGGGCGACCTTGACCTTCACCTTCGCGCCGCGGCGGGCGCGGGCGGGCAGCGTGATGTCGTCGATGAACGCCTGATCGGCCCCGCGGTGGAGCTTGAGCAGGACGTTGACGCCCGTCACGCGCGGCGGCTTGCCCGTGAAGGCGTCGATCGACCCGAGCGCCGAGCCGAGGTCGTTCGCGGCGCCGGTGAGGACCGCGTTCGACGAGCCGCCATCGTCGCTCTGACCGCCGCTGGAGGAGACGTAGCGGTTGCAGAAGCGCAGCGGCTTGGAGATCTCCGCGACCGTGATCCGCGCGCACATGTCGCCGGTCATGCGCCCTGGGACGCTGCCGATCACGCTGCTGGCGGCCTGCGCGACGGCGAGCGGCGCGATCGCCGACGTCCACGACCCGCCGCTGGGCAGATCGACCGCCGCTTCATCGGCGGCGTTGGTGTTGACGACGTTGGTCGTGTTGGCGTCCTCGTCGCGGGCGATCACGTTGATCGGCACGGTGTGCGGGAGCACGCCGAGGCGCCCCGCGACCGCGCTGAAGCCGTCGTTGGTGACGGTGCCGAGGTCGTGCCCGGAGGCGGCCAGCTTGTAGGTCGAGGCGATCGCCCCGATCTGCAGCGGGTTGTTGATGATCTTGTAGACGTAGGCGTCCTGGAGCAGCAGCGCGCGCCTGCCGTTGCCCTCGAGCTCGTGGCCGAAGAGCCAGATCCGGTCGCCGTCGACATAGGCGACGGTGCCGGTGGCGCTCGTGCGGACGTCGCCGTTGGAGTATCCGACCGCGACGGCGGAGCCCGGTTGCAGCGTCTGCACCGGGAACGTCCCGAGCGGGCCTGCGGGCACCGCCAGGACCGGCCGCCCGGCCTTGGCCGCCGCCGTCGTCAGCGCATTCGCCAGCCCCGCGTCGAGCCCGCTCACCGAGAGCGGCGACGCGATCGGCTTGGCCCGCGAAATCGCGGCCTTCATCCGCGCCGACGCCGGCCGGCTCGGCACGTCCACAGGGGTGCCGAGGATCGCGTCGATCGAGGTCGCCAGCGCGATCTTCCCGCCGTACTCGTTGACCGACTGCGAGATCGCGCCGATCACCCGCTGCACGCCGTCCGCGTCCGGGCAGTAGATCGGCGAGCCTGAGAAGCCCGGCCCGATCCCGGTGTCGTCGACCGCCGGCCCGGAGACCTGGATCAGGATGTTCCCGATCCCCGCCGCCTCACCCGACGCGACGTCCAGCACCGTGACGTCGAACGTGGAGATCGTCGTGCCCTGGATCACCGACCGGCCGGTGCACTGCATTCCGGCCTGAACCTGCGACAGCGGCATGGTGGGATCGCCCGCGAACGCCGGGCTTACGGGCACGAGACAAGCCGCGACCGCGGCGGCGGCGAACGAGCGAATGCGCATGGATTCGCCAGCCTAGGCGGTATCTGGGCGAATCGACGAAAACTGTCAGCTCCGCACTCACGTGCGCCCAACTGGGGAGCCTGGATTCGAACCAGAACTAACGGAGTCAAAGTCCGTTGTGCTGCCTTTACACCACTCCCCACCAGATCGGACGAGTGTCCAGCCGGGACGGCCGCCCGTGGTCCGATACTACGATGCGAGCGGTGTCCGCGCCCACGGTCGTCATCATCGCCGCCGGCGAGGGAACGCGCATGCGTTCCGCTCTGCCGAAGGTCCTGCACCCGCTCTGCGGTCGCCCGCTGATCCTCTGGCCCGTCGAAGCCGCGCGGGAGGCGGGCGCCGGGAAGGTCGTCGTGGTCGACAACCCGAAGCGCCGGCTCGAGGACCGGCTGCCCGACGGCGTCGAGCTGGCCGTCCAGCCCGTACCGAACGGGACCGGGGGAGCGGTCGCGGCGGCGAGCGAGCACATCGACTCAGACGTCACCGTGGTCGTCATCAACGGCGACGTCCCGCTGATCACGGCCGACGCGATCAACGCGCTCGTCGAGGCCCATGAGGACAGCGGCGCCGCCGCGACGATGGCGACGATGGAGCTCGACGATCCCGCCGAGTACGGCCGTGTCCTGCGCGACACGCAGGGCAACGTCGAGGCGGTCGTGGAGGCCAAGGCGGGCGGGGACGCGACCCCCGAGCAGCTCGCGATCCGCGAGGTCAACACCGGCGTCTATGCCTTCAAGGGCGCCGACCTGCTCGCGGCGCTGGAGGAGATCGACTCCGACAACGCGCAGGGCGAGCTCTACCTGCCGGACACGCTCCCGAAGCTGCGCGAGGCGGGCAAGACGATCGCCGCCCACGTCGTCGCCGATGCGACCATCACGCTCGGCGTCAACGACCGGGTCGAGCTCGCGACCGTCCGCCGGCTGGCGCAGCAGCGCATCAACGACGCCCACGCCCGCAACGGCGTGACGATCGTCGATCCCGGCTCCGCCCACATCGACGCCGGTGTGGAGATCGGCCGGGACACCGTGATCGAACCGGGCACGTCGATCCGCGGCAACACGACGATCGGCGAGGACTGCGTGATCGGCCCGCAGACGACGTTGACCGACGTCACGCTCGGCGACGGCGTCAGCGTCCCGCACTCCTACCTGGTCTCGGCCCGGGTGGACGACTTCGGGACGATCGGCCCGTTCGCCTACCTGCGGCCTGACGCGCACCTGCACTCCGGCGCCAAGGCCGGCGCGTTCGTGGAGATCAAGAACTCGACGATCGGCCGCGGGACGAAGGTCCCGCACCTCTCCTACATCGGCGACGCGGACGTCGGCGAGAACACGAACATCGGCGCGGGCAACATCACCGCGAACTACGACGGGCGCAAAAAACACCGCACTAAGATCGGGTCCAATGTCAAGACCAGCGTGGACACCGCGTTCGTCGCTCCGGTCGAAGTCGGCGATGGCGCATACACCGGAGCGGGTAGTGTGATCACCGAGGACGTCCCCGCCAACGCGCTCGGCATGGCCCGCGCTCGCCAGACGAACATCGCGGACTATGCGGAACGGCGAAAGCCTTGACGACCGCAACCCGCCGTACACTCCCTCACGCCGTGAGTGCCCTGTCGCCTCGAACCTCATCGGCCACGTCACTGCCGCTCAGCGGCTATGACAAGCGCCTGATGCTCTTCGCGGGTCGCTCGAATCCCGAGCTGGCCGCGAAGATCGCCAACAAGCTGGGCCTCGAGCTCGGCGGAGTCACCCTCAAGACGTTCTCCAACGGCGAGGTCTATTGCCGTTACGAGGAGTCGATCCGAGGCGCTGACGTCTTCATCGTCCAGCCCACGTGCGGCAACCCGGCCACCGGCATCACGGCCAACGACGCGCTGATGGAGCTGCTGATCATGATCGACGCGGCAGTTGGCGCGTCGGCGCACCGGGTGATCGCGGTGACCCCGTGGTTCGGCTACTCGCGCCAGGACAAGAAGTCCGCCCCGCGTGAGCCGATCTCCTCGCGTCTCGTGGCGCACATGCTCGAGGCGGCGGGCGCGGATCGCGTGCTCACGATGGACCTCCACGCCGGCCAGGTGCAGGGCTTCTTCTCCAAGCCCGTGGACCACATGACCGCGATGTTCATCCTCACGCAGTTCTTCAACGACCAGCAGCTCGAGGACCTGGTCGTCGTCTCGCCGGACGCGGGCCGCGTGAAGCTGGCCAAGAAGTTCGCCGAGAAGGTCGGGGCCGAGCTGGCGATCCTCAACAAGGAGCGCCCCGCTCAGCAGGTCGCCGAGATCGCCTACGTCATCGGCGACGTCAAGGACAAGACCGCCGTGATCGTCGACGACATCGTCGACACCGCCGGCACCCTGCGCGCCGCGGGCGAGACGGTCAAGGACGAGGGCGCCAAGCGCGTCTACGCCGCCGCCACCCACGCGGTGCTCTCCGGCAACGCTTTCGAGAACCTCGCGGCGAGCCCCTTCGAGCGCATCGTGACCACGGACACGATCCCGCTTCGCGAGGGCGCACCGGACAACATCACGGTGTTGTCCGTCGCCGACCTGCTGACGGACTCGATCCGCCGCATCTTCACCGACGACTCCGTCGCCGAGGTCTTCGGCGGCGAGAACCAGCTGTTCTGAGCGCCGCACGCCTCCAATCCCTGCTGGGCCTGGAGGACGACGAGCTGCTGCAGATCCTCGGCTCGGACCCGATCGCGGTGATCACGGGCGAGGAGGACCTGCGCCCGGAGATCCTGATCCTGCTGCAACTGCTCGAGGACAACCCGCCGCCGCGGGCGTGGATGCGCGCCGGCTCACCCAGTCCGCTGCAACGGCTCTTGCAACAGGACTTCGGGGGCTTCGAGGACGCGCTGGGCGTCTATCGCGAAGAGGGCTTTGTTATCCGGAGGCGCGGGGGAACGAGCCGCTAGGCGAGTTCCCCCTGCGACCCGAGCCCGCAGGGCGAGGGTCGCAAATCATTCGTCGTCGGGCTTAGGACGTTTCTCGCCGGGCCACGTACCGGTGAGATAGCGCCAGCCGATCGCGCCGTAGCGGTCGATCGCCACCCGCGTGACCTTGAAGATCACGCCCTGGAGCGCCGCCGCGCCGAGGACCTTGCCCCAGGGGGCCACCTCGGTCGTGCCCTTCGGCGGTTCCGCATTGTCGAGCTTGGTCCAGGCGAAGTCGAAGGCTCGCTTGCCGACGAGGCCGGCGAGGATGCCGAGGATGAGCCCGAACGGCTTGTAGAGGAGCTTCACGGACGCCGAAGATACCCGTTTGGGCGGACTGTCCAATCGGCGGTGGCGTATTCGGACCGTCAGGCGGTAATGATGTTGGTTACAAGAGCCGACAATGCAGTCAGGAAGCACGCCATGACTGGAGACCACGCAGACGACCTGCTCAAGCGAGCGCTCATCGACGCCGAGGCCGCGGCCTCGGTTGCCCTGCGCGTCACGCCCTTGAGCCTCTCGGAGGCACTGACCGTGGTCTTCCACGGCCGCAAGGATCTCGGGACGATCCAGACCTACGTCGCCCACGGCGGGCGCGGCGCCGGCGACGCCGTCGGCAAGGACGAGCTGATGCGGGTCCCCCTCGATCTCGACCTCGCCGCCGCCGAGGACCGCGAAGAGGCCGAGCACCTCTTCGCCGAGCAGGCCGGCGCGCTGCGCGACGCGCTGATCGGCGCCGACACCGTGCTCGACCTCTGGCGCGAGCCGTTCGAGGACCTCGTCGGAGACCACATCCGCGTCGACCGCCGGCTCAGGCTCGACGTCCGCCTGCCCGCCCACCGGCTCCTGCCCACCGCGCTCATCTCACCCGAGAAGCAGATCGTCGTCACCGCCGTATGCAGCGCCCGGCCGCTCGCCGCGGGCCGGCCGCCGATGGGGATCGCCGTCGGTCAGCAGGACGTGGCGCGCGTCTATCCGCTCCCGGATGACCCGGAGCGCTGCCTGGAGGACTTCTTCCAGTTCGCGTCCGAGCGGGCGCACGAGCTCGCCGAGCAGCTCGGCCGCCAGGAGGCCTCGGTGCAGCGGTTCCTCGAACTCTCAGGGGACGATTTTCATCAGACGGGATAACTTGGGCGCCGCATGCGGCGGACCCAAGTCCTGATCGTCGTCGGGTTCGGCGTCTTCGTCTTCCTCGGCATCTCGCTGATGCTCGCTCGCGCGTTGTCGGCGACCGGGACGGAGCGCAGCAAGGTGCAGGAGATCGCGGAGGCGCAAGCACGCGGCGACGCCAAGGCGGTGCTGCAACGCACCCCGGCGTGCGCGAAGGAGCCCGCCTGCGTGGCCGCGACCGACGCGTTCGTGGCCAAGCTCAAGCGGCCCGGCGACGTCGAGATCCTCCAGTACCAGCCGAGCGTGCAGCTGCCGCTCACCGACGCGGTCGGTACGGGCCGGGTCGCCTGGCGGGCGGGAGCCAACGGCTACCCGGTCGTCCAATGCGTGCGGGTGCGGCGCGACGGTCCGCTCTCCGGCGCCAATGTCGAGCTGCTCTCGATCTCCGCGCCCATCGGCCGCGAAGCGAGTTGTCCGACCTGAGCGGAACTATCCGCCGGGGCCCGTGTTGAGATTGGCCGTGATGAGGCCCCGCCTGCGTTTCCTCCTGCCTGTATTCGCGCTGCTGCTTTTCGCCCCGCAAGCCGCGCACGCCGCCGACAAGCCCACCGAGAAGGCGCTGTACCAGGACGGTCCTGAGGGCCGCTACCTGCTCGACGGCGAGTGGCTGTTCCGCCTCGACAACGAGGACCAGGGCGTCAAGCAGCGCTTCATGCGCCAGACGTCCTCAAGCGGCTGGAACAAGGTCACCGTGCCCAACGTCTGGAACCTCGGCGACCCGTCCAATGAGTCGATGGCGGGCGGGATCGGCTGGTACCGCAAGGACTTCGAGCTCCCGAGTGCCGACGCCTCGCTGGCTTGGGCGTTCCGCTTCGAATCGGTCAACTACCGCGCCGAGGTCTGGCTCAACGGCACGCCGCTGGGGAAGAACACCGGCGCCTACATCCCGTTCGAGATGGTCGCCAAGGCGCTCAAGCGCAAGGGCACGAACCGCCTCGTGGTCCGCGTGGACTCGCGCCGCAAGATCACCGACTTCCCGCCCGCGGGCCTGAACACCGACGGCGTGCCGACCGGCGGCTGGTGGAACTACTCGGGCATCCAGCGCGAGGTCTACCTGCGCAAGCTCGACACGATGGACTTCCAGAAGGTGCTGGTCAGGCCGGTGATCGACTGCGCGACCTGCCCGGCGAGCGTGCAGGCGAAGATCAATCTCAAGAACGTCACCAAGAGCGGCGAGCGGGCGACGATCACGGGCAAGTACGGCAACGACAAGCTCGACCTCGGCACCAAGACGGTCCCGGCGAACGGGATCGTGGAGTTCTCCGACACGCTACACATCGACAAGCCGCGCCTGTGGTCGCCGAGCGACCCGCAGCTCTATGACGTCAGCTTCACCGTCCGCGTGGGCGGCAAGAAGGTCGCCGGCTACTCGCTGCACAGCGGGATCCGCTCGATCAAGGTCGTCAACGGCCGCTTGGTCCTCAACGGGCAGTTCCTCAACGTCCGCGGCGTCGGCCTGCACGAGGACTCCAAGGCCCAGGGCTTCGCGATCGACAACGCCCGCCGCGACCAGCTGGTGCACGACGCCAAGGAGCTCGGCGCGACCGTCCTGCGCACGCACTACCCGCTGCACCCGTACACGCACGAGCTGGCGGACAAGCTCGGGCTGCTGATCTGGTCCGAGATCCCGGTCTACAGCGTCAAGACCGAGGTCCTCAAGGAACCCGCGGTCCGGAGGCTGGCCGTCGAGGAGCTCTCAAAGAACATCAACGCCAACGAGAACCACCCGTCGGTGATGCTCTGGTCGATCGGCAACGAGCTCTCATCGCAGCCTGGCCCGATCCAGGTCGCCTACATCAACGCGGCGGTCAAGTTCGCCAAGCAGATGGACCCGACGCGCCCGGTCGGCCTCGCCGTCGCGGCGTACCCGAGCTCGCTCTGCCAGGCGGCGGAGTACACGTCGCTGGACGTGCTGGGGCTCAACGACTACTTCGGCTGGTATCCGGGCCCGAGCGGGCAGATCTTCGATCGCACCAAGCTTTCCGGCTACCTCGACGCCGCCCGTGCCTGCTACCAGAAACAGGCGCTGATGATCACCGAGTTCGGCGCGGAGGCAAACCGCGACGGCCCGGTCGAGGAGAAGGGCACGTGGGCCTTCCAGTCGGACTGGATCAACTACCAGCTCGGCGTCATCGGCTCCAAGCCCTGGCTCAGCGGCGCGATCTACTGGGCGCTGAACGAGTTCTGGGTCCGGCCCGGGTGGGACGGCGGCAACCCGCGCCCCACGCAGCCGATCCATCAGAAGGGCCTGATCACGTACGACGGCGTGCGCAAGCCCGCCTGGACCGACGTGCAGCGCGCCTACACGACGACCCAGCAGTTCATCCCGGCTACGAAGAAGTAATCCGGCGGCGCGACGGGCGCGCGGGCTCGAGTGGCTTGCGCGTCCGCACCCGGCGCCGGCCGGGATCGGCGAGCTTGTCGTGGCCGGAGCGCAGCCGGCGGTCGGACTGGACCGCGAACGGCAGCGGGATGCCTCCGGAGGGCGAGGTCTTCGGCTTGTCGCCCACGCGATCGTTGCCGCCTCCGCTGGAGTCGTCCTCGTCGTCCGGGGACCGCGACGACGCGCCGTCGGAGCGAAGGAACATCAGGAAGAGTGCGCCGCCAAGAACGAGGGCCACGAGGTGGAGGACACCGAAGATCACGAGCAGCTCCGCGTCGGAGGACATTGGAGAGTGAATACCCATCCCGGCCGCTGTCCATAACCCAGGTTCGCTACCATGCTCGGCCGCTGTCGCGTCGAGAACCCCTGCCCGCGACGGCCTCCTAGATCATGGCTGAATCCACGAAGCTCTCCCTCAACGCCCGCGATCCTGAAGGTTCGCGTACCGCCCGTCGGCTCCGCCGCACGGGCGAGGTGCCCGGCGTCATCTACGGCGGCGACGCTGAACCGTCGCACTTCTCCGTCGACGCGCGGATCCTGCGCAACACCCTTGCGCGTTCGGGCGCGATCCTCGACATCAGCATCGACGGGGGCAAGCCCTCGCCGGTGATCGTCAAGGATCTCCAGCGCCACCCGGTGCGAGGCGAGATCATGCACCTGGACCTCGTCCGGGTGAACATGAACGAGACGATCCACACCACGGTCGTGCTCGAGCTCGTCGGCGCGGATGAGACCCCCGGTGTCTCCGAGGGCGGCGTGCTCTCCCAGGAGACGCGCGAGGTCAACATCGAGGCGCTGCCCGGCGACATCCCGGACACGATCACGCACGACGTGTCGGCGATGCAGATCAACGACACGCTCACGCTGTCCGCGGTCACGGTGCCGGCCGGCATCACGCTGCTCGACGACCTCGAGACCGTGATCGCCACGATCACCCCGCCGACGCTCGAGCCCGTCGAGGACGAGATCGAGACCGAGACGGCGCTCGTGGGTGAGGCCGGCGCGGCGGCCGAGGGCGACGCGGCCGAGGGCGACGCCGACGGTGGCGAGTCCACCGAGGCCTCCTCCGACGAGTCCTGAAGGTCTTCTCCTCCACACCGGTCGACTGGCTGATCGTCGGGCTCGGTAACCCCGGGCCCGGCTACGTCGAGACGCCGCACAACGTCGGCTTCAAGGTCGCGGAGGAGCTGTCCCGGCGCTGGGATCTGCCCAAGCCGAAGAAGAAGTTCGCGGGTGAGCTGAGCGAAGGACGGACTCGTCCTGGCGGCCCCCGCGTTGCGGTCCTGAAGCCGCAGACCTACATGAACGAGGCCGGCCGCTCCGCCGGCCCCGCGCGTGGGTCGTTCAAGCTCGAGCTCGACCACGTGCTCGTGCTGCATGACGAGATCGACCTGCCGTTCGGGGACATCCGGGCACGGCTGGGCGGCGGTCTGGCCGGCCACAACGGGCTGAAGTCCCTCAAGCGCGAGCTCGGCTCGGCCGAGTTCCACCGCGTGCGGATCGGCGTCGGGCGGCCGGACTCGACCGACCCGGACATCGTCGCCGCCTACGTGCTCGGCCGCTGGCGCCAGTCCTCCGCCGAGGTCGCCGACCTGATCTCGCGCGCGGCCGACGAGGCCGAGCGCGTCATCGGCTGAACGCCGCCAGCAGCGCGTCGAGGTCGAGCGGGAAGTTCACGAGGGCGAGCGCGCCGTCGGGGGTGCGTGGCCACTCGTCCACCGGTCGATCCCAGTAGAGCTCGAGCCCGTTCCCGTCGGGGTCGGCGAGATAGACGGATTCCGAAGCACCGTGATCCGACCCGTGGCTGACGGGATAGCCGCTGTCTCGAACCTGCCTGAGCGCCTTGGCGAGCGCCTCACGGGTCGGGTAGCGGATCGCGGCGTGGTAGAGGCCGGTGGTGCCGGGCGAGGGCGCTTGGCCGCCGGCGCTCTCCAGCGTGTTCAGCCCGATGTGATGGTGATACCCACCCGCGGCCAGAAACGCCAGCTGATCACCGATGCGGCCGGTGACGCCGAAGCCGAGCACGTCGCGATAGAAGGCAAGGGCGCGGTCCAGGTCAGCCACCTTCAGGTGGACATGCCCGATCTGCGCGCCGGGATCGATCGAATTCATGCCGCACACCCTCCCGCACCCCCCACCCGCCCACATTGGGGCCACCCCCAAACCGACCCCCGAACCTAAAGGGACTGTCCCTTTATTTTCCGGACCTCGTCGGGGACCGCGCGGTGCGGCGAAGGCGAACCTAAAGGGACTGTCCCTTTATGTTTCGGGGCGTGGAAGCCCTCGAGGAGCGGGATGGCGAGATCGCGGCCGTGGAGCGGGTGCTCGGCGGCGGGGGTGGGCTGCTGATCGAAGGGCCGCCGGGGATCGGGAAGACGCGGTTGCTCGGCGTGGCGCGGTCGGTGGCCGGCGGGCGGCTCGTGTTGAGCGCGCGGGGGTCGGAGCTGGAGCGCGACTTCCCGTTCGCGGTGGTGCGGCAGTTGCTCGAGCCGGTGGTGCGGGATGAGCAGTTCGCGGGTGCGGCGGCGCTCGCGCAGCCGGTGCTGCGGGGCGTGGGCGGCGAGCAGGACGCCGGCTCGGCGCTGCATGGGCTCTATTGGCTGACGGCGAACCTCGCGGCGGAGCAGCCGTTGCTGGTGCTGGTCGACGACATCCACTGGGCCGACCTCGCGTCGTTGCGCTGGCTCGCGTACCTCGCGCAGCGGCTCGACGGGCTCGCGGTGAGCCTCGTCGCCGCCGCGCGTCCGGCAGAGGCGGGCGAGGGGCAGCCGGTGCTCGACAACCTCGCCCACAACCCCTCCGTCGAGGTCCTCGAGCCGCGCGGGCTGAGCGCGGAGGCGGTCCGGCGGGCGATCGCGAGCGCGCTCGGCGACCCCGACCCGGCGTTCACCACCGCCTGCGCGCGCGTCACGGGCGGCAACCCGTTCCTGCTCGGCGAGCTTTTGCGGGAGCTCACGACGGTCGCGCCCTCCGCGGCCAACGCGCCGCTCGTCGAGCGCCAGACCTCGCGCACCGTGAGCCGCTCGGCGCTCGCTCGCCTGCGCCGCCTGCCCGCGTCGGCGACCGCCCTCGCCCGCGCCGTCGTGATCCTCGGCGACGGCGCCGAGCCCGCGCTCGCCGCCGCGCTGGCGGAGATCGACGCGGAGACCGCGAGTCACGCCGCCGATGCGCTGGAGGAGGCGGCGATCGTGACCTCGCGCGGAGAGGGAGGGCGGCGGCTGTCGTTCGTGCATCCACTCGTCCGCGAGTCCGTCTACGCGGAGCTCTCGGCCGGGGAGCGGGCGCGCGGGCACGCGCGTGCGGCTGAGCTGCTCACAGCGGCCGGGGCGGACGCCGAGCGCGTGGCCATCCATCGCCACGAGGGTGACCCCGCGGGCGATCCCGAGGCCGTGCGGGTCCTGCGCGAAGCGGCGGCCAGCGCGCGGCGGCGCGGCGCGACCGAGGTCGCCCTGAGCCACCTGCGCCGGGCGCTGCTCGAGCCGCCCACGCCCACCGACGAGGTGCAGGTCCTGCGTGAGCTCGGGGCGGTCGAGCTGCAGTCGGCGCAATACGACGCGGCCGCGGAGCACCTCGCCCCCGCGGCCGCGACCGACCCGCTGGTCGCCGCCGAGCTGGGTGCCGCGCTCCAGCTCGCCGACCGTCCGGAAGAGGCGGTGACCGCGCTCTCCCACGCCATCGACGGCCTCACCGACGAGCAGGAGGAGCTCGGGCTGCTGCTCCAGGCCACCCGCGGCGCCGCCTCGCAGGGCAACCGCGCCGCCGCGGCGCTCGCCCGCCGGCACGGCTTTCGTTTCGGGGCGCCCGTCGACGCGCCCCAGACCCCGGGGCAGCGGCTGTTCGTGGCCGGGCTCGCCTACCGCGAAGCGATGAGCGGCAGTGCCGAGAAGGGGCGCGAGCTCGCACTGCGCACGCTCGACCTGCTCGACGATCCCGGCCCGAGCGTCCCTGCCGTCTACGTCACGCCGCTCGCGCTCATGTTCAGCGGCGCGCTCGTCGAGGCCACCCGCGAGTTCACCCGCCTCCTCGACTGGGCGAGACAACACGGCTCGTTCCTGTCGTTCGTCCAGGGCTCGCATCTGCGGGCGGGCGCGTGGTGGCGGCGCGGGAACCTCGCCGAGGCCGAGGCCGACGCCGAGAACTCGTCGGGGCACGCGAGCTTCATGCTGCGCCCCGGCGCGCTCGTGCAGGTCGAGATCCGCCTCATCCAGGAGGACGTCGAGGCGGCCGAACGCCTCTGGCACGACCTCGGACTCGAGCAGGATCCGATGGCCGGGCGAGCGTCCGTCGGCACCCGTCTGGTCCGCGCGCGACTGCGAGCCGCGACTGGTCGCCACGAGGAAGCGCTGCGCGAGCTCGAGGCGAGCCGCGAGATGGAGGACGTGTGGGGCATCCGCACGCCCGCCCACTCGACCTGGCGCTCCGACGCCGTCCGCCTGCTCACGACCCTGGACCGGCTCGAGGAGGCGCAGGCGCTGGCGCACGAGGACGTCGAGCGCGCCCGCCGGTTCGGCGACCCGCGCCCGCTGGGCATCGCGCTGCGGGCCGCGGGGTTGGCCGCCGTGAAAGCGGGACGCGCGAGTGGGAGCGGGGCGAGCGCAGGCGCCGGTCCTGGCGCGCGCGGTGGTGCCGGGGCCGCGAGCGCGGGCGCCGGTCCTGGCGCGCGTGGTCGCGCCGACGGCGCCGCGAGCGCGGGCGGCGGCCCGGGCATCGACCTGCTCGCCGAGTCCGTCGCGACGCTTCGCCCCTCACCCGCCCGCCTCGAGCTGGCGCTCTCGCTGCTGGAGCTCGGCGCCGCCCACCGCCGCGCCGGCCGCCGCACCGAAGCGCGTGACCCGCTGAAGGAGGCGGTCGACGTCGCCGCCGAATGCGGCGCCACCGCGGTCGCCGCCAAGGCTCACGACGAGCTCGTCGCCGCCGGGGCGCGCCCGCGTCGCGATCCGATCGAGAGTCGCAGCCGGCTGACCGCGAGCGAGGCGCGCGTGGCCAAGATGGCGGCCGAGGGGATGACCAACCGCGAGATCGCGCAGGCGCTGTTCCTGACCGAGAAGACGATCGAGGTCCACCTCACGAACACGTACCGCAAGCTCGACATCCGCTCGCGGTCGCAGCTTCCCCGGGTGCTCGCTCAGGGGTAAAGCCTCGGGGGTGTCCCCGAGGTCGGCGCGCGGGCGAACCGGGAGCCTGCAGCGCCATGAAGATCACGCGATTCCTCCCCATCCCGCTCGTCGCCCTCGGCCTCGTCGCCGCCAACGCGTCCGCCCACGACCATGGCCACGGCTTCCAGCTCACCGGCAAGGTCATCGCGCCGCCGGCGCAGATCGACCTCGGCGCGCCCGGCCTGAGCGCCGGCGACCAGCAGATCATCTCGATGGACGTCTTCGCCGGCCCCAAGAAGGTCGGCGAGAGCCACGTCGTCTGCACGATCGTGCGCGCCGATCCCGCGACGAAGGCGTCGATCACGCAGTGCGACAACGTCACGTCCCTGCCGGGCGGGCAGATCGTCGCCAGCGGCCTCGTCACCTCCGCACAGGAGGAGACCTCGCCGTTCATCCAGGCGATCACCGGCGGGACCGGCGCGTACCGCAACGCCCACGGCCAGCTGACCGTCTCCGAGGCCGGGCCGCAGCCCGCGACGCTGACGTTCGAGATCTCCTAGCGCGAAGCGACGAGCCGGAGCGTCGCAGTGCTCGTCACGGATCGGCCGTCATGACGCGTCGTCATGACGGCCTTCGCCACCAGTGAGCGCTTGCGCGACAGCAGGCCTTCGGCGTTGCGGGACAGGGTGAGCTTGATAGCGCTCACCGAGCCGGGCGAGACGGTCAGCGTCCTCGACGCGGCCTGACGCCCGCTCACCTGCAGGCGCAACTGGACGCGCAGCGGCGTAGTGCAGTGCGAGCAGGTCATGCGCAGCACGACGGCTCCCCTGCGGGTGGCCCGGACCTTCGCCGGGCCCACCGCAAGCGTCACCGGCCGGGACACGGGCGTTGCCGTCGGTTGCGGCGTGGGCTCGGCGGACGCCAACGGCGTCGCGGTTGGGGCCGGAGCTTCCGTCGGTGACGGTGTGGCCGTCGGCGCCGCTGTTGCCGATGCAGTCGGTGTCGGCGATGCGGTCGGTGTCGATGTCGGCGATTCGGTGGGCGTCGCCGTGGGGGACTCGGTCGGCGTCGGCGTCGGGGACTCGGTCGGCGTCGGCGTCGGCGTCGGCGACTCGTACGTCGCGGTGTACTCGCCGCTCTCGGCGCTGAAGACGGCGTACTCGACGCCCTTCACGGTGCGTGTCGTCGTCGGAACCGCCACGCCCCCGCGCGCCAGCGCGAGCAACGGCCCGCGCGGCCCGGCCGTCGGCAGCATCGCTTCAAGACCGTCCGCGCCGGCGGCGCGCGAGAGGCTGAAGTGCAGCTGGCCCGCCGCATAGGTGATTGACCCGAAGGTGGAGCCGTTGCGGCCGTCGAGCCACTTGAGCATCTGCTTGGCGGCAATCACCGGCACGCCGTGCGCCGTCGCCGAAGCCACGATCGCGTTCGCACCCGCGTGGTTGGGCTGATCGGTGTGCATGTTCGCCGTGAACACGCCGTAGTAGCCCTTGGGTCCGAGGGCATTGTCGAGCAGCGTGTCGATGTGCGTCGGGATCGTCATGTTCGATTCGTCCGTGATCTGCGTCGCCGCCTGATAGACGTCGATCAGCGTGCCGTCCGTATCCGCGAAGCGCATCGGAAAGCCCGAGCCGGTGAACATCCCCGGTCGATCGCGGACCCAGGTGCCGGGCCAGTAGTAGTAGTTCGTGTCGAGGCGGATGCCCTGCGCACGCTCGACCTTCGGCTGCGACGCCCAGTCGCTCCACGCGATGCAATGCGTGCGGTTCGTCGTCGGCGCCGCAAGGCTCGGCCACGCCGCCTTCAAGAGCGGGAGCTGTGTCGTCCAATTCGCGGCGAGCGTTGCCGCGGTGAAGTCGGCGCAGCCCGTGTTGACGTGGAGTCCGATCTCGAAGCCCTGATCCTGGAACGCCGCCACTTGGGCGTCGGTCAGCGGCGTCCCGGGGAAGACATACGACGTCATCCGCAGACAGGTCCAGGCGTCGACGGAGCACCCCGCCGGACTGTCGGTTGCCAGCCGCTGAAAGCGCGCGACGGTCCCGCCGACCCCGTGGTCGTCGCCGGTCATGATCACCGCGGCCTTCAGGCCTCTCGGCAGATACCAGAAGCGCGGCATCGGAACGCGGTCGGCGCTCATCTGCGTGATCAGGTTCGCCAGCAGCCGCTGCTGCTCGTCTGCCTGCGGGATCTGGACCTTGTTCAGGTCGACCCAGTCCGGCTGCACGTCGCCGGGCTTGGCGCCGAAGAACAGATCGTCCGAACGTCTGAGAGAGTCCTGACCGAAGTCGCGTTCCTGCCCCGCCCAGGCGGGATTGCCCTGCCGCGTGTATACGACCGAGCGGGCGAGGTCGAACGCGAACGCTGCGGCCTGCCCGCCCGCGGTACCGATGGCGCGTTGCGTCACCGCTGGGGCGTCCGGATCTGCCGTCGCGGAATCTGACCAGCGCGCGATCGGCGTCGCGCTCGTGAGCGACCAGCGGTCGGCGGGCCCGTGGAACTGCATCGAGGCGCCGGTCAGCCCGGACCCGGCGGGTGAACCGGTGTCGATCGTCAGATAACCGTTCGGCAGCTGCCCTGAGATCGTCCCCAAGCCGAGAAGATCGGCGAGGCGAGCGTCGGGTCGCATCGCGATCAGGTTGCCGCCGGCGTCGACCCAGCTCGTGAGTGTGGCGACCAGCGCATCGGTCGATGTCGTTCGTGCCAACAACACCACCGATCGGCCCGCCAGGCTCTCCGTGGTAAGTGCGTTGACATCCTCGACGTCGAACGCGTTGAGGCCCTCCGCCCGCAGGATCTCCGTGTAGTAGCGACCGAACGGATCGGCGGGGTCGACGACCACGAGCACCGGCTGCGGATTCACGGACGCCGCACGGGCGGCACCGTGCGCGCCGGCCAACGCCGTCGCGGCCAGGACGACGGCGACCAGCGTCCCGGCGAGCAGGCGGAGGCTCCGGCGGTCATATCTGGGGCGGTGCAGCTGCAAACGCGGGCTCGTGCCAACCCTACGTCCTCGGTGGAGCGGGGTGGGCTGTCTAAACCGCCTGTATGCGATAACGTACACGCGTATGCCGCCTCGTGATTGGGATGCCAGCTCCTACGACCGGATGTCCGACCCGCAGCTCGCCATGGCGCGCGACGTCATCGACCGCCTCGACCTCCGCGGCGACGAGCGCGTGCTCGACGCGGGCTGCGGCACCGGTCGCGTGACCGAGGTGCTGGCGCAGCGGGTGCCGGACGGCAAGGTGATCGCGGTCGACGGAAGCCAGAAGATGGTCGACGAGACACGCAAGCGCGGGATCACCGCGTTCACCGCCGACCTCGCCGAGCTGACCCTCGACGAGCCGGTCGACGCGATCCTCTCGACCGCGACGTTTCATTGGATCCCCTATCACGAGCGGCTCTTCGCCCGCCTGCACGCCGCCCTGGAGCCCGGCGGTCGCCTCGCCGCCCAGTGCGGCGGGGCCGGCAACGTCGGCAACGTCCAAGCGGCGATCGACGCCGTCGATCATCCAGCGCTGCGGGGGTGGGACGGGCCGTGGAACTTCGCCACGCCCGCCCAGACCACCGAGCGCCTACAACGGGCCGGCTTCAGCGACGTCTGGGCGTGGCTGCAGCCCTGGCTGGTCGAGCCGGAGGACCCGAAGCAGTACTTCACGACGGTGATCCTCGGCTCACACCTCGAGCGACTGCCCGAGGAGGACCGCGAGCCGTTCGTCGATGCGGTGCTCGCGCACGGGACGCACGCGAACTATGTGCGCTTGAACATCCTCGCGCGCCGCCGCTAGCTCCACCCATGCTGCTCAGGAGCCTTCGCCCGAGCGACTGCGCGACGCGATGTCAGATCGGCACTGACCAACCGGATCTTCACTCGCGCGCCGGCCCGGCCTGGATTGATGCCGGGCATGAAGATGAGAATTCTCGGAGCGTTGCTCGCGATCAGCGCGCTGCAGGCCGCTCCGGCGAACGCCCAACAGACCCCGCCCGACGACCCGCGAGTGATCGCCGTCCGCCAGGCGATCGACCAGCTCGACGATCTCGCGCAACGCCCGCCGTGCAACCAGACGCCTGAGACGACCCGCTGGCTGAACGCCGGCACGCCGGATCAGGGCCTCGCCAACCCGCTGATCAGCGCTCACCGCGGCGCGATCACGCTCGCCCCCGAGAACACGCTGCAGTCCTACGAGTACGCGTTCGCGTTCGGCGTCGACTTCGTCGAGGTCGACGTCCAGCAGACCAAGGACGGCAAGTTCGTCGCGCTGCACGACGACACGGTCGACCGCACGACCAACGGCACCGGCAGCATCACGAGCTTCACGTACGACGAGGTGCGCAAGCTCAACGCCGCCGACTACGAGCCCTGGAAGGGCGGCCAGTACGACCCCGCGCAGGTCGCCTCGATCGAGGAGATCCTGCAGCTCGCCAAGCGCGGGGGCGGCGCGCTCGAGCTGGACATCAAGGGCTCGGTGACCGAGGAGGGCAAGCTCGCTGAGCTCGTGCAGAGCTACGGCCTGGCCGAGGCGTCGATCTGGAACTCGTCGGACCCGCGGATCCTGATCGCCGCTCCCGGCGCGCGCATCATCTACAACCGCGACACCTGGGAACCGCCGTACCTGATGTACGAGATCGCCAAGGTCGCGCCGGTGTTCGGCTCGCGTCGTGACGAGTACACGCCCGAGTCGATCGTCGCGATCCACGACGGCTGCGGCGTCGCGATGCCGCACGCGTACGACTCGGGTCCCGAGCAGGAGGTCGCCGAGTTCCAGAAGGCGCGTGAGATGGGCGCCGACGGCGTCCAGACCAACCAGCCGGAGCTGATCGTCGCCGCCGCGGGCATCCCGGCGCCGTCCAAGCTCGTCGTCGACGTCGGCAACGTCTGCCTCGTCAACCGCGACAACGGCCTCGGGTTCGCGACCCGGCCGATCGCGATCGACGGGGCCGCGGTGCGCGTCGGCCGCGGCGGCTGCACCGCGCTGCCCGCCGGCGCCAAGCGCATCGTCTTCGCCGGTGACGGCGCGGTCCAGGCCTCGAACCTCACGCTCAGCGCGGTCGGCGGCACCGTGCCGGCCACGCTCGCGCTCAGCCTCGGCGCGCCGGCGAGCTTCGGCGCGTTCTCCCCCGGCGTCACCAAGGACTACTCCGCCTCCACCATCGCGAACGTGGTCAGCACCGCCGGCGACGCGGCGCTGACGTTCTCCGACCCAGGGCATCTGACGAACGGCACGTTCGCGCTCGCGCAGCCGCTCGTCGTCGAGCTGTCGAAGGCGACGTGGTCGGCGCCGGTCTCCAACGACCCGGTGACGATCGCCTTCAAGCAGCACGTCGACGCCACCGACGCCCTGCGCACCGGGACCTACACGAAGACGTTGACGTTCACGCTGTCGACGACAGCGCCGTGAGCACCTGCCCGACGGTCCAGCGCACTTCGATCCACGGCTGGCGCAACCGCTGGCGGGAGCGGTCGTAGCATCAAAGAGGTTGCTCCGCGCATTTCTCAGTCACCTTGACCACGATCCGGCCGCAGTGCAGCTCGCCGACGTTGGTGGTTCCGCCTTCGTCAGCCAGTCGCTGCGGCCGTTCGTCGTCGCCGCGCTCGCCGATCGCGACCCCAAGCGACCCGCGCTGATCGTGGTCGGCGATGACCGCGCCGCTCGCGATCTCGCCGCCGACCTGCGCGCGTGGCTTGCACCCCGGCCCGTCCGCTACTACCCGAGCCGCGGCGTCGCCTACGAGTCCCACCTGACGCCGCCGCCGCACCTCGTCGGCCTCCGCGTCGCGGCGCTGGACGCGCTGACGGACACGCCTGAGGGGTCCGAGCAGCCGGTCGTGGTCATCAGCGCGACCGCGCTCTCCGAGAAGATCCCGGACCCGAAGCTCCGTCCGCACGGCTTCGTCCTGAAGGTCGGCGACCTGCTCGATCTCGACGAGACGGCGCAGCAGCTGGTCGCCGCCGGCTACCAGCGGGTCGACCAGGTCGAGGATCGCGGGCAGTTCGCGATCCGCGGCGGCCTGCTCGACGTCTACCCGGCGACCGAGGACCGCGCCGTGCGCGTCGACCTCTTCGACATCGAGATCGAGGCGCTGCGGTGGTTCTCGACCTTCACCCAGCGCAGCCTGGGGGAGACCGAGTGCGTCGAGATCTCGCCCGCGGCCGAGCTCGCGCCCGAGCACCGCGAGCTGGCCGAGATCGCCGCGCTGGACGAGAACCGGCCCGACATCGCCGAGCTGCTGCCCGTCGAGCATTTCCGCGCCCTGCTGGAGCTGATCCCCGAGCACACGCAGATCATCGTCGCGGGCGATGAGGACGTGGGCCCGACCCTGCGCGACCACTGGGAGGACGTCTGCACGGCGTTCGACGACCAGGACGCGCGCGACCTCTACGTCAACCCCGCGAAGATCAACGCGGCGCTCGACGAGCGCGCGAGCGCCCGGCTGTCGAGCATCTCGGCCGACCAGCCGATCGAGATCCGCGGCCAGGCCGCCGACTTCGCCGCCCGCAACCTGCGCGAGGCCGAGTCCGAGCTCGAGAAGCTCGTCCGCAGCGACTACACGACGGTCGTCGCCTGGCCGCAGCTCGGTGCCGCCGAGCGCGCGGCGTACAACCTCGATCGCATCAAGGCGTCGCTCAACGGCGCCACGCGCGGCCTGGTCTTCACCGAGGCGAGCCTGCGCGACGGGTTCATCGCCCCCGGGCTCAAGCTCGCCGCCTTCCCCGAGCACCGGCTGATCCACCGCAAGAAGGCGTCCACGCGCCCGACGCGCAAGGGCCGCGGCCTCCTCAGGAGCTTCACCGACCTCCGCACGGGCGATCACATCGTCCACGAGGACCACGGCATCGCGCGCTTCGCCGGCTTTGACACCAAGACCGTCGCCGGCGTGACCCGCGACTACCTGAACCTCGAGTTCCAGGGCGACGACAAGGTCTTCATGCCGGTCGACCAGCTGGCGAAGATCTCGCGCTACCTCGGCGCCGACGGCGGCGCGCCGACGCTCTCCAAGCTCGGCGGCACCCGCTGGGACAAGGTCAAGGCGCGGGCGAGACGCGCCGCGCAGGAGCTCGCGGGCGAGCTGCTGAACCTCTACGCGGAGCGCAAGCGCCGCCGCGGGCACGCGTTCCCGGAGTTCTCGGAGGAGCTGCGCGACCTCGAGAACAACTTCCCCTACCGCGAGACGCCGGACCAGCGCGACGCGATCGAGTCCGTGATCGCCGACATGGAGTCCGAGCGCCCGATGGACCGCCTGATCTGCGGCGACGTCGGCTACGGCAAGACCGAGGTCGCGCTGCGCGCGGCGGTCAAGGCGGCCTCCGACGGCAAGCAGGTCCTGATGCTGGTGCCGACGACGATCCTCGCCCAGCAGCACTACGGCACGTTCGTCGAGCGGCTGCGCGACGCGCCGTTCGAGATCGAGCACGTCTCGCGCTTCCGCTCCGCCGCGGATCAGCGCGAGGCCGTCAAGCGCTTCTCCGAAGGCAAGGTCGACATCCTCATCGGCACCCACCGGCTGCTCTCGCGCGACGTGCGGGCGAAGGAGCTCGGGCTGCTGGTGGTCGACGAGGAGCAGCGCTTCGGCGTCAAGCAGAAAGAGCTCATGCGTCAGATGAAGCTCAAGGTCGACGTGATCTCGATGAGCGCCACGCCGATCCCGCGGACGCTGCAGATGTCGCTCGCCGGCCTGCGCGACATCAGCGTGATCGAGACGCCGCCCGAGGGCCGGCGCCCGGTCAAGACCTACGTGGGCGAGTACGACGAGCAGCTCGTCAAGCAGGCGCTGCTGCGCGAGGTGGCCCGCGAGGGGCAGGCGTTCTTCCTGCACAACCGCGTCGACGACATCGAGGAGACCGCCGAGCGGCTGCGCAGCCTCTGCCCGAAGCTGACCTTCACCGTCGCCCACGGGCAGATGGACGAGAAGCAGCTCGAGGAGCGCATGATGGCCTTCCTGCGCGGCGAGGCCGACGTCCTCGTCAGCACGAGCATCATCGAGTCCGGGATCGACATCCCGCAGGCCAACACGCTGATCGTCGACCGTGCGGACCTCTTCGGCCTCAGCCAGCTCTACCAGATCCGCGGGCGCGTCGGCCGCTCACGCGAGCGCGCTTACGCGTACCTGCTCTACCCGAGCGCGGCCGCGCTGACCGCCGAGGCGGCGGACCGGCTGAGCGCCCTCTCGGACTACACGGAGCTGGGCGCGGGCTTCAAGGTCGCCATGCGCGACCTCGAGCTGCGCGGCGCCGGCAACCTGCTCGGCGACGAGCAGTCCGGCCACGTCGCGGCCCTCGGCTTCGAGCTGTACATGCAGATGCTCGACGAGGCCGTGCGCGAGATGGATCCGGACGAGGAAGGTTCGGAGCATCCTGAGCCGGTGCGCCTGGACATCAACGTCGACGCCTACGTGCCCGCGGACTACATCCCGTACGAGCAGGCGAAGGTCGACGTGCATCGCCGGATCGCGGGCGCGCGCGAGAACTCCGAGCTGATCGAGCTGCGGATCGAGCTCGAGGACCGCTTCGGTGAGATCCCCGACCCGCTCGAGAATCTGATCACGCTCCAGCAGGCGCGCATCAAGCTCGGTCGGGCGGGCGCCACCGCGGTGTCGTTCAAGGGCGGCCGGCTGGCGGTCACGCCGATCGAGCTCAACGCCGCGACAGCGCGCCGTTTGCGGGAGATTCTCCCCGGCGCGAACTACGAGGCGGGGCGCTCACAGCTGTCGCTGCGGGTGCCCGACGACCCCGCCCAGCGCTTCCCGGCGGTGGTCAAGGCGGCGGATGCGTTGCTATCCGTCCAGACCGCTGCCTAAAAGTCGAGTCAAAAGATCGCGGCTACCCGAGGCACGCCGCTACCATGCGCAACCGGGAAGAAGGGTCAATTTCCGTTTGTTCCGGGCCATTAGCCCCGGCCCTGTACGTCCACGTCCCCCTTCTGCGCTCTTAATGATCAAGGCTGCTCGTATCGCTCTCAGCCTCGTCGCCGTCACTGGCGTCGGGGCAACTTTCGCCGCTTGTGGCGGCGTGCCCGGCAATTCTGTCGCGACAGTCGATGGGGAGGCCGTCTCCAAGACGGACTTCAGCCATTGGCTGGCCGTCGCGGCCAAGTCCTCGGGCCAGCCCAACGCTGCCGTGCCGGATCCTGAATCCGACTACGTCAAGTGCGTTGCGGCCAAGCGCAAGGCCACCCCGGCGCCCGCCAAGGGCCAGCCGAAGGTGACCGACGCGCAGCTCAAGACGCAGTGCAAGCAGGAGTACGACCAGCTCCGCAACCAGGTGCTCCAGCTCCTGATCTCCTTCAAGTGGATCCAGGGCGAAGCGGACACGATGAAGGTCGCGGTCACCGACGCCGAGGTCAAGAAGTCCTTCGACACGCAGAAGAAGCAGAGCTTCCCGAAGGACGCGGACTACAAGAAGTTCCTGTCGACCTCCGGCCAGACCGAGGCCGACATCCTGCAGCGCGTCAAGCTCGACCTCCTGTCGAACAAGATCCGCGACAAGGTCGTCAAGGGCAAGGACACCGTTTCCGACGCCGCGATCGCGGACTTCTACAACAAGAACAAGGCCCGTTTCGCGCAGCCCGAGAAGCGTGACCTGCGGGTCGTGCTGACCAAGGACAAGGCGACGGCCGACAAGGCCCGCGCCGCGCTCGACAGTGGCGACTCGTGGGCGACGGTCGCGAAGAAGTACTCGATCGATGACACCTCCAAGGCGGCGGGCGGCAAGCTGCCCGCGCAGGCCAAGGGCACGCTGGACAAGGAGCTGGACACCGCGGTGTTCTCGGCGTCCAAGAACGAGCTCGAGGGTCCGATCAAGACGCAGTACGGCTATTACGTCTTCACGGTGACGGCGATCACCGCGGCCAGCCAGCAGACGCTGGCCGAGGCCAAGGAGACGATCAAGCAGACGCTGCAGTCCCAGAACCAGCAGAAGGCGCTGGACACCTTCGTGAAGGACTTCACGAAGCGCTGGAAGGACAAGACGGAGTGCTCGAAGGGCTACACGACGTCTGACTGCAAGAACGGCCCGAAGGCCACGCCGACCCCCACGGCCCCGGCCACGGACCCGACCCAGCAGGTCCCGACCGACCCGAGCCAGCAGGCGCCGACCCAGGAAGCGCCGGCCGCCACGGCCACCCCCAGCAAGTAACCCGCTCGACCTGACTTCCTCGAAGCGCCGCCTCCGGGCGGCGCTTCGTCGTTAAGTAGCCTTCGGTTGATGGAATCCTCCGCCTCTGCCGACGCGGTCGCGCGTCTCGACGACCTGACCCGGAAGCTGCGGCGCGAGTGCCCGTGGGACCGCGAGCAGGATGAGCGCTCGATCGTCCCGCACACGGTTGGCGAGGCGTACGAGCTGGCGGCCGCCGCGGAGTCGGGGGATGACGCGAAGCTGCTCGACGAGCTCGGCGACGTGCTCTTCCAGGTGCACTTCCTCTCGCTGCTGCTCGAGGAGCGGGGGCACGGGTCGCTCGCCGAGGTCGCCGATCACGTGCACGCCAAGCTCGTGCACCGGCACCCGCACATCTTCGGCGAGGTCGAGGTCAACAGTTCGGGCGAGGTCCTGAAGAACTGGGACCAGATCAAGAAGGGCGAGGCGGGGCGTGAGCCGGGGATCTTCGGTGACGTGCCGGAGAACCTGCCCGGGCCGCTGTACGCGCTCAAGACGCAGCGGCGGGCGGCCTCGACGGGCTTCGACTTCGAGCACGTGCCCTACGAGCACGTCAGCGACGAGTTGCAGGAGCTCGAGGAGGCCAAGACCCGCGAGGAGCGCTTCCACGAGGTCGGCGACGTGCTGTTCGCCGCGGTCAACGTCGCGCGCAAGCTCAAGGTCGATCCGGAGCTCGCGTTGCGGGCATCCGCTGAGCGCTTCCGCACGCGCGTGGAAGGGGCGGAGGAGCTCGCGCACGCCCAGGGCGTCAAGTGGGACGAGCTGGACCCGGACACCCAAGTGGCGTACTACGCCAAGGCGAGGCTCAGCCTGGGGTAGGAGTTCGCGTATCGTGGCCCGCGACTATGAGCCAGATCGAATCGGTCCACGCACGCCAGATCCTTGACTCCCGCGGCAACCCCACCGTCGAGGTGGAGGTCTCCCTGCGCTCGGGCGCGCACGGGCGCGCCGCGGTGCCCTCCGGCGCCTCCACGGGCGAGTTCGAAGCCACCGAGCTGCGCGACGGGGGCGACGCCTACGGCGGCAAGGGCGTCACCAAGGCCGTCGGGAACGTCAACGGCGAGATCGCTGAGACCGTCGCCGGCCGCGACGCCGCCGACCAGAAAGGCCTCGACGAGGCGCTGATCGCCCTCGACGGCACCGACAACAAGTCCCGCCTGGGCGCGAACGCCATCCTCGGCGTCTCGCTGGCCACCGCCCGCGCGGCGGCGGCCGAGGAGAACCTGCCGCTGTGGCGCTACCTCGGCGGCGCGGACGCGCACATCCTGCCGGTGCCGATGATGAACATCCTCAACGGCGGCTCGCACGCGGACAACTCGGTCGACTTCCAGGAGTTCATGGTCGTCCCGGTCGGCGCGCCGACCTTCGCCGAAGGGCTGCGCATGGGCGCAGAGATCTTCCACGCGCTGAAGTCGACGCTGAAGAAGCGCGGCCTGAACACCGCGGTCGGCGACGAGGGCGGCTTCGCCCCCGACCTGGAGTCCAACGAGGCGGCGCTGCAGGCGGTCATCGCCGGCATCGAGGCCGCCGGCTACACGCCCGGCGAGGACGTCGGCATCGCGCTGGACCCGGCGGTGTCGGAGATCTTCAAGAACGGCGCCTACGACCTCGAGCACGAGAAGCGCATCCTCTCGGCGACCGAGCTGGCCGCCTACTGGACCGACCTCGCCGCCCGCTACCCGATCCTCTCGATCGAGGACGGCATGGACGAGGAGGACTGGGACGGCTGGAAGGCGCTGACGGAGTCGATCGGCGACAAGGTCCAGCTCGTCGGCGACGACCTCTTCGTGACCAACGTGACCCGCCTCAAGCGCGGGATCGACGCCGGCACGGCTAACTCGATCCTGATCAAGGTCAACCAGATCGGCACGCTGACCGAGACGCTGGCCGCGATCGACATGGCCCGCGCCGCCGGCTACACCGCGGTCATGAGTCACCGCTCAGGCGAGACCGAGGACACGACGATCGCCGATCTCGCCGTCGCCACCGGCTGCGGCCAGATCAAGACCGGCGCGCCGTCGCGCTCCGATCGCGTGGCCAAGTACAACCAGCTCCTGCGCATCGAAGAGGCCCTCGGCAGCGCCGCGACCTACCCGGGACGCTCCGTCTTCCGTTCATAACGCTGGGACTGCGGTTGCAGAGGAAGGTGGGCGGGCGCGTCGAACGAACGCGTCAGGTATGGAAGGCCGTACCAGGATCCGGTGGGATCGCTTGGGCCGATGGGCGCTGATCGGCGTCTTCGCGCTCGTCCTCTACCTCTACATCGGGCCGGCTGTGAGCTGGGTCAAGACCTACCGCGAAGCGGGCCGGCAGCGCTCGCAGGTCGCCGAGCTGCGCGCCGAGAACCAGCGCTTGAAGGACCGCAAGGCCGAGTTGTCGGCCCCGGGCGCGCTGGAGCGCGAAGCCCGCCGCCTCGGCATGGTCAAGGCCGGCGAGCGCGCGTACATCATCACCGGCCTGAAGTAGCCGTTTCTATCCTCCTCGTGTGTCCTACGAGACTGCACGCGAGCAGTGGGCCGCGGGCCTGCAGCGCCTCGACGAGGCGTTCCCCGAGCAGCAGCCGACGCTCGAGCGCGTGACCCGCGAGATCCAGAGCGAGCTGCGCCGCCGCCTCGGCGGCGTCTTCACGCTCGACGAGCTCGCCGACCTCTACGACGAGGGCACGGGTTGGTGCACCGACCTCGCCGTGGAGACCGCGCCGGAAGAGCCGTTCGCCTGGGACGCGCGCGTCGTCGCCGACGCCGCCTTCGGCCGCTACCAGCGCGCCGCGACGGACTTCGCGGGCGGGCGCCGAGTCTCGTAGCTGCACCCTCGGACGCGACGCTTTAGGGCGGCTAGGGCTGGCGCACGAAGGCGTGCTGCAGCCAGACGGTCTCGAAGCCCAGGCGCTCGTAGAGCGAGCGGGCACGGCCGTCGTCGTCGGCGATCACCCACGCGGTCGAGCACCCGCCCGCCGCGAGCGCGGTTTCCACGAGGCGGGTGGCGATCCCGGCCCCGCGGGCCGCGGGGGTCACGTAGAGCTGGTCGATCTCGACCGCCTCGTCACCCACGGCGAGCGTCGTGAACCCGACGGGGCGGCGCTCGGCGTCGCGGACGACGAAGGCGCGCATCCCACGGCGGACCGAGATGCGGTCCTGGGCGTCCGCCAGCGACTCCTGGGCGGCTTCGTCGTTCTCGAACGACAGATACCACTCGACGCGCAACGGCCGGGTCTCGAGGAGCGAGACCTCCTCGACGTCCGCATGCGCACGTCCTAGGCCCTCGCGGACCATCACGGCGTTGCGGTCGGTGACCCAGCCGGCGGCGTCGAAGAACGGCCGCAGCCGGGCTCCGGCGCGCTCGTCGTGGATCTCGAGCTTGCGGTGCTGGGAGTCGTGCAGGAGCTCGTTCGCCGCGCGCACGAGGACCTGGGGTTCCAGATCGGACCCGTCGCCCTCGACGCGAACGAAATTCGCGTCCCAGAAGTTCGGGGCCGAAGGGGTGAGAAGGACCGTGCCGTGAGACCACGGCTCGGTCAACTCACACTGCAAGAAATCCTGCGAGCGCCGCCACTCGATGGCGGCGGCGCGTCGCGGATCAGTCTTCGGCGTCGTCCTCGCCTCCGCCGGCACGGCGGATCACGATCATGTCTTCCTCGATCGTGATCTCGACGGGGCGGTGACCCGCCCAGTGCTCGGCGTACACGGGATCGTCCTGCACGGCGGGATCCAGCCACAGGCCGTATCCCTCTTCGCCGTGGTCGAAAGTGCCCTCGAGCGGGCCCGCAGGCCCGGAACGACGGCGAGAACGCCCACCGCGGCGGCGCGCCGCACGCTTGGGTTTCTCTGCTTCTTCGGCCTCCGCGACGACTGCAGCAGCAGCGGCTGCGGCCTCCTCTTCGGCGGCCTTGCGTGCTGCCTCTTCGGCCGCACGTGCTTCTTCTTCTGCCCTTCGGGTGGCTTCCGCTTCGAGTTCGGCGGCGATCTGCGCGTCATCTTCCGCGCGCAGGTCAACCTCTTCAGGAGCCCCGCCGTTCTCTTCGAAGTCGGGCTCAAGGCCTTGCTCGCGCTTGAAGGCCTGGATCTGCTGGACAGTGACTTCCAGCTGGTGCGCTATCCACGCGTCGGTGCGACCCTGTCGCACCCACCCGCGGATCTGGTTAAGCTGAGGACGCAGGGACCGGCGGCTCATAGGAGGGCCGGAGCCTAGCGCATAGGGTCCGACCTATCTCGGGGCACTCGGGTGCACGCCCCATACTCATCCACCCCAACACCAAGTAGCCTCACCCGTACTCACCCATCGGACGGAAGCGGGTCCGTCCACGGGATCGAGTTCGAAATCGCCAGGGAGGCGGCGTCATGCTGGTACTGACACGCAAGTCCAACCAATCGATCATGATCGGCGACGACATCGAGGTCTCGGTGTTGTCGATCATGGGCGAAAAGGTTCGTATCGGCATCCAGGCCCCACGGGACATCCCGGTGTTCCGCAAAGAGGTCTACCTCGAGATCCAGCAGGAGAACGTCGCCGCGGGCGCGTCAGCGCGAGCAGAGGTCGACGACGCACTCAAGCGGCTCAGCACGAGCACGCCCGACAAGTAGGGCGGGTCTAGCCGAGCAGGTAGTACAGGGTCTGGAACATCGCGATCGTCACGACGACCGCGGTGCCGAGCAGCACGAGCACGAGCAGGAAGAAGCGCATCGAGCCGTGGCGATGGCGGCGATCGGCCTGACGCTTGAGCTCGCGACGCTCCGCGCGCCGGCGCAGCAGCTCGCGGCGCTCGCGGTCCTCTTCGATCTCCTCGAAGAACGCGTCCTCGATCTCGGCGATGCTCTGGCGCATGCGCATGGGCAGAGAAATCTAACAGCGGCTCCATAACCCACGGTGGTCGCGCTTGGCCGCGGCCGCCAGTTGCCGCAGCTCGGCGGCGTGCGCGAGGTTCGGCGCGATCTCGAGCGGCTTTCCATAACCCAGGCGGACCAGCTCGGCGTTGACCAGCAGATCGCCGCGCCAGACGTAGGCCAGCAGCCGCCCGTAGCGGTCACGCGCCTCGGCGTCGTATTCGAGCCGCACGTCGCGCCCGAGCACGAGCTTGGCGTTCTCCTTCGCCGCGCTCTTGGCGAAGCACTGCACCCGCACGCCGGGCTTGACGGACTCGGGCGTGTCGACGCCGATGTAGCGCACGCGCTCGCTGCGCCCGTCCACCCGCACGACGATCGTGTCGCCGTCGACGACGCGCTCCACGCGCGCGGCGTTGCGCACACCGCCGCCACAGCCGGTCAGCAGGAGGGTCAGGACGAGCAGTCGCTTCATACCCGCAGAGAGGCCAGGGGCGCGAAACCTCGCCCCCGTGCCACGATGGAACCCATGTCCAGCCTGCAGGCGCCGGCGGGGCTTCAGCCCTCGGCCTCTTACTCCTTCACCATGCGCATCGAGCTGCGCCAGGTCCCGGGCGCGTTCGCCGCGGTGGCCAACGCGATCGGTCAAGCGGGCGCGATGCTCGGCGCGATCGATCTCGTGCGCGTCGACCAGCGCGGCGCCACGCGCGACGTGACCGTGGCGTGCGTGGATGCGGAGCACGGCCAGCGGGTGGTCAACGCGGTGAAGGCGCTGGAAGGCGTCACCGTCTCCAGCGTTTCGGATCGCACCTTCCTGATGCACAAGGGCGGCAAGATCGAGATCGTCGGCAAGGTCGCGATCAAGACCCGCGATGACCTCTCGATGGCGTACACGCCCGGCGTCGCCCGCGTCTCCTCCGCGATCCACGACGACCCCGATTCGGCCTGGACGCTGACGATCAAGGGCAACACGATCGCCGTCGTGTCCGACGGCACCGCCGTCCTCGGGCTCGGCAACATCGGCCCGGAGGCCGCGATGCCGGTCATGGAGGGCAAGGCGATGCTCTTCAAGGAGCTCGCCGGCGTCGACGCCTTCCCGCTGTGCCTGAACACCACCGACGTCGACGAGATCGTGCGGATCGTCGAGGGCGTCGCGCCCACGTTCGGCGGCATCAACCTCGAGGACATCGCCGCACCGCGCTGCTTCGAGATCGAGCGGCGCCTGAAGGAGTCGCTGGACATCCCGGTCTTCCACGACGATCAGCACGGCACCGCGGTGGTGGTGCTGGCGGCGCTGTTGAACGCCCTGAAGGTCGTCGGCAAGCACGCGGAGGACGTCCACGTCGTGATGGTCGGCGCGGGCGCGGCCGGGCTCGCCTGCGCGAAGATCATCCTCGAGAACGGCGTCCGCGACCTGATCGTCTGCGACATCGGCGGCACCCTGCACCCGGGTCGCACGGACCTCACCCCGGAGCTGGCCGCGATGGCCGCGCGCACCAACCAGCGCGGGCTCGTCGGGAGCCCCGACGACGCGCTCAAGGGCGCCGACGTCGTGATCGGTGTCTCCGGCCCCGGCGCGTTCACCGCCGCGGGCGTGCGCACGATGGCCAGCGACGCGATCGTCTTCGCGATGGCCAACCCGACGCCCGAGGTCCAGCCGGAGGAGATCTGGGACGACGTCGCGATCATGGCCACCGGCCGCAGCGACTACCCGAACCAGATCAACAACGTGCTGGCGTTCCCGGGGATCTTCCGAGGCGCGCTCGACGTGCGCTCGCGAGGGATCGACGAGGCGATGAAGCTCGCCGCCGCCCACGCCATCTCCAGCGTGATCCCGGAGTCCGACCTCGGGCCGGAGTACATCATCCCGAGCGTCTTCAACCGCGCTGTCGCGCCCGCCGTGGCGGAGGCGGTGGCGAAGGCCGCGATCGAGTCGGGCATCGCCCGCCGCGACCGTGCGCCGCGGCAGGCGGATGTCCCGGAAGCCTTCGCGCCTTAGGCGGAAACGGAGCTCGCGGCTTCCTCGTAGACCTTCACGAAGCGCAGGTACTTCTCGGCGATCAGGTCGGAAGCCTGGTCGCGGGTCAGCGACTCGTCGAGGAAGCCCTTCAGGGCGTCCCACCAGATCGAGCGGCCGATGGCGAAGCCGATGAACCCGTCGACGGGCGCGGCCTCACCGAGCCAGTGGTCGACCTTGTCGTCGGAGGCGCCGCGGCCCAGGAGCACGCTCTTGACGTTCTCGCGGCCCTCGCCCTTACGGGCCTGGTCGGAGAGCATCTGCGCGTCGGCTCGCGTGTCGACGCCCTCGATCTTCCAGATGTCGACCTCGACGCCGGCGTCCTGGTAGTGCTCGATGACGCGGCGCATCAGCTCGGGGCGAAGCTCGGCGTCGTAGCGGTCGGCGTCGCCGCCGACGGCCTCCAGCTGCGCGTCCTCGGCCGGCACCAGCAGCTCGAAGAGGAACTTGCGGTCGTTGGCGTGCAGCCAGTCCGCGAGCTGCTTGAGCCGCGCGGTCTGGCGCTCGTTCATGCCGGGGTCGCCGTCCGGGTTGTGCCGGACGAGGACCTTGGTCGCCAGCAGGTCGTACTTGGCGATGTGCGCGGGGAAGTCGTCGCCGTACTGGAAGTCGAACTCGTTCTGGCCCGACTTCTCGGCGGGCATCGTCAGCGAGAGGCCTTCCTTGGGCGCGAGCTCCGGGATGTCTGAGCCGAACTGCTCGTCGACCAGCACACCCGCCGAAGAGGCGTCAAGGCCCTGCTTGACGGCCTTCTCCATGCCTTCGTAGATCAGCTTCTTCGCGTCGGAGATCGTCGCGGTCTGTTCGGGCGTCGGATCGCCCTCGATCCCGAACATCTTCTTCTGGAACGACCCCCGGTGATCGAAGGCCAGGATGTAGAGCTTGCCGTCGTAACCGAGGGCCATCGTCAATTACCTCGCGCAGTCGTACTGAACCGTGAAGCCCCTACTCTACGCGGCCTCATGGAGCCGAAGTTCAGCGGCCCCGCGTACACGGTCGGCATCGAGGAAGAGCTGATGATCCTCGACCCGACCACGTACGCGCTGGCCAACGCGATCGACGACCTGGTGCAGGACTCGCCCCACGGCGAGATCAAGCCCGAGCTGATGGAGTCGGTGCTCGAGATCTCGACCAACCCGTGCGCGGACATGCCCGAGGCCTCCACGGCGCTGCGGGCGCTGCGGCGTCAGGTTCGCGACATCGCCGACAAGCAGGGCCTGCGCATCGGCTCCTCCGGGACGCACCCGCTCGCGCACTGGGAGGACCAGCGGATCACCGCCGCCACGCGCTACCGAGATCTGGTGGACGCGCTGCGCTTCGTCGCCCGCCAGGAGCTGATCTTCGGCCTGCACGTCCACATCGGCCTCGACGACCGCGACAAGGCGATCCACGTCGCCAACGGGATGCGGGTGCACGTGCCGATCCTGCTCGCGCTGAGCGCGAACTCGCCGTTCTGGCGCGGCGACGACTCCGGCCTGGCCTCGACCCGGATGCCGATCTTCCGTCAGTTCCCGCGCGTCGGCATCCCGCCCTACTACAAGGACTGGGACGACTACGAGCGCCGGATCGGCTTCATGGTCGAGGCGGGCGTGATGGAGGACTACACCTGGCTCTGGTACGACGTCCGCCCGCACCCGAACTTCGGCACCGTCGAGATCCGGGCGATGGACGCCCAGACCCACGTCGAGCACACGCTCGGGCTGGCGGCGCTGATCCAGGCGATGGTCAAGGAGCTCTGCGAGCACTTCGACGCCGGCAAGCAGCTGCGCGACTACCCGTACGAGATGCTCGACGAGAACAAGTGGCTCGCGTCGCGACACGGACTCGAAGGCGAGCTCGTCGACCTGCCGGACCGCGAGCGGGTGAGTGCCAAGGCGCTCGCGCAGCGGCTGTATGACCGGTTGCTCGGGCACGCGCAGGACCTCGGCGCCGAGCACGAGCTGGAGGGCGTAACGGACCTGCTGGAGCGCGGCAACGGGGCCTACCGGCAGCGCAAGGTCTACGAAGCCAACCGCGACTTCAGCGAGCTCCTGCGCGACATCGTCGCCGCCTCCGCGCCCGAGTTTGCATAAACGTCGGGCCTGGGGCCTCCGGCGGCGTATCCTTGGACCTGTCTCATGTCGAGCGGCCCGGATCTGTACCTCGTCTGCAAGAGCTGCGGCGCGGAAGTCTCTCCGTACATCACGGAGTGTCCTTACTGCGGAACGCGGATCCAGAAGCGCGCGCCCAAGCTCGACCGCGGTGGTGTGCCCAAGGCGCCGCGCCGCGCCCGCTCGCGGCCCCAGCTGCCGCGGCTGCGCCCGGGTGAGATCCCCGGCATCCGCGCCGACACCCGCCCGTGGGCCGTGTGGGTGCTCGTCGTCGCGTCGCTGCTGGTCACCGTCGGGCTGAAGTCCAACCTCCTGCACTACGACGACCTCGCGCTCGCCACCGGGCTCGAGGACCCGTGGCGCGCGGTCACGACGCTCTTCGCGTACCAGTCGACCGGCTACGAGGCGGTCACCGTCGGGACCATCGCCCTCTTCGGCTTCCTGCTCGAGCGCCGGCACGGGTGGTGGGCGCCGCTGCTCGTCTTCCTGCTCGCGGGCGCCGGCGGCGCGTACGTGGCGGTCGTGGTCGCGGGCGAAGGCCTCGCGTTGGGCGCCAACGGCGCCGCGCTCGGCCTGCTGGCGGCGTGGGCGATGCGCGACATCCTCGGGCGCCGCAAGGGCTTCGAGGACGAGAGCGACCTCCTGGGCGTCCTGGCCATCGCCGCGGTGCTCGTCCTGATGCCGCTCGCCACGACGGACGCCAGCGGCGTCGCGGGCGTGGTCGGCGGCGTGATCGGCATCATCCTCGGGCTCGGTTTCGCCCGCCTGCGCGAACGCTGAGCGTCACTCGGCCCTGAGCACCTGCGCGGCGCTCGCCCGCGCGGCGTTGCGGGCGGGGAGCGAGCTGGCCAGCGCGGTGACGGCGAGCACGCACGGCACGATCAGCGCGAGGGCGAGCGGACCGGGGGTGCCGACGATGTCCGCGCCCTCGCTCGGGCTCATCGCGCTCATCAGCGCCCGGAAGAGCACGATGCCGACCGGAATGCCGAGCACGATCGCGATCGCGCCGAGCGCCGCCCCACCGGAGTTCACGACGGCCAGGATGCCGCGGGGCGTCAGTCCCAGCGCCTTCAGGAGCCCGAAGTCGCGGGCCCGCTCGCGGGTCACCAGCAGCAGTGTCGTCAGGAGATTCACGAGGCCGACGGCCACCAGCAGGGCGCTGGAGCCGTAGACGATCGGCCGTACGTCGGCGCGCTCCTGCCGGACCTCGGCGCTGACGAGCTCGGCCTGGACGCCGCGGCGCTTGAGGTCGCCCGCGATCTTCGTCCCGTCCGCGCCGGGCGTGAAGTCCGCGATCACATCTCCCTGGGGCGCGTTCGGGACCGTGGCGCGGCTGAAGATCACGATCTCGCCGTCGTTGTCGGGCTCGACGTGGCGGCCGACGAGCTTCACCGTGAACGGCTTGCCGTCGGCGCGCAGCGTGACCGTGTCGCCGAGCTTCGCCTCGAGCCGGTCGAAGAAGCCGCGGCCGGCGATCGCCTCGCCGGGCCCGGCGAACATCCGGCCGTCGGGAACGGCGTAGGGGAACGCCTGGAAGCCGTCGCCGACCGCGCGGGCCTGCAGCTCGCCGCGGGCCGTCGTGACCGGGAAGCTCGCGAGCGTGGTGGCGCGGGCGATGCCGGGCTCGGCCTGGACGCGCTGCAGGGCGTCCTGCGTCGAGCCGTCGCCGGGCGAGACGCGCACGTCCCACGGCTTCGCGCGCAGCGCGGGGTCCTCGATCACGCGGCTGTAGGTCGCCTCCATCGAGAGTGCGGCGACCAGGGTGATCACCATCATCGTCAGCGCCCCGATGGTCAGCGCGGCGCGTGCGCGGCTCGTGAACGCGTCCTTGACGCCGAGGCGGCCGGTGGCGGGCAGGTGCAATGCCGCGGCGACCCGGGCGGCGCGCGAGGCGCCCCCGGTCAGCGAGGCGCGACCCAGCGCGAGCGCGTCGACGGTGTTCAGCCGCCCCGCACGGAGCGCCGGCAGGGCCGCGAACAGCGCGACCGCGGCGACGATCAGTGCCAGCGAGGCGAGCAGCGTGAGCGGCTGGAACGCGCTCGGCGTGGGCGTCGCCAGCAGGTTGGACATCGGCTTCAGCAGCAGTGGGGCGATCGCCGTGCCCGCCGCGAGGCCGAGGATGCCCGCCGCGACGGCGAGCGCCGCGTACTCGGCGACCAGCAGGCCGACGACGCCGCGCGGGGTGACCCCGATCGCCTTCAGCAGCCCGATCTCGCGCCGCTGCGCGAGCACCCGCCCGCTTATCACCGTCGCGACCGTGAACCCGACCGCGATCAGCGCGAGCAGCGTGTTGACGCCGATGATGATCGTGTTGGTGCGCGCCTGGTCGGTGATCGTGTCGCGGACGTCGTGCCAGTCGGTGAAGCGCAGGCCGGGGTGGGCATGCAGGGCGGCCTGCTTGAAGGCGTCGGTGGCCTCGGGGTCGTCGAGGCGGATCGCCGCGCGGGTGGTGGGGCCCGTGAGGCCGGGGGTCCAGACGATGCCGGGCCGCCAGCGCGGGTAGGTCGCCTGCTCGGTGCTCACGGCGAAGCCGGTGATGCGCATGGTGCGGCCGTCGGTGCGCAGCGTGTCGCCGACGCGCAGGTTGGATTCCTTGGCGAAGCTGCGCTCCGCGAGCGCCTCACCGGGCGCGGACGGCCGGCGGCCGTCGGTCACCTCCGGGACGTCGACCGGGGCGCTCGTGGCGGGCAGCGCCTCGAGGCCGAGCGAGACCGGGGTGCCACCGAGCGTGGTGACCGCCCGTTTGACGGGGCGGTCGTCGCTCGCAGCGACGCCGGGCAGGTGGGCGAGGTCGCTGAGGTCACCGTCGCCGTAGGCACTGACGTGGGCGCCGCGTGTCGCGGTCTGGGCGGCGTCGAACGGGTCGTCGAGGCCCTGGCGAAGCGCCAGCGTGACGACGAGCGCGGTGGCGGCGGCGAAGATCGCGAGCGCGGTCAGCCCGGTCTGGACGGGGCGGCCGGCGAGGTCGGCGCGGGCGATCCTGAGCGCGGCGGCGTACGTCATCTCCGCTCACACCCCCAGCTGCATCAGGCGGTTGACGGTCGAGGCGACGTCGCCGCGGCCCGCGTCCAAGCGCGTCTCGTTGGCGATCGTGCCGTCGCGCATGGTCAGGACGCGGTCGGCGCGCGCCGCGACGCGGGCGTCGTGGGTGACGAGGACGATCGTCTGGCCGCGCTCGTCGTGCATCGTCCGCAGCAGGGCCATCACGTCGCGGGCGGAGGCGCTGTCGAGGTTACCGGTGGGCTCGTCGGCCAGCAGGACCTGCGGGCGGTTGATCAGCGCGCGGGCGATCGCGACCCGCTGCTGCTGGCCGCCGGAGAGGCGGGTGGGGGACTGGCTGGCATGCTCGGCGATCCCGAGATGCTCCAGCAGCTCGGTCCGGCGCTGCTTGGCCTCGCGCGTGGTCAGGCCGGCGAGCAGCCCGGGCAGCTCCACGTTGTCGGCGACGGAGAGGTTGCCGATCAGGTTGAAGAACTGGAACACGAACCCGATCTCGTTGCGGCGCACGTGCGCCCACCGGGCCTCGGAGAACCCGTCGACCCGGCGACCGGCGAGCTCGAGCTCGCCGCCCGTCGGGCGATCGAGGCCGCCGAACAGGTTCAGCAGCGTCGACTTCCCGCAGCCGGAGGGTCCGGTCACGGCGACGAACTCGCCCTCCGGGATCTCCACGTCCACGCCTCGCAGGGCCCGGATGCCGCCTTCGTATTCGCGGGTGAGGCCGCGCGCGACGATCACCATGTCTCGCTCCCGTTCGTCATGCGTTGTTCGCAGAGGTCGAGCCACTTGAGGTCGGCCTCGAGGTGCAGCGCCGCGCCCTCGACGAGGAGCGCGGTCGTGTCGTCTTGCGTGTGGACGTCGTCGAGCTCCCGCAGCGCCTGCAGGTAGGCGCTGCGCTGGCGGTCGATCAGCTCGCGCGGGTCGGCGATCCCCGCGGCGCGGGCCAGGACGAGCTTGATGAAGAAGTCGTCCTTGAGGCGGGTCGCCGGCGTCGAGTCCGCCGCCCACCTCTTGAGCTCGATCTGCCCCTGCTCGGTCAGCCGGTAGACCCGCTTGTTCGGCCGCCCGTTCTGCGCGACCGCGTCGTCGTCCACGAGCCCGTCGCGCTCCAGGCGCGAGAGCGTCGTGTAGATCTGCCCGGCGTTCAACGGCGGCAGCACCGCCCCGAACCGCTGCTCCATCGCGAGCTTGAGCTCATACCCGTGCGCCGGGCCATTCGCGAGCAGTGCCAGGAGCGGATACCGCATCTAGATACTCGTTATACATACCGAGTATCTAGCTGTCAACGCACGGCGATCGCCCCCGGTCGGCCGGCGGTGAGGCGGCCGACGGGCCAGCCGTCGATCCCGTCGGCGCTCGGCACGGCGGCGAGGAGGCCGCCCGAGGTCATCGCGTCGCAGCAGAGGCGCCGGAGCGGGTCTCCGACCGTGTCCGCCCACGTGGTGAAGGTGTCGGCGTCGGCGCGGTTGCGTTTGGAGCCGCCGGCCAACGCGCGCTCGTCGCTCAGCAGATCCAGGACGCCCTCGATGGCCGGGACGGCGGCGGCGTCGATCTCCGCCGCGCAGCCTGAGGCGAAGCTCAGCTCGTGGGTGTGGCCGAGGAGGCCGAAGCCGGTGACGTCCGTCAGCGCGTGCGCTCCCGCCGCGCGGGCCTGGTCGGCGGCAACGGCGTTGAGGGTCGTCATGACCTCGATCCCGCGCGCGACCAGGCCGGGCGACGCCAGGCCCCGTTTGAGCGCGGTGGCGATCGTCCCCGCGCCGAGCGGCTTGGTGAGGACGAGGATGTCGCCTGCCCGGCCGCCCGCGTTGGTCAGGATCGCCCGCGGGTCGACGACGCCGGTGACCGCGAGGCCGTACTTCGGCTCCGGGTCGTCGATCGAATGCCCGCCGACGATCGAGGCGCCCGCCGCCGCCACGGCGTCGGCCCCGCCGCGCAGGATCTCGCGCAGCACGTCCGGGCCGAGCGTGTCGAGCGGGTAGGCGACGAGGTTGAGCGCCGAGACCGGGGTCGCGCCCATCGCGTAGACGTCCGAGAGCGCGTTGGTCGCGGCGATCCGCCCGAACGCGTAGGGGTCGTCGACGATCGGCGTGAAGAAGTCGACGGTCTGCACGATCGCCAGCTCAGGCGTGAGCTGGACGACGCCCGCATCGTCGGCCAGGTCGGCCGCGACGAGCACGCGCGGGTCGGTGGGGCGGGGCAAATCGGCCACGATCGGACGCAGTTGCGCCGCCGAGAGCTTGCAGCCACAACCCGCGCCGTGGCTGAGTGAGGTGAGAGGCACGGCCATCGCGTTCGTATGATGGCCGTCAGTGGCTTCTGCCCCCCGCCGGGAATACACCGATGCCGAGATCGACGCGGCCGTTGCCGTCCTCTCCGATCCGGATCGGCTGGCCCAGGCCCAGCGCGTCGTCGAGCTGGGCGCGCCTGCGCTCCAGCGCATCCTCAACCAGGCCTTGCAAGAGGAGAGCTGGATCGACACCGCGCATCAGCAGCAGGTGCTCGAGGCGGCCGGCAAGGCCGACATCGAGGATCGCCTGACGGCGGTGCGGGTCCTGCTCGCCGAGGAGACGCGCGTCGCGATGCTGATCGGCGTCGCGGTCGGGTTCGAGCTGGCCCACGAGCTCATCGACAACGAGGAGACCTGAGACATGGCTGCGGACGTACGTTGGCTCGGACATTCCGCGTTCCACCTCTCCGGAGGCGGCGCGGACGTGCTGATCGACCCCTTCCTGACCGGCAACCCGAAGGCGGCGGTGTCGGCCGAGGACATTGCCGCGGACGTGATCCTGCTCACCCACGGGCACGGCGACCACATCGGCGACACGGTCGCGATCGCCAAGCGCACGGGTGCCAAGGTGCTGGCGATCGTCGAGCTCGCCGCCGAGATCGAGGCGGACGGCGTCGCGGACGTCGTCGGCTTCAACTACGGCGGCACCGTCGCTTTTGACTGGGGCTGGGTGAAGATGGTGCCCGCATGGCACACGGCGGTCTCGCCCAAGGGCACGCCGCACATGCCCGCCGGCCTGCTGATCAGCTACGACGGCCACCTGATCTACCACCTCGGCGACACCGCGCTCTTCAGCGATCTGCAGCTGATCGCGGGCCGTGGGGATCGCGTCGAGCTCGCGCTCGTCCCGATCGGCGGCCACTACACGATGGACCGCTTCGACGCCGTCACCGCCGTGCACTTCGTCAACCCGTTCCAGACGATCCCGATCCACTACGGGACGTTCCCGCTGATCGACACCGACGTCGCGGCCTTCAAGCAGGACGTCGAGCAGGCCGGCTTCAGCGAAGTGCTCGTGCTCGACCCCGGCGACACCCACACCATCCGATGACCCACGCCGTCGTCCTGATCGGCGCCTCGCGCGCCGCGCTGCCGAACCTGGGCGGCAGGCTCGCCGACGTCGAAGGCGTCGCCGAGGCCTACAGCGTCACCGGCGAGTACGACTTCGTGGCGATCCTGCGGGTGCGCAACCCGGAGGAGGTCGCACAGGTGGTCACCCACCGGTTCGCCGAGATCGAGGGCATCGAGCGCACCCAGACCATGGTCGCCTTCGAGGTCTTCTCCCAGCACGACCTCGAGGCGCTCTTCAGCATCGGCAATTGACGCTCGTCGCGCCCGAACATCGCCCGACGCTCCGCGAGGAGCTCGCACCGCTCCCCGCCTCCGCGCGGTGGGCGGTGTTCGGCGTGCTCGGATTGCTCGTGGTCGGCGCCCTCGTGGTCGCATTGGGGGGCTCCTCGACCGCCGACGGCGTGCGGATCGTCCGCGAGCGGCCGATCGCGTTCAACCTGCGCGTCGCTCCCGGCATGAAGCAGCTGGAGCCGGCGGCGGGCGAGTGGGTGCACCTGGAGCGCAAGAACCAGGACTCGATGGTGGTCGGGCCGCTGCAGCTGCCCGCGTACAAGGGCGACGTCGGCGGCATCCTGCCGATCGTCGCCACCCACGAGCTGGACGCCCTCAAGCAGCGCTTTCCGGAGCTCGAGCTGGTCGAGGAGGGCAAGGCGCGCATCAACACGGTGGCCGGCTACACGCTGGCCTTCCGCGTGAGCCGCAAACCGCGGCTGTACGGCCGGCTCACGCTCCTGCCGCAACCGGTGCCCGGCGCTCGCGATGGCGTGCGGCTGCTGCTGCTGTCCACGCCGGCCGGCGGGGCGGGCAAGGCGAGCGACGTCGGCACCAGCGGCCTCTTGAAGACCCCGTACCGCAGCTTCCGCTTCGGGACGGAGGCGCCGTGACCGAGGAGATCACCTTCGACCAGTTCCTCGCCGTCGACCTGCGCGTGGGGCGGATCGTCGCGGTCGAGGACTTCCCGGAGGCGCGCAAGCCGGCCTGGAAGCTGACGATCGACTTCGGCCCGGAAGTGGGTGTGAAGCGGTCGTCGGCGCAGATCACGAACTACTCGCGAGAGGAGCTCGAGGGCCGCCTGATCGTGGCCGTCGTGAACTTCCCGCCGCGGCAGATCGGCCCGGTGCGCTCAGAGGTGCTGACGCTGGGCGCGTCGGACACCGAGGGCCGCGTGATCCTGCTCGCGCCCGACGCCGACGTGCCGCTCGGCTCGCGCATCCACTAGGGGCGAACGCCAACTGCGCTCGCGACGCGAGCGTCGAGTTTCTCGCGCTCTGCTCACGAAAGTCGACGCTCGCTCACCATCCCACGGGTCAGCGTCCCGCTAGTTGCCGGACGGCGGCGCTTCGTCGCCCGAGGGCGTCGACTCGGGCGAGGGCGCCGGAGTGGTGCTCGGCGCCGGGGTCGGCGCGGGGGTGACGACCGGCTGCGGGGTGGGCGTCGGGGCCGGGGGAGCGGACGGGGTCGCGCTCTGCTCCGGTGTGGGCGACGGGGTCGTCGCGGGCTCCGGCGTCGGCTCCGACGGCTGGACGGAGGCGAGGATCGGGCCGGAGGAGGTCGGCGTCGGGGTCGGCTGCTCGTAGGAGCCGCTGCCCGGTTGGGCGGTGCCGAGCGTGTCGGTCGGCAGCGCGGTGGTGTCGCCGCCCTTGGCCTCGGCCGTGGGCGTCGAGGTCGACGTCGGGGTCGCGCTCGCGGCCGGGGTGCCGGTCGGCGTGGCCGTCGGCTTGTCCTTCGCCGCGGCGACCTTGCGCTCGGTCTCCTTGGTCAGCTTGACCTTGTGCGTGTTCGGCTCGCTCGACTGCGGCGCGGAGGCGGCCAGGACCGGCGGGCGCGTCGGGACGGCGGTCGGGGCCGGGGCGGCGGCCTTGTCGGCCGGGCGCAGCTGGGCGACCGCGGTGTGGCGATCCGTCCGCGGCTTGGCGGCATGCTGGACCTCGACGGCGCCCGCGGTGACGATCGCGGCAGCCGCCAGGCCCGCCGCGGCCTTCGTCGCGAACGCCGTGAAGCCGACCTGCAGCGCGGCACCCGCGCCCGCGGAGCTGGCGGCGGCGCCGCCGGCGGCCGCGGCCGAGCCGGTCGCCGCGCCGGTGCCGATGTGGGTGATCAGCAGCTTCTTGAGCAGGATCAGCGGACCGACCGGGTAGAGCGAGGCGAGCGCCTTGTTGGTCGAGCGCAGCTGCTTCTTGAAGGCCGTGCAGCGATCGCAGGTCCGCAGGTGCCGGCGCACCGGCGCGCTCGTGCGGGTGAGGCCCTCGGCGACCTCGCCGAGCTCGAGCCGCACCTCGTCGCAGGAGAGCAGGCGCGCCTCCGCCGCCTCGGCGAGCGACACGCGGGCGCGCACGAGCAGCGACTTCACCGACGGGACCGTGGTCTCCATCGCCTCGGCGATCTGGTCGTAGGAGAGCGCGTCGATCTCGCGCAGGAGCAGCGCGGTCCGCTGGGTCTCCGGCAGATCCTGGACGTCGGCGATGAGGAGCCGGAACTCCTCGCGCTTGTGGACCTTGTCCGCGGTCGTGAGGCCGCCCTCGGACAGGTGGATGTCCATCGAGTCCATGCCGACCGCCTGCGCGCGGCGCAGGTGGTTCAGCGAGCGGTTGCGGGCGATCCGGTACAGCCACGGCCGCACGTTGATCTCGCGCTCGTCGGCCAGCATCGCGTTGAACGCGGCGGCGAAGACCTCCTGCAGCACGTCCTCCGCGTCCTCGCGCGAGGACAGCATGTGCCGGCAGAACGCCAGCAGGCGCGACTGGTAGCGGGCGACCAGCGCCTCGAAGGCGTGATGGTTCCCGCGCCGGATGAGCGCGACGAGCCGCTCGTCGGACTGCAGGCGCAGCAACGGCGAGCGACCGTGGAGGCCGGCGGCGCCGGCGTGCTGTAGGGCGGAGGCTTCCATGCAGGGATCAGGCGCAAGGCCCACACGCGATAACCACCGGCGCGTAGGGAAGTTGCGGCGAATCCCAGGGTAGTCACCCGACCATCTACGATCCTCCGCTAGCCCGGGTGGCGGAACAGGTCAGACGCGATCGGTTTAAACCCGATTGTCCTTTGGGGCGTGTGGGTTCAAGTCCCACCCCGGGCACCTCTTCGAAGATGTCCCCACGATGACCGACGTCTCGGTTCGTTTACAGCCTCGCGCGCGTCGCGACGAAGTCGTCGGCGAGCGGGCCGGCGCGATCGTCATCCGCGTGACCGCGCCGCCGGTCGACGGCAAAGCGAACGCGGCGCTGTGCGCCCTCGTGGCGCGAGCGGCGGGGGTCCCGCCGTCGCGCGTCAGCGTGGTTCGCGGTCAGACATCGCGCGACAAGGTCGTGCGAGTCGAAGGCGTTGACGAAGAACTTCTTAAGAAGGCGCTACTGAGTCAGAGCTCGAACTAGGCGGCGGCCGAAGCTGCACGCGATCTTGCTTGCGAGAAGCCGTCGAGCACGGCGCCCGCCAGGCCTTCACGGCCCGTGATGATCAGTCCTTCGGTCGACCCGTCAGGGCCGAGTGCGCGGACCCAAGCCTGAACGGACCCGCGGACCGACGACGTCGGGGACGCCCCGCCGACCTCGGAGATCTCCGAGCGCCCGCCCGCGAACGTCACGAGGTACTGGCGCTCGGGCTGGTCGCCCTCGGCTTCCACGATCAGCTCGACCGTGCCTTCAAGGCCGGCCGGCGCCTCGAGAATGCCTGGAGCGAGCCGGAAGATGGCGCCGACATTGACGTCTTCACCCGGCCGTGGAGCACTCCACGTCCAGTCGTAACCCCAGCGCGCAAGCGCGCCCAGTACCGGAATCAGCTCCCGAGAGCGCTCCGTCAATTCGTAGTCCACCCGCGGCGGTACCTCCCGGTAGCGCTGGCGCGTCAGGAGGCCATCGGCCACCATCCGGTTCAACCGCGAGCGAAGTTGCTCGGTGGAAATACCGGGTAGTACGCGCTGAAGCTCGACGAACCGGCGCGGGCCGGCAGCGAGATCACGGATGATTAGAAGCGTCCATTTGTCGCCCACGAGATCGAGCGCGCGGGCATCCGGCGACCATTGATCGTAGGGGTGACGTTTGGGCGGTGGGACAGGTGGTATGAGAGGCCTCCCTGGTGCGGCCTGGCGGTTGCCGCAGGATACTCGCTTCTACAGCGGAAGGTTGCTGGTATCGACATATACGGCCGATGACATGGTTGTGATCACGAGCGCAAGTTCCGTACGAGTTGCACGTTGTATGGGTGCGACGCGGGCGAGCGCTCTCGCGTCAAGGGAACGACACGAGACTGAGGATGTTCGGAATGGGTGAGGTCATACGGTTGGAGGAGCGCCGTGCGCGTCTCCGGCCGGATGCAGTGGTGGGGGACCCGGTGCGTGCCGAGTTCTTGTTCGACCTCGCGTCGCCGTTCACGTATCTGGCGGCTGAGCGAGTGGACCGTGCGTTCGACGCGGTCGCGTGGACGCCTGCGTGTTCACGCACGCTGCGCTGCCGCGCGGTGCCGGCGAACGAGCGCGAGGCGGAGCAGATCATCGAGCTGGCCGAGGAGCGCGCCGCCGCGCTGCGCCTGCCGCTCGAATGGCCCGAGCGCTGGCCGATGCCGGTGCCGGCGGCGATGCGCGTCGCGCACTACGCCGCCAACGAGGGCCGCGGCGCGGCGTTCGTGCTGGCCGCGACCCGGCTCGCGTTCGCGGGCGGTTTCGACCTCGACGACCTCGAGATCCTGACCGAGGCCGCGGCCGCCGCCGGCCTGCGCCTCGACCACTGCCTGCGCGCCGCGCGCGAAGAGCGCCGCGACGGCGCGATGGAAGCCGCCGCACGCCGCCTGCTGGGCGCGGGTGCCGACCGGCTGCCCGCGCTGTGGTCGTCGCGCGGGGTGTTCTGGGGCGAGGAACGCGTCGCCGACGCGGCCACGACCGCCCGGCTCGCCGCCGCCGCAAATCGCTGAACCCCGGTCCCGGCGCGCCTTAAGGTCGGATGATCGGGGTGGGGCGGAGGGGCTGCCCGCCTTATTTACGGGGAAACGAGACCGGCGAGGATCAGCGAGTCCAGGGACTCGCGCGGCTCCTCCGCCGTGTCCGGGCGCGGCGCGCTCAGGATCGGGTCGTCGCGATCCGCTTCGCGCAGCAGCAATTCGAGGTCGGCGTCGGTGAACTGCGGTTTCGGTTCAGACATCGGTGATTCCTCTTCTCTCGAGCTGATCCCCGAAGTTAGACCTCGCGCGCGGGGGAGGCACCGGTCGTGGGCGGCGCGACCCCCCGGGCGGGGGGGATAGATTCCGCGCGGTCATGACTGATGAGCCGACCCGCCACCACGGCGGCCGCCTGATCGCCCAGCGTCTGAAGGCGCAGGGCGTGAGCCGCCTGTTCACGTTGTCCGGTGGCCACCTGTTCTCGATCTACGAGGGCTGCCGCCACGAGGGCATCGGGATCGTCGACGTCCGCCACGAGGCCACCGCGACGTTCGCCGCCGAGGGCTGGGCGAAGGTCACCCGCGAGCCCGGCGTGGCCGCGCTGACCGCGGGCCCGGGGATCACGAACGGGATGAGCGGAATGGCGTCCGCGCTGCAGAACCACTCGCCGATCGTCGTGCTCGGCGGGCGTGCGCCGGCGTTCCGCTGGGGTCAGGGCTCGCTGCAGGAGATCGACCACGTGCCGTTCGTGCGCCCGGTCGTCAAGCTCGCCGCCACCGCGGGAGCGACGCCGGAGATCCCCGGCCTCGTGGATGAGGCGTTCGCCGTCGCGCGCCGGCCGCACACCGGCCCGGCGTTCGTGGACTTCCCGCTCGACGTGGTCTTCATGGAGGCCGACGCGCCGGAGATCGTCGAGGTCGCGGCTCCGCGCGCGACGCTGGCCGACGGCGCAGCGGTCGAGCGTGCGCTGGCACTGCTCGACGACGCCGACCGCCCGGTGATCATGGCCGGCACGAACCTCTACTGGGGCCGCGGGGAGAACGCGCTCCAGGCGCTCGCCGAGGCGCGCGGGATCCCGGTGTTCCTGAACGGCCTCGCGCGCGGGTGCGTGCCCGCCGACCATGAACTGGCCTTCTCACGGGCGCGCAAGACCGCGCTGGGCGAGGCCGACGTCGCGCTCGTCGTGGGTGTGCCGATGGACTTCCGGCTCGGCTTCGGCGCGGCCTTCGCGCCCGACTGCGAGATCGTCGCGATCGACGTCGCGGAGCCGGCGCGCGAGCACCCGCGCGAGGTCGCGGCCGAGCTCTACGGCGATCTGACGTCGACGCTTCACGGGTTGAGCGGGACCGGGCCGGACACCAAGGGGTGGGTCGCGAAGCTGCGCGAGCTCGAGACCGCGCGGCGCGAGGCCGAGCGGGCCGAGCTCGAGGACCCGCGCGCGCCGCTGCACCCGATGCGGGTCTACGGCGAGCTCGCGAAGCTGCTGGACCGCGACGCGATCGTGATCGGCGACGGCGGCGACTTCGTGTCCTACGCGGGCCGTGTCGTCGATTCGTACGCACCGGGCTGCTGGCTGGACCCGGGGCCGTACGGGTGCCTCGGGAGCGGGCCGGGATACGCGCTGGCGGCCAAGCTCGCCCATCCCGGCCGGCAGGTCGTGCTGCTGCTCGGCGACGGCGCGTTCGGCTTTCACGGGATGGAGTACGACACGCTCGCGCGCCACGGCGTCGCCGTCGTCGGGGTGATGGGCAACAACGGGATCTGGGCGCTCGAGAAGCACCCGATGGAGTACCTCTACGGCGGGTGGTCGGTCGCCGCCGACCTGCGGCCCGAGACGCGCTACGACGAGGTCGCGGCCGCGCTCGGCGGGCACGGGGAGCTCGTCCGTACGCCGGATGAGCTCCGACCGGCGCTGGAGCGGGCGTTCGCGAGCGGCGCGCCGGCGCTGGTGAACGTCCTCACGGACCCGTCCGTCGCGTACCCACGCTCCTCGAACCTGGCCTGAGAAGATTTCGCCCAACTCGGGCTCGCGTGCTTACCCTCGGTCCTGCGGAGGGGATGCGGGTCAACGGACCCGACCCGGCAGGGCCGGGTCGGGGTCCTTAAAAGGCGCCGCCCGCGGCGGGGGCGGGCGGCTACCAAGTGGCCCCGTCAGGACGGGCAGGGGTACGTGCCTTGAGGGGCCTATTGAGTGGTCCAGGCGGCGGGAGGCGCCGATGATGCGGCATCGCCCGGACCTATGTGTCAGAGGACGGCGGCGGGAGGCACGACCGCCCTTCCGACAGGCGTGATTCTCCACCTTCGGCAGTCAGCGGAGCAATCGAACACATGTCCACCGGCTGACCGCTAAATCCTTGACTTCAGGTTCCCTCTGTGGTTGAGCGTGCGAGACCCCAAAGGATGTCGTGCTCGGAGGCTTCAACCTGATCGAGATCGAAGCAATCGATCACTTCTAGCAGGATCGCGATGCCGGCGACGATCACGGAGGCGCGTTCGGGGTCGAGACCCGTTATTCCACGCCGTTCCGCGAGCTTCAGGCCAGCAGTTTGCACGAGCAGTTCGCGCAGGCGTGACGCCGTCAGGATGTGGCCTTCGACGCGGTTCGGGTCGTACTCGTCCAGGCCGAGATCGATGGCCGCGGACTGGGTCGGCGTTCCCGCCACGGCGATCGCGTTCACCCGGATCTCACGCAAACGCACCGGGACGTGCGCCATGAGAATCTCGTGGACGTCGCGCGTGAGGTTTTCGAGCTCGGCGGCGGTCGGCGGGTCGCTGTGCAGATGTCGTTCGGAATGCCGGACCACGCCGATCTGCGTCGAGACATGGAAGCCGGTGCCGCCGAGGACGAGCTCCGTGGACCCGCCGCCGATGTCGATGACGAGAAAATCGCCGTCGCGGCCGTAGGTCGCGCCGGCGTAGGTCAGGCGGGCCTCCTCGTCGCCGCTGAGGATGCGCGGGGCGAAGCCGAGCGCCTCCTCGACGCGGGCGGCGAAGGCGCCGCCGTTGGCCGCGTCGCGGACGGCGGAGGTCATGGCGGCCGCCGCGTGCTCGCACCGGTGCTCTTCGATGGTGGCCCTGAAGCCGGCCAGCACGTCGAGGACGCGCTGCTGGGCGGCGTCGCTGAGCGTCCCGCTGCGGTCCACGCCCTCGCCGAGGCGGGTGACGATCGAGGCGCGGGCGCGTTCCTGGTCGCCCTCGGCGATCAGCAGGCGGGTGGAATTGGTGCCGATGTCGACCGCGGCGACCCGGCTCACGACGCCGGGTGCGGCATCGGCCGGCCGGCCAGCGCCGCGAGCAGGTTGTCGACCGCCATGTCCGCCATGCGCGAGCGGGTGCGGATCGTCGCGCTGCCGACGTGCGGCACCACGAGCAGGTTCGGTGCGCTGAGCAGCGGGTCGTCGGGCGGGAGCGGCTCGGGCACGGTGACGTCGAGGCCGGCGCCGGCGATCTCCCCGCTCGAGAGCGCCTCGCGCAGCGCCACCTGGTCGACCACGCCGCCGCGCGCGGTGTTGATCAGGTAGGCGCCGGGCTTCATCCGCTTGAACTCGGCCGCGCCCATCAGGTGCCGGGTCTCGGCGGTCAGCGGCGTGTGCAGCGAGACGTAGTCGGCCTCCTCGAGCAGCTCCTCGAGCGGGACGCCCGACGAGCGCGAGCTGTGGATGACGTTCATGCCGAAGCCCTCGCCACGGCGCGCCATCGCCTGGCCGATGCGGCCCCAGCCGACGATGCCGAGCGTCATGCCGGCGGTGTCGCCGCCGATCATGTGCGTCGGGTACCAGGGCGCCCATTCGCCGTCGCGGACCTGGCGCTCGCCCTCGCTGACGCGGCGGGCGAGGTTGAGCAGCAGCGCGAACGCGATGTCCGCCGTCGCGTCGGTCAGCACGCCCGGCGTGTTGCCCACGGCGATGCCGCGCTTCGCCGCTTCCTCGAGGTCGATGTTGTCGGTTCCGACCGCGAGGTTGGCGACGGCCTTGACCGACGGGGCGGCATCGAAGAGCTCCGCGTCGACCTTCTCGGTGATGATCGTCAGCAGCGCGTCGGCGTTCGCGGCGCGCTCGAGCAGGACGTCGCGCGGCGGCGGCGCGTTGTCGTCCCAGAGGTCGACCTCGTGCTCGGCTTCCAGTCGTTTCAGCGCGGCAAAGGGGAATGCGCGCGTGATCAAGACCTTTCCCACAGGGCGAATCATGGCGGTTAGGGTCGGCCAATGACCCTTCGCTCCCTCGCCGGTGTGCTCGTCACCGGCCTCGTGCTCGCGCTTGCCTCCCCGGCGCTCGGTGCGAGCGGCATCACGCCGCTGTCCCCGAAGAGTGGCTCCACCGTCCCGGTCGGGATCTCACCCACGTTCAAGATGCGCGTCAAAGGCGCGGGCCAGGTCTGGGTCCACGTCTGCAAGTCCAAGAAGAAGGACTCCGACGGCGTCATCTGCGACGACGAGTCGATCGGCCAGGCCAAGAAGAAGGGCGGCGTCTTCCAGTACAAGCCCAAGTTCTTCGACTACGACGGCTTCTGGCTCAACACCCCGGGCACCTACTACTGGCAGGCCCACCGCATCCAGTGCGAGAACGGCATCGACGACTGCCTCCAGGAAGGCCCGATCGTGAAGTTCAAGGTCGGGTAGGAGCGCCGAGGTCAGTACATCACCGAGCCGGCGGACACGTTGAGGTCCTCGCCGGTGATTGCCGCAGCTGCGTCCGAGCAGAGAAAGCGCACCGCGTTCGCGACGTCCTCGGGCGTCGCGAACCGGCGCAAGGGCGACGCGGAGAGAAAGCGCTCGCGGCCTTCGGGGCCTTGGGCACGGAGGACGCGCTCGAGGCGCTCGCCGTCGACCGGTCCCGGCGAGACGAGGTTGACGCGCACGCCCGACCCGCCGGCATCCCACGCGAGGGTGCGGACGAGGCCGATCAGCCCGGTCTTGGACGCGGCATACGGCGTGCGGCCGGGCAGCGGGCGCTTGCCGGTCATCGAGCCGATCACGACGACGCTCCCGCTGCCGCGCGCGGTCATCGACGGCAGGAACGCCCGGCAGGTCAGGAACACGCCGGTGAGGTTCGCGCGCACGGTCGCGTCCCAGTCCTCCGGCGCGAGCTCCCACAGCGGGACGGTCGGTCCTGCCACCCCCGCGGCCGTCACGACCGCGTCGGGAGCGCCCCAGCGCTCGACGGCGGTCGTGGCGAGGCGTTCCACGGCCTCGACATCGCCCACGTCGGTCGGCAGCGCGAGCGCCTCTCCTCCCGCGGCGCGCACCTCGGCGGCGACGGCCTCGAGCCGCTCGGGCGTCCGCGCGGCGAGCGTCACGCGCGCGCCCTCGCCGGCGAAGGCCAGCGCGATCGCCCGGCCAAGACCCTGCCCCGCGCCGGTCACGACGACATGGCTCATGCCGCGGCGAAGCATGCCACCTCGGCACACTGGTCCGACGATGGACGACGACATCCGCCACGTCCTGACCGAGTACCGCACATGGGCGGTGGTCGGGTGCTCGCCCTCGCCGTTGCGGGACTCCCATCGGATCGCCGCGCTGCTCAAGGCCCGCGGCTACCGCGTGATCCCCGTGAACCCGGCGTGCGACGAGGTCCTCGGCGAGCGCTGTCACCCCGCCCTGGCGGCCGACGAGGGCATCGAGGTCGTCGACCTGTTCCGCCGCTCCTCCGCCGTCTCGCGCCACGTCGACGAGGCGATCGCGATCGGCGCCAAGGCGGTCTGGATGCAACTCGGGGTGATCGACCACGACGCCGCCGAACGAGCCCGCGCGGCGGGCCTCCGCGTCGTGATGAACCGGTGCCCCGCCATCGAGCTTCCCCGCCTTGAAGGCCGTTAACCCGCTGCTATTGTCTTCTGTCCGCCGCGGGGTGGAGCAGCCAGGTAGCTCGTCGGGCTCATAACCCGAAGGTCGCAGGTTCGAATCCTGCCCCCGCTATTCGAAAGCCGCCTCTCGCCAGGCGGCTTTCGTGTTTCTCGGGACGGGCTACGGAGCCAGAAAGCGCGTTCGCACGCGCGCCGATCACCCCGCCCACGGCAACGCGGCACGTGGGATGGTGAGCGAGCGTCGACTTTCGTGAGCAGAGCGCGAGAAACTCGACGCTCGCGTCGCGAGCGCGAACCTGATCAAGACCCGCGCACGGGCCCTCAAACGCGCACGGTCGGCTATGGCGACGGGAACGAGTACGGGTTCGCCGGGGCGCGGTTCTCCGAGAGGGTGCCGCGGGAGCGCAGGACGAGGTTCTCGATCGCGTCGGCGACGTGGATCGGCAGGATGTTGCGGTCGCCCTGGTCGACGCGGAGCTTGTGCGCCTCGAACAGGACGTCGGCGTGGGTGTGGCCGGCGGGGGGCTCGAAGCGGTAGGAGGCGAGCTCGATCAGCAGGCCGAGCGGGTCCTTGAAGTAGATCGAGTCCATGAACCCGCGGTCCTTGACGCCGCTGTGGTCGATGCCGCGCTCGTCGAGGCGCTCGACCGCCTGGCGGAAGGTCGCGTTGGAGAGGGCGAAGGCGATGTGGTGGACGCAGCCCGGGTCGGTGGGGGTGCGGTCCGGGGTGCCGGTGCGGTCCTCGTTGGTGAAGATCGTGATCAGGCGGCCGTCGCCCGGGTCGAAGTAGAGGTGGCTCTCGGCGGCGTTGTCGAGGTTGGGCTGCTCGAAGATGAACGGCATCCCGAGCACGCCTTCCCAGAAGTCGATCGACGTCTGGCGGTCGGCCCCGACGATCGTGATGTGGTGCACACCCTGGCTCTGGAGCTTGCGCATTTGAGCGCGAAGGTACAGGGTCGGGTGACGCGGTTCACTCCGGAAGGTGGTTGACGACGGCGCCTCGCGCGCCGAGGATCATGGGTATGGGTGAGCGTGACGCGTTCGGACGTGAGAAGGGCGAGGATCCGCTCGCCGGTTTGGGCTGGAGCAGTTCAGCGGGAACCCCGACCCCGACCCCGGTGACGCCGACCCCGCAGCCGGCCTCGGTCTCGACGCCGGGCCCGACGATGACCGCGGGCGAGCCGCTGACCGGCGGCGACGCCGGCACCGGCGGCGCACCCGCCTGGACGCCCGGCCCGCAGGCGAGCTACACGCGCCGCCGCCGGCGCCGTGCGCGCGGGATCATCGTGCCGCTCGTGATCATCGGCTTCGTCGCGGTCGCCATCGGCGGCGCCACCACGGCGTTCAATGCCGGCAACGACGCGCTCAACAACTTCTCGAACTCGATCGAGCAGGCGACCAAGAACGATCCGACGAGCACGAGCAACTCGCCGTCCTCCCCCGGCACGTCGCTGACGCAGTCCGCCGCGCTGAAGGCCGCGCTCGCCAAGCTCCCCGCCGGCGACCTGCAGCTGCTGCGCCTGGCTCCCGACCGCATCAACGCCAACGTGATCGTCAAGGGCAAGCTGCACGTCGTCCAGGTCGACGCCGGCGGTGAGGTCAACGACGTCTCGACGCCGGCCACGGGCGGCGGCACCGGCACGATCAAGGTCAACAGCGTCGCGCCCAGCCGGATCATCAAGACCGCGACCAAGCGCACGGGCCGCAGGCCGTCGAGCGTCAGCTACCTGGTCCTAATCCACATCCTCGGCAAGGACGAGTGGCAGTTGTACTTCGACGACGGCACCCACTTCTCGGCCAGCGCGAACGGCAAGAAGGTCCATCGCGTCGGCTGATCAGCCCGGCGAGAGCGCGGTGAAGGCGCCGAGGCCCAGGTAGGCCACGCCGCTCACCCGCTTCAGCCGCGTTCCCCGCCGGGCCCGCGCCGCCACCGCCGCCGCGAGCAGCGCGTAGGCGCCGTCGCTGAGCGTCGCCAGCATGACGAAGCACAGCCCCAGTACGAGCGTCTGCAGCGCGACCGAGCCCGCGGCCGGGTCGATGAACTGCGGCAGGAACGCGAGGAAGAACATCGCGGTCTTCGGGTTCAGCGCGTCCACCAGGACGCCCTGGCGGAAGAGCCGGCGCGAGGATCCGCGCGTCGCACCCGCCTCCCCGACGCCGCCCCGCAACGCCCGCACACCCAGCACGAGCAGGTACGCCGCGCCCGCGAGCTTGACCGCCAGCAGCGCGTGCGGAGAGGCGGTGACGAGCGCGGAGAGCCCGGCGGTCGCGGCGAGCACGTGCAACAGCGCCCCGCTCTCCACGCCGAGCATCGACACGAGTCCGCCCCGGCGGCCGTGCTCGAGCGTCCGCGCGACGATGAACAGCACCGACGGGCCGGGGATCAACAGCAGCGCCATCGTGGCGGCCGCGAAGAAGGCGAGGGTCGAGGTGGCGGGCATGCGGACGATGCTCCGGTAGCCGCGCGGTCACCACATGAGTGAGGACCCTGAACCCGACCCCTAACCTGACCCCGATGGAGGATCTACTCGCGCTCGCGCGGACCCTTCCGGACGACGGCGACGTCGACCGGTTCCTGGAGGCGCTCGCGACCGCCGACGACGAGCGCTACGACGAGCTGCTGGACGCGCTCGACCGGTCGCGCACCGGAGAGATCGTCGCGCGGGTGATGCCCCGCCTCCCGGACGCTTCGCCGGACGCCCGCGTGGGCGCGGCGGAGCTCTTCGACAACCTCGACATCCCGATCAAGGCCTGCCTGATGGGCGAGGACCTCAACGTGATGCTCGCGTTCGACCTTCCCGGCGGCGTGATGTTCGTCCCGGAGGACTGGGGCGACGAGCGCTCGTTCATCGCCGCGCTCACCCGCGTGCGCACCGAGCCGGGGCTCCAGCTCGACCGTCACGAGGTGCAGCTCGGCGACGACGTCGCCCCGCTCTTCGTGCTGCACGGGCAGTCGTTCTTCACCGCCACCCACGCGCTGTGGGCGGACGAGTTCGACCCGCCGGCGGCGCCCTACGGCACGCTCGTCGCCGTCCCGACCCACCACGCCGTGCTCGCGCACCCGATCCGCGACGCGCGCGTGCGCGGTGTGATCGAGCCGATGCTGGAGCTCACCCGCTCCGCCGCCGAGCAGGGCGAGCCCGTCAGCACCCGCCTGTACTGGCTGCGCGACGGGCGCCTGGAGGCCGTCGACGCGACGGGCGAGTTCGCGGACCTACTCGAACGACTGTCGAACTGAGCGAAAGCGGCCTACCTTTCGGCCCGTGACCGCCTGGGCCACCGATCTCGAGTTCGCGTACGACCACGGTCACCTGTACGTGGTCGACGCGGAGAGCCACTGGAGCGAGGCCGAGGTCGACATGCGGATGCCGCGCAGCGCGAACTTCTTCGTGCCGCTGCGGGTGGAGGGCTGGGGCGGCCGGCCGCCGCTGGACCTCGACGCGTGGGACCACGTCACGGAGTTCTCGCTGACCGTGCCGTCCGGCAAGCTCGCGCTGGCGTCGGCGGGGATCGACGAGGTGACCGTCGGCATCGCGCCCGGCGCCTACCGGGCGCGCTGGAGCGGACGCAACCTGAGCGCCGCGGCCACGTGGGAGCGCCCGGACGAGAACGCGCCGGACGCCTACCGCCTGCAGATCTGGCCCGGGCCGAGCGAGGCGCCGCGCGCCGACATCAAGCACTGGGAGGGCGTGCGGCACAGCGAGCTGGGAGACCTCCCGGCGCTGTTGGCCGACGAGCAGCTCGACGCGCTCGGCGCGATCGTCGGCACCGACCGCACCGGCGACGGGCTCACGCTCAGCGTGCGCCTGGCCGGCTCCGGCCGCCGCGTGTGGGATCGGACGATCCGCGCCGACGGCGTCGTGCGCTGGGTCGCGTCCAGCAGCCGCTTCCACCGCGCCGGGCTGCACACCGAGCATCCCGGCCTGCTGCCCTACACCGACGACTTCGGCGGGCTGTCGTTCCGCGGCCGCGCTGAGGACCCGTCGCGGCTCGCCCACGCGCTGCGCGCCGCGCACGAGGAGCTCGCGGGCCGCTACGTCAGCTTCGAGTCCGTCGTGAACGCGTTCCTCGGCGTCGAGGCGCTGCTCGAGCTGGGCTTCGGCCAGCTCGCCAACGGCCCGGTCACGCTGCTGCGGCGCTACGCCGAGGTGGCGGAGGCGCACGGCGTCTCCACGCGGCTCACGCAGACGGGCCCGGGCCGCGGAGGCCTTTGCCTGCTCGAGCTCGGCGAGACCTACGTGGTCGCCGAGCGGTTCACCGCGTCCTAACTCAGTCCCGGTGCGTGCGCGCGAGGTCGTTCTCGCGCTTCTCGCCCCTGGCCTGGATGATCGCGTAGACGATCAGGCCCTGGACGAGCACGGGGAAGAGCACGACCCAGATGAACAGCGAGACGAGCGTGACGTTCAGCGCGTAATCGGCGAGCAGTGGTGCCATCGGGAGGGAAATCTAGCTCATCCGGCGCGCAGCTAGCGTCTCCTCAACGCGCGGAACTCGTCGAGGGCGATCGTGTCCGTGGACTGATCGGCGGTCTCGAAGCCTGCGGCGGCGGCGTCGGCCGACCAGAAGCCGGGATGGTCGGCGAGCCAGCGCTTGGCGTCGGCGCGTCCGGCCTGCAGCAGGCGCTCGATGAAGACCTCGTCGAAGAGCACGAACGAGAGCAGCTCGCCGCGCGACTGCGCGCGGCCGCCGCCCAGCAGCCGGGCCAGCAGCGCGAAGTCGGGGGAGCGCAACCCGCGCAGACCGCCGTAGCGCTCCTGGAAGACCGCCTCGGCCAGCGCGCCGATCTCCCCGCGACGCGACGGCGCCACCAGCGCGTAGGAGATCCGGCGATACGGCGGACGGCCGTGGGCCTCGCGGTAGGCGCGGGCGGCGCGCGAGGTGCCGGTGGTGGGCGACTCGGCGAAGAAGGCATTGACCGCGAGCATCCGGCGGACGTCGTGGGCGACCTGGTCCAGCAGCAGCCCGTCGAGGGCGTTGGCGGCGACGTCGGCCAGCCGTGGGAGGCGACCCGGCACCGCCGCGGGACGTTCCGCCGCGAGCGGCTCGTAGCCGACGACGATCACCCGCTCCGCGCCGAGCGCGAGAGCAGGGGCGATCGGCGCGTTCAGGCGGGTCGCGCCGTCGACGTAGTGGCCGCTGGCGCCGAGCGGCGCGGTCACCTCGACCGGCGGGAACAGCATCGGAATCGCCGCCGACGCGCGCACGTGCTGGCCCTCCAGGCGGGTGTGCACGTAGTGGATCTCGCGATCCGACCGCGGCGGCGCGGCCGCGCTCTCGACGAACCCGACGGGCAGCCCGCGCTCGAGCGACGTCGCGACGACGCAGACCGCGTGCATCAGGCCGCAGGCGACGTTGGCGTGCAGCGCATCCCAGTCGATCCAGCGCTCCAGGCTGCGCGCCAGCGGCGAGGGATCGAGCACCGACGCCGCGCGCATCCCAGGCAGCTCGAGCACCTCGCCCGCCAGCCGCAGCAGCCCCAGGCCCGTCCCGACGCCGATCACCGGTGAGATCACGCTCGACTTGCGCACCGAGCGCCAGTGCTCGAGGAACGTCTCCGCCTGCTCGGCCGCCGGCTTGGCCGCGACCGCGCCCGCGACCGCCGCGTTGATCCCGCCGACGCTCGTCCCGCACACGATCTCGACCCGCTCGCCGCGCGCCTCCAAGGCGGGGATCAGCACGGACAGCGCGCCCGCCTCATAGGCGCCGCGCGCGCCCCCGCCGGGCAGGACGAGACCGATCTGGGGCACTGCGTGCAAGGGTCGCGCGGCGACGCCGGTGCCCGTGTGGCCAGCGGGCCAAGATGTGCCGGCCGCCGGTCGACTAAGCGGCCAGGTCTTCGAGCGCGGCTTCGCGGCTCGCGTAGAGCGCCAGCAGCCGGTCCACACCGCGGAAGCGGAAGATCGACGGCGGCTCTCCCTGCGCCAGCACCAGCGCGACGCGCCCACCGTGCTTGCGGGCGCGGGCGGACGCGGTGAGCAGCGACGAGAGACCGGAGGAGTCGATGAACGTGACGTCGGTCAGATCGACCACGAGGTTGTGGGCACCCGCGGCGAAGGCCTGGTCGAGCTCGCGGTCGAAGCCGCGCACGTTGGAGAACGTCACCTCGCCGCGCACCGGCACGACGGTCGTGGACTCAGGCGTCATCGGCGCGCTCCAGTTCCAGCCACATCCGGTGGCGCTCTCCCCGCTCCGCGCCCCAGCGCACCGCGCAGCGGTCGACGAGGTAGAGGCCCCAGCCGCCGGGACCCTCGGGCGCGGCGACCGGCCGCTCGGGCAGCTCGAAGCCGGTGCCCTCGTCGAGCACGCTCAGATGGACCCGGTCGGCCGTCAGCCGCAGCTGGATCTCGACCGTTCCGGCGGCGACGCCGGTGTGGCGGACGGCGTTGGCGACCAGCTCCGTCGCCAGCAGCCGCAGGTCCTGCGCGAGGCGCGGGCCGAGCTCCTCGGCGAGCGGCGCGAGCGCGGCGGCGACGTCGCGCGCGGCGTGCGGGGTCGCCGCGAAGCGCTCGGACACGCGCGGCCTGGCGGTGACCTGCACGGCGAGGCAGGCGATGTCGTCGCGGGGGTTGCCGCCCGCGTTGGCGACCGCGGTGGCCTCGAGGTGGGCGACGACCGGGCCGGGGCCGCCGGCGGCGCGCTCGGCGACCAGAGCCCCGAGGTCCTCCTCGGTGAGGATGAGCCGCGGCGCGGCGGCCTCGGTGACGCCGTCGGTGTAAAAGGCCAGCAGGTCGCCGGGAGCGAGCTGGAGCGCCACCTCGGGCAGGTCCGGCCGCTCGATGATGCCCAGCGGCGTGCCGACGTCCCCGAGCGGTGTGGCGTGGCCACCGATCCAGGCGATCGGCAGCGGATGCCCCGCCGTGGTCAGCTCGATCCGCGCCCCTTCGTCGTTGAACTCGAGGCGGGCGAGGGCGACGGTCACGAAGCCGGGGGCGCGCTGGCGCAGGAGCGCGTCGTTGAGGCGGGCGAGCAGGTAGCTCGGGCGCAGCCCGGCGACGGCGTGCGCGCGCAGCGTGTAGCGGGCGAGCGCGGTGACCGCGGCGGCCTGCGGGCCCTTGCCGCAGACGTCCCCGACGACCAGCGCCCAGCTTCCGTCGCTCTGGCGGAAGACGTCGTAGAAGTCGCCGCCGACCTCGTTCCCCTCGCCCGCCGCTCGGTAGCTGGCGGCGAGCTCCAGGCCCGCGATCTGCGGCAGGTGGGGCGGGAGCAGCGCGCGCTGCAGCGTCTGCGCGGTGCGGGTGCGCTCCTGGTACAGGCGCGCGTTCTCGATCGCGATCGCCGACTGCGCCGCGATTCCGGCGACCATGTGCTCGTCCTCGTCGGAGAACATGCCGGGCTCCGGATGGCCGAAGAAGAGCCCGCCCGCGACCTCGCCGTCGGACGTGACGACCGGCACGGCGAGGTAGCTGCGCACGGGCAGGTGACCCTCCGGCATGCCGTGGTACGGCGCGCTGCGGCCGTAGCGGGGGTCCTTGCGCACGTCGTCGAGCCGGACGACGCCCTCACCATTGAACGTGGGGCCGAAGATCTCGGTGTTGCGCGGCATCGGGAAGCGCTCGAAGGCGCTGCGGTCGACGCCCGACAGCGTGTAGAGCATGTACGCCTCGCCGGCGTCGGAGATCACGTTGTAGAAGAAGGCGCCGAACGCGGCGGGGGTGAGCTCGCGGGCCGCATCGGTGGCGAGCTGGACGATCTCGCGCAGGTCCAGTCGCCCTGCGATCGCGCTGCCGACCCGCTGGAGCGCCTCCGCGCGCTGCTTCTCGCGCAGCAGTCGCCGGCCCGTCTCCTCGGCCTCCACGCGCGCCGCGTGCTCGCGCTTGAGCAGCTCCAGCGTCTCGATCGCGTTGGCCGCCATCTGCGCGAGCTGGATCACGATCGCCTCGTCCTCGGGCGTGAAGTCCGTGTCCTTGTCCCACAGCTCGATCATGCCGAGGCTCGTCCCGTCGCGGGCGATCAGCGGCGTGACCAGACGCGGACCCGCCGGACCGCCGTTGGAGTCGCGGCGGGCGACGCCCTGACGCGCGCCGATCACGTCCCGCGCCGCCTTGGCGACGATCGCCAGCACGTCGTCGTCGGTCGCGGCCGCCGTGACCGCGCGGGCGGCATCGGCGAGCGATCGGAGCGGGTCGCTCATCGGTGAGGATCGTAATGATGCCGCCGGCTACTGGGGCTAGCCACCGAACGCCGTCCAGCGCGCGGGTGGGCGTGGCATCATGAAAGAGATGAGCGACCTCGAGCGCCGCGGCGGATCCCGCATGACCCGAAAGCAGCGCGAAAAGCGCGCCTATCGCCTCGTCCTGGCGACGGGGACCTTCGGTTTGATCGGCGTCGCGGGCATTCTGCTCGCGATCGTGACGAGCCTCGGCGCCTTCTGGCCGATCGTCTCGCTGATCATCGCGGCGATCTGCTTCGTGATCCTGCGCCGCTCGGTGCGCTGAGCACGCACCGAGCGGGGGCCTGACGCGACGCGCTACGCCAGGCTCTTGGCGCGGCGTCCGGACATGACGCCGAACACGCCCACGATCAGGCCGAGCGCGCCCACGATCAGCGCCACGATCGCGAGGCCGTTGGACGAGCCGCCATCGTCGCTGCTGGACGCCGCCGGCGTGGCCGTGGCGGCGGCCTGAGTGGCCGCGGGAGTGGCGGCGGGAGCCGCGCCGGACTCGTCGGCCGCGGCGGTGACCGACACGGTCGGGGCCGGGTTGTCGGAGCTCTCCGCGCCGATCCAGCGGACGACTTCCTTGTTGGAGTAGGTCTGCAGGGCCTTGAAGGTCAGCGTGTCGCCGGCCTTGCCGGGGATCTGGACCGAGAGGCCGAAGTCCTCGAAGCCGCCCGGCGGGATCGCGTCGGCGGCGGACTTCGCCGTCCACGTGATCGTGTTGACGCCCTCGGTGACCTCGCCGTCGTCGGTCTGGACCGGTTTGGCGAGCTTCTTCTTGGTCACCTTGATGTCCCACCCCGGATTGGCCTCGAAGGAGGCGTCCGCGAAGCCCTCGGGGAACTGGACGACGATCTTGTTGGTGCTGGCGTCGTCGCGCTCGTTGGGGACGCGGACGTCGAGGCGGGTGAAGCTGCCCGCGGCGGCCGTGTTCGGCTGGACGGTGACGTGGGCGTCGGCTGCAGCCGGGACGACGAGCGCGAGGGCGGCGGTGGTGAGCAGTGCGGTCTTGAGCATGTGGGTCCTCCCTGCGCTCATTGGATCGGAACGGTGAAGCGGGTCTGGTACTGGTCGAAGTCCGACACGCGGTCGGTGACCGAGATGATCCATTTGCCCTTCACGGACAGGGTCGCGCCGTCGACGACGTAGTGGCCGGGGCCGGCGACGTGCGAGTTCAGCGTCAGCGGCGGCACGTTCTTGGACGGCATCGCGGCGGTCACGTCGAGCTCCTTCGTCTGCTCGAACGCGGCGCCGGTCTTGCGATCGAAGAGGTACAGGTGCAGCTGGTTGGGGCCGACCTTCGCGGGGTCGACGGTGACCTCCAGCCGTGCGGGCCCGATGATCGCGGTCGTGGCGTACGGGCCGCTGGACTCCGCGACCGACGGCGCATAACTCGAGAGCGCGCCCGTGACGGCGATCGCCGTCAGGCCGAGCAGGAACTCAAGGCGCAACGTGCGCCGCAGCAGGACGCCCGCCTTGCCGGGCGTGGAGTCATCCGCGGCCGCCTTGCGCAGCTCGGGCAGGATCTCCTGGCGGTTGATGTAGCCCAGCGCGATGATCGCGACCGCGACCATGACCTTGATCAGGACGGCGCGGCCGAAGGCGCTGTCCAGCAGCGCCGGGAAGCTGCGGACCTCGACGATCGCCTGGACGACGCCGGAGAGCAGCAGCACGGGCAGCGCGATGCTGGCGATCGCGCTGAAGCGCCCGACGACGCCCGCGAGCAGCGGCGTCCGCTGATCGGGCTCGAGCTCCGCGGTCGCGGCCCGCAGCGCGAACACGAGCACCGCGATCCCGCCGAGCCACGCGCTCATCGCGAGCACGTGCAGCAGGTTCGCGGGGAGCAGGATCGCCACCGGCGACTGCACGCTCGTGTGGCCGCCGAAGCTCGGCAGCAGCACGAGGGCGAACAGCGGGACCGAGAGGGCGACGAGGTGCGGCGTGGAGACGGGCACGGCCGCGCGGGCCGGCGCGGGGATGGTGGCCGCGGCGCCGCTCGGCGCCGTCCCGCGGGCCGAGGCGGCGCCGCCCGCCAGGACCAGCGCGGGCTCGCCCTCAGGTGGCGGGTCGACGACGCGTGGCTCGCCGCGCGGCCGCAGCGGCTTCGTCGCGAGGACGATCAGCGCGATGATCCAGAGCGCGGCGCCGATGCCCCACGCGCGGCCGAAGCGGGTCCCGAGGACCTCTTTGATCGTGTCCGGGCGGGCGGCGGACCAGAACGTGGCGCCCTCGCCGACGGCGCCCTGAAGCGCGAGCGCGGCGACGGCGGAGACGACACCCAGGATCCCCGCGACCAGCAGGAGTCGCTCGAGCTTGGCGATGAACGGCCGCGAGGTGACGCCGAGGCGGCGCCAGCACGCGAGGAAGAAGATCAGCGTGCCGAGGCCGAGCGCGATCGCGGCGTACTGCAGCGCGCGGGCGACGCCCAGCGCGGCGGTGGTGATCTTGCCCGACTTGCTGCCGGTGGCGAGGAGCTGATCGAGCGACTCCGACGGCGCGGACGCCTCGCCGACGGTGAAGACGAAGCCGGAGGAGACGACGTGGCCGTCGGCGGAGACGACCCGGTAGGTGGCCGTGTAGGTGCCGTCGCCGAGGCCGGGCTTGAGCTTGACCGCGATGTCGGCGCCCTTGCCGCCCGGGTGGAACGCCTTGCCGGTCTGGACCTCCTGGCCTTTGGAGTCGAAGATCCGCAGCGCGCCGAAGCTCGCCTCGACCGATTCGTCGAAGCGGAACGTGACCTCGGCGGGCGGCTTGTCCAGCTTGGCCCCGCGTTGCGGGACGGTCTGTTGCAGCGTCGCGTGGGCGAGGGCGGAGGCGGGCAGCAGCGCGAGCGCGACGAGCGCCAGCGCGATCGCTCTCACCACGCCTCCACGACCTCCTTCTTCTTCTGCGGGGCGCCGCCGTCTCCGCCGCCGTCGCCGTCGCCGTCGGCACGGCGCCGGCGGATGATGAAGACGGCGATCGACAGGGCGATCAGCAGCGCGGCGAAGGCGAAGATCGCGCCGACCGGCAGGCCGCCCTCGTCGAGCGGGACCCACGTCAGCGTGCCGGCGATGGTGCCCTTGTCGCCGGCGACCTGGATCGGCACGGTCCAGTTGTCGATCTTGGTCTTGACGCTCTTGTCCTTGAGGTTGGGCGGGTCGCTCTTGCCCATCCAGTGCGCACGATGGTCGTGCCATTCAAAGCGCGAGCTGCGCGAGAGCTGCTTCCACTTGGGCTCGCTGCCGAGGCCCTTCGGCACCGACGTCTCGCCCAGGCGATCCTCGTTGAGGTAATACGCCTCGGAGTTCGTGTTGACCTGGACCGTGCCGTCCTTGAGCAGCTGCGCGTACGGCTTGTTCTGGTAGTCCAGGATCGTGATGTCCTGACCGCTCGTGTTGTGCATGAGCAGCCGGTCATCGAAGTTCAGGACCGAGACGTCGACGCCCTTGACGGCGGGCGTGACCGACGTGACGAGCGAGCGGTAGTGGGGATTGCCCTGGTGGGCGAGGGCCACGGGCGCGCTGAGCAGGAGCGCGACGACCGCGGCGCCGAAGGCGAGGGTCCGCAAGGGGACCTCCTTACATGTGCTGGGAGGAAAGACGGTCTAGGCGAGGTGAAGCGCCGCGACCGGCGGTCCACGAAGCTGCCGCGTGCTGCGCTCCAGCAGCGAGCCGAGCGGGCGCTCGAGCACGGGCGACCAGCGCCGCGCGAGCGGCCGCAGCCGGACCGGCTCCTTCCGGCGCCGGGCGAGGATCGCGTCCTCGCCGATGAAGCGCCCGCTGAGCAGCAGCCCGAACAACAGCAGGATCGGCCCGCCGTAGAACACGAGCTCCTGCATCCCTGTCAGCCCCTGCACAGCGGCGAGCACCAGCGCGGCGCAGCCGAGAATGACCAGGAGTGCACGGGGCGTGCGCATGCGCTGCCTAATGTAGACGGAGGTTGACGCGAGGTACAGTGCGCGCGTGAAGCTCCGTCTATCCCTTGCTGCGGTCCTCGTCGCCTTCGTCGCCGGGTGCGGCGGCTCGAGCGGGGAATCCAACACGCCCGCGCCCGCCTCCGACTCCGGCGGGAAGCAGCTCTTCACCGACAACTGCTCCAGCTGCCACACCTTGGCCGCCGCGGGCGCCACGGGCCAGGTCGGCCCGAACCTCGACCAGCTGCGGCCGGGCCCGGACCTCGTCACGCGCCAGGTCAACAGCGGCGGCGGTGCGATGCCCTCCTTCAAGGGCAAGCTGACCGACGCGCAGATCAAGCAGATCGCGGACTACGTCTCCGCGAACGCCGGCAAGTCGTAGTAGGGGCGCGGCCGGAGCCGCGCCCGTTCCGCGCTAGCGGGTGGTGCGGGGGCGGCCGCCGTTGCCGCGGGTGCGGCGGCGGCGGGCGCCGGGGCTGGGCGCCGTGGTGTGGGGGCGGGCGGTGGCCGGGGCGAGGCCCGCGCGCTCGAACTGGTGGTGCAGGCTCAGGGCGGCGGCGATCTTGCCGACGTCGCGGGCCTGTTCGGCCTCGACGAACGTGATGCCGATGCCCGTCTTGCCCGCGCGGCCGGTGCGGCCGATGCGGTGGACGTAGGACTCGCGGTCGTCCGGGGCGTCGAAGTTGATCACGTGCGAGATGCCGGTGACGTCGATGCCGCGGGCGGCGACGTCGGTGGCGACGAGGGTGTCGACCTTGCCCGAGCCGAACTCGGCCAGGGCGCGCTCACGCTGGTTCTGGGACTTGTTGCCGTGCATGGCGACGGCGCGGACGCCTTCGTTGCCCAGCCGCTTGACCAACCGGTCGGCGCCGCGCTTGGTGCGCACGAAGACGAGGGCGAGGTCGCGGTCCTCGGCGCGGAGCTCCTCGACCAGCGCGCGGATGCGCGTGTCGCGGTCCACGGCGCGGAAGCGGTGCTCGATCTCGGCCTTGTGCTCGGCCGGCGGGCGGTGCTCGTGGCGGACCGCGTCCTGCGTGTAGTCGGACGCGATGCGGCCGACCTCGCCGTCGAGCGTGGCCGAGAAGAAGAGGGTCTGGCGATCCTGCGGGACCTGGCGGACGATGCGGTCGACGGCGGGGCGGAAGCCCATGTCGAGCATGCGGTCGGCCTCGTCCAGGACGAGGATCTCGACGTTCGAGAGCGAGATCGAGCGGCGCTGGAGCAGGTCCTCGAGGCGACCCGGCGTGGCCACGACGATGTGGGCCGCACGGGCGTTCTTGGTCTGCTTCTCGAAGCCGACGCCGCCGTAGACGGCGGCGACGTTGATGCCGCGGGCCTCGGCCATCGGCCGCGACTCCTCGACGATCTGGCTCACGAGCTCACGCGTCGGCGCGAGGATGAGCGCGGAGATCTTGCGGACCTTCGGGTCGAGCACGTCGATGATCGGCGCGGCGAAGGCGATCGTCTTGCCCGAGCCCGTGGGGCTCTTGGCGAGCACGTCGACCCCATCGAGGACGTCCTCGATGACGAGCGCCTGGATGGCGAAGGGATTGGTGATGCCTCGGTCGGCGAGCGCGCCCACGACAGGCTGCGACAGGCCGAGTTCGGCAAAGGACTTCTGTGACAAAGCTTGGTACTCCTTGGCGGCGCTGAGAGCGGCCGTAAACGATTCGGGAGGCTTGGCTGAACCCGAACCGCCCGGATGGCGGGACTCAAGAGCGCGCGAACCTCGCGGGCAGCCGAATGCCACCCGTTGCAACTACGTTAGCAGCGACTCACTCCGCACACTGCAGGGGTAACAGCACTAAACAATGTCGAGACAGGACCGACGAGAGCAGGCCGGGCGCATCGCGCGGGGCACGAGGGACTGGGCCGGACGGACCGGCGAGGACGTCGCCGACCGCCTCGGCCGGGCCTGGGGAGCGGTGCGCGACCGCAACGCCGGAAAGCCGGAGCTCGAGCCGCCGCAGCGCGACGACGCCGACCTCGACGACGATGCGCTGTTCTCGCGCGACCGCCGGCGCGAGGCGGAGAAGCTCGGCCACGCGAACATCCTCGTCATCGGCCAGACCGGGGTCGGCAAGAGCACGCTGATCAACGCGATCTTCCGCAAGCCGCTGGCCGCCACGGCCACCGGGCGGCCGGTCACCAAGGTCGTCCAGCGCTTCGAGGACCCCGACGTGCCGGTGACGCTCTACGACACCAAGGGCGTCGAGCTGGGGGACTCCAAGCGAACGATCATCCGCGACTACAAGCGGCTGATCGCCAAGCACCGCAAGGGCCCGCCCGAGGAGCACATCCATCTGCTCTGGTACTGCATGGACGCGGGCCAGACGCGGGTCGAGGACTACGACGTCGAGATCATGCGCGAGCTCGCCGAGGAGGTCCCCGTGATCCTCGTGTTCACGCAGGTGATCGACGAGGAGCGCGCCGACGGCCTCGCGGCGGCGGTGCGCGACGCGAACCTCGCACTGGTCGGCAACCACCCGGTCCGCACGCTCGCGCAGCCTCGCACGATCGGCGCGCAGACCCTGCCGACGCGCGGGCTGGAGGAGCTCGTGCGGCTGACGAACGACATCCTCCCCGAGGCGGTGAGGCGGGCGTTCGTAAACGCCCAGGGTGTAGTCATCGAGCTGAAGGTCGATCAGGCGCGGGCGGTCGTCGTCGCCGCATCAGCCGCCGCGGCCGGGGCGGCGGCCGCGCCCGTGCCGATGGCGGACGCCATGCTGCTGCGCCCGATCCAGCTGGGGATGCTCGCGGGCGTGACCGCGATCTTCGGCATCGAGCTCTCCAACCACCAGGCGCGCGACCTCCTGAAGGCCGCGATCGGCCAGGGCAGCATGGAGCGGGCGGGCAAGAAGCTCGTCAGGGAGCTCTCGGCGCGGATGCCGGGCGGGAACGTGATCAACGCCGCCGTGGCCGGGACGCTGACCGGCGCGCTCGGCGAGGCCTATGTGCGGCTCTGCGCCGAGATCCTGCGCCGGCAGGCCGACGGAAGGCCGATGCCCGACCCGGAGATGGTCGACTTCCTGATGGAGATGTACAACCGCTTGCTCAGGCGGGGCGAACGGCCCGGACCTGATACACCGAGATGAAGCCGCTCTCGAAGCCCTGGCGCGACACCCGCAAGTAGATCCGCCAGACCCGTACCCGCTCGTCGCCGCCGAGCTCCCGCGCCCGCTCGATATTGGACTCGAAGCGCTTCTGCCACTCCAGGAGCGTCCGCGCGTAGTCGTCCGGGAAGTCCTCGATGTGCCGCGAGTGGAATCCGGCCCGCTCGAGCGCGAGCTGGATCCGCGAGAGGTGCAGCGGCGCCGCGTCCGGGAACACGTAGCGCTCGGAGAACGGACCCGCCTCGGCCTCCCCGACCCGCAGCCGCGCGATCCCGTGGTTGAGCAGCCGCCCGCCGGGCCGCAGCAGCGAGTAGAGCTTCGCCGCGTACAGGTCGATGTTGGCCGAGCCGACGTGCTCGACCATCCCGATCGAGGCGATCGCGTCGAACGTCTCGCCCGCGATCTCGCGGTAGTCCATGACGCGGATGTCGATCTTGTCGGCCAGGCCGGCCGCCGCGGCGCGCTCGCGGGCGAGCTCCGCCTGGGGCTCTGACAACGTGATCCCGGTGACGTGGACGCCGAACTCGCGGGCGGCGTGCAGGGCGAACGCGCCCCAGCCGCAGCCGACGTCCAGCACCCGCTCGCCCGGCTGCAGCGCGAGCTTGGTGCAGACCAGGTCGAGCTTCGTCCGCTGCGCCTCTTCGAGGGTCGTCGCGCCGCGCGAGAAGACCGCGCACGAGTACGTCATCGACTCGTCCAGGAAGAGCGAGAAGTACTCGTTGGAGAGGCTGTAGTGGTGCGTGACCGCGCGCTTGTCGCGCAGGATCGAGTGGCGCTTGCCCTTCGGGCGCAGCTCCATCTCGGGAACCTTCGGGACGTGCCGCAGCGCGCCCGCCTTCACCGCCGCCAGGGCGATGTCGAGCTTCGCGCGGTTCTCGATCGGCGGCGGCGACCACTTCGCGATCAGCGCCAGCGCCTCGTCGATGTCGTCGACGTCGATGCCGCCGCTCACGTAGGCGCGGCCGAGACCGAGCTGCCCGGGCGCGCGCAGCACGTGGCCGAACGCCTCGGGTGAGGTGATGCGGAACGTGGGTCCGCCTCCGCCATTGGTGGCGGGCAGCGACGTGCCGTCCCAGAGCTCCAACGCGAACGGGCGGTCCGGCAGAGCCTGGGCAAGCGCGGAGCTGAGCTCGCGCGTGCCGCTCACGTCACGAGCTTGGCGGCCTGGCGCTCGGGAGCGATGCGCACGACGTCCCACGCCAGACCGGTCTTCTCGAGCGCCCAGATGACCCACGCGGAGGGGTCGAACTGCCAGCGCTTCAGACCGTGGCGGGCTGAAGTCGGGAAGGCGTGATGGCTGTTGTGCCAGGCCTCCCCGAACGTGAAGAACGAGAGCCACCCGAGGTTGCGCGACTCGTCGTTGGTGTTGAAGGTCCGCTTGCCGAAGAAGTGGCAGAGCGAGTTGATGCTGTAGGTCGAGTGGTGCAGGACCAGCATCCGCACGGCGCCGCCCCACAGCAGGCCGGTGAGGCCCTCGGCGACCGTGCCGCCGATCGCCCACCCGAGCAGGAACGGCACGGCGAGGCCGGCCAGCACCCACACGACGAACGTGCGGCTGATGAAGTTGACGATCGGATCGGCGATCAGATCCGGCGCGTAGCGTGTCTTCAGCCCGCGCTCGGTGTGGATGAACAGCCAGCCCACGTGCGCGTGCAGCAGCCCGCGCAGCGCGCCCTTGACGCCGTGCCCGTGGTCCACGTGCGGCGAGTGCGGATCACCCGGGCGGTCCGAGTACGCGTGGTGCTTGCGGTGGTCGGCGACCCAGGAGATGACCGGGCCCTCGATCGCGGCAGAGCCCAGCGCGGCGAGGATCGCGCGCACGGCCTTGCCGGTCTTGAACGCGCGGTGCGTGAAGAGCCGGTGGAACCCGACGGTGATGCCCAGGCCGGTCGCGACGTACATGATCGCGAACACGATCAGGTCGCTCCAACCCAATAGCTCGGACCAGACCTGCCAGGCCACGAGGCCGAGGGCAAGAATTGGGAGCACTGTGATCGTCCCGGTGAGGAACCGGTCGAGATTCTCGTTGGCGACGGGCTGGACGTCGTCGCGCTCGGTGGCGGTTGCGGCCATCGAGCGCAAGTCTCGCACGTCACCGCAAGTTCACGCCTCAACGAGCGTTCCGGCTCTCATGCAACGCCCCTCCATCGCTCTCTAAGGCTTGCGGCCGGATGCCGCATCGGAGCCGCGGTCGCGCTCCCTCTTCCGCGACCGCGGCTCCACCTTCTTTTTCTTCTTCGGCTTCGGCTTGGGCAGCGTCACGCGGATCGCGCGCTGCTCGACGCCGAGCGGTCCGCTCGGGCCCTGGGCGGTGATCCGCAGCGTGTAGCGGCCGCGGCCGGGCGGACGCCAGGAGAGCGTCTGCACGCCGCGCGAGACCTTCAGGTCACGCGACAGGCTCATCCCGCGCGTGCCCCAGATCCGGACCTTGACGGTCGAGATCTTCGAGATCGAGAACCGGATCGTGCTCGTGCGGTCCCAGCGCACCTTGTGCAACGGCGTGAGGTCGATCTTCGTCGGCTCGTGCTCGTAGCGCTTGAACCGCTTGCCGGCGCTGCAGTAGACCCGCCGGTGGACGCGGTCGCAGAGGTTCGCCAAGAAGCCGGCGATCAGCGAGTGGTAGTTGAGCGTCGCCTCGGCGCCGTGCTCGGAGTACAGCGACCAGGCGCCCGTGTCGTATTCGGCGACCTCGCGCCGCGTCGCCCGCTCGCCGGTCGCGAACAGCTTCTCGGCGCGCTTGGAGTGCAGCAGCGCGGCGGCGTCGCGCAGGCCGATGACCGCCTGCAGGCCGCCGTTGAAGACCAGATGGCCGGGCGCGAAGGAGTACAGGAGGTAGTGGTGGCCGCCGGGCGCGCGCACCGAGATCCCGTTCGGCGGCCCCTTCTCGAACGCGCCGAGGGCGCTGAGCGCGGCGCGCCGCCAGCGCTCCTTCCCCATCGCGCGGTAGCCGCGCGAGAGCGCCTGGATCGCGGTCGCCTGCGTCATCCCGCTCACCCACGGCGGCGAACCGGTCCCGTACGCGAAGTAGTACTCGAACGCGAGATACCCGCTGCGCTGCGCGCCGAGCGCGGACAGCCGGTCCAGCGACTTGGCCATCGCGCCCGGGCGGCACCGGTCCCGCTTGGTGTGGCTGCGCAGCGCCGCCAGGCAGGCGCCGGCAATCGCGTTCGCCCGGCCCCAGCTGGCCAGCGGCTGCAGCTGCAGCCCGTGGCCGGGGTAGTACTGGAAGACCGCGGGGTCGGCGTCGGGGCTCGTCCGGAAGCCCGCCGCGGGCATCGGCGCGGTGGCCCAGAAGTGGGTGTTGGTGCGCAGGATCAGGAAGGTCGGCCGCAGCCGGTCGACCGTGAGCATGTGCGCGGCGGCGAGCGTGCGGATCGTGGCGATCACGTACGCCAGCTCGTCGTGGCGCACGCCGGTCAGCTTTGCGACGGTCGTGTTGGCGTTCGCCCAGTCCTTGCGCAGGCTCGCCTCCAGGCCGGGTGAGATGTGGCCCGTCAGCTGCGCGACGCGCAGCGAGGCCTCGACCGTCGGCGACTTGCGGGTCCTCGCGATCTCCGCGCGCAGCCACTGCTCGTACTGCTGCTGCCGGAACGCCGGGATCGCGTTGTCCTTGGGCGGCAGCGAATCCAGCGGCGAGCCCGGCGGCGCGGGCGACGGCCTCGGGATCCGGGCCAGCGGCTTCACGGCGTCGCTCCCGCAGCCGGCAAGGACGAGAAGGACGAGCAACAGGACGAAGCGGGGCATCCAGCCCGTGTGATCGGCGTCCTGCACGGCTCCTTCAGTGTGCTCGCTGCGGCCGCGCCCAAACACGCCCGAAGGACGAGGATCGTGGGTACGCTTGCCCGATCTGAGTGCAAGGAGAGAGCCGCGATGCAGGGTTTGATGCAGTCCTATCCGCTGACGCTCACCCACGTCTTCCGGCGTGCCGAGCGACTCTTCCCGGAGAAGGAGATCGCGACGGTCCAGGGCGACGGGATCGTGCGCGTCACCTACGGGGAGTGGGCGGAGCGCACGCGCCGCCTGGCAGGGGTCCTGGACGCGCTGGAGATCTCCGCGGACGCCCGCGTCGGCACCTTCGCGTGGAACACGGCGCGCCATCTCGAGCTCTACTTCGCGGCTCCCTGTAGCGGGCGCGTTCTGCACACCCTGAATATTCGGCTCTTCCCGGACGACGTCGTCTACATCGCCGATCACGCCGAGGACGAGATCGTCTTCGTCGACCGATCGCTGCTGAAGGCCTTCTGGCCGCTGGTCGATCGCTTCGAGACCGTCAAGCACGTCGTGGTGATGGACGACGGGGGCGACAACGAGGTGCCCGACGATCCGCGGGTCCACGACTACGAGGATCTCCTCGCCAAGGCCGATCCGGTTGAGTTCCCGGTGATCGAGGACGAGAACCAGGCCGCGGCGATGTGTTACACGAGCGGTACGACCGGCCACCCGAAGGGCGTCGTCTACTCGCACCGCTCGACCGTCCTGCACTCGATGGGCTCGCTCGTGGCCGACGCCGCGGGCGTCAGCGAGCGCGACACGATCATGCCGGTGGTGCCGATGTTCCACGCCAACGCGTGGGGCCTGTGCCAGGCGGCGGTGATGGCCGGTTCAGCGCTCGCGATGCCGGGGTCGAACATGCAGCCGAAGGCGATCGCCTCGCTGATGGAGGCCGAGAAGGTCACGCTGGCGGCGGGCGTGCCGACGATCTGGATGGGCGTGTTGCCCGAGCTCGAGGGCCGCGACCTGTCGTCGCTGCGCGAGATCCTCTGCGGCGGGTCGGCGGTGCCGAAGTCTTTGAGCGAGGCCTACCGGGAGCAGGTCGGGCTGCCGATCCTGCAGGCCTGGGGGATGACCGAGACGTCGCCGGTGGCGACCACCGGGCGGGTGAAGTCGACGCTGGCGGACCGCTCCGACGAGGAGCTCGCCGACCTGCGCGCGGCGCAGGGCCTCGCGATCCCGCTGGTGGACCTGCGGATCGTCGAGCCCGGAACCGACGACGAGCTGCCCTGGGACGGCGAGGCGCGCGGCGAGCTGCAGGCGCGCGGCCCGTGGATCGCGGCCGGCTATTACAACGACGAGCGCTCGTCGGAGTCCTTCACCGCGGACGGCTGGCTGCGGACCGGGGACGTCGCGACGATCAGCTCCAACGGCTACGTCCGGCTGGTGGACCGCACGAAGGACCTCGTCAAGTCCGGCGGCGAATGGATCTCCAGCGTCGAGCTCGAGAACGCGATCATGGCGCACCCGAAGGTGGCCGAGGCCGCGGTGATCGGGATTCCCGACGAGAAGTGGAGCGAGCGCCCGCTCGCCTGCGTCGTCCCCGAGGGCGACGCGGAGATCACGCTGGACGAGCTGAAGGCGTTCCTCGCCGAGCGCGTGCCGAAGTGGTGGATCCCGAACGATTTGGAGATCATCGACGAGGTTCCGAAGACCTCAGTGGGCAAGTTCTCCAAGAAAACGCTGCGTGAGCAGTTCGCGCACCGACAGACCGCCGCCTAAACAGGTCCGATTGCGTTAGGGCGCGGCTAGGTTTGGCGCGCCATGATGAGAACGTCGCTCATCGCGGTGGTCGGCCTGACCGCCGCTGCCGCACCTGCCACGGCCGGTGCGGCTGAGCTCACGCCGGCCGGTCCGGCGACGCTGCTTTCCCAGTGGACCGGCCCAGTCACGCTGGAAGGCCGCCCGCCTGAGGTCCTGGTCGCCGCGCGGATCGAGGTCGGCGCCGGCGGCAGCGCGGGGACGGTGCGCGTCCGTGCGCGCTATCGCGACGCGAACGCGGTCGGCGACCCGGTGCAGATCCCTGCCGAGCCCGGGACCTACACGTTTCCGGCGCCGCACATCCGCTGGGACTATCGAGGCAGCCAGATCGGCCTCGACCAGGAGACCGGTGGGCACGCGATCTTGCAGCAGAGCACGTGCGTCCCGTCGGCCTTTCCCGGCGGCGACCCGTGCGAGAACACGCGCGTGAACGTCTTCAACCCGCCCGGTGGCGAGGGCGCCCCGTCGGAGGTTCGCAAGGGCGCGAAGCTCGCGATGGAGGGCGTCTATGAGCCCGACCTCGATCAGGACCTCGTCGGCGACACGACCGAGGACCGGACCGACCTGCGGATCTCCAGCGCTCCGGCGCGCGAGGTCGACGGCCGCTTGCGGATCGAAGTCACCGTCACCAACGCCGGTCCGCTCAGCGCCGACCGGCCGGTGCTCACCGCGCCGGTTCTCGCCGGCGGGCGCTGGGAGGGCAGTTGCACCCCGATCGTCGGCTATCCGACGTGCGTGACGCCGGCGCTGGCGGCGGGTGAGACGCGCGTGTTCGTCTTCCGCGCCGACGCGCCGGAGGCCGTCGGGGCGACGTTCACGATCGCGTCGGAAGGGCCGGATCTCGTGCCGCTCGACAACACGTCGGGTGCCGCGTTCCTCGCCGCGCCCGCGTTCGACCTCGCAGCCGCCGACCGGCAGCGACTCGGCAAGGGCGTCAAGGTCCAGGTACGCGGCGTTCGTGCCGGGCGGGCGCGCGTGACGGTGGCATTCACGGTGCGCGGCCGCGCGGTCAAGGTCGCCAGGATCGTCACGTTGAAGCCATACACGGCGCGGCCGGTCACGGTGAGGGCGACGGGTGCGAAGCTGCGCTCGCTCCGGCGCGCGGCCGCGAAGGGCCCGCTGAGCGCCGAGATCACGGTGCGCACGATCAGCGGCAAGACGCCCGTCACGGCGAAGACCACGGTGCTGTGATGAGCGCGCTGTCGGCGATCGCCGTGGGTGCCACGCTCGCCGCCTTCCCAGTGGGCGCCGGGCTGGAGCGCACCCCGAGCGGGCCGGCGACGCTGACCAGCACCAAGACCGAAACCGTCGCGATGGTTGGCGCCGTGCCTGCGGCGCCGTACGACTCGTCCTCGCGAGTGGTGATGAACTGGACGGTCACGGTCGGACCCGGCGGCCGCGCAGGTGTCGTGGGGCCGGTGGTCGGTGGGGTCGCGTACGACCCGGTCGACCTTCCGTCGACGCCCGGGACCTACACGTTCCCCGCGCCCCGCGTGCGCCTGGCGCTACCGCTCGGCCTGGTGCAGGAGACCGGGGAGCACGCGATCGTGACCCGCGAGGCGTGCCGGCCGCAGATCGACCGCGCCAGCGATCCGTGCGAGACGTCCTGGCTGGACATCCAGCGCGCGGGCCAGCCGGACCTCCGCGATCGCGGCGCCCAGCTCGCGCTGGCGTGGACCTCTGAGCCGGACGTCGACGGAGACCTGCGCGGCGATCTGACCGAGGACCGCACCGACCTGCGCGTCAGCGCGCTGCCCACGCGCGAGCCCGACGGCCGCCTGCGGCTCGACGTGACCCTGACCAACGCCGGCGCGCTCACGGCCGACCTGCCCTCGCTCGACACCTCCTGGCTCGCGGGCGCGCGCTGGGAGGGCGGGTGCTTGCCGAGCAGCGCCGGGGCGCGCTGCGTGTCACCGCCGCTCGCCCCAGGCGAAACGCGCGTGTTCTCGGTCCACGCCGAGGATCCGGACGCCACCACCGCGACGATCACCGCCCGCGCCGAGGGCGAGGACCTCGCGCCGGGAGACAACTCGACCGCGCTTGCCTTCGCACCCGCCGCGCCCTTCGCGGTCGTGACGGCCAAGGCACAGTCGCTCAGCCGCGGGATCAAGGTGCGCCTGAGCGCCGTCCGCCCAGGCCCCGCGCGCGTGACGGTGGCGTTCACCGTGCGCGGGCATCTGGTCAAGCTCGCCCGCACCGTCACGCTCGCGCCCTACGTCCCGCGCACCATCACCCTCCGCGCCACGGGGGCGAAGCTGCGCTCCCTGCGCCGCCACGCGCCGGTCAAGGGCGAGATCACCGTCCGCACACCCGGCGCGGTGAACGCCGTTTCGGCGGCGACGAGGGTCAGCTAGCTGTGGGACGAAAGTCAACTGCGCCGGGTGGGGGAGGGCGCCCTCCGGGTCTGCCTGCCGCCGTCCGCCGCCACGACCGAGCAAACCACCACCGGTCGCGAGGGGGTGCTGCACAAACGTTCCCCCTGTGGGCACAAACGTGAAGCACCCCCATCGACGCGCCAACTCGACCAGTGCGAACCTGATCGAAACGCGCGAACCGGCCGCCAAACGCGCGCGGTCAACCATGGCGACTGGGACAGGGCGTGCGGGGGCCGCACTTTCGTTCCTCCGTGGCGGGCACCAACGGATTGGGCTAGGCCGGCCGTCGAAGACGCGGTTAGGGGCGGAACTCGCGCTCGCCGATCCCGATCGCGCGCACGGCGGGCTCGCCCTCGACGACGCGGATCGGCAGCTCCTCGCCGCCGAGCCACGCGCGCAGGCGCTCGGCGTCGCCGGCGACCTCGACCCACGTGAGGCCTCCCGCGCCGCCCTCGGCGCCGGGCCGCGGCCCGGTGCGGTTGGCGCCGATGAAGAACGGCAGGGTCGGCTCGCGCAGCGCCTCGACGACGCCGGTCACGTACGCCTCGAGCGTGTCGCGTTTGACGGTCAACAGCGGCGTGCCGTTACGCTCCGCGACCGCGTGGATGTCGTCGACCTGCACGGCGTAGCCGACCAGGCCTTCGACCTCGAGCACGTCGAGCAGCACTTCCCCGAACGGGTTCCCCGCCGCTTCCTCGCGATCGTGGATCGCCATCAGCTCGAGGTAGCCGCCCCCGAGCGGGACGATGCGGTTGTGCGAACCCTGCCCGACGTGACGCCCGCCGGGCCGGACCTCCAGACCGAGCTCCTGCTCGATCCGCCGCTGGGCGACGTCGAGGTCCGCGGTGCCGTAGATCACGTGGTCGAGGCGCATTCGCGACAACCTACATGGAGCGCCGACGCGCCAACTCGGGACGGGTGTGTCGGGTCCCGGAGGCCCGGCGCGTCGTCGCACTGAAACCAACCCTGACGGAGGACGATGACCATGCAGTACCTGCTGACGATGACGTACCGCGACGGCGAGGGCCCGGAGGAGGGCACGCCCGCCTATGACGCCGAGATGGAGGTCTGGGGCGCGATCAACCGCGAGCTGCGCGAGTCGGGCCAGGTGCTCGGGGCGAGCGGGCTCAAGCCCGAGACGGCGACGACCGTCCGCTCCCGCGACGGCGAGGCCGTGATCACCGACGGGCCGTACGCCGAGACCAAGGAGATCCTGTTCTCCTTCTACATGCTCGACGTCGAGGACCTCGACGCCGCGATCGCCATCGCGCGCAGGCTGCCGGCCACGGCGTACGGCTCGGTGACCATCACGGCGATGGTCGGGCTCGAGCTGCGGTGAGCGCGAGCTCGCTCGAGCGGGCGTTCCGCGACGAGCGCGCGACGGTTCTGGCGACGATCACGCGCCGCCTGGACGGCAACCTGGCGCTCGCCGAGGACGCCGTCCAGGACGCGTTCGTCGCCGCGGCGATCGAGTGGGACCGCCGCGGCGTGCCGGAGCGACCCGGCGCGTGGCTGACGACCGCCGCGTGGCGCAAGGCGCTGGACCGGCTCCGCCACGAGAAGGTCGTCGCCGCGTACGCCCCCGAGCTGGTGGCCGACGTGCACCACGACGAATTCGACTTCGACGCCTCCGCGCTGGACGACGACCAGCTGCGGATGCTCTTCACCTGCTGCCACCCGGCGCTGGCGCCCGAGGCGCGGATGGCGCTCACCCTGCGCAGCGTCGCCGGGCTGACCGTGCCCGAGATCGCGCGCGCCTTCCTCTCCACCGACAGCGCGATGGAGCGGCGGCTGACGCGGGCGCGCGACAAGGTCACCGACGCGCGGATCCCGTTCCGGGTGCCGGCCGACGATGTGCTGCCGGAGCGCCTCGCGGGCGTGTTGCGGGTCGTCTATCTGGTGTTCAACGAGGGCCACGCGGCAACGCGCGCCGAGCTACGGACCGAGGCGCTGCGCCTCGCCCGCCTGCTCGTGCGGCTGATGCCCGACGAGGCCGAGGCCCACGGCCTGCTGGCGCTGCTGCTCCTGACCGATGCGCGGTCCGCGGCGCGGGTGGACGAGCGCGGGCTCGTGTCCCTGATCGAGCAGGACCGCTCGCTCTGGGACGGAGCGGCGATCGCCGAGGGCGTCGCCGTGCTGGAGCGCGCGCTGCGGCTGCCGCGGCCGAGCGCGTACGCGATCCAGGCGGCGATCGCCGCGTTGCACGACCAGGCGCCGGCGTTCGCCGACACCGATTGGGCCCAGATCGCCGGGCTCTACGGCGAGCTGGCGCGTCACGATCGCTCGCCGGTGGTCACAGTCAACCGGGCCGTGGCGATCGGCTTCGCCGCAGGGCCGGAGGCGGGCCTGGCCGCGCTGCCCGACGACCCCCGGCTCGCCCGCTACCAGCCGCTGCACGCCGCCCGCGCGGAGCTGTTGCGCCGCGCGGGCGACGTGGCGGGGGCGGAGGCAGCACGGCAGGTCGCGATTGAGCTCTCGTCGAGTGAGGCGGAACGCGAGGCGCTGCGCCGGGTTGGCCGCCGTGGTTGACGGTGCGCGTTTGAGGGTCTGAGCGCGGGTTTCGATCAGAGTCGCACTGGTCGAGTTGGCGCGCGGGTGGGGGTGCGGAACGAGAGCTGCCTGCGAGGCAGCTCTGGTTACACACCCCCTCGCGGCCCGTGGATCGGCGCGCGTGAGAACGCACTTTCTGTCTCCGTGGCCCGTACCTTGACGGTCAGTCTCGACCACGCGCGAGGTGGGGAGCCCGGCCACCAAGCGAGATCACGGCAGCCAGGAACGGGTGGCACCAAGAAGCGGCCCCCTCCCCACCCGGAGCAGTTGACGTTCGTCCCACTAAACGGCCGCCGAGCCCTCCGCGAGCGGCGCCGACCGTGTCGCACGGCTGCGCGCCGGCAGCGCCGCCGCGCACAGGGCGCCGGCGAGGGAGAACGCCGAGGCGACCAGCAGGGCGCGCTGGAACCCGTCCGCGAACGACGTGTACCCGCCCGCTCCCGCGAACACCGCGACGGTGATCGCGATCCCGAACACGCCGCCGAGCTCGCGCAGGGTGCTATTGACGCCCGCGGCCTTGCCCACGTGCTCGGCGGACACCGCGTTGACCGCGGAGCTGATCGTCGCCGGGATCGCCATCGAGACACCCGCGCCCGCAATCATCAGCGGCGGGATCATCTGCACGTAGCTCGCGTTGTCCGAGACGAGCGCGACCCACGAGAACCCGATCGCCTGCAGCGCGAGCCCGGCGCCCATGAACCGGCGCGGGCCGTAGCGGTCGACGAGCGTCCCCGCCACCGGCGCGACGAAGAACAGCGTCGCCGTCCACGGCAACAGCCGCAGCCCGGCGCCGAGCGGCCCGAGCCCGAGCACGGTCTGCAGGTACTGGGCGAGGAAGAAGACCGCGCTGAACAGCGCCGCGATCATCAGGAAGCTCGCGCCGTTGCCCGCGCTGAAGGCCCGCTCGCGGAACAGCGAGGGCGGGAGCATCGGCGTGGTGGCGCGCCGCTCCCAGCCGACGAACGCGGCGAGCAGGACAACGCCCGCGGCGATCGAGGCGACCACCTCGGCGCTGCCCCACCCGGCGCCGTTGCCGCGCACCAGCCCCCACACGATGCCGAATCCGGCGCCGGTGATCAGTGCCAGGCCGGGGAAGTCGAGCGCGTCGTCGCTGCCGCGCGACTCGGGGATCCGGAGCAGGACGAGCGGGATCGCGAGCAGGCCGATCGGCACATTGATCCAGAAGATCCACTGCCAGGCGAGGCCTTGGGCGACGGCCCCGCCGATCACGGGACCGGACGCGACCGCCAGCCCGGTCAGGCCCTGCAGCGCGCCCATCGCCGACCCGCGCTTCTCGGGCGGGAACGCGGCGCCGACGAGGGTCAGCGCGAGCGGCATGACCGCCGCCGCGCCCATGCCCTGGATGGCGCGGGCGACGATCAGCGTGCCCGCGTCCGGCGCGAGCGCGCAGGCCGCGCTCGCGAGTGAGAAGAGCGCCAGGCCGGCGGTGAACAGGCGGCGCCGCCCGAAGCGGTCCCCGAGCGCCGACGCCGTCATCAGCAGCACCGCGAAGCTCAGGTTGTAGGCGTTGACCGTCCATTCGAGCTGTTCGACGCTTGCCTTGAGGTCAAGGCGGATGGTGGTCAACGCGGTCGAGACGACGAGGGTGTCGAGCGCGACCATGAAGGAGGCCACGGCGGCGAGCGCCAGGACCCAGGAGCGTTGTGTCATGGTCCGGTTAGACGGGAGCGCCGCCCGGAATCCACCGATGAGTTTGGGTCGCGCCGCCCGTCTAACCGTTCATGAGCTCCCTGCTCCTCGCTCAAGCCCAGGCCGGGGACGAGCGCGCCTTCCGCGCCCTGGTCGCGCCCTACCGTCGCGCGCTGGAAGTCCACTGCTATCGCATGCTCGGCTCGATCCACGACGCCGAGGACGTCACCCAGGACACCCTGCTGCGGGCGTGGCGCGCGTTCAGTCGCTTCGAGCGGCGCTCGTCGGTCGAGACCTGGCTCTACCGGATCGCGACCAACGCCTGCCTCGACGAGCTCGAGAAGCGCCCGCGCCGCGAGGTCGAGCCGTACCCGGACTCACGGCTCCAGGACGCTGACACCTCGATCGCCGATCCGGCCGCGCGCTACGCCCTGCACGAGGGCATGGAGCTCGCGTTCCTGACCGCGATCCAGCGCCTGCCCGGCCGCCAGCGCGCGGTCCTGATCCTGCGCGACGTCCTCGGCTGGTCCGCCGCCGAGACGTCCGAGCTGCTCGACACCACGAACACCGCCGTCAACAGCGCGCTGCAGCGCGCGCGGGCGACGATCGAGGCCGAGGCGCCCGCGCACCGCGTCGCCCCCGGCCGCGGCTTCCAGCGCGAGCTCCTGCGCCGCTACGTCGACGCGTGGGAACGGGCGGACATGAGCGCGCTGGTCAAGCTGATCCGCGAGGACGCCGTGATGACGATGCCGCCGCAGCCCGCTGTGATCGGCGCGCGCGCGATCGTCGCCTTCTTCGACGACAAGTGCGGCGCGGTCTACGCCCCGACGCCGACGTGGGTCAACGGCCACCCGGCGATCGAGCTCCGCGAACCCTCGGGCGAGCTGCACCGCCTGCTGATCCTCACACTCGACGACGAGGCCGTGACCGCCATCTACGCGTACTCACCGGGCTAGCTGGTCGGCGCGCTCGACGGCGCGGGCGACGTCGACCCGGGATGACACGCCGAGCTTGTGGAAGAGGTTGCGGAGGTGGGTCTCGACCGTCTTCGTGCTCAGGTAGAGCTCGGCGGCGATCTCGGCGTTCGTGCGCCGGTCGACGACGAGGCGGGCGATCTGCAGCTCGCGCTCGGTGAGCGAGCCGATCAGCGACCCGTCCCCCGCCGCCCGCGTGCGCCGGTAGCGGGTGCGCCGGCCGAGCCGTCGCAGCTCGCGCTCGCAGGCGTCCCGATGGCCGAGGGCCTCGCAGCGCTCGAACTCCTCCGCGGCGCGCTCGAGCTCCGCCGCCGCCCGCTCGGCCTCGCCCGCGGCGGCGAGCGCGCGCCCGGCGAGCGCGCGGGAGAGCGCGGCCTCCACCGGCGCGCCGACCTCGGCGAACGCCGCGGC
>NZ_JAPDOD010000025.1 GCF_027587205.1 Solirubrobacter ginsenosidimutans
GCGGCCTCGCTCGTCGCGCGCGCCGCCGGCGCGGCCTCGCTCCCCACCCGCCCGCCGGCGCCCCACGCGCGCCCCTCCGCACCCACCCGCGCGTCCGCCTGGATCGCGCGTCTCGTCGCCCGCACCCCAGCCTGGGACCAACCCGCCGCACGCGGCGAGCCCCACATGCTCGGCCCGGTCGGCCGCTGGACCGGCGGCCCTGTCGGGTTGCTCGTCCTCCAGACCCGCGGCGCGTGGCTGCGGGTGCTCCTCCCCGATCGCCCGAACGGGCATGACGCGTGGGTCAAGCGAGCGCGCGTGCGGCTCGTCCGCACCCGCTGGCGCGTCGAGATCCGGCTCGCCGCGCGGACGCTGACCCTGCTCCGTGACGGCCGGCCCCGCCGCACCTTCAAAGCGGTGGTCGGCGCCCCCGGCACGCCCACGCCAAAAGGCCGCTTCGCGATCTACGAGACCGCCCGCCAACCCGACCCGCACGGCTTCCTCGGCCCGTTCGCCCTGCACCTGACCGCGCACAGCGACGTCCTCGACGACTACGGCGGCGGTCCCGGGCGGGTCGCGATCCACGGGCGCAGCGGTTCGAGTCTCGCCGATCCGCTGGGCTCCGCGCGGTCTCACGGGTGCGTCCGGGTCGACAACGTGGCCGTCCGCATCCTCGCGCGCACGCTCACATCGGGCGTACCGGTTTCCGTCTCGTCCTAGACTCCCCGCCCGATGGGCCTCGAGGATCGAACACGCTATGACCCGGACTCCAGCGAAGCGCGCGTCTTCGCCCGCTGGTTCGAATCCGGCCGCTTCCACCCGGAGCCCGAGGGCACCGCGGCCGAGAACTACTCCATCGCGATCCCGCCGCCGAACGTCACCGGCGCGCTGCACATGGGCCATGCCCTCAACGGATCGATCCAGGACACGCTGATCCGCTTCGCCCGCATGCGCGGGAAGCGGGCCAAGTGGATCCTCGGCACCGACCACGCGGGGATCGCGACGCAGACGCAGGTGGAGCGGCTGCTCAAGACCGAGGGCACGAGCCGCGAGGAGATCGGCCGCGAAGCGTTCATCGAGCGCGTCTGGCGCTGGCGCGAGCAGTACGGAGACACGATCCTCGACCAGTTCAAGCGCCTCGGCGCCTCGTGCGACTACGAGGAAGAGCGCTTCACGCTGGACGAGTCCTACGCCCGCGCGGTGCTGAAGGTCTTCGTCACGCTCTACGACAAGGGCCTGATCTACCGCGACAACTACCTGGTCAATTGGGACCCGGGCTCGCAGTCGGCCATCTCGGACCTCGAGGTCGAGGACCGCGAGGTCACCGACACCCTCTACTACGTCGACTACCCGTTGGCCTCGGGCCACGGCTCGATCACGGTCGCCACCGTCCGCCCCGAGACGATGCTCGGCGACACCGCGATCGCCGTCCACCCGGACGACGACCGCTACACGCGCCTGGTGGGGGAGACCGCGATCCTGCCGATCGCCGGCCGCCGCCTGCGGATCATCGCCGACGACTACGTCAAGCCCGAGTTCGGCACCGGCGCGCTGAAGATCACGCCCGGCCACGACCCCAACGACTTCGAGATCGGCCGCAAGCACGGCCTCGACGAGCTGACGGTGATCGGCGAGGACGGCCGCATGACCGAGGCCGCGGGCGAGCGGTTCGCCGGGCTCACGGCGCTCGAGGCGCGCGAGGAGGTCGTCGCCGCACTGCGCGAGGAAGGCCGGATCAACCGCACCGAGCCCTACACGCACGAGGTCCCGTTCTCGCAGCGCTCCGGCGAGCGGATCGAGCCGCTGATCTCGCTGCAGTGGTTCATGAAGATGGACGAGCTGGCCGGGCCGGCGATCGCCGCCGTCGAGGACGGGCGGGTGCGCATCCACCCGGAGGGCCAGCGCCGGCGCTACCTCGAGTGGCTCAAGAACATCCGCCCGTGGTGCATCTCGCGCCAGCTGTGGTGGGGCCATCAGATCCCGGTCTGGTACCGCGACGCGGAGACCTACGTCGGCATGGACCCGCCCGAGGGCCCGGGCTGGGAGCGCGATCCCGACGTGCTCGACACGTGGTTCTCGAGCGGCCTGTGGCCGTTCGCGACCCTCGGCTGGCCCGATCAGACCGACGAGCTGAAGGCGTTCTACCCCACCGACGTCCTCTCGACGGCGCGCGACATCCTCTTCCTCTGGGTCGCCCGGATGGTCTTCATGGGCCTGGAGTTCGCGGGCGACATCCCGTTCGACGACGTCTACGTGCACTCGGTCGTCCAGGCCCCGGACGGGCGCCGGATGTCGAAGTCGCTCGGAACCGGCATCGACCCGCTGGCGCTGATCGACGGCGGCCCGCGCCCGCCCGTGTTCACCGAGGGTGGGGACTTCCCCGCCTACGGCGCCGACGCCGTCCGCTACGGGTTGCTCGCGATGTCCTCGACCCAGGACGTGCGCTTCAACGAGGGCACGATCGCCGAGGGCCGCCAGCTCGCCAACAAGCTCTTCAACGCGACCCGGCTCGTGCTGCTGCGGGTGCCCGAGGGCGTCACGCTGCCGGACACCGTGCCGGCGCCGACGACCGTCGAGGACACGTGGATCCTCTCGCGCCTGCAGGCCGCGGAGGCGGAGTTCGCCGAGGCGATCGGCGCGTTCGAGTTCCACCGCGCCAGCCGCGTGCTGTACCGCTTCATCTACGCCGAGCTCTGCGACTGGTACCTCGAGATGCTCAAGCCGCGCCTCTACGAGGAGGAGAACACCGAGACCGCCGAGTTCGCGCTCTCGATCCTCGGCGAGACGCTGGCGATGGCGCACCCGGTGATCCCGTTCGTGACCGAGGAGCTGTGGTCGCTGATCCCCGGCACCGGCGACCTGCTGATGAGCCATCGTTGGCCGGAGCCGGACGCGGCGCTGCGAGACATTGAGACCGAGGCGGAGGTCGCGCGGGCGATCGAGGCCACGCAGGCGCTGCGGACGTGGCGCGACGGCGTGCGGGCGGCACCGGGCGCGCGGGTTCCGGCGCGGCTGGACGCGACCGGGTACGAGCGCGTGGTCGAGCATGTCGCGCGGCTGGCGCGCTTCGAGTTCAGCGCGAACGGCGACGAGCCGGTCGCCACGGTCGGCGTGCCCGGCGGCACGGTGCTCGTGATGGCGTCCGACGCCGTCGACATGGAGGCGGAGAAGAAGCGCGCGGCCGAGCGTGCGGAGCGCCTGCGGGCGGACATCAAGCGCGTCGAGGGCAAGCTCGCCAACGAGAAGTTCGTGGCCAAAGCACCCGCGGAGGTCGTCCAGGCGGAGCGCGACAAGCTCGCCAAGCTCCAGAAGGAGCTGGAAGAGCTTTCATGACGGCCGCGTGGGACCTCGCCCGCGCCGAGGAGCACCTCCTCTCGCTGGAGTTGTTCGGCATGCGCTTCGGGTTGGAGCGCATGCGCCGCCTGCTGACGGTGCTCGGCTCCCCGCAGGAGCGGTTCCGTGCCGTGCACGTCGTCGGGACCAACGGCAAGTCGTCGACGGTGCGCTTCACCGCGGCGCTGCTGGAGGGGCACGGTCTGCGGACCGGCTCCTACCTCTCGCCGCACCTGACGTCCTACGCGGAGCGGGTGCGTGTCGGTGACGCCGACATCCCGGCGCAGGACTTCGCCGCCGCGATCCAGCGGACGGCGGCGGCGGCCGCCAAGGTCGACCGGACGCTCACCGGCGGCGAGCGCGTCACCCAGTTCGAGCTGCTGACCGCGGCCGCCTTCTCCGAGCTCGCGCGGCGCGAGGTGGAGGTCGCCGTCGTCGAGGCGGGGCTGGGTGGGCGCTGGGACGCCACGAACGTGCTCGGCGCCGAGGTCGTGGTGCTCACCAACGTGGGTCTGGAGCACACCCGCTGGCTCGGTCCGACGATCGCCGACATCGCGGGCGAGAAGCTCGCGGTGGTGCGCGAAGGCGCCACGTTGGTGCTCGGCGACGAGTCGCCGGAGGTGCTGGCGCTCGCGCAGGCGACCGGCGCGAAGATCGTGCGTCCCGTGCTCGCCGGCGCGACCGCGAGCGCGCGCGCCGACGTGCCGGGCGCCGGGGGCGAGAGGCCGCGCGCCGACGTGACGGGCGCCGGAGCCGAGACGCCAGGCGCCGAAGCGCCGGCAGCCGCGGCCGCGACCCCGCCCGCCGAGACCTCGCCCGCGCTCGCCGCCGCGCTCGCCGGCGAGCTGCCGGGCTATCAGCGCGGGAACTTCGCCGCCGCCCTGGCCGCCGCCGAGGCGCTGCTCGGCCACCCGCTCGACGTCGAGGCCGTGGCCCGCGTCGCGGCGGGCGCGCGGGTGCCCGGCCGCCTGCAGGTCGTCGCGCAGCGCCCGCTCACGGTCTACGACGGCGCGCACAACGCGCCGGGGATCGCGGCGCTCGCCGCCTCCGTGCCCGAGGGCACCGTCGCCGTGTTGTCAATCCTCGACGACAAGGACGCGGCCGAGATGCTGCGCGCGCTGCTGCCCCGGCTCAGCGCCGCCGTCTTCACCCGCGCGCCCAACCCGCGGGCGCTGTCGCCTGCCACGCTCGCCGACCTCGCGAGCAAGGTCGGCGGCGTCCATTCGGAGATCGAGCCGGACCCGCGCCGCGCCGTCGAGCGCGCACGCGAGCTTGCAGGTGAGAACGGAACGGTCCTCGCGACAGGATCCATCTACCTGGTTGCCGAATTGCTCAGTGCACCCGGCCAACGAAGGGCGAGCGCGCTGTGAGCGATCAGCGAGGCCCCAGTGTCATCGCGATGATCGCGCTGGTCGCGTTCGTCGTGGCGCTCGTCATCCTGGTGTTCTTCGGCATCGGATACGCGTTCGGCCGCGCGTTCCTGTAAGAGCCCGCCGCCCCGCCTACTACGCTTTCGGATCACAAATGGAAACGCTCGCGATCTTCGGGATCAAGAACAACGCGCTGGATACCGCAGCCAGCGTCGCGCTGCTGGTACTCGGCGTGCTGTATCTGTCGCTGATCTTCTGGACCTTCGCGGACGCGCGCCGCCGCATCGACGACCCTCTGCTGGTCGTCTGCGCGACGCTGGCGTCCTTCTTCCCGTTCGTCGGGACGATCGTCTATCTGATCGTGCGCCCGCCTGAGTTCCTGGACGACGTCCGCCTGCGCGAGCTGGAGATGACCGCCGCCGAGGCGCGCCTGGCGAGCCTGGACTACTCCCTCTGCCCGCACTGCGACTACGAGGTCCAGTCGGACTACTTGCGCTGCCCGAGTTGCATGCGCAAGCTCAAGGAGCGCTGCTACTCGTGCTCGAAGCCGATCGACCCCGCGTGGCGCATCTGCCCGTTCTGCGAGGCCGAGACGAGCGCACCCACCCCGTCGTCCACGCGTCGTCGTCGCCGCCAGACGACCGACCAGTCGACGGTCGCCGCCGAGGCGGCCAAGCCCGCCGAGCTCACCGAGCCCGAGGCGGAGACCGCCGGAACCGGCGAGACGTCGCGCCGCAGACGACGCTGACACACTGCTCGCCATGGAAAAGACACTGATCCTGGTCAAGCCGGACGCGTTCGCGCGCGGCCTGTCGGGTGAGATCATCGCGCGCTTCGAGCGCAAAGGCCTGAAGATCATCGCGGCGAAGCACATGACCGTGACCGAGGACCTCGCCAAGCAGCACTACGCCGAGCACACCGAGCGCCCGTTCTTCGGCGAGCTCGTGAGCTTCATCACCTCCGGTCCGATCATCGCGCTCGTCTTCGAGGGCGACAACGCGATCAAGGCTGCCCGCCAGGTGATCGGCGCCACCAACCCGCTCGAGGCGACCACGGGCTCGATCCGCGGCGACTTCGCCATCGCGGTCGGCACGAACATGGTCCACGGCTCCGACTCGCCCGAGTCCGGCATCCGTGAGGCCGGCCTCTTCTTCCCGGAGCTCTAGGGCCCCGTTGACGCGGACGCTCACCCTGGCGTCCGCCTCGCCGCAGCGGCGCGCGATCCTCGAGCAGGTCGGCATTGCGTTCGACGTCCAGGTCTCGGGCGTCGAGGAGGAGACCCACGGCGACCCGGTCGCCGTCGCGGAGGAGAACGCGCGCCGCAAGGCGACCGCGGTGCCGTCCGCGCTCACGCTCGGCGCCGACACGCTGGTCGCCATCGACGGCGACATCCTCGGCAAGCCGCGCGACGCGGCTCAGGCGCGCGAGTACGTCGCGCGCCTGGCCGGCCGCACCCACCAGGTGGTGGGTGCGATCGCGCTCGCCCGCGACGGCGGCCCCCCGCGGATCGCAACCGAGATCACCCAGGTCCACTTCCGCCCCGCCACACCCGGCCAGCTCGATTTCTACGTCAAGACCGGCGAATGGCAAGGCCGCGCCGGCGGCTACGCCATCCAGGGCGTCGGCGCCATCCTCGTCGCGGGCATCGAAGGCGACTACCTCAACGTCGTCGGCCTCCCGCTCACCCGCCTGCTCGACCTCGAGCCCGCACTGCTCCCAACCTAAAGGGGACTGTCCCCTTTACCTTCGCGGCGCCGCGCGGCACGGCGCTGGGCCGTGGCCGGAACCTAAAGGGGACTGTCCCCTTTATCTAGCGGTACGTGACGGCGGCCGTGAGGTCGCGCGGGAGCATGCCGGGCGGGCCGAGGAGCGTGATGCCGTGGGACGCGGCGATGCGGGCGAGGCGGTCGACGTCGGGCGGCCCGTCCAGGACCGGCAGCTCGGGGCGCGAGGCGGGGCGACCGGCCTCGCGCAGGAACGCGACGAAGCCGCCCGGGGTGGAGGTGACGAGCGTGACGGCGCCGTCAGCGCCGGCGCGGTAGGTGTGCGGGATGCCGTGGGGCGCGAGCGCGAACTGGCCCGGGACGAGGGTCACCGGCTCCTCCTCGCCCACCCACAGCGTCAGCGAGCCCGAGAGCAGGTAGAAGCCCTCGTCGTCGGCCGCGTGGACGTGCAGCGGCGGCTGGTCGGCGGCGGGGGAGTGCATGCGCACCAGCGAGAAGTCGTCGCGATCGACGAGCACTTCGGCGAGGTTGGCGATGAACCACAACTGTTCCATGGCGGGGAGGCTCCAGGGTCGAGTAAGCTCTGATACGGAGCTTTATACCTCTGAAACGGAGCTAATGTCAAGTCCCAAGAAGCTGTCGCCGTTCTCCTGTGCCGTGCTCGTGCTCGTGGGTGAGAACGGTGCGGGCCCGCACGACCTGGTGCGGATGATGCGCCAGGGCCGCGTGTACTGGGCGGCGCCCGAGAGCCAGTTCTACGCCGAGCCGAAGCGCCTGGCGGCCGCCGGCTACCTCGAGGCGACCAAGATGCCCGGCCGCACCCACGAGCGCACCCACTACACGCTCACGCACCAGGGCAAGGACGCGCTGAGGGAGTGGCTGGCCACGCCCACCCGCTTCCCGCGCATCCAGAACGAGGCCATCGTCCGCCTCCTCGGCGCGCCGTACGCCGATCGGGGGGAATTGCTCAAGAGCCTTAACGCACTCCGCGATGACCTCGACGAGCTCGACGGAGAGCTCGCTGCGGCGGCGCAACGGGAGGCGGGGCTGCCGCACCGCGCGACCGCACTTCGGCTCAACCGGCGGCTTGCGCAGCGCATCGTCGACGCCCACCGGCAGTGGCTGGACGAGGTGGAGCAGGAGCTTTGACGGTCGCTTTGCAGCGATTTCGGAGTAACAGGGCTTCGGTAGACTCCGCATCGGCTCGGTCTCCCTTTTCCTAGCGGAGGTTCGGTCCGATAACGCATGGGATTCTTCTCTTACCTCACCGGCTTCGGTGGCCGTGACATGGCGGTTGATCTGGGCACCGCCAACACGCTCGTCTACGTTCGTGGTCGCGGCATCGTCCTCAGCGAACCTTCGGTGGTTGCGATCGACAGTCGCACCGGCGAGGTCCATGCCGTGGGGATCGAGGCCAAGCGAATGCTCGGCCGGACCCCCGGCACGATCAGCGCCATCCGGCCGCTGAAGGACGGCGTGATCGCCGACTTCGACGTCACCGAGCAGATGCTGCGCCACTTCATCCAGAAGGTGCACCAGAATCGCTGGGCGCACCCGCGGGTCGTGGTCTGCGTTCCCTCAGGTGTGACCGGGGTCGAGAAGCGCGCGGTCGAGGAGGCCTGCCTCTCGGCCGGCGCGAGACAGGCCTACCTGATCGAGGAGCCGATGGCGGCCGCGATCGGCGCCGGGCTGCCGGTCGGCGAGCCGACGGGCAACATGGTCGTCGACATCGGCGGCGGCACCTCCGAGGTCGCGGTGATCAGCCTCGGCGGCATCGTCGTCGCCCAGTCCATCCGCGTCGGCGGCGACGAGCTCGACGAGTCGATCATCAATTACGTCAAGAAGGAGTACAAGCTCCTGATCGGCCAGCAGACGGCCGAGGAGGTCAAGCTCGAGATCGGCTCGGCGTACCCGCTCGAGGAGGAGGTGCAGGCCGAGATCCGTGGCCGCGACCTCGTCTCCGGGCTCCCGAAGACCGTGGTGCTGACCTCCGAGGAGGTCCGTGCGGCGCTCGAGGAGCCGCTCGTGCAGATCATCGACGCCATCAAGGAGACGCTGGACCGCACGCCGCCGGAGCTCGCCTCCGACATCATGGACCGCGGCATCATGCTCGCGGGCGGCGGTAGCCTGCTCCAGGGGCTCGACGAGCGTCTGCGCGAAGAGACCCAGATGCCGGCCCACCGGGCCGAATCCCCGCTCACCTGCGTCGCGGTGGGAAGTGGACGCAGCCTCGAGGAGTTCGAGGCGATCCACAAGTCCAATCGCTCCAATAACCGCAATCGGCGGCCTCGGCGCTAGCTTGAGCTTGACCGATCTTCCCTTCCACGCCTTCATTCGCCTATGCACGACAGAGCGGTTAGACGCCGTCGCGCAGTGCTGGCCCTGCTCGTCACGGCCTCGCTGATCCTGCTCACCGCCTATTACGGAGAGTCCCAGAACGGCCGCCTGCATTCCGCGCAGCGCGGCGCGCTCGGCGCACTGTCGCCGATCCAGGAGGGCGCGAGCCGGGTCCTGAAGCCGTTCCGCGACCTCTTCGGCTGGTTCGGCGACACGATCGACGCCAAGGACCAGCGCGACAAGGCCGAGGCCGCGCGCGGCAAGTTGCTGGTCGAGAACACCGAGCTGCGCAACCGCCTGCGGATGGCCGAGCAGCAGGGCAAGCTCAACGGGATCGACACGCAGGGCGGCATGAGCCAGTACGGCCCGGTCGACGCCCGCGTCTACCTGCACTCGCCCAACAGCTGGTACCAGAGCCTGCAGATCAACAAGGGCACCAACGACGGCGTCAAGGTCGGCGACCCGGTGATCAACGGCGCCGGCCTGGTCGGCAAGATCGAGACCGCCTGGGGCGGCGGCGCGGTGGTCACGCTGATCACCGATCCCGAGTTCGCCACCGGCGGGATCACCGGAACCAGTCAGGAGCCCGGCAGCGTCGTCCCCGCCGTGGGCGCGCCCGGCGACCTGCTGTTCAAGTTCGTCGACAACGCCAACAAGGTGCGCAAGGGCGAGATCGTCTACACCGCCGGCACGATCTCGAGCCGGCTGGAGTCGCGCTACCCGCCCGCGATCCCGATCGGCATCATCGACCGCATCGACATCGGCGACGGCGAGTTGGATAAGCGCATCCACATCACGCCCACGGCCGACCTGACCCGCGTGGACATGGTGCAGGTCCTGACCGAGCCCCACGCCGACCTCCAGAGCAAGTGACGATCTCCACCCCATCCGTGGTCCGCCTCGCCCTGCTCGGGCTGATCGGCGGCCTCATCCAGCTCAGCGTCGTGTCGCAGGTGACCGTCTTCGGCGTCCCCGCGGACCTCACGCCGCTGTTGGTGGCCTCCGTGGGCTTCATCGCGGGATCGATGACCGGCGCGGTCTTCGGCTTCTGCCTCGGCCTGTTCATCGACGTCTCGCTCTACCAGACGCTCGGCGTGAGCTCGCTCGTGTTCACCGCGATCGGCTACGGAGCCGGGCGCATCCGCGAGCTGCGCGACCCCGCGCACGGCCTCGCGCCGGTCGCGATCGGCGCGGCCGCCACGGCGATCGCCGCCGTCGGCTTCACGCTGCTGCAGTTCCTGCTCGGCGTGGACGCGCCGGTCTCGCTGCTGCTGCTGCGAGAGCTGCTGCTGACCGTCGTGCTCAATACGCTGCTCGCGCTGCCCGTCTACGCGATCATCCGCCGCGCGCTGTTGCCCTTCCTGCCCGAGGACCCGCGCCGCCGCCGGCGCCGGGCCTACACGACCGGCGGGCTCAGCCCGATCTCCCGCGCCTAGTGCCGCAACGCGTAGAAGAACGCATCCGCCCGATCACGCCACAGCTCGCGTGGCGCGTCGCCGTCCTCGGCGGCGTCGCCTTCGTGCTCTTCGGGATCGTCTTCTTCCGCCTCTGGTACCTGCAGGTCCTGACGGGCCAGGAGGCGGTCACCCAGGCGCGCGACAACCGCGTCCGGAAGGTGCGCATCGAGGCGCCGCGGGGGAACATCGTCGACCGCTACAACGTGCCGCTCGTGCGGACGAAGGCCGCCGCGGTCGTCCAGATGGTCCCGAGCCAGCTGCCCGACAGCGTGCGCGAGGACGCCGACACGTACCGCAAGAACCTCTCGGCCGCCGAGAACGATCGCCTGAAGGCGCAGGACAGCTACGACGCATTCGTCCGCAGGCTTAAGGACGACGGGCGCAGGAACACGAAGGCCGAGACCAAGGAACGCGCGACGCTCAAGAAGCAGGCCGCGAAGGCGCGTGCGGTCGACGTCCCGGCGGTCCGCCCGGAAGAGACCGATCTGATCGCGCTCTACAAACGCATGGGCAAGGTCCTGGGGATCACGCCGAAGACGATTCACCAGCGCGTGATCCGCGGCATCGCCGACGCGCCGTACTCGAACGTCACGATCCGCACCGACGTGCCGCGCCCGGAGTTCAACTACATGCGCGAATACGCCGAGCGGTTCAAGGGCGTCGTCGTCGAGGAGCGCTTCCTGCGCGACTATCCGCAGGAGCAGCACGCCGCGCAGATCTTCGGGCGCGTCTTCGAGATCGGCCCGGAGCAGCTCAAGCTCGACAAGTACTCGGGCGTCGCCCAAGGCACGCGGGTCGGCCAGAGCGGGCTCGAGAAGACCTACGACAAATACCTGCTCGGCACCGACGGCTACCAGAAGGTCGTCGTCGACGCGCTCGGCCGCCGCGACGACCAGAAGGTCGCCTCGGTCAAGGATCCCCAGCAGGGCCAGCGGCTGAAGCTGACGCTCGACTTCAACCTCCAGAAGGCGGGAGACGAGGCGCTGCAGAAGGCGATCGCGGCCTCGCAGTACGGCGCCCGCGCCGGCGCCTATGTGGCGATGGACCCGCGCAACGGCGCGATCCTCGCGATGGGCTCGCAGCCCAGCTTCGACGCCACCGTCTTCGCGCGCCCGTTCACCGAGAAGACGTGGACGTCGCTGACGTCGAAGGCGACCGGCGAGCCGCTGGTCAACCGCGCGACCGACTCGCTGTATCCGATCGGCTCCGTGTTCAAGCCGATCACCGCCCTCGCGGCGCTCGGCAGCGGCCTGATCAAGGCCAACGACAAGGTCTTCGACGACGGCCACTACGAGCTCGGCCCGCAGAAGTACCAGAACGCCAAGGGCGCGAGCTTCGGCCCGATCACCATGTCGGATGCGCTGAAGGTCTCCTCGGACGTCTTCTTCTACAAGCTCGGCGAGCAGGCCGACAGCAAGGGGCCGATCATCCAGAAGATGGCGAAGCGGCTCGGCTTCGGTCGCACCACGGGGATCGACACCGGCGGCGAGGCGCCGGGCCTGGTGCCCGACAGCACGTGGCGCAACAAGGCGTACGCCAAATACAGCGACTGCGCCAAGAAGAACCACGTTGAGGAGCGCACCGGCGACGCGCTGTATAAGTGCGGCGGCGTCGAGCGCACCTGGACGACCGGCGACAACGTCAACCTCGCCGTCGGCCAGGGCGATCTGCAGGCGACGCCGCTGCAGGTCGCGGTCGCGTACTCCGCGCTGGCCAACGGCGGCACGATCGTCAAGCCGCATCTCGGCCAGGCGATCGAGGACGGCAACGGCGTGACGGTCCAGGAACTGCCGGTCAAGAAGGGCAAGAAGATCAAGCTCGACCCGCAGGACCGCGCGACCGTGCTCGACGGGCTGCACCGCGCCGCCACCGAGGACGGCGGCACGTCCGCCGACGTCTTCAAGGGCTTCCCGAAGACCTATACCGACAACCTGTACGGCAAGACCGGCACGGTGGAGCGCCAGCCGAACCCGGATCAGGCGTGGTACGCCTGCTTCGTCAAGGACGGCAGCAAGCCGATCGTGGTCGTCGTGACGGTCGAGCGCGGCGGCTTCGGTGCGGAAACTGCGGCACCCGCAGCGCGTCTGATCCTCTCGCAGTGGTTCGATGTGAAGAACCGCGAGTTCAAAACCGGCTCCGACCAGAGCAATTGAGCGCCCAGTCCATCCAACCCGCTTCTGAACCGCCGCCCCCGCTGGTGCCGCGGGAATGGCGTCTGCGCCTGGATCCGCTGCTGCTGCTCGCGACGCTCGGCCTGGTCGCCTGCTCGTTGATCGCCATCAAGGGCGCGACGGCGGACGACATCCATGGCCAACCGCTGTACTACGTCAAGCGTCAAGCGATCTACGCCGTCGTCGGGCTCATCCTGATGTACGGCGTCTCGCGGCTGGACTACTCGCGCCTGCGCGAGTTGCGCTATCCGATCTACGGCGTGCTGATGGTCTCGATCATCGGCGTGCTCGGGCTGGCCGCGGCCACCCGCGGCGCCAAGTCGTGGATCCCGCTGCCCGGCTTCCACCTGCAGCCTTCCGAGCTCGGCAAGGTCCTGCTGGTCGTGGCCCTTGCGGGGTTCGTGGTCGAGCGGATGCGCGAGATGGGCCGTCAGACCACCGCCCGGGTGATGTTGCTCGGGCTATTGCCGACGTTGATCGTGATGGCCGAGCCCGACCTCGGGTCGGCCACCGTGTACGTCTCCGCGACGCTCGCGATCCTGTTCGTCGCCGGGGCGCCATGGCGCCATTTCGCCGCGCTGACCGCGCTGTTCGCGGTCAGCGTCACGTTCGTGTTGGTGGCCGCGCCGAAGCTGGGCGTCGAAGTCCTGCACCCCTACCAGGTGTCACGACTCACGGCGTTCCTTCATCCCTCGGCCGACCCCGGCGACGCCGGCTATCAGCAGGCGCAGTCGCTGGTCGCCATCGGTGCGGGGGAGAAGACCGGCCGCGGCGTCAAGAACGCCAGCCAGACGGCGCTCGGGTTCCTGCCCGAGCACCACACCGATTTCATCTACGCCGTGATCGGCGAGACCTACGGTTTCGCCGGTTGCGCGCTCGTTTTGTCGCTCTACGCGCTGTTGATCTGGCGCGCGCTTCACATCCTTACGATCGCGAAGAACCTCTTCGGAGCGCTGATCGCCGGCGGCGTCGCTGTGATGCTGCTGTTCCAGCTTTTCGTGAACATCGGGATGAATGTGGGGATCATGCCCATCACAGGTGTGACCGCCCCGCTCCTGAGCTTCGGCGGCTCGTCGATGCTCTCCACGTTCTTGGCCCTTGGCCTATTGCACTCCATCAACGCGCAGGCGCGCGAGACGGCGGATCGCAAGGGAAGGACCACGATCTTCCAATGAGGTTGTCAGTTGAGAAAGCAAGTGCTCGTGACGGTCGACCGCGGCGAGACCCGCGTCGCCATGCTGGAGGCGTCGGGTGATCCGGCCGCCCCGACCAAATCCCGTTCACGCTCGCGGGGTCGCCGCCGGGTCAACACCGTCCCGGACGGTTACCGCGTAGCAGAGGTCTACTTCGAGCGCCGTGGCGGGCGGTCGATCGTCGGAAACATCTACAAAGGGCGCGTCGACAACGTCCTGGCCGGCCTCGAGGCCGCCTTCGTCGACATCGGGCTCGACAAGAACGGCTTCCTGCACGTCGACGAGATCGTGCTCCCCGGTGTCGAGCAGGCCCGCCGCGGCCGCGGCAACGGGCCGCGCATCACCGATCTGCTCAAGCCCGGGCAGGAGATCGTCGTCCAAGTCGTCAAGGACCCCTTGAAGACCAAGGGCGCGCGCCTGTCGATGGAGCTCACGATCGCCGGGCGCTACATGGTCTACGCGCCCACCGGCGAGGGCGTCGGTGTCTCGCGGCGCTTGGAGGACAAGGAGCGCGACCGGCTCCGCAAGGAGGCCAAGCAGCTCGATCTGGGCGGCGGCGGCGCGATCATCCGTACGGCAGCCCACGGCGCCACGCGAGCGGATTTCGAGCGCGAGCTGCAGTACCTGTTCAAGCTCAACGGCGTCCTCGAGCAGCGGGTCAAGGACACGGCGGCGCCGGCGCTCGTCTTCCAGGAGGCGGACCTCTCGGTGCGCGTCGTACGCGACATCTTCTCCGAGCATTTCGAGCGGGCGATCGTCGACGACGAGCTCGCCCACCACCGGCTGGTGTCCTTCTTCACGCGCACCGCGCCGGAGCTGGTCGACCGCGTCGAGCTCTACGACGGCGAGGACGGCCCGCTCTTTGAGGCCTACGGCGTCGACCCCGTCATCAACGGGATGCTCGAGCGCCGCGTGGACCTGCCCTCGGGCGGCTACCTCGTGATCGACTACGCCGAGGCGCTGACGGTCATCGACGTCAACACCGGCTCGTTCACCGGCAAGGGCAAGTCGGCGCGCCTCGAGGACACGATCACCAAGACCAACCTCGAGGCCGCCGAGGAGGTCGTCCGCCAGCTGCGCCTGCGCGACATCGGCGGCATCATCGTCATCGACTTCATCGACATGGCCCGCTCGCGCAACCGCGACGCGGTCCTGAAGGTCCTGCGCAAGGCGCTTGACGAGGACCGCACGAAGACGTTCGTGGTCGAGATCTCGCCGCTCGGCCTGGTCGAGATGACGCGCCAGAACGTCACCGACGGCGTGCGCGAGATCATGACCAAGCCCTGCCCGGTGTGCAGCGGCGAAGGCGTGGTCAAGTCCGAGGAGACGATCGCGATCGAGTTCGCCCGGCACCTGCGCCACATGGTCATCGAGGCCGGCGACGGCGGACCCGAGGCGTACCTGCTGCGGATCAATCCGAAGGTCACGGCGTGGTTCATCGCCGACGGTGCGCGCGAGCTGCACGCGATCGAGGGCGAGACCGGCCGCTACTTCCACTTCGAAGGCTCCGACGGCCTGCCGCTGGACTACTTCGCGGTGACCATGGAGGGCACGCGGGCGGAGATCGAGGAGCACGCGGTTCCCTTCCGGGCGGGCGAGGAAGTGCACGTGCACCTCGTCGAACCGCACATGTACAACGACGACGACGCCGTGGCCAAGGTGGACGGCTACCTGATCGACGTCGTCAACGGCATCGCGTTCGTGGGCGAGAAGAAGCTCGTCCGGATCGAGGAGGCGGGGCGCACGATCGCCCGCGCGGTGCTCGTGGGCGTGGACGCCGAGGCCGCCGAGGAGGCCGCCCGGGAGCGGGCCGGGGCGCGCGAGAAGGCGCTGCAGGCCTCGCGGCGCTCGGCCGCGGCCAAGAAGGGCGCGGCGCGCCGCCGCGAGCGCGACGCGGACGCCGAGGTCGCAGCCGCGCTGACCGACGACTCGCCGATCGAGGCCGGGACCGCTCCGGCGGGTCTCGACGACGCCGACGAGGCCGTGGCGACGCCGCGCAAGCGCTCCCGTCGTCGCCGCCGCTCGGGTGACCCGGACGCCGCGGCCGCGGTCGAGGCGCGCGACATCGATGTCGTCGTCGCGGAGGAGCCGGTTGCGCCCGCAGCCGAGGACGCGCCGGTGCCGAAGCCGCGTGGGCGCTCGCGCCGCCGGACGGTCGACGCCGACGACGGCGCCGAGGCGCCCGAGGCCGTGGTCGAGGAGACGCCGGAGCCCGCGCCGGTTCCGCCCGCCCGCAAGGGCCGGGCGCGCAAGCGCCCGGCGGAGGCCGAGGTCGCGGCCGACGAGGCCGTGGCCGCGGAGGCCGAAGAGGACGAGACGCCCAAGCCCGCCGCCAAGCGCCGCTCGCGGCGGAAGGTCGTGGAGGAGGAACCCGAGGCCGAGGCTCCCGAGGTCGAGGACGACGAGGACATCGACGGCGATGACGAGGAGGACGGCGACGACGACGCGCTATCCTCTCGGCCTCGGCGCCGTGGCCGTAGAGGTGGACGGCGCCGTTCGCGCGCGAAAGCTCAGGCCGACGCCGAAGTCTCCGACTGAAAATTTTCCTTACGACTATGTCCTACGCAGTCATCAAGACCGGCGGTAAGCAGTACTCCGTCATCGAGGGCCAGACCCTCCTGATCGAGCGTCTGCCTGACGACGTCGGCGCCACCGTGGAGCTCAAGCCGCTGCTGCTGGCCGGCGATGGCGACCCCATCTTCGAGGGTGACGGCCTTGCGGCCGGCCTCGTGAAGGTCGAGATCGTCGAGCACCTGCGCGGGCCGAAGCTTCGCGTCTTCAAGTTCAAGCCCAAGCGCGGCTACAAGCGCCGCACCGGCCACCGTCAGGAGCTCACGCGCATCCGCGTGACCTCCATCGGGTCCGAGTAGAAGGGGTAACGGCTTCTCATGGCACATAAGAAGGGCCTCGGCTCCTCCCGCAACGGCCGCGACTCCAACGCCAAGCGCCTCGGCGTGAAGGTGTTCGCCGGCGAGACCGTGACCGGCGGCGAGATCATCGTGCGCCAGCGCGGCACCCGCTTCAAGCCGGGCGACGGCGTCGGCATCGGCCGCGACGACACGATCTACGCCCGCAGCGCGGGCAAGGTGGACTTCACCGAAGGCCGCAAGGGACGCGTCATCAGCGTCATCCCGGCTCCGGCCGAGTAGCACGGCTTCGCGCGCGGGCGCTTCGCGCCCGCGCCACGCAGGACTTCGACGCGGCCCTCGGGCCGCGTTTCTGCGTTCAGGGCCGCGCGCTCGCGGAGTCGCGCCGGTCGAGCTCGCGCGCCGAGCGTCGACTTTCTCGCGTTGTACTGGCGAAACTCGACGCTCGCGCCGTCAGGCGGCTTGGCCGAGCGCGGCGCTGACCGCCTCGGCGTGCTCGCGCAGGAGGCCCGCCAGGTCCGGGGTCTCCTCGTGCAGGATGCGCGAGATCGGGCCGGACACGCTGATCGCGGCGAGCGGGCGGCCCGCGCGGTCCAGCACCGGCGTCGCCACGCAGGCGACGCCCAGCTCGTGCTCCTCGTTGTCGGTCGAGTAGCCGCGGCGGCGGATCTTCGCGAGGTCCTCCTGCAGGGCGGCGAGCGTCGTCAGCGTGTGCGGCGTGGACGGCGCGAGCGGCGCGCCGTCGAGCAGGCTCGCGACGTCGGCGGGGTCGCGCCAGGCCAGCAGCGCCTTGCCGGCCCCTGACGTGTGGGCGGGGATCGAGCGGCCGACCTCGGTGTGCAGGCGCACGCTGCGCGTCCCGGAGACCGACTCGATGTAGACGACGTCCCGGCCTTCGAGCACGACGAGGTTGGTCGTCTCGCCGGTCTCGGCCTGGATCGCCTCCAGGTGCGGCCGCGCGGCGTTGCGGAGCCGGCCGAGCCGGTCTTGGACGCCGCTGGTCAGCTCGAGCAGCTTGTAGCCGAGCAGGTAGCGGCCGGTCGTCGGGCTCTGCGACGCGTACCCGCGGGCCACGAGGGTGCCGAGCAGGCGGTGCGCGGTACTCGGCACGAGCCCGGTCTGCGCCGCGATCTCGGAGACGCCCAGATCGTCAGCGCCCGCGAGCGCCTCGAGCAGGTCGAGCGCTCGCTCGAGCGACTGGACGCGAGGCTGCGGCATATCCCGCAGCCTAGAACACCGATTCCACTATGTGGACTCCCGGTCGAACACGATGTCCAACGCGCCCTTCCACAGTACGTGCTCACCCAGGGGCCGCAACTGGTCAACGCCCTCGACGATGGTCAAGAAGTGGTTACCGGCGAGTTGGCCGACGATCGACGCGAACAGCGTCCCGCCGTAGGGGAAGAGGATCTCGGTCTCGCTCAGCCCGCCGGGATACCAGAGCACCTGGCCGGGGGCGGGGTGACTCGTCGCGTTCTCCGGCTTGCCATCCAGGCCGATGTCGAAGTCGCCGAGCGGGATCCACGCCGACTCGCCGCTCCAGCGGACGTGGATGATCTTGGAGTGAAACGGCAGCAGGCGCTCGAACGCCGCGACGGTCTTCGGCGCCTTCTCGGTCTCCAGCACGCCCTTGAACGAGAACGGGCCGGCGGTGACGGTCAGCATGGCGGCGATCCTTTCAGAGCGAGGGCGTCAGCAGGCGCGGCGCGGCCTTCGGCTCCGGCCAGGCCTCGGCGCCGCGCAGCAGCGTGCGGGTGACGCGGGCGCGCAGGCGGCGCCCGAGCCAGGGGGAGAGCTTGTGGCGGTACTGGAGGTCGTCGGCGCTCAACCGGAACTTGGCGCCGAGGTCGACCAGCGCCAGGTCGGCGTCCGCACCCACCTCGATCCGGCCCTTGCGCGGCATGCCGAAGCGGCGCGCGGCGCCGCCGGAGACCAGCCGCGCCACCTGCTCCAATGCGAGGCCATCGCGCTCGCTGAGCAGCAGCGTGAGCGTGGTCTGGCAGCCGGCGATCCCGCCCCAGGCGCCGGCGAAGTCGCCGGCCTTCAGCTCTGGGGACGAGGGCGAGTGGTCGGAGGTGAGCATGTCCACCGCGCCGGACTTCACGAGCTGCCACAGCTTCGAGCGCTCGGCGTCCGGCCGCACCGGCGGCGCGCACTTGGCGACCGCGCCGAGCGTCTCCACGTCGTCCTGGCTGAGCCACAGGTAGTGCGGGCAGGTCTCGCAGGTCACGTCGACGCCCCGCGTGCGCGCCTCAGCCACCAGCGCGACGCCGCGCGCGCTGGAGACGTGGACGATGTGCAACGCGCAGCCGGTGTCCTCGGCGAAGGCGATCGCGCGGCCGATCGCCTCGACCTCGGCGACGATCGGCCGCGACGCCATGAACGCCCTGGCGCTTGAACCGCTCGGCCGCGCCGTCAGCGCCTCGTTCTCGGCGTGCACGGCGACGAGCTTGCCCAGCCGCGCGCACTCGGCCATGCCCTCGTAGAGCGTGACGTCGTCGGCGCGCGCGAACTCGTCGATCCCGCTGTTGGACATGAAGGCCTTGAAGCCGACGGCGCCGCGCTCGGCGAGGTCCGCGAGGTGCTCGACGTTGCCGGGCACGAGGCCGCCCCAGAAGCCGTAGTCCACACGGGCGCTCGCGCGGGCGGCCTGCAGCTTGGCGTCGAACGCCGCACCGTCGATCACGGGCGGCGACGAGTTCAGCGGCATGTCGAAGAACGCCGTGAACCCGCCCGCCGCGAGCGCGGCCGTGCCGGTCTGGAGCCCTTCCCAGTGGGTGCGGCCGGGTTCGTTGAAGTGCACGTGCGGGTCCAGGCCGCCGGGGAACACGTGCAGCCCAGCGGCGTCCAGTTCCTCACGCGCGCCGCCCGCCAGTTCTCGCTCGACCGCCGCGATCGCGCCGTCGAGCACGCCCACGTCGGCGGTCGTCACTCCCGACGGCGTCACGACCGTCCCGCCCCGCACGATCAGGTCGAACATGACGCCCTGACGAAGTGGGTTGCCGCTTCGATCGCCATCGCCACATCGTCCACGGAGACCGACTCGTCGGGGTGATGGCTGATCCCGCCGGCGCAGCGCACGAAGAGCATCGCGGTGTCGGTGACGCGCGCCATCGTGACCGTGTCATGCCCGGCGCCGCTCGGCAGGCGGCGCGCGCGCAGACCCGTCGCCTCGACGGCCGCCGCGACCTGCTCGACGAGCGCGGGCGTGCACAGGGTCGCCGGCTGGTGGGAGATCGTCGACCAGGTGACCGGGACGGCGCGGCGCTGGGTGATCTCCTCGGTCTCCGCGCGCAGGCGGGCGACGGCGTCCTCGCGCACGCCGTCGTCCTGATGGCGGATGTCGAGCGTGACGTCCGCGCGGCCCGGGATCACGTTGACCGCGCCGCGGGGGACCTTGAACTCGCCGACGGTCGCGACCAGACCGGGTTCGTCGAGCGCGATCCGCTCGGCGGCGAGCACGAACTCGGCGGCCGCGGCGGCGGCGTCGCGGCGCAGGTGCATCGGCGTCGTCCCGGCGTGGCCGGCGTGACCGTTGAACGCGAGGTTGAAGCGGCTCTGCCCCGCGATTGCGGTCACGACGCCGAGCGCCAGGCCTTCGGCCTCGAGCACCGGACCCTGTTCGATGTGGACCTCGAAGTACGCCTCGGTGCGCGGGTCATACAGCGGCGGACCGGGCTCGTCAGTGATGGCTTCGCGCAGGGTGATGCCGTTGGTGTCACGCAGCGCCAGTTCCTGCGGCGTCAGCTCCCCCACGAAGCTGCGGCTGCCGAGGTAGATGCTCTGGAAGCGCAGCCCGTCCTCGTCGGCGAAGGCGACCACCTCGATCGGGAGGTCCGTCGCCGCGGCGACCTCGAGACCGATCAGGATGCCGAGGATGCCGTCGTAGCGTCCGGCGTCGGCCACCGAGTCCAGGTGCGAGCCGATGACCAACCGCGCATTCCCGCGGCGCCCCGCGAGGTTCCCGATCGCGTCGACGCGGGTCTCCAGGCCCGCGGCCTGCATCCACTCGCGCACCCGCGCCCGCGCGCCGGCCATCGCCCGCGTGGCGAGCGGGCGCGTGATCTGGCCGGGCTCCTCCGTGTAGGTCGCGAGCTCGTCGGCGCGCGCCAGGACACGTCGTGCGGCTTGCTCGAAGGAGGACGGCACGGCCGACAGCCTATGAGCCTGAGCCAACGAGTAGGACACCGGACGGCTGAACCGTGTTAGCTCCACGGATGCGGATCGTGCTCATTCTGCTCTCCTTTCTGCTCGCCGTGCCCGCGGCCGCGGAAGCCTCCTCGGTGGCCTACATCGAGAACGGAGAGGTCTGGGTGTCGTCGTTGGACGGGGCCGCGAAGGCGCGACTGGCCGCGCCCGTGGTCAACTCGGCCGGCGAGACCGAGAAGTGGCTGGCCGTGGCCGCCTCCGACCGCGGGCGGATCGTCGCCGTCCGCAACTTCCCGGGTCGCAACGCGGGGTTCTCGTGGTTCAAGGTCTGGGAGCCGGACGGGACGTCGACGGTCGAGGGCCCGCTGAACTATCCCGGCGGCTGGGCGGTCGTCGTCTATCCGCTCGGCTTCGACGTCACCCCCGACGGGGCGCACATGGTCTACGGGTACTCCAACAGCGGCTTCTGCTGCCCGATCAGCTATGGCCGCGGAACGTACGTGCGCCCGGTGAGCAGCAGCCCGCTGCCGCCGATCAGCATCTCCGGTCAGGAGGAGCCGAGCCTGTTCGGCACCCGCGTGATCGCCCGCTCCGACAGCACGACGATCACCGTCCAGGATCCCGCGACGACGTACGGCGACGACTTCGAGCCGTGGCTGGACGTCTCCGCGACGGGGCTCGAGGTGCGCCGGACGGACATCGCCGCCAGCGGCAACGTCGCCGCGCTCGAGGGCGAGCGGTGGCAGGGCGGGACGCAGACGGTCGGCAAGATCGCCGTGCTCTCGATCAACGGCTTCGACCAGGGGCCCACCGGGGCGGTGGACTGCTTCCTGCCGTCGACGGGCCTCGCCAAAGACGTCTCGCTCTCCCAGGACGGGCGCTCTGTCGCGTGGACCGACGGCGGGGGCCTGAAGGTCGCCGGCACCCCCACGTCGGCGAACGACCCGTGCGACCTGACGTCACCGCCGGTCGTGATCGCCGCGGGCGGGACGAGCGCCTCGATCGGCGGCGGCGATGTGACCCCGTTCCTCCCGCCCGCGCCGGCCCCGCCGGTGACCGCCCCGGCATCCGCGCCGGCGCAGGGCGGCATGGCGCCCCCGATGACGATCTCCCAGCCGGCGCTCGCGCTACCGGCGAAGGTGACCGCGAAGGCCCTGAAGGCGGGTCTGCCGCTGAAGGTCACCGTGGGCGCGGCGGGCAAGGTCACCGTGGTCATGACCGTCGGCGGCAAGAAGGTCGGCGGCGGCTCCGCCACCGCGACGCGCGCCGGTCAGGTCACGGTCAAGGTCAAGCTCACCAAGGCCGGGCGCAAGCTGGCCCGCAAGGGCAAGAAGCTGACGATCAAGGTGACGCAAGCCGGCCGCACCGTGACCAAGACCGTCAAGCTTCGTTAGGGAATCTCCCGCACCATCACGAGGTTGGTCGCGCCGGGTGTGCCGGTGCGGCGGCCCGCGGTCAGGACCACCCGCGCGCCCGTCTCGAGCCCCGCGAAGTCCCGCGCCGTGACCAGCGCGAGGTCGATCATCTCGTCCACGGTGACCGCCGTGGGCATGTCGGTCGGGTAGACGCCCCACTCGAGCGTGAGCTGGTTCGCGACGCCCGGCTGGTGGGCGAGGGCGATGATCGGGCAGCGCTTGCGGTACTTCGCGCACGCCCGCGCCGCCCCGCCGGTGGAGGACGGCACGATCAGCGCCGCCGCGCTGAGCTGCTCGGCCAGCTCGACCGCCGAGCGCATGATCGCCTCGCCGACGGTGTCCGGCACGGTCTTGCGGGCGCGGCCATGGATCGCCGGCGCCTCCTCCGCGGCCGACGCGATCTCCGCCATCGCCATCACCGACTCGACCGGGTAGGTGCCGACGCTCGTCTCGGCCGAGAGCATCACGGCCGACGTGCCGTCGATCACGGCGTTGGCGACGTCGGTCGCCTCGGCGCGCGTCGGCTCGGAGTTCTGGATCATCGACTCGAGCATCTGGGTCGCGGTGATCACGAACTTGCCGGCCTGGGTGGCGCGGCGGATCGTGTCCTTCTGCATCAGCGGCACCCGCGCCACGCCCGCCTCGACGCCGTAGTCGCCGCGCGCGACCATCAGGCCGTCGGAGACGGCGATGATGTCGTCGAGCGCCTCGTAGGCCTCGATCTTCTCGATCTTGGCGATCAGCTTGGCCGCGCTGCCCAGCTCGAGCGCGAGCGAGCGCAGCTGCTCGATGTCCCCGGCGGAGCGCACGAACGAGAGCGCGATGAAGTCCGCGCCGAGCTCGGCCGCCAGCCCGAGGTCGGCGACGTCCTTCTCGGTGATCGCGGGCAGCTCGGGCCGCGCGTAGGTCACGTTGATGCCCTTGCGGGCGGACAGCGGGCCGGGGGAGACGCACGTCGTGACGACGTTGGGACCGTCGACCCGCACGACGGCGAACCGCGGCACGCCGTCGCCGATCACCACCTGCGAGCGCTCGGTGACCAGCGCGGGGAACTTGTCGAAATCGACGACGACGCCGTCCGGGCCGAAGACGACCTCCTCGCCGGCCTTCACGGCGCGCGGCTCGGTCGCCGCGGACAGGCGCAGCTTCGGCCCCTGGAGATCGAACAGCAGCCCGATCGCCCGCCCCGCTCGCTCACCCACCGCGCGCACCTCGGCCGCGCGGCGGCGCAGATCCTCAGGCCCACCGTGCGAGCAGTTCAGGCGCGCGCAGTCCAGACCGGCGGCCACCAACCGGTCGAGCACGCCATCGGCATCGGTGGCTGGGCCAAGGGTGGCCACGATCTTCGTCCGGCGCTCGAGCATGCGCCTGAGTTTTGCATCGAACCGCGGCGCAAGGTCTTGCGTAGGCACACATGGGGGGTCTCTGAACAACTCGGGAGGTAGGGATGAGAGCAGTGGTCTCAGCCACGGCAGTAGCCGGGGCGCTGGTGTTCGCGGGGCAAGCGGTGGCGCAGACGCCGCCGGCTTCGGTGGTCGATCCGAAGCTCGAAGTGCGGACGGTCGTGTCGGGGCTCACGCAACCCGTCCAGCTGGAGTTCCTCAAGGACCACGACTTCCTGGTGCTGGAGAAGTCGACCGGCCAGGTCAAACGCATCAAGAACGGCGCGGCGCCTGAGGTCGTGCTCGACCTCGCGGTCAACTCCGCGTCCGAGCGCGGGCTGCTCGGGATCGCACTGGACCAGAGCTTCAAGGTCAACGGCTTCGTCTACCTGTTCTGGAGCGAGAGCACGACGGGCGCCGACAGCACCGCGCTGGACACCGTGCCGTTGCTCGGCAATCGCCTGGACCGCTTCATCTGGAACGGCAGCACGCTGACCTACGACAAGACGCTGCACCGCCAGCGCGCCTACCAGGCCGACGAGGGCCAGCCGCTGCGCGCCAACCACAACGGCGGTGTCCTGCGCGTCGGTCCCGACGGCAAGATCTACCTGATCGCGGGCGACCGCGGCCGCCGCGGCCAGCTGCAGAACCTGTTCGACGGCCCGTTCGGCGAGGGCATCCCGGACGATCAGTTCGGCGGGCCGGACCCGGTCAACGACCACCTCACCGGCGTGATCCTGCGCCTGAATCCGGATGGCACGGCGCCGCGCGACAACCCGTTCTACCGGGTCGGCGCCGAGCGCGGCGGCCAGGTCGGCGCGAACCTCAAGAAGATCTACGCCTACGGGATTCGCAACTCGTTCGGCATGGCGTTCGACCCGTTCAGCGGGGACCTGTGGGAGCAGGAGAACGGCGACGACTCGTTCAGCGAGATCAACCGCGCCGAGCCGGGCTTCAACTCCGGATGGGTGCAGGTGATGGGCCCACTGGAGCGCGTCGCCGAGTTCAAGGCGATCGAGACGACCCGCGTGCCCAACCCGCCCGATCCGAACGCGCCCGCCGGCTACTACGGCCTCCAGCAGATCCGCTGGGACCCGATCAACATCGCCGACACGCCCTGGGAGGCCTACCAGCGCCTGTACAAGCTCCCCGGCTCGGAGTTCTCCGATCCCGAGATGGCCTGGAAGTACGAGGTCGCCCCCGGCGGCATCGACTTCCTCTCCACCAAGGAGCTGGGCAAGGACTACAAGGGTGACCTGTTCGTCGGCTCCGCCCGCGGCGCGCTGCGCAACGGCAACCTCTTCCGCCTGAAGATCTCCGACAACCGCAAGAAGGTCGAGGTCGACGACAAGCGCCTGAAGGACCGCGTCGCCGACAACCTGGGCAAGTACGAGATCACCGAGAGCGAGTCGCTGCTCTTCGGCGAGAACTTCGGCGTCACGCCGGATCTGCGCGAGAGCCCAGACGGCACGCTCTACGTCGTGTCCAACACGCAGGGCACGGTCTACGAGATCCGCCGGAAGTAGGCAGATCGGTCGCGTCCGGTCGTGGTCCCGCCACGACCGGACCGATCACATCCTGATCGCGCAACCTCTCCTGAGCAGGATCGTTGTGGTCATCAGATCCTCATGGCTGACCTGCTGCTGGAGCGCGCCGGGGAGCTGGCCGCGATCGAGAGGGCCATCCGCATGGCGCGTGCCGGCTGCTCGCGCCGGCTGCTGATCTCCGGACCGCCCGGCAGCGGGCGGACCACGCTGATGGACCGTACCCGAGCGCGCGCCCGCGCCGAGGGCCTGACGGTCCTCTCAGCGCGTGGGGAGGAGCGTGAGCGTCGCTTCGCCTTCGCGCTCGCTCGCCGGCTGCTCCCGTCCGACGCGTCGGCGGCCACCGGCTACGAGACGTCGCTCGAGCTCAACCGCGCGCTCGCGCGCCGGGCGCCGGTCCTGGTCGCGGTCGACGACATCGAGTTCTGCGACGCCGAGTCACTCGACTGGCTCGCGTTCGCGGCACGGCGGTTCGGCCGCGTCGGAGTCGCGATCGTGCTCGCCGGTGCGGCGACGCGATTCGAGGACGCCGTCGTGCTGCCCCTGCGGCCGTTCAGCGAGCGTGCCGTCGCCGCGCTGTTGCACGTCGCGCTCGGGCAGGTCGTCGACGCGGCCGCCGCGCGTGCCTGCCATCTCGCCACCGGCGGCCACCCGCTGCTGGTGTGCGAGGTCGCCGCGGCGACCGCCAACGGACGACACGGTGCGGAGGCGGTGCCTCCCGGCGTCGCTCGCTTCCTGCAGCGACGGCTGAGGTCGCTCCCGCGCGGCGCGCGCAGGTTGGCCCGCGCGATCGCCTTGCTCGGGCCCGCGGCGACGCTGCACGAGGCGGCGACGCTCGCCGGCCTCGGCCCGGACCACGCCGCGGCGGCCGCCGATCGTCTGCGCGTCGCCGGGCTGCTCGTGGGCGAGGATGCGCTGGCGATCGCGCCGCCGCTGCTCGCGCGAGCGCTCTATGACGACATCCCGCCCGCCCGCCGCGCCCTCTGGCACTCCCGCGCGGCGCGTGGAGCGGTGCGTCCGGCCCGAGTGATCCACCACCTGCTGCGCAGTGAGCCCTCGGCCGACGCATGGGTGGCCGAGACGCTCGCGTCCGCGGCGCGCCGCGCTCTCGAGCGGGGCCGGCCAGACGAAGCGGCAGCGCTCTTACGTCGTGCCGACCGTGAAGGCGCGGGTGACCGCGGAGCGCTGCTGACGGCGCTTGCCGAGGCCCAGCGGAGGCTCGCGAGCGACGACGAGATCGAGCAGCTGGAAGCCGCGCTGGAGCACGGCGCCCCGCGGGCCGCGACGACGAGCGCGCTCGCCCGCGCGCTCCTGACGCATGGGCGTGCGGCTGAAGCGCTCGCGCTCCGCGACGCCGACCCCGCCGAGCTGCACGCCGGCGCGCGCTTGATCCCGGGCCACGGCAGGTCGGCGGCGGCACGGCTGGCGGACGCCTCCGCACGAGAAGACCCGTCGCCTCGCGCGAGCGAGGGCCGCGCGCTGATGGCGTGCTGGGCCGCGGAGGCGGCGTGCACGGCCGCGAGTGCGCAGACCGCGGTCGCACTCGCCACCCGCGCACTGGCAGGCGACGCGCTCGACCCCGAATCCCCCGCCTACTTCTCGGCCTGCGCGGCGCTGACGTGGTCCGACGAGCTCGCGCTCGCCCGCCGGCACCTCGACCGGGCGCTGGCTCACGCGCGACGACTCGGGTCGCTGTGCGGACTCGCGCGGGCGGAGGCCGGGCTCGCGACCGTCGCGCTGCGGGCCGGCGAGTTGGAGGCCGCGGTCGAGCACGCGACGACCGCGCTCGGTTCCGGCGGCGAGACCGCCGTCGGCTTCCCGGCGCGTGCGGTCCTGGCCCTCACCATGCTCGAGCTCGACCGGCTCGACGAAGCGGCGGCGCTCTGCGACGCGAGCACGCCCGAGCTGCGTTACGCCCGCGGACGGCTGCGGATCGCCCGTCACGAGGCCCACGGTGCGCTCGACGACCTGCTCGAGGTCGGCCGCGAGCTGGCACGCGACGTCATCGCGGGCCCTGCGTTGATCCCCTGGCGCTCGGCTGCCGCCCTCGCCCAAGCGCCGGATGCCGAGGAGCTCGCCCGCTGCGAGCACGCACTCGCCACGCGCTTCGGCGCGCCGCGCGCGATCGGGCGCGCACTGCGAGCGCTCGCCACGGTCGGTCCGGTCGGCGAGCGCACCGACCGCTGCCTGGCGGCCGTCCAGGTGCTCGCGCCGAGCGAAGCCCGGCTCGAGTACGCGCACGCGCTGTGTGACCTGGGCGCGAGCCTGCGGCGCGAACGCGCACGCCGTGCGGCCCGCGAGCCGCTGCGCGAGGCGCTCGACCTGGCGGTGCGCTGCGGGGCCGTCGCGCTCGTACGGCGCGCCCGCGAGGAACTCCTCGCCAGCGGCGCACGCCCGCGCCGGCTCGCGCAATCCGGCCGCGACGCGCTGACGCCGGCTGAGCTGCGCGTCGCGCTGCTGGCGGCCCGCGGGCTCGCCAACCGCGAGATCGCCCGGACGCTCGTCGTGACCGTCAAGACCGTCGAGACCGAGCTCAGCCACACCTACGCCAAGCTCGGGATCCGCTCACGCCGCGAGCTCGCGGGCGTGCTCCAGCCGGGCTAGGGCTGCGGGCGCCAGGCGGCGCGTTGCATGGGCGCCGCGATGTACTCCGGCACCGCGCTCCATGCGGTCAGCGCGGGCCGGCCCGCCCCGCCTTGGCCCGCCGCCTCCAGCAGGCCGCTGTTGAAGTTGAGGTCGGCGTAGGTCGTGTATTGCGTGAGCATCCCGATGCCCGCGCCGGCACCCTTCGCATAGTGGTGGCGCGCGATGGCTTCCGCGAGCACCTGGCCCTGGTAGACCCGCTGCTCGTCGGCCGTCGCGTCACGCCCGCCGAGAGCAGGCCGGAAGCGCGTGATCATCGCGTTGATCCTGCAGCCGCCCTCGGTGGACCAGAGCTCAGGGCCGCCGTCGAGCCGGCGACCGGCCCACCCGCGCTCCGCCAGGACGCGCCGCAGATAGACGACGTGCTGCTGCTTGCGCTCGATGTCGGCATAGTTGTGGAACGACCAGATCCAGCGGTCATCGGCGACGAACCCGCGCTGGTCGAGCTGCCCCAGCAGCGACTCGACGAACGGGTCGGAGGAGGCGGCGTACGGGTTCCTGTGGGAGATCGTCGTGCTCCGCGGGACGTCGGCGGTGTCGCTGTCGGACGTCGACGGGGCGAGGAGCAGCGGGCCGGGATGTGCGCGCGCGATCGAGTCGACCGTGAGCATCATCTCCGCGACCGCGGGCGTGATCACGAGATGCGTACCCGCCGTGCCCCATCTGGCGCCGAGCTCGTCGGTCTCGACCGGGCTGCGCTGCGGCCAGATCTGCAGGTTCGGCTCGTTGACCACCTCGAACGCGGCCAGCTGGTCGGCATAGCGTTCCCACAGCCACGCGACGAAGCGGCCCCACTGACTGTCCGGCCCGAAACCGTCGGACGGCATCCGGTACTTGAAGTCCTTCCATGTCTGATTCGGACGGTCGCCCGCGAGGAAGGCGAGGTATTGCGCATACCGGGCGTGCCGGTCCCACGGCTCGAAGTCGTAGTCGCTCGGCCCGGGCGGAATGCCCTCCGTCCCGTTCGCCCAGCGCGGATAGCGATACGGCAGCATGATCAGCTTCAGGCCGTCCGCGACCGCGGCGTCGACCTGCGCGTCGAGCGACGCGAGCGAGTCGGCGGCCTGAATCCCGAATCCCGGAGCCTCGCCGGCGACCCGCTGCAGCGACGGCCAGTCGGCCCAGAGCCGGAGGTGGCTTGTCGTGGCCCGCAACGCCGGCCACCAGGCCGCCTGCCGGAGGCTGCGGTAGTCGTTGGCGACCATCGGGACGGGGGTGATGACCGCCGTCGGGGCGATGTCGATGCACTTGCGCAGATACGTGCTCATCAGCTCAGACCGTGAAGACGATGGTGTGGGTGTCCTCGGGCAGGTCGAACGCGAGCGCCGCGAGGGAGAGGGCATCGGGTTTGACGCGTCCGTCGAGATCCGCCAACGCCGCGTGGGCCTCGTGCGGAGGCAGCGACGACAGCGGTGCCAGGGCGTCGAGGACGGGATCCGCGTAGCGGCGCACCGACTCATCGGTGACGTATGCGTCGGCGAAGCCCGCGACGAGGTGCTCGCGCTGCCCGAGCGCATAGGCCGGGTCGGCGTCGATGGCGTCCAGCAGCGCGGCGTAGGTCGCGGCGCGGGCCGGCGTCAGCGCGACCGAGTCCGCGACGGCACCCCCGGGCAGCACGCCGAAACAGGCGAGCGCCACGGACGCGCCGCCGGTGCGGATCAGCAGCTGCCGGCGGGTGAGGGAACCAGGCACGCTGCGGAGTGTTCACGCGGCGAACACGATTCGCATCAGAGGTCGCCCCTGATCTTTGGCGGCAGCCCTTGCGGGGCGGCTCGGAGCGGGGTTACCGTGCGATCGCGGTCGCCGAGCGGCCGTCGAAGAGAAAGGACCGCGTCATGCCAGCGTCACCGGCTCGGGCCCCGCGGGGCCTGGTCTGGCGGCTTGCCGCGGGCGTTTCCACGTCCGCGCTGGTCGCCCTCACGCTCACGCCTTCGGCACCGGCCGCCGATCGCGAGCTGACCGTCAGCGCCGCGGCCACCGCGGCCTGGCAAGGGCGGGCCGCGCTCGCGTCGGCGCTGTTCGATCCCGCCACGCTGGCACCGTGCGGCGCGACCGACGCCGACGTGTGCGACACGACGCTCGTGCACGTGGACGGCTCCGGGACGCTCTCGCTGAGGACGGCGAGCGTCGACGCGGGCACGCCGGACGTCGATCTCTACGTCTATCGCAGCGACGCGTTCGGGGTGGCAGGGCAGCTCGCCGCGGTGTCCACCGGCGTGGGCGCCGACGAGACCGTCGATCTCCCGGCCGCGACTGGCAGCTACCTCGTGGCCGCGGTCTCCTTCGCCACCGGCGCGAGCGGGTTCGCGGGCACCGCGACGCTGGCGCCGCGCGCCGGCGTCGTGCCCGACGTCGACCGCCCGCGCGGGAGCCAGGAGAGCGTGGTGAGCGAGACGAACGCCGGTGCGGCGTCGCAGCCGGCGGTGGCGCTGCGGGGCGAGACGGTCGTCGCCGCCTACCGCGTGTTCGGCGATCCCGCGGTGTATTCCAGTCGCGTCGCCACCGCCGTGTCCTTCGATCGCGGCGAGCGCTGGCAGCGCCTCGGTGCGCTGTCGACGGGCGCGAATCCCTCGCTCGCGTTCTCCAGGCGCGACGCGCTCCTCGTCACTGACGAGGCAGCCGCGGTCGTGCTGCGCCGCTGGGCACGTCCCACCGCGCAGGACGCCGCGCGCGGCCGTACGTGGGCGCCGCCGGTCGCGCTCTCCGCGCCGCCGCCGGGCTCCGTCGACGAGCGACCGGTGCTCGCCGCCACAGGCCGCCGCGTGATCGCGTGTTGGGTGCGGACGGCCGACCTCGGCGCCTACACCCGCCAAGCGGTGCTGTGCCGGCGCTCTGACGACCGCGGCGTGACGTGGGACGAGGCGCAGCCGGTGACGCCCGCGACGGCCCCCGGCGTCCCCTACGGACCGTACGTCGGCGGCGTGGCGGTCGCGGCGCGCCGCGGCGTGTTCAGCGTCGCGTGGGTGGACACGCTCGCCGGGACGCTCGACGGCTCAGGCCTCGACGCGGCGTGGGTGGCGAGCGGTGCCCAACCGCCGGTGCGCGTGGCGCGTTTCAAGCCGCTCCCGGAGCACTTCCGCGGCGATGGGTTCCGCAACGTCGAGCTGCTCTCGCTCGCCAACGGGGGCTCCGGGCTCTACCTGGCCTACGCCGCCGACGTCGGCGGTCAGGCGGACATCCAGCTCGTGCGATCGTCCGCCGGCGACTGGGGCGAACCCGTCAGCGTCGGCGCCGAGCCGGGCGGCGCCGACCAGTTCCAGCCGAGCGTGGCGGTCGACGGACGTCGCGTCCACGTCTTCTTCCTCGATCGCCGGCTCGATCCGTCCGGCACGTTCGCCGACGAATGGCTGGCGTCCTCGGACGACGGCGGAGACACCTGGGAGCAGCGACGGTTGTCGCATGACTCGTGGGACCCCGCGATCGGCGCGCCGCGCTCGCCCACGGGCGACCTCCTCGGCGATCACCAGGCGCTGGCCGCGGACCGCTGCGGGCCGATCGTGCTCGCCGCGGACTCGCACCGGGCGAACTCGCCGCTGCGCGACCGCGATTTCGACAAGGGGCGGCGCGTCTCGCCGCTGCCCCAGCTGTTCGCGTGGGCGCTGGATGACCGGTGGTGTGCGTAGCGTTAGGGGCGTGAGCGCCAAGGACCGGATTCAAGACCTCGCCGACCAGATCACCGCACTGCGCGACTCCTACTACCGCGGCTCGCCCTCGGTGGCGGACGCCGAGTACGACGCGATCGAGGACGAGCTGCGCGCGCTGATCGACGCCAACCCGGAGCTCGCGCCCGATCCCAACCCGCTCGAGCAGGTCGGCGCGCCGTCGGTGCTGCACGCGCCGATCCGGCACTCGCGGCCGATGCTCTCGCTCGAGAAGGCGACCAAGCCCGAGCAGGTCGAGGCCTTCTTCGACCGCTTCCCCGGCCAGCCGGTGGTGGTGATGCCCAAGCTCGACGGGCTGTCGCTGGCGCTCGTCTACGAGGGCGGGCGGCTGGCGCGGGCGATCACCCGCGGGGACGGGACGACCGGCGACGACGTGACGATGCTCGTCCGCGCGCTCGCCGACGGCGTGCCGGAGCAGGTCGACGCTCCCGGACGGATCGAGGTGCGCGGCGAGGCCGTGATGCTGCGCTCGACCTTCCTCAAGTACAACGAGGCGCACCCCGACAAGCCGCTGATCAACCCGCGCAACGCCGCCGCGGGCACCGTCCGGGCCAAGGACCCGGAGGCGGTCAAGGAGCGCCGGCTGCACTTCTTCGCCTTCGACCTCGACGCCTCCGAGGGCGCCCACGCGGACCTCGAAGCCGGCCTGAAGACGCTCGGCTTCGACGCCGCCGACATGCGCCACACCGATGACGCCGCGGCGGCCCAGGAGGTCATCTCCACGATTGAGGCCGAACGCAACGAGCTCGACTACGACCTCGACGGCGCGGTGCTCCGGCTCGCCGACCGAGGCGCCTTCGCCGCCGCCGGCACCCGCGCGAACTCGCCCCGCGGCGCGCTCGCGTTCAAGTTCGCCGCGGAGGAGAAGACGACCGTGCTGGCCGACGTCGTCTGGGACGTCGGCAAGACGGGGAAGATCGCGCCGGTGGCGTGGCTCGAGCCGGTCTTCGTGGGCGGGACCACGGTCACGCGCGCGACGCTCGCCAACCAGGAGGTCATCCGCGCCCGCGGCATCAAGATCGGCGACACCGTGCTGGTGCGCCGCGCCGGCGACGTGATCCCGTTCGTCGCGGGCGTGCTCGACGCGTCCAAGCGCACCGGGGAGGAGCGGGAGATCGTCCCGCCGAGCGAGTGCCCGTCGTGCGGTCAGCCGCTGACCGAGCAGGGCAACAGCCGCGAGCTGTTCTGCACCAACGTCGCCTGCCCCGCCCAGACGGTGCGGCGGCTGATCCACTGGGCCAGCCGCGCAGCCGCCGACATCGAGGCCGTCGGCCCCGTCTGGATCGAGCGGCTGGCGGAGTCGGGGGACCTGGAGCGTCCGTCGGACTTCTACGACCTGACCAAGGAGCGCCTGCTCGAGTTCGAGCGCATCGGCGAGGTCTCGGCCGAGCGCATGGTCGAGTCGATCGAGGCGTCCAAGAACGTCGGGCTGCGGCGGGCGCTGATCGGGCTGGCGATCCCGATGGCCAGCGAAGGCACGGCCGCGCGCCTGTGCCGCTCCGGTTTCAACTCGCTGGAGGACGTCGCCGACGCGGGCGAGGAGAAGCTCGTCGCCGTCGAGGACATCGGGCCGAAGGTCGCCGCCTCGCTGACCGAGCACCTCACCCGCCTGCGGCCCGAGCTGGAGCGCCTGCGCGAGCGCGGCGTGTCGCTCGACGTGCGCGACGAGGACCTCCCGCCGGTCGTCGCCACCGACGCGCCGCTGGCCGGCAAGACCGTGGTCATCACCGGCTCGATCAGCGACCCGCGCTCCGGCGAGAAGGTCCCGCGCCCCACGTTCACGCGCCTCGTCGAGAAGGCCGGCGCGACCAGCGCGTCCTCGGTCTCGGCCAGCACCGACATGCTGATCACCGGCGCCGACGTCGGCGCGAGCAAACTGACCAAGGCGGAGAAGTTCGAGGTCGAGGTGGTCGATCAGGCCGTGATCTGGGAGCAGCTGATCGCCGCCGGGGTCGCGTAGAGTCGGCCGCATGCGCGTCGTGATCGCCGATGACAACCTGCTGATGCGCGAAGGCATCGCGTCGCTGCTACGGCGCGCGGACATCGAGGTCGTGGGGGAGGCGGGCGACGCCGAGGAGCTGCTCACGGTGGTGGACGAGCACGTGCCCGAGGTGGCGATCGTCGACGTCCGGATGCCGCCCACCCACACCGACGAGGGCCTGCGCGCGGCCAACGAGATCCGCGAGCGCCACCCGCGGATGGGGATCGTGATCCTCTCGCAGTCCGTCGAGGCGGGCACCGCGCTGAAGATCCTCGCCGAGCGCCCCGAGGGCCTCGGCTACCTCCTCAAGGACCGGGTGACGGACCTCGAGGACTTCGCGTCGACCCTGCGCCGGGTGGCCGAGGGCGGGTGTGCGCTGGATCCGCGGGTCGTCACGCAGCTGCTCGGCGCGCGCACCGACACCGGCCCGCTGGCCGCGCTGACCGACCGCGAGCGCGAGGTGCTCGCGCTCGTCGCCGAGGGCCGCTCGAACAAGGGCGTGGGGGAGTCGCTCGGCGTCAGCGAGCGCGCCGTGCAGAAGCACGTGACGTCGATCTTCGACAAGCTCGGGCTGCCGGCGGGCGAGAGCGACAACCGCCGGATCCTCGCGGTGCTGACGTACCTGCGGCCTAAACCGGCCTAAGCCGGGGGCGTTTCAGGAACCCCTGGACGCCAGCGAGCACCCTCACCGCGCGACGGGCTGGATGAGACCTTCACCTGGTCACCCGAACCAGGAGAGAACTCCCCATGACCGCCATCATCGCTCCCCCCGAAGCCGTCGTCAGCGCCCGCGACCTCGTCCGCCGCTACGGCGACGGCGACACCGCCGTGCACGCCCTGCGCGGCGTGTCCGTCGACATCGCGCGCGGCCGCCTGACCGCCGTCATGGGTCCGTCGGGCTCCGGCAAGTCGACGCTCATGCACATCCTCGCCGGCCTCGACTCGCCCACCAGCGGCGAGGTCTCGGTCGCCGGCGTGGACATCGGCGGTCTCGACGACACCGCGCTCACGCAGTTGCGACGCGACCACATCGGCTTCATCTTCCAGTTCTTCAACCTGCTCCCGATGCTCACCGCGGAGGAGAACATCGTGCTGCCGCTCAAGCTGGCGGGCTCCAAGCCCGACGCGGCGTGGGTGCAGCGGGTGGTCGACAGCGTCGGTCTCACCGCCCGCCTGAACCATCGCCCGAGCGAGCTCTCCGGCGGCCAGCAGCAGCGCGTCGCCGTGGCCCGCGCCCTCGTCTCGCGGCCGAGCGTGATGTTCGCCGACGAACCGACCGGCAACCTCGATTCCCGCACCAGCGGCGAGATCCTCGCCCTCCTGCGCGATGCCGTCGACATGCTCGGCCAGACGACCGTCATGGTCACCCATGACGCGCACGCCGCGGCGATCGCCGATCGCGTGCTGTTCCTCGCCGACGGCGACATCGTGCGCGACCTCGGCCCGTCCTCGGCCCACGAGATCCTCGCGACGCTGGAAGAGGTCAGCGGACGATGATCGCCGTCGCCCTCAAGGGTCTGGCGGGCCGCAAGGTCCGCGCGCTGCTCACGGCGCTCGCCGTGGTCATCGGCATCTCGATGGTCAGCGGCACCTACATCCTCACCGACACGATGCAGAAGTCCTTCGACGGACTCTTCACTGCCACCTACGACAAGACCGACGCCGTCATCTCGACCAAGGAGATCGTCAAGGACTCCACCTCTGGACACGTCACGATCCCCGCCGCCCTCCTGGGCAAGGTGCGCGACCTGCCCGAGGTCAAGGCCGCGTCCGGCAGCGTGACTCCGGACGAGACCGACGCGGCCGACATCATCGGCGGCAACGGCAAGAAGGTCGCCCGTGAAAGCGTGGGTGGCAGCGTCGACCTCGACCACCCCGAGTTCAGCCCGCTGCGGCTGAAGTCCGGCAAGTGGGCGCAGGGCCCGGACCAGGTCGTCGTCGACGCCGGGACGGTCTCCAAGCAGCACTACAAGCTCGGCGATCCGATCACCGTGTCGTCGTTCGGCGTCAAGCACACCTACCGGCTGACCGGCGTCGTGTCCTACGGCGACGTCGACTCGCTCGGCTTCGCCAGCATCGCCGCCTGGGACCTGGAGACCGCCCAGAAGGTGCTGCGGCGCGAAGACGGCTTCGACTCGATCTCGCTCGCGGCCGCCAAGGGCGTCACCGCGGCTGAGCTCGTGCGCGCCGTCAAGCCGCTCGTCCCCGCGACCCTGGAGGTCAAGGACTCGGAGAAGCAGGCGGCCGACGACGCCGACGAGCTCAACAGCTCGATGTCGATCCTGAAGTACTTCCTGCTCGGCTTCGGCGCGCTGTCGCTGCTCGTGGGCGCGTTCGTGATCTTCAACACCCTCTCGATCACGGTCGCCCAGCGGACGCGTGAGTTCGCCACGCTGCGCACGCTCGGCGGGTCGCGCAAGCAGGTCATGCGCTCGGTGATCGCCGAGGGCTTCGTCATCGGCCTGCTGGCCTCGGTGCTCGGCCTGCTGGCCGGGATCGGGCTCGCCAAGGGCCTGGTCGCGCTGTTCGCCGCGCTGGGCGTCGAGTTGCCCGAAGCGGCGACGGTCATCGCTCCGCGCACGATCATCCTCTCGATCGTGCTCGGCACGGTGGTCACCGTCGTGGCCAGCATCCTGCCGGCGCGGCGGGCGACCCGCGTGCCGCCGATCGCGGCGGTCCGCGAGGGAGCGACGCTCCCGCAGTCGAAGTTCGCCCCGCACGCGTTCAAGGCGGGTCTCGGCGTCGTCGCCCTGGCCACCGCCGCGGTGGCGGGCGGTCTGTTCGGCGGGTTGAGCGTGGGTGCCGGTGCGGGCCTGCTGGGCGGCGGCGTGCTGCTGCTGTTCGCCGGCATGGCGCTGCTCGCGCCGCGGCTCGTGGTCCCGCTGGCGCGATTCGTCGGTGGCCCGGCGCGTGCCCGCGGCGCCGCGGGTGAACTCGCCGGCGCCAACGCGGTCCGCAACCCGGGGCGCACCGCCTCGACCGCGGCCGCGCTGATGATCGGCATCACGCTCGTCACGCTCGTGGCGACGGTGGGCGGGAGCTTCGGCAAGTCCACCACGGCGGCGATCAAGGACGAGGTCCACGCGGACTACGTGCTCGACACGCCCGAGGGGCTGCCGTTCCGCGCCGACGGGGCGGACAAGGTCGCCGCCGTGGCGGGTGTGACGGGTGCGTCGCATGTGCGCTCCGACCGCGCTCTGGTGAACGGCAAGGAACGCACCGTGACGGGCGTCGACCCGGCGACGATCGGGCGCTTCTACCGCTTCAAGTGGCAGGCGGGGTCGCTCGCCAAGCTCGGCGACGACGGCGCGATCGTGTCGAACGGCTACGCGGACGAGCAGCACCTCGTGCTCGGCAAGTCGCTGGCGCTGACGCTGCCGACGGGCGAGAAGCGCACCCTCGTGGTGCGCGGCATCCACAAGGCGAAGACCGAGCTCATCGGCGACGTCACCATGACCGTCGCGGCGTTCGACAGCGGCTTCACGACGCCGAAGAACAGCCTCACGTTCCTGGCCGCGCCGAAGAGCGCCGGCGGCGCGATCAAGCGCGCGACCGCGGACATCGGCGGAGCGAAGTTCCACGTCGGTAGCGCGTTCGCCAAGGACTCGGCGGCGGGGATGGCCAGCATGCTGGCGATGCTCTACGTGCTGCTCGGCTTCTCGGTGCTCGTCAGCCTGTTCGGGATGGTCAACACGCTCGTGTTGTCCGTCTTCGAACGCACCCGCGAGATCGGGATGCTGCGGGCCATCGGCATGTCGCCGAAGCAGGCCCGCCGCATGATCCGCCACGAGAGCATCATCACCGCGCTGATCGGCGCGGCGCTCGGCCTCGGCCTCGGCACGGCTCTCGCCGCCCTGGTGATGTTCAAGTGGCACCTCGCGTTCGCGATCCCGTTCACGTCGCTGATCGGCTTCACGCTGGTCGCGGTGCTCGCGGGTGTCGCGGCCGCCGTCATGCCCGCCCGCCGGGCCTCGCGGCTGAATGTGTTGACCGCACTGCAGTACGAGTAAGCGCACGGCCCGTTTCGCGGGGTTCAGAGCGGGCACTCTGAACCCCGAGGCGCCGCATGCAGGGGTGCAGCGGCCCGAGACGGGAGGTAGTAGTGAAGGCCATTCAGCGCGGCCCGACCCGAGACGAGCTCGACGCTCGCGTTCGGGAGTTGCGGCTGCATTCGTGGCGACGCCGCTCGATCGCGGCGATCGCCACCGCGGCCCTGGCCGCAAGCACGATCGCCCCGGCGATCAGCATCGCCGAACCCGGCGGGTGGGGTCCGTCGGAGAGCTCGTCCGTGTCGTCGTCCAGCGACACGGCGAGCTCCGGCGAGACGTCGGGCTACGGGAGCTCGACGAGCGACTCGATCGGGTCCAGCTCGCCGAGCTCGCAGGAGTCCTCGTCGATCTCCTCGCCGAGCGACGCCGCCGACGCCGCCGGTCCCGCGAGCTCGTCCGGGTCGTCGGGCGAGCTGTCGGGCACCGGCAGCTCGACGGACACGTCGATCGGCTTCAGCTCGCCGTCCTCGCAGGAGTCCTCGTCGATCTCGTCGCCGTCGGACGCCGCGGACGCGGCACCGGCCACGACGACGTCCGCCTCGGACACGGCCACCGACTCAGGCCCGGCCGTCACGGCCATGGGCGACGTCGGCGGCCCGGCCGCGGACACGTCGACCCCGGCCGCCGAGCCGGCGATCGCCTCGCCGCAGGACGCCGCCGACGCGGCTCCCGCCGCGTGCAGCGACTCGGGTCCGGCCGTCACCGCCATGGGCGACGTTGGCGGCCCGGCCGCGGACACGTCGACGCCGTCGGCCGACACGGACACGACGACCGCCGACCCGCCCGCCGTGACTGCGATGGGCGACTACGCCGGGCCCGCGAGCGCGCCCGCCGAGACGTCCGACACGACCACCGAGCCGGCGACCACGACCGTCGCCGACGACGGGCCGACCTACACACCGATGGGCGACGTCGCCTCGCCCGGCGCCGAGAGCACCGTGCCCGCGGCGCAGCCCGAGGCGACCACGCCCGCGAGCGAGCCCGACGGTTTCACGACGAGCCTGACGGCGACGCTTGGCCTCGGCGCGACCGTGGGCTTCGCGCACGACAGCCAGTACACGTCGATCACGCTCGGCACCGCCGAGGGGACCGGGTTTTTCGGCTCAGCGGGGCAGGGCAAGGCTGCGCAGCAGACCACGCCCGGCGCCAGCGTCAAGGGCGGGCTCGGGTTCGTCAGCGGCGAGCTGAGGGTCGACCAGACCGGCATCACCGGCAAGGCCAACCTCAACATGCCGATCAACCCGGGGATCAACCAGACCGTCGATTCCTACTCGGCCAAGCTGAACCCGGACTTCACCGTCACGACCGCGCGGACGGAGGGCATGAGCTACGGCATGCAGGTCGGACTGGCCACGACCCAGACCGTGACGATCGCGATCCCGAACTCGGCGTTCGAGACGGTCGCGAACTGGCTCGGCCTGGGGCCGCAGTCCGCCAACCGCAGCGGCGGCTGGTGATTCAGACCAGCGGGTAGGGGTCCCAGACCGGACCCGGATCGGGGGCGCCGTCGCGGACGACGGCGCCTTCGATCAGCCCGTAGGGGCGATCGTCGGCGTGGAAGACCTCGTTGGGGTTCTCCAGACCGAAGGGCGACAGGTCGACGACGAAGTGGTGCTTGTTGGGCATCGACAGACGCACCTCGTGCACCGACCCGCACGCCGACAGCAGCGCCGAGCCCATCGCATAGAGCGTCTGCTGCAGCGAGAGCGAGTGATGCGCCGCGAACGTGTCGAGCAGCGCGCCCCGCGCGTCCTCGAACGACGCGCTCCCGTCATGGCGCCAGCGCGCGGAGACCGCCGTGGCCAGCACGCGGTCGGTCGTCTCGGTCAACGTGGTGTAGCGGTCGCGCGGGAAGCCGTGGAACTCCGAATCGGTGGTCTTCAGAAGGACGAGCTCGGACACGCCCGACACGAACCAGGCGTCCGCGCCCGAGGCGATCACCGTCGCGACCCGCTGCTCGCGCGAAGATTGCACGAACGCGTGATCGCCCAAACGTGCCCACCCGACCTCGACCACCTGCACCCGCGCCCGGGTGATCGCACCATCCAGGAAGTGCCGCGCCAGCAGCAGTGCGAACTCCTCTGGCGTCCCCACGCCATGCTCCTTCGCGAACGCGTAGACCGTGTTCTTCTGCGTGTCCGTGGCCAGCACGGCGGAGTTGTCCCCGCGCAGGTGGACGTCGTCCAGGTTCCCCGACAGCGCCACCGAGACAAGTAGATCCCGCAGTTCGTGCACGTCGCCGTCACGCACCACGCGGACAAGATGGGTCTCCGCCTTGCCGTACTGATTCACCCCGAGCATGCCGGGATGATGCCGTACGATGTCATTTCGTATCATGGAACGGGTTTTCCACAACGCCCGGCAGGGTTGATGAGCCACAATGGCCGCACCGAGGAGATCAGGAGCAGCACATGGCATCGCAGGTCGAGGTAGATCCCCAGGAGACACGCGAATGGCTGGAAGCGCTCGACGCCGTCGTCGCGAGTGACGGCCCCCAGCGGGCGCAGTTCCTGTTGGAACGCGTCGTCGGTCACGCGCAGCTCACCGGCGCCGCTCCGGCGCCCGCGGGCACCACGCCCTACCTGAACACGATCCCGCCCCAGGACGAGCCTGCTCACCCCGTGGACGAGGCGCTCGAGCGGCGAGTACGCAGCATCGTGCGCTGGAACGCGATCGCGACGATCCTCAACGCGAACAAGACCTCCTCGGAGCTCGGCGGCCACATCGCGAGCTACCAGTCGGCCGCGGTCCTCTACGAGACCGGCTTCAACCACTTCTGGAACGCGCCCGGCGAGAAGCACGGCGGCGACCTCGTCTTCATGCAGGGTCATTCCAGCCCGGGCGTCTACGCGCGCGCGTTCCTCGAGGGCCGCATCCCCGAGGAGCAGATGCGCAAGTTCCGCATGGAAGTGGGCGGGAACGGCCTCTCGAGCTACCCGCACCCGTGGCTGATGCCGGACTTCTGGCAGTTCCCCACGGTGTCTATGGGCCTCGGCCCGCTGATGGCGATCTACCAGGCCCGCTTCATGAAGTACCTGCAGGGCCGCGGCCTGGCCGAGACCTCCGGCCGCAAGGTCTGGGCCTTCATGGGCGACGGCGAGATGGACGAGCCCGAATCCCTGGGCGCGATCTCGATGGCCGGCCGCGAGCGCCTCGACAACCTGATCTTCGTCATCAACTGCAACCTGCAGCGCCTCGACGGCCCAGTGCGAGGCAACGGCAAGATCATCCAGGAGCTCGAGACCAACTTCCGCGGCGCCGGCTGGAACGTCATCAAGGTCATCTGGGGCAGCCGCTGGGACTCGCTGCTGGCCAACGACCACGAGGGTCACCTGCTCTCGCGCATGAACGAGGCGCTGGACGGCGACTACCAGACGTACAAGTCGCGCAACGGCGCCTACGTCCGCGAGCACTTCTTCGGCGTCAAGCCGGAGCTGCGCGCGATGGTCGCCGACATGACCGACGACCAGATCTGGGCCCTGAACCGCGGCGGTCTCGATCAGCGCAAGGTCTACACGGCCTACAAGTCGGCGTCCGAGCACCACGGCGCGCCGACGGTGATCCTCGCCAAGACCATCAAGGGCTACGGGATGGGCGAGGCCGGCGAGGGCCAGAACATCACCCACCAGCAGAAGAAGATGAACGAGCAGGCGCTGCTGGCGTTCCGGGATCGCTTCGAGCTCGAGCTGACCGACGACCAGGTCAAGAACCTCAGCTTCTACAAGCCGCCGGAGCACTCGCCGGAGGCGGAGTTCATCCGTGAGCGCCGCGCGGCGCTGGGCGGCTCGCTCCCCACCCGCCGCCGCAAGGCCGAGCCGCTGCCGACGCCGGACCTGAGCGTTTTCAAGAGCCAGCTCGACGGCACCGGGGACCGCGAGGTCTCCACGACGATGAGCTTCGTCCGGATCCTGAGCACGATCCTGCGCGACAAGCAGCTCGGCAAGCACGTCGTCCCGATCGTGCCCGACGAGTCGCGCACCTTCGGCATGGAGGGCATGTTCCGCCAGCTGGGCATCTTCAGCCAGCTCGGCCAGCTGTACACGCCCGAGGACCGCGACCAGCTGATGTTCTACCGCGAGGACAAGCACGGCCAGGTCCTGCAGGAGGGCATCAACGAGCCGGGCGCGATGTCGAGCTTCATCGCCGCGGGCACGTCGTATTCCAACCACGGCGTCCCCACGATCCCGTTCTACATCTACTACTCGATGTTCGGCTTCCAGCGGATCGGCGACCTCGCCTGGGCCGCCGGCGACAGCCGCACGCGTGGGTTCATGCTCGGCGGCACCGCGGGCCGGACGACGCTCAACGGCGAGGGGCTGCAGCACGAGGACGGTCACTCGCACCTGGTGAGCGCGACGATCCCGAACTGCGTCTCCTACGACCCGACCTACGGGTTCGAGCTCGCCGTGATCATCCGCGAAGGCCTGCGCCGGATGATCAGCGAGCAGGAGGACGTCTTCTACTACCTCACGCTGATGAACGAGAACTATCAGCACCCGGCGATGCCCGAGGGCGCCGAGGAGGGCATCCTGCGCGGGATGTACCTGCTGCAGGCGGCCGAAAGCGCCAAGCTCCAGCTGCTGGGCTCGGGCACGATCCTGCGCGAGGTGCTCGCGGGCGCGCAGCTGCTGCGCGACGACTTCGGCGTCGCGGCCGACGTCTGGAGCGTGCCGTCCTTCACCGAGCTGCGGCGTGAGGGCATGGAGGCCGACCGCTGGAACACGCTGCACCCGGGCGAGGAAGCCAAGCCGACCTGGATCGAGACGCAGCTGGCCGGCCGCCCCGGTCCCGTCATCGCGGCGACCGACTACATGCGGTCCTACGCGGACCAGATCCGCCCGTGGGTCGACGCGCCCTACCGCGTGCTCGGCACGGACGGCTACGGCCGCTCCGACTACCGCAAGACGCTGCGCTCGTTCTTCGAGGTGGACCGCCACCACGTCGCGCTCGCGGCGCTGACCGAGCTGGCCAAGACGGGCGAGGTCGACGCCTCGGCCCCGAAGCAGGCGATCGACAAGTACGGCATCGACCCCGAGCGGCCCGCGCCGTGGAAGATCTGAGGGAGGCGACGGTGGCTGGCACCGAGCAGGTCCTGGTCCCGGACATCGGGGACTTCGACGCAGTACCGGTGATCGAGGTGCTCGTGGCGGTGGGGGACACCGTCGCGGCCGAAGATCCCTTGGTGGTACTGGAATCCGACAAGGCGACGATGGAGGTTCCATCGCCGTCGGCGGGCAAGGTCGCCGCGATCGACGTCTCCGTCGGCGACAACGTCAAAGAGGGCTCGCCGATCCTCAAGCTCGAGATCCGCAACGGCAACGGCGCCGCGCCCGCGCCCGAGGGCGTCGTCGTGGAGGACCAGAACGCCGAGGCGTCCCGGGACGTCGAGGTCGCGATCCAGGAGGAGGAGCAGGACGCCCCCGAGGTCGCCCCGCCCGCACCGCCGGTTCCCGCCTCGCCGCAGGCCGGCACCGGGGTCGAGCCCGCGTACGCCTCGCCCGGCGTGCGCCGCCTGGCGCGTGAGCTCGGCGTCGACCTCTCGACCATCCGCGGGACCGGCCGCAAGGGCCGGATCACCAAGGAGGACGTGCAGAAGCCGCAGCCGAAGGAGGCCGCCCCGCCTGCCGCCGCCGCGGCGGCGCCGTCCGGCGGCTCGACCGAGGTCGCCGGCCTGAACCTCGCCCCGTGGCCGAAGGTCAACTTCGAGCGCTACGGCGAGATCGAGCGCCTGCCGCTCACCCGCATCCAGAAGATCAGCGGCCCGAACCTGGCCCGCAACTGGGTGATGATCCCGCACGTCACCCACAACGACGAGGCGGACATCACCGAGCTGGAGGCGTTCCGCAAGCGCACCAACACGGAGCAGTCCGAGGCCAAGGTGACGATGGTGGCGCTGCTGGCGAAGGCCGTCGTGGCGTCGCTGAAGGCGTTCCCGGTGGTCAACAGCTCGCTCGACGGCGACGACCTGGTGCTCAAGCGCTACTACAACATCGGCTTCGCCGCCGACACGCCGAACGGCCTCGTCGTCCCGGTGATCAAGGATGCGGACAAGAAGGGCATCCTCGAGATCGCCACCGACCTGACGACGCTGTCCAAGAAGGCGCGCGACGGCAAGCTGGCCGGCGGCGACATGCAGGGCGCGACGTTCACGATCTCCTCGCTGGGCGGCATCGGCGGAACGAGCTTCACGCCGATCGTCAACGCTCCGGAGGTCGCGATCCTCGGCGTCACGCGGTCGGCGATGAAGCCCGTCTGGAACGGCTCCGAGTTCGTGCCGCGGCTGATGGTCCCGCTCTCGCTGTCCTACGACCATCGCGTGATCGACGGCGCGCTCGCCGCGCGCTTCGTCGCGCACCTGGTCAACCAGCTGTCCGACCTGCGAAGGGTGCTCCTGTAATGGAAGTCAAGGTCCCGGACATCGGGGATTTCGACGCGGTACCCGTCATCGAGATCCTCGTCGCCGTGGGCGACGAGGTCGCGGTCGAGGATCCGCTGGTCGTGCTCGAGTCCGACAAGGCGACGATGGAAGTGCCGTCGCCGTCGGCGGGCAAGATCACCGACATCACCGTCGCGGTCGGCGACAAGGTCGCCGAGGGCTCCGTGATCCTCACGCTCGAGGGCGCCGCGACGCAGGACGGCGCCAAGCCGCCCGCCGACGCGCCGGCGGAACCGAAGGCGCCCGAGGCGCCCGCGGCCGACATCCCGGACGCCGACGTCAAGGTCCAGGTCGCGGTGCTGGGCGGCGGCCCGGGCGGCTACACGGCCGCGTTCCGCGCCGCCGATCTCGGGCTGAGCGTCGCCCTGATCGACCGCGGCGAGCAGCTCGGCGGCGTCTGCCTGAACGTCGGCTGCATCCCGTCCAAGGCGCTGCTGCACGTCGCGAAGGTCATGACCGAGGCCGCCGAGCTCGGCGAGGCCGGCATCACCTTCGAGGCGCCGAAGATCGACGTCGATCAGGTCCGCGCGTTCAAGAACAAGGTCGTCGGGCGCTTGACCGGCGGCCTGGAGCAGCTCGCCAAGCAGCGCAAGGTGCAGGTTGTGCGCGGGACCGGCGAGTTCACGTCCCCGAACACGATCCAGGTCGGAGACACCGTCGTCGGCTTCGAGAATTGCATCATCGCGTCGGGCTCGGAGGCGGCGTCGCTGCCGTTCCTCCCCGAGGATTCACGGATCGTCGATTCCACAGGCGCGCTCGAGGTCGACGGCATCCCGGGGCGGCTGCTGGTCATCGGCGGCGGCATCATCGGCCTCGAGATGGCGACGGTCTACGACGCGCTCGGCTCCAAGGTCACCGTCGTCGAGCTGCTCGACCAGCTGATCCCGGGCGCCGACAAGGACCTGATCCGCGTGCTCGAGAAGCGCGTCAAGGGGCGCTACGAAGCCATCCACCTGGCGACCGGCGTCGAGTCCGTCGAGGCGAGCGACGAGGGACTGAAGGTGAAATTCGGCGAGCACACCGAGGTCTTCGACCGGATCCTGGTCGCCGTCGGCCGCAAGCCGAACGGCAAGGTCATCGCCGCCGAGAAGGCCGGCGTGAACGTCACCGACCGCGGCTTCATCGAATCCGACCTGCAGATGAAGACCAACGTCGCGCACATCTACTCGATCGGCGACGTCCGTGGCGAGCCGATGCTCGCCCACAAGGCCACGCACGAGGGCTCGCTGGCGGCCGAGGTCATCTCGGGCGAGAACGTCTCGTGGGACGTGCGCTCGATCCCGAGCGTCGCCTACACCGACCCCGAGGTCGCGTGGACCGGGCTCACCGAGACCCAGGCCAAGGCCGAGGGCAAGGAGGTCGAGGTCGCCGGGTTCCCGTGGGCGGCGTCCGGCCGCGCCCTTTCGATGGGCCGCTCCGACGGCCTGACGAAGCTGATCCTCGAGCCCGGGACGAACCGGATCCTCGGCGCCGGCATCGTCGGCGTCAACGCGGGCGAACTGCTCGCCGAGGCGGTCCTGGCGATCGAGGCGGGCCTCGACGCCGAGGACATCGCGCTGACGATCCACCCGCACCCGACGCTCTCCGAAACCGTCGGGTTCTCCGCCGAGCAGGCCGAAGGGACGATCACGGACCTGATGCCGAAGCGGAAACGCGCGAAGGCCTGATTTGACGTAGAGGAAACGATCGTGTACTCCTATGCACCCCACACGGTGCATAGGAGAGATCACGCATGGCCATCGAGGCGCGCTCGATCGACTGGGTCCCTGAGACCGAACGCCACGGACGGATCTGGCACCAGGCTCCACTCTGGTTCCTCGGCAACTTCCAGTACTTCTCGATCCCGATCGGGTTCGTCGGGCCGTCGCTCGGCCTCTCGCTGGGCTGGACGATCCTCGCCGGCATCCTCGGCATCCTGACCGGCACGGTCTTCATGGCCTTCCACGCGGCGCAGGGCCCGACGCTCGGCCTGCCGCAGATGATCCAGTCGCGCGCGCAGTTCGGTTATCGCGGCGTGATCGTCCCGCTCTTCGCCACCGCGTTCACGTACCTGGCGTTCAACGTCGCCGACCAGGTGCTGCTCGGCGAGGGGCTCAACGGCGCGTTCGGCTGGAACGCCAACCTGGTCGCGATCGTCTGCACCGCCGGCGCCGCGCTGCTGGCGATCTACGGCCACGACTGGGTCCACAAGATCTTCCGGATCCTGCTCTACATCTCGTTCCCGCTGATGACGGTGGTGACCCTGGGGATCCTCTTCGGCGCGGGCGGGGGCGGGAAGCCCGACCACGGCAGCTTCGTCCTGGTCGCCTTCATGGCCCAGTTCTCCGCGGCCGCCGCGTACAACATCACCTACGCGCCCTATGTGAGCGACTACTCGCGCTACCTGCCGCGCAGCACGACCAACCGCTCGATCATCGCCTCGGTGTTCTTCGGGGCGAGCGCCTCCGCCATCTGGCTGATCGCGCTGGGCGCCTGGCTGGCGGTCTCGCTGGGCGCCGACGACGGCCTGGTGGGCCTCATGACGGCCGGCAACAACGTCATCGACGGCCTCGGGGACCTGGCGGCGTTCTTCTCCGCCGCGGCGCTGGCGGCGACGATGGGCATGAACGCCTACGGCGGCGCGCTCACGGTGCTGACCGCGGTCGACTCGGTGCGCCCGATCAACCCGACGCGGCGCCTGCGGGTGATCACGATCCTCGGCCTGGCGGTGTTCTGGTTCGTGATCGCCAAGTCGATCTCTGCGAGCGCCGTCAGCACCGTCTTCACCTCGCTGACCCTGATGCTCTACCTGCTGGTGCCGTGGACCGCGACGAACCTCGTCGACTTCTTCTTCGTCCGCCGCGGGCACTACGCGATCACCGATCTGTTCAGGGTCGACGGGATCTACGGCGCGTGGGGCCGTCGCGGGCTGATCGCGTACGGCGTCGGCTTCCTCGCCGAGATCCCGTTCATGGTCCTGCCGGACCTTGGCGGTTGGTCGTACACCGGCTTCATGGCCAAGGCGCTGGACGGCGTCGACATCGCGTGGATCGTCGGCCTGATCGTCTCCGGCGGCGTCTACTGGTACCTCTCCCGCTCGCTCGACGTCGAGCGCGAGAAGCAGGCCGAGGTCTCCAGCCGGCGCGAGCTCGTGGCGGTGTCGTGAACGGCACGGTGCGCATCGGCGCGCGACTGCGGCACGCGCGCGAGGCCGGCCGGCTCTCGCTCGCCGACGTCGAGACCCGCACGGGGCTCTCGAAGGGCTTCCTGTCCAAGGTGGAACGGGACGCGTCCTCGCCGTCGGTGGCGAATCTCGTGTCGATCTGCGACGCGATCGGCCTCCCGATGGCGGACCTGTTCGCGATGCCGCGCACGACGGTCGTCCGGCACGCCGACCGGCCCTCGCTCGAGGGGCTGCCGAAGGCCAGCGCGGTCCGCGACACCCTGATCACCCCCGAGCAGGAGCGCCACGTGACCGTCCTCGAGACGGTCGTGACCGCCGGCGGCTCCGGCGGGGAGGAGCTGTACACCATGCCCAGCGAGTGCGAGGTCTGCTTCGTGCTCGAGGGCGACATCGAAGTCGTGCTCGAGGACGAGACGTTCGCGCTCGGCCCGGGTGACGCACTGACGTTCGGCGCCGCGGTTCCGCACACGTGGCGCGCCGCCGGGGCGGCGCGGATCCTCTGGATCCTCGCGCCCGGGCTGCCGGACCCGAGAAATGAGGTCAATTGAGCTTCAAGATCCCCGACGCGGGCTCGGCCCCGCGTTACACCGGCATCCGCACGTTCGCGCGGGCGCCGCACGTGACCTCGGCGGAGGGCGCCGACGTCGCGGTCGTCGGCGTCCCCTTCGACACCGCGACGTCGATGCGCCCGGGCGCGCGCTTCGGGCCCGCCGGCATCCGCGACGCGTCGCTGCTCCTGCGCCCCTGGAACCCCGCGCAGGGCGTCGACGTGTTCGGGTCCTTGTCGATCGCCGACCTCGGCGACCTGGAGACGACGCCCGGTAACGCGTCACGGACCGCGGACCAGATCGCGGCGCAGCTGGAGCCGGTGCTGCGGGCGGGCGCCGTGCCGCTGACGCTGGGCGGGGACCACTCGATCGTGCTCGGCGAGCTGCGCGCCCACGCGGCGGTCCACGGGCCCGTCGCCGTGGTCTTGCTGGACGCCCACGCGGACACCTGGGAGCAGTACTACGGCGAGCGCTACTTCCACGGGACGCCGTTCAAGCGGGCGCTCGAGGAGGGGCTGATCGACCCGGCAAGGTCGCTGTTGGCGGGGATGCGCGGGTCGCTGTACGCGTCCACGGACCTGGACGAGCCGCGGTCCTGGGGCTTTGAGATCGTGCCGTGCGACGAGCTGCGGACGTGGACGCCGGCGGAGTACGCGTCACGGGTCGCCGCGCGGGTCGGCGACGGTCCCGCGTTCCTCTCGTTCGACATCGACTGCATCGACCCCGCGTTCGCGCCCGCGACCGGCACGCCCGAGGTGTGCGGGCTGCTGCCGCACGAGGCGATCGGCTTCGTGCGGGCGCTGCGCGGGATGGCGTTCACCGGCTACGACCTCGTCGAGGTCGCGCCCGCCTACGACACCAACGCGCAGACGACGGCGCTGCTGGCGGCCAACATCGCCTACGAGTTCCTCACCCTGACAGCACTGTGTCGTGGGTGAGGGCGAGTTGCGCGGCGCGGTGGTCGCGCTCGAGGTCGCCGACGATGAACAGGCACAGTGAGACGCAGGGACGATCGTGGAAGTGGTCGTCCCAGGCGCGGTCGTAGTCGACCGAGCGCTCGATGATCTCGGCATCGGGGCCGATCGGGAACCGCGCCCACCAGGCCGCGTCGAAGCCACGGGCCAGCGCCGCCTCGAACTCCGGCTCCCACGCGTGCACGTAGTCCTCGACGCTGATGGTCAGCTCGATCTCTGAGAACACCATCCGCCCGTCGGCCTCGAGTTGTGCGACATCCAGCCCCGCCGCGGTCAGGCTGGCGCGGTCGGTGTCGGCGTGGCCCGCGAGCGAGCGGTGAAAGAGCCAGCCGTTGCGCTTGGCGCCGAGCGCGTAGAAGGACGCGAGCGTCGGCGCGACCTCCGCGGGCGTCGGCAACAGGACCGCGACATGCGGGCAGGCAGCGCCGGGAAAAGCGCTTTCTAGAGCGGAATCCATAGGGTGACGAGTGTTCCGTGGCCGGGGGTGGAGGTGATGTCGCAGGCGCCGCCGTGCCCGCGGGCGCGCTCGCGCATCACGGTCAGGCCGAGGTGGCCGTCCTCGACGCCTGGGGCGCTGGCGGGGTCGAAGCCCTCGCCGTCGTCCTGGACGGTCAGCTCGAGCCGCTCGTCGGTGGCGGCGTAGACGATCTTGACGCGGTGGGCGTGCGCGTGCGCGTCGGCGTTCGCCAGGGCCTCCGAGACGATGCGGGCGGCGAGCGTCACGGCCTCCGGTCCGGCCTCGCCGTGGCCGCTGACGTGGACGGTCGCGCGGGCGCGCCGGGCGGCGGCCTCGATCGCCTGGCGCAGGTCGGCGGGGGCGTCGCGGGAGAGGTCGCTGAGGCGGGCGCGGACGAGCCGGTGGGCGGCTTCGACGGCTTCGGTCAGGCGTTCCTTGTCGGGCGTTTCGAGCGCGAGCTCACGGCGCGCGACCGCCAGGTACTGCGCGAGGCCGTCGTGGACCTCGGCGGCGAGCTGGCGACGCTCGCGCTCCATCGCCGCGACCAGCAGCTCACGCCGCAGGCGGGCGGTGGTGATCCCGGCCGAGAGCTGCAGCCCGAGCAGGGTGAGCACCGTCCCGCTGAGCGAGTCGATCCGGATCGTCTCGGCGGAGCTGGCGATCACGGCGCCGACCATCTCCCGCTCGCCCGTGACCAGCGGCAGGATCATCCAGTTGGCCGCGGGCGGCGCGAACGGGTTCTCCACCAGCCACGACGCGGCCTCGCGCAGGACGATCGGCGCGCCGGAGGCGATCGCCAGCTGCCACGCCTCCTCGCTGAAGGAGAGCTCCTCGGCGACGTCCTCGCCGACGTAGCGGCGCAGCACCGGCGCGCCGTCGGCGTCGGGGAGGTAGAGCGCGGCGTTGTGCAGGCGCAGCGCCTCGCGCATCTCCTCCAGCGCGGCCGCGGCCAGCACCGGCAGCTCGTCGGTGCCGACGAGCGCCCGCGACACGCGGGAGACCGCGGCGAGCCCGCTCAGGACCTCCGGGGCGATCACGGCGCGATACTACGCCGGTGCGCGTGATCATCGCCGACGATCACCGGTTGATGCGCGAGGGAACGGCGGCCCTGCTGGCCGCGGACCCGCGGATCGACGTGGTCGGGCTCGCCTCCGGCGGGCGGGAGGCGGTCGAGCTGGCGGCGCGCCTGGTGCCCGACGTCGCGTTGCTCGATGTCGGGATGCCGGACATCGGCGGGGTCGAGGCGTGCGCGGCGATCCGCGCGCGGGTGCCCGGCGTCGAGGTGCTGATGCTCACGGTCTCCGAGGACGCTTTGGACGTCCGCGGCGCCCTGCGCGTGGGTGCGGCGGGATACCTGCTCAAGGACATGCCGCCCGGAGAGCTCGTCGCGGCGGTGCTGGGCGCGGGGTCGGGGCCGCCGGTGGTGATGGCGTCCGCCGATGCACCGGTCGACGAGCTGTCGGTGCGCGAGCGCGAGGTGCTCGAGCTGCTCGGGCGCGGGTTGCGCAACCGCGAGATCGCCGAGCGGCTCGTCGTGAGCGAGGCGACGGTCAAGACGCACGTGCGTCACGTGCTGGAGAAGCTGCGCCTACGCAACCGGGCTGAGGCAGCAGCGTTCGCAGCCCGCGGCCGATCCGCGCCCTGACATCGGCGGGCGTCGTGCCCAGCTGTCGTGCGATCCGGTCCGCCTTCCAGCCGAGCGCGCGGGCGAGCACGACCGCGTCGCGGTCCTGCGGGGCCATCGTGGCGTAGTGGGGTGCCCGGTGGGCGGCGAGCAGGGCGCCGCGCGCCTTGAGGTCCTCGCGCTCGCCGTCGCGATGCGCGACCAGGACGCGGCGGGTCGCCTCCGCGGCGATCGCTTCGTCCAGACAAGCGGCATGGGCGGCGGCGAAGACGTCCTCGAGCACATGGGCGACGCTATGGAGTGAGCGTCACGGTGCCATCCACCAAAGGGATGATCTGTTTACGAATCCTGCGCCGTCGGCCGGATCAGGATCTCGTTGATGTCCATGTGGGGCGGCTGCGCGACGGCGAACATCACGGTGCGCGCGATGTCCTGCGCCGTCAAGGTGTCCTCGAGGTCGTGGCTGAAGCCGTCGGTCTCGACCATTCCGGGGGAGATCAGCGTCGTCCGGACGCCGGTGCCGTTGAAGTCCTGGCGGGCGGCCTCGGCCATCCCGGTCACGGCGAACTTGGTCGCGGAGTACAGCGAGCCCTTCAGCGCTCTCCGGCCGGCGATGCTCGACGTGATCACCAGGTGACCCTTCGTGGCGCGCAGCGCGGCCGCCGTCGCGCGGATCGTCGCGTAGACGCCGTAGACGTTGGTCAGCACCATCGCCTTGGCGGCTTCGGGGTCACCGGCCTCAAAGCCGCGCGGGTGGCCGACTCCGGCGTTGGCGAACACGACGTCGATCCGGCCGAAGGTGGTCCGCGCGCGCTCGACCATCGCCTCCAGGTCGGGGTAGTGGGTGACGTCGCAGCGGACGGCGATGCCGCCGAGCTCGTCGGTCAGCTCGGTGAGCTTGTCCTCCGAGCGAGCGCCGAGCACGAGGCGGTAGCCGGCCTCGGCGGCGAGGCGGGCGGTGGCGGCGCCGATTCCGCTCGAGGCGCCGGCGATCAGGAAGACGCGATCCATGGCTCCTATCGTTATCGCACACGAATGCTTGCCGATCGCGCACGAATCGAGATCCAGGCCGGGAGGGGCGGCGATGGGTCGATGTCCTTCCGGCGCGAGTCCCGGGTGCCCAAGGGCGGCCCCGACGGTGGCGACGGCGGTCGCGGCGGAGACGTGACGCTGCGCTGCGACGACTCCCTCCGCGACCTGCAGTCCTTCCGCCGCCGCGGCCAGTTCAAGGCGGGGCGGGGCGGCCACGGGATGGGCAAGCTGATGTCCGGGGCCGACGGCGACCGCCTGGTGATCCCGGTCCCGCCGGGAACCACGATCGAGCGCTGGGACGGCCGCCGCTACGACCTCGTCCGGCCGGGCCAGGAGGCCACGATCGCCACGGGCGGGTCCGGTGGGCGCGGCAACAAGACCTTCGCGACGGCGACGCGGCAGGCGCCGCGGCTGGCTGAGCGCGGCCTCCCGGGCGAGGAGGGCTTCATCGAGCTGCACCTCAAGCTCCTGGCCGACGTCGGCCTGGTCGGGCTCCCCAACGCGGGCAAGTCGTCGCTGCTGTCGGTGATGACGCGCGCGCAGCCGAAGATCGCGTCCTATCCGTTCACCACCCTGCAGCCGGTGCTGGGAACGATCGAGGCCGACGACCGCCAGCTGATCCTTGCCGACATCCCGGGCCTGATCGAGGGCGCCTCGGGCGGGGCCGGCCTCGGCCACGACTTCCTCGCGCACGTGGAGCGCACCCGCCTGCTCGTGCACGTGCTCGACCTCGCGCCGCTGGACGGGTCCGATCCGGAGCGCAACTTCGAGGTGATCGAGCGCGAGCTGGCCGAGCATGACCCGCGCTTGGCCGGACTTCCGCGGATTCTGGCCCTGTCGAAGGCCGATCTGGTCACGCCGGAGGTGGCCGAGGCCGCCGCGGTCGAGTGGCGTTCGCGGGTCGCGTTCCCCGTTTTGGTGACTTCGAGCGCGACGCGGCTGGGGCTCGACGAACTGCGTGGCGTGTTGCTCGAGCGGGTGCCGGTGGCCGACCCTGAGCCGGCGGGGTCGGGCGAGGACGAGGTGGCCGAGTTCCAGGTCTTCCGTCCGGCGAAGTCGCAGGATTTCGAGATCACCCGCGGTCCGGACGGCGGGTGGATCGTCACGGGCGACTCGGTGGATCGCCTGATCATGCGCTGGGACCTCGAGAACGAGGAGGCGGCGGCGCTCGTCGAGGCGCGGCTGCGGCGCATGGGCGTGATCGGCGCGCTGGAGCGGGCCGGCTTCGAACCCGGTGACGAGGTCGAGATCGGCGGCGTCGTCGTCGAGCTCGATCCCTCGTAGGGTTCGTCGTGTGCCAGTCGCCGTCGTAAAGCTCGGCTCGTCGATCGTCGCCGAGGACACGGGCGCGTTGCGCCTCGCGGTCGTCGCGCGGATCTGCGAGGAAGTCGCGGCGCTGCACGCTTCCGGCATCGACGTGGTGGTCGTCACGTCGGGGGCGATCGCCCGGGGCATCCATCTTCTGGGGCTGGACGGTCGCCCGCGGGTGGTCGAGGAGCTGCAGGCGGCGTCGGCCGTGGGTCAGGGGCGGCTCTACCGGACCTACGACGAGAACCTGCGCGAGCGCGGCATCCAGTCCGCCCAGGTGCTGCTGACGTTCTTCGACATGAGCGCGCGGACGCACTATCTGAACGCGCGCCGGACGCTGCGCAAGCTCGTCGAGTGGCGGATCGTCCCGGTGATCAACGAGAACGACACGACGACCACGGACGAGATCTCCTTCGGCGACAACGATTTCCTGGCCGCGCAGGTAGCGGTCTTGGTCGATGCATCGTTGCTGCTGTTGCTGACCTCGACGCCTGGGCTCTTGACGGCCGATCCGCGGGTGGACCCGACGGCGCAGCTGGTGTCTTCGGTTGCCGACCCGTCCGAGCTCGAGGCGCTCTCGATCGGCTCGGCGACGTCGCCGCTGGGGTCGGGCGGGATGCGCTCGAAGGTGGCAGCGGCGGAGATGGCGACCGCGGCGGGCATCCCGACGGTGATCGGCTCGGGGTTCGAGCCGGGCCTTTTGGGGCGGGCGTGGGCGGGGGAGACCGTGGGCACGCGGTTCGCGCCGCACCCCGTGCGCCAGCCGTCCTTCAAGCTCTGGCTGCGTTACGCCAAGCCGTCCTTGGGGGTCGTGGCGATCGACGCGGGCGCGGCGCGGGCGCTGCGCGACGGCGGGACGTCACTGCTGCCGGTGGGCATCGTGGACGTGGACGGCGCATTCGAGGCGGGTGACGCGGTCGACGTCTGCGTGGACGGCTCCGCGGTCGGCAAGGGCATCTCCAACTACTCCGCGTCGGAGCTGCGGCGGGTGATGGGGATGAAGTCGGGCGAGGTGCGCGAGGTGCTGCCGCGCGCGACCGAGGAAGCGGTCCACCGGGACTACTTCGTCCTGGTTTAGACCCGCGCGAACACGATCTCGCCGCCGACGCGGGTCTCTATGACACATTCCTCGCGGGCGAGCGTGAAGAGCGCCCCGAGCGTGGCTTCCCAGTCCGGCGCGGTTTCGAGCACCATCTCGAGCGTCGATCCCTCCGGGGCCTTGATCAGCGCGATGTCGGCCTGCTTGCCCGGTGTGAAATCCCCGCAGGTGTCCTGGAGGCCGATCGCGTTCGCGCCGGCCGCGGTGGCGAGGTAGAGGAGATGGGCGGGGCCGAGCAGGTGGCCCTCCTCGCGGATCATCTGGACGTGGTAGGCGACCAGGCCTTCCTTGAGCATGCTCAGGCCGGTGCCCGCGCCGACATCCGTGCCCATCCCGAACCGGACGCCGGCCTCGACATGCCGCACCATCGGGAAGATCCCGGACGCCAGGAAGGCATTCGAGCTCGGGCAGTGGGCGATGGCGGTGTCGGTCTGTTTGAGTTGCCTGAGCTCTTCGTCGGAGACGTGGACGTTGTGGGCGAGGACCGAGCGTCGGCCGAGCAGGCCCGCCCGTTCGTAGGTGTCGACGTAGTCGCGGGCGTCCGGGAAGAGCGCCTTGACGAACGCGATCTCGCCGGGCGATTCGTTGACGTGGCTCGTGAAGAGGGCGTCGGGGGTCTCTTGCAGGAGCGTGTGGCAGACGTCGAGCATCGCTTCGGTGCAGGAGACGCTGAAGCGGGGCGTGACCGCGTAGCGCAGGCGGTTGTGGCCGTGCCAGCGGGCTTTGAGCTCGTGGCTGGCCTCGTACGCGGCGTCCGGCGTCGTGTGCAGGTCCGGCCGCAGGTTGCGGTCGGAGACGATCAGCCCGCTCGAGATCCGCAGCCCGGCGGCGTCGGCGGCCTCGAACAGCGCCTGCTGGGCTTGCGGGAAGTGGGCGCCGAAGACCAGTGCGGAGGTCGTCCCGTTGGCCTTGAGCGCGTTGACGAAGCGCTTCGCGGTCTTGCGCGCGTGGAGCGGGTCGGCCATCTTGGCCTCCTCCGGCAGCGTCCGCTGGTCGAGCCAGTCGAGCAATTGCAGGCCCATCGCGCCGATGACCGCGATCTGCGGGAAGTGCACGTGGGTGTCGACGAGGCCCGGCACCGCGATGCACTCGCTCCGGTCCTCGATCCTGGCGCCGGGGTGCTGCTGGGCCACGGTCGCGTATGGGCCGATGGCGACGATCACGCCCGCGTCGTCGAACGCGATCGCGCCGTCGTCGAACGTCTCGAGGGCGCCGGAGCCGGCGAACGGGTCGCGCGGCGTGTGGGCCACCCTGGCCCGAAGGATCGTCGTCATGCTCCCGGGACAGCCTATGAAATAGGGACGAACGTCAGCTGCGCCGGGTGGGGGAGGGGAGTGGCGCGCCCTTCGTCGCTGCCTGCCGTGCGTGGCATTGAAAGTGTGTCCCACACTCGCCGTCTCCCGGTCGCCGTGACCGACCGTGCCCGTTTACGAGTCAGACGTGTGTTCGATCAGGTTCGCTGTCGCGACGCGAGCGTCGAGTTTCTCGCGCTCTGCTCACGAAAGTCGACGCTCGCTCACCATCCCACGTCTCACGCACCTCGCGGGTCACGGCAGCCAGGGACGGGTGGCACCACGAAGCGGCCCCCTCTCCACCCGGCCCAGTTGACTTTCGTCCCTCTCTGGCGTCCCGATTCGGAACTCGCAGGCGCCTCGACGCGGCGACGAGCTCGCCAGTACGGCCTGTACCAACCCAAACTCGCCGTCGCCGGCCGCGGCGCCGCGGGTCGTCATCCGCGTGCGAACTCGGATCGCGACACTAGACTTCCCCCATGGCCGCCACGATCGCTCAACCGTCCTCGGTCACCTCGCTCGCGCTTGCCGCGAAGTCGGCCGCACGGCGCCTGGCCGCGGTGGATTCGGCGACCAAGCACGCAGCGCTGCTGGCCATCGCGGACGCTTTGGAGGCGCGGCTGCCGGAGATCCTGGCCGCGAACGCGCACGATCTCGAAGCGGGTCGCGCCGCGGGTCTCTCGACCGCGTTGATGGACCGGTTGGCACTGGATGAGGCGCGCGTTCGCGGGATCGCCGACGGCGCGCGGGCGATCGCCGCGCTGCCCGACCCGGTGGGCGAGGTCGTCGACGGAGGCCGCCTGGCCAACGGCCTCGATTTCCGCAAGGTTCGAGTCCCGTTGGGCGTGATCGCGGTGGTGTACGAGGCGCGCCCGAACGTGACGATCGACGCGGCGGCGCTGTGCCTGAAGTCGGGCAACGCGGTGCTCCTGCGTGGCTCCTCCTCGGCCGCGCACTCCAACGAGGTCTTGGCGCGGATCGCGGGGGAGGCGGCCATCGGCGCCGGGCTCCCCGACGGCGCCCTGGCTTTGGTGGCCGGCGGCGGCCGCGAGGAGTTGACCGAGCTGGCCCAGCTCGAAGGCATCGTCGACCTGATCATCCCGCGTGGTGGCGAGGGGCTCAAGAAGGCGATCAGCGCCGTCGCGCGCGTTCCGGTCATCTATGCGGCGGCGGGCAACTGCCACGTCTACGTCGACGCGACCGCCGACCTGGAGATGGCGACGCGGATCATTTTGAACGCCAAGGTGCAGCGGCCCGGCGTGTGCAACGCCGCTGAAACGTTGCTCGTGCACTCCTCGGTTGCCTTGGCGTTCCTGCCGACCGCCCTGGCCGCGCTGCGCGAGCGGGGCGTCGAGTTGCGCGGCGACGGGCGGGTGCGGTCGGTCGACCCGTCGGTCACAGAGGCCGTGGAGTCCGACTGGGCCGAGGAGTTCCTTGCCCTGATCCTCGCCGTGCGGGTGGTCGACTCCGTCGAGGAGGCGATCGACCACGTCAACCAGTACGGCTCCGGCCACTCGGAGGCGATCGTCACCAACGACCGCTCGTCCGCTCGCGCCTTCCAGCTCGGCATCGACTCGGCCTGCATCTACGTCAACGCCTCGACCCGGTTCACCGACGGCGGCGAGTTCGGCATGGGCGCGGAGATCGGCAACTCCACACAGAAGCTGCACGCGCGCGGCCCGATCGGCGTGCGCGAGCTCTGCTCCACGCGCTACCTGGTCGACGGCGACGGTCAGATCCGCGGATGAGGGTCGGCCTCCTGGGAGGCACCTTCAACCCTCCGCACCTCGGCCACCTCGTCTGCGCCCAGGAGGCGCACTCTCAGCTCGGTCTGGATCGCGTGGTCTTCATGCCCGTGTTCCAACCGCCGCACAAGGAGGTCGAGAGCGACCCGGGCGTCGCGCACCGCGTCGCCCTCTGCGAGCTCGCCGTCGCGGACGACCCGCGCTTCGCCGTTTCGCGTCTGGAAGCCGGCACGCCCGGTCGATCCTTCACGGTCGATACCCTCAAGAGGCTGAATGAGTCCAATCCCGACGACGACCTGACGTTCATCGTGGGAGGCGACATGGCCTACGCCCTGCCGACCTGGTATGAGCCGGAAGCCGTTCTCTCACTCGCCACCCTCGGCGTCGCCGAGCGTGAAGGTGTCGGCCGCACCGACATCACCGAACATCTCGCCGGGCTCGCTGGCGCTGACCGAATCCGCTTCTTCGACATGCCCCGACTCGATATCTCCTCCTCACTGATCCGCCGCCGCGTGGCGGCCGGCCAACCACTCCGCTACCTCGTACCGGACGCCGTGGCCGCCTACATCGACTCCGAAGGGCTGTACCGATGAGCGCCCCCAACACCGCCAACCAGGCCGCGCCCCTCGAGCCCGCCAAGCTCGCGGAGCTCGTCGCCGGCTACGCCTCCGACGTCAAAGCCCAGGAGATCGTCGAGCTCGACCTCCGCGGCGTCCTCGGCTACACCGACTACTTCGTCATCGCCTCCGGCGGCACCGACCGCCAGGCCAAGGCGATCCACGACCGCATCCACGAAGGCATGAAGAAGGAGCACGGCCTCCTTCCCCGTCGCGTCGAGGGCGCGAGCGAGGCCCGCTGGATCCTCATGGACTACTTCGACGTGATCGTCCACATCTTCACCCCCGAGGCGCGCGAGTTCTACCGCCTCGAGCAGCTCTGGGGCGAAGCCCCGAAGCGCATCATCACCGACGACGCCGAGTAGGCCGCGCGGCCCGGCGGGCCGCACGCCCGCCCCCAGCGCCGCGGCGCGGTTTGCCGCCGCCCTCGCCGGCGCCGTAGTCGGCCGCGCCGATCATCGCCGCCCCGCGGTCTGTCGCGCCGATCATCGCCGCGCCGCAGTCGGCCGCGCCGATCATCGCCGCGCCGCAGTCGGCCGCGCCGATCATCGCCGCGCCGCGGTCGGCCGCGCCGATCATCGCCGCGCCGCACGAAGGTGCCCCTCTCGCGCCGCGCCGGCGGCCCCGTTTCGCGCGCCCGCGTCGCGACGACGACCGGCGCCGTGACGGGTGAGGTCGAAAAGCTGCCGCACAGGACGCTCATCGACCCCACCGGTCACGCGCGCGCTCCCGAGCAGCCGCGAACGCGACCCTTCGAAGGCGCCCGCCGAAACGAGAAAGGGCCGCCCGGTGGGCGACCCTTTCTCTTAGTGGAGCTAGACGGGCTCGAACCGTCGACCTCGTGACTGCCAGTCACGCGCTCTCCCAGCTGAGCTATAGCCCCAAGCGGTGCGCATAGAGTATCGCGATCCGTTCGTCGTTTCTCGGAGACCTGCAAACGAGCCGCGCCCTGCAACGGATCGTTCGCGGCGAGCGCTAACCTCCGCGCCCAATGGCCGAGCATCGTTACGAGCCTCACGAGATCGAACGCAAATGGCAGGCGATCTGGGAGAGCGAGCGCACCTGGGAAGTTCCGAACGAGGACGACGGAACGCCCCGCTCGTATGTGCTCGAGATGCTTCCGTACCCCTCGGGCGAGCCTCACATGGGGCACCTGAAGAACTACTCGGTCGGTGACGCGGTCGCGCACTTCCGCCGGCGCAACGGCATGCGCGTGCTGCACCCGATGGGCTACGACGCGTTCGGCCTGCCCGCCGAGAACAACGCGATCAAGACCGGCGTCCACCCGCGCAAGGCCACCGAGGACTCGATCGCCTCGTTCCAGCGGCAGTTCCGCTCGTGGGGCATCTCGATCGACTGGTCGCGCGAGTTCGGCACGCACGAACCCCGCTACTACCGCTGGACGCAGTGGATCTTCCTGAAGCTGTTCGAGCGCGGCCTGGCGTATCGCAAGGAGGCCGCGGTCAACTGGTGTCCCAAGGACGCCACCGTGCTGGCCAACGAGCAGGTCATCGACGGCCACTGCGAGCGCTGCGGCACCGCCGTCGAGCTGCGCCAGTTGGAGCAGTGGTTCTTCCGCATCACCGACTACGCCGACCGCCTGCTCGACGACCTGGCGACGATCGACTGGCCCCAGCACGTGGTAACGATGCAGCGCAACTGGATCGGCCGCTCCGAGGGCGCCGAGGTCACGTTCTCCTCCCCCGAGACCGGCGTCGACTACTCCGTCTTCACCACCCGGCCGGACACGCTGTTCGGCGCGACGTTCTTCGTGATGGCGCCCGAGCACCCCGACGTGCTGCGCCTGGCCGCCGGGACCGAGCACGAGCAGGCGGTTCGCGACTACGTCAACGGCGTGCTCAACGAGAACCGCGAGGACCGCGCGGACACCGAGCGCACCAAGACCGGCGTTCCGCTGGGCCGCACGGTGATCAACCCGGTCAACGGCGAGGCGATCCCGATGTACGTCGCCGACTACGTGCTGATGGAGTACGGCACCGGGGCGATCATGGCGGTCCCCGGCCACGACGAGCGCGACTTCGACTTCGCCACCCAGTTCGGCCTGGAGATCCGCCGGGTCGTCGGCGGCGGCGAGGAACTGCCCTACCCGGGCGACGGACCGCTGGTCAACTCCTCGCCCGAGTTCGACGGCCTCAACAACCGCGACGCGCTGGAGCAGATCGTCGACTGGCTCGACCGCGAGGGCAAGGGCCACCGCTCGATCAACTACCGCCTGCGTGACTGGCTGCTGTCCCGCCAGCGCTACTGGGGCGCGCCGATCCCGATCGTCTACTGCGACGAGCACGGGATCGTCCCGGTGCCCGAGGCCGACCTGCCGGTGGAGCTGCCCGACATCGAGGACTTCGCGCCGCAGGGCCGCTCGCCGCTGGCGTCGGCCGAGGACTGGGTCAATACCACGTGCCCGATCTGCGGCGGCCCGGCCCGGCGCGAGACGGACACGATGGACACGTTCGTCGACTCCTCCTGGTACTACCTGCGCTACACGGACGCCGGTAACGACGACGCGGCGTGGGACGCGAAGATCCTCGACAGCTGGATGCCGGTCGACCAGTACATCGGCGGCGTCGAGCACGCGATCCTGCACCTGATGTACGCGCGCTTCTTCGTGAAGGCGCTCGCGGACCTCGACCTCATGGAGGCGCAGGAGCCCTTCAAGGCGCTCTTCACCCAGGGCATGATCACGCGCGACGGCGCGAAGATGTCCAAGAACAAGGGCAACGTCATCAGCCCGATCGGCTACGTCGAGCGCTACGGCGCCGACACCGCCCGCTCCTACGTGCTGTTCATCGGCCCGCCCGATCAGGACGCCGACTGGAGCGACGAGGGCGTCGAGGGCGTGCACCGCTTCCTGGCGCGCCTGTGGCGCCTCGGTACCGACGTGGCCGAGCAGAATGGCCGGCAACCGCTGCTGGGCCCACTGGAGCCGCCCGAGGGCGACGACCTGGAGCTGATGCGCAAGGCGCACTGGGCGATCGACAAGGTCACCAACGACATGGCCGGCCGCTTCGCGTTCAACACGGCGATCGCCGCGGTGATGGAGCTGGTCAACGAGGCCTACCGTCGCCGCGACACGGTCAACGCCGCGACGTTGCACTTCGCCACGGCGACGGCCGCGTCCCTGATCTTCCCGTTCGCCCCGCACACGGCCGCCGAGGTCTATGAGGCACTGACCGGCGACCGCGTCTGGGAGACCCACTGGCCGGACGCCGACCTGAGTCTCCTCGAGCGCGACGTGGTCGAGATCGTCGTGCAGGTCAACGGCAAGGTTCGCGATCGCGTGCAGGCGGCGGCGGCCTCGACGCGTGAGGAGCTCGAGGCGATGGCGCGCCTGCGCCCCAACGTCGTCGCGCACATCGACGGGAAGCAGATCGTGAAGGTCGTCGTGGTGCCATCCAAGCTGGTCAACTTCGTCGTGCGCTGAGGGAGCGGTCACAGCCGGGATCATGCCCCGGCTGGAACGCATCGCGGCTGAGTGCGCAGATTTGTTGCACTTCTGTTGCAGAGTTGACACAGATCGGTACAGAAATGTGACTCGGTCCTGCCTAGGGTCATCGACATGCTCGATCGCGACCCCCGTCGACTGGCCGCCTGGGCGGCGGCCGCCGTCCTCATCGTCCTCCTCTCGGCGCTGTATCTGGCCCGCTCGCGATTCGCGAGCGACCCCACTCCGCCTCCGGTCGCGGCGTCGATAGACGTCAAGAGCGACGGCGCCGACGACGCGCGCGTGACCGTCGACGTCGCGGGCGCGGTCAAGCACCCGGGCGTCTATCGGCTGACGTCGAGCCAGCGCATCGAGGACGCCCTCAAGCGCGCCGGCGGGCCCACCCGCAGGGCGGACCTGAGCCAGATCAACCGCGCGGCCAAGCTCGAGGACGGGCGCCAGGTCCTCGTCCCGGTCAAGGCGTCGAGATCGACGTCGAGCGCGCCGAGTCCCACCACCCCGAGCCAGCCGCTGAATCTGAACACTGCGACCCTCGAGCAGCTCGACACGCTCGACGGCGTCGGGCCGACCACGGCGCAGAAGATCATCGACTTCCGCATCGAGCACGGTGGCTTCGGCTCGGTCGACGAGCTGGATCAGATCCCGGGCATCGGCGAGAAACGCCTGGCCGCCTTCCGCGAGAGCGTGCGGGTCTGACGTGCGCGGCCAAGTGCGGCGAGCGATCGCCGGCACGCGCGCGCATCCGCGTCATGTCGTTCTGGCCGCCCTGGTCGCGGGGCTGCTCGCGGTCGCGGCACCACACGTCGTGGTCCTGGGCCTGGCCGTCGGTGCCGTTGCTCTCGCCGGTCGTCCGTTCGTCGCCGTTCTCGCGGTCGCCGCGCTCGTCGGCGGGTCGATGTTTGCCGACGCCCGCCTGCGCGGCCTCGACACGGGCGTTCTCACCGTCTCGTACGGCCAGGAGGTCCACTCGCGAGCGACTGTGCTCGAACCGGTACATGAGCGCGCCGTCGGGCCGGCGGTCGCGCGCGTCCGGCTCATGGACGGCGTCGGGGCCGGGGAACAGGCCGTCCTGCGCATGCGCAAGGGCGTGTATCGCACCGGAGGCGGAGCGGGCCCTGGCGTTTGGGACGGGGCCGAGGCCGGGGCCAGCGCCGTGTGGCCCGAGGTGGGGGACATCGTCTCGATCTCCGGGACGGTGGCGCGGCTGGGGTTCGCCGATGCCTACCAGCGACGACGCAACGCCCACGCCGCGATCGCCGCCCAGCGGGTGCTCGCCACCGGTGCGCGCAGGAGCGGCGTCGCCGGGCTGCTTGACGGAGTGCGCCGGCACGCCGAGGACGGGCTTGCGCAGGGGCTGAAGCCGTCTGAGGCGGCGCTGCTGCGGGGGATGGTGCTCGGCGAGGACGAACGCCTCACCGATGGTGTGCGGGACGACTTCCAGAAGTCGGGTCTTGCGCACATTCTCGCCGTCAGCGGCCAGAACGTCGTGCTGCTGATCGTGTTGGTCCTGGGCGCTTGCGCACTGCTCGGTGTCCCGCTCCGCGCACGGCTCGTGCTCGCTTCGGCGATCGTCGTCCTGTATGTGCCGTTGGCCGGCGGCGGGCCGTCGATCCAGCGCGCGGGGATCATGGGCGTCGCCGGCCTGATCGCCGCTCTCGCAGGGCGCCCGGCGCGGCGTTGGTACGCCCTCCTCCTCGCGGCTGCCGCAACGCTCATGCTCAATCCGCGAGCGGTGGGGGAGCCCGGCTGGCAGCTGTCGTTCGCCGCGGTGATCGCGCTGCTGGTGGGCGCGAAGCCGCTGCAGGCGGCGCTCGCGCGACGCATGCCGGAGCCCATCGCGGACGCGCTGGCGATCACCCTCGCCGCGACCATCGGCACCGCGCCGCTGATGGCGCTGCACTTCGGGCAGCTCTCGATCGCGGCGCTGCCCGCCAACCTGCTTGCGGCCCCGGCCATCGCTCCCGTCATGTGGCTCGGGGTTCTCGCCGGCGTGGCCGGCCAGCTTGCCGCACCGCTCGCTCTGCCGTTCTCGGCATTGACCGCTCCGTTGCTGGTCTACATCCAAGCGGTCGCCCACGTGTGCGCGGCCGCGCCGTTCTCGTCGGTCGAGCTCCACGCGCCTCCCGGCGTGATCTTCGCGGCGTGGGCGGCAGCGCTGGTCGCTGCAGCCGTCGCTTGGCGGGAAGGACGTCGCGCCGCAACCCGCTGGCAAGGCCTGGGCCACGGCACCGCGCTCGGGCGAAGACGGCGGACCTGGTTGGCCGTCGCCGGCGCCGCGACCGCGACGACAGTCCTGATCGTCGCGCTCCCCCTTCGCGGGGCCTCGGCCGCGCCGCTGAAGCCGGGCGAGCTCGTCGTCTCGTTCCTGGACGTCGGCCAGGGCGACGCGACGCTCGTCCAGTTCGGCACCACGGCAGTGCTGGTTGACACGGGCCCGCCCGACGGCCCGATCCTCAAGCGGCTCGCCGAGGCGCGGATCAAGCGGCTGGACGCGCTGTTTCTCACGCACGCCGAGGCCGACCACGAGGGCGCGGCGCCGGCGGTCATCGCCAGGTACAGCCCGCGCTTGGTTGTCGACGGCGGCGCGGGCTGGAAAACGGCGGTTCAGCGGGCCCTTCCGGTAGCGCTCGCGGCGCATCGCGGACGCTCGCTGACGCCGGCGACCGGCCAGGCGATCGACGTCGGTGGGCTGCACTTCAGCGTGCTGTGGCCTCCGCCCGACGACCGGCACGAGGGCAATCCCAACGACCACGCGATCGTCTCCCGGCTGGACGTCGGCGCGTTCTCGATGCTGCTGACGGCCGACGCCGAGAGCAACGTCACGCTCCCGCTCGAGCTGGCGCCCGTCGACGTTCTCAAGGTCGCTCATCACGGCAGCGCCGATCCCGGCCTCCCTGCGCTGCTGAAGCGCTTGAGGCCGCGGCTGGCGGCGATCGAAGTCGGCCGGCACAACACCTATGGCCATCCGACGAAGACCACCTTGATGGCGCTCGCACACGCGGTGCCGACCGTCGTGCGCACCGACGAAGAGGGAACGATTCGGCTCCGGGTGGCAGGCGACCGGATGTGGGTCCAGCGATGAGTCCGAGCACGGACACCGGCGCGAACCTGCCGCTCCGGGGCACGTTTCAGCCGCCGAAGCGAGACGCGCGTCCGGTTTCACACCTCGATAACCGAACCGTCACGCACGCGCCCGCAGCGGCGATACGTTTGCCGCCGTCTCTCTCGGATTTCCTCGCGGAAAGGACTCCTGAACCGTGAAATTGCGTATCCACCTAGCAACGGCCGTCGCTCTCTTGGCCGTCGGAGCGCTGGGTGTACCGGCCGCTCAAGCGGCGAGCAACGTCGTCATCTCGCAGTCCGCGTTCGGCGGCCCCGCTGGCGGCAATGACGAGGTGGTGGAGATTCGCAACGTCTCCGCCGCAGCGGTCGACATCAGCGGCTGGACGCTCTGGGGGTCCAACAGCGCCGGCACCGCCAGCGCCCGCGCGACCGTCCCGGCGAGCACCACGCTGCCCGCCGGCCAGACGTTCGTGTTCGCCAACTCCGCCGGCTCCTTCACCGCGGCCGGCGACGTGCTTTACGGGACGGGCATCACGAACACCGGCGGCATCCAGATTCGCAACGGCGCGACGGTGGTCGACGCGTTCGGGTCTCCGACCGCGCCCGCCGCGTACCGCGAGGGTGCCGGGCTCGCCCAGCCGTCGTCCGGCGCGGGTGGGTTCGCGCGCAAGAACAACGGGACGCAGGACACCGACGACAACGTCGCCGACTTCAACGGCCCGCTGACGCCGACCCCGACCAAGTGCGGCACGACGTGCTCGGGCACGGTCGGCCCGGCGCCCTGCGCCGCCGGCCCTGACGGCATCGTGCCGATCACCAGCATCCAGACACTCGGCGACAACGCCGCCTGCAACGGCACCACGGTGAAGATCCGCGGCGTCGTGACGGGCATCGACGACCTCTACGGGTCGACGTACGACGCGATCTACAAGGCCGACTCGGGGATCTGGATCCAGGAGCCGACGATCGACCCGAACGCCACGACGTCCGACGCGCTCTTCGTCTCGGGCATCCGCCGCAACGCGGCCAACCCGGCGGGCGTGATCGGGTCCGACATCACGATCACGGGCCGCGTCGAGACCAAGTTCGGTCAGGTCGGCATCGTCCCGGCCGGCGTGGGCAACACGAGCAGCCCCGCGGCGCAGGAGGTCGATCTCACCAGCGTCGCCACGATCAACTCGACCGGCAACGCGCTGCCCGCGCCCGTCACTCTCGACCGGACCAAGTCCGAGGCGCAGGGCCTCAGCCGCGCGTACTACCGCTCGCTGCAGGGCATGCGGGTCCAGCTGCCGGAGGGCATCGCGACCGGCGGCGGCACCACCAAGTTCAATGACGTCTTCCTCGAGCCGGGCACGACGGCCCAGCGCCTGTTCCGCAAGAACACCGTGGCCGCGGACGAGACGCCCTGGTACGACAAGCCGGCGGAGATCGGCATCGCGCCCGACGGCGGCGCGGGCAACCCGGCCGATCCGCGCCTGCCGTGGAAGAGCACGACGCAGGTCAACCTCGACCTGTTCGACATCGCCCGCAACGTCGTGGGTCCGCTGAGCTACACGTTCAGCTACTACGAGATCATGCCGCAGCTCGGCGGCCCGACGCCGACGATCGAGCGCGGGCCGATCAACGCGGCCGCGCCGCCGACGGCGCCCGCGCAGCCCGCCAACACCCTCCGTGTGGCGAGCTTCAACGTCGAGAACTTCTTCCCGGTCGGGAAGGAGAACGACGGCCACGTGATCACGCAGCCCGAGTACAACGCGCGGGTGGACGCCATCGTGCACGCGATCAAGGACCGCCTCGGCGCGCCTGACGTCGTCGCGATGCAGGAGGTCGCGGTGTTCGCCGACGGCGCCAACGCCCTCACGGGCCTGGCGCAGGCGCTCGGCAACTACACCGGGTACATCACGACCAACAACGACGGCCGCGGGATCGCGACCGGCTTCCTGGTCAAGGACGGCACGACGGCCACCAACGGCCGCCTGCTCGGCAACACCGTCAACGGGCCGTGGGCGAGCGCGAGCGTGTGCGACCTCTACCCGGGCAAGCTGTTCGACCGGGCGCCGTACGCGCTCGACCTCAAGAAGGGCGACCTGTCCTTCACGGCGCTGAGCAACCACTTCGCGTCCCAGTCGCACCAGACGCAATGCCGGATCGACGAGGCCGCGTACGTGCGCGACGCCGCGGCGGCCCTGCAGCAGGACGGCAAGAACGTGCTGGTGGCGGGCGATCTCAACGACTTCGAGTTCTCCACGCCGCTGTCGACCCTCACCGGGAGCGGCATCCTGGCCAACCTGTGGAACGACGTCCCCGCAGGCCAGGCCTACTCGTACAAGTTCAACGGTCACCTGCAGACGCTGGACCACATGCTCGTCACGGCGGGCATGAAGTCGCGCCTGGCCGACGTGCGGTACATCCATCTCGACAACGACGTGTACGAGCGGGTGCCGACCGACGGCACCGGCCTCTCCGACCACGACCCGCCGCTGGCCACGTTCACGCTGGCCCAGGGCGCGAGTACGAGCACGACCAGCCCGGTCTCGGGCAATGTGCCGAGCACGCTGGCGCTGACGCTCGGTGTGCCCGCCGCCTTCGGGAACTTCGTCCCGGCGGTCGGGGCCGACTACACCGCCTCGACGGTCGCGACCGCGACCTCGACTGGTGCGGATGCGGCCCTGAGCGTGTTGGACTCGAGCGCGACCGCGACCGGTCGGCTGGTGAACGGCACGTTCGCCCTCAACGACCCGGTGCAGGTCAACGCGAACAACGGCGCGTTCGCTCCGCTGCGGACCGACAACGGCCCGCTGACGCTGATGACCTGGAACATCCCGATCAGCGGCACGAACGTCGCGCTGGGCTTCAAGCAGCACATCGGCGCCACCGAGGGGCTGCGCACCGGCAGCTACTCGAAGACGCTGACGTTCACGCTGTCGACGACGGCGCCGTAGCCGCGGCGCCTGCGCGAGGACGCGCCTGATGGGCGCGCCCTCGCGGGGTGGGGCGACGACGGAACCTTCGGAGGGGCGCCACACGGCGCCCCTCCGGCGTTTCAGGCCAGCGCCGGAACCGTCGCGCTCTCGGGCCGCTCGAAGCGCCCGCCGTCCGCGGCCGGCGCGTCGGGCTCGAGATCGTCGTCGTCGAGGACGTCGGGGTCGGCGAGCGACGGGTCGTCGAGCACCGCTTGGAAGCGTGCCTCGTCGCGCTCGCCCTGCCACTTGGCGATCACCATCGTGGCCACGCCGTTGCCGATGCAGTTCGTCAGCGCGCGGCCTTCACTCATGATCCGGTCGATGCCGACGACCAGCGCGATGCCGACCGCGATCGACTCGGGTGAGAAGAACGTGCCGCCGAACGCCTGCAATGAGGCGGTCAGCGTGACCAGGCCGGCGCCCGTGATGCCGGCGGCGCCCTTGGACGTCAGCACCATCAGGGCACAGAGCGCGATCTGCTCGCCGATGCTCATCGACTGCCCGGCCGCCTGCGTGATGAACAGCGCCCCGAGCGTCAGGTAGATGCACGTGCCGTCCAGATTGAACGAGTAGCCCGTCGGCAGCACGACGCCGACCGTCTGCTTCGAGGCGCCCGCCTTCTGCAGCTTGGACAGCAGCCGGGGCAAGACGGTCTCCGACGAGGACGTGCCGACGATGATCAGCAGCTCGTCCTTGAGCAGCCGCACGAACTTGAAGATGCTGAAGCCGCTCCAGCGGGCGACCAGGCCGAGCACGCCGAAGACGAAGATCGCGCACGTGCCCCAGAACGTCGCCATCAGCAGCGCGAGGTTCGAGAGCGCGCCGCCGCCGAACTGGGCGACGGTGTACGCCATGCCGCCGAACGCGCCCAGCGGCGCCGCCCACATGATCATGCGGATGATCGCGAACAGGATCTTCGAGACGACATCGAACACCGCGAGCACCTGCTCGCGCTGACGGCGCGCCAGCACGGAGACGCCCGCCGCGACCAGGATCGCGATGATCAGCACGCGCAGGATCTCGTTCTCGACGAACGGCTGCACGAACGACGTCGGCAGCAGGTCGTCGGTGATGAAGCCGGTGAACCCGGTGCCGGAGCCTGCGGCTTCGGCGATCTTCTCCTTCGCCGACTCGGTACCGGACGCGCTGGCCGCGCCCGAGAAGCCGGAGCCGGGCTGGATCAGGTTGCCGGCGACGAGGCCGAGCGCCAACGCGCAGACCGTCGCCACCAGGAAGTAGCCGAGCGCGCGCAGCGCGAGCCCACCCGCGCGGGCCATGTCGCCCAGCGAGGCGATGCCGATCACGACGGTGACGAAGATCACCGGTGCCGTGACGGTCTTGATGAGCTGCAGGAACGCGTCCGCCAGCCACTTCGCGTCGGTCGCGGGGCCTGGCGCCACCAGACCGAAGGCGATGCCGGCGGCGATCGCCACGAGCACCCAGAACCACAGCTGCCGCTTCATGGGAAGGGCCTCTCCTCTCGTCTCTCTCCACCCCGCGACCCTCTTGCCGCGAGGAGGGCGAAACTACGAGCGGCGCCGGGCCGTGTCGCGGTTGTGGTCATATTGGTCGAAGGCGTCGTTGTGGTCGCGTGAGAACATGCGACCGATGCGGGTGAAAAGCCTTGCCGGGCGCCTGCTGCTCCTTCAGCTCACGGTGGTCGCCGTGACCGTCGCGGCGGGCGCGCTGATCACCGTGCTCGTGGCCCGCGAACGCACGGAGACCGCGGCCCGCGACCGCTCGCTGACGATCGCGCGCACCGTGGCGGCGCTCCCCGACCTCCCACCCGCGCTCAAGAGCGACGACCCGTCGCGCACGCTGCAGCCGCTCACCGAGCGGGTGCGCAAGGTCGCCCGCGTCGACTTCATCACGATCATGCGCCCGGACGGCGTCCGCTACACCCACCCGAACCCGCGTCTGATCGGGCAGCACTTCGTCGGCACCTACGCGCCCGCCGCGCAAGGCCGCACGATCACCGAGACGACGAAGGGCACGCTCGGCCAGTCGGTGCGAGCGGTGGTGCCGGTCCGCGACGGCGGGCGGGTCGTTGCGTTGGTCGCCGTCGGCGTCCTCACCGACGCGATCGGCGAGGAAGTCGCCGCGCTGCTACCCGGGCTGCTCAGCCTCGCCGCGGTGATCCTGCTGATCGGATCCCTGCTCAGCCTCCTGCTCGCCCGCCGCGTGAAGCGGCAGACGCTGGGCCTCGAGCCGCAGGAGATCACGACCCTCTACGCCCACCACGACGCGACCCTGCACGCCCTGCGCGAGGGCGTCGTCGTGTTCGACGAGAGCGGCCGCCCGGCGCTCGTCAACGACCACGCCCAGCGGTTGCTCGGCCCTGACCTCGCGACGCTCGAGCCCGGCGAGCTCAAGGACGACGCCCCGCTGATCGCGGGCGATCGCGTCCTGCTGGCGTCCAGCCGTGCCGTCGAGCGCGACGGCCGCCGCGTCGGCACCGTCGTCACCCTGCGCGACCGGACCGAGGTGGAGACGCTCGCGCGCGAACTGGGCGCGGTGACGGCGCTCGCCGACGCGCTGCGCGCCCAGACCCACGAGGCCGCGAATCGCCTGCACGTGATCGCTGGCCTCGTCGAGCTCGGCCGCACCGAGGAGGCGATCGAGCTCGCCGGTTCGGAGGCCGCGTCCGCCCAGGACCTGCTCGGGCATCTCGGCGAAGGCATCGAGGAACCCGTGCTCGTGGCCCTGCTGCTCGGCAAGACGGCCACGGCGCGGGAGCGCGGCGTCACGCTGCGCGTGCGACCCGGCGCCCGCCTCTGTTCCGGCTTCCCACCCACCGAGCTCGCGACGATCGTCGGCAACCTCGTCGACAACGCGCTCGAAGCGCTCGGACCTGACCGCGAGGGAACGGTGACCGTCACGCTCGCCGACGACGGCGACCACGCGACGATCGAGGTGCGCGACGACGGCCCCGGCCTCCCGCCGGACACCGACATCTTCGAGCCGGGCGTGACGACCAAGCCCGCCGGCCCGGTCGGGCGCGGCCTCGGCCTCGCGCTCGTCAAACGGGCGGCGACGAAGCTCGGCGGCACGGTGGAGGCTCGAACGGAGGACGGCGCGGTGTTCACCGTCCGGCTCCCGCACGCGCAGCTGCCGGCGCTCACGCGATGACCGTCCGCACGCTCATCGTCGACGACGACGTTCGCGTCGCCGAGATCCACAGGAGCTACGTGGAGCGCATCGAGGGCTTCACGGTCGCGGGCGTCGCCAACCGCGGGACCGAGGCGCTCAGGCGGGTGCTCGAGGACCAGCCCGACCTCGTACTGCTCGACATCTACCTGCCCGACCTCGGGGGTCTCGAGGTCTGTCGCCGGCTGCGGGCCGCGGGGAACCTCGTGGACGTGATCGCGGTCACCGCGGCGCGCGACGTCGACACGGTCAAGGGTGCGGTCGGGCTGGGCGTAGCGCAGTACCTCGTCAAGCCCTTCGCGTTCGCGACCTTCCGCGACAAGCTCGAGCGCTACGCCGCCTATAAGCTGCGCACGGACAAGGGCGGCGAGGCCGAGCAGGAGGAGATCGACGCGATACTCGGCGAGCTGCGCACCCCCGGCGCGCTGCCGCTCCCCAAGGGCCTGAGCAAGGAGACGCTGGAGCTCGTGGCCCGCACGCTCAAAGCGGCCGACACGCCGCTCGGCGCGGTCGAGACGGCCGAGATCGCGGGTCTCAGTCGCGTCACCGCCCGCCGCTATCTCGAGCACCTGGTCTCGGCCGATCAGGCCGAGCTGGAGCTGCGCTACGGCGGCAGCGGCCGTCCGGAGCACCGGTACCGCTGGTCGTCCCGCTAGGGTCAATCGGGTGCCTTTCCATCCCGCCTATCTGATCCACGGAGACGACCACGGCCGGATCGCCGAGCGGCGCGCCAGCCTGCGCCAGCTGGCCGAATCGGCGGCGGGAACGGCGGGGGTCGAGGTCTACGAGGCCGACCAGTGCACGCCGGAGGCGGTCGCCGGCGCGCTGAGCGCGATGACCTTCGCGATGGGGCGGCGGTTCGTGATCGCCGACGGCGTCGAGCGCTGGAAGGACTCGGACGTCGCGCCGGTCGCGTCAGCGCTCGCAAGCGCCGATCCCGAGACGCTCACGGTCGCCTTCTTCGCCCGCGAGGAGGGGCGCTACAAGGCGCCGCCGAAGCTCCACGACGCGGTCAAGAAGGCGGGCGGCAAGATCGCGGCCGAGATGAACGTCAAGCCCAAGGACCTGCCGAGCTGGGTGATCGAGCAGGCCAAGGAGGCCGGCGTCAAACTCGACCGCAACGCGGCCCGCGCGCTGATCGCCCAGGTCGGCGACCGCCAGCAGCGCCTCGTGCGCGAGCTGGAGAAGCTCGCGCTCGAGCACGGCAAGGGCGCGACGATCGGCGCGGAAGAGGTCGAGGAGTCCTGCGCCACGTCGGCGGAGCGCAAGGTCTGGACGCTGGCCGACGCGCTCGTCGACGGCGACCGCAAGACCGCGGTCGCGACGCTGCTCGAGCTGCGCCAGCAGGGCGAGCGCATCACCGGCCTCACCTACCGGATGGCCGGCAAGCTGCGGGAGGCGGCGATGGTCGCCGACGCGCTCGCCGCCGGGCAATCGCGCGCGCAGGCCAAGAAGCTGCTGCGCGGCGCGCCCTGGGCCGCGGACAAGACGCTCGCGGCGATCGAGAAGCGCGACGCCGAGTCGCTGCGCCGCGCGGTGGCGGCGATCGCCGACCTCGAGGTCGAGACCCGCGGCGGCGAGCTCAGCGAGGACACCGAGGCGATCCGCGCCGTGCTGATCGCGACCCGGTAGGGCCGACAGCCGGCGGGCGGGTGTACTCGCGGGTGGGGAGACCGAGCGAGCGCGGCGAGGTGCCGGCCGGCGGGCGCGAGCGCGTGTGCGGCGAGACCGCGCGAGAGCGGCGCGGTGCCAGCCGGCGGGCGCGATGAGAACGGCGCGGCGCCAGGCCCGTGCGTCCGCTTGCCACGAAAGGGCGGGACGCGGATTGCGCGTGACCCGCGCCGGAGCGCAGTTTGAGAGGATCCCGCTCCAATGTCGCTCGAGAACCCGGATCCACCGCTCGTCTCGCCCTTCCCGCCGATCGCCGACTACGGCTTTCTGTCGGACTGCGAGACCTGCGCGCTCGTCGCTCCCAGTGGGGCGATCGAGTGGATGTGCCTGCCACGCTACGACGGGCCGAGCGTGTTCGGCGCGATCCTGGACCGCGACGCCGGGACGTTCCGGCTCGGCCCCGCCGACACGATGGTTCCCGCGGCGCGGCGGTACCTGCCCGGCACGATGATCCTCGAGACCTCGTGGGGGACGAGCCGGGGCTGGGTGATCGTGCGCGACGTCCTGCTGGTCGGTCCGTGGCACGACACCGAGGAGCGCTCGACGACGCACCGCCGCGCGCCCACGGACTACGACGCCGACCACGTCCTGCTGCGCACGGTGCGCTGCGTCAACGGCAGCGTCGAGGTCCAGCTCGAGTGCGACCCGATCTTCGACTACGGCCGCCGCTACGCGCACTGGGAGTACGTCGGCGAGGGCTATAACGAGGCGGTCGCGACGTCCGACGGCTGGCCGACGAAGCTCACGCTCACGACCGACCTGCGGGTCGGCTTCGAAGGCTCGCGCGTCCGCGCGCTCACGACGCTGCACGACGGTGACACGGCGTTCGTCGCGCTCGCGTTCTCCGATCACCCCGGCCCGAAGACCTACAGCGACGCCTACAGCCGCCTGGTCAACACCGCCGACTACTGGCATCAGTGGCTCGCCCACGGCACGTTCCCGGACCATCCATGGCGCCAGTACCTGCAGCGCTCGGCGCTCACGCTGAAGGGCCTGACCTACTCGCCCACGGGCGCGATGATCGCCGCCGCGACCACCTCGCTGCCCGAGACGCCGGGCGGCGAGCGCAACTGGGACTACCGCTACTCGTGGGTCCGCGACAGCACGTTCATGCTCTGGGGCCTGCACTCGCTCGGCTTCGAGTGGGAGGCCAACGACTACTTCTATTTCATGCAGGAGGTCGCGCAGTCCGACGACCTGCAGGTGATGTACGGCATCCAGGGCGAGCGGGAGCTGATCGAGGACACGCTCGACCACCTCTCCGGCTACGACAACGCCCGCCCGGTCCGCATCGGCAACGGCGCCTACAACCAGCGCCAGCACGACGTGTGGGGCACGATGCTGGACTCGATCTTCCTGCACGCGAAGTCCCGCGACCACCTGCCGGAGCGCCGCTGGCCGCTGATCGAGCGGCTCGTCGAGGCCGCGATCGAGAACTGGAAGCTCCCCGACCGCGGCATCTGGGAGGTGCGGGGTGAGGACAAGCACTTCGTGTCCTCCAAGGTCATGTGCTGGGTCGCGTGCGATCGCGGCGCCCGCCTGGCGCGGCTGCGCGAGGCGCATGAGCACGCCACGCGCTGGCAGGCGCACGCGGACGAGATCAAGGCTGACATCATCGAGCACGGCTGCAAGAACGGCGTCTTCACGCAGCACTACGAGACCGACAGCTTGGACGCGAGCGCGCTGCTGATCCCGCTCACGCGGTTCCTGCCGGCCGACGACGTCCGGGTGCGCAAGACCGTGCTCGCGATCGCCGACAACCTGACGGTCGACGGCCTCGTGCTGCGCTACAAGGTCGAGGAGACCGACGACGGCCTGCAGGGCGAGGAGGGCACGTTCACGATCTGCTCGTTCTGGCTCGTGAGCGCCCTCAGCGAGATCGGCGAGCATTCGCTGGCCCGCGACCTGTGCCAGAAGCTGTTGGGCTACGCGTCACCGCTGCATCTGTACGCGGAGGAGATCGATCCGCGCAGCGGCCGCCACCTCGGCAACTTCCCGCAGGCGTTCACCCACCTGGCGCTGATCAACGCCGTCATGCACGTCATCCGCGCCGACGAGAAGCTCGCCAAGGGCATCCAGCCGCTCTCGGCGCAGGACCCGACGACGGACGTCGTCCCGCCTGCCATCTAGGACCCCTTAACGAACAACGCCGGCGTCACAGGACGCCGGCGTTGTGAAGGCGAATGCCCGGGTCGAGCTAGGCGACCGGGACGGCGCGGCGAATGCGCTCGGCGCGGGACTTCTTGCGGGCGCCGGTGTTGGCGTGCAGCGCGCCGCGCTTCACGGCCTTGTCGATCAGCGACACGAGCTTCTTGTGCTCGGCGTCGATGACATCGACATCGCCGGCGGTCACGGCGGTTTCGAGGCGCCGGAAGTACGTCTTGATCTGCGACGTGTAGTGGCGGTTCTCGAAGCGCTCACGCTGCGAGCGACTGTTCCGCTTAATTTGTGACTTGATGTTGGCCATAGTGAGAAGGTCACGGAAGGTCCGCAACGGCGGCGTACTATAGCGCGCTGCTTGGCCAAACCAGACGTCGCACCTCGCCGCCGCACCGCGGTCAACACCCTGATCTTCTCAGTCGGGACGGGCCTCTCGCGTGTCGCGGGCCTGATCCGGGAGATCGTGGCCGCCAGCTACTTCGGCACCAGTGGCGCGGCCTCCGCGTTCACGCTCGCGTTCCAGATCCCGAACCTGATCCGCGCGCTGGTCGCCGACGCGGCGCTCTCAAGCGCCTTCGTCCCGGTCTTCAGCGAGCTGCTGGAAGAGAAGAAGAAACGCGAGGCCTATCAGCTGGCGGCGGCCCTCGCGGGCCTGCTGCTGGTCGGGCTGACCCTGATCACGATCGCGTTCATCCTTCTCGCGCCGGTGATCATCCCGCCCTTCACGGGCGACGAGTTCACCCCGGCGCTCGAAGACCTGTGCGTCGGCCTCAGCCAGGTGCTCTTCCCGATCGTGATCCTGCTCGGGCTCACGGGGCTCGCGGTCGGCATCCTCAACGTGCACGACCACTTCACGATCCCCGCGATCGCGCCACTGGTCTGGAACATCGTGATCATCGCCGGGCTGGTCGGGCTGGCGCCGCTCTTCGAGGGTGACAATCAGCTCTACGCCTACGCGCTCGGGGTGGTCGCGGGCACGCTCGTCCAGCTGCTGATGATGCTTCCGGCGCTGCGCCGGATCGGGTTCCCGATCGGCACGATCCGGCTGCCCAGACGCGACGACGTGCGGGTCAAGCGCGTGCTGCTGCTGATGCTGCCGGTCTCGGTCGGGCTCGGGCTGATCAACATCAACCTGCTGCTGAATTCGACGATCGGCCTGCTCGTGTCCCCGCAGGTGCCGCGCGCGGTCGACGCCGCCTTCCGCATCTACATGCTCCCGCAGGGGATGTTCAGCGTCGCGGTGGCGACCGTGCTCTTCCCGCAGCTCTCCCGCCTCGCCACGCGCAAGGACTACGTCGGGATGCAGGCGACGATCGGGGTCGGCCTGCGGCAGATCGCGCTGCTGCTGATTCCGGCCGGCGCGGCGATGCTCGTGCTCAGCGATCCGATGGTGCGCCTCGTCTACCAGCGCGGGGAGTTCGACGCCGAGTCGACGAGGCTGACCGCCGAGGCGCTGTTCTGGTTCAGCTTCAGCCTCCCGTTCAGCGGGTTCGTCCTGATGCTCACCCGCGGATTCTTCGCGCTCCAGCGCCCGTGGGTGCCGACGACGCTGGCGGTCGGCTCGCTGGCGATCAACGCGATCGGCTCGTATCTGCTGTCCGGGCCGATGGGGATCGGGGGCATCGTGCTCGGCACGACGATCTCCAACGTCGCGCTCGTGCTGGCCGAGGCGGTGATGCTGCGCCGGGCGCTCGGCGGGTTCCAGACGGGGGAGACGCTCACTACGATCGCGCAAGTCCTCGTCGGGGCGGCCCTCCTCGCGCTCGTCGCCTACGGCGTCTGGTGGGCGGTCGACGATGTTCTCGGGCGCTCGCTGATCGGGCAGGTCCTCAGCGTCGGTTTGGCTCTCATAGCGGGCTCAGCGGCGTACGCGGCGGTCGTTCTGGGGCTGAAAATCCCGGAGGCACGGCAGATCGTCGAACTTTTCGCCGGAAGGCTCCGGCGCGGCTCGTAACCTAAGTGTGCTTTGGCCGACCAGGCGCACATCCGCAACTTCTCCATCATCGCCCACATCGACCATGGAAAGTCGACGCTGGCCGACCGCATCCTGGAGTTGACGCACACCGTCGACCCCCGGGCGATGCGGGCCCAGCTGCTCGATTCCATGGACCTCGAGCGCGAGCGGGGGATCACGATCAAGGCCCAGGCCGTGCGCGTGTTCTACACCGCCCAGAACGGCGAGGTCTACCAGCTGCATCTGATCGACACGCCCGGCCACGTGGACTTCACGTACGAGGTCTCGCGTTCGCTCGCCGCGTGCGAGGGCGCGCTGCTGGTCGTGGACGCGAGCCAGGGCGTCGAGGCGCAGACGGTCGCCAACACCTACCTGGCGATCGACGCCGGCCTCGAGCTGATCCCGACCATGAACAAGGTCGACCTGCCCGGCGCCGAGCCCGACCGCGTGGGGGAGGAGATCGCCGAGCTGATCGGCGAGGACCCGGAAGAGGTGCGCCGGATCTCGGCCAAGACCGGCGAGGGCGTCAACGACCTGCTCGAGCAGCTGGTCCAGCGCGTGCCGCCGCCGTCGGGTGATCCGATGGCCTCCCCGCGGGCGCTGATCTTCGACTCCGAGTACGACCAGTACCGCGGCGTGATCGCCTACATCCGCGTAGTCGACGGGACGTTCCGCAAGGGCGAGACGATCATCGGCATGCAGACGGGCACGCAGGCCGAGATCGACGACATCGGCTTCTTCACTCCCGCCCAGCTGCCGTCCGAGACGCTCTCAGCGGGCGAGGTGGGCTACCTGATCACCGGGATCAAGGACGTCACGCAGCTCGCCGTCGGCGACACGCTGACGACCAAGAACCATCAGGCGACCGAGCCGCTGCCGGGCTACCGCGAAGTCAAGCCGATGGTGTTCTGCGGACTGTTCCCGATGAACAACGACGACTATCCGGAACTGCGCGACGCGCTCGAGAAGCTGACCTTGAACGACGCGGCGCTGAGCTGGGAGCCCGAGACGTCGGACGCGCTCGGCTTCGGCTTCCGCTGCGGCTTCCTCGGCCTGCTGCACATGGACATCGTGCGCGAGCGCCTGGAGCGCGAGTACGACCTCGAGCTGATGGCGACGATGCCGAGCGTCGAGTTCGAGATCACGCTCACCGACGGGTCGGTGATCCCGGTCCACAACCCGACCGACATGCCCGACCCGGCGCGCATCGCCGAGGTCCGCGAGCCTTACATCCGGGCCAGCATCCTGACGCCCAAGGAGTACATCGGGCAGATCATGGAGCTCTGCCAGGAGAAGCGCGGCAACCACTCGGGCATGCACTACCTGTCCTCCGAGCGCGTTCAGCTGACCTACGACCTGCCGCTGGCGGAGATCGTGCTCGACTTCTTCGACCAGCTCAAGACGCGCACGAAGGGCTACGCGTCGCTGGACTACGAGCCGGTGGGCCTGCGCCCGTCGAACCTCGTCAAGCTCGACGTGCTGCTCGGCGGCGACACCGTGGACGCGCTGAGCATGGTCGTGCACCGCGACAAGGCCTACGAGCAGGGCAAGCAGATGACCGAGCGGCTGCGCAAGCGGATCCCGCGCCAGCAGTACGACGTGCCGATCCAGGCCGCCGTCGGCGCGAAGATCATCGCCCGCGAGACGGTCAAGGCCTATCGCAAGGACGTCACCGCGAAGTGCTACGGCGGGGACATCTCCCGTAAGCGCAAGCTCCTCGAGCGCCAGAAGGAGGGCAAGAAGCGGATGAAGCAGGTGGGTCGGATCGAGGTGCCTCAAGAGGCGTTCCTCGCGGTTTTGGAGCTAGCGGACGACTGATGGCCGCGTCCACGACCGACACGTACGTCGTCGGCCGCGAGAAGATCCGCGAGTACGCCTCGTCGATCGGTGAGACGGCCGCCATCTGCCACGACGTGGAGGCCGCGCGCGCCGCGGGCTACGCCGACGTCGTGGCGCCGCCGATGTTCGCCGCGGTCTACTCGTGGCGCGCGATGGGTCCCGCCGTGCTGGACCCCGAGGTCGGCATCGACTTCTCCCGCCTGGTCCACGGCGCGCAGGACTTCACCTGGCACGCCCCGGTGGTCGCCGGCGACGAGATCACCACCGAGGCGGCGTTCGGCGACGTCGCCAAACGCGCCGACATCATGGTCTACACGTTCACCTCGCGCTCGGTCAATCAGCGCGGTGAGCTCGTCTGCGAGGGGACATGGACGAACTTCGTGAGATGAAGGTCACGCCCGATCGGTACGTGACGTACCGGTACGCGGGCGCGTCGGGGGACTTCAACCCGATCCACCTCGACGACGAGTTCGCGCGCTCCGTCGACCTTCCCGGCCACATCCTGCACGGGCTGTGGACGATGGCGCAGGTTGCGCGCGCGGCCTCCGGCGAGGACCCGGTCGCGCTGAAATCCCTGTCGGTCCAGTTCCGCGGCCTGGGCGTGCCGGAGAAGGAGATCGCCGTCACCTCGAAGTTGAAATCCTCGGGGGACGGGGAGGCCGTCTTCGACTGCGAAGCGGTGCAGGACGGCAACAAGCTCGTTCGCCGCGGCCGAGCGGTTCTTAGAATCTAAGGAGTGCTGACTCCCCGCCAGGCCCTGTTGCTCGGCAAGGTGGTGGACGGCTTCGCGCAGACCGGGCTTCCGGTCGGCTCCAAGACGCTCGCCGCCGATCCCGACGTTCCCGCGGGTCCGTCGACGGTCCGCAACGAGCTCGCCGTGCTCGAGGAGAACGGGTTGCTCGCGCACCCGCACACCTCGGCGGGCCGGATTCCGACCGATGCCGGCTATCGCTACTACGTCGATTGGCTGCTGCCGGAGGCGCCCGCCGCTGAGCTGCGGCTGTCGCTCGTCCGGCGACAGGTCGACGAGGCGATGCGGGTCACGACCGAGACGCTCTCGCAGGTGACGAACCTCCTCGCGATCGTCTCGGCGCCCCCGATCGGCACGACGACGATCCGCCACATCGAGGTCCTGCTGCTGCAGCCGCAGGTGTTGATGGTGGTCGTGATCACGTCCACGGGCGGCGTCTCCAAGAAGGTTTTTACGTTCGATTCCCCGCTGGATAGCGGTTTGACCGATTGGGCGGGGTCGTACCTGAACGAGCGCCTGGTGGGCATGGGCCTGGGCGCGCGGATGTTGCAGTCCAAGCTCGCGGACCCGTCCTTGAACGCGGGCGAGCGGGCGTTCATCGTCGAGCTGGCGCCGGTGTTCAGCGAGCTGGCGGAGACCGCCGAGGACACGCTGTACGTCGACGGCGCGCACCGGCTGGTCTCGGAGTACCGCTTTCAGGACGTCTCCCAGCTCAACGCGCTGATGGAGATGCTCGAGCGGCGGGTGTCGATGCTGGGCGTGCTGACCGCCGCCCTGGACTCCCGCACCTCGTACGTGCGGATCGGGGTCGAGAACCCCGAGCCCGCGCTGCAATCCTTGTCGCTGGTGGCCGCCAACTACGGCTTGCCCCAGCGCAATCTTGGCACCGTGTCGGTGATCGGACCGACGCGAATGGACTATGCGCGGGCGATCCGGTCCGTGCGCGAGGCGGCCTATGAGCTGTCGCGCTTCATCGAGGAGCTGTACTAAAGCGTTATGCCGCGGGATTACTACGAGGTGCTGGGGGTTCCGCGCGACGCGGACGAGGCGACGATCAAGAAGTCCTTCCGTCGTCTGGCGCGCGAGCTGCACCCGGACGTGAACGCCCACGACCCCGACGCCGAGGACAAGTTCAAGGAGGCCGCCGAGGCCTACGAGGTCCTGTCGGACGCGACGCGACGTCAGACCTACGACGCCTACGGCCACGACGGGCTCAAATCCGGCGGGTTCTCGCCCAACTTCGAAGGCTTCGGGTCGATCTCGGATCTGTTCAGCGCGTTCTTCGGCCAGGGCGGCGGATTCGACGCCGCATTCGGCGGCACCCGCGCGCGGGGTGGGGCCGTGCAGGGTGGGGACGTCGCGCTGGCGGTCTCGATCTCTCTGGGCGACGCCGCGCGCGGCACCTCGGTCGAGGTGACCTACGACGCGACCGCGCTGTGCGAGACCTGCCACGGCAACGGAGCGGAGCCGGGCACGCCGATCGTCACCTGCGACAAGTGCCGCGGCGCAGGGCAGATCCAGGCCGTGCAGCGCACCCGCTTCGGCCAGATGGTCCGCACCGCGCTGTGCGACAAGTGCGGCGGCGACGGCCGGATCGCCGAGCAGCCGTGCCACACCTGCGACGGGCGCGGCATGACGGTCGCGCAGCGCCACGTGAAGGTCGACATCCCGGCCGGGATCGAGGACGGCCAGCGGATGCGGGTCACCGGCCGCGGGCACGCGGGTGAGCGCGGCGGGCCCGCCGGCGACCTGTACGTGGTCGTGCGGGTGGCGGAGGACGAGCGCTTCATCCGCGATCGTGAGGATCTGGTGACCGTGGTCGACGTTCCGGCGCCGCTGGCGGCTCTGGGCACGAAGATCGCGGTGCCGACCTTGGATGGCGACGTGCCGCTGGACGTGCCGGCGGGCACCCAGCCGGGCGAGACCATCGTGATGAACGGGCGCGGCATGCCGCCGTTGGGGCGCGGGCGCACCGGCGATCTGCGCGTGGTGATCAACGTCGTGATCCCGCGGCGGCTCTCGCGCAAGCAGAAGGACCTGCTCAACCAGTTCTCGGAGTCGCTGACCGAGGACAACCTGCGCGAGGACGAGGGCATGATCGCGAAGCTCAAACGGGCGCTGGTGGGGTGACGACGAGGCTCGGCATCCGGGTCCGGGCGGAGGACGCAGAGATCGCCTTCGCCCGCCTGGAGCCGGTGCTCGCGGCGGGTGCGGAGGAGGTCGAGCTCGACGGTCTGGTCGAGTTCGCCGTCTACGGAGATGCGCTGCCTACGGACGACGAGGTGCGGGCGCTCGCGGGTGACGCGGTCGTCGACGTGGTCCGCTCGCGGATGGACTCCGGCTGGGCCTTGGCCTGGCAGGACCACTTGACGCCGGTGACGGTCGGCGCGCTGACGATCCGGCCGCCGTGGATCGAGGGTGGGGTGGACGACCTCGTGATCGATCCGGGGCCGTCGTTCGGGGCGGCCTCGCACCCGACGACCCGCCTCTGCCTGGAACTGCTCCAGGAGACGCCGCCGACCGCTTTGGCCGACTGGGGGGCGGGAAGCGGCGTGCTCGCGATCGCGGGTGCGCGGCTGGGCTTCGCCCCGGTCGTCGCGATCGAGCTGGACCTCCTGGCCGCGCACGTCGCGCGCCGCAACGCCGGGCGCAACGGGGTGACGGTCGAGGTGATCGAGGGCGACGTGACGGCGGCCGCGCCGTGGGCGCCGACGATCGTCGCGAACCTGACGCTGCCGCTGCTCGTCGCCGCGGCCGGCGGTTTGGCCGCGCGAGCCGCGTCTTCGGCGGACGCCGCCGCGCCGACTCGCCCCGCTGCACCGTCGGACGCCACCGCGCCGACTCGCCCCGCTGCACCGTCGGACGCCGCCGCGTCGAGTCCCGCCGGCGCCACCCGCCTCATCGCCTCCGGCGTCCTCGCGTCCGCCGCCCACGAGGCCGTGGCCGCCTGGGCGCCACTGGGTTTCTCCGAGCGCGAGCGGCGCGTGCTCGACGGCTGGGCGGCGCTCGTGCTGGAGCGCGACGCGTGATCCAGCTCACGATTCGCGTCGATCGCGAGCAAGCCGACCTCGTCCTCGCCGACCTGATGCCGTTCGCGCCCGGCGGCCTGGAGGAGCGCGAGGCCGGGGATGCGATCGAGTACGTGCTCTACGGAGCGGCGGGCGAACTGCCCGACGTCGGCGACGTCCGCGCCGCGGTCGGTGGGCGGCTGATCGACGTCTCGACCACCGTCCTGCCCGATGACTGGGGCCAGGACTGGCGCAGCTTCCACAAGCCGGTGGACGTGCCCGGGCTGCGGGTGCGGCCACCGTGGGAGGACCCGCTGCCGGGCGCCCTCGACGTCGTCATCGACCCCGGCCAGGCGTTCGGCACCGGCTCGCACGCCACGACCCGCCTCACGCTCGAGCTGCTCGCCGATCTCACGCCGCGCGGCGCGCTGGCCGACTGGGGCTGCGGAAGCGGGGTGCTGGCCATTGCGGCCGCGAAGCTCGGCTGGGCGCCGGTGCTCGCCTGTGACGTCGAGCCCGAGTCGGTCGAGGCCACCCGCGAGGGCGCGGCCGTCAATGGCGTCGCAGTCGAGGTCACCCGCTGCGACGTCCGGCGAGGCGGCCCGTACGCGCCCACCGTGCTCGCGAACCTGGTCCGCCCGCTTCTGCTGGAGGTCGCCGCGAACCTGACGGAGCTGCCGGATCGCCTGATCATCTCCGGGCTCGAAGGCGACGAGCCGGACGAGGTCGTCCCCGCGTTCGAGCGCCTCGGCCTGCGGGAGACCCGCCGCCGCCAGGGCAGCAACTGGTCGGCGATCGAGCTCATAAACTCGCGCTTGTGATCACGCTCGACGACGTCCAAGCGGCCGCGGGGCGCCTCGCGGGGGTCGCCCATCGCACCCCCGTCCTCACCGGCCGGCTGCTCGACGAGGCCACCGGCGCCGCGCGGGTCCTGCTCAAGGCCGAGAACCTCCAGCGCGCCGGCGCGTTCAAGTTCCGCGGCGCCTACAACGCGGTCGCCGCGTTGACGCCTGCGGAGCGGGCGCGAGGCGTCGCGACCGTCTCCTCCGGCAATCACGCGGGAGCGCTCGCGCTGGCCGCGAGGCTGCACGAGATCCCCGCCGTGATCCTGATGCCCGACGACGCACCGGCCGGCAAGCTCGCCGCGACGGCCGGCTATGGCGCCGAGATCGTCCCCTTCGACCGCTACGCGCAGGATCGTGAGGAGCTCCTGGCGGCGCTCGTCGAGGAGCGCGGGCTCGTGCCGATCCACCCCTACGACAACCTCCGCGTGATGGCCGGCCAGGGCACCGCGGCGCTCGAGCTGCTCGAGGACGCGGGCCCGCTCGACGTCCTGCTCGTCTGCCTCGGCGGGGGCGGGCTGCTGTCGGGCTGCGCGACCGCGATCAAGGCGCTCTCGCCCGAGACCCGCGTGATCGGCGTCGAGCCGGAGGAAGGCGACGACTTCGTCCGCTCGCTCGCGGCGGGCGAGCGCGTCCGGATCGACGTCCCGCGCACGATCGCCGACGGCCAGCAGCTGCCGATCCCCGGCGAGCTCACGTTCCCGGTGATCCGCGAGCTGGTCGACGAGGTCGTGACGGTGTCGGACGCGGAGATCGTCGACGCGATGCGCCTGCTCTTCGAACGCGCCAAGACCGTGACGGAGCCGAGTGGTGCGTGCGCGTTCGCCGCGCTGCTCGCAGGTCGCATCGATCCGACAGGCCTGCGCGTCGGCGTGACGCTCTCGGGCGGCAACATCACCGCGGCCCGCTTCGCGGAACTGGTCGGCCCCTGACCCTCGCGGCGCTCGCGCTCGTTCTCGCCGCCGCGGCGCTGCACGCGGGGTGGAACGCGCTCGTCGCCAACGCCGCGGACACGCACGCCACGTCCGCGGTCGCGCTCCTCGTCGGGGCCGCGGTCTTCGCGCTCCCGGCGGCGCTCACCTGGCGCGTCGACGCCGACGCGTGGCCGTACATCGCCGCGTCGGCGGCGCTCGAGCTCGCGTATTTCGCCCTGCTGGCCGCGGTCTACTCGCGGGCGGACCTGTCGTTCGCCTACCCGATCGCGCGTGGCTCCGCGCCCGTCCTCGTCCTGCTGATCAGCGTGGTCGCGCTCGGCGCGAAGGTCAGCCTGATCGCCGCCGCGGGAGTGCTGGCGGTGACGGCGGGCGTCCTGCTGGTGCGCGGCGTGGGACGGGCGGCCGCGGATCTCGGCTCCCTCGCCCTCGCCCTCGGCGTCGGCGCCTGCATCGCCGGCTACACGCTCGTCGACGATCACGGCATCCGCCACGCGGGCACCGTCCCGTACTTCGAGGTCATCCTCGTCGCCTGCGCGATCCCCTACGCCGTCACGATCGCCGCGACGAGAGGGACCGACGCCATCCGCGAGGCGGCCAATCTCCGCTCCGCCGCGGCCGGCGTCGGGATGGTCACCGCCTACCTGCTCGTGCTCGCCGCGCTCGAACGCGCCGAAGCCGCCCCGGTCGCGGCCCTGAGGGAAACCAGCGTCGTGATGGCCGCGGCCGGCGCGGCGATCGCGGGGCGGGAGAAAGTCCCGGCCGCCCGCCTCATCGGCGCCGTTCTCGTCATGTTCGGCGTCGCGGCCGTCGCCCTCGGCTGAACCTAAAGGGACTGTCCCTTTAGGTTCGCCCCGCCGCGTCGCCGCTGTGGTGCGCGGCTGAGGAACGCGGCCCGACGGGTCCGCCGAAGATAAAGGGACTGTCCCTTTAAGTTTCTAGGCCCTGGACGAAGCGCCAGCGGCCGTCCTCGCGGGCGAGGGTGACGGTCCAGGTGGCGGGTGCGCGGGCGACGTAGCGGCCCGAGGGCGCTCGGAGGGAGAGGCGGTAGACGACCTGGGCGAGGGCCCGGGCGCCGGAGACGAAGACGCCTTCGAAGTCGAGGATCTTGACCTTCTGGGCGACCTCGGTGCGGCCGGCGTAGCGGGAGGCGAAGTCGCGGACGCCGTCGGTGCCGAGCGCGTTGAGGACCGGTGCCGAGTAGACCTCGGCGAGGGTCTTGGTGATGTCGGCGATCGACGCTCCGCCCTCGACGGCCGAGAGGCGGTTCAGCGCGGCGAAGTCGCGGCGGATGTCGGCGCGGACCTCGCGGAGCTCGCGGCGCGACCCGACGTCGGCGAACGGGGCCATCTGCGTCTGCGCGGCGGAGCCGTCGCCGGCGAGCTTGTCGGCGAGCTTGCGGATGGCGCCCATGCCTGGGAGCGCTCCGCGCCGGCGCAGCATTTCCACCGGGTCCGGACGATCGGCGACGAGCGCGCGGATCTCCTTCGGCATCCCGGCCGTATTGACCGTCGGCACCGCGGGCGCCGCACCCGCCCCGGCATCATCGGATCGCTGCTTGAGAAGCACGATCGCGACCGCGAGCACGCCGATCACCAGGGCGACCCGAACCATGGCGTGACCGTAGCCCCGCACGCGTCCGGCGGCATGAGGCGAAAGGCCCAAATCGCGCGTGGGCCCTGCGAAGGCGCGGGGAAAGCGCGCGGCGGGGAGGAGGGCGCGCGGCGGGCGGGGCGCGCGGTGGGGCGAGGGCGCCCGGTGGGGCGAGGGCGCCCCGTGGGGCGAGGGCGCCCCGTGGGGCGAGGGCGCCCCGTGGGGCGAGGGCGCACGGCGGGTGGGGCGCGCCGCGGGGCGAGGGCGCACGGCGGGTGGGGCGCGCCGCGGGGAGGAGGGCGCGCGGCCGGGCGTGGGGGGTGCCCCGGCTAGGTATCGGCCGGCGGGAGTTATCCGGGGCACCCCCCGGGACGGCGCGGTTAGTGCGGGTCGGTGAGGCCCGCGGCCAGAAACCGGTCGGCGGTTCCGCCGCGGGTTTCGATGACCGAGCGTGCGCGGAGGCAGTTCTTCACCCGCCGCGGGGGGACGTTCGGGTCCACCCGCACCACCTGACCCGCCTTGTCGAGCCAGATCAGGTCGAGCGGGAAGCGCATCGTGAACGTGTGCACGGAGCGGCAGCGCGGGATGTGGAGGCCGGTCGTCTCCGGCATGTCGTCGAGCTTCGCGAGGCCCTTCATCCGCGAAGCGCGCGTGTGGGCCTCGGCGATCCGCAGCCCGCCCGCCAACTCGCGTCCGGGCAGACCGTCCAGCCGCGGGCAGGCGCCCGCGGCGCTCATCGGCTCAGCCGATGCAGAATTCGCAGCCACTGCTCTTCGGCGACGACTTACGGGTCGGCGCGGTCGTGCTGGGCGGCGTGTAGTTGTTCGTGGGCGGCGTGTAGGACTGCGTCGGCGTCGGGGTGGCGACCGGCGTTCGGGCGTTCTTGTTGGCCTTCGCCTTCTTCGCTGCCTTCTGACGCGCGACGGCCCTCGCATGCGCACGCGCACGCTCCCTCTTGGCCGCGCGCTGCACCCGCGCCACCGCGGCGTCATGCGCCCGCACGGCCGCGGTGCGCTCGAGCCTGAAGTCACTTGCCGCGGCGGCCTGCGCCGCGGGGTCCGGCGTCGCGCTCGCCACCGGCGTCGCCACAGGCGTGGGCGCCGACGACGGCGTAGCGGAGGCCACAGGCTGCTTCAAGGACGCGGGCGACGGCTCCGACCCGCCCAGGAGGAACGTGCTCGCCAGGACGACGGCCCCGATCCCGATCGCGGCATAGATCGCCACCAGCAGGACGGGATGCACCCGCGAGCGGCGAGACGAGCTCGAAGCGTTCGCGCGGCGCGGGGAAGACTCCGGCGCGCCAGACGGGGCGCCCCACGAGCGCCCGACCGGCGCGGCCCACTCGTCGTCCTCGTCGAGTGCGATCGTGCGCCCACGCTCGGGCTCCGACGCGGCGTCGGCAGCGGGAGCCGGCGCGGCCACGTCCGTCGCCGACGCGGTGGCGAACACGGGCGCCGCCGGGGCGGACTCCTCGGTGCGCGACCAGTCACGGCCGCTGTTCCAGCCCTCGGACGAGGACGGCGAAATCGGCGTGGGCGACCACTCGGGCGCGACCGGCGCGGGCGTCTCGGCGTTCCACAGCGCGCGCGGCGCCGGCGGCTCGTCGTCGCCTTCCCAGCCGAGGCCGTCGTCGTCGTCCTCGACCCACTCGTCCTGCTCGGCGGCCTGGGCACGCCAGCGCTCGACGCTGGGCAGCTCGGGAGCCGCAGGCTCGACCGGCTCAACGTCCGGCGCCTCAGAAGCGGCGGCGGCGAGCGGGGATTGCGTCGCGCGCCACTGCTCCCATGCCTCGCGCGCGTCCACGGACGGCTCGACGGCGTCTTCGCCCTCCCAGCCCAGGTCGTCCTCCCAGACGTCGGCGTCCGCGGCGGGCGGCGTCCACGAGGCAACGGCAGTCCCGGACGCGGCGGCCACACTGGCCTTCCGGGCCTGCGAAGGCTTGCCCGCCTTGAAGCGCTTCGACGCGGGGCGATGCGCCGCCGCCTTACGGCGCTGCAGGCGCGGGACGACGATCAAAGCGGCCCCGGCAATGGCAAAAAGCAGAACTACGACTTCCATTTCGTCTTCCCACATAGTGCCAGTTCAACTGGCGTCCGTCTTGCTCCTACAGGATTCCCTCTGTCTATTGTGGCCTCGTGCCCGCTCGGGAGGAAGAGCATTCCGCTGATTTTGTGTCCAGCCCGGAAACGGACGGGCTGCACGCACCTCCGCCTCCGCGGCCGGCGCCGGTCGTGGTGGCCTTCGGCCTGAAGCCGGAGCGCCTGGTCGGCGCGGAAGGGCGCATCGACGCCGTTCCGGAACCCCCGACCGCTGAGCAGGCGGGGCTGCTCATCGAGGCGCTGGCGTCGGGGATCAAGGCCGGCGGGGCCGTGATCGCGATCGTCCCGGACTGGTTCGCGCCCGAGGGGCTGCGGCGCCTGGAGATGGCGCGCGCGCTCCTGGACACCGCCCGCGTGGCGATCCACGTGACCAGCCTGCCGCCGCTGGCCGCGACCGCGCTCGCCAGCGTCGCGAGCAGTCTCGGGCCGAGGCTCCCGAGCGCCGGCATGCTCGCCAGCGCGCTGCCCGGCCTCTCCGAGCAGCTGCATCAGATCACCTGGCTCGGCAGCGTGACGGGCCTGAAGCATCCCGCGCCAAGTCTCGGCCAGCACGTCACGAGCCTGACCCCCGGCAGCGCGTTCGGCGTCTCGTCCTTCCCCAAGCCGGCGGTCCACAAGATCCAGTCCGGGCAGCCGTCCGTCCCGCTGCCGGCGCTCGTCCGCCCCAGCCGGCTCGCGGTGAGCGCCCGCAACGGCGACGAGCAGTGGATCACCGGCCCGGTGAACGCGGCGCTCGGCAACCTCCCGGTCGTCCGCGTCGAGCCGACGCCCGGCGGCCCGGAGTACTGGGGGACGAGCAAGCTCGTCGAGGCGATCGTCGTCCCGGCCGATCCCGATGGCCTCGCCCGCGAGTTGCTGCAGTCCGTCGAGGCGTGGGCCTGCCGCTGGTGCGGCGAGCTGATCGCCCGCTCGCCGTGCCCGCTCTGCGGCCACCGCGCGCGTCCCCGGAGACGTCCCGCGCCGCCTCAACAGGGCGCTCGCAAGTAGGTCACGGGCTCAGAAGCGGCGTCCGCGGGATCGATCAGGACCCGCCCGCGCGAGAAGTAGCGCCGCCCCGAGCAGGACTTCACGCCGGAGAGCTCGATCCGCGCCGGCACGTCCTTCGTGCCGCTCGACGCGCACGTCGGCTGGCACGTCAGGATCCGCAGCGTCCCCGCGCCGGCGGCACCGCCGGCGCCCCACGACGTCCAGTGCACGCCTGAGAGCGTGAGATCCTCGGCGGTGTCGAGCGAGGGCGGCTCGATGCCGACCGTCCCCGAGAGATCGACGACGCCGATCGCCCCGTCGTCCAGAGCGCGGCCGACCGCGGGCGGCGGCTCGACCATGCGCGTCGCAGTGAGCGTCGGATCGGCCGGCTTGACCGCCTTCGACGGGCCGTAGACGGCCGGATCGGGCGGCTTGGGCGCCGCGGGACCCGCTTCGTCGAGCACGCCACACCCGCTCAGCGCGATCGCGCACAGGATCAGCCAGCGCGCCATCACGTCTTGTCCCCGCAGAACTTCGACAGCATCGCCAGCGCCTGGCCCTGGACCTGGTCGTAGCGCAGCGGGAAGCCCGAGCGCTGGACGTCCTGCGAGAGCTGGCCCGCCGTATAGCCAGGCCCGGACATGTGCGACGCCTTCGCGCGGCGGATGAACTCGTTCGCCGCACCGTAGGGGTCCATGACCGAGTAGCCGACGCCCCAGCCCATCAGGACCCGCTGCTGGAACACGCCCACCGAGTCCCGGTCCCCGTAGTTGAGGTTGTGCACGCCGGACTCGACGATCGCGGTCTCGAACGTCGCCAGCCGGATCTTCGGGGACGCGTTGGTGTCGTCCAGCACGCGGCAGAGCGTGTTCGCCACGTCGGGGTCGGGCGGCCCGCCGTAGAAGCCGCCGGAGCCGAGGCCGCCGAAGCCGCTGAAGGGCGTGTACGCCGCGTCCCAGTCGATCAGCTTGACGTCGAGCCCGGTCTCCTCGAGCGCGCCCACGGCCCCGCCGTCACCGCCGCCCACCCCGATCGGGCCCGAGTTGGCGACGTCGATGTGGATGTGGTCGAAGTGCCCCGCGGCCTGCCAGATCGTGCGAAAGCCCAGCTTCTGCACGTCGCCGACGATCCCGTCGATGATCGACTTCTCGCTCCCCGGGCCATTGTCGGCGTTGACGTCCAGCGCGCCCGAGTCGCGGCACTTGTAGTGAAAGCCCCCGGCCGAATGCGCCTTCGGCCCAGGAGGCGAGCCGATCTCGGCGTTCTCGGCGACGTTGAAGCCGTGCGCCTGGAGCATCTTGCCGAGCGTCACCAGGTCGTTGGACTTGGCGCTGTTGCCGCAGGTCGGCGGATCCGAGATCTCGTCCTTGACCTTGTCCCAGTCCTTGTCCTTGATCGTGGAGATCGCGTTGCCGCCGCTTGAGCCGATGTTCCCGATCGCGCCCACGCTCGGCAGGGCGAGCACGTCGATCCGCGCCCGGGCGCGGCCGATGCCCTTCTCGTCGCCCGACTCCACGCGATCGGCCTCGCGCCCGAGGTCCGCGTTGGTCGAGACCCACACCTTCACGTCCACGCCGCGCCGCTCGAGCTTGATCACGTGCCCCTTGTTCTTCTGCGCCCACAACTCGGCCTGGAGCCGCACGCGGATCGGGTCGATCGCCTCGACGTTGGAGGTCCCGGTGGCGGCGACCTGCGCCTCCAACTGGGCCTTGATCTCCTGGACGGCGCCGAGCGCCGCCGCGTCGGCACCGGTCTGTGCCTCGGTGGAGAAGATCGCGGCCCGCCCGACCTGGAAGAAGGCCAGCCCCACGGCCAGCAATGCGAGCATCAGCACCATCAACGCGGGGATCATCTGGCCGTCCTGGCGCCGCAGAAGCACGGCGCAGAATGTAACTCCGGAGTCCGGGGTACTCGTGGGTCCGAAGACCCATCTTGTAGGCGGGACCCGGGCTCATCTTGCCTCTGGGACCTTCTCTGAACGGGTGCGCAACGCCTATCTTTCGGGACGGAACCCGGGAAGTGCCTACGACTGATCAGCAGGGAGGCGGATGAATCCTCGACAGCGGCGTGCGGTGTTGTTGCTTGCCCTTGCGGTGGCGGGGCTCGTCGGCGTCTTCGCGCTCGTGGCCAATTACGTCTCCGATGTCGAGACCGAGGTCGGAGACAAGGTCTTCGTGCTCGAGCTCACCAAGCCGGCGACCGCCAACGAGGCGATCTCCGACGACATGGTCACGCTCAAGCAGGTGCCGAAGCGCTGGGCTCCCGGCGCCGCACTGCAGGACCGGACGCAGCTCGTGGGGGTCGTCGCGGCCGCCGATCTCCAACGCAACTCGATCCTGCAGGAGGGCATGCTGACCACGCCGCCGGAGATCAACCAGGGCGAGCGCGAGGTCGCGATCCTGGTCGACGCCGCGACGGGCGTGGCCGGCAAGATCGAGCCCGGCCGCCAGGTCGACGTGATCGCCTCCTACGGCGCCGAGGACGGCGACGCGGCGACCAAGAAGAAGGCCAAGCCCAACCGCTCGATCGTGATCGTGCCGGGCGCGCGGGTGATCGCGGTCGGCTCGCCGCGCCCGAAGGCGGCCAACAACGCCCAGGACGCCCAGCAGGACCCGGGCCAGGTGGTGCCGGTCACGTTCGCGCTCAGCAAGGAGCAGGAGCTGCGGGTCGCGCACGCGCAGGTCTTCGCCGCCGACGTCCGCCTCGCGCTGCTGCGCCGCGGCGACCCGGCGGGGCGCACGCTGAAGGAGACGATCTTCAAGGGCCAGGACCCGAAGAAGGGCGACGAGGGCGTCATCACCCCATGAGCGCCCGCCTGCTGATCGCCGTCGCCGACGACGAGACCGCCCGCCGCGCGGCCGCCCAGGCCCGCGAGGCCGAGTTCGCGGTCGCCGACATGGTCACCGACCCGGACGAGCTGCAGCGCGGACTGCGCCGGCTCGACGTCGACGTCGTCCTGCTCTACGACGCGCTCGGCGGCACTCCGGTGCTCGACCTCGCGCGCGATCTGTCGGCGACGTTCCCCGAGATCGGGCTGATCCTGCTCGCCGCGGAGGACTCGCCCGGGCTGATGCGCGCGGCGATGCAGGCCGGCTTCCGCGACGTCCTCGCGCTCCCGCTGGCGCTGGAGTCCTTCGAGGCCTCGGTCCGCGCGGCCTCGCAGTGGTCGCGGACGATGCGCGACCGCGTCACCGGCGAGGAGTCCGCCCAGGCCTCGCTCGGCGGGCAGCTGATCGCGATCGCGGGCGCCAAGGGCGGCGTCGGCACGACCACCATCGCGCTGCATCTCGGGCTCGCCGCGGCTCGGATGGCCCCCGGGCGGCCCGTCTGCCTCGTCGACTTCGACCTGCAGAAGGGCGATTTCCGCGCGCTGCTGGACACGCCGCACCGCCGCAGCGTCGCCGACCTGATCGTCGTCTCCAACGAGATCTCCGTGCGTCACCTGCAGGAGACGCTGTACACGCACAAGGACGGCTTCCGGCTGCTGCTCGCGCCCGAGGAGGGCGAGAAGGCCGAGGACGTCGACGCCACCGTGGCCCGCAACGTCCTCAGCGCCGTCAAGGCGCGCCACGCGCTGACCGTCGTCGACATCGGCGCCGTCGCCACGGAGGCGACCGCGATCGCCGCCGAGATGGCGACCCAGGTGCTCGTGGTGACGACGCCCGACGTGCTCGCCCTGCGCGGCGTGCGGCGCATGCGCGACCTCTGGAAGCGGCTGAGCGTGCGCGAGGACGACGACATCCGGATCGTGCTCAACCAGACCTCGCGCCGGCGCGAGATCCAGCCCGACCTGGCGCGCAAGGTCGTCGGCGAGGGCATGGTCTCGACCACGATCCCGGCCGACTTCAACGCGCTCGAGGCCGCGGTCAACACCGGCTCGCCCAGCCGCCTGGAGGACAACAAGCTGCGCGGCGCGTTCGAGGCGCTCGCCAACGAGCTCGAGATCGTCCCGCGGGCGGACGAGGTGGCGCCGCGCGACGACGAGCCGCGCGGGCTGCTCGCCCGCCTCGGCGGCGAGCGCGGCCAGACCACGGTCGAGTTCATGGGCATCTTCCCGCTCGTGCTCGTGACCGTGATCCTGCTCTGGCAGATCGCCCTGACGGGGTACACGTACGTCGCCGCCGGCCACGCGGCGCGGGAAGGCGCCCGCGAGCTCGCGGTCGACCCGACCGACGGCGGCAAGGACGCGAAGCTGTCCGACAAGGACCGGCTGAAGGAGCCCTACAACAAGGCCGCGCGCCAGGACCTCACGGGCGCCTGGCGCGAGCACGCGGAGGTCGAACTGCGCGGTGACGTCACGGTCTCGGTCCGCCTGCGGGTGCCGATCATCGTCCCGGGCCTGCGCTCGCCGCTGACCGTCGGCTCGACCGCGGACGCCGTGCTCGAGGACGGCTCGCTCTCCGATCGCCAGGACGACACGCCCCACAAGGGCGACTACGGCGTGGACGGGAACTGGAATTAGATGTTCCGGCGCTTGCTCAGCGAGGAACGTGGACAGGTCGCCACGGAGTTCATGGGCATGCTCTGGCTGTTGCTGCTCGCGGCCGTCGCCGTCTGGCAGATCATGCTGATCGCCTGGTCGGCCGATCAGGCGGCCAATGCGGCGCGGGTCGCGACGCGCGTCCAGGCGCGCAGCGGCAACGCCGAGAAGGCCGCGCACTGGGCGGTCTCAAGCGGTCTGCGCGACGGCATGAAGGTCGACGTCAGCGGCGACAAGGCGACCGTGAGCGTCCGGATCCCGATCATCTTCCCGGGCCTGGGCGACGACAAGCTGCGCATCGGCCGCAGCGCGACCCTTCCGAGCTGATGGGCCTCCGCGATCGCATCGTCGCCGACCGCGTCCGCGGGGACGACAACTCCGACGGCGTCGGCTACTACCGGCGGCGGCTGCTGGAGGAGATCGACCTCAACGAGATCGCGGTCCTCTCCGAGGAGCAGCGGCGCGCGCGGCTGGAGCGGGTCGTCGGCCGCATGGTGTCGCGCGAGGGGCCGGTGCTCACCACCGCCGAGCGCTCGCGGCTCATCCGCCGCGTCGTCGACGAGGCGGTCGGTCTCGGCGTCCTGGAGCCGCTGCTGGCCGACGACACCGTGACCGAGATCATGGTCAACGGCACCGACGAGATCTACGTCGAGCGGGCCGGCCGGATCGAGCGCGCCGACATCTCCTTCTCCGACGAGGCGCAGCTGTTTCAGACGATCGACCGCATCGTCTCGCAGGTCAACCGCCGCGTCGACGAGTCCAGCCCGATGGTCGACGCCCGCCTGCCCACCGGCGAGCGCGTCAACGTGATCATCCCGCCGCTCGCCCTGCGCGGGCCGACGATGACGATCCGGCGCTTCCCGCGGCTGTTCACGCTCGACGAGCTGGTCGCGATCGGCTCGCTCGACGCGCCGACCGCGGACCTGATGCGGGCGCTCGTGCGCGCGAAGCTGAACATCGTCATCTCCGGCGGCACCGGCGCCGGCAAGACGACGCTGCTGAACGCGCTCTCCGCCGCCGTGCCCGACGGCGACCGCATCATCACGGTCGAGGACAACGCCGAGCTGCGCCTGCAGCAGCCCCACGTGGTCACGCTCGAGGCGCGCCCCGCCAACGTCGAGGGCAAGGGCGAGGTCACGATCCGCGATCTCGTGCGCAACTCGCTGCGCATGCGGCCGGACCGGATCATCGTCGGCGAGGTCCGCGGCGCCGAGACCGTCGACATGCTGCAGGCGCTCAACACCGGCCACGAGGGCTCGCTGGTGACGCTGCACTCCAACTCCTGCGACGACGCGATCCACCGGCTCGCGACGCTCGCCTCGATGAGCGAGCTGCAGATCCCGTTCGAGGCGCTGCGCGATCAGATCAACTCGGCGATCGACGTGATCGTCCAGGTGGACCGCTTCGCGGACGGCAAGCGGCGGGTGAGCGAGCTGGCGGTCGTGTCCTCGCACCGGCGCGAGACGTTCCGGCTGGCGTCGGTGATGGAGTTCGTGAGCGAGCCGATCGGGGTGGACCGGCGCGTGGTCGGCGCGCACGAGCATCGCCAGCTCCCCGAGGCCGTGCTGCGCCGCCTGATGCTGGCGGGCGTGCAGGTGCCGCCGGAGTTCACCGTCGAAAGCGACGCGGCCGCGGTCGTGCGCGAGGCCGGCGAATGACCTCGGCGTCGTGGGCCCTGGTCTTGCTCGTGGTGTCCGGCACGATCGGCGTGCTCGGGCTGCTGCAGCTGATCGCGGGCACGAGCCGGAAGGCCGAGCTGGAGGAGCGCGGGCGCGCCGGGGTGCGTGACTCGACCGGCCGCAACCTGATCCTGAGGCTGGACGCGCGCTTCCGCCGCACCGGGCCGGGACGGAAGCTCGGCGCCTCGCTGGCCGGCGCGGGTGCGACGCTGACGCCGATCGAGCTGGTCGGGCTCGTCGTCCTCTCATCCTTCGTCGGCTGGCTGATCCTGAGCCTGATCGTCGCCCGCGGCCTGGCGCTCGTCGGCGCGGTGGCGGCGTCGGTGCTGATCGCGCGGGCGCTGATCGAACGCCGGCGCGGCCAGCGCAGCGAGGCCTTCATCGAGCAGCTGCCGGAGATCGGGCGGATGCTGGCCAACGGCGCCTCGGCCGGCCTCTCGATCCCGCAGGCGCTGGCGATGGCCAGCCGCGAGCTGGCCGACCCGGGCGGCGCGGAGCTGCGCCGGGTGGTCGAAGAGCTCAAGCTCGGCCAGTCGCTCGACGCCGCGCTCGGCCACCTTCAGGACCGGCTCCCCTCGCGCGAGGTCGCGGTCCTGATGACGACGATCGTCATCCAGCAGCGCGCCGGCGGCGACACGGTGCGGGCGCTCGGCGAACTCGCCCAGACGCTCGAAGCGCGCAAGGACCTCCGCCGCGAGATCACCACGCTGCTCTCCGGTGTGATCTTCACCTCCTACGTCGTCGCGGGGATCGGCGCGGGGACGATCCTGCTCTTGAACTTCATGCAGCCGGGGGTCACGCGCGAGATGACCGGTTCGGCGCTCGGCATCGTCGGCGTGCTCGTCGCCGCCGGGCTGTGGACCGTCGCGTTCGTGCTGATCCGCAAGACGACGAAGGTGGAGGTCTAGCGCGTGCCGATGCCGATCGTGTTCGGCGCCCTGACGGTGCTCTGCCTCGCCGTCGGGCTCCTGGCCATCCCGATGCTGCGAGACGTCGGGCCGGTCGAGCGCCTCGGCGGGCGCGCCGGCGGCGCGAGCGAGGCGACCGAGCGCTCGTCGGTCACCGCCAAGCTCGTCGAGACGCTCGCCGCGCGGCTCGGCCCGGTGCTCGCGCCGAGCCTGCGGGCGAGCCGCCGCGCTTCCCTGGAGCACAAGCTCGACTACGCGGGTCGACCGGCGGGGATGACCGTCCAGCGCTTCGTCGGCCGCAAGGCGGCGCTGACGCTGCTGCTCGGCGTGGGCGTCGGCGGGTTCTTCCTGCTGCTGGGGGCGAGCCCGATCCTCATCCCGATCCTCGCCGTCGGCGGCTGGTTCGCGCCCGATATCTACCTCTCCCGCGCCGCTCGCGTGCGCCAGAGCGCGATCGAGCGCACGCTTCCGGACTTCCTCGACATCCTCGCCGTGAGCGTCCGTGCGGGGCTCGGCTACCGCTACGCGCTGCGCCGGGTGGCCGAATCGCTGGGCGGGCCGGTGGGGGAGGAGATGCTGACCGTGCTGCGCCAGATCGACCTCGGCCAGGACCGGCGCGACGCGTTCCTCGCCCTGCGCGAGCGCAACGCGTCCGACAGCCTGAAGTCGTTCGTCGCGGCGCAGCTTCAGGCCGAGGAGCTCGGCGTGCCGCTCTCGGAGGCGCTCAACGACATCGCGGCCGACATGCGCCGGATGGCGGGTCAGAACGCGCGCCGCGAAGCGCAGCGGGCGAGCCCGCGCGTGAGCCTGCTGGTGACGACCTTGATCGTCCCCGGCTCGATGATCCTTATCGTCTTGTCGATGTACTTCGCCATGCGCGGGTCCAGTGGAGGGGCCGGCCTCTTTGGCGGATAAGCCACTGCGCCTCGAAGGGCGCGGCGCCGGTGGTGCCGGCGGCTGGCTGGCGAGCGCGTGCCGCCTGATCCTCAACGTCCGCGCGGGCATCCTGCTCGTCACGCTCGTCTCGCTGCGCGAGGAGGAGCACCGCGGGCTGGTGGTCGCGGCGATCCTCGTGGCGGGCGTCGCGTCGCTGGTGCCGGTGCTGCGCTGGGAGCAGATCGGGCCGATCATCGTCCGGCACCCGTCGTACCTCGCGGGCGAGCTCGTGCTCGCGGCGCTGATCCTGATCCTGACCGGCGTCGACAGCCCGTTCTTCTTCTTCACCCTCGGCACGGCGCTGCTCGGCGGGCTGGTCTACGGGTACCCGGGCGCGGCCCTGTTCTCGATCATGCTCGTGCTCGTCTACGCGTACGCGATCCACCTGCGGGCACCGTTCGACGCCGCGGTCAACGACTTCCGCACGGTGGTCGTGCTGCCGTCGCTGTACCCGATCGTCGCCGTGGCCGGCGCGGGCGCGCGGCGGCTGCTGGACCGCCAGGCCGCGGCCGAGGAGACGCTCGCCACGCAGGAGCGCACGATGGCCGTGCAGGCCGAGCGCGAGCGCCTCGCCCGCGACATGCACGACTCGCTGGCCAAGACCGTGCACGGGATCGGGTTCGCCGCGCTGGCGCTCTCGCGCCGGATCCAGGTCGACCCGCCGGGCGCCGTCGAGGACGCCCGCAAGCTGGCCGAGGACGCGCGCACCGCCGCGCAGGAGGCGCGCGAGCTGCTCTCCGGCCTGCGCGGGCGCGACGACGCCGAACTGCCGCTGCCGACCGCGATCCGCTCCGAGGCGGCGCGCTGGGGCGAGCGGACCGGGACGCGGGTGGGTGGCTCGCTCGACGACGTCGGGCCGCTTCCCTCGCTCGCCCTGCGCGAGCTGCGCTGGATCCTCAAGGAGGCGCTGGCCAACGTCGAGCGCTATGCCCACGCCACCCGCGTCGACATCCACCTGCGCCGCCTGGGCGCCCGCGTGGTGCTGACCGTCGCCGACGACGGCGCCGGCTTCGAGGTGCCCGACGACCTCGACCAGCTCGCCGGCGGCTCCTTCGGCCTGCGCGGCATGCGCGAGCGCGCGCGGCTGGCGGGCGGCGACCTCAGCGTCGAGTCCGAGCCCGGCGACGGGACCGTGATCTCCGTCTGGGTCCCCGCCGGCGCGCCGCCACGCCAGGTCGAAGGGCCGGAGCCACCGCCGCCTGCGACCGCAGGGTCCGGTACGGTGCCCGAAGGCGCCGTGGAGGGATTTACTTGGCAGTGATCCGCGTACTGCTCGTGGACGACAACGCAATCGTGCGGCGGGGTATCGCCTCGCTGCTGTCCGATGCCCAGGGCATCGAGGTCGTCGGCGAGGCGGGTGACGGCAAGCAGGCGATCGAGCTCGCTCGCGAGGTCCTGCCCGACGTCGTGTGCCTGGACGTGCGGATGCCCGTCATGGACGGCGTCGCGGCGGCGGGCCCGCTGTCGGAGAAGGCCAAGGTCCTGATGCTCTCCTACTCCGAGGACGAGCAGCTCGTCACCGGTGCGATCCGCAACGGCGCGGCCGGGTACCTCGTGCATGGCCGTTTCGAGCCGGATGACCTGGAGGCCCGGATCAAGGCCGTCGCGGCGGGGGAGATGGTGCTCTCGCCCGCGATCACGCCCGCGGTCTTCGAGGCGCTGCGCCGTGCTCCCGGGACCGAGAACGAGAGCGAGGAGCTCGGCATGGGCTCGCTCACCTCGCGCGAGCGCGAGGTGCTCAACCTGCTGGCGCGCGGGATGTCCAACGCCGCCATCGCCGAGGAGCTCTTCATCACCAACAAGACAGTGAAGAACCACCTGTCGCGGATCTACGAGAAGATCGGCGTCCACTCGCGGGCCGAGGCCATCGCACTCTGGCTCGGCGTAAGGGAACGCTGACCCTGTAGAGGCCCAAAGGTCCCAAGCGAATTTGGGACCTTGGCCCCCCTTGAGATTGAGTCCTGGGCCTCTCGCCGGACCTCGGGAGCGAACGTAGATTGACCCCAGCGTTCGTCAACCGATTTGCCAGGGGGCACACAATGTCCGATCTCACCACCAGCACCGTGCAGGACACCTTCCGCGAGGCCTGCATCCAGACGCTCGGCGCCGTCCAGCGCGCGGGTCACGCCGTCGCCAAGCGCGTCAATGATCCGACCGGCCAGACCGCCGCTGAGTACATGGGCATCCTGCTGCTCATCTCGGCGATCCTCGTCGCGATCTTCACGCTGAAGCTCGACAACCAGATCAAGCTGGCGGTCAAGGGCGCGATCGACGACATCATCAGCAACGGCAAGTCGGCGCCGGCCGCTCCGACCAGCGGCGGCTGAGTTCATCGCGCCGGAAGGCGCTCCGAGATCGCGGCATCGGGACCCGCCGGAACACCGGCGGGTCCTACGCGTGTCTGGGACCTTTGGCCCACACCGCATTGGGTCTCGCGACCCTGGCGGGCGTGACGGCCCGCCCGTAGCTTGGATTCGTGCGCGAGCGCGTCCTGGAACTCTTCGTCAAGGCACGGTTCTTCGCGCGCGACACGAGCGCCCAGACGGCCGCCGAATACCTCGGCGTGCTGCTGGTCGTCGCCGCGATCGTCACCGCGATCGCCTGGACCGACCCGGGCCAGGCGATCAGCGACAAGTTGTCGGAGATCGTGCGGGACATCGCCGGGGATCGCTAGCGTGAGCGCGATGACGGGGCGGCTCTTGCTGGTGCTCGCGTTGCTGTGCGTGTTCGCGCCGGCGGCGAGAGCCCAGACGACGGATCAGCGCAACCGGGCGGTCATCGTGCTCGACGCCTCGAAGTCGATGAACGAGGACGCCGGCAACGGCGGGACCCGCCTGGACGCCGCCAAGCAGGCCGTCGGGACGCTGGTCGACCGGCTGCCGGAGGGCGTGCCGCTCGGGCTGCGGGTCTACGGCTCGAAGGTCAGCGAGGTCTCGCGCGCCGAGGGCTGCCGGGACACCGAGCTGACCGTCCCGGTCGGCCCGCTGGACAAGAGCGCGCTGACGAGCACCGTCAACGCGCTGCAGGGCAAGGGCAGGACGCCGATCGGCCGCTCACTGCTGGCCGTCCCGGACGATCTCGGCGCGGCGGAAGGCCGGCGCAGCGTGGTCCTGATCACCGACGGCGGGGACAACTGCGCGCCGCCCGACCCCTGCAAGGCGGCCGAGCAGGTCGCCAAGCGCGGCGTCGACCTCTCGATCTCGGTCGTCGGCTTCCAGGTCAACGACCGCGTCCAGAAGCAGCTGCGCTGCATCGCCGCGGCCGGCGGCGGGTCCTACGTGGGCGTCGACGACGCCGACAAGCTCGGTGACGAGCTGCTGGCGCTGCTCTCGCGCGCGTTCCGGTCCTATGAGCCCGCGGGGACCAAGGTCACCGGCGGGGCGACCCGCGAGCAGGCGGTCCCGATCGGCACCGGCCTCTTCCAGGACGTGCTGCCCAACGATGGGACCAAGCGCTGGTTCTCGGTCGACGTGCCCGAAGGGCGGCGGCTCGTGATCTCCGGGACCGCGATCCCGCCGCTGGACGCCGGCGGCGCCGGCGGGTTCCAGCTCTGGATGTGGGCCCCCGGCGAGACCGGCGACTTCACCGCCTTCGAGTCCAACCACATGGACAACACCCCGGGGATCTTCGGGTCGACGCTGACCGAGAGCATCCGCATGCGGCCCGGCGATCCCGCCGGTCGCTACGTGTTCATGACGCAGATGGAACCCGCGGGCCGGGACACGTTCAGCGCCGACATCCCCGTCGAGCTCGCCGTGTCGACGATCATGCGCGGCGACCCGCTGGGGGTGGTCGCGCCGGGCAAGCTCGCGACGCCGACCCCGACCCCGACCGCCACGGCCATGGCCGCGAAGCCGGGCGCCACGGCGACCGTCGCCGCGTCGGAGGACGGTGGGTCGGGCACGCTGAGCGCGTGGCTGCTCGTCATCGGCCTCGGCGTGGCGGGCGTCGCCGTCGGGATGCTGGCCGCCGCCGTGCTGGCGCGCAAGGCCGCCGCGTGAGGCGCCTCGCCCTGGCCGCGGTGGGGCTCGCGCTGGCGATCGCCGGCCCGGCGCAGGCGCAGAGCACCGTCGGGACGCCGGTCGTCGGCGGCGGCTCGTTCAACAACGCGCCGATCCTCGGACCCGGGACCTTCCGGGACACGATCCTGCCCGCCGAGTACCTCTACTACGGCTTCAAGCTCGAAGCCGGGCAGCAGTTGCACATCAAGGCCCAGACGGACATCGACCACGCCGCGATCAACGCGATGGGGGTGCTGTACGTCTCACTGAACATCCACACGCCGACGCGGGTGAGCGACCCCAACGCCCACCAGCCGGGCGACAACACGTCCGTCCTGCAGACGGGCGGCGACAACGGCCAGCTCGCGATCTCGAGCGAGGTCGTCCGCCCGGATCAGGACAACGCCGCGAGAGGGACCTGGCCGGGAGCGGGCGTGTACTACCTGGCCGTGCACACGACCTACACGGGCGATCGCTTCCCGCCGCCGCGCTCGGAGATCCCGTTCACGTTCACCGCCACGATCGACGGGCAGGCCGAGCCGAGCACGACCGACACGCCGACGCCCACCGCGACGCCTTCGGCGACCGCGACACCGGTGGCGCGTGAGAGCGCCGCTGACGCGGACGGTCCGCCGCCCTCGGTCGCGGCCGTGTTCGGGGTCGGCGGGATCCTGATCGGCGTGGTCGCCGGGATCGCCCGCAGGCGGCGCCGTCGCTGACCGGGTTCGAACTCCTCCAAAAGTGCAGCGAGGCCGCCGGGGCGCGCCGTACAATGGAATGAGTTGCAGATCACCGAGCGCATCAAGGCCGACGTCACCGCCGCCATGAAGGCGGGGGAACGTGATCGTGTCTCGGCGTTGCGGCTGGTGCTGTCCGAGCTCCAGAAGGATGCGAAGGAGGGCGCCGGCGACGAGCTGGCCGTCCTGCGGCGCGAGCGCAAGAAGCGCCGGGAGGCCGAGGAGGCCTACCGGGCGGGCGGGCGCGTCGAGCAGGCTGATGCGGAGGCGTACGAGGCGGCGACGATCGACGCCTATCTGCCCAGTGAGCTCGGTGATTCAGAGCTCGACGTGTTGGTGTCGGCCGCGGTCGCGGAGACCGGGGCGTCATCTCCGCGTGACATGGGCCGGGTGATCAAGCACGTGATGGAGGCCGCCGGCGGTCGCGCCGACGGGAAGCGGGTCTCGACCAAGGTGAAGGAAGCGCTCAACTAGATGGCAAGAAGGCAGCTGGAGGTATCCAACGAGGTGGCGGCGGAGCTCGCCGGGTCGCGCGACGCAGCGTTGCGCACGCTCGAGGAGCATCTGGACTGCGAGGTCTTCTTGAGAGGCAACATCGTCACCCTCGACGGCGAGGCGGAGGCGGTGCAGGCGGGCGCGACGGTTGTGCGCGAGCTGTCGGCCCTGGTCGAGCGCGGGCACGACATCGGGCCGGCGACGATCGAGTCGGTCGCGCGCGTGCTCGAGTCCTCGGAGTCACCATCGCAGGTGCTCGAGGACGTCGTGTGGCGCCACCGCAACCTGCGCGTCGCGCCGAAGTCCGTCAATCAGAAGCGCTACGTGGACGCGATCCGCCGCCAGACGGTGACGTTCGGCATCGGCCCGGCCGGTACCGGCAAGACGTTCCTGGCGATGGCGATGGCGACCGCCGCGCTGTCGCGGCGCGAGGTCAATCGGATCATCCTGACGCGGCCGGCGGTCGAGGCGGGTGAGCGGCTGGGCTTCCTCCCGGGCGACCTGATGGCGAAGGTCGATCCCTACCTGCGCCCCCTGTTTGACGCCTTGAACGACATGATGGATCCCGAGCGGGTCGCCGCGCACCTGGAGAAGGGCGTGATCGAGGTCGCGCCGCTCGCGTTCATGCGCGGCCGCACGTTGAACGACTCGTTCGTGATCCTCGACGAGGCGCAGAACACGACGCCCGAGCAGATGAAGATGTTCCTGACGCGGCTCGGGTTCGGCTCGCGGATGGTCGTCACCGGCGACGTCACGCAGGTCGACCTCCCGCGCGAACAGAAGTCCGGCCTGCTCGTGGTCGGAGACATTTTGAAGGAGATCGAAGGCGTCGAATTCGTCCGCTTCGGCGGCGACGACGTGGTCCGGCACAAGCTCGTGCAACGGATCGTGGAGGCGTACGACGCGCATGACACCGGTCAGGCCAGCAACCTGCGCCCGGCCGCCCAGGCGGATCACCGCAGACGTTCGGCCTGAGTTGTTGGAAATAGACGTGATCGGCAACGCGCTGCCGCCAGGCCGCGTGGAGGAGGCGGTCGCCTATGCGGCCGCCTCGGCGGGAATCGAGGAGGGCCACGTGGCGATCGAGTTCGTCAATGCGGAACGGATCGCGGAGCTCAACGAGACGTGGCGCGGAAAGGTCGGTCCGACCGACGTGCTCTCGTTCCCGGTCGACGAGGACGACGAGGATCCTCTTGGCGAGCGCGAATTGGGGGACGTCTTCATATGCCCCGAGTACACGTCAGATCTGGTCGAAGCGGTCGTGCATGGGGTCCTGCACCTGACTGGGATGGACCACGAAGAGGACGAGGGCGAGATGCTCGCGGTACAGGCCGAGATCATGGGGTGGCTGCGATGAGCCCCCGCTCCGGCTTCGTCGCGCTCGCCGGGCGCCCCAACGTCGGCAAGTCGACGCTCGTCAACTACATGGTCGGCCACAAGGTCGCGATCGTCTCCGACAAGCCGCAGACCACCCGCCGCGCGATCCGCGGCGTCCTCACCGTCCCGGACCGCTACCAGCTCGTGCTCACCGACCTTCCGGGCGTGCAGCGCCCGCGCGACGCCCTGACGTCGCGGATGCAGCAGCGCGTCGAGCAGGAGCTGGGCGAGGCCGACGCCGCGCTGTTCGTGGTCAACGGCGACCAGGGCGTGGGCGGCGCGGGCGATCGCTTCATCGCCGAGGCGCTCGCCTCCGCGCGGATCCCGATCGTGATCGCCCTCAACAAGATCGACCGGCTCAACCATGCCCGCACGGTGCAGGGCCTGGTGACCGCCAGCGACCTCGGGCTGCCCGACGCGGAGGTCTTCCCGATCTCCGCCCGCACCGGCAAGGGTGTCCCGGCGCTGGTCGACTACCTGGCCGGGCTGCTGCCGGAGGGCCCGTTCTACTTCCCGCCTGAGGACTTCTCCGACCAGTCCGAGGACGTGATGCTCGCCGAGCTCGTGCGCGAGCAGGTGCTGCTGCGCACCCGCCAGGAGGTCCCGCACGCGGTCGAGGTCCAGATCGAGGAGATCGAGCAGGCCGAGTCCGCGGTGGTCGTGCGCGCGATCATGTGGGTGGAGACCGAATCCCAGAAGGGCATCCTGATCGGCCACCACGGCCGCATGATCAAGGCGATCGGCACGGCCGCCCGCAAGGAGATCGAGCGCGAGCTGGCCGATCACGTCCACCTGGACCTCTCGGTGCGGGTGCGCCGCTCGTGGCGCGCCGACGACGCACTGCTGGACCGGCTCGGCATCACCTAAGCGCCTCGCGCTCGGGCGGCGCCGGCCTCGGCGGCGCCGCCTCCCGCCGCGTCCAGCCGGCGCCCGCCCGCGTCTCGCCACGTCCGCGTCCATCCGTCGGCGCGTTTTTCTCCCCGCCCGCGGGTGGGGGTGCCCCATCTAACTCTCGCCCAGCGACACTTAGACGGGGCACCCCACGCGACACCGGCGCGCAGCCACGCCCACGCCGCCTCGCGGCCACGCCCAGCCACAGCTCGCCGCGCTAGGGGTTTCCCCGATGTGGCGCGCGGGCACGGCGGCGACCATGGCGCGACATGCTCCGCCGCACGCTCGCGCTCAGCGCCCTGACCCTTCTCGCCGCGGCGGCTCCCGCCGGCGCGGCCACCTTCGCTTCCGGCCTCAACCTGACGATGACGCCGTTCGCCGGCGAGTCCAACCAGTTGATCCTGGGGCTGACGACGTCCGGTGCCGACACCTTCTGGGTCGTCACGCGGGAGAACACCGGCGCCGCTCCGGTCAACGCGGGCTCCTCGTGTACGCAGGTGACCACGAACGCGCAGGTTCGCTGCGAGATCACCGGCATCGCGAGCCTCTCGCTCGGTGACGGCGACGACCGGGTGACCAAGACCGCGAACGGTCACGGCGCGATCATCAACGGCGAGAGCGGGGCCGACACGCTGGTCGTGCGCGACACCGCCGCCGCCACGCTCAACGGCGGGCCCGACAATGACTATCTCGAGGCGGTCGGGCCGCTCGTGGACACCCTCAACGGCGACGCCGGCGACGATCAGCTCAGGGGTGGCGCGGGCGCCGACGTGATCAACGGCGGGCCGGGGAACGACACCTTCCTCGTCGCGGGCGGGACGTGGACCGTGTCGCTCGACGACGTCGCCAACGACGGCGTCTCGCCGGTCGCCAACGTCCACTCCGACGTCGAGAACATCACCGGCGACCAGTTCGGCGACACGCTCACCGGCAGCGCCGCGGCGAACGTGCTCAGGGGCGGAGGCGGCAACGACACACTCGACGGCAAGGGCGGCGCCGACCAGCTCTTCGGCGACGGCGGGAACGACACCATCAACGCCCGTGACGGGATCGCGGACACGATCGACTGCGGCGACGGTGCCGACAGTGTTGTCGCCGACGTCCAGGACGTTCTGAGCGGCTGCGAGACGGTGGCCTACGCGGACGCCGACGGCGACACGTTCGCGGCCAACGTCGACTGCGACGACGCGAACCCGGCGATCCACCCGGGCGCGATCGACCTCCCGGGCAACGGCGTCGACGAGGACTGCTCGGGCGCGGACACCCCCAAGCCCGAGGCCACCGCCACGCCGACGCCCACCGCGACCGCGACGCCCGTCGCCACCGCGTCGCCCGCGGCGACCGCCACACCCGTCCCCACGCCCCACACCGCGTTTGCGGACGCGACGCCGACCCCTGCGCCCACCACCACCGCCGCGCCCACCCCGCTCGACTCGATCGTCACCGCGACCTTCAGCTTCGCCCGCAGGTACACGCTCTTCAACGACATCACGATCCGCAACGCCCGCGCCGGCTCGACCATCCTCCTGCGCTGCACCGGCAAGGGCTGCCCGAAGTCCATCAAGCCGATCACCATCGCCCGCGACGCGGCCAAGCTCACGCTCAAGCGCCCGCTCGGCAAGGCCAAGCTCCGCGTCGGCACCCGCTTCGAGGTCCGCATCCAGCACCCCGGCAACACGACCGTCATCACCCGCTACACGGTCCGCCCCAACCGCGCCCCCGCCCGCAAGGACACCTAAACCCCACCTAAGGGGCCAGACCCCTTAGGTTGCCTTTAGGTTGAAACGGCTCTGCGCCGGGCGTTCGGAACCTAAACGCGAGATAAGGGGCCAGACCCCTTAGGTGGGGTTTAACTAGAGGGAAGACCAGGCGGCGTGGGCGTCGGATGCGTCGAGGTGGCGGATGCGGGCCGTGGTCTGCTTGCCGAAGGCGACCTCGAGGTCGGCGAGGTCGGCGCGGCGCTGGAGGAGGTTCTGCACGAGGGTGTGGGACTCGCGGTTGTGGGCGGGGGCGAGGACGGTGGTGCGGGCGAGGCGCATCGAGCGGATCGCGAGGCGGCCGTCCGCCAGGCGCCAGGCCGCGGCGCGCCAGCGCTCGTGGCCGTAGAGGAAGCCGAAGAGCACGCCCGCCAGCGCCGGCGGGCCGACCTCGAACCAGGCCGCGAAGGTGATGAACGCACCGAGCAGGGTGGGGAGGAGGATGTAGCGTCGCGCCGCACGGCGTGGCGGGGAGCTCAACCCGCGCGGATCGTCGGCCAGTTCCGGCAGGAACTCCTGCAGGAACGCGTCGACGTCGCGCAGCCGGACGAGCGGGAAGAGCGTGCGGGCGGCGGCCGCCTCGTCGGCGTAGCCGGTGATCTCGACGGTCAAGGTCGCCAGCCCGAACGGCCGGCGAAAGACGCCCTCGACCACCCGCACCGCCCGCACCCGCCCCACCGGCACGGTCGCCTCGGTGCGCTCGACCACACCCCGCCGGATCCGCAGTCGATCGCCGTCTCGCATCACGGTGAAGCCGCCGAACGCGACGACCGCGCCGAGCGTCGACAGCAGCCACGCGAGCAGCACGATGCCGATCACGGCGAGGACGATGACCATCGTCGAGTGCGGGAGCGCGCGCACCGCCTCTTCGCCCTGGCGCTCGTTGCTGAACAGCTGCTGGACGACCTGGCTCGCCCCCGCCAGCACCGGCACGACGATCCCCAGCTGTCCCGCCGTCAACGCCGCGATCGCGAGCTCGCGCCCGGCGAGCCGGCGCGTCGGCCGCTCCGGCTCGTCCTCGGCCGGCGCATCCGTGTGCGCGGCCTGAGGCCGCGCGGCCCGCAGCTCCTCGACCGCCGCGGGCGTGAGCGCCGGCAGCGAGATCTCGCCGCCCTTCGTACCCGCGCCCGTCTGGACGTCGACCGCGTAGACGTTGAACAGCCGCTGCAGCGGGCCCTGGTGGATGTCGATCGCCTCGATCCGGTCCAGCCGGATGTCGGTGACCTTCTTCGACAGCGCGCCGGTCAGGTGGTGGATCGCCTCCGGCCCGATGTAGTAGCTCGTCGTCTGGTACTTGATCGCGCCGACCGTGACCGCGATCGCCAGGCCGATGGCGCCGTAGATCGCCGCCTGAAGCAGCGCGCGGGTGTCGAGCGAGCGGCCGAAGACCGTCACGGCGACGATGATGAGCACCGGGAAGAAGGCGTTCTTCAGCGCGTCGGCGGCGTAGATGACCAGCGCCGACGGGTGCAGCCGCCGCTCGTCAGGTCTCGACGTCGACTTGCTCATCTTCGACCGCCGGCTCGGCGTCCTCGGTGCGGGCGAGGCCGGCGATCCGCGTGCGCAGCTCGTCGGCCTGCTGGGCGGGCAGCAGCGGGATCGTGTGGCTCCCCGCGGCGGTGTGGACGACGACCGTCGAGAGCGAGAAGACCTGCTCGAAGATCCCGCGCCGCGTGTCGACGTGCTGGACGCGGATCCACGGCACCAGCGTGCGCCGGATCGCGACCGTCCCGTGCTGGATGTCGATGCCCTCGTCCCCGATGTCCCAGCGCCAGCGCGCCCAGCGCAGCCGCGGCACGCCGATCCCCGCCGCGATCCCGACCACCAGCGGGATCAGGAACCAGGGACCGACGCCGGCGGTGATCGTCACGACGATGCCGGCGATCGTCAGCGCGCCCCAGAACAGCACCTGCTGCAGGAGCCAGACCCGGCGGGCGACGGGGGAGAGGCGGCGTGATGGGGCGCTCATGCCAGCTCGGCGGCGAGGTGCTCGTAGTGGGTGAGCTCGAGCTCGGACTCGAAGACGAACGGCAGCGGCGTGATCGGGGCGTCGGTCGCCGCCTCCAGGCGCCGGACGTGGGCGCGCTGGGCCTTGACGCGCTCGTGCGCTGCCAGCGCCGCTCGCACCGCGCCGAGGTCGCCGACCGAGTGCCCGTCGCGGGTCGCAGCGCGCAACTTGGTCACGTCGGAGGAGGAGAAGCGCTCGGGCCACATCGCGTTCATGACGATCGCGTCCAGGCCGAGCCCGACCGCGTCGCGAAGCCGGCGCTCGAGGTCGATCGTCTCGTTGACCGGCATCTCCTCCGGAAGCGCGACGGCGACATAGCCCGTACGCGCCGGGTCCGCGAGCATCTCGGACACCTTGGTCGCCTGCCGGCGGATCGGGCCGACGCGCGCAATTTCCCCGAACGTGCGCGGCGTGGTGAGCATCCCGATGCCGTGGCCGGAGGCGGGCGCGTCGACCACCACGAGGTCGTAGCGGCGGTTGTGCTTGTCCCAGCGCTGCGGCTGCGCGAGCTCCCAGACCTTGGCGATCGTGATCAGCTCCTTGGCGCCCGGCGCGGCCGCGACGAAGTACTGAAACGCGTGCGAATGACCCAGGATCCGCCCTGCAGGGCCGCCGCCGAGCTGTTTGCCCAGCCACTCCTCGAGCGCGCGCTGCGGGTCGATGGTGATCGCCCACAGGTCCTTGGCGAGCTCGACCTCCTGCTCCGGGCGCACCCCTTGGCGCGCGAACGCGCGCGACATCCGGTCCTGCTCGGAGACCTCGCAGACGATCGTCCGGCGTCCGGTCCGCGCGGCCGCCAGCCCCAGCGCCGCGGCGACCGTCGTCTTGCCGACTCCGCCCTTGCCCGTCACGTAGAGCACCGCGCGATCGCGGAGCAGTGCGTCCATTGCAGTCACCCTAGGACACAATGCGGATCATGGACGCGGCGCTGAGAGAGGGGTACGAGACGTCGCGGCGGATGCAACGCCGCCACGATCCCACGTACTACTTCGCGACGCGCCGCCTCCCCGCCGAGATCCGTCCTGCCACACACGCGCTCTACGGCTACGTGCGCACGGCCGATCAGATCGTCGACGGCCCGCGCCGCCCGGCCACGCCGGACGGCCGTCGTGCGGCGCTTGACGCCTGGGAGGCCGAGCTGGAGGCGGGCGAGACGTCCTGCCAGCCGATCGTGCGCGCCCTCACCGACGCCGCCGCCCGCCACCGCCTCCCGCTGGGCGAGCTGCGCACCTACATGCGCTCGATGCGGATCGACTGCGCGCCGGTGCGGATCGCCAGCTGGGACGACCTCGTCGCCTACATGGACGGCTCCGCGGGCTCGGTCGGGCGGATCATGGCCTCGCTGCTCGGCGTGCCCGCGCGTCATCACTCCGACCTCGGCCGGCTCGGGCTCGCCTTCCAGCTGGCCAACTTCATCCGCGACGTGCGCGAGGACGCGACGCTGGACCGCGTCTACCTGCCCGCCGAGGATCGCGACCGCTTCGGCGTCACCGAGCAGGACTTGCGCGCCGAGCACGCGACGCCGGCCGTGCGCGCGCTGGTGGCGCACGAGGTCGAGCGGGCGCGCGGGCTGTTCGCGGGAGCGCGACCGGCGATCGCGTCGGCTCCCGCCTCGGTGCGTCCGGGCATGAAGCTGGCGACGGGGCTCTACAGCCGCATGCTCGACCGCGTCGAGGCGACAGGCTTCGACGTCCTCGGCCGCGAGACCGGCGTGCGCGTGTGGCACATCCCGGGCGCGGCGCTCGAGGCGCTCCGATGACCGCGAGCGTCGAGTTTCTCGCGCTGTACTCGCGAAAGTCGACGCTCACGTGACCCAGCGCGCGACTCTCCGCGGCGCCGCGCGCACCGACATCTCCCAGCGCGCCGACGTCCTGATCTGCGGCGCGAGCTTCGCCGGCCTCGCGGTCGCGCGGGAGCTCAAGGGCTCCGGCGCCGACGTGCTCGTCGTCGACCGCTACGAGATCGGCGAGCGCGCCACCTCGGCCTGCGCGGCGCCCACGCCGTGGCTGCACGCGATGGGCGTGCAGAGCGCGATCCGGCAGGAGATCCCCTGCATGGCCTTCCACACGCCCCACGGCTCCGCCCGCTTCCGTCTGCCGTGGAGTTGGTCGAGCTTCGACTACAAGCAACTCTGTCACGCCCTCTACGAGCAGACCGACGCCCGCTTCGAGATCGCGAAGGTCGAAGCGAGAGACGGCGACACGGTCATCACGGACCGTGGGAACCTGAGCAGCCCGCTGATTGTCGACGCCCTCGGCTGGAGGCGCGTCCTCGGCCCCGGCGCCAACGTGCAGCCGCCCGCTGCCGCGATCAGCCGCGGCCTCGAGGTCCACCCGCATGGCGCCTCGACCGACCTCGACATCTGGATCGATCGCAGCCTGATCCGCCACGGGTACGCCTGGTCGGTGCCCGCCGACGGGGAGCAGCGGATCGGCGTCGGCTCCTACCAGCCGCGCGACCACGTCAAGGAGCCGACGAAGGACATCACCCGCCGCCTGGCCCGCGACGCCGTCCGCTACCAGGGCAACTGGTTCCCGCACAAGCTGCGCCCCGCCGCGCAGGACGGCGTGTTCTTCGCCGGCGACAGCGCCGGCCACTGCCTGCCGCTGTCGGGCGAGGGCATCCGCACCGCGTTCTACTTCGGCATCGCGGCGGGCCGCGAGCTCAGGGCGGTCATCGACGAGACCAAGACCAGGGAAGAGGCGCTGCACGACTACGGCGCCTTCTCGCACGCCCACAAACCCGCCTTCACCTACGCGCTCGCGCTGCAACGAGCGATTCCCCGCCTCCCGCCCCGCGCGCTCACCGCGCTGCTGGCCCTGATGGGCCGCGAACGCCCGTGCCGGCGGGCGTTTGACTGGTACCTGCGCGTGGCCTCACCCGCCTTCGCGGACGCGCCTCGCTGAGTCCCCGTACTTCCTCCCGGCAGCGTCGGCCGGCTGACGGTCCACCTTTCAGTCGGTGGAGAATCGGCCGATCAATGGAGAAGTCTTGCCCACGCTCGTATTCAACGCCGCACCGGGGTACGACGCCCTCACCGGGCTCCCGGATCGCGCCGCGTTTCTGGCTTCGCTGCGGGCCGCCGCCGACTCCGGCGAGGCGATCGCGGTCCTCTTCCTGGACCTGGACGACTTCAAGGTCGTCAACGACGGGTTCGGGCATGAGGCAGGCGACCGGCTGCTGATCCAGGTCGCCCAGCGGCTCCAGACCGCGGTCCGCGAGACCGACCTCGTCGCCCGCCTCGGCGGCGACGAGTTCACCGTGCTGTGCGTCGGCCTCGAGGACCAGTCGCAGGCCACGATCACCGCCGGCCGCATCCGCGCCGCCCTCTCGGCGCCGTTCGACGTCGCCGGCCAGCGCCGCCACGTGCGGGTGAGTATCGGCTGCCGTCTCGCGGCGCCCGGGGAGGCCGACGCCGAAGCGCTGCTGCGCGACGCCGACTCCGCCATGTACCAGGCCAAGGAGAGCGGGAAGGACCGCGTCGAGCTCTTCAGCGACGCCACCCGCGCCCGCCTGCTGCGCCGGATCGAGGTCGAGCAGCTGCTCAGGGCCGCGCTCGAGGAAGGGCTGCTCGAGGTCCATTACCAGCCGCAGGTCGACGTCTCGACCGGTCGCCTCGTGGGCGTCGAGGCGCTCGCGCGCTGGAGCGAGGCCTCGCCCGCCGAGTTCATCCCGGTGGCGGAGGAGACCGGACTGATCGGCCCGCTCGGCGCGTGGGTGCTCGCCACCGCCACCCGCGACCTGGCCGGCTGGCACGCCCGGGGCCTGACGCCGCTCACGGTCACCGTCAACGTCTCGACCCGCCAGCTCGAGGATCCCGACTTCCCGATCGTCGTCGCCACCGCGCTCGCGACCGCCGACCTCGCGCCCGAGTGCCTGTGCCTCGAGCTGACCGAGTCGGCGCTGATGGGCGCGGGCGACGCGTCGCTGCACTGCCTGCGAATGCTCAAGGACCTCGGGATCTACGTCGGGATCGACGACTTCGGCACGGGCCACTCCTCGCTCGCCCGCCTGAAGTCGCTGCCGGTGGAGGTCCTGAAGGTCGACCGCTCGTTCATCGACGGCCTCGGCACCGAGCCCGAGGACTCGGCGATCGTCCACGCGATCCTCTCGCTCGCGCACGCCCTCGGCCTGCACGTGATCGCCGAAGGCGTCGAGACCCCGCTGCAGGCGCACCAGCTCGCCGCGCTCGGCTGCGGCGTCGCGCAGGGCTTCCTGTGGTCCCCCGCCGTGCCCGCCGACCAGATTCCCGCGCAGGCGGAGATCGGCACCGGCGCGCGCCCGCGGATGAACCGCCACCGAGGCGAGCGCAGCCTGGTGCTGGAGATGATGCACCAGATCGGGATCGTCAAAGAGGCGCGCTCGTGATCGGGCTCCTCGCGCTCGCGACCGGGCTCGCGTACACCGCGCTCGGCGTGATCACCGTCTACGAGCTGATCCGCTACCGCCGCGACCGCGGCTTCTCGCACTTCGGCCTCTCCTTCGCCGTGATGGCGTTCACCTGCGGCCCGCACCACCTGGTCCACGCGTACCGCCACCTGGTCCTGCATGAGCCGGGGCACGGACCGATGCTGGCGGCGATGGCGCTCGGAGCGGCGCCGGCGGTGGTCTTCATCGCGCTGCGCCTGGAGGCGACGTTCGGCGGCCGCGGCGATCGCCTGATCCGCAACAACCCGGTCTTCGCCACGGTGCCGCCGCTGAGCTCGCGGTCGCGGGGGCGACCCTGTGGGAGGCGTTCAGCCACGCCGCGAGGATGGACGTCGACCTGCGCTCGCTCGTCCCGAACATCGTGCTGTTCGTCAACTACGCGCTGGTCGGCTACTTCACGGCCCGCACGCAACTCGCCCGCCGTCCGCTGCTCGACGGCTGGTCGCTCTCGGGCGTCGCGATGAGCGGCGTGTTCTTCACGTGCTCGATCTCGCACCTGGTCGCGGGAGTGGTGACCGGTTCGAACCCGGCCGGCGTGATCTTCGACAACGTCGGCGTGCCCGCGTCGATCTACTTCATGTGGGCGGTTTACCGCCTGCACCGCGATTCCGAGCGGGATTGGAACCGCCGGCCGCTGGTCGGTCGCGCCTCCCCGCTGGGTCGTCGCTCTCCCTGGGCAGAAGCGAACTCCTAAACTCCCCGCTCCTGATGGAGCCCCCCAGTCCGAAGTTTGATCAAAGCGGCCTCGTGCCGTGCGTTATCCAGGATTGGCGCTCGGGCGAGGTGTTGACCCTCGCCTACATGAATGAAGAGGCCTTGCGCCTGAGCCGGGAGACCGGCGAGCTGCACCTGTTCAGCCGCTCGCGCAACGAGCTCTGGCACAAGGGCGCGACCTCCGGCAACACGCAGGCGGTCAAGGCATTGCGCTTCGACTGCGACAGCGACGCCGTCCTCGCCCTCGTCGAGCCCGCAGGCCCGGCCTGCCACACCGGCGAGCGCACGTGCTTCTTCTCCGGCGACATGCAGCCACTCCCGTACGAGGCCCTGCCCGGGCTGGAGCGCACGCTCAAAGACCGCGCCGAGCACCCCACCGAGGGCTCCTACACGGCCAAGCTCCTCGCCGACCCGCCGTTCATCGGCGAGAAGGTCCAGGAGGAGGCCGAGGAGGTGGCTCGCGCCGCGCGCGAGGAGTCCGACGAGCGCGTCGCCAACGAGGCCGCCGACGTCCTCTACCACCTCACGGTGCTGCTCAAGAGCCGCGGCCTGAGCCTCGCGGACGCCGAGGAGGTGCTCCTTGGCCGCCGTCGCTGAGCACCTCGAGGTCACGCCGAGCCTCGAGGAGGCGCGCGCGCTGAAGGGCGATCACAACCTGATCCCGGTCACCCACAGCTTCATCGAGGACTGCGAGACGCCCGTCTCGGCCTTCCTGAAGCTGCGCGGCGACGGACCCGCGTTCCTGCTGGAGTCCGCCGAGCAGGGGCAGCAGGTCGGTCGCTACAGCTTCATCGGCTGGCGCCCGAAGCGCGTCGTGCGCTGGAGCCTGGCCGACGGGGGAGATCCGTACACGCTCGCGCACGAGGCCGTCTCCGAGGTCCGCCAGGCCGAGATCGCCGGGCTCCCGCCGTTCGCGGGCGGTGCCGTCGGCTTCTTCGGCTTCGACTGCGTGCGCGCCGTCGAGCGCCTGCCCGAGCCCAACCCGGACGTCCTCGGGCTGCCGGACATGGCGCTGATGCTCTCCGACGTGATCGTCGCCTTCGACCACCTGCGCCACACGGTGACGATCCTCGCCAACGCCTACCTCGACGACGAGACCGACGTCGACACCGCCCACGCCCGCGCGGTCGAGGCGATCCGCCAGGTCCGCACCCGCCTCGCCGGCCCGCTCCCCGCCCTGGAGACGCATCCGGCCCGCGAGGCCCCGTCCTTCGAGTCCAACATGAGCCGGGAGACCTTCGAGGCCAACGTGGCCCGGATCATCGAGTACATCTACGCCGGCGACGCCTATCAGGTGGTTCCGTCGCAGCGCTGGAGCGCGCCCACCCCGGTCGAGCCGTTCAGCATCTATCGCGGCTTGCGCGCGGTGAACCCGTCGCCGTACATGTACTTCCTCGACTTCGAGGACTTCCAGATAGTCGGCGCCTCCCCGGAGCCGCTGCTGACGGTCAACGGCCGGCACGTGTCCACGCGCCCGATCGCCGGCACGCGCCCGCGCGGCGAGGACGACGCCGCGATCGCCGCCGAGCTGCTGGCCGACGAGAAGGAGCGCTCCGAGCACGTGATGCTCGTCGACCTCGGCCGCAACGACCTCGGGCGGGTGTGCGAGAACGGCAGCGTGCACGTCGAGCGCCTGATGGAGGTCGAGACCTACTCGCACGTGATCCACATCGTCTCCCAGGTCGCGGGCACGCTGCGGCCGGAGGTCAAGGCGATCGACGCGCTGCGCAGCGTGCTCCCCGCGGGCACTCTGAGCGGCGCCCCGAAGATCCGCGCGATGGAGATCATCGACGAGCTCGAGTCGGTCAAGCGCGGCGCCTACGGCGGGGCGGTCGGCTGGCTGTCCTACGGGGGCGAGCTGGACACCTGCATCTGCATCCGCACCGTCGTGGTCAAGGAGGGCATGGCCCACATCCAGGCCGGCGGCGGCACGGTGGCCGACGCCAAGCCCGACTACGAGTACGAGGAGTCGCGCGCCAAGGCGGCGGGCGTCGTGAAGGCGATCGAGCTGGCGGTCAAGCAGGCGGCGTGGCCATGAGAGTCCTGATGATCGACAACTACGACTCGTTCACCTACAACCTCGTCCAGTACCTGGGCGAGCTGGGGGCGGAGCTGGAAGTCGTCCGCAACGACGTCACGACGGTCGACGAGTTGCTCACCCGCGACTACGACCGCGTGGTCGTCTCGCCCGGGCCGTGCACGCCCAACGAGGCGGGGATCTCCGTCGAGATCATGCGCCGGTTCCCCGAGGCGGGGGTCAAGACGCTCGGCGTCTGCCTCGGTCACCAGTCGATGGGCCAGGCGTTCGGCGGCAAGGTCATCCGGCACAAGCCGGTCCACGGAAAGACCACGGAGATCACGCATGACGGGAAGGACATCTTCGCCGGACTGCCCGACCCGCTGCCCGTGGCGCGCTATCACTCGCTGGTGGTGCACGAGGACCTCCCGGACTCACTCGAGGCGACCGCCCACGGCGGCGGCGTGCTGATGGCGATGCGCCACAAGACGCTGCCCGCGATCGGCGTCCAGTTCCATCCCGAGTCCGTGCTCACGCCCGACGGCAAGCAACTGCTGCGGAACTTCCTTGCCTAATCCGGTCTTGACCAAGGCGCTCGACGCCCTGATGTCGGGCCAGGATCTCGGGTCCGAGCAGACCGCCGCGGTGCTGGCCGAGATCATGGGCGGCAACGCCTCCGAGGTCGAGACGGCCGGCGTGCTCGTCGCGCTGCGGACCAAGGGCGAGACGGTCGACGAGCTGGTCGGCCTGGCGACGACGATGCGCGCGTTCGCCACGCCGGTGAAGGCGCAGAACACGTCCGAGCTGATCGACACCGCGGGCACCGGCGGCGGGCGCCCGACGTTCAACGTCTCCACGACCGCGGCGCTGATCGCCGCGGGTCACGGCTGCAAGGTGGCCAAGCACGGCAACCGCAGCGCCACCGGATTGAGCGGCTCCGCGGACGTCCTCGAAGCGCTCGGGGTCCGGATCGACCTCAAGCCGGACGCGGTAGCGCGCTGCATCGACGAGGTCGGCTTCGGGTTCATGTTCGCGCCCGCCCACCACGGGGCGACGCGGTTCGTCATCCCCGTGCGCAAGGAACTCGCGGTCCGCACGATCTTCAACTTCCTCGGGCCGCTGACCAACCCCGCGGGCGCGACCCGCCAGGTGATCGGGGTCAGCGACCCCAACTTCCTGGAGACGATCGCCGGTGCGCTGGCCCGGCTGGGCGCGCGCAGGGCGCTGGTAGTGTCCTCAGCCGACGGTCTGGACGAGATGAGCACGTCGGGCATAACCCGCGTCGTCGAGGTGAATGGCGAGGACTTCCACGCCTACGACGTCGCCCCGGAGGACGTGGGGATCTCACGTGCGGACCCGGGCGCGCTGACGGGCGGCACGCCCGACGTCAACGCGCAGACCACGCGGAACATCTTCGCGGGCGAGCACGGTCCGGCGCGTGACGTCGCCGTGCTCAATGCCGGCGCCGCGATCTATGTATCCGGCACCGTGTCCAGCCTCGAAGAGGGCGTGCGCGCCGCTGAGGCCGCGATCGACGACGGCCGAGCGGCCGCCGCGCTGGAATCACTCGCATCACTTACGAAGGAGTTGGCACCTGCATGAGCGTGCTCGACCGCATCGTGGACGACACGCGCGACGAGGTCAAACGCCGCCGCAAGGAGGTGCCGTTGAAGGACCTCGAGAAGGCGCTCGAACGCCGCGCCGAGGGCTTCAGGCCGTTCTCGGAGGCGCTCACCCGCCCCGGCGTCTCATTGATCGCCGAGCACAAGCGGCGCTCGCCCTCGGCGGGCAAGATCCGCAAGAACTCGCAGGTGGCGGACGTCGTGAAGGCCTATGAGCGCGGCGGTGCCGCGGCGCTTTCGATCCTGACCGAGCCGTTTCACTTCGGCGGCTCGCTCGACGACCTGCGGGAGGCGCGCGCGAACGCGACCCTGCCGGTGCTGCGCAAGGACTTCATCGTCGACAAGTACCAGCTCTACGAAGCCGCCGCCGCGGGTGCCGACGCGATCCTGCTGATCGTCGCCGCGCTCGAGGACAAGGCGCTCGGCAAGCTGCTGCACGAGGCGGCCGACCTCGACCTGGACGCGCTGGTGGAGGTCCACGACGAGCGTGAGCTCGCGCGGGCGCTGGAGTTCGAGGCCGACGTGCTCGGCATCAACAACCGCGACCTCTCCGACTTCAGCGTGGACATCGAGCGCACCTTCGAGCTGCTGGCCGACGTCCCCGCGGGCAAGACCGTCGTCTCGGAGTCGGGCTTCTCGACCCGCGAGCAGCTCGACGAGCTCGAGCGCGTGGGCGTCGACGCCGTCCTGATCGGCGAGACGCTCATGCGCGCGAAGGACATCGAGCAGGCCGTCCGCGAGCTCACCGGCGGCACCGTCCTTCCATGACCAAGGTCAAGGTCTGCGGCATCACCCGGCTCGAGGACGCCGAGCTGGCGATCTCTCACGGCGCCTGGGCGCTCGGGTTCATCCTCTGGGAGCCGTCCAAGCGCTACGTGGACCCCTCCGTCGCCGCCGGGATCATCCGGCAGGTCCGCCGCAAGGTCGAGACGGTCGGCGTCTTCGTCAACCAGCCGATCGACGAGATCGCCGACCGCGTCGACATCCTCGGCCTCACCCACGTGCAGCTGCACGGTGACGAAGGCCCGTCCTTCTGCAACGCCGTCGTCCAGCGCACGGGCGCGAAGGTGATCAAGGCCGTGCGGATCGGCCACGCGGCCGACCTGCGCGACCTCGAGCGCTTCCACACCGACTTCCACCTGCTCGACACCGCCAAGGACGGGCAGTACGGCGGCACCGGCCAGACCTGGGACTGGAAGCTCGTCGCGAACCGGCGCAACAAGATCCCGCTGATCCTCTCCGGCGGCCTGACCCCTGAGAACGTCGCGGACGGGATCGAGGCGGTGAAGCCGTGGGGCGTCGACGTGGCCTCCGGCGTCGAGGCCTCGCCGGGGATCAAGGATCCCGCGAAGCTCGAAGCGTTCTTCGCCGCCGTCGACACCGTCCACGCGCAGACATGACCGCGGTCGAGCATCGCTTCGGCCCCTACGGGGGCCAGTACGTCCCTGAGACGCTGATCCCGGCGCTCGTCGAGCTCGAGGCCGCCTGGATCGTCGCGCGCGACGACCCGGCCTATCAGGCGGAGTTGAGCCTGCTGCTCAACGACTACGTCGGCCGCCCGTCGCCGCTCTATCTCGCCCAGCGCGTCTCAGACCAGGTCGGCCACCCCGTCTACCTCAAGCGCGAAGACCTCAACCACACCGGCGCGCACAAGATCAACAACGCGCTCGGCCAGGCGCTGCTGGCCAAGCGCATGGGCAAGACGCGGATCATCGCCGAAACCGGCGCGGGCTCGCACGGGGTCGCGATCGCCACCGCCTGCGCCCTGCTGGACCTCGACTGTTACGTCTACATGGGCACCGAGGACATGCGCCGTCAGGCGCCCAACGTCCAGCGCATGGGCCTGCTCGGCACGACGGTCGTGCCGGTCGAGGCCGGAGCGCGCACGCTCAAGGAGGCCGTGAGCGCGGCGATCCGCGACTGGGTCGCCAACGTCGCGACGACGCACTACGCGATCGGCTCGTGCGTCGGCCCGGCGCCGTTCCCCGCGCTCGTGCGCGACCTGCAGCGGATCATCGGCGACGAGGCGCGCGCCCAGATCCTGGACAAGACCGGCGCGCTGCCCAGCCGCGTGATCGCCTGCGTCGGCGGAGGCTCCAACGCGATCGGGACCTTCGTGCCGTTCCTCGAGGACTCCGGCGTCGAGATCGTCGGCGTCGAGGCGGCGGGGGAGGGCCTCGCGTCGGGACGCCACGGCGCGCCGCTCACCGTCGGCGGGCGCGGCGGCGTGCTGCACGGCGCCTACAGCGCGATCATGCAGGACGAGGACGGCCAGATCCTCGAGGCGCACTCGATCAGCGCCGGCCTGGACTACCCCGGCACCGGCCCCGAGCACGCGTATCTGCGCGACACCGGCCGCGCGCGCTACGTCGCGGTCACCGACGACGAGGCGCTCGGCGCCTTCCAGCGCCTCGCCGAGCTCGAGGGCATCATCCCCGCGCTGGAATCCGCGCACGCGGTGGCGTGGGCCCTCGGCCCCGGCGCGACCGAGGCGAGCGCGGAGACCGTCGACCTGATCTGTCTCTCGGGACGGGGCGACAAGGACCTGGCCGAGGCGCTCGACAAGCTGGGACTCACATGACGCGCACCGAGACGGGCGTCGACCGCATCGCGGCCGCCTTCGCGACCGCGAAGGGCCGCGCGGCGCTGATGCCGTACCTGATGGCGGGCTTCCCGGACATCGAGACCTCCGTGGCGATCGCGACCGCCTACGCCGAGTCCGGCGCCGACCTCGTCGAGCTGGGCGTGCCGTTCAGCGACCCGCTCGCCGACGGCCCGGTGATCCACGCCGCGGCCACCGACGCGCTCGCGGCGGGCGCGAACCTGCACGCGGTCCTGGAGGCCGGGCAGCGGATCGCTGAGCTGCTCCCGGTGGTGCTCATGTGTTACGCGAACCCGCTCTTCGCACGCGGACCTGAGCGCTTCGCGGCCGAGCTCGCCGAGCGGGGCATCAGCGGGCTGATCGTGCCCGATCTCCCGCTCGAGGAGTCGGCCGGCGTGCTCGCGGCGTGCGATGCGCAGCAGATCGCGCTCGTGCCACTGGTCGCACCGACCACTCCGGACGCTCGGCTAAACCAAATCGGACGCATAGCGCGTGGATTTGTCTACACGGTTTCGGTGACCGGGACGACCGGTGAGCGGGCCGCGAACACCCCCGACGCCGGGGCGCTGCTGGCGCGCGTGAAGGCCCGCAGCCCGGTACCTGTCGCGCTCGGTTTCGGGATCTCCACCGGTGCTCAAGCGGCCGCCGCTGCGGACGCCGGAGCGGACGGGGTGATCGTCGGCTCGCGGCTCGTGCGGGCGGTCGCCGAGGCGGTGCAGAACGGCTCGGATCCCGCCTCTACGGCCGCATCCGTGGTCGTGGAGCTAGCTGACGCCCTGGTCCGCTAGCCTTCCGCCGCGATGGGTATCTTCCTTACGCTGATCGTCGGACTCGTCATCTGGGTCGTCCTCTGGGGCACCAGCCTGATGAAGTCGTTCGACGCGTTCCTGATCGGGATGCTGCTGGTGTTGCTGGCAGCGACGGCGCACATCGCGCGGCCGTACCTTCCCGGCGGCCGTCGTTAAGCCCGACCTCACCCCTTTGTTAAGGGTCGTCGGTGCCCAGTCTTCCGGGTCGCCCATCCGCTGGCGGGCGGTCTAGGCTGTTGCACGCGTGAACTGGGCGTGCGTAGAATCGCCGCCCGAATACGAGCCTCATGAGGAGGGGTTCCTTGCAATCTAAGTTCCTGGCGGCTTCGGCCGGCCTGTTGGCGGCGGCTGCGCTTGGCGTAACCGCTTGCGGTGGCGATGACAGCAGCGACAGCGGAAGCAAGAGCACCGGCTCCAGCGGCAGCACCGCGGCGGCCGGCAAGTCACTGACGATCTACTCGTCGGTGCCGCTGCAGGGTGCGTCACGTGTGCAGACGACCGCGGTCGTCAATGGTGCCAAGCTCGCGCTTGAGCAGAAGGGCGGCAAGGCCGGCCCGCACACCATCAAGTACGTCCCGCTCGACGACTCCACGGCTCAGGCCGGCAACTGGACGCCCGAGCAGGAGTCCGCGAACGCCCGTAAGGCGGCGCAGGACGATTCCACGGCCGTGTACATCGGCACGTTCAACTCGGGCGCGGCCGCGGTCTCGATCCCGATCCTGAACGAGGCTGGGATCCCGATGATCTCCCCGGCCAACACGGCCGTCGGTCTCACGACCAACCAGCCGGGCTCCAACCCGGGCGAGCCGGACAAGTACTACCCGGCCGGCACGCGCAACTACACCCGCATCGTCCCGAAGGACACGATCCAGGGCGCCGCTCTGGCCACGGTCATGAAGGAAGACGGTTGCACCAAGGTGCAGATGGCCAACGACAAGGAGGTCTACGGCGCGGGTCTCGGCAAGAACATCGAGCTCGCCGCCAAGGCCCAGGGTCTCGCGATCATCTCCAACGAGTCGATCGACAAGAACGCTGCCAACTACCGCTCCCTGGCCCAGAAGGCCAAGGCGGCCGGCGCCGACTGCTTCGTCTACGCGGGCATCACGGCCAACAACGCCGTCCAGCTCTACAAGGACTTCTCGGCCGCCATCCCGGCCGCCAAGCTCTATGGCCCGGACGGCGTCGCCGAGTCCGGCTTCGTGGATCCGAAGGAAGGCGGCATCCCCGCCGACGTGCAGGCCAAGGTCAAGGTGTCCGTCGCGACCCTGAATCCCGACTCCTACCCGCCCGACGGACAGGAGTTCTTCAAGGCCTACTCGCAGAAGTACGGCGAGGATCAGCCGGACCCGTACGCGATCTACGGCTACGAGGCCATGAGCCTCGCGCTCGACGCGATCGATCGCTCCAAGACCGGTGACAAGGCCGACATCATCAAGGCCCTGTTCTCCACGAAGGACCGCAATTCCGTGCTCGGCACGTACTCGATCGACGAGAACGGCGACACGACCCTGACGGACTACGGCATCTACTCCGTCAAGGACGGAAACCTGGTGTTCGACAAGACCGTCAAGGCTCAGGCCGGCTAACCACCGCGCCCAAGGCGTATGCTCGGCCGGGAGCGGGATTTACCCGCTTCCGGCCGGTCGCCTTTTCGGACGTAGGGACACATATATGGAAGCTGCCAGCATTCCCACCGGCCCGCCCGCTTCGCAGCGGATCCGGGCCCTCATCGGCACCTACGGGCTCACCCTCGTGCTGCTCGCCCTGCCGATCGTTTACGCGATCCAGGACCTCGTCGATGACGGGAACCTGGTCCGCCTTGGCGAGAACATCACCGCCGGCATCTCCAACGGCGCCATCTGGGCGCTCGTGGCGATCGGCTACACGCTCGTCTACGGCATCGTCGAGCTGATCAACTTCGCCCACGGCGAGGTCTTCATGATCGGCTCGTTCATCTCCGCCGGATTCTTCATGTCGATCGGCTTGACCGAGGACACGAACGCGGGGGTCCTCTTCTTCGGCCTCCTGCTGACGTTGATCGTCGCGATGGTCGGCTCGGGAATGCTCAACGCGATGATCGAACGCGTCGCGTACAGACCCCTGCGAAGTGCGCCGAAGCTGGCGCCGCTGATCACCGCCGTCGGCTTCTCCTTCATCCTGCAGAACGTCGGCCTGCTGTGGAAGGGCGGCTCGCAGGTCGGCATCCCCGATCTCATCAACGCCCAGCACACCATCGTCACGATCTTCGGCGTCACGATCGAGAACGCTGACGTGCTGTCGATCGGCGTCACGGTCCCGCTGCTGATCGTGATGACGACCTTCATCGCCAAGTCGCGCCTTGGCAAGGCGATGCGCGCCACCGCGCAGGATCCTGAGGCCGCGCGCCTCATGGGCATCAACGTCGACACGACGATCTCGCTCACGTTCCTGCTGGGCGGCATGCTGGCCGGCGCCGCCGGCCTCATCTACGCCCTTTACCAGACGACGATCTGGTACTTCCAGGGCTTCACGGGCGGCCTGATCGCGTTCACCGCGGCAGTCATGGGCGGCATCGGCAACCTCCGGGGCGCCGTGCTCGGCGGCCTGATCATCGGCTGCATCCAGCAGATCTCCGACAACCGGATCGGCTCTGCCTGGACTCCCGCGATCGTGTTCGCCTACCTGGTCCTGATCATGGTCTTCAAGCCGTCGGGCCTGCTCGGCGAGCAGACGAGGGATGCCGGATGAGCGCCACGACTGAAACCAAGAGCCCGGGCGGGACGGTACGCGGCGGGAAGCTCCCGACGCCGAAGGTCCCACCGTGGTTCGAGAAGGGCATGGTGCCGATCCTTCTGGTGCTGGCCGCCTTCCTCCCGTTCTTCTTCGAGAACGGCGACACGTTCATCCAGACGTGCACCCAGGCCCTGGCGTACATCGTCATGGCGCTCGGCCTGAACATCGTCGTCGGCTTCGCCGGCCTGCTGGACCTCGGCTACGTGGCGTTCTTCGCCATCGGCGCCTACACCGCGGGCTACTTCGGCTCCGGGTTCTTCTCGAAGGTCGGCGACGGCAAGGGCATCCACATCCTCGTGTCCGGCCTTGCCTCAAAGGTCCCGGGCATCCACGTCAACTTCCTGATCATCCTGGTGCTGGCGGTCATCACGACCTCCATCGCGGGCATGATCATCGGCCTACCGACGCTGCGCCTGCGCGGTGACTACATCGCCATCGTGACCCTCGCCTTCGGCGAGATCATCGGCCGCATCGCGGTCAACGGCGACAGCATCGTGATCAAGGGCCAGCCGCTGACGGCCGGCCGTCAGGGCATCTCGCCGGTGGACAAGATCGACCTGCCAGGCCTTGCGCCGTTCGGCCTACTGGACTTGAGACCCTGGTACTGGTTCGCCCTGGTCCTGGTGGGCTTCGTGCTGTTCGTGAACTTCCGCCTGCGCGACTCGCGGCTCGGCCGCGCCTGGGTCGCGCTGCGCGAGGACGAGATCGCCGCGGTGGCGATGGGCGTCCCGGCCGTCAAGACCAAGCTGCTGGCCTACGCCACCGGCGCCGCCATGGGCGGCATCGCCGGCGCGTTCCTCGGCTCGTTCCTGAACACGGTCAACGCCGACCAGTTCCAGTTCTACTTCTCGATCCTGGTCCTGGCCATGATCATCCTCGGCGGCCTCGGTTCGATCTGGGGGGTGGTGCTCGGCGCGGTCGCGCTGTCGTTCATCAACACGTGGCTGATCCCGGACGTCATCAACTCGTGGCCCAGCAAGCTCGGGCTCGATTTCGACGCCACGCAGATCACCTTCGCGATCTACGGGTTCCTGCTCGTGATGATGATGATCCTGCGGCCCCAGGGCCTGCTGCCCGAGCGGCGGCACAAGATGGAGCTCGCCGACGACTCCGAGGCCAACGAAGAAAACCTCTACACGGCACGGGTATGAGCGCAGTCGACACACCGAAGCCGCGAGGCGGCCTCCCCACCGGGGCGGCTGTGCTCGACGCGCAGAACATCACCAAGCAGTTCGGTGGCCTGACGGCGGTCAACGACGTCACGTTCACCCTGCCCGAGAAGTCGATCGTCTCGATCATCGGCCCCAACGGCGCCGGCAAGACGACGTTCTTCAACATCCTGACCGGCTTCTACCGGCCGACGCTCGGGACCATCGAGTTCAATGGGAAGGGCATCACCGGCGCCCGCCCCGACATCGTCATGAAGGCCGGAATGGCGCGGACGTTCCAGAACATCCGGCTGTTCTCGACGATGACGGCGATGGAGAACGTCATGATCGGCGAGCACTCGCGGATGAAGTCGGGCCTGTTCGGCTCGATCGTCCGCACGCCGAGCACGCGCCGCGAGGAGCGGGAAGTCCGCGAGAAGGCGCATGCCGAGCTGGAGTACGTCGGCATCGACAAGCGCTGGCACGACCATCTCGCGATCAACCTCTCCTACGGCGATCAGCGCCGGGTGGAGATCGCGCGCGCCCTGGCGTCGGACCCGAAGGTCCTGCTCCTGGACGAGCCGACGGCCGGCATGAACCCGCAGGAGTCCGCGTCGCTCGTGGACTTCATGCACCGGCTGCGTGACGAGCGGGGGATGACGATCCTGCTCATCGAGCACGACATGAAGGTCATCATGCGCGTCTCCGAGCGCGTGACGGTGCTCGATCACGGCGAGAAGATCGCCGAAGGCCTTCCGGCCGAGGTGCGGGCCGACCCGCGCGTCGTCGAGGCCTACCTCGGCAAGGCCGCCGCGGAGACGGGAGAGAGGGAGTAATGGCGTTCCTCGAAGTCGCAGACATCAAGACCTACTACGGCAACATCCAGGCGCTCAAGGGCGTCTCGTTGACCGTGGAAGAGGGCGAGTGCGTGACGCTGATCGGCTCTAACGGGGCCGGGAAGTCCACGACGCTGCGCTCGATCTCGGGGCTCACGCCCCCGCGCACGGGCTCGATCAAGCTCGCGGGCGAGGAGATCTCGTTGCTCCCGCCGCAGGAGATCGTCGGGCTCGGCATCTGCCAGTCGCCCGAGGGTCGCAAGTGCTTCCAGCGGATGACCGTCCGCGAGAACCTCGAGCTCGGCGCGTACCTGCGCCGTGACACCTCGGGGATCTCGGCGGATCTGAACCGGATCTTCGAGCTCTTCCCGCGCCTGGACGAGCGTCAGTCGCAGAAGGCGGGCACGATGTCCGGCGGCGAGCAGCAGATGCTCGCCATCGGCCGCGCGCTGATGGGCAAGCCGAAGGTCCTGCTGCTCGACGAGCCCTCGATGGGCATCTCGCCGGTCCTCACGGAGCGGATCTACGAGACGATCGAGCAGATCAACAAGGACGGGATGACCATCCTGCTGGTGGAGCAGAACGCGAACTTCGCGCTCGACGTCTCCAACCGGGCCTACGTGCTGGAGACCGGCAAGGTCTCCTTGTCCGACAGCTCGGAGAACCTGCGGACCAACCCCGAAGTCCAGAAAGCGTACCTGGGAACATGACCGTTTTCGCGCTCATGGGGGCCTGGGCCCTCTGGTTGCTCTACCTCTGGCTCGCCTCCTGCATCATCGCCGGCTACCTCTCCAACCGGAAGGGCTACGGCGACAAGCCGGGCGTCGCGACGGGCCTGTGCCTGTCGGCGATCGCGATCGTCGTCTGGCTCGTGTGGCCGCCGAAGCCGGAGTCCAAGTGGAAGATCGTCGGCGCGTTCGGGTCCGGTAAGGACGCCAAGCGCTAAGAGACGTGTCGTGTGGGTCGGGACATCGTTCCGGCCCACCCGCCTCCGCCCAGCCTGCCCTGCTTTAGCGCGCGGCCTGTGGCGCGGGGTGCCGATCGACGCAGGCGTCGATGTAGTGGAAGTGCTGCCCGCGGGGCATGTCGCAGCGCACCGCGGCGCCGGCCGGCTCGATCGCCAGTGCGAAGAAGTCCGGCTGGTCGGCCGGGCCGAGATGGCTGGGCGTCATCGACGCGAACACGCAGAACGCCGCGACGGCGCAGCCGATCAGCCGCCGTCGGCGGTGCGCTGCCTGATGGCGCCGCGTGACGGCACGCTCGGTGGCGTGCGTCAGCGCGTGGCCCAGGCGGTCGAGGTCCGGAGGGAGATCGCCCATGCTTACTCCCCCAATGATGGCTGCTCGGGCGCGCGGATGTCGTCTTTGGTCTTACGGTTTGGTTAGCCTTGCCCTACGGCGGCGTTGAGCGCCTCGTCGAGAGCGGGGTGCTGATACGTGTAACCCAGCTCAAGTGTCCGTTTTGGGACGACCCGCTGGCCTTTGGTCACGATCTCGGCCATGTCGCCGTAGAGCAGCCGGATCGCGGCGCCGGGGATGGGCGCGACCGCCGGCCGGTGCAGCGCGTGGCCGAGCGCCTTGCTGAATGCCTTGTTGGTCACCGGCTCGGGAGCGGTGGCGTTGACGGCGCCGCGCCACGCCGGGTCGTCGATCGCGCGGACGTAGATGCCGACGACGTCGTCGACGTGGATCCACGGCATGTACTGCCGGCCGCCGGCGACGGGTCCGCCGCCGCCGAGCTTGAACGGCAGCAGCATCTTCGACAGCGCGCCGCCGCTCTTGTCGAGCACGACGCCGGTGCGCACCTTCACGACCCGCAGTCCGAGCTCCGCGGCCTTGTCGGCCTCGCGCTCCCACACGACGCAGACCTCGGCCAGGAAGTCGTGGCCCGGCGGGGTGTCCTCGTCCAGGCGCTCGTCGCCGTGCGGCCCGTAGTAGCCGACGGCGCTTGAGCTGATCAGCGCCCGCGGCTTCGGGTCGGACAGCGCGATCGCCTCGACCAGTTGCCGCGTGCCCTGCTCGCGCGACTTGCGGATCGCCGCGCGCGACTCGTCGGTCCAGCGCTGCGCCACGTTCTCGCCGGCCAGGTGGACGATCGCGTCGCGCCCGGCGAGCTGCGCGGGGTCAGGCGGGCCGTTGCGCAGCGACACCTTCGTCACCTCGTCGCCGCGCTGCTCGAGGGCGGCGACGAGCTTCGATCCGATCAGTCCACTGGCTCCGGTGATGGTGACGCGCATGAGAGGGGTACGGCGCTCAGGGCCGGACGGCTTTGAAGTCCTCGGTCTCGCCGGGGGAGTAGCCGATCTCGCTGCCGCTCGCCACCGCCGCGCCCTGGGCCTTCGCCTGGTCGGCGACGGCGGCGGCGACGGCGTCGCAGACGTCGCGGTTGAACACGCTCGGGATCACGTAGTCCGCGCGCAGGTCGGCGTCGGAGACGATGCTCGCGATCCCGCGGGCCGCCGCCATCTTCATCTCCTCCGTGATGTCGCGGGCGCGCACGTCCAGCGCGCCGCGGAAGATGCCCGGGAAGCAGAGCACGTTGTTGATCTGGTTGGGGTAGTCGCTGCGCCCGGTGGCGATGACCGTGGCGTAGGGCGCGGCCTCCTCCGGCGTGACCTCGGGGTTGGGGTTGGCCATCGCGAAGACCATCGCGTCGCGGTTCATTCGGGCGAGGGCGCTCGGGTCCATCACGCGGGCGCCGCTGAGGCCGACGAACAGATCGGCGCCGTCGATCACGTCCGCGGGGCCGCCGCTGAGCTTGTCGGGGTTCGTGGCCTCCGCGAACCAGCGCTTGAGGCCGGGCATGCTGCCGTCCTGGTAGTCGGCGCGGTCGGTGTGCACGGCGCCCTTGCTGTCGCAGCCGATGATGTTGGTGATCCCGGCCCGGACGAAGATCTGGGCGACGGCGATCCCCGCCGCGCCGAGGCCGACGATCAGGACCTTGAGGTCCTCGAGGCGCTTGTCGGTGAGCTTGGCGGCGTTCATCAGCGCCGCGAGCGTCACGACCGCGGTGCCGTGCTGGTCGTCGTGGAAGACGGGGATGTCGAGCGCCTGCTTCAGGCGCGCCTCGATCTCGAAGCAGCGCGGGGCGCTGATGTCCTCGAGGTTGATGCCGCCGAACGCGGGCGCGATGTTGATGACGGTCTGGACGATCTCGTCCGGGTCCTTGGTGCTCAGGCAGATCGGGAACGCGTCGACGCCGCCGAACTCCTTGAAGAGCACCGCCTTGCCCTCCATCACGGGCATCGCGGCCTCCGGGCCGATGTCGCCCAGGCCGAGCACCGCGGTGCCGTCGGAGACGACGGCCACCGTGTTGCGCTTGATCGTGTACTGGAAGGCCTTGTCGCGGTCACGCGCGATCGCCGTGCACACGCGGGCGACGCCGGGCGTGTAGGCCATGCTGAGGTCGTCGCGGTTGCGGACCGGGAGCTTGTTGCGCTGCTCGATCTTGCCGCCGACATGCATCTGGAACGTGCGGTCGGTGATCTCGATCAGCTGCGCGCCGCTCACCTCGTTCACGGCCTCGCCGACCTTCGCGGCGTGCTCCTCGCCCGCGGTCTCGATCGTGATGTCGCGCAGCGTGTGGCCGCCCTCGATCGCCACGAGGTCTACGGAACCGATGCTCCCTCCGGCTTCGCCGATGGCGGTGGCGACCAGGCCGAGCATGCCGGGCTGGTGGTCGATCTTCACGCGAAGGACGATCGAGTACTGCGCCGAGACGGAGGGCATCGCGTCAGGATCTCACGCCGCTGGGTACGGTGGCGTCTGAATGGGTCTGGACCGCGATCTCCTGCGGCTCGCCTCAGTGGTGGTGCTCGGGACGATCATGTCGATCCTGGACACGACGATCGTCAATGTGGCGATCGAGACGCTGGGGCGGGAGCTGCACGCCTCGCTGTCGTCGATCCAGTGGGTGTCGACGGGCTACCTGCTGGCGCTGGCGACGGTGATCCCGCTGACCGGCTGGTCGATGGAGCGCTTCGGCGGCAAGCGCATGTGGATGCTCTCGGTGACGCTGTTCCTGGCCGGCTCGACGCTGTGTGGGCTCGCATGGAGCACGACGTCGCTGATCGTCTTCCGCGTGCTGCAGGGGTTCGGCGGCGGGATGATCCTGCCGATCGGTCAGGCGATCCTCGCCCAGGCCGCCGGCCCGCAGCGGATGGGGCGGGTCATGAGCGTGATCGGCGTGCCGACGCTCTTGGGCCCGATCCTCGGCCCGGTGATCGGCGGGCTGATCGTGGACAACTTCTCCTGGCGCTGGATCTTCTTCGTGAACCTGCCGGTGGGTGCGGTCGCGCTGTTCCTGGCCGCGCGGATCCTCCCGAAGTCCGAGCGCGACACGCGCACGCCGCTGGACGTCGTCGGTCTGCTGCTGCTCTCGCCCGGGCTGGCGCTGGTCGTCTACGGGCTGTCAGAGCTCGGGATCGAGGGCGGGATGGGGGTGAAGGCGGGCGGCGGGCTCGCCGGCGGCTTCGCGTTGCTGATCGCCTTCTTCGTGCACGCGCGGCGCGACCACGCGCTGATCGACATCTCCTTGTTCCGCGATCGGGCGTTCGCGGCTGCGTCGGGGACGGTCTTCATCTTCGGCGTATCGCTGTTCGGCGCGATGCTGATCCTGCCGCTCTACTACCAGACCGTCCGCGGCGAGAGCGCGCTCTCGGCCGGCCTGCTGCTCGCGCCGCAGGGCCTGGGCGCGGCGATGGTGTTGCCGATCGCGGGGCGGCTCACCGACCGGCTGGGGGCGGGGCGGGTGGTGCCGTTCGGCGTGATCGTCGCCTGCCTGGGCACGGGGGTCTACACGCAGATCACCGCGTCGACGTCGTACGTGCTGCTGGGGGTCGCGTTGTGGGTGCGGGGCGTCGGGCTGGGCATGACGATGATGCCGTCGATGGCCGCGGCCTACCAGACGCTCGACCGCGCGGCGGTGCCACGGGCGACCTCGACGATAAACATCATCCGTACGATTGGAGGCTCGCTGGGAACGGCCGTCTTGACGGTCGTGCTGCAGCGGCAGATCGTCGCGCAGATCCCGGGAACGACCGGGGAGTTGGGTGCGCTGCCGGCGGGTGCGGGCGCCGCCGAGTCGCTCGCGACGGCGTTCGCGAACACGTTCTGGTGGGCGGTGGCGCTGACGGCGATCGGGTTGATCCCGGCGTGGTTCTTGCCACGTCACCCACCGGGCATATAACCTATTGGCTATGAAAGACGGAGAGCTGTTCGAGAGGGACGGCCGCTTCGAGTTGCGGTTCGTCCGTGCGCTGTCGCATCCGGTCGAGAAGGTCTGGCAGGCGGTGACGTCGCCCGAAGGCCTGTCGGCGTGGTTCCCGTTCGACGTCGTGGGGGAGCGCGCCGCGGGCGCGCCGCTCGAGTTCGTGTTCCGCGCTGGCGAGGGCCCGCCGTTTGCGGGCTCGATGGTCGAGTTCGCGCCGGAGTCCGTGATGGAGCTGGCGTGGGAGGGCGACGAGACCCTGCGGCTCGAGGTTCGCCCGATCCCGGACGGATGCGAGCTGACGCTGATCAACCGCTTCGACGAGATCGGCAAGGCCGCGCGTGACGCGGCCGGCTGGCACGCCTGCCTGGACGCGCTGTCGGCGGCGCTTGAGGGTGAGGCGATCGACTCGATGACCGTCTGGCGCGCGGTGCACCCGGGCTACGTCGCGCGGTTCGGCGCCTCGGCCGCGACGATCGGCCCGCCGGCCTGAAAACACGACGAGCGTCAAGTTCGTCGGGTAGAGCCCGACGAAGTTGACGCTCGTTTGGCGCGCGCCCTCAAAGCGGGGCGCGCGTCGGATGCCTCAGGTCAGGACTTCTGGGCGAGATCCTCGGAAGAGGAGGCGCCGTTGCCGCCTTCGGACTCCTGGGCCTTCTCGTTGTTGCGGACCGCGTCCTCGAGCGCTTCGAGGCCGATGATCCGGACGCTCGAGCGGAACGAGCCGTCGCGGCCATGCTGCTCGACGTCGCCGCGCCCGGCACCGCCGCCGCCGCGGTAGTCGCCGCGACCGCCACGTCCGCCGCCACCGCGACCGCCGCCGTAGCCGCCGCCACCCTGGCCGCCGCGTCCGCCGCCGCCCTGACCGCCGCGCCCACGGCCGCCACGGCCGCCGCGCTGGTCGTAGGCCGGGCGGGGATTGACGATCGCCTTGACGTCACGCACGGGCGTCGCCGCGAGGCGCACCCACGCGGTGAACGTCGGGTCACCGGGCTTGACGCCCTGCGCCTGCTCGGCGCAGACCGAAGACCACTTCATCGTCTCGCCGTCGTCGCGGCGCTTGGGCTGCAGCGCCTCGAGCACGGCCTCGGGACCGCCGACGCGCTCGATCGCCGCCGCCAGACGCGCCTGCGCGCGGGCGGAGCGGGTCGGCGACGTCGCGGGAGCCTGCGGCTGCTGCGGCGCCTGAGCGACCGGAGCCGCGGCCTCTTCGCCCTCGGCGACCGGCTGACCCTCGGCGTCCGTGGCGACCGGAGCGTCCTCGCCCTCGATCCCCGCGTCCTCGGTCCCGGCCTCCAGCGCCGCCTGCTCGGCCTTGCGCAGCTCGGTGAGCTTCGCGAAGAACGTCCGGCGATGGCGCTCGGCGGCGGTCAGCCGCCGGCGGCGAGGCCGCTCGGGCTTGCCCTGCCCGTCACGCCGCGGCGGACGGTCCCCACGCGGACCCTGACCCTCGCGGGCGGGAGCGGCGGGAGCGCCGTCGGCGGCGGGAGCCGCCCCGGCAGCCGCGTCCGCGGCGGGCGCTTCGACGGTGGCGTCGGCCGTCACGGCGGGGGCCGCAGCGTCGGCGGAAGGCGCCTCGGCGGGCGCGGCCTCGGCGGCCGGAGTCGTCTCGGCGGGCGCCTCGGCAACCGGAGTCGCTTCGGCGGGCGCCTCGGCCGGCGTCGCCTCGGCGGCGGGCGCGGCCTCAGCCGGAGCCTCAGCGGGCGTGGCCTCGGCGGCCGGGGGCGGCTCGGCGGGCGCCTCC
>NZ_JAPDOD010000026.1 GCF_027587205.1 Solirubrobacter ginsenosidimutans
GGCGCCGAGCGGGTCGCCGCCGAGCGACGGCGCGGCGGGCGCGGGCGGTGCGCTCCGGGCGGGCGGGGCGCCCAGCGGGTCGCCGGAGGTCGCGGCCGGTGGGGCGCCGAGCGGGTCGCCGAATGACGGTGCGGACGGGTCCACGACGGGGCCGGTCGGCGCCGGCGGCGGCGGCGCGTGGTGGCCACCCATCAGCGGGTCGCCTTGCGGACCGCCGGTGGCCTCCTGCGGCTGCTGCGGGATCGGGCGGCCGTGCTTGTCGTACTCGACGATCGGGCCGCTGGGCCGCATCGTGCCGGAGCTACCGGAAGTGTTGACCTGCTTCTGCACCTCGTCGAGCTTGCTCTGCGCCTGCTCGGCGAGCTTCTTGGCCTTGTCGAGGAACCCCATGCCGCGACACTAGCGCGAAGGGCCCGCTCGGTGGAGCGGGCCTCGCATCGCTCGCGCTCGCTACGGGGTTTCCTACGGACACCCCGCTTATCGGCGCGTCTCACATAAACACGCCGGGCCGGTCTCATTTAAGGCGCAAGACCGCTGCCGCCGCGTCGATGTCGTGCCAGGCATCGCCGCCCTTGAGCCGCGTCTCGAGCTCGCGCAGCTTGAACTGCTGCGGATGCAAGCCGGCGTCGGCGACCTCGTCCCAGGTCACCGGCATCGCGACCGGCGCACCCGCGAGCGCCCGCACGGCGTAGGGCGCGACGATCGTCTGCCCGTAGGTGTTGCGCGCGACGTCGACCAGGATCCGGCCCTCGCGCTTGTCCTTGCGCCAGAAGGTGGTCAACGTGTCGGGCCGCTCGGCGGCGATCTGCTCGGCGAGCTCCCCCGCCCGCTGACGCACCTCATCGGCGGTGCGCGTCCGCTTCAGCGGGGCGACGATGTGGATGCCGCGCGACCCGGTGACCTTGGCGAACGGCTCCAGGCCGAGGTCGCGGAGGATCTCGGCGGTCACGAGCGCCGCGTCGCGCACCAGGTTGAAGTCGTCGCCCGTCGGGTCGAGGTCGAACACGATCCGGTCGGGCTTGTCGCGCAGGTCGCAGCGGGCGTTCCAGATGTGCGGCGTGACGCAGTTCTGCTGCGCCAGCCAGCGCAGCGTGTCGGCGTCGTTGATCATGCCGTGCGTGATGTCCCCGCCCTTGCGGCGCGGAACCTCGCAGCGTGCGACCCAGTCCGGCGCGCCCTTGGGCAGCGACTGCTGGACGACGACGTCGCTCGCGATCCCCTTGTTCCAGCGCCAGAGGTTCATCGGGCGGTCCTTGCAGTGGGGGACCATGTAGGCGGCCACGCGCGCGTAATGCTCGGCCAGCTCGGCCTTCGTGATCCCGTCGTCGGGGAACAGGACCTTGTCGGGATTGGAGAGCTTTACCTCGGGCATCTCGCCTCAGCGACGCCCACGCAGGACGTCCGTGAACCGCTTCGGCACCTCGGCGTCCTCTCCTTCCTCCCACAGCGTCACGACCAGCAGCTCGCCGCGCGGCTTGTCCTCAATGCAGACGAAGACGAGGTCGGCGCGCTGCAGGTCGCGAACCAGGATCGCGCCGCGCTCGCCCGGCGAGACCTGCCCCGCGTCGAACGCCTTCGAGACCCGCGCCGTGATCTCCAACCGTGGGTCCAGCGCCCCGCGCACCCGCTGCAGGTAGCGCTCGACCGCGTGGTCGGTGACGGAAACTAAGGCCACAAGAGCCGCTCGAGCCCGATCACCGGGGACTCGGGCAGCTGGGCCACTTGACGGATCGCGAGCAGGACGCCGGGCATGAAGCTCGTGCGGTCGGTCGTGACGTGGCGGATGGTGAGGGTCTGGGCGACGTCGCCCAGGATCACGTCCTGGTCCGCGACCACCCCCGGGAGGCGGATGGAGTGGATCGGCACGTCGCCCGCCATCGCCTGCGCGGTGCGCGCCGCGGTACCTGACGGCTTGTCGAGCTTCCCCGGCCGGTGGTACTCGACGATCTCGGCGCCGGCCATGTGCTTGGACGCCTCCGCGGCGAAGCGCATCATCAGCACCGCGCCGATCGCGAAGTTGGCGGCGGCGAAGACCTTGCCGGGCGCACCCGCGACGGCTGAGCGCAGCTCGCCGTCGTCCCAGCCGGTGGTGCCGATCACGACGTGCACGCCCGCGTGGGCGGCGAGCCGGGCGTTGCCCACCGCCATCGACGGGATCGTGAAGTCCACGACCACGTCGGCGCCGGCGAGCACCGACTCAAGCGACACATCGAGCGACGGGTCGGCGCGACCCGTCAGCTCCATGTCTTCGGCCGCCTCGACGGCGGCGCAGGTCGTCGCCCCCATGCGCCCGGCGGCACCGGCGACGGCGACCCTGATCATGCGGCCTTGCTGTTGACCGTGCCCGTGATCTTCTCGACCGCGGAGCAGAACGTGTCCTCGTCGGGCCCGATGCCCGCGGCCGAGAGTCCGTCCGGCGCCCACAGCTCGTCGACCAGGGAGCGCATGTCGTCCATCGTCACTGCGTCGATGCGCTCCATGACCTCGTCGGTCTCCAGCAGCGGCAGATCGAACAACAGCGACCCGCCGAGCCGGTGCATGCGCGCGCCGGTGGACTCCATGCCCAGCACGACCCGCGCCTTGACGTTCTCGCGGGCGCGGACGAGCTCGGCCTCGGTGGCCGGCTCCTCGCGCAGGCGCTCGAGCTCGTCGCTGACGACCTGCATCGCCTCGACGATGTTGTCCGGGCGCGTGCCGACGTAGAGGCCGACCTGGCCCGTGTCGGAGTACTGGCCGGCGAACGAGTAGACCGAGTACGCCAGCCCGCGCTCCTCGCGTACGGCCTGGAAGAGCCGTGAGGAGGACAGGCCGCCGAAGATCGCGTCCAGGACGCGAGCCGCGAAGCGCCGCTCGTCGCCCCGCTGGAGGCCGAGGCCGCCGAGCGTGACGTGCACCTGCTCGGTGTCCTTGCGCACGAAGCGCACGTTGGTCTCCGGCCGCGCCGGAGCGGGCTCCGGCGCTTCGACGGGCTCCAGCGCCCGGTGATCGCCGAGCGTCTTGGCCGCCAGCTCGACGATCGCGTCGTGGTCGACCGAGCCGGCCGCCGCGATGACGACCGAGCGCGGCACGTAGCGCCGCGCGTGGAACTCGGCGATCACGTCGACCGGCGTGTCGCGGATCACCGGCGCGCGGCCGATGATCGGGCGCCCGAGCGGGTGCGTGCCGAAGACGGCCTCGCCGAGCACGTCGAACACCGTGTCCTGCGGATCGTCCTCGTACATGGCGATCTCCTCGAGCACGACCTCGCGCTCGGGGTCCACGTCCTTGAACGCGGGGCGCCACACCATGTCGGCCATCACATCGAAGGCCGCGGGCAGGTGCTGATCGAGCATCCGCGCGTAGACCGCGGTGCTCTCCTTGTCGGTGCCGGCATTGAGCTCGGCGCCCATGCCGTCGAAGAGCTGGTCGATCTCCGCCGAGCCGTAGCGGTCGGTACCGCGGAAGAGCAGATGCTCGAGGAAATGCGAGAGGCCGGCCTCCCCCACCGCCTCACCGCGCGAGCCCGTGGCGACGAAGAACCCCAGGGCCGCGGACCGCACGGAGGGCATGGCCTCCGTGACGATCCGCAGCCCTGAATCGAGCTCCGTGATGCGATGGCTAGGGATTTTCCGGCCTCAGTTAGGAACGGTCGGGGTCACGGTCGCCGCGCGGGGCGCGGTCACGGTCACGGCCACGGCCGCCACGGTCGCCGCCGCCACCGCCGCCGCGGGGGCCGCGGTCGCGGTCACGCCCGCCGCCGCGCGGACCGCGCGGGGGACGGTCGCCGCCACCCATGGTCGGGTCACCGGTGCCGACGGAGGCGAGCTCCTCCTTGGTCTTGCCGGCGATCTCGGGGTCCTCGGCGAGGCGCAGGCCGATGCGGCCACGCTCCTTGTCGACCTCGACGACGCGGACGGAGATCTCGTCGCCCTTGTTGAGCACCTCTTCGACCGTGCCGACGCGGTTGCCCGGCGACACGTTGGAGATGTGCAGCAGGCCGTCGGTGCCCTTGGCGAGTTCGACGAAGGCGCCGAAGGTCGTGGTCTTGACGACCTTGCCCTGGAACTCGTCGCCGACCTCGACCTCCTTGGTCATCGACCGGATGCGGTCGACCAGGGCGTCGCCCTTGGCGCCGGTGACGGCGTAGACCAGGACCATGCCCTCGTCGTTGACGTCGATCTGGGACTCGTACTCCTCCTGCAGGGAGCGAATCGTCTCGCCGCCCTTGCCGATGAGCAGGCCGATCTTCTCCGGATCGATCTGGATCGAGCTGATCCGCGGGGCGTGCTCGGAGAGCTGCTCGCGCGGGGCCTCGATCGCCTCGTGCATCTTGCCGAGGATGAACTCGCGACCTTCCTTGGCCTGGGCCAGGGCGTCGCTCATGATCTCGAACGTCACGCCCGTGATCTTGATGTCCATCTGCAGGGCGGTGATGCCCTCCGAGGTGCCGGCGACCTTGAAGTCCATGTCGCCGAGGTGATCCTCGACGCCGGCGATGTCGGAGAGGATCGTGTAGTCGTCGCCCTCCTTGATCAGGCCCATGGCGATGCCGGCGACCGGGCGGATGAGCGGCACGCCCGCGTCCATCAGCGACAGCGAGGAGCCGCAGACCGAGGCCATCGAGCTCGAGCCGTTGGACTCCAGGATGTCCGACACGACGCGGATCGTGTAGGGGAACTTCTCCTGGTCGGGGATCATCGGGACCAGCGCGCGCTCGGCGAGCGCGCCGTGGCCGATGTCGCGGCGCTTGGGGCCGCGCATGAAGCCGGCCTCGCCCACGGAGAAGGGCGGGAAGTTGTAGTGGTGGAAGTAGCGCTTAGACGTCTCGAGCCCGAGGTTGTCCAGACGCATCTCCTCACGCGTGGTGCCGAGCGCGACAACGCTCAGCGCCTGCGTCTGACCGCGCGTGAACAGCGCCGAGCCGTGCGTGCGCGGCAGCGGCTTGACGTCGATCGTGATCTGGCGGATCTCACGCTCGGAGCGGCCGTCCGGGCGCTTCTTGTGAACGGCGATGCGCTCGCGGATCGTCTTCTTCTCGAGCGCGTCGAACGCGAGCTGCGCGTCCTGGCGCTTCTCGGCGTAGTCGGCCGCGTCCTCGGCTCCGGAGTACTTCTCCAGGACCTCGGCCTCGACGGCCTTCGTCGCGTCCTGGCGCTCCAGCTTGTCGGTGACCGACGTCGCCGCGTCCAGCTTCTTGCCGTGCGACTTGGCGATCTTGGCGATCAGCGCGTCGGGCGCCTTCTTGACCTCGATCTCCTGCTTGGGCTTGCCGGCCTTCTTCTGCAGCTCGACCTGCGCCGCGCACAGCTTCTTGATCGCCGAATGCGCGATGTCCAGCGCGTCCAGGATCTCGGCCTCAGGAACCTCGTTGGCGCCGCACTCGACCATCAGGACGGCCTCGTCGGTACCAGCGACGACGAGATCCATGTCCGTGGTCAGGAGCTGCTCGTCGGTCGGATTGACGACGAAGTTGCCGTCGATCTTGCCGATGCGGACGGCGCCCACGGCGGTCGGGTACGGAACATCGGAGATCATCAGCGCGGCGGACGCGCCGTTCATCGCGAGGACGTCGTACGGGTGGACCTGGTCCACCGAAAGCGTGAGGTTCACGAGCTGCGTCTCACGACGCCAGCCCTTCGGGAAGAGCGGCCGCAGCGGGCGGTCGATCATGCGGGCGATCAGCGTCGCCTTCTCGCCGGCGCGGCCCTCGCGCTTGAAGAACGAGCCGGGGATCTTGCCCGCGGCGTACATGCGCTCCTCGACATCCACCGTCAGCGGGAGGAAATCAACGTCGCGCAGGTTGCCGGCCGTCGCGGTGGAGAGCACCACGGTGTCGCCGGCGGTGACCGTAACGGCCCCTGAGGCCTGCTTGGCCATCTTGCCCGTCTCGAAGGCGATCTCGGTACCGCCGATTTCTACGGCGACCCGGTGCACTTCAGACATATGTCCCTTTCTTCGCCCCGCCTCGGAAGTCGGCAGGGGTCCTCTGCGTCGTCTTGACACTTCGGTAGTCGTTGACAGGCATGTTAGAAGGCGCTTTCACACCGTGCGTCGACGGGTAAGGTCCGCGCCTATGGCACAGCAGCGCATCGTCGTCTTCGGGGCCACGGGCTACACGGGGCGGTTGATCGCCGAGCGTCTGGTCGCCCAGGGCGCGCGCCCGGTGCTGGCGGGCCGCTCCTCCTCCCGCCTGGCGGAGTTGAGCGCAGCGCTCGGCGGTCTGGAAACGGTGCGGGCGGACGTACTGCGCAAGAACTCCGTGTTCGATCTCGTGGATGGCGACGACGTCCTGGTCTCCACCGTCGGCCCGTTCGCGAAGTGGGGCGAGCCCGCCGTGCGCGCCGCGGTGGCCGCCGGCTGCGTCTACCTCGACACCACCGGCGAGCCGGCGTTCATCCGCCGCGTGTTCGAGGAGTTCGACGCGCCGGCGCGCAAGTCCGGCGCGCGGCTGCTGACCGCGATGGGCTACGACTTCGCGCCGGGCGCCCTGGCCGGCGCGCTGGCGCTCGAGGAGGCCGGTTCGGAAGCGGTGCGCGTCGACGTGGGCTACTACGCGCTCGGCGGCGGCCCGTCGTCCTTGTCCGCGGGCACTCGCGAGTCGCTGGTGGGCGTCACGCTGGGCGACGGGCACGCCTACCGCGACGGTCGCGTGCGCGGCGTGCGCTCGGCGGAGCGGGTGCGGTCCTTCAGCGTCGCGGGCAAGCAGCGCGAGGCGATCTCCGTCGGCGGCGCCGAGCACTTCGGCCTCCCCGCCTCCTACCCGGGCCTGCGCGAGGTCAACGTGTACCTCGGGTGGTTCGGGCCGCTGGCGCGGCCGCTGCAGGCCGGGTCCTTCGTCGGCGAGTTCGTGCGCAAGGTCCCGCTGACCACGACCGTGATGCGCTTCGCGGGCGAGCGCGCGCTCGGACTCGTCTCCGGCCCTGAGCCCGGCACCACGCCGGGCGGGCGCTCCTGGATCGCCGCCGAGGCGTCCGACGCCGCGGGGCGCGTCCTCTCCGAGGTCCACCTCGCGGGCGTCGACGGCTACGCGTTCACGGCGGGCTTCATGGCCTGGGCGGCCCAACAGCCCGTGTCCGGCGTGGGTGCGCTCGGCCCGGTGGAGGCGTTCGGGCTCGAGCGGCTCGAGGCCGGCGCCGCGGCAGCGGGCCTCACCCGCGTGCCGTAGTCGCCCTCAGCGCGCGAGCAGCGAGAGCGCGCGGCCGACCAGGCCCGCGGGCGTGACCTCGCCGCTCGCGGACACGTGCAGCGGTGACGCCGCCGGCCGGCGCAGCCGCCAGAGGACCTTGTCGAGCGCCCGGGCGGGGCCCAGCGCCGGCGGCTCGCGCAGCGGCCAGACGTCGCAGCGCCGCTGCGCGGAGCGCGTCGCGTCGAGGATCGCGTTGACCGCCCGCCGCGCGGCCTCGTTCGCGCCCTCCATCGTCGCCAGATCCGTGTGCGTGCGGACGTAGTCGGCGGCCAGCATCAGGTTCGGGATCCGGGTCGCCGCGTCCGGCCGGTCCGCCCACGAGCCCTTGGTGTTGACCAGCAACGGCTCGGCGTTGGTCGCGCCGGACGGGTTCGGGAACTCGATCGCCTCATCCAGGAACCACGACACCACCTCCACGCCGTCCAGCGCGTCGTCGAGGTGCGCCTGCAGCTGCGCCCAGACCTCGGCGCGGATCTCCTCCGGCGTGCAGAGCGCCGCGACCTTCCCGGTCACCCGCCCGGCGCGCTGCCATTCGGAGATGTCGATCGACAGCACACCCCCGACCGGCAGCGTCACCCCGCTCCAGAACTGGCGCTGGGAGATCGAGGTCAGCGCCCATTCGGAGTCGAGGTAGATCGCGTGACCACGCACGAGCGGCAGGTCGTCGCGCAGGTAGAGCAGGAAGCCGTTCATCCAGCGCGTGACCAGCCGGTCGAGGCCGTTCAGCCGCGGCTCGGCGCGGCGCAGCTCGGGTGAGAGCAGCCCGCGCATGATCTCGACGGGCAGCGCGGCGACATAGAAGTCGGCCCGCACGGCGCGCCCGCCCACGGTCGCCGAGGCGATCCGCCCGTCGCGCAACAGCAGCCCCTCGACGGGCTCCCCCAGGCGCACGTCCACGCCGAGCGCGCGCAGATGCTCGACCCATGGCCCGATCCACGCCTCCGAGGTCGGCGCGTCGAGCACGCGGTCGGCACGCGCGCCCGCGCGCGAGAGGTCAAGCAGCAGCTGGACGAGGATCAGCCCGCCGGTCCGCGCGCTCATCTCCTTCGCGCGCGCCGCGACGAGCGTCCGCGTCAGTCCGTCGGCCAGGTAGCGCCGGAACGCCTCCGAGCGGGACTCGGCCTGCACATAGGACCACCAGCTCTCGAGGTCCCACTGCTCTACCCGCCGCGCGTCGCAGGAGGCCAGCAGCGTGAAGAGCCGCTCGAGCAGCCACGCGACGTCACCCGCCGGCACGCCCAGCTGCGTCGCGGCGTCGAACACGAACCGCGCGAGCACGGCCAGGTCGGCCAGCGTCTCCGGGGCGTGCGCGGGCGCCAGCAGCTCGTTCTCCCCGTCCGCGCGTGCGAGCAGGATCCGCTCGGCGCCGACGAGACGGTCAAGCGCCGACCCGCTCCCCGACGGGATCCGCGCCATCGTGTCCGGCAGGTGGCGGTAGAACGCCGGGAAGAACCGGAAGCCGTGCTCGGCGGGCAGGCCGTCGGGCGTCGGGTAGGAGCGCGCCTTGCCGCCCGGGAGCGCGCGCTTCTCGTACACCGTCACCGAGAACCCGCGCTCGGCGAGTTCGTGCGCCGCCGACAGGCCGCCCACGCCTCCACCCAGTACCGCCACGGTGGTCGCCACGGGCAGAGCCTACGTACTCCAAGCGTGTTCGCCTACCACACCCTTCGCCGAGTGCAGCGCCTGCCCGGCACGCCGGCCGAGGTCTTCCCGTTCTTCGCCGACGCCGGCAACCTCGAGGCGATCACCCCGCCGTGGCTCGCATTCCGCGTCATCACGCCGCGGCCGATCGAGCTGCGCGTCGGCGCGCTGATCGAGTACCGGCTGACGCTGCACCGGCTCCCGATCAGCTGGCTGACGCGGATCGAGGCGTGGGAGCCGGGCGTGCGCTTCGTCGACGCCCAGCTCAGCGGGCCGTACAAGCTCTGGCACCACACCCACGAGTTCGAGCCCGACGGCGCGCACCACACGCTGATGCGCGACACCGTCCGCTATGCGCTGCCGCTGGCCCCGCTGAGCGCGATCGCCCACCGTGCCTTCGTGGCGCGCGATCTGCAGCGGATCTTCGACCACCGCCGCGATTACTTGACCGTGATGGTGCCTTCCATCCCAGCGGCGCGGTGGCCGTCGACCGGGCAGTAGAACGTGTAAGTGCCGGGCTTGAGGTCGACGCTCAGCGGCGGGGCGTCGGCCCCCGTCACGGTCTCGGTGGTCTTCTCGTCGAGCCCGTTGCCCTCGATCGCCACCGCGTGCGGGATCTGGGCCTGGTTGCTGAAGTCGATCTCGACGGTGCCGGCTTGAGCCGTCAGCTTCGATTCGGTGAACTTCAACGCCCCGCCGGGGTCGGCCGCGATGGCCAGCTTGGCGCCCGAGCCGCCCGCGGCCTCCGTGGGCGTGTCCGTCGCGGCGGCCGTGGGCGTGTCCGTCGCGGCCTCGGTCGCGGCTGGCGTGGAGCTCGACTCGTTGTCGTTTCCGCCGCAGGCGGCGAGCGTGAGCGCGGCCATCGCCGCGAGTACTGCAATACGTCTCATACCAGGGGATACGTGAGCGCGTTCCCCTGGTTCAGCTCAGCTTCGCACCCAGGATGTCGTAGGGCTTGACCTCGCCGTTGGCGAGGTGCTCACGGCGCACCAGACGGATCTTGTCGTACTGGCCCTTCTTGACCGCGGTGGTGAGGATCACGTACGCGTCGCCCTTGGCGTCGACGCGGAACGTCCCCGCGCTGGCGCTCCACCCGGGAGCGTCGCACCAGACCTCGTAGACGTCGCCGGTCGGCAGGTTGTTGACCCACAGGCGCACGACGGTGCCGGATTCCGAGGTCCGCAGCCCGGCGCGGGCGCTGGCGTTGGCCGGCGCGGGGCCGAGCTTGGAGAACGCGAGCCGGTACTGGGAAGCCGGCCGGCCGCCGTTCTTCTCATAGTTGAGGCCGAGCGTGAGGAGCGCGATCGCGATCGCCGCACCCGCCAGCGCGCTCCCGACGCCTAACGCGATCCTCGGCCGCCAGCGCCGCCGCCGGGGACGCTCGACGCGCTCGCGCGCGAAGCGATCCAGCAGCCGCTCCTCGATGGCTGGTGGCAGCGGTTCGTCGTCCGTGGCGCCCGTGACGACCGCGAGGTCGAGCAGACCGGGAATCCCCGCCAGCTCGCTGTGGGCCGCCGCGCACTCCGGGCACGTCGCGAGATGCGCGCGCACGCGCTTCTCGGAATCCTCGTCCAGCGCGCCCAGGACGAACGCGCCGATGTCCTCGTGGACGTGCGTCATGCCCGCACCCCCATCTCCTCCAAGACCAGCCGCAGCGAACGCAGCGCGTACCACGTGCGGCTTTTGACTGTCCCCTCGGGCAGCCCGAGCCGTTCGGCGATCTCGCGCACGGCCAGTCCCTGGACGTGGGCGAGACGGATCACCTGGCGATGCTCGGGCGTGAGCTTCTCGAGGGCACTGGCCACTTGCCAGCCGAGCATGGCACGCTCGATCGAGAGTCCTTCAGGGTCCTGCTCGTCGCGCGGCTCATGCAGTGCCAGCGCGGGACGCACGGCGGCTCGCCGGCGCGTATCGATGATCGCGTGGCGCGCGATCTGGTAGAGCCACGTCCTGACGCTGCCGCGCGTGGGGTCGTAGGCCTCGGCGTGCCGCCAGGCACGCGTGAACACCTCCTGCACGACCTCTTCGGCGGTCCCCCTGTCACCGAGCGCGTTCAGCGCGAAGCCGTACAGCTCGCCCGCGTAGGAGCGATAGAGCGCGCGCAGCGCCTCGCCGGTGGCATCCGACGAGATCTTGGCGAGGAGTTGCGCATCTGTAGCCATCTGCCGCTCGTTAATACGCGCCGGTCCGCTTCGTGGTTCGATCCGGCCGATTCCACTGTAGGCACAGGTTTGCCGATCTGGCTACGAGCCGGGCTGATCCGGGTCCAGCAGCGAGCGGCCCGGGTACATCCGGCCCTCCGTGAACGCCGTCGGCGTCGTCACGACGCCCGCCCGCACACCGCCGCGGAACTGCTCCTTGACACGCGCCACGACCGCCTCGGAGCGGCGGTCGGCGTCGAAGCGCTCGACGTCGAGGCCGAGCTGCTGCGCCCGCGCCCACAGGTGCGGGTCCTCCAGCCGGCCCTGGTCGGCGAACAGGGCGTCGTGCATCTCCCAGAAGCGACCTTGCAGCCCGGCCGCCTCGGCCGCGCAGGCGGCGGCGTAGGCGCGGGGGTGCGAGGACTTCACGGGAAAGTGGCGGAAGCAGACCTCGAACTCCCCCAGGCGCGCCTCGAACGCGGCGCAGAACGGGCACTCGTAGTCCCCGTAGACGACCACCGGGCGGCCGCTGCCGCGCACGTGGTCGTCAGGGCCGACCGGGGGCAGCGGGGCTGAGCTGAGGTCGCTCAGGACAGCGCGTCGAAGATCAGGTTCGCGCCGGGCAGATCGCTCGGCGAGGGCGCCTCGAAGCTCCAGCGCACGGTCCCGTCAGGGTCGATGACGACCAGTGCCCGCTGCGGGAAGCCGCCCGGGTGCAGGACCCCGAACGCCGCGCAGGCCGCGCCCTTGGGCTCGAAGTCCGAGAGCTGCTCGATCTCGATGCCGAGGCTCTTCTGGAACGCGGTCTGCGAGTAGTGCGCGTCGCAGGAGACCGCGTAGAGCGTCGCGCCCTTGGCCGCGAAGTCCTCCAGCACCTCGTTGTAGAGCGAGAGCTGGTCAGTACAGACCGGCGAGAACGCGAACGGATAGAAGACGAGGACCGTGGTGCGCCCGAGCAGCTGCTCGCGCGTGAAGTCCTCGCCCGTGGAAGTCTTGAGCGTGAAGTCGGGCGCGGGGTTGCCGGCCTCGACGATGGTCATACGCCGTTAAGGTCGGATGATCGGGGTGGGGCGGAGGGGATGTCCGCCTTCACTTATCGGCGGAGGCCCAACTCGCGGATCAAGGTGCGGTAGCCCTCGAGATCCTTCTTCTGCATGTAGTTGAGGAAACGGCGGCGGCGGCCGACGAGCATCAGAAGGCCCCGGCGCGAGTGGTGGTCATGCTTGTGCTCGCGAAGGTGCTCGGTGAGGTGGTTGATGCGGTGCGTAAGCAGCGCAACCTGAACCTCGGTCTTGCCCGTGTCCGTCTCGTCGCGGCCGAATCGCGAGATGATCTCGCGCTTTTCCTCTGTGGTCATGGTCATGTGCGGCCGTGCAGGGTAGCAGCCATGACCCGGTCACGTCCGGCGGACTTGGCTGCATAGAGCGCCTCGTCGGCGCGGTGGAGCAGATCCTCGGGCGCTTCTCCGTCCCACGTGGCCAGCCCGATGCTCACGGTCACGGGCACCTTGGTGCGCGCACCCGCCAGCTCTGCGCGCAGCTTCTCGGCGACGTGCGCCGCGGCCGAGACGTCGGTGTCGGGCAGCAGGACGAGGAACTCCTCCCCGCCGAGCCGGCCCAGCTGGTCCTCCGCGCGCAGGTTGGCGCCGAGGACGCGGGCGGCGGCGACGAGCACCTGATCGCCGGTGATGTGCCCGTGGCGGTCGTTGATCCGCTTGAAGTGGTCGAGGTCCAGCATCGCGATCGAGAGCGGGTGGCCGTGGCGGCGGGCGGCAGAGACCATTCCGCCCAGCTGGGTCAGGATCGCGCGCCGGTTCGAGAGGCCGGTGAGCGCGTCCTCGCGCAACAGCGCCTCCAGGCGGGCGCCCTGGGCGACGAGCTCGAGCTGCAGCTCCTTGGTGCGCCCGGCGGCCGTCACCCGCGTCAGCACCTCGCCGTCGGACACCGGCTCGACGAGGTAGTCCTGGACGCCCGACCGCATCCCCTCAGCGGCCTGCTCGGGGGTGAGCCCGGGGCGCTCGATCATCAGGATCGCGGTGCCGTAGGCGACCGGGTCGCTCTTGATCGCGCACACGAGGTCACCGCAGCATTCGACGTGGATCAGCGCCACGTCCGGCGCCCACGCACGACAGCGCTCGAGAGCCTCGACCGGGTCGCCGACCTCGCTCACGGAGTGCCCCGAAGCTTCGAGGACGCGCGTGAGCCGCCTGCGCTTCGGCGTGAGGGCATGAGCCAGCAGAACCCGCATTTGACCTCAATACCCCATCACGTTCCCCCGAAGCTCGGATGAACGTCCAAATGGTCAGATCAGGGCGCGGATGTCGTCGACGTCGCGGTGCATCTGCTCGACCAGGCTCTCCGCCGAGTCGAAGCGGCGCTCGCCGCGGATGCGCTCGACGAAGTCCAGCCGGAGCTCCTTGCCGTACAGGTCGCCGTCGAAGTCCAGGATGAACGCCTCGACGAGCAGCCCGCGGCCGGTCACGAACGTCGGGCGGACGCCGATCGACACCGCCGCCGTCCACTCCCCCACGCCCGGCACCGCCGCGCGGCAGGCGTAGATGCCGTGGTCGGGGACGGCGTGGGTGGGGTCGGGGACCAGGTTCGCGGTCGGGAAGCCGAGGGTGCGGCCGCGCTTGTCGCCGTGGGCGACGATCCCGCGCATCCCGAACGGCGCGCCGAGCAGCCGGGCGGCCTCGGCGACCGCGCCGGTGGCGATCAGCCCGCGGATGTGGGTCGAGGAGACGATCTCGCCGTCGATCTCGACCAGTTCCACCACCCGCGTGGAGAACGCGTCCTGGGCCTCGAGCAGCTGCGAGTCGCCCTGCGCGCGGTTGCCGAAGCGGAAGTTCTCTCCGACCGAGACCTGCGTCGCGCCGAGGCGCTCGACCAGTTCGTGGTCGATGAACTCCTGCGCGGTCTGCGCGGCGCGCGCCCCGTCGAACGGGATCACGATGAGTTCTTCGACGCCGAGCGCGGCGATCAGATCGGTCTTCTGCTCGAGCGTCGTGAGCAGCTTCGGCGCCGACTGCGGGGCGACCACGGTGCGCGGGTGCGGCTCGAAGGTGAGCACGCTGTCGGCACCGCGGATGACCTCGCGGTGCCCGGCGTGCACGCCGTCGAACTCGCCTACCGCCAGGCGGCGCTCGCGCGGCTGCGCGTCAGGGAGCCAGATGGTCTGCATCAGCCGCGGAAGCCTACGACGGGCTTGAGCGTGGCGCCGCCCCGCGGCTCGGCGAGGGCGATCAGGCCGTCGGCGTCGCGCAGGCGGACGAAGCCCGACGCGCGGCCGGGGACCGTCACGCCGTGGGCCGCCTTGCGCGCATCGTCCTCGTCGAGGTCCACGACCGGCAGGAAGTCGAGCGCGTCGTCGAGCGAGATCAGGCGCTCGTCGTCGGCGTCGGCGACGTCGAAGCCGCCGATGTGGGTGCGGCGCAGCTCGACGCAGTACGCGTCGTGCAGGTCGGCGATCAGCGAGCGCACGTAGGTGCCGCTGGAGCAGACGATCTCAAAGCCCGCGCGGCCGTGCTCGCGCCACAGCAGCTCGAACTTGGTCACCTCCACCTCGCGCTCGGGCACGACGACATCCTCCCCCGCCCGGGCGAGGGCGTAGGCGCGCTTTCCCCCGATCTTCACCGCGCTGTAGGCGGGCGGGCGCTGGGTGATGCGCCCCGTCGGCAGTACGAGCTCGTCCGGCGGCATGGTGCCGGGCGTGATCTCGCCCTCGGTGTCGCCCGTCGACGACACGAAGCCCAGCCGTGCGACGGTCTCGTAGCGCTTGGGCAGCTCCATCATGAAGCGCTGGATCCGCGTCCCGCGCCCCACGCCGACGATCAGCAGGCCGGTCGCGAACGGGTCCAGCGTCCCCGCATGGCCGACCTTGACGCCCCGACCCAGGCGCCGCCGGATCTTCGCCACGACGTCGTGCGACGTCACGCCGGCCGGCTTGTCGACGAGAAGAATGCCGTCGGTCAACTCAGACAAGTTGCTCTGCTACCTGCTCGCGCAGGAACTTCACCAGCTCGTCGAACTCGAGGTCGGTGGAGAAGCCGGCCGCGCGCCGGTGGCCGCCGCCGCCCAGCGCCCGCGCGATGACCGAGACGTCGATGCGGTCGTCGGTCGCGCGCAGCGAGACCTTGCGGGCCGGCTCGCCGTTGAGCTGGTCGCGGACCAGGCCGGCGACCGCGGTGCCCGCGACCGAGCGCAGGTAGTCCACGACGCCCTCGGAATAGCTCTCGTCGGCGCCCGCGGAGCGGTAGTCGTCGCGGGTCAGGTGGGTCACGGTCAGCAGGCCGCCGTCGAAGCGCTCGACGTTCGTCAGGCCCCGCGCCAGCAGCTCCAGCTTGCCCTGCGGGATGCCCTCGTAGAGATGGCGGTAGACGGCGTGGGCGTCGATCCCGGCCGCGATCAGCTCGGCGGCCATCTCGTGCGCCCGGGCGCCGGTGTTGTCGTACATGAAGCGCCCGGTGTCGGTCACCAGGCCGACGTAGAGCGCCTCGCCGATCGGCTCGGTGATCGGTACCTCGAGCGCGTGCATCAGGTCCCACACCATCTCGGCCGTGCACGACGCGTGCGGGTCGACGTGGTTGATCGTGCCGAAGCGGGTGTTGTCGTGGTGATGGTCGATGTTGACGATCAGCCGGTCGGGCTCCTCCTTGAGCGCGTCGGCCGAGGTGCGGTCGATGTTGCCGCAGTCCAGGAAGATCAGCGTGCGCTCGCTCAGGTCGGCGGGCGGCTCCGTCGTGAGCCCTTCGAGCTGGATGAAGCGGTACTCGTACGGCAGCGGGAACTCGTGCGCCGGCATGAACGCGACCGCGTCCTTGCCGAGGGCGGTCAGGACGAGCTGCATCGCCGCCAGCGAGCCGACGGCGTCGCCGTCCGGGCGCTCGTGGGTCGTGAGGCAGAAGCGCTGGTGCTCGCGGATCGCCCGCAGCGCCTGCGTACGTGACGACGAAGCCCCGTTGGTGCCCGGCATCAGGACGGCTCTTCTTGCTGGTCCAGCAGCTCGGAGATGCGCATCCCACGCTCCGGCGTGTCGTCGTAGACGAACTGCAGCTGCGGCGTGTTCTTCATCCGCAGCTCGCTGCCCACCCGGCGCTGGAGGAAGCCGTGCGCGGAGTCCAGCGCCTTGAGCGTGCGGCGCCGTTCCCCGGGGTTGCCGAGGACCGACACGAAAACGCGCGCATGGCGAAGATCCGGCGATGTCTCGACAGCGGTCACGGTGACGAATCCGACCCTTGGGTCCTTCAGCTCTGAAGTGATCGCGGCGGACAAGACCTCCCTCACGGCCTCGTTGACCCGACGCATCCGATCGGAGGTCATCCTAGTGACTCCAAGTCGTCCCAGGATGCAAGTCTGTACTCAATCCTGACGCCTTGCGGAAAACGGCCGTCCAGCGCGCGCTGCACGGTGTCCACGGTGTGCTCGGCGAGCGCGACCGAGCGAGCCGCGATCGCCACCGCGAGCGTCGACCGCTGCCAGGAGTCCTGATGGCCGACCTCGGCCACGGACGTATGCAGGCGCTCCCGTAGGAGCGCCTTCACACGGTTGAGCTCGGCTCGCTTGCCCTTCAGCGAGCCGGACTCAGGAAAGAACAGATGCACGCGCATGAGTACGACGTACGCGCGTTCCGCGTCGGTCAACGAAGCTAGGTGAGCTTGCGCTCGACCTGGCGGGTCTCGTAGACCTCCATCGTGTCGCCCTGCTCCACGTTGGAGTAGTTGTTGAGCACGACGCCGCACTCGAAGCCCGCGAGCACTTCGCGGACGTCCTCGTTGAAGCGCCGCAGCGACCCGATCTCGCCGTCGTGGACGACGGCACCGTCGCGGATCAGGCGCACCTTCGCGCCGCGCGTGACCTTGCCGTCGGTGACCATGCAGCCCGCGATCGTGCCGACCTTCGACGCGCGGAAGATCTCCCGCACCTCGATGTTGCCGACGACGTCCTCGACGGTCTCCGGCGCCAGCATGCCCTGCATGGCGTCGCGGAGCTCCTCGATCGCGCGGTAGATGACCGAGTAGTTCCGGATCTCCACCCCTTCGCGGTCCGCGAGCTGGCGGGCGTCGCCCACCGGCCGGACGTTGAAGCCCATGACGATCGCGTCCGACGCGGCCGCCAGGTTGATGTCGGACTCGGTGATGCCGCCGACCCCGGCGAGCACGATCGAGACCTGCACCTCTTCCTGGGGCAGCTTGGCGATCTCGTCCTCGAACGCCTCGAGCGAGCCGGACACGTCCGCCTTGAGCACGAGGTTGAGCTCGTTGAGGCCGCCACGCTGGTCGAAGATCGTCGCCAGCGAGCGCTTGTTGCCGCGGCGCCGCGCCTGCTGCTCGAGCTTCAAGCGGTTGGCGCGCTCACCGGCCAGCGAACGGGCCTTGCGGTCGTTCTCGACCACGTGCGCGAACTCGCCCGCCTCGGGCACGGTGTCGAAGCCGAGCACCTCGACCGGCTCGGACGGCCCGGCGGTCTTGACGCGCTTGCCGGTGTAGTCCGACATCGCTCGCACGCGACCCCAATGGGCGCCCGCGACGATCGCGTCACCGATCTTCAGCGTGCCGCGCTGGACCAGCACCGTCACGACGGCGCCACGGCCCGGGTCGAGCTTGGACTCGATGACCGTGCCCGACGCGTCCGCGTCGGGGTTGGCGGTGAGCTCCTCGATCTCGGCCGTGAGCTGCAGGCCCTCGAGCAGATCCTCCAGGCCCTGCTTGGTCTTGGCCGAGACGTCGACGAACATCGTGTCGCCGCCCCACTCCTCGGGCTGGAGCCCGAGCTGGGTCATCTCCGTGCGGACGCGGTCAGGCTGCGCGCCTTCCTTGTCCACCTTGTTGACGGCGACGACGATCGGCACGTCGGCGGCCTTCGCGTGGTCGACGGCCTCGCGGGTCTGCGGGCGCACGCCGTCGTCGGCGGCGACCACGATGACCGCGATGTCCGTCGCCTGGGCGCCGCGGGCACGCATGGCGGTGAACGCCTCGTGGCCCGGGGTGTCGAGGAACGTCGTCACGCGGCCGTCGTCCTGGTGGACCTGGTAGGCGCCGATGTGCTGCGTGATGCCGCCGGCTTCTCCCGCGGCCACGTCGGTCTGCCGGATCGCGTCCAGCAGCGACGTCTTGCCGTGGTCGACGTGACCCATGATCGTGATCACCGGGGGGCGCGGCTCGAGGTCCTCGTCGGCGTCCTCGAAGGTCGGATCGGCGTTGGCGTCCTCGGCCGCCGTGACGATCTCGATCTCCTTGTCGAACTCGTCGGCGATGACCTGGATCACGTCGTCGGACAGCGTCTGCGTGAGCGTCGCCATCTCGCCGAGGCTCATCAGCTTCTTGATGATCTCCGGGACACCGATGCCGAGGTACTCCGCGACATCCTTGACGGTCGAGCCGGAGTTGAGGCGGATGAGGTCCGGCTTCAGCGCCGAGACGTCCTGCGCGACAGGCTCTTCGTAGGTACCGCGACGGCGACGGCCGCCGCGACGGCGCGGCGGACGATTCGGGGGACCGCCACCGGGGCCGCCACCAGGGCCGCCGGGACCGCCCGGGCCGCGGCGTGCGGCCTGGGAGTCGATGACGACCCTGCGGACGCCACCGGCCGAACCCGGAGCGCGCTCGCCCTGCAGCGAGGAGCGCGTCGGCCGGCGCGAACCCGGACCGCCCGCGGCACCGTTGCCGGCTTCGGGCTTGGGCTTCGGCTTGGCCTTGGGCTTCGGCGGGGTCTTGGGGGCGAGATTCTCCGCGCGCGGGGCGCGCGCGGTGCCGTGACCGAAGCCGGCGCGCTGCTGAAGCACCGGCGCAGCCGGCTTCTTCGCGGCGCCGTTGCTCGCGATCGCCTTGGGCTTGGGCTTACCGGTCAACGCGGCGTCGGCGAGCTTCTCGTCCACGGCGGTTGCGGCGGCCTTCACCTGGAGGCCGGCAGCGTTCAGCCGCTTAATGACCTCCGAGGTCGGCATGTCGTACTGCTTGGCTAGCTCGTGGACGCGCTTCTTGGCCATGTTTTCGTTAAGTCTACGGTTTCCTGTGAGAGGGATACGGGCGCTCTGAAGGCGCGGTTGAAGGCGCGACGAGCTGTCGCAGCCTCGATGCATTCGCGAGTTGGATGCAGCCAGGCGCCCCTGCCGGGCAGGGTCGCGCGAGGATCCGGCACCGCGCAGCCGTTCACGTTAGCGAAACGGGCAAGATGCGCTCGAGGCGCAACTTGCCCGCAGCCAACGCAGCGGCGCTGAGGCTTATGCCCCGACGCGGTCAGTGTCCTTGTTGGCGAGCGCCTGATGGGCGTCGAGGCCGCAGTAACGCGAGCCCGGCAGCGCGGCGTTCGGGCAACGGCGGCCGTTGCCGAGGATCGCGGCGCAGCGACCGCCGGTCTCCTCCTCCTCGCCGTACCCGGAGTCCTGCTCTTCCTTGGCAAACTCCGTTTCGGAGCGGATGTCGACCCGCCAACCGGTCAGGCGCGCGGCGAGCCGCGCGTTCTGGCCTTCGCGGCCGATCGCCAGGCTGAGCTGGTCGTCGGGCACGATCACCGTGGCCTGCTTGTTGGTGTCGTCGACGAGCACCTCGCGCACACGCGCGGGGCTGAGGGCCTTGGCCACGAACCGGGCCGGCTCCTCGTTGTAAGGGATGATGTCGATCTTCTCGCCGCGCAGCTCGGAGACGACCATGCGCACGCGGGACCCGCGCGGGCCGACGCACGCGCCGACCGGATCGACGCCGTCGGCGTGCGAGACGACCGCGATCTTGGAGCGGTAGCCGGGCTCGCGGGCGACGCCGGTGATCTCCACCAGGCCGTCGGCGATCTCGGGCACCTCGAGCTCGAAGAGCTTCTTGATCAGCTCCGGGTCACGGCGGCTGACGATGATGCTCGGGCCGCGCGTGCTCGATGAGACTTCCTTGATCACGGCCTTGATGCGCTGCGAGTGGTCGTAGCGCTCGCCGTCGACCTGCTCGGACTTCGGCAGCAGCGCCTCCACCCGCTCGCGCAGCTGCACGAGCGTGTAGCGGGAATCGGACTGCTGGACGATGCCGGTGATCAGCTCGCCCACACGGTCGCGGTACTCCTCGAACATCATGTCGCGCTCGGCCTCCCGGATCCGCTGCAGGATCACCTGCTTGGCGGTCTGGGCGGCGATCCGCCCGAAGTCATGCGGCGTGACGTCGCGGATCTCGATCTGGTCCTCGAAGTCACTCAGGCGGCCAGGATCGATGTCCGGCGCCTCAGGGATGATGACTTCGCCGGTCTCCGGGTCCACGCGGCGCTCGAGCGCCCCCGTGGCCTGCTCCTCGGCCTCGTCGAGCAGCTGATCCTCGAGCTCCTCGGGCAGGAGGAACTCCTCGACGATGAAGTCGCCGGAATCACGGTCCATGCGGACGCGGGCGTAGCGCGCCGCGCCGGGCTGCTTCTTGTACGCGGACAGGAGCGCGTCCTCGAGCGCGCCCATCAGCTTCTCCTCGGAGATGCCCTTCTCGCGCCCGAGAGTCTTGACTGCTTCGACGATCTCTGCGGACATGTTCCTCAGTCTCCCACGAGGTTCGAACGATGGATGTCGGCGTAGGCGATCGACACGACGCCGGTCTCGGCGGCGACGGTGACTTCCCGATCGGTGGCGTTGAGGAGCTCGCCCGTGAAGGAGCGGCGTCCGTCATGGTCGCCCCGCGTACGTACACGGGCGCGCCTGCCGACGTAGCGGCTGAAATGCTCCGGCTTCGACAGCGGGCGCTCGGTGCCGGGTGAGGACACCTCGAGCGCGTAGCGTTCCCGCAGCTCGGGGAGGTGGTGGGTGACACGCTCGCAGAGGGCCAGCGTGACTCCCTGCGGGTGGTCGATGAAGAGGCGGACGAGGTCGCCCCCGACGACCTCGGCGAGCAGGACCTCGACTTCGGGCTCCACCTCTGATAGGCGGGCCTCGATGTCGGCCTGGATCGTGCTCATGTCACCTCCCTTATTCAACAAAAAAGCGGGCTCTTCGCCCGCTTCCCAAAGTTGGCCTTCCGGCCGCGAAAAGCTGTTTGTCCAGAGTAGCAGTGCGTTCGCGATCTATGCCGCCTTACGCGCGCGGTCGCGATAGATGCGGTAGTCCCGGCGCTTGGGGTTCATGTTGGCGGCCAAGGTCAGCGGCTTGCGCGCCTCGGCGGTGCGGCCGAGCTGCATCAACGCGCGTCCGAGGCAGAACAGCGCGTAGTCGTTCGTCGGGGCGGAATCGACGACCGCCTCGAACTCCGCTCGCGCCTCCTCGAACCTTCCGGTGCGGAAGTACGCCCGGCCGAGGCCCTCGCGGATCGAGGTCTTGTCGGGCTCGAGGTCCCGGGCCTTCGCGAGGGGGATGATCGCCTGGTGGTAGTGCCCGTCCTCCAGCAGCGCCATTCCTCGCTGATAGAGGTCATAGACATCGTCCATCCGGGCAATTGTAAGCCCAGAATTACCTCGGCGGGAGGGCCCACCAGGCGCGAATATGGCCCAATATGCCGCCGCCGCGTCCGAGTTCGGCCCGCAGCCCGCGCCGTTGCGCGCGTGTGGGATGGCTCGGTTCGTCGCGGTAGCGGTTCTCACGCAGCGCGCGCACGTAGCCCGCGGCGGCGGGGGTGTTGGCGAAGCGCAACTCCAGCGCGTGCAGCGTCGTTCCGGGGGCCGGTTCGCGGCGGGTGCGCCTGAGCGCGCGCTCGAGCTCGGACAGCGCCGGCGGGGCGCCGCGACGCCAGCGGCGCAGCGCGAGGTAGCCGAGGCCGGCCAGGGCGAACGCGCCCGCGACGATCGCCGGGATCCGCCACCACGGCGCGGCCGGGTCGGTCACGGCGACGTTGGCGCCGCGCTCGCTGACCGGGTCGCCGCCGAAGTTGGAGCCGGTGGCGTTGCCGAGGTTGCCCCCCGTCGTCCTGGCGTCCAGCGGCTGGCTGCGGGCCGGGGAGTCGGCGGGCGTCGGGTCGAACGTCAGCCAGCCCCAGTTGGGGTAGTAGACCTCGACCCACGCGTGCGCGTCGAAGTCACGCACCACGTACTCGCCCGTCTTGAAGTCGGTGGCGCCGGTGGAGAAGCCGGTGGCGACGCGCGCGGGGATCCCGCCCATCCGCAGCAGCAGCGCCATCGCGCCGGAGTACTGCTGGCAGTAGCCCTGCTTGGTGTCGAACAGGAACCCGTCGAGGGTCGACGAGGCCCTCGGTGGCACCTCGGAGTACGTGAACTCCTTGCCGGAGAAGTAGTCCAGCAGCCGCTGCACGTACTCGTCGGGGGTCTTCGCTCCGTCGCTGAGCTGGAGCGCGAGGGCGTAGATCCGGCCGAGGCCTGCCCGGTCGAGGACCTCGGTGGCCGTGCCGTTGCGCGGCGGGTAGACGATCGGGGCGCCCTTGGTGCCGAAGAACGGGAACGCGATGTCGAACTCGCTCGCGCCCGGGACGCCCGGCAGCGACGCGTGGATCGTCGCGTAGTTGGCGAGCGCCGACTCGTAGTCGACCCCCGCGCGGCGGCGCTGGCGCTCGGTCGGCTTGGGGGTGTAGACCGTCGCGGTGTACGCGTCGCCGCGGCGCAGCGTGCGCCCCGGGATGTAGAGCCCGTCGAGCGTGGGGATGGTCTCCAGGCGGGGAATGTCGATCTCCGACGCGAAGCCCGCGGTGACGAACTGGTCCGAACGCAGGTTGCGGACGGAGACCTTGATCTTCTGCGTCCAGTTCTTCAGCGCCAGCGGGTTGTCGGTCGGCAGCTCGTTGACCGACACCGGCGTGTCCGTGCGCCGCCAGATGTTGCCGTCGAACATGTCGAGGTTGGTCGTCTTCCAGTACGCGGGCGTCTTGGCCTTCACGCGGATCAGCTCGCGCCCGTCGCGCGGCCAGTTCAGCCCGGCGTAGGTCTGGGTGTCCCAGTTGAACGACGTCGACTTCGAGGCCGACGTGTCGGCCGCCCACGTCTCGTAGTCGAACCAGGGGGTGTCGCGATTGAGGATCGGCGCGGCGCCGAGCGCCACGAGCGTCGCGACGACGGCCAGGGCGACGGCGGCGAGCGAGTCGCGCCGGCGCAGCTTCTCCAGGCGCAGGAACGCGACCATCAGCAGCGTGAAGACCGCGCCGCGCAGGAACTCGACGGTGAAGTCGAGCGCGACGACCGGCACGACGTAGAGCACGATCAGCAGGAGCAGCGCCGCGGCCGGGAAGCCGAGCTTGGACCGTCGCGGCCAGAACGCGAGCAGCGCGGCCACCAGCACGAGCGCCGAGCCGCCGAGCGGGATCACGGTGCGCACCCAGTCGTCCAGGCCCCGGTAGGGCACGCGGACGCCCGGCAGATCGGAGATCCCGCGTGAGATCCCGCTCGCCAGCTCGCCCCACCCGCCCGGAAGCAGCAGCTCGTCGGCGACCCGCCCGGCCAGGAGCATCAGCGCGACCAGCGGGACGATCGCCGCGACCGCCGCGACGACGCGCCACTTGCCCGGCAGCCGCCCCGCGCCGAGCATGGCGGCGACCGCCAGGATGGCCACGCCGACGACGGTCCAGCCGCGCTTGGGCTCCGCGGGCTCGAGCATCGACATCCAGTGCAGCGCCCCCCACGCGGCGAGCGCGACGAACGCGATCGAACGCGCGACGGCGACGGGCAGGACGGTCGCGCCGGTCGCGCTGCGGATCGTCGGCTTGACCGGCGTCGAGAGCTGGGTCGCGACGGCGTCGTCGTGCGACTTCGGGCGCTGCGGCGGCGGGGCGAGCGTCGCGCTCACGGGCGCGCCTCGCGCGACGCCGCGCCCGGCATCGAGCGTCGAGTTTCTCGCGCAGAGCCGCAGAAAGTCGACGCTCGTCGCGCGAGTCCGCGGGACGTCGACGGCCGCGGCACGCGCGGCATCACGCCGCGCCCTCCAGCGCCGCAACGGCGGCGGCGCCGGACGCGCGGCCGGAGACGTAGCCGTAACAGCCCGCGACCTCGAGCATCGAGCGGCGGCCGCCGATCTCCCCCGGCACGACCACGAGGCATCCGCCCGGGGTGCGGCCGAGCCCGCGCGGGGCACGGTCGACGGGGCGAGCGGCGACGTAGATCACGAGCCCGCGGCGGTTCTGCGCCGCGGCCAGCGACGGGCCGGCGGCATCGTCCATCAGCGCCATGCGCACGTGCAGCGCGGGCCAGGACAGCAGGTCGTGCTCGATCACGGACGCGCGCCGATCGCCCGGCATCAACAGCGAGCAGCCGGTCTTGCGGGCGAAGTGGATGGCGAGCGAGGACGCGGCGCGGACCGCGGCGTCCAGCGCCTCGGGCGACGCCGGCGCCCGTGGGTCCATGACGACCAGCGGCCGCGAGTCGGCTTCGGAGATCAGCTTGCGCTCCATCAACCCCGCGCCACGCGCGAACGACTGCCAGTGGATCCGCGAGGCGGGTGAGCCCTCGCGCCACGGGCGCAGGCCGTCGATCTCGGTCTCGGCGGCGGCGAGCAGCGAGGCGCGGGCGTGCGCGGGAGTCGCGTCTCCCCCACCCGCGGTCAGGTTGACCGGGTAGATCTTCGGCAGGACCAGGATCTCGTCCGTCGCCGGCCCGGCGATCACGCGCTGCGCCAGGCCGAACGGGTCACGCAACACGAGGGCGGGCGGCGGGAGCCGGCGGCGGCCGCGGCGGCCGAAGGTGACCTCGATCCGCACCCGCGCCTGGCGGCGCCCCGCGGGAAGGCGGACCGGCTCGGGGAGCAGCGGCTCGTCGATCCAGCCGGGCGGAAGCGGCAGCCGTCCGGCCTTCGCCGAGAGCTTGACCTGCAGCGGCTGGTCCTCGATCACCGAGCGCACGCTGATCTCGCGGCCGAGCTTCGCGCCCACGCCGCCGAGCCCGATCCACGCCGCGGCACCCGCGCCGAGCAGCAGCAGCGCGGCGCCGGTGACGTAGAGCGGCTCGGCGTCGAACGTGCCCGCGACGATCAGCAGCAGCAGGCCGAGCGCGGCGCACCCGATCGCGCTGCGCACTACACCCTCACAACGCTCGGACCGACGCGATCGCGTCCGCGACGATCTCCGAGCGCTGGACGCCCGCGGCCTCGGGGGCGAGCATCAGACGGTGGGAGAGGACCGCGTCGGCGAGCGCCTGGACGTCGTCGGGGAGCGCGTGGTCGCGGCCGTGCACGAGCGCGCGGGCCTTGGCCGCGCGCAGGAGCATCAGGCCGGCGCGCGGCGACGCGCCGAGCTCGACGCGGTCGTCCTCGCGCGTGCGCCGCAGCAGCGCCACGATGTAGTTGCGCAGGGCTTGCGACGCGTGGACGCGGTGGGCGGTCTCGACGGCGTCGACGATCTCCGCGCGAGTCGCGACGGGCTCGAGGTCGAGCACGCGGTCGCGGGACTCGTGGCCGAGCAGCATCCCGGCCTCGGCCTCCGCGTTCGGGTAGCCCATCGAGAGCCGGACCATGAAGCGGTCCACCTGCGCCTCGGGCAGCGGGTAGGTGCCCTCGTACTCGACCGGGTTCTGCGTCGCGAAGACCAGGAACGGGCGCGCGAGCTCGTGCGAGGTGGCGTCGACGGTGACGTTGCGCTCCTGCATGCACTCGAGCAGGCCGGATTGCGTCTTCGGTGACGCGCGGTTGACCTCGTCGACGATCACGACGTTGGCGAAGATCGGGCCCGGGCGGAACTCGAAGCGGCCTTCGCGCTGGTTGTAGATCTGCGAGCCGACGATGTCGGCCGGCAGCAGGTCGGCCGTGCACTGCACGCGTGCGAACGCGCAGTCGATCGAACGCGAGAGGGCCCGCGCCAGCGCGGTCTTGCCGACGCCCGGATAGTCCTCGACGAGGATGTGGCCCTCGGCCAGCATCGAGACGGTGACGTGCTCGAGCACCTCGTCCTTGACCTCGACGGCGCGGCGGATGTTCTCAGTGACGCGACGGGCGACCGCCACGGCGGTGTCGACCTCGGCCTGCGCGAGCCGCTCCGGGACGGCCTCCTCCAACGGTTCCATTCAGCGTCGAACCTTTATGTCGTTTGATGAACGGCGGCTCAAGACGGCGTCGAGGATCGCCGCCGCGACCACACCCTTGGACGCCTTCGGGACATGCCGCTCTTCGTCGGCCGTGACGATCCAGACTTCGTTATCGGTGGACTCGAAGCCGATTCCGGCTCCGCCGATGTCGTTAACGACGATCGCGTCGAGTTTCTTACGCGTGAGCTTCTCGCGTCCGTACGCGAGCGCGCCCGCGCCATGCTCCGCGGCGAAGCCGACGATCAGCTGGCCGGGACGGCGGCGCTCGGACAGTACGGACAGCACGTCAGTAGTACGCACGAGCGACAGGTTCAGTTCCGCGCCCGTCCGGTCCTTCTTGATCTTGCCCGCCTGGGCTTCGGCCGGGCGGTAGTCGGCGACGGCGGCCGCCATCAGCAGCACGTCGCAGGCGTCGAAGCGTGCGGCGCAGGCGTCGGCGAGCTCGGCGGCGCTGGTCACATCGACGTAAGCGATGCCCGGCGAACGCGGGATCGAGACGTTGGCCGCGACGACGGTGACGCTGGCGCCGCGCCGCTGTGCCTCCTCGGCGACCGCGAACCCCATGCGACCGGAGGAGCGGTTGCCGACGAAGCGCACGGAGTCGATCGCCTCGCGCGTCCCGCCCGCGGTCACGAGGACGTTCGCACCGTCGAGTTCGCCGCCCACTCGCAGGGCGTTTTCCACGGCCGCGAGCAGCTCCGGCGACTCGGGCAGCCGCCCGATCCCGAACTCCCCGGGAGAGCCGAGCGAGCCCGTTCCGGGCGTCAGGACCGTCACGCCGCGCTCGCGCAGGAGCGCGAGGTTCGCCTGGGTCGCCGCGTGCTCATACATCGCGTTGTTCATGGCCGGAGCGACGATCAGCGGTCGCCGGCATGCGAGCGCGGCCGCCGTCAGCAGGTTGTCGGCGGTGCCGTGGGCGAGCTTGGCGAGCGTCTGCGCCGTCGCCGGCGCGATCAGGTAGGCGTCTGCGTGCTCGACGAGCGCGAGGTGCGAGAGCGGCGCATGGTCAGGGAGCGGGTCGCCCGGGAAGACCCCGCGCAGCGGGTCCGGTTCCCATTCCGTGACGAGCACGGGCGCGCCGGTGATCCCGGCGAAGGACGCCTGTCCGACGAAGCGGGTGGCCGCCTCGGTCTGCACCACGCGCACGCTGTGGCCCGCCTTCAGCGCGAGGCGGGTGAACTCGAGCGCCTTGTAGGCCGCGATCCCGCCGCACACACCGAGAAGGATGCGCGGCACGGCGACGTACTAGCGGTAGCGGTACGCGACCTTGCCGGTCGCGACTTCCTCGAGCGCGATCGTCAGGTAGTTCTTGGAGGCCGTGTCGACCATCGGCGGCGGGAACTCCTCGAACGTGCCCTCACCGAGGTTGTGGTAGTACGAGTTGATCTGACGCGCGCGCTTGGCGGCGACGATCACGCTCGCGTACGGTGAGTCGACATGCTCGAGCAGGCGGTCTACGCGGGGAGAAATCACACAGTGAGTCTAGCTGCCGCAGTCATGTTCCTCGCAGGAACCGCCGCGACGGCGCATGCGGGGCCGCCCCCGTCACCGGTCGAGGTGGCGCACGTCGCCCTCGGCACGACGCTCGGCGCCGTGATCGCCGGGCCCGACGGCGGGGCGTGGGTGCGGATCCAGCGCCGCGACGGCGCGGCGATCGGGCGCGCGACGCCCGACCGGTCGTCGTTTCATACGGCCGCGGTCCAGGAGCCGCTGAGCGACGAGCGGGCCGCGCTCGGCCCGGACGGCCAGGCGTGGTTCGGGTCCGGCAGCGTCGTCGATCGCTCGGACGCCGCCGGGAAGGTCACCCGCGCCGACGTGGGCGAGACGCTCGGTGACGTCATGGCCGGCGGCCCTGACGGGACGCTGTGGGCGTTCGGCGACGGGACGCTCCAGCGCATCACTCCGCAGAACGTCCTGACCAGCGCGCCGCTGGCGCTGCCCGCCTGCCGCGAGCAGTCGCAGCCGCGCGACATGCAGCGCGCATCCGACGGTGCCGTCTGGGTCGCCGACTCGGGCTGCAGCCGGCTGCTGCGGATCACGCCCGACGGCGTGGCCCAGACGATCGCGCTGCGCGACGACGAGGCGCCGTTCGCGCTCGCCGCCGACAACGCCGGCGGGATGTGGTTCGCGCAGGTCGGCGTGCCGGTACGGATCGGCCACGTCGACGCCGGCGGGGCGGTCACCCGCCTGCGTGCGTCGTCGCGCTTCGGCGCGGTCACGGACATCGCCTTCGACACCCTCAACGACACGCCGTACCTGGCGTTCGGCCGCTGCGTGCTCGGCGTCGTCGCGCCCGACGGCACGGTGGGCTTCCGGCCGGCGCCGATCCCGGCGCGCCAGCTCGCCTTCACCTCGGGTGGGACGGCGTGGCTCGCCAGCGCCACACGGCTCGTGTACACGTCCTCCGGCGCCGTGCAGGGGACCTGCGACGACACGCCGCCCAAGGTGGGGCTGGCGCCGGCCTTTCGCCACAGCGTCACCCTCGCCCAGCTGCGTCACGGCTTCCGGATCCGCCTGCGTGAACCGGGCACCATCACCGCCACGCCGTTCTACGGCTCGGACGACGACGGCCAGTCGACGTTCAAGATCGTCCGCGCCGCCCACGGCGGGACGCTCACGTTCCGTCTGCCGCGGACGCGCATCCGCGGCTACGAGCGCGACCTGGCCGCCGGCCGCAAGCCCGAGTTCAGCCTCTACGTCGAGGCCACCGACCGCGACGGCAACGTGGCGACGGCGGGCGGCGGGGGCCGGCGTGTAACGGGGTAGCTCGGCCGTCAGGCGCTGGCGCGGACGATCTGCTCGAGCTGATCGGCGGCGTCGTCGAGGCGGTCGTTGTGGACCACGTGGGCGAACTCGTCGGACGCGGCGAGCTCCGCCTTGGCCACCTGAAGGCGCGCTTCGATCTGTTCAGGAGTGTCCGTGCCGCGCCCGATCAACCGAGTGCGCAAGGTCTCTTCCGAGGGCGGGGCGATGAAGATGCGAATGGCGTCAGGCATGGTGTCTGCGACCTGACGCGCGCCCTGGACCTCGATCTCCAGGACGACCGACGCGCCCTCCGCGGTCCGTTTGTCCAGCTCGGAGCGCAGCGTGCCGTAGCGGCGTCCCGAATACTCGGCGTGCTCGAGGAAGTCGCCCTCGATCACGCGCCGGTCGAACTCCACGTCGTCGAGGAAGTGGTAGTGCGTGCCGTGCTCCTCACCCGGGCGCGGGGCCCGGGTGGTGGCGGAGACGGCGAGCTCGAGCTCGGGGACGCGCTCGAGCAACGTGCGGATGAGCGTGCCCTTACCGACCCCGGAGGGGCCGGTGATGACGAAGACCTTCCCGGGCAAGTCGTGACTAGCGCCGCAGCATCGAGACGAGCTCGGTGCGCTGGCGCGGCGACAGCCCGCCGATGGTCTTCGACGGCGAGATGCGGCAGAGCTGCAAGACCTTGTTCACCTTCACGCGCCCGTACTTCGGCACCGCCAGCAGCAGGTCGAAGACCTTGGCGGAATGGACGTATTCAGGCGGCTCGAGCAAGAGATCGTGGATGCTGACCTTGCCGGCCTTTAGATCACGCTTGAGCGTGGCGCGCTTGGTCCTGATCTCGTTCGCGCGCTGGAGCGCCTCCATGCGCTGGACGAGGGAACGCTCAGGGGCAGCCGTGGTGGGCTTGGCGGGCGTCTTCGTCGCTGGCGGCATGGGCGGCGAGTCTACAGCGAACAGAGCCTCCGACAAGGGGCTGGGCAGGTAATTCACCTTGACCTGAAGTTGAGGTTCAATGCTTGACGGACAGGTTGACGATAAGCCCACGCTTTGCAGGCTTTTTGGACGCAAAATCCGGACACTGTTCGGTGTCCAGAGTGAAGGATTTTTGGCACTTTTCTCGGACGCGCGACAGACCAGCGAACCCTCGATCGGATGCATGCCCGCGACGACCATCATCTACGCCCGCACGTAGACCGTCAACGACGCGGCCGGGGCACTCTATCTGACCGATCCGGGTCTTGGGAACCCGAACGCGCCCCCTTTACGACAGAAACCTGTGCAAGGGTCTAGTCCAACGGTGATCGGGCCTGACGCGGCCGCCGGGTGTCACCGAATGCACGGTGAGCGGCGACCGCGTCAAAGCGACCTGACAGCGTTCGTCAGGCGTGGACTCCGCCGTTGGCGTGAAGTTCCTGCAAGGAGAGCACCGGCGGGTCGCCCATGCGCGCCGACGAGATCGCCCGCGCGGCCGCCATCCCGCCCGCGATCGTCGTGATGCACGGGACCCCCCGCGCGACCGCCGCGCGCCGGATCTCGTAGCCGTCCGAGCGCGCCGCGGTTCCGGTCGGCGTATTGACCACGAGGTCGACGTCGCCGCGATCGATCCAATCGACGACGTTGTTGCGGCCGTCCTGGATCTTGTTGATCGTCTCGACCGGGATCCCCATCCGCTTGATGGCGGCGGCCGTGCCGCGGGTGGCGACGATCTTGAAGCCGAGGTCGTGCAGCTGGCTGGCGATGCCCACGACGCCGGCCTTGTCGGCGTCGGTCACGGTCAGGAAGACGGTTCCCGCGTTGGGCAACCGCGTCCCGACCGCGGCCTGCGCCTTGGCGAACGCGGTAGGGAAGTCGGCGGCGACGCCCATCACCTCGCCCGTGGAGCGCATCTCCGGACCGAGCAGGGCGTCGGTACCGGAGAAGCGGTCGAACGGCAGCACGGCCTCCTTGACCGAGACGTGCTTGATGCCGTCCCAGCCGCCGCCCTCGGGCAGCCCCAGAGACGCCAGCTTCTCCCCCAGCATCACCCGGCAGGCGAGCTTGGCCAGCGGGAGCCCGGTGGCCTTGGAGACGAACGGGACCGTCCGCGAGGCGCGCGGATTGGCCTCGATGACGTACAGGTCCTCGCCGTAGACGCCGTACTGGATGTTGATCAGCCCGACGACGCCGAGGGCGAGCGCGAGGTCGCGCGTCGCCTGCCCGATCTCGGTGAGCATCTCGACCCCGAGCGAGTGCGGCGGCAGGACGCAGGCCGAGTCGCCGGAGTGAATCCCGGCCTCCTCGACGTGCTGCATGATCCCGCCCACCCACACGTCCTCGCCGTCGCAGATCGCGTCGACGTCGACCTCGATCGCGTTCTCGAGGAAGCGGTCGAGGAAGATCTCGCCTTGCGGCTTCACGCGGGCGAAGTAGTCGGCGAGCATCGCGTCGTCGTAGGCGAGCTCCATCGAGCGCCCGCCGAGCACGTAGCTCGGGCGCACGAGCAGCGGATAGCCGACGCTCGGGGCGGCGGCCAGCGCCTCCTCGGGCGAGTTGGCCAGCGCGAACGGCGGCGCCTTGAGGTTCAGGCGCTCCAGCAGCGCGCCGAAGCGGCCGCGGTCCTCGGCGAGGTCGATCGCCTCCGGCTGCGTGCCGAGCAGGGTCACGCCGGCGGCCTCGAGGCCGGCGGCGAGCCGCAGCGGCGTCTGGCCGCCGAAGGAGACGATCACGCCCTCGGGCTGCTCGACCTCGACGATCGCCAGCACGTCCTCGAGCGTCAGGGGCTCGAAGTACAGCCGGTCCGACGTGTCGTAGTCGGTCGAGACGGTCTCGGGGTTGCAGTTGACCATCACGGCGTCGCGGCCGGACTCGCGGACGGTCATCGCCGCGTGGACGCAGCAGTAGTCGAACTCGATGCCCTGCCCGATCCGGTTCGGGCCCGAGCCGAGGATCATCACGCTCGGCTTGTCGCCGCGGCGCACCTCGGACTCGCCGCCGTTCTTCTCCCAGGCGGAGTAGTAGTACGGCGTCTCGGCCTCGAACTCGGCCGCGCAGGTGTCGACGGCCTTGTAGGTGCGCACGCCGTCGAAGGCGTCGTCGAGCTGGCGCAGCTCGCGCAGGTACCAGGGGTCGATCCCGGTCCGGGCGCGCAGCTCGCCGTCGCTGACGCCGCGGCGCTGCAGCTCGAGGATCAGGTCGTAGCGGTCCGCCCCGGGGGACTCCAGGCGGGTGAGCAGCTCCTCGTCGGGACCGGTGACCGACGGCAGCGCGTCGAGCTCGCGCGAGCGCAGCGCCTTGCCGAAGGCCTGGCCGAAGCTGCGGCCGATCGCCATCACCTCGCCCACCGACTTCATGTGGGTGGAGAGCGTGGCGTCGACGCCGGGGAACTTCTCGAACGCGAACCGCGGCCACTTGACGACCACGTAGTCCAGCGTCGGCTCAAAGCTCGCGGGCGTCGCGCGGGTGATGTCGTTGGGGATCTCGTCGAGCGTGTATCCGACCGCGAGGCGGGCGGCGATCTTGGCGATCGGGAAGCCCGTCGCCTTGGAGGCGAGCGCGCTCGACCGCGACACGCGCGGGTTCATCTCGATGACGATGATCTCGTCGGTGGCCGGGTTGACCGCGAACTGGACGTTCGAGCCGCCCGTCTCCACCCCCACCGCGCGGATCACGGCGATCGCCTGGTCGCGCAGCTTCTGGTAGGTGCGGTCGGTCAGCGTCTGCTGCGGGGCGACGGTGACGCTGTCGCCGGTGTGCACGCCCATCGGGTCGATGTTCTCGATCGAGCAGACGATCACGACGTTGTCGGCGTGGTCGCGCATGACCTCGAGCTCGAACTCGCCCCAGCCGAGGATCGACTCGTCGATCAGGATCTGGCCGATCGGCGACGCCGCCAGGCCCTGCGCGACGATCCGCTCGAAGTCGGCGACGCTGCGGGCGATGCCGCCGCCGCGCCCGCCGAGTGTGAACGCCGGGCGGATGATCAGCGGCAGGCCGAAGTCCGCCAGCGCGCTGTGCGCCTCGTCGTAGGAGGTGGCGATCGTGTTGCGCGCGGTCCGCAGACCGGCGGCCTGCATCGTCGCGTCGAACTGCTCGCGGTCCTCGGCGCGGTTGATCGCCTCGTAGTTGGCGCCGATCAGCTCGACGCCGAACTCGGCCAGCGTGCCGTCCTCGTGCAGCGTCTTGGCCAGGTTCAGCGCGGTCTGGCCGCCGAGCGTCGGCAGCAGCGCGTCGGGGCGCTCGCGCTCGATCACCTGGCGCACCGGGCCCGGGAGCAGCGGCTCGACGTAGGTCGCCGTGGCGAACTCCGGGTCGGTCATGATCGTCGCCGGGTTGGAGTTCACGAGCACGACCTCGTAGCCCTCCTCGAGCAGGACCTTGCAGGCCTGCGCGCCGGAGTAGTCGAACTCGGCGGCCTGGCCGATGACGATCGGGCCGGAGCCGAGGACGAGGATCTTGTGGAGGTCGTCTCTACGCGGCATGGGTCGCGAACAGGTCGATGAACTCGTCGAAGAGGCCGAGGGAGTCGTTGGGGCCGGGGCCCGCCTCGGGGTGGTACTGGACGCAGCCGGCGGGGACGTCGAGCAGGCGGATTCCCTCGATCGTGTTGTCGTAGAGGTTCACGTGGGTGAGCTGCGCCGCGCCGAGGTCGGACTCGATGATCTCCCCCGGCGTTCCGGCGACCGCGAAGCCGTGGTTCTGGCTGGTGATCGCGATCCGGCCGGTTCTGAGGTCCTTGACCGGGTGGTTGGCGCCACGGTGGCCGAAGGGCAGCTTGTAGGTGTCAAGCCCGGCGGCGCGGCTGAGCAGCTGGTGGCCGAGGCAGATGCCGAACACCGGCTTGGTCGTCAGCAGCGTCTTGATGTTCTCCACGATGTAGTCCAGCGCGGCGGGGTCGCCGGGGCCGGGCACGAGGAAGAAGCCGTCGGGGTCGCGGGCCAGCAGCTCCTCGGCCGTGCTGGTGCACGGGAGGATCTCGAGCGTCGCGCCGCGGGAGGTGAAGTTCCGGATGATCGAGCGCTTGATCCCGGTGTCCAGGGCGACGATCCGCGGACCGTCGCCTTCGCCCGCGTACACGCGGGGCGCGGCGATCGTCACCTCGCGGGCGAGGTCGCGGCCGACCATGCTCGGCTCGGCGTCGATCCGCTCGCGGGCCTCCTTCTCACCGACGTCCGCGGAGAAGATGCCGCCGCGCATGGCGCCGGCGGAGCGGATGTGGCGGACGAGCGCGCGGGTGTCGACGCCGCTGATGCCCGGAATGCCGTGCTCGCGCAGCCAGCTCAGCCAGCCCTGGTCCGCACCGGGCGCGCCGTCGTAGTCGGTGGCGGAGCGCATGATCGCGCCCGCGGCGTGGATGAAGTCGGACTCCATCGCGGCCTCGGAGACGCCGTAGTTGCCGACGTGCGCGGTCGTGAAGGTGATCAGCTGGCGGGCGAAGCTCGGGTCGGTCATCGACTCCTGGTAGCCCGACATGCCGGTCGTGAAGACGACCTCCCCGGTGACCGAGCCGTGCGCGCCGACGGCGTCGCCGTCGAAACGCGTGCCGTCCTCCAGTAGGACGTAGGCGCTCATGAGGTGGCCTCCACGGAAGACAGTGGCCTGCGGCGGCGAGCCGCTAGGCGAGGTGCCGCAAGCGCATGCGAGCGCGTAGCGCGAGTCATGCGCCGACGACCGTGAAGTTGCGCTCGCGGAACACGATGCCGCCCGCGGCGATCGTGGTGATGACCTTGCCGGAGAGCGTGCGGCCGGCGAAGCAGCAGTTCTCAGAGCGCGACTCGTAGCCCGCCTCGCCCACCTCCCACTCCGCCTCGAGGTCGATCAGGACCAGATCCGCCGGCTTGCCGACCTCGATCTTCGGTGTCGGCAGGTCCATCAGCGCCGCGCCCGCGCTCAGCTTCTGGACGACGAGCGCCAGCGGCAGGACGCCGGGCTTGACGAGCTCGGTGTAGACCGCGGCGAACGCGGTCTCCAGGCCGGTCGTGCCCATCGGCGCCTGCTCGAACGGCACCTCCTTCTCCTCGCGCGCGTGCGGCGCGTGGTCGGTGGCGATGCAGTCGATCGTGCCGGTCCGCAGGCCGTCGATCAGCGCCTGGCGGTCGTCCTCGGAGCGCAGCGGCGGGTTCATCTTCAGCCGCGTGTCGAGCTTCTCCAGCAGCGCGTCCTCGGTCAGCGTGAGGTGGTGCGGGCTCGCCTCGCAGGTGATCTTCACGCCACGCGCCTTGGCCTCCGCGATCGCTTCGACCGACTCGCGGGCGCTGAGGTGCTGGATGTGGATGCGGCCGTTCTCGTAGCGGGCGATCGCGGCGTCGCGGGCGATCATCGTCGACTCGCTGATGCTCGGGATGCCGGCCAGGCCCAGCCGCGCGGACACCTCGCCCTCGTGCATGACTCCGTTGCCCGAGAGCGTCATGTCCTCCTCGTGCAGGGCGATGATCCCGCCCACGAGCTTCTGGTACTGCAGGGCCTTGCGCAGCAGCCCGGCGCGGTAGACGGGCTTGCCGTCGTCGGTGAACCCGAGCGCGCCGGCCGCCTTGAGCTCGGCCATCTCGGTCAGCGCGTCGCCCTGCAGGCCGGTCGTGACGCTGGCCATGAAGCCGACCGGGACGCGGGCCTCGCGCCGCGCGGCCTCGCGCAGGGAGCCGAGGATCGGGGCGGAGTCGACGGTCGGGCTCGTGTTGGGCATCGCCACGATGGCGACGAAGCCGCCGGCGGCCGCCGAGCGCGTGCCGGTCTCGAGGTCCTCCTTGTGCTCCTGCCCGGGGACGCGCAGGTGCACGTGCGGGTCGACGAAGCCCGGGAAGACGTGCTTGCCCGCGCCGTCGACGATCTCGCCGTCGAACTGCAGGTCGGTGCCGAGCTCGGCGATCTTGCCGTCGCGGACCAGGACGTCGAGCTTGGCGTCGATCCCGGTGCGCGGATCGAGCACGTGGGCGCCCTTGATCAGGACGTCGGCGGGTGGAGTGGGTCGGTGGTCGAGCATGAAATTAAGCGGGCACCGGAGCGGTTGAGAGGGCGGGCTGCGGCGCGCTTCGGCCTGCGAGCAGCTCGTAGAGGACAGCCATGCGGACGACGACGCCGGCTTCGACCTGCTGGCCGATCACGGCCTGCGGCGAGTCGATGACCTCGGCGGCGAGCTCGACCCCGCGATTCACGGGGCCCGGATGCATCAGGACCTGGCGGGCGGTGAGCCGGCGGCCGTTGATCTGGTACTGCGCCGCGTACTCGCGCAGGCTGGGCACGAAGGAGTCGTTCATGCGCTCGTTCTGCATCCGCAGCGCGTAGACGACGTCGGCCTGGGCGAGGTCGTCGAGGTTGTAGGCGACGTCGCAGAGCGCCTCCATCCCGCGCGGGATCAGCGTCGGCGGGCCGCAGACCGTGACCTTGGCGCCCATCTTGGTGAAGGCGTGGATGTTCGAGCGCGCGACGCGGCTGTGCAGGACGTCGCCGACGATCCAGATGTCCAGGCCCTCGAGGCTGCCGAGGCGTTCGCGCAGCGTGTAGACGTCCAGCAGCGCCTGCGTCGGGTGCTCGTGCTTGCCGTCGCCGGCGTTGACCACCCCGGCGGTCGTCCAGCCCGCGACCAGCGCGGCGGCGCCGACGTGGGGCGAGCGGATGACGATCAGGTCCGGGCGGTAGGCGCTGAGCGTCTGGACGGTGTCCTTGAGCGACTCGCCCTTCTCGACGCTCGACCCGCTCGAGACGAAGTTGATGACGTCGGCGCTGAGCGACTTCGCCGCCAGCTCGAAGGAGCTGCGGGTGCGCGTGGACGCTTCGTAGAAGAGGTTCAGCACCCGCCGCCCGCGCAGCGCCGGGACCTTCTTGATCTCGCGCTCGGAGACCTCGGTGAAGGTCTTGGCGCGATCCAGGATGCGCTCGATGCCGGCTCGGTCCAGGTCTTCGATCGACAGCAGATGCCGCATCAGGTGTACGCCTCCTCGAGCTCCGTGATGATGACCTCGTCCGTGCCGTCGACCTCGCGCACGCGGACGTTGACGCGCTCCGAGCGCGCGGTGGGAAGGTTCTTGCCGACGTAGTCGGGGCGGATCGGCAGCTCGCGGTGGCCGCGGTCGGCGAGCACGGCGAGCTGGACCCGGGCCGGCCGTCCGTAGTCGAAGAGCGCCTCGATCGCCGCCCGGACGGTGCGGCCGGTGTAGAGCACGTCGTCGACGAGGACCACGGTGTAGTCCTCGAGGCGGAAGCTCAGGTTCGTGGCGTGGACCGCCGGGTCCACCGCGCGCTTGGAGATGTCGTCGCGGTAGAAGGCGATGTCGATGTCCCCGAGCGGGACCTCGGTGTCCAGCAGGTCGCAGACGAGCTGGTGCAGGCGGGTGGCGAGGTGGGCGCCGCGCCGGTGGATGCCCACGAGGGCGACGGGCCGGCCACTGTTCTTCTCCACCACCTCATGCGCGATGCGCACGAGTGTGCGGCGGATGTCGTCCTCGTCGAGGACGACCTTCGGTTCTGACACGTGGTTCCTTCCTGGCCTCTCGGGACCGGGTTAAAGGGACTTGACCCGTGTTCTAGCAGGGCGTCAGGACGACGCGGGCTCCAGGTCGGTCTTCACCAGGTGCGGTTCGCCGCGCTCGGGGAACGGGAGCTCGATCGAGTCGAAGTCGCGCGGGACGACCGTGTTCTCGAAGATCTCCCTGGCCTCCTGGCGGACCTCGCGCGGGAAGTAGCGCGTCGAGAGGTGGGTCAGCGCGAGCAGCTTGACGCCCGCGTCCGCGGCGGTGCGGGCGGCCTGAGCGGCGGTCGAGTGGCCGGTCTCTCGCGCGCGCGCCTTGTCCTGCTCCAGGAACGTGGCCTCGTGCACCAGCAGATCGGCGTTGTGGGCGTAGACCTCGACGGACTGGACCGGGGACGTGTCGCCGGTGTAGACGATCCGGCGGCCGGGCCGGTCCTCCCCCACCACCTGCTCGGGCGTGACGCCGTCGACGGTCTCGCCGCGCTGCAGGCGGCCGAAGTCCGGCCCCTCGGTGATGCCGAGCGCGCGGGCGGTCTCGACGTCGAAGCGCCCCGGCCGGTCGTCCTCGATGAAGGCGTAGCCGTAGGCCTCGATCCGGTGGCTGACCGGGAACGACGCGATCACGAAGTCGTTGAAGCCGACCTCCTCGTGCTGCTCGAGCTCGATGATCTCCAGCGGGTAGTTCGTGCGGCCGATGATCGGCTTGAGCACCTGCTGGTAGAGCGCCTTCAGGCCGGGCGGGCCGAAGACGTCCAGCGGCCGGTCACGGTCGCGCATGTCGAACGTCTTGATCATTCCCGGCAGCCCGAGCCAGTGGTCCAGGTGCAGGTGGGTGATGAAGATCGCGTCGACGTCGGGCAGCCCGATGCTCTTGAGCAGCTGATGCTGCGTGCCCTCGCCGCAGTCGAGCAGGATCCGCTCTCCGCCGGCACGGAGCAGAAGCGCGGGCAGGCCGCGCTTCGGCGTCGGAACGGAGCCGGCGGTGCCGGCGAAGAAGAGCGACAGGTCCATTCGGACCCGCGAGGCTAGCGCGCCGTCGCCGGGGCTCGGCGCTGCTTGCGAGGCCTGCACGGCGGTCAGCCGCACGCTCCCGGCTGCCCTTACCCGCAGGGGATGAGCGCACGAACCACGGTGCCGCGGGCGACTTCCGACTCGACCTCGAGGCGTCCATCCAACGCGGCGACGCGGTCGGCCAGGCCGCGGAGGCCGGAGCCGTTGCCGGGATCGGCGCCGCCGATGCCGTCGTCGGCGACCTCGACCACCAGGCGCCCGTCGTCGCGCCGGATGTCCACCCGCGCGAACGTCGCGTGGGCGTAGCGGACGACGTTGGTGATCGCCTCGGCGACGACGAAGTACGCCGCGGCCTCGACCGGTTCAGGCAGGCGCTCCTGCGGCGCGGCGACGATCTCGACCGGCAGCGGCATCCGCTGGGCGAGCGCCTCCACCGCGGAACTCAGACCGCGGTCAGACAACACCGCGGGATGGATGCCGCGGGCGAGGTCGCGCAGCTCCCGGATCGCCGCGTCGAGGTCGCTCGCGGCGGTCTCCAGGAGCGTCTTCGCCGCACCCGGGTCGTTGTCGATCCGCCGGCGCGCGACCTGCAGCGAGAGCGACAACGCCACCAGCCGCTGCTGCGCCCCGTCGTGGAGGTCGCGCTCGATCCGGCGGCGGGCGGCGTCGGCGCTCTCGACGATCCGGGCGCGCGACGCCTGCAGCTCCTTGACCTTGGCGTGCAACTCGGCGGCGAGCCGCTCGTTCTCCAGCGCCAGCGCCGCGGCGCCCACGACGGCCTGGACGAGCTCGCGCTCCTCCGCCACCGAGGCGTCATGCACGAGCATCGCGACCTGCTCGGAGTCGCGCTCCACCGGCGTGCACGCGCGTCCGCCACCCGGCCGCGGCAGCGTGATCGTCCCGCCGGTGGCGTCCACCCAGTCCTCGCGCTCGGGGAGCCAGTAGGCGAGCGTCAGCGACGGGTCGCCCAAAGCGCTCGCCAGCGCGTCGCGCAGGCTGCCGTGGACGCCCCCGCCGCCGAGCCGGGCGACGAGGTCGCTGACCGCCGTCGCCCCCGCGACCCGGCTGCGCAGCAGCCCCGCCAGGAAGGCGAACGGGACGGTGGCGAGCGCGATCACCCGCGCGCGTTCGAGCGTCTCCTGGGTCCCCGTCGCCACGTCGAGCGCGCCGAGCACCGACCACACCGCGTAGAGCGCGAGCACGAGGCCGCCGCTCGCGTAGACGAGCGTCAGCGCGCGGCGCTGCGGCCGCGTCGCCCGCCGCCAGCGGGTCCAGACGATCACGATCAGCAGCGCGATCAGGACCGCCACCAGCGCCAGCCGCGCCCGCGAGAGCACGTCGAAGAGACCCGGCTTCTCGGCGATCAGCAGCGGGTTCGCGGGCAGGCCGAAGTTCGCGGTCTGCTCGAAGACCAGGCAGATCCACCACCCCACCGTCGCGAGCAGATACGACGCGCCCGCCAGCGCGATCTCCCACCGCGCCCGCAACCGCCCCGACGGGAACGCCAGCAGGATGTGGAAGAGGATCGCGTACGGCACCGCGATCACGACCAGGCCGGCGATGAACGGCCAGGAATCGGTGCTGACGATCAGCCCCGACAGGCAGTAGGTGAAGCCGACCGCGACGAGCAGTGCCCCGAAGCGGTTCTCCGGCCGGCGCTGCCAGGCCAGCAGCCCGGTGCCGATCGAGGCGCCGCCGATCACCGGCCCGAACACCGCGATCAGGTCGCGATGGTGCCCGCCGACGCTGTGGATCGCGAGCGCCAACGGGACGACACAGGCGACGACGCCGAAGGCGGCGAGTCCGATCAGCAGCCGCCGCGGAGCTGACGGTTCAGTCGACACGGCGCGGCTCACCCTAGCGACGGGTGTGCCGCGCGAGATGGGTTACCTACGGCAGGATGTCGTTGACCGACACGAGGAAGCGGCCGTCGGCGGTCAGCGCCATCTCCCCCTCGATGTGCAGTCGCGCGGGGCCCTGCTCGGTCCAGAGGTCGAGGAAGTACGCCCAGCCGTCGTCGCCCGGCTCCTCGGAGCGGCTGAGGACCTCGATGCCGTAGTGCTCCCGGGGCGGCGGCACGAGCGCCTCGGGCCAGTCGTCCTCGACTCGGCGCTGGAGGTCCTCGATCGCGAGCTCCTCGCCGGAGAGGTCGTGCAGCTCTTCGTACTCGCCGTCGACGACGAGCTCGACGATCTTCTCGAGCGCTTCGTACATGCCGTCGGGCATCAGCTCGAGCGTCGGGGGGAGCGGCGCGTGGAAGTCGATCGCCAGCTCCGGCGACAGGTCCAGCCGGTTGTAGAAGTAGTCCTCGGCGGCCGCGCGGGCCTGGCCGCGGATCGCCTTCGGGATGCCGGCCGCGCTCAGGCCGATCATGGCGGCGCGCATCGCGTCGCTCAGCGTCCCGTGGGGCTCGGCGAGCTGCGCGGTCACCGCGCGCCCCTGCTCGGTCAGCTGCGCGACCGAGGGACCGTCCATGAGGATGGCGGGCGCGTCGTGGCGGTTGTACCCCGGCAGCGCGCGCACCGCCGAGTGCATGACAATTAGATGGTCGCCCATGTCAGGCGCGAGAGGGTGACACGTCGCTGCGCGTCATTCGCACGGACGCGCTGAGTTCTGACCCCTCCATGCCGCGGTAGACGCCCTTGATCGGCGGCACGTCCGCGTAGTGGCGCCCGTGGCCGATCTTGACGTGGGTCTCGCCGCCGAGCTGGCGGTTGGTCGGGTCCAGTGCGACCCACGTGAGCCCGTCCGCGCCGGGAAGGAGCGCCTCCACCCACGCGTGCGTCTCGACCTCCGCGGAGGCCTCGTCGTCGTCGGACGGCGCCCACAGGTACCCGGAGACGTAGCGCGCGCCGACTCCGTGGCGGCGCAGCAGCAACAGCGCCAGGTGGGCGAAGTCCTGGCAGACGCCCGCGCCCGCGGCCAGCAGGTCACCGACGGTCGAGCCGACGTACGTGACGCCGGCCCGGTACTCGAAGCGGTCCGGGATCACCTCGACCAGGCGCTGGGCGGTGCCGAGCGGCGAGTCCGCGCGGGTGAGGCCGACGAGGTCGTCGATCGTCAACGCGTCCGGCTCGGAGCCGTCCAGCAGCAGGAACTCGCCCGCCGCCGCGTCGTACGCCCGGTCCTCGATCGCCGACCAGTCGGTCTCCGGCGGCACGTCGGGCGAGGTCGTGCGCACCCGCGCCCGCACGTCGATCGAGAGGTGCTCGTGCGGTCGCGAGATCCCGAACTCGATCACGGTCGTCCCGAAGTAGTCCAGGTGCTGATTGAGCCGCGACTCCGGATCGACGCGGACGACGAAGTCCTCGACGCTCTGGGTCGCCATCGTCGCCGGCTTCACCCGCAGCGCGTTCAGGTTGTCCGTCACCGGGCCGCTGTAGCGGTACTCGGTCAGGTAGCGGATGGCGAAGTTCATGCCGAGACGGGGCGGGCGGCGGGCTTCGCCGGGTTGCCAAAGTAGCGGCCGGCGATGTCGACATCGACCATGCCGAGCTCGACCTGGACGATCTCCAGCGTCTCCGCCAGGGTGCCGTCGATGACCGGCGTGCGCGCGCGGAAGTCGAGGTCGGCCATCAGCCGCGACAGGCGCAGGACGGCCGGCGAGCCGCGGTAGGCCGGGTCGGCGGCGGTGAGGGCGGCGTGCAGCGCCTCGATCGAGAACGCGACGCTGTCCGGGTAGTCGGCTTCGAAGAGCAGGAAGCGGGCGACCGGCCGCGCGTTGGGCGGCGCGGGGACCGAGCGCCGGTAGGCCTGAAAGCCGCCGACGGCCTGCAGCAGCGCTAGCGCTTGGCCGTCGCGGACGTGCTCCTCGGCGTCGGCGCCGTCGGCCGGCAGCGCCACGCGCAGCATCCGCAGGACCATGTCGGCGGACTCGATCGCGGCGCCCGCCTGCAGGAACGCGTGGGCCTCGTCGCGCAGCATCGTGCGCCCGGTCACGCCCCAGAACAGCCCGCAGCGCTCGCGCACGTACGCGTAGACGCTGTACGGGCCGGTCTGGACGGCGGCGGAGATGTTGCGCTGCAGCAGGCCGAGGTGGAAGGTGTTGATCGCCTCCCACATCTCGCCGCTGAAGACGTCGCGGACGGTGCGCGCGCCCTCGCGGGCGCGGGAGATGCAGTTCAGGACGGACGTCGGGTGCTCGGGGTCGAGCGTGAGCAGGCGCAGGACCTCGTCGCGGCTGGCGCTCGTCTCCGGCGGCTCGCCGCTGACGATGGTCAGCAGCGCGTCCCAGCTCAGCCGGACGCCCGCCGGGTCGTCCGGGCGGCCCTGGAGGTCGGCGTGGAAGACGCCGTCGAGCATGCGCGAGGTGTGCTCGGCGCGCGCCAGCTGGCGGCCGATCCAGTACAGCTCGTGGGCGATCCGGGCGAGCATCTATTGCTGTTGTTGTTGCTGCTGGGAGGACCAGGCGCCGCCGAGCGGGAGGCCCGGCATGCGCGGCGGCTGCCAGCGCGACAGGCGCGGCTGCTCGGGAGCGTGCTCGGCGTCCTCCTCGAGCACCCACGTGTCCTTCGATCCGCCGCCCTGGGAGGAGTTGACGATCATCGAGCCCTCGCGCAACGCCACGCGGGTGAGCCCGCCCGGGACGATGTGGATGTTCTCCCCGAAGACCGCGAACGGCCGCAGGTCCACGTGGCGGGGCGCGAGCGCGCCGTCCGGGCCGGCGGTCGGGACGGTCGAGAGGTGCACGAGCTCCTGCGCGATCCACTTCTCGGGCAGCCGGTTGATCTCGTCCGCCTGGCGCTGCAGTTCCTCGTCGGACGCCGTCGGCCCGATGAAGACGCCCTTGCCGCCGGACTCCGAGGTCGGCTTGACGACGACCTGATCGAGCCGCTTGAGGATCGCCTCGCGCTGCTCGCGGTCGCTCATCAGGTACGTCGGCACGTTCTCGACCAGCGGCTCCTCGCCGAGGTAGTAGCGGATCATCTCCGGCACGTAGTGGTAGATCGCCTTGTCGTCGGCCACGCCGGTGCCGACGGCGTTGACGATCGCCACGCTGCCCGCTCGGTAGGCCCGCATCAACCCGGGGACGCCGAGCACGCTGTCGGGGCGGAACTCGAGCGGGTCCATGAAGTCGTCGTCGATCCGGCGGTAGATCGCGTGGACGCGCTGCAGGCCGCGGGTCGTGCGGATGTGGCAGACGGCGTCTCGCACGACGAGGTCGGAGGCCTCGACCAGCTCGACGCCCATCTGGCGCGCCAGGAAGGCGTGCTCGAAGTAGGCGCTGTTGAACGGGCCGGGGGTCCAGACGACGACCGTCGCCTCCTCCTCCCCGCCCGTCGGCGCGACCTCCTCCAGCGCCGTTCTCAGCAGCGCCGGGTAGTGATCGACGGGCCGCACGCGGTAGTGCTCGAACAACCCGGGCAGCAGGCGGGTCATCGCGCGGCGGTTCTCGAGCACGTAGCTGATGCCGCTCGGCGTGCGGACGTTGTCCTCGAGCACCTTCCAGGCGCCGTCGTTGTCGCGCACCAGATCGCAGCCGGAGACGTGGCAGTAGACGCCGCCGGGTGGGCGGATGCCGTGCGCGGCGCGGGCGAAGGCCGGTCTCGACACGACCAGCTCCCACGGCACCTTGCCGTCGTGGATGATCTCGCGCGCGTGGTAGACGTCGTCGACGAAGTGGTTGAGCGCGCGGATGCGCTGCGCGAGGCCGCGCTTGATCGTCTGCCACTCGCTCGCCGGGATGATCCGCGGGACGAGGTCGAGCGGGAACGGGCGATCCCGGACCGGTCCGTCACCGGGACCTCCGGCGTCGAACGTGATGCCCTGCTGCATGAAGATCGCGTCGCGGCGGCGGCCCGCCGCGGTCAGGGCCTCGGGACCGAGCGCCTCCAGCGCTTCCACCAGCGTGCGGGCGTGCGGGCGGGGCTCCCCGTCGGATGCGACGAGCTCGTCGTAGAAGTCCCAGTCCAAAGCCGCCAAGGTCCGTGCATCCTATTCAGCAGAGCGACGCCCGCGAGGCCAACCGTCGCGGCTTGGACCAGGAGTACAACGCGATAGTCGACAAGCGCGACGAGTGCCGCCCCGAGGGCGATTGACAACGTCTGCGGCGCGCCCAGCGCGAGCTCGGAGGCGGCGAACGCCCGGCCCTGGAGATTCGCGGGCGTGCTGCGCTGCAGCAACGTGAGCAGCGCGACCACGATCCAGGGCAGGCCGAGGCCGAACAGGACCTTGCCCGCCAGGACGACCGGGAGGTCGCTATCGGCCATCAGCAGCGCGCCGAGGGCGAAGATCGTCATGCCGAAGCCGGCGGCGCGGACCTCCCCGTGGCGTTTGAGGGCGGTCGTCGCCGTGAGCGCGCCCACGATCGCGCCGACCCCCTGCACCGCCATCAGGACGCCCACGAACGCGGACGGCTTGCCGAGCGCGTCCGGCAGCTCGAAGATCAGCGTCTCGCTGAAGCCGATCACGAGCATGCAGAGCGCGCAGCCGGCGACCATCGCCTTGAGGTCGGGCGTGCGGGCGATGTGGCGCGCGCCGGCGGTGATGCCGGGGTTCGCGTGTGGTTGCGGCTTCGGCTCTCTGAGCTTGAGCGCGAAGAGCGCGGCGGTGGCGGCGAGGAACGTGGCGGAGTCCAGCAGCGCGACCGCGGCGCCTCCCGCGAGCGTGTAGAGGCCGGCGCCGGCCAGCGGGGTGATGAGCCGCAGCGCTTCTCTGACCGTCTGCAGCGTGGCGTTGGCCTTGGCGAGTTGCTCCGTCGGCACGAGCGTGTGCAGCAGCGCGGACTGGCCCGCCGAGAGCACCACGTACGACGCGCCGTAGGCGACCGCGACGGCGTAGATGATCCATACGTCGCCGCGGTCGTGGACGGCGAGCAGCGGCAGGACCGCCAGCGCGGTGAGCGGGTTGACGGCGAGCAGCAGCGTCCGGCGCCGGACGCGGTCCACCAGCAGGCCGGCGAACGGGCTTGCGAGCTGCGGCGCGACGATGCACAGGAAGACGAGGCCGGCGGCCGAGCTCGACCCTGTCAGGTCCTTCACCCAGAGCCCGAGCGCGAGCCACAGCGCGGTGTCGCCGAGCAGGCTGAGCGACTGCCCGCAGAGGAAGATGCGCGTGTCGCGGCTCATAGCCGGTACGCGAGGGTGAGGATCTCGACGCGTTCGGCGCCCTCGGGGTGCTCGTCGCTCGGCGTGCGCCGGTCGGCATAGCGCTTGAACAGCAGCTCGACGATCTCCTCGTCGATGGCCTTCAGCTCGTCCGGCGTCAGATACAGGCCCATCTGGTTCATGCCGGTCACCGCCCGCCACTCCTCCGGCAGCGACTGGCGATCCTCGAACGCCTGCCGGGCGCGGGCGAAGTAGCGATCGCGCAGGACCCGGTCCAGCGTGCGGGCGGCGGTCGCGGTCTCCGGGTCCTCGTGGACGTCGGTGAAGCTCATCCCGAGGTGGCGCAGCTTCCACGGCCGCTTGCGGCCCGTCCCGCCCTCGGCCTCCTCGACGAACCCGTACTTGGCGAGCTGGCGCAGGTGAAACGACGCGTTCGCCGGGCTCTCCCCCACCCGCTCGCCCGCCTCGGTCGCGGTCAGCGTCCCCGCGTGGATGAGCTCCTCGAGCAGCGCGAGCCGGATCGGGTGGGCCATCGCCCGCATGGTCTTCGGGTCGGTGAGCTTGCGCGGCCCTTCGAAAGACATGTTTCGAAAGATAGCTTTCGATAGCTGTCAGTCAAGGGCGATCAGCTCGAAGGTCAGCGAATCGCCGTCGATCGTCGCCACGCCCATCGTGTGCTTCGGGGCCCGCCGGCGCTCGGTGGGCGAGCCGGGATTGAAGATCTGGAAGCCGTCCTGGTCCTCGTGCAGCGGGATGTGACTGTGGCCGAAGACGACCGCGTCCGCGTCGGGGAAGCGGTTGCGCATCCGGGCGAGGCGGCCGCCACTCGGTCCCGCGTCGTGGACCATGCCGATCCTCACTCCCTCGAACGCGACGACACGCTGCACGGGCAGGCCGAGGATCAACTCGCGGCTGTCCACATTCCCGCACACCGCGTGCACCGGCGGACCGAGCGCCTGCAGCTGGTGCAGGACCTCGACCGTCATGAAGTCCCCGGCGTGCAGGATCGCGTCAGCTGATCTCAGCCGCTCGACGCACGCGTCCGGCAGCCGCCGCGGCCCGCGCGGCATGTGCGTGTCGGAGATGACCGCGACGATCACCGCCGCGGCAGCTAGGCCAGGCGCGGGGCGAGCGCCAGCGCCACGAGGCCCAGCGCGATCCACGTGGGCGCGCCGAAGATCCCGCCCGCGACGACGATCACAGCGGCCACGGCGATCTCGGAACGTCTCATGGGTTCGAGCCTACGGCAGTTCGCGCCGCCCCATGCCCGACTTTCCGCCAGCGCTTGCCGCACGACGGGCTCGGTGCGCGGGGGTGCGTAACGACAGCTTCCTCAGGGGACGTTCTCGTTACGCACCCCCCTTTTGCGGGCGATCGTTCGGGCTCAACGTCGACCGCGACGGCCACCCAGCGCTAAGCTTCCGGACCCGAGCGCCCGTAGCTCAGTGGATAGAGCGCGCGCCTCCGGAGCGCGAGGTCGCAGGTTCGAATCCTGCCGGGCGCGTTTCTCACCCCGCGTCGTCACGCATCGTCTGGCGACACCCGGAAGCGTCAAGGAAGTGCGGTCTAGAGCCATAGACGGCAAGCACAGCCGGTACGGGCTTCGGCGTTTCAGGCATAGGCTCCTTCGCCCTCCGACTCGCCGCCCGTCGCCGCAGTCCCTGAGCGAGCGCGCCGCGTGATTGCTGGCCGCTGCGCGTGTGTTCCGACTCCGACTCTGATCTCGATGAAGCCGCCAACTGCTCCGTGCCACTGCCACCGCCGCGTTGGCCGTGATCGGCGGCTTTCCTACGCGTGTCGGGCGCTACACGGTTCGCGGCGAAATCGACTATCTCAACGGCGCGAATTCGGCGAGCTACGCCCGTACGCGCGAGCAGTTCAACCTCGTCATCAAGGTTTAGCCTGCCGGCCACCGCACCATCTTCTGCGGATGTGCAAAGTTCCGCGGTTTGTAGTCCGTAGCCTCGAGCGATCCTGCTCGGCTGCTACCCGGTCACCCCACCCGTTGATGGTTTAGGAACCTTTCCGGTCGCGTGTGATCGGGCCTAGGATTCGGGGCCGTGTGGAAGCTGTGCTCGCGCTGAGAAGTGGGGCCCAGTCGTCCGTCCAAGCCGAGCGTTTGGAATTCGCATGACCTCTCTCGAAGACAAACTCACGCCGCGCGAACAGGCGTTGGTCAAGGAGACGTACGCGATCGTCCTCGCGGAACTTGACTTGCGTGTCCGACCAGGCAGCCAGGACGCGTGGCGCGGCTCGTGGCATGGCTGCATCGAACAAGAGGATGCCGAAGCCGTGCGTGCAATCGTGCGGTCGATGCCCGGTCTGGACACAGCGCGTCAACGATTGGCCGGGACCGTCTCACCGTTGGCGAACTCATAGACCTCTGGTGCCTTGTACGCGCACGGACGCCGCAAGCCCACGCGACCGATTCCGCGCCGTCTTCCGTGACCGGGCGACGGTTGCCGCTCCGCGCGTGAATCACGAAACGCGTCAAGGCGCTTTCCGCCCGCCTTCGTAGAGCCAAACTGTCACTCGTAGGTGATGTAACCCTCGAAGCCTCCGATCACCTTGTGGCCGTGCAGTTCGCGGACGTGGTCGGACTGCTCGGTGACGCGGACGAACAGCCCGCCGCGGAGTGAGCGGAGGAGGCCGACGACGTCGGCGGAGGTCGCGTCGGTGAGCTTGAGCGCGTCCGCGATCTCGCGTGGCTGGAGGACGACCACGTGTGGGATCTCGAGGATCGCGCCGAGCAGCGGTGGGCCGAAGGCGTCGAGCCACCAGGTGCGCTCGCGGTGGGTGTCGCGGTCGATCAGGCGGAAGGCGAGGGCGTCGGCGTCGCCCTGCTTGCCCGCTCCCCAGACGCCCCAGAAGCGCGGGCTCGGGACGGTGGTCTCGCTCGCGAAGGCCGCGGTGAGATCGTCGTCGGCGCTGTCGTCGACGACCCACACGATGATCGGCGGCGCGCCGGCCGCGCGGATCAGATGGCAGCGAACCGCTCTTTCCATGGCGGGCGCCATCCTCTCATTCCTGGCCGGATCGCTGCCCCTTTGGGGCCTATCGCCAAATGCTCAAGGTATGTAGCGTCTGCCTTTCATGGTGCCCAGTAGCAAGAGCTATCAGGACCAGATCCGCGAGATCCAGAGCTTGATCACGACCGCCGAAGAGACGCTCGCGCAGGCCAAGTGGGCGCTCGAGACGCTCGTCTTCCGGCTCGCTCAGGACGAGAAGGAAGCGGGCTCCTGAGCGCTGACGGCGAGGGCGCCTCCGGCGGCACCGAACAGGGCGCCGCCGAGGAGGAAGACGGTGAAGACCGAGGTGTCGTCGGCGTCGCCGTGGAACAGGCCGCCGGCGAGGACGACGAGGAACGCCATCGTGATCGCCCACACGGGTCCGGTCAGTGCGCCCCAGAGCGCGGCGCTCTGGAGGGAGCTCGCGGCGACGGCCCGAGCGGCGGCGAAGCCCGCGTAGAGCGCGCCGAGCGTGACGAGGCCGATCAGCAGGATCAGCGCGGGGATGAAGACCGCGGCGGGGAGCGCGTCGGCGTACGCGAATACCCGGAACGTGCCGCCCCGGCCGGGAAGGTCGTTGGCGTCCGCGACGGGGAACGGCAGGCCGAGCGCGCCGTCGCCGTCTGCGCTGAAGCGCGCGCCGGCGGCGAGGGCGGTCAGGTTGATGCCGTGCTCGCCGGCGAACAGCGCCTCTTCGACGAGCGCGGTCGGAGCGGAGCGCTGGAGGCGCACGCTGCCCGCGTCGCGCCCCACCTGGATCAGCCAGCCCGCGGTGCCGACGACCGTGCAGATCGCGAGCACCACCGCCAGCGGGCGGAGCGCGGCGAGCGCGGCGCGGGTCGGCTTTTCCGGCAGCCGCGCGGTGAGCGTGTCGAGCGGGAGCTTGGTCGCGGCGCCGATCATCCCCCCGAGCGCGCCCCACAGCAGCCCTAGAGCGAACGCGCCGGCGGGCGAGGGAGAGATCCGCGTCGTGCTGGCGCCGCCGATCAGCGCGAAGACGAGCATGAGGACCGCGAACGGGACCGCCACGAGGCTCGCCCACCCGAGCCGCGCGACCGGGCTCGCTCCCTCGGTCCGGTAGAGCTGCGAGCGGGTCGCGAGGATCAGCGCGCCGAGGGGGATCGCGACGAGCACGAGCGGGTGGATGCGGCGCGTGCCGGAGACGAGCAGCCCGGGTTCCTCGACCATCGCGGTCAGCTGCGTCCCGACGGCCTGGCGGAACATCTCCTTGAACACGGTCGTGTCGATCCCGGCCGCGCCGATGATCGAGTTCTCGGGCGCGACGACGGCGATCACCAGCCCGGCGACGAGCACGATCCCGGCGGCGATCGCGGCCGCCACCGCCGCGGCGACCATCCCCGGCAATGCCAGCCGCTCGCGAATCAACCCGGAGAACTCCGCGGCCGCCCGCGGGGGCGGAGAATCGGCGCTGAGCGGCGCGTCGTCGCGCGCGGGGGCGGCGGCCGCTTGCGGCGCCGGAGCGTCGCCGGGCATGGGCGGCGGGTCAGCCGGTGCCGGCGGCTCGGGGTCGCGTGTCTCGGCCGGCGGTGCCGCGGCGCGCGGCGTCGGCGGCTCGGCGACGGGTCTCGTCGGCTCGGCCGGCGGCTCCGCGGCGCGTGGCGCGGGCGTGGGCGGCTCGGGGTCGCGTCGCGTCGGCTCGGCCGGCGGCTCCTCGACGCGTGGCACCGGTGGTGCGTCCGGCCCGCCTGCCGACCACAGACCGCTCGAAGGCGGCGGTGGGGCGGGTTTCGGAGGGGCGTCGACCGCGTACTCCTCCTGGCTCGCGCCGCAGGAGGGGCAGAACCGCGCGCGGGCGCTGATGCGTTCGCCGCAGTTCGGGCAGAAGATGGTGTCGGGCATGCGGTCGCCAGGGCCTCCGTCGCGCCCAATGGGTATCAGGTCGGCGGCGCCAGGCGCGCGGCCGAGGTACTAATACGGCGGTGAACGTCCTGATCATCAGTGACATGGAAGGCGTCGCCGGCATCTGCCGGTGGGAGCAGGTCAGCGCGGGCCGCTCCGGCTACGAGGAGGGGCGCCGCCTCTACACGGAAGAGCTCAACGCGACCGTGCGCGGCGCGTTCGCCGGCGGCGCGGCCGAGGTCGTGGTGATGGACTGTCACGGCGCCGGCGGCGACTGGTCCTTCAACTCGCTGATCCCGGAGTCGCTGGACGCACGGTGCGAGTTCGTGGTCCAGCACGAGTGGACCGAGTACACCGAGCTGCTCGAGCAGGGCTGCGACGTCGCGCTGTTCGTCGGCCAGCACGCCCGCGCGGGAGCGGAGCGCGGCGTGCTCTCGCACACGGTCAGCTCAACGAGCTGGCGCAACCTGCGCTTCAACGGCACGCTGGTCGGCGAGGTGGGCATCAATGCCGCGCTGTGCGGGACCTGGGGCACGCCGGTCGCGCTCGTCACCGGCGACGACGTCGTCTGCGACGAAGCCACGGAGCTGCTCGGCCCGAGCCTGAAGACGCTCGCGGTCAAGCGCGGCCTCGGGCGCTTCTCGGCGCGCCACCTCTCCCCCGTCCGTGCTCGCGAACTGCTCGAGGAAGCCGCCCGTGAAGCGGTCGAGAACGTCGCCACAGCACCGATCTACACGCCCGGCGCGCCCTGCACGATCGAGGTCGAGCTGGGCAGCACCGAGCATGCTGCCGCGTTCGCCCACCGCGCCAACGTCACCGTCACCGACCCGCGCACCGTCGAGGCGACGGCGGACACGTGGTGGGACGCCTGGCGCGCCATCTACCTCTAGCCACAGAAGTCGACGGTGTCGGCCATCACGGAGTCGTTCTCGCGGATCAGCGCGACCGTGACCTTGCGGCAGGTCGCGTCGGCGGCCAGATGCGTCCCGAGCGTGACGTCCTGGTTGGTGAGCGCGAAGGTCGCGCCCGCGGTCCCGGCCTTGACGCCGCACGCCTGCGCGTCGTCGGCGCCGAACGCGAACAGGCAGTCGGTCGGCGTCCCCGGCGGGCGGAACCAGACGCCCTTGAGCACGCCGCAGCCTGACGTCGACAGCCCGGCGAAGCGCACGTCGCCGCCGAACAGGCCCACGGTGACCTCGCAGGACGCGGGCGTCGGCACCTCGGAGTTCTCGGTCGTGTCCGCGACGCCGCTGCAGCCGGGGTCGGGATCGGTCGTGCCCGCCGAGTCGCGGGAGTCGACGAGGCCGTCGCCGTCGTCGTCCTTGCCGTTGTTGCACTTGGGCGCGGGCGGCGGGAGCGTCGCGCAGTTACCGACCGGCTCCTGCAACTTGGTGACCGTGCCGTCGAGCTTGTAGAGCGCGATCGTCGCCCGCTTCGCGCAGTCGACCGGGCCCTTGAGCTGCAGCGTCATGTCGACGCCGTCGCGCTCGCCGTCCTTCAACGACGCCACACCGAACGGGTCCGACACCTCGCAATCGAAGCCGTTGTTGGCCATCAGGCAGGCGGCGACCCCCGGAGCGACCTGAATCTCGGCCTCATAGAAGGTCCCGCAGCCCGGGTTGATCCCGACGTTGATCTCGGTGGGATCGTCCACCATGCCCAGACCGGAACTCGCCGCGCACTCGGCCGACGCGGGCACCTCGGAGTTCTCGGACGTGTCCCCCGCATCCGAGCAGCCCGGGTCCTCCCAGTCGGTCTGGCCGTCGCCGTCGTTGTCGACGCCGTCGGCGCACGCCTTCTTGCCGCCTGTTCCGGGAGTCGGCGTGGGCGTCGGGGTCGCCGCGGGCCGCCCAGGGGCGCTGCCCGGGCGGGAGATCGCGCCGCCACCACCCGGGGCCGGAGCGGCAGCGCCTGGTGCCGGCAGCGACACCGCGGGACCGAGGCCGAGCCGGGCGAGCACGTCCGCCGCGCCCGCCGGCGCCGCCTTGCCGCACAGCTTCGCCGCCAGCACCGGGCCGAGCGCCTTGACGTCCGCCTTGCCCTTCAGGCGCTTGCCCAACAGGGCGCCGAGGTCGCCGCACGCGACCGGCTTGCCGCCGCCGTCCAGCGCCTTCGGGAACGTCTTGAGCCCCTTGACCTTGCCGCCCACGGTCAACACGACCTTCCCGCCCGCCGCCACGCCGCGCGGGCGGATGACCGCCACCGCGAGCCGCCCCTTCCCCACGCCGCCCGCCACCGTCACACCCGCCGGTGCCGACCGCACCTTCACCGACTTCCCGCCGGCACCAACCGCGACGGCCACCTGGCCCTCGGGCGGAACGGCCACTGAAAGCGAAGACGCCTCCGCCGCCACGGCACCCGAGAGGAACACGGCCAGAGTCAGCAACGCAAGACGGAGGGCGGAGAGCATGTCGCCGAAGCTACGGCCGCCCTGGCCGAGGCGCATCGGGGATCCCCCTAGTCGCGGTGTTGAGCGACCTCCACGCCTAATTACCTGTATTCCGATCAGGTTTACGTAGCCTGCCGGACTAGAACGTCCATTTCAGCACCTTGAGGGGGAACATGTTGCGCAGACGCGTTTTCGCGCTGTCCGCAGGTTTCGTGCTGCTCGCCGCGAGTCCAGCGCTCGCTTCGACCGAGGAGCACGTAACGCCGTATCAGACGACTGTGTCGCTGGAGGAGGCACAGTTGATCCAGGACCAGACCGGCACCGAGCTCGACCACGCCGGGTACGACGGCAAGTCCGCCGAGCAGCACCTGAATCTCGACCTCTTCCCGTCGCAGGCGGCCAAGCTCGAAGACGAGGGCTTCGATCTGACCGAGGTCACCCTGCCCAAGCTCGGGCCGAAGGCCGCGCGCGCCACGGGCGGCGACAGCCCCAACCCGTACTACGACGTCTACCGCAGCTACTCCGAGCCCGGCGGCATCGCCGACGAGCTGCGCGGCCTCGCCCGTGACTACCCGGACGTCGTGAAGCTGGTCGAGATCGGCAAGTCGATGCTCGGCAAGCCGATCCTGACGATCAAGATCACCTCCAACGCCCGCAACACGCCCGACGGCACGCGGCCGGCGATCCTCTACGGCGCCACCAACCACGCCCGCGAGTGGATCACGCCCGAGGTCGTCCGCCGCGAGGCGCACTGGATCCTCAACCACCAGGACGACGTCCGCGTGCAGGAGATCCTCAAGAAGACCGAGCTGTGGTTCCTGCCCGTCCAGAACCCGGACGGCTACGACTACACGTTCACCTGCGGCACCGGCACCGCGACCAAGGTCTGCGGCCCCGGCGACGCGAACTCCAACCGCCTGTGGCGCAAGACCCTGCGCGACAACAACGCCAACGGGATCTACGGCGACCAGGGCGACGGCGTCGACCCCAACCGCAACTTCCCGGAGCAGTGGGCGCTGGACGAGGAGGGCTCGAGCGCGAACCCCGGCAACGAGGACTACCGCGGCCCGTACGCCAACTCGGAGCCCGAGAACTTCGCCTACGACCGGCTGCTGCGCCGCATCAAGCCGATCGCGAACCTCAACTACCACTCGGCCGCCCAGCTGCTCAACAGCTCCTTCGGCTTCATCACCAACCGCCCGGCGGACGACAACACGCTGGCCCGCTCGCTGACCGGCACCGACGGCGACGCCGCGGTGGACCCGTACCAGCCCGACCAGGCGTCGGACCTCTACGTCACGCACGGCGAGACCGTCGACTGGGCTTACTTCCAGTTCGGCACGATCGGCTTCACCCCCGAGCTCGACACCGCCCAGACCGGCGGCTCGAGCGCGTCCTCGTTCGTCTTCCCGGACGATGAGGACAAGGTCAACGCCGTCTTCGAGAAGAACCTCCCGCTCGCGCTGAACCTCGCGTGGAGCGCCGCCGGCGACGACTTCGACCGCCCGCGCAACTTCTTCGACGACGCCAGCCGCTACAAGGTCAAGGCCACGCTCGACATCGAGCCGACCGTGTTCGACGTCTCCTACGGCGGCGACCAGCAGGTCGAGGCCATCGTGCGCAAGGATCTCGGCCCGACCGACTTCCAGGCCTCGGTCTCCGGCCCGGGCGGCCGCAACCAGACGCTGTACCTGCGCGGTGCGCTCTACCAGGGCGGCGAGCGCTACGGCGACGTCCCCGGGAAGTACTTCCAGCGCGTGCGGGCGACCGTGCCCGCCTCGTTCCCGCCCACCAGCACGACGGGGACCAACGCCAACCCGCGCCCGGTGATCACCGGTGACACCGTCACCATCACCGTCCGCGCCGGCGGCCAGGAGCAGGTCTTCACCTACAAGGTCGTCTCCACCCCGCAGGACAAGACCAAGAAGCGGATCCTCGTCGTCGCGGCCGAGGACTACACCGGCACGGCGCCGAACAAGACGCCCTACGCCACCGCGCCGCGCTACCTCGCGCAGCACGTCGACGCCCTGAAGGCGGCCGGCTACGAGGTCGACACCTACAACATCGACGCGCCTCCCGGCACGATCAAGTACCCGACGTTCCTCGGCGTGCTCTCGCACTTCGACGGCGTCCTGTACTACACGGGCGACGACCTCGTCCCGCAGGATCCGGGCCTGACGAACTACCGCCGCCTCTCGAACGCGACGACGCTGACCGGCGACACGCTGATCAGCCAGTGGGGCGCCAAGGGCTGGTTCAACCTCCGCGACTACCTCAACGAAGGCGGCAAGATCGTCATCGACGGCCGCAACGCCCACCAGACGTTCGCCAGCTCGAGCACCAGCGCGACCGCCTACTCGGGCTACCAGTTCAACCCCGACCCGTTCTACGGGTTCAACTACCCGGCCGACAACCTCGGCGACGACAACCGGCCCGGCTCGGCGTTCATCCGCCAGCACCAGGTCAACAACGACATCGAGCAGTACTTCTTCGGCGTCGGCTCGCGCACGGGCGGGGCCGGCTCGACGACGTACAACACCGCGCCGATCGCGCCGACGGCGAACTCGATCTTCGCCGGCGTGGCGCCGTTCACCGTCGACACCGCGGCGGGCAACGACCCGACGCAGGACCTCGACGGCAACGCCACCCCGCGCGCGAAGTCGATCACCCGCCTGCGGACGTTCACGAGCGTGCTCTCCAGCCCCTCCCTGCAGCAGCCGCTGCGCCAGGAGAAGGCCGAGCTGGACTCGCAGACGACGCCGGCCCAGACCGCCAACGGCGGCGTCGCGATCTCCACGCGTGACACGGTGGCGTTCGGCTTCGGCCTCGAGCAGGTCGACCAGTCCACCCGCGAGGCGCTGGTCTCCAAGGCGTTCGGCTACCTGCTGCCGGCCACGCCGGACACGACCGCCCCGGTGGTCGACTTCACCTACCCGCTCGAGCTCAAGGAGGTCACGGCGATCGACCCGGTCGACCTCGAGGTCAAGGGCTACGACGACCGCGGGGACATCAAGGAGGTGCGCCTGTACGCGAACGACACGCTCGTGAAGGCCAAGCGCTCCTTCCCGTTCCAGTTCCGCTACTACGTCCCGTCCAACGCCGCGGCGAACTCGGTCATCACGTTCAAGGCCGAGGCCGAGGACAAGGCCGGCAACGTCAAGACGATCACCCGCCAGGTGCGCGTCGTGTCCGCCGCGGCGATCGCGCAGACGCCGATCGCGGTCGGCCTGCCGGTCCTGACCGGCACCCCGACCGTCGGCTCGACGCTGACGCTGACGAACATCGCGTTCATCAACACGCCGACGAGCACCCGGTACGTCTGGTACCGCGACGGTGACGTCATCAGCGGCGCCGACAAGGTGACCTACACGCTGGTGGCGGCCGACCTCGGCCACCTGATCACCGCTCGGGTCTACGCCGGCAACGCCGACGGCGAGGGTGACTCGACGCCCAAGAACGGCCTCTACGTCTCCGCGGCCGCCGGAGCGAAGGGCGACAAGGGCGACACCGGCGCGACCGGTCCCGCGGGCGCCAACGGTACGAATGGGACCAACGGCGCGCCTGGCGCGACCGGCGCCACGGGTGCCACTGGCGCGACCGGCCCCGTGGGTCCGGCCGGCCCGAAGGGTGACAAGGGCGACAAGGGCGATGCCCCCAACGTCCGCGTGACCTGCGATCTGGCGGCGGACGGCAAGTCCGTCGTCTGCACGATCACCGCCATCCCGCCGGCGGCGTCCAAGGCCGCCCTCAAGGGCACCGTGCGCCTCGCGGGCACGAAGAAGGCCACGAAGGTCAGCGGCAAGGGCAAGGTCAAGGTCCGCCTGCGGTCCTCGAAGAAGCTCAAGAAGGCACCGAAGGTCGTCGTCAAGCTCGGCTCCGCCAAGAGCCGCACCTACACGGCGCGCTAGACGCGGTTCGCTAGGGCGCTCCGCGATTCGTCGCGGGGCGCCCTACGCGTCCTTGAACGCCGCTCGCTGTGCGAACCGCCCGGAATGGAAGGCCGCGAAGGTCGCCGCGGCGTCCGCGCTCATCCCGGTGATGTAGGCGATCTGGCGGCCGGCGTCGCCATTGGCGGAGCTGGTTACGTCGGTTTCCGCCCGCTCTTCTGTCTTTTCCTGGGCCATAGTCACACGCTACGCCTCCTTCCGGCGTACTACTACGCGCCGTACGTCCAGGGTTCTTGGCATCCTCAGCGTCGGTGAGCCTGGACGAGCACCGCGACGCATTCCTGGAGGGCCTGCTGGCGCGTGACTCCGCGCGGGCGCGGCTCGCGGTCCAGGCGGCGCTGGACGCCGGCGTTCCGATCCCGGACGTCTACCTCGAGCTGCTGCAGCCGGCGCTGCGCGAGGTCGGGCACCGCTGGGCGATGGGCACGCTCAACGTCGCGGAGGAGCATTACGCGACCGCCGTCGCCCGCTCGATCCTCGACGGGCTGTCGCGGCGCGTGCCGCGCGCGCCGAAGGACGGGCGCCTCGCGGTCGTTTCGGGGACGCCCGACGAGTTGCACGAGCTCGGGACGCGGATGGTCGCCGACTTCCTCGAGGCCGACGGCTGGGAGGTCCTGCTGCTCGGCCCCGGCGCACCCGCCCACGACGTCGCGGAGCTCGTGGAGTCCGAGCAACCCGAGGTCGTCGCGCTCTCGACCGCGACGGCGAGCGTCCTGCATGGTGTGGTCGAGCTCTTCGGCGCGGTCGCGGCGCTGAACCCGCGCCCGTGCATCGTCGCCGGCGGGCAGTTCTGGACGGCCGAGACGAGCGCGGCCGCGCTCGAGTTCGGCGCCGACCTGGTCATCCACGACCCACGGGACCTCGTCGCGACGCTGCAGGAGCGCATTCCCCCGCCGGGACTTGCCGAATGAGGATTCGCGAGGGCACACCGAACGATGCGCCGGCGGTGCTGGCGCTGTTCGACGAGGCGGTGCGCTGGCTCGTGGCCCGGGGGCAGACCGGGCAGTGGGGCACGGAGCCGTTCTCGGCTGTACAGGCGCGGGTGGCGCGGGCCGCCGAGTGGGCCGCGGGCGGCGGGTTGCGGCTCGCCTGCGAGGACGAGCAGGTGGTCGGGGCGATCGTGATCGGCGCCCGGCCGGATCACGTCTCCCCCGCGGACCGCGCCGAGCGCTACGTCGAGGCGCTGGTCACCTCACGCGCCCACGCGGGGCGCGACATCGGCGGCGAGTTGCTGCACCGCGCGATCAAAGAGACACGGACCGCCGGGATCCCGCTGTTGCGGGTCGATTGTTGGGCGGGTGCGCCGTCTCTGGTCGCGTGGTACGAGCGTCAGGGCTTCCATCGCAGCGGGACCTTCACCGTGCGCGGGTGGCACGGCCAGGTCCTCTCGATGGACCTTCCCTAGCCTTCCTGCTGGTCGCGAATGTGCAGCCAGCGCAGGCCGGTATGGAAGTCCAGGAACGTCTTGGCCGCGTCGGCACTCATGCCGGTGAGGCCGGCGACGCGGCCTTCCTCATGGGTGTCGAGCGGGTCCGGGCCGTCTGTGCGAATGGGGTTGTCCATTGGTACCTCCTGAGCACGGTTATCGACCGCGTGATACAGGGGGCACAACCCGCTCTTCTGTCCGAGGCGGCGCGTAGGTTCGCGTTCGTGGCCGCGATGACCATGTGCCCGCGCTGCGGGTCGACCTTCCTGCAACCACTGCGCTGCGAGGCCAAGGGGTCCGACGTGGTCGTCGTCGAGTTGCGCTGCCCGGATTGCATGACCTGGCTGAAGGCGCCGCACACGCGCGCCGACATGCGGGAGCTCGATCGCCGGCAGGCCGAGTTCCGCGCGGAGATCGTCAGTCAGTACGAGCGGCTCGTGGCCGAGAGCATGGAGGCGCTGGCCGACTGCTGGGAACGGGCGCTCGCGCTGGACCTGGTCAGCGCCGACGACTTCGTCGTCACGCCGGCACGCGACGACCGATCAGGCCCCAGATAAGCAACAGCAGCCCGCCGACGGCCCCGAAGGCGCCGGCGATGATCTCGATGATGCTGCGGAAGATCCCGGTGCCGCCAGGGGTCACGACGTAGGCGTCGGTGCTCGGGCCGGCGCAGTTGACGGAGATCTCTCCCCCGGGCGCGGTGAAGCGGCCGACGGTCGAAGCGCTGCCGAGCGTGACGCTCGAGCCCTGAAACGCCCCGCGGAACTGCGCGCCGCTGGAGGTCTCGCACGCCGTGCGGGCGATGATCTGCTCCTGGCGGTCGGTGTTCGAGAACACGCCGCCGCTGAAGATCACGTAGACGGTGTAGCGCTGACCCGCCTCGGCGCGGAAGCTCGTCGGCTGGCCGAGCGGCGCGCGGGCGACGGCGTTGTCCTCGATCGCGCTGCGGGCGGTGACCGCGCCGGTGATGCCGATCACGACCGCGACGCCGCCGGCGATCAGCAGCGCGAGGCCGACGATGATCCGCAGCGGCCCGCGCTTGCGGCGGGTCGGTCCGGCGCGCCAGCCGACCGGTGTGACGTCGCCGATCACGACAGCGGAGGCCAGCAGTAGCGGTACCGCGGGATGTCCTCCTCGGCGCCTTCGAACCAGTTGTCCCAGTGCAGGCGATCGATCAGCTCGGCGGCGCGCGCGACCTTGCCGAGCATCCCGCCGAGCTCGTCGGACTCGATCCGCCGCCGCGCGCCGGTCCCGCGTTCGAGCCGCGACTGGAGCTGCTCGTGCTGGTAGGCGGCCCAGCGTGCGCGGCCCTGCTCGTACTCCGGGCGGTCGCGATAGACGAAGACCAGCTGTCGGCAGCCGTGGGCGCGCATCCGGTCCTTGCCGTCCACGCACGGCTGCTTGGGGCCGGTGTTGGAGTGCGCGCCGCTGAGCCCGTGCACGCCGTCGACGGTCGCCTGGGCGCTGTAGCAGTCCTGCGGGTGCAGGCCGACGATCTCCAGGTAGGCCCGCAGCAGCTCCTGCGGCGTGCTCGGCAGGTACGGGAACGGCGACGGCGTCTCGGGCGGATGCAGCGTGCGGGTGTGCACGGCGCGGGCGATCGCGGCCCAGTTGAGCACTTCGACGCGGACGTCGGCGGGTGGGTGCAGGTACAGCGGGGCGGCCGCGCGCATGCGCGCGAAGTCGTCGCGGCCGGTCGGCGGATGCAGGGCGACCACGCCCCGCACGAGCGTGCACACGGGGTTGATGTGGTCGTCGCCGCTCTGGATCGACCGGAACTCCGAGATCCGCGCCAGGCCGGCGCACTGCTCCGGGCCGATCCCGGCCCCCACGCAGTACGCGAGGGCGAGCTCCTCGTCGAGCACCGACGGCTCGCCGACCCGCTTGGCCACCCAGTGGTCGTCGGCGGCGAACGCCGTGGCGACGATCGGCGGCGTCGTGCCGTCGGGATCGGAGTGCACGATGTCCCACTCGACCGGCCGGCCCTTCTCGGAGTGCGGCGTGAGCGCCTGGCTGATCCGGTCGGGGACGCGGTAGACGCCGAACATGCGGTCGGGCGAGAGCCCGCTGCCGTTCACGTAGGCGAGCACCTCGTCGAGCTGGGTCTTGCCGCGGGTCATCAGCCGGCTGATGTGGACCGGCACGCGCTCCGGGGCGTTGTAGGGCGCGCGGGCCTCGTCGCGCACCGCGCGCTCGTGCGCGGCGACGTGCGCTCGCTGCAGCGGGTCCTCGATCTCCCGCACGGACGAGCGCCCGAGCACGTCGCGGGCCGACTGCTTGGCCTGACGGCCGAGCTCGACGCGAGCGAACCGGAACGAGGCGCCGTTGCTCTGCGCCGCCAGCTGCTCGGGCGTCTGCAGCTCGGGTCCGTACACGGCGACCCCGGCGGGTCCGTAGAGCGCGCGCCGCTCCTCCTCGCGCGCCCTATTGCCCTCGTAGGCGAGCCGCGCGCCCGCCTCGGCGTGCTCGACCTGCGCCTGGTACGCCGCCCGGTGCTCCGGCGTCGCGTGTGCGAGCGCGGCGTCGATCTCGGCCTGGCTCGGCGGGTTGCGCGCCGCGCTGAGGCCTCTCGCCAGGTTGGCCGGCTTGAGTGCCTCCGCGGCGAGCTTGAGCGTCCGCTTCATGAGAATGCGGAAAGTACCGGAACCCTTTCGGCGGGTTAGGCGATGACGGCGGCCGGGAGCGAGCCGTGGGCGCGCAGGGCGGAGACGATCGCCCGGGTGGCCGGGGAGCGGTTGAGCGTGTAGAGGTGCACGCCGGGGGCGCCGTCGGCCAGCAGCTCCGCCGCCTGTGCCGTGGCGTAGGCGACGCCGAGCTCGGCGACGGCGCGCGGGTCGTCCTGGCGGCGCTCGAGCTCGCGGCGCAGGGCGGTGGGGATGCGCGCGCCGCACAGCGCCGCCACATGCTCGATCTGCTTGATGCTGGTGACCGGGATGATGCCCGGCAGGACCGGGACGTCGAGGGCGGCGCGGTCGATGAAGCGGCGATAGTCGTCGTTGTCGAAGAAGAGCTGGGTCACGAGGACCTTGACGCCCGCGTCGACCTTCGCGCGCAGGTGGGCGAGGTCGGCGGCCTGCCCGCGCGAGTCCCGATGCGTCTCGGGATAGGCCGCGCCGAGCACGCTGAAGCCCGCCTCGGCGGCGAGCGCGATCAGCTCCAGCGAGCTCTGGACGCCGCCCTCGGGCGCGGTCCAGGTCGACTGCCCGCGGGGCGGGTCGCCGCGCAGGGCGAGGACGTTGTTGGCGCCGCCGGCGCGCGCCTCGGCCAACAGCTCGACGAGACCCTCGCGCGTGAAGCCGGTCGCGGTGACGTGGGGGACGGCCTCCAGGCCGCGCTCGCGGGCGAGCCGGCGGACCACCGCGAGCGTCAGGTCACGGGTCGTGCCGCCCGCCCCGCAGGTCACGGAGACGAACGCGGGCTCCAGCGCCGCGAGCTCCTCGATCGCGCTCCAGAAGGCCAGCTCGGCCTCGACGGTCCGGGGCGGCAAGAACTCGAACGAGACGATCGGCTCGCCGCCGCGTAGGCGCTCGTCGAGCCTCATGCGAGCCACCGACGGTTCGTGGGTCCCTGGGCCACGCGCGTGGGCCCTCGTCCGCGGGTTGCCAGGGTCATGCTCCGCCCGCCACCGCCGGGAGGATCGTGACCTCGTCGCCGTCGGCCACCGGCGTCTCGAGGCCGTCGAGGAACCGGATGTCCTCGCCCTTGAGATAGACGTTGACGAAGCGGCGCAGGGCACCGTCACCGTCGGCGATCCGCTCGCGCAGCTCGCCGTGCTGCTCGTAGAGGTTGTTCAGCGCCTCGCCGACCGTGCCGCCGTCAACCGAAGCCGCCGTGGCGCCGCCGGCCGCGTCGCGCAGCTGCGTGGGGAGCTTGACCGTGACCGGCATCAGACGGCCACCGGGGCGAAGTGGGAGTCGAAGGCATCGATCGAGGCCGGGATCTCGGTGACCTCGAACGTGCCGCGGACCACGTCGATCGTCTTCAGGCCGTCGCCGGTGACCATCGCCACGACGCGCTCGTCGGGGCCGATGTCGCCGCGGGCCGCCAGCTTGGCCAGCGTCGCGATCGTCACGCCGCCGGCGCTCTCGGTGAAGATGCCGGTGGTCTCGGCCAGCAGCCGGACGCCCGCGCGGATCTCGTCGTCGGTGACGGCGTCGATCCCGCCGCCGGTCCGGCGGGCGAGCTCGATCGCGTACGGGCCGTCGGCGGGGTTGCCGATGGCCAGCGACTTGGCGATCGTGTCCGGCTTGACCGGGCGGACGACGTCGTGACCCTCGGCGAACGCCTTGGCGACCGGCGAGCAGCCCTCGGCCTGGGCGCCGTTCATCTTCGGCACCTCGCCGGAGACGAGGCCGGCGTCGATGAACTCCTGGAAGCCTCTCGCGATCTTGGTGAACTGCGAGCCGGAGGCGATCGGGCCGACGATCCGGTCCGGCAGCTCCCAGCCGAGCTGCTCGACGGTCTCGAACGCGAGCGTCTTGGAGCCCTCGGCGTAGTAGGGGCGCATGTTGATGTTCACGAACGCCCAGTTCGGCCGCTCACCCGAGACCTCGGTGCAGAGGCGGTTGACATCGTCGTAGTTGCCGCGGACGGCGACGATCTGGGCGCCGTACGCGCCCGTGGCCAGGATCTTCGGCTCCTCGAGGTCGAACGGGATCAACACGTAGGCGGGCAGACCGGCGGCCGCGGCGTGCGCCGCGACGGCGTTCGCGAGGTTGCCGGTCGACGCACACGCGAGCGTGTCGAACCCGAGCTCGAGTGCACGGGCGAGCGCGACGGAGACGACGCGGTCCTTGAAGGAGTGCGTCGGGTTCGCGGTCTCGTTCTTGATGTAGAGCTCGCCGAGCCCGAGCCGCTCGGCCAGGCGGTCGGCCTTGACCAGCGGGGTCCAGCCCGTCGGCAGCGCGCTGCGCGCCGGGCCCTGCAGGGGCAGGAAGTCCGCGTAGCGCCAGATGGTGTGCGGCCCGGCCTGGATGCGGCGCTTGAGCGCCGCCGGGTCGCCTTCGGGCAGCGAGTAGCTCACCTCGAGCGGGCCGAAGCACCGCTCACAGACGAAGCGCGCCTCGAGGGGGTAGGCGGTCTGACATTCCTTGCACTTCAGGGCATCTGCCGGCATGGGATTTCGATCCTCCGCCCGGGCTGTGCGGTGGAGGTTCGAGTTCGGCGAGATGCACCGGGAATGACCCCAACCGCATCTCCCAGGCTTTTCTTGGTTGGAGCCTGATGGAATTGCCACCTTCTTCCCGGCGTGCGACCGGGAGCAGGTTGGCGGGGGTTCATAGGGCCAATCCCTCCCCCCCTCTGGATGCGTCCAGCTATCTATCGGAAGCGTAGCGAACTTTCCCGAGAGGGAAGTACAATCCCCGCCATGTTGCCGCCCACCGACGATCCGCTCAGTCCCGGCTATGCCGAGCCTGCCACGGAGCCCATTCGGTCGGCGCGGTCGCGCCGCCGCTGAGGTCACCCCCGAACGCACCGAGCCGCGCGTCGACATCGTCGAGTCGCCCGGCCTGCGGTGGATCAACATCGAGCGCCCTCGCGCCCTCGAGCAGACGTGGCTCGAGGAGCACTTCGACTTCCACGCCCTCGACTACGAGGACGTCCGCTCGCGCAACCAGCGCCCGAAGGTCGATGAGTACGACGACTACCTGTTCATCGTGCTGCACTTCCCGCGCTACGACAAGGTCGTCTCGCGCCTGAACGCGGCGGAGGTCGACATGTTCGTCGGCCCCGACTTCCTGATCACGCTGCCCAACGAGCCGCTGCAGACGATCGACTACCTGTTCGAGCGCTGCCGCACCAACGAGGAACTGCGCGAATCGCTGTTCTCCAAGGGCCCCGGTTACCTGCTCTACAAGATCGTCGATGACTGCGTCGACGCCTCGTTTCCGATGCTGGGCAAGATCGGCAACAAGCTCGAGCGCATCGAGGAGGAGATCTTCACGGGCGAGGGCGACGACGTCGTGCGCGACATCTCAAACGCCAAGCAGGAGATCATCAACTTCCGCAAGATCGTCCGCCCGCAGCGGCTGGCGTTCCGCGACCTCGAGCGCAACAAGGCGCGCTACATCGCCGAGGACCTCGACATCTACTTCGACGACCTGATCGATGGTTCCGAGCGTGCCTGGGACATGCTCGAGAACTACAAGGAGGTCGTCGAGGGCCTGGAGTCGACCAACGAGTCGGCGATCGCCCATCGCACCAACGAGACCTTCCGCGTCCTGACCGCGATCTCGCTGATCTTCCTCCCGCTGACGCTGATCGCCAGCGTGTTCGGGATGAACGTGCCCGTGCCCGCGGAGCATGGCGCGCACGCGTTCTGGATCATCATCGGCGTCATGTTCGCGATCGTGGTGGCAGTGGCCGCCTTCTTCAGACGCCGCGGTTGGTTGTGAACCTCTCGGGAGACGAGCGCCCAAAACGCATGCTCGTGATCATCAACCCGGTCGCGACGAAGATGTCCGAGCGGGTGAAGGGCCTGGTCGTGTACGCGCTCCAGGGCCGCTACGAGGTCACGACGCGCAACACCGACGCCAAGGGTCACGCGATCGAGCTGTGCCGCGAGGCCGCCGAGCAGGGCTATGACGTGGTCGTCGCGTTCGGCGGCGACGGCACCGTCAACGAGGCCGCCAACGGCCTCGCCGGATCCGACACCGCGCTGACCTGCCTCCCCGGCGGGTCCAACAACGTCGTGGCCAAGCTCCTCGGCATCCCGACCGATCTCGTCGACGCCACCGAGCACCTCCTGCACCTCGCGGACCGCTGGGAGCCGCGCAAGGTGGACCTCGGGATCGTCAACGGCCGCCACTTCACGTTCGCCGCCGGCATGGGCCTCGACGCCTCCGTGGTCGAGCGCGTCGACCGCAACCCGCGGCTGAAGAAGCGCTTCGGCCCGTTCTACTTCGTCGAGTGCGCGATCGTGACGTTCCTGCACAAGTACGTCGTCAACCCGCCGCGCCTGGAGGTCCAGGTCGACGGGCGGACCGTCGCCGGCGTCTCGCTGTTCGTGCAGAACGCCGAGAACTACACCTACTTCAACGACCGCCCGATCCCGCTGGTCGAGGGCGCGCGCTTTGACTCCGGCAATCTGGCGGGCGTCGTGCTGACCCGCGCGCGGCCCTATGACGTGCCGACCGTGACGTTCCGCGCGCTCAGCGGCGCGGCGCGGATCGCCGCCCACAAGGGGATCGACGCCTTCGGCGCGTTCAGCGAGGCCGTCGTGCGCTCGACCGACGACCGCGCGATCCCGATCCAGGTCGACGGCGACCACATCGACGACGTGCTCGAAGCGCGCTTCAGGGTCGACCCGGGCGCGTTGACCGTCGTCAGCTAACTCTTCGTACGTTCGGCCAGCCCCACGTCGATTGACCAGGTAGTCGCCTGGCTCTCATCTCGGCGGCGCGAGACCATTCTTTCCATGCCCGCCACCCACCCGCAGCCCAAGCTTCCCAGCGTTGTCGCCGCCGCCCTGAAGCCGGGCCGGGCCGCGCACGATCGCCAGCGCGACCTCGTGCGCGCCAGCCTCCTGCTCGCTCGCTAGAGCAACTTCGGCACGCCGATCTCCGGCTCGTCGCCCGTCACGGCGACGCCCGTCTGCATCAGCTCGACGACGTTGCCGTCCGGATCGGTCACGTAGGCCTGCAGCACACCGTCCCCGCGGGGGCGCGGCCCACCGACCACCACGCCCCCGCGGGTCCTGACCCCCTCGAGGTATCCCTCCAGGTCGTCGACGAGGATCGCGAAGTGGCTCGCGTAGCCGGTCGCCAGCTCCTCCGACCGGTAGCCGGGATGCGTCTCCCGCGTCCTCCCCGCCTCCGCCTCGCCGACCAGGTGCAGCTGCCGGTCGCCCACGGCGACCCACAGGCCCGGGAACGTGAAGGTGACGGGCCGCTCGACCTCCTCCAAGCCGAGCACCCCGACGTAGAACGCCCGCGCCGCCTCGGGGTCGGAGATCATCAGCGCCGCGTGGTCGAGCTTCACGACGCGGCCCAGCCGACGATCTGCTCGGGCGTGATCGGCAGCGCGTCGATCCGCACCCCGAACGGCGCCAGCGCGTCTTCGACGGCGGTCGTGATGGCGCACGGCGCCACCATCCGCCCGCCTTCGCCGCCGCCCTTGACGCCGTAGGCGGTGAACGGCGAGGGCGTCTCGTGGTGCAGGACCTCGACGTTCGGAACGTCGCCCGCGAGCGGCATCAGGTACTCCTCGAAGGAGCCTGAGAGCGCGCTGCCGTCGGCGCCGTGGCGGATCTGCTCCATCAGCGTGACGCCGATGCCCATCGCGATCCCGCCGCGGATCTGTCCCTTCAGGGAGCGCGGGTTCACGACCGTGCCGACGTCGTGGACGGCGAGGAACTTCAGGAACGAGACGTGGCCGGTGTGGATGTCGACCTCGACCACCACGACGTGCACGGCGTGGCCCATCATCGGATAGAACGAGCCGAGATCGGTGCGGTCGTCCGACGGCAGCGTCGTGTACGGGTGGTCGTAGGTGAACGTCCCCTCCAGGCCGCTCTCCATGCCGTCCGGGAGCTCGTGCTTCATCCAGTAGGCCTTCATGCCGATGTCGGCGATCGACAGCCGCCGCGCCTCGTCGGCGACGCCGCGGACGCGTACGAAGCCGTCGACCAGCTCCATGTCCTCGGGGCTCGCCTCGAGCGAGTGGGCGGCGATCTGGAACATCTTGTCGCGCACCTTCCCGGCCGCGCCCCGGACCGCGCCGGAGAGCATCACGGTCATGCGCGAGCCGCCGGGGCCGGCGCTCGGGAGCCCGTGGGCGGTCGAGTCGTAGCCGATCGACACCTCCTCGGGCGCGATGCCGAGCTCCTCGGCGACGAGCTGGGCGGCCACGGTCTCGGGCGAGTTGCCCCAGAACGGCGAGAACAGCGTCACGCTGATGCCGCCGGTCGGGCCGACGGAGATCCGCACGCTCTCGGGCGTCGCCGACATCCCGACGTACGGCCCCGGGTTGTGGAACCAGAACTCGGTCGAGGCATAGGTCGAGCGCTGCTGGGCCGCAGCGAGACCGATGCCGATGTAGCGGCCCTCCTCGCGCCCGCGCGCCTGCTCGGCGCGCCAGAAGTCGAGCTCGGCGTGGGCGAGCGCCTTGTCGAGCACGGCGGGGTAGTCGCCGGAGTCGTAGATGTTGCCCGTCGGGATCTTGTACGGGAACTGGTCGGGCTGGATCAGGTTGCGCCGGCGCAGGTCGATCGGATCGATGCCCAGCTCCTGGGCCGCGCCGTCGACGAGGCGCTCGAGCACCCAGTTGTGGACCTCCGAGCCCGCGCCGCGGAAGACGCCCTGCTGGTTCTTGTTGGTCAGGACCGCCTTGACGACGTTCTCGCACGAGCCGATCGCGTACGGCCCGACCGTCTGCGCCATCGCGTTGGTGTTGCCGGCCACGGCGAACAGGAAGTACGCGCCGTAGTCGTCGACGACGTCGGTGCGCAGAGAGAGGAAGCGGCCGTCGGCGTCGATCGCGAGCGCCGCCTCGTAGCGCCGGTCGGGCGCCTGGGAGTCGTTGGCCAGCAGGTTGTCGGCGCGGTCCTCCATGAACTTCACCGGCCGACCGGTCAGCTTGCTCATCGCGCCCGCCAACGAGATCGCCTTGGCCGTGAGGTGCTTGGAGCCGAAGCTCCCACCCGTGTACATCGGGTGGAAGTCGATCAGCTCCGGCTGCAGCCGCAGCGTGCCCGACAGCACCCAGGCGGCGAAGTTGAGCATGTTCGAGTTCGAGTGCACGACCATGCGCCCGGTCGACGCGTCGTAGTCGCAGACCGCGCCCGCCGGCTCCATCGGGGAGGCGCACACGCGCGGCCAGCGCAGCGTGCGCCGGACGACGTGGGCGGCGCGCGCGAAGTCACCCTCGACGTCGCCGTGCGTGAACGTGCGCTCGTAGACGACGTTGGTGCCGAGGTTCTCGTGCACCAGCGCCGCGCCCGGCAGCGCCGCCGCCACGGGGTCCACGAGCGGCTCGAGCAGCTCGTAGTCGATCTCGACCAGCTCGAGCGCGTCCTCGGCGAGGTAGCGCGTCTCGGCGACCGCGATGGCCACCGGCTCGCCCGCGTAGCGCGTCTTCTCGAGCGCGACGGCGTGCTGGACGACCTCCTCCGCGCAGAAGCGCGGCATCGGGTCGATGATCTCCGCCAGCTCGGCGCCGCTGAGCACCGCGAGCACGCCCTCGACCGCCCGCGCGCGGGAGCAGTCGACCGAGCGGATCCGGGCGTGAGCGTGCGGACTGCGCAGCACCGCGGCGTGCAGCAGCCCCGGAACCGTGAAGTCGTTGGTGAACGTGGTGCTGCCGGTCAGCAGCGCCGGGTCCTCGCGCCGCTTGATGTCGCGGCCCACCCACTGAAGCGTTTCAGTGGCCATCGCTGCTCCCTCCCACGGCCTGGATCGCGTCGACGATGTGCTGATAGCCGGTGCAGCGGCAGAGGTTGCCCGACAGCGCGTCCCGGATCTCCTGCTCGTCGGACTGCGGGTTGCGCTCGATCAGCTCGCGCGCGGTCATCAGCATCCCCGGCGTGCAGAACCCGCATTGCAGGCCGCCGTGCTCCCAGAAGGCGGCTTGCAGCGGGTGCATCTCCCCGCCGTCGGCGAGGCCTTCGACGGTCACGACCTCGGCCCCGTCGGCCTGAACCGCGAACAGCAGGCACGAGCGGACGGTCTGCCCGTCCACGGACACCGTGCACGAGCCGCACACGCCCTGCTCGCAGCCGAGGTTGGTGCCGGTCAGCCCGAGATCGTCGCGCAGGCAGTCCGAGAGCAGGCGCCGCGGCTCGACCGCGACGTGGCGCTTGCGGCCGTTGACGGTCAGCTGGATCGCTCTGACATCCGCGTCCATCACGCCCTCCCTCCGGCCCGCTGGCCGGCGGCTCGCAACGCTCGCTCGACGACGACGCCGGCCAGGTGCCGGCGGTGCTCCGCGGAGGCCTGCAGGTCCGCGCGCGGCTCCGCGACCGCGGTGCGGGCGGTGGCGCCGGCGGCCGCGAAGGCCTCGGCGCCCGGCTCGGTGCCGATCAGCGCGTCGACGTCGACGCGCACCGGGACGTCCCCGACCCCGCCGAGCGCGACCCGCGCGCCGGCGATCAGCCCGTCCGCGTCGAGCCACAGCGCCGCCGCCGCTCCGGCCAGGCCCCAGCCGCGGCTGCGCGCCGAGACCTCGTAGTAGGCGCTGCCCGCGCCGTCCGGCAGACCCGGGAAGCGCACGGCGCACAGCAGTTCGCCCGGCTCGAGCGCGGTCGTGTACGCGGCGCGGAAGAAGTCGGAGGCGGCGAGCGTGCGCTCTCCGCCGGCCGAGCGGACCGTCAACTCCGCGTCGAGCGCGATCGCCACCACCGGCAGGTTGTTCGCCGGATCGGCGAAGGCGACGTTGCCTCCGACCGTGCCGCGGTTGCGCACGGCGGGATGGCCGACGCGGGCCGCGGCATCGGCCAGGACCGCGAGGCGGCCGCGGACCGCGGGGTCGCGGGCGAGCCGGTCGGCGCGGACGATCGCCCCGGCGAGCACGTCGCCGTTGGTCTCGAGCGTCGCCAGCGCGCTGAGGCGATTGATGTCCACGAGCGCCGCGGGATGCTCGCGGCGGGCGCTCATCAGCGGCACCAGGCTCTGCCCGCCGGCCAGCACGCGGGCGCCGTCGGCCGCCAGCAGCTCGACCGCTTCGCCGACCTCGGTCGGGGCGGCGTAGGCGAACGGTGGCGGCTTCATGCCCGCACCCCCACCGGGAGCTCGCCGCGGACCTCGGGTAGCGCCCCATCCTCGCGCCCGCGCAGCGCGAGCAGCTCGCGCGCCTGGGCCGGGGTGGCGACCGGACGGTCGAGCTCGGCCGCGATCCGGGCCGCGCGCTCGACCAGCTGGGCGTTGTTCTCCAGCGGCTCACCGCGCCGGTACATGACGTTGTCCTCCATGCCGACGCGGACGTTTGCGCCCATCGCCATCGCGATCGTGGTCATCGGGAGCTGCGTCGGGCCCATCGAGGTGACGTTGATGCGCAGGTCCTCCCACGGGACGCCGAGCGCACGGGCCCGGGCGACCATGTCGAGCAGGTTCTCCGGCGTCCCCCGCGTCCCGCCCTGGGTCGGGGTGTGCAGCACGAAGTTCAGGACGTAGGGCGGTTCGAGGATGCCGAGGCCGAGCAGGTGCGCGACCTCCTCGAGCATCGCGGCGCTGTAGATCTCGAGCTCGGGGCGCACGTCGCGGGCGGCGATCTCGTGGGCGAAGCGCTCGATGTCGGAGCGGTGGTTGGCGAAGAAGACCTGCTCGCCGCGGATGAAGAAGTTCAGCAGGCCCATGTTCAGCGAGCACATCTCGGGCGAGAGCAGGACGGTGTTCAGCCGCTCCTCGACCGGCAGCCGCGGGCTGCCGCCCGTCGTGAGCTGGATGACCGCGTCGGTCTCCGCGCACAGGCGCTCGTGCAGACCCTGGTAGATGGCGGGGTCCATCGTGTTCGAGCCGTCGGGGTTGCGCGCGTGGACGTGCAGGATCGACGCCCCGGCGCGCCACGCGGCGATGCCCTGCTCGACGATCTCGTCGGGCTGCTCCGGCAGGTTGGGGTTGGCCTCCTTGCCGTGGATGCCGCCCGTCAGGGCGCAGGTGACGATCACCGGCTCGGTGCTCGGATAGCGCATGGCGTCTAGTCCTCCACGATGGCGACGGCGCGGACAGGGCTCCCGGTGCCGCCGCGGATCCGCAGCGGGAAGCCCGCGAACGTGAACCGCAGCCCGGTCACCTGGTCGAGGTTGGCGAGGTTCTCGTAGTGCGTGATGTGCTTCGCCCGGCACATCATGTGCACCGGGTAGGTGCGGCTGATCGGGTTGTCGGGGCTGGGCGAGTCGACTCCGAAGACCTTCACGCCCTGGTTGTACAGCCACTGGCCGGCCTCGTCGTCGAGCCCCGTGTACCGGCGCGTGTACTCCGCCGTTCCGCCGTGGCGCTCGAACGCGCCGGTGCGGATCAGGAGCGCGTCGCCGCGCTCGAGCTCGTGCGCTCCCGCGTCCAGCGCCTGGACCAGGTCGTCCACGGTGATGTACTCGGGCGGCTCGACGTGGGAGACGTCGATGCACAGCGCCGGGCCGTAGAACGTGTCCAGCGGCATCTCGTCGATGCTCGGCGCGCCATCGGCGGGGTCGAGGTGGCTGATGGCGTCGACGTGCGTCGGCCCGTGGTCGCACATCATCAGACCCTGGGAGTGAAACGAGAAGCCGCCCTCGAAGAGCCTGATCGTCTCCGCGTGGGTCGCGTGATCCCAGACCACCGTCTTCAGGTGGCCCGGATAGACGCCCATCCCCTGGTAGATCTCCTGCGAGAGATCGACGAGTCTTGGCACGGACCCTCCTCCTGGGCACGCTCCTTGAACCGGACGGACGCGAGACTACGGCCTCCGGCGTCAATTGTGGCGTTTGTGGTCAGACGGGCGTGACCGAAAGCGTGTAGGTCTTCGCCGGCCGGCCGGGTCCGTCGGCGGCCGAGTCCGAGTGCGCTTCGCCCGAGGCGGCGAGGTACTCGAGGTAGCGGCGCGCGGTGACGCGGGCGACGCCGGCGCGCTCCGCGACCTGGGCCGAGGAGAGCGGGCCGGCGGCCGCGGCGAGCTCGGTCCGGATCTGCGCCAGCGTCTCCGGCGCGAGGTCGCGCGGCAGCGCCCGGGCGGGCTTGCGCCCACTGGCGCACAGGCGATCGACCTCCTGCTGCGCCAGCTCGCCCTCGTGCAACGCCTGCATGCGGTGGGCGAACAGGCCGAGCGCCTGGCGCAGGCGCTCCGGGGCGAACGGCTTGACGAGGTAGTCGACCACGCCGAGGTGCACGCAGTCGCGGACCACCTGGGTGCCGCGCGACGCGGTGACCGCGATCACCTCGACCGGCTCGCGCGCGGCCCGCAGGGTCCGCAGCAGCGACAGCCCGTCGCCGTCGGGCAGGGCGAGGTCGAGCACGAGGAGATGCGGGTGGTGCAGGGCGACGAGGCGGCGGGTCTCGGCGGCGGTCGGCGCCACGCCGGCGATCACGAAGCCCGGAACCGAGGCGACGAGGCGGCGGTGGACCTCGGCGACGGCCGGGGAGTCCTCCACGATCACCGTGCGCCAGGCGGCCATCAGGGCACCGGAATCGTGGCCGTGAACGTGCTCCCGCTGATCTCGAGCGTCCCGCCCGCCGCGGCGACGGCGTCGCGCACGAGCGCGAGCCCGACCCCCGCGTGGCCCGCCTTGGTCGAGAACCCGCGGTGCGAGAGCGCCGTGCGGTGCTCCTCGGCCACGCCCGGGCCGCGATCCGCGACCCGGATCGTCAGCGTCGCGCCGTCGTCGACGATCGCCAGCCGCACCCGCCGGCGTTCCGGTTCGAGGTGGGCGACGGCGTCGAAGGCGTTCTCGAGCAGGTTGCCGACGATCGTCACGGCGTCGGCGTCGCCCAGCCGGCGCGGCAGGCGCTCGAGCCGGCTGGCGTCGTCGATCTCCAGCGTGATGCCGCGCTGCTGGGCGATCGCGGTCTCGGCCAGCAGCAGCCCGGCGACGACATGGTGCTCGATCGCGCCGGAGATTCGGCCGTAGGCGACGTGGTGGGCGGTCTCGAGCTGCTCGACGAACCGCAGCGCGTCCTCCGGCGCGCCGAGGGCGAGCAGCCCGCGCACGGCGTGCAGCCGGTTCGCGTGCTCGTGGGTCTGCTCGCGCAGGCCGCGGACGAGCCGCGCCAGGGCGCCGACCTGGCGGGTCTGGCGCTCGATCAACTGCGCGGTCGAGATCGCGCTCGCGGCGTGCTCGCCGAAGAACCCCAGCAGTGCCAGCTCACTCGGCGGCCACGGCCCGGGGCGCGGCCGGTAGACGTTGAGCGCGCCGATGATGTCCGCGCCGGACGTCAACGGGACCGACACCATCGCGCGGTAGCCCTCGGTCCGCGCCACCTCCCTCCACGGGGCGAACTGGACATCCTGCTCGGTGTCCTCGATCGCGGTCGGCCGGCCGTGCAGCACCGCCAGGCCGGAGGGACCCTGCCCGGGCGCGAGCGCGGGCGCGCGGTCCAGCAGCGCGGCGTAGGTGGGGCTCAGGCCGAAGGCGCCGGCGAGGTGGAACGACGTGCCGCCGTCGAGCAGGAGGATGCTGGCCGACTGGGCGCCGACGACGCCCGCGGCCTCGGCGGCGACGCGATCCAGCAGCGCCTCCAGCGGGCCGCCGGCGGCGACCAGGCGGCTGACGGCGAGCATCGCCGCAAGTTCAGGGGCGGCCTCGAGCGTGTCCACGCCGGCCACCGGCACGCTACCCGCCGGCGGGGATGACGCGGTAGGCGTCGAAGACGCTGTCGATCGCGCGCAGGCGGTTGATCGCGGACTTCAGCGCCTGGGTGTCGCCGACTTCGATCACGAAGCGGTTGCGGGTCATCGGGTGCTGGACGAGGCAGCGCGCCTCGACGATGTTGATCCCCGCCTCGGCGAAGGTCCTCGAGAGGTCCTCGAGGAGGCGGTGGCGGTCCCAGGCGTCGACCTGGATCTCGACCTTGAAGCCGGTCTCGTTGTCACCGTCCCAGGAGACCGGGACGAAGCGCTCCGGGTCCTTGCGCAGGGCGGTGACGTTCGGGCAGTCGTCGCGGTGGATCGTGATCCCGCGGCCGAGCGAGACGTAGCCGACGATCGGGTCGCCGCTCACCGGGCGGCAGCACTTCGCCAGCCGCAGCGGGACGTCGGAGACGCCCTCCACGCGGATGCCGAACTTGGCCGCGTTGCCGTCCGGGCGCCGCAGCGCGGGGGCCTTGCGGCGGTCCAGCAGCAGATCCTCGCCCGGGCTGGGCTCCTCCACGCCCGCCTCGCCCTGCTTGAGGCGCTGCATGACCTTGTTGACGACGACCTTCGGCGAGATCTTGGCGCCGCCGACGGCGATGTAGAAGTCGTCGGCCTTCTTGAAGCCGAGCTCGCGGATGACGTCGGCCAGCAGCGGCGAGCCGGTCAGCTTCTGCGCGGGCAGACCGGCCTTGTTGAGGTGCTCCTGGAGCAGCTCGCGGCCGGTGTGCTCGGAGTCGTCGCGGCTCTCGGCCTTGAACCACGCCTTGATCTTGTTGCGGGCGCGGGTCGTCTTGACCAGGGCGAGCCAGTCGCGCGACGGGCCGCGTTCGCGCTTGGACGTGAGGATCTCGACGATGTCGCCCGACTGCAGCTCGTAGTGCAGCGGCACGATCTTGCCGTTGACCCGGGCGCCGACGCAGCGGTGGCCGACGTCGGTGTGGATCTCGTAGGCGAAGTCCAGCGGGGTCGCGCCCGCGGCGAGCGACTTGACCTCGCCCTTGGGCGTGAAGACGAAGACCTCGTCCTCGATCAGCTCGCCGCGCAGCTGGTCGGTGAACTCGGTCGGGTCGTCGGAGTCGGTCTGCCAGTCCAGGAGCGACTTCAGCCACTTCAGCTTGGCGTCAGTCGGGTCCATCCGGCTCTGGGTGGTGTTCTCCTTGTAGCGCCAGTGCGCGGCGACGCCGTACTCGGCCGTCTCGTGCATGTCGCTGGTGCGGATCTGGATCTCCAGCGGGCGGCCTTCGGGCCCGATCACCGTCGTGTGGAGCGCCTGGTACATGTTGAACTTCGGCATCGCCACCATGTCCTTGAAGCGGCCCGGGAGGGGCTTCCACAGGGAATGGATGACGCCGACGGCGCCGTAGCAGTCCTTCACGGAGTCGACGATCACGCGCATCGCCGTCAGGTCGTAGATCTCGTTGAACTCGCGGCCCTTGCGGGTCATCTTCGAGTAGATCGAGTAGAAGTGCTTGGCGCGGCCGGAGATCTCTGAGCGGATGCCCAGCGCCTCGAGCTCCTTCGCCAGGTAGCCGCCGGCCTTGGCGACGTAGCGCTCGCGCTCTTCGCGCTGCTGGTTGACCAGGCCCTTGATCTCCTGGTACTTGCGCGGGTGCAGCGTGGCGAACGCGAGGTCCTCGAGCTCCCACTTGATCGCGTGGATGCCGAGGCGATGCGCGAGCGGCGCGTAGATCTCGAGGGTCTCCTTGGCCTTCTCGATCTGCTTCTGCTTGGGCATCGCGCCGAGCGTGCGCATGTTGTGCAGGCGGTCGGCGAGCTTGATCAGGATGACCCGGATGTCCGTGGCCATCGCGACCATCATCTTGCGGTAGTTCTCGGCCTGCGCCTCGTCGCGGCTCTGGAACGTGATCCCCGTGAGCTTGGTGACGCCGTCGACCAGGCCGGCGATCTCCTCGCCGAACTGCTCGCGGACCTCGTCCAGGGACGCGGTCGTGTCCTCGACGGTGTCGTGCAGCAGCGCGGCGCAGAGCGTCGCCGTGTCCAGGCGCATCCCGGCGCAGATCTTCGCCACGCCGACCGGGTGGGTGATGAAGTCCTCGCCCGACTGGCGGCGCTGGTCGGCGTGGTGCTCGCAGGCGAACAGGAACGCATCCAGCACGGCCTTGCGGTCGATCGGCTCGGCGACCTCGTCCGCGTGCTCGGAGACGATCGCGAACAGGTCCGCCAGCAGCTCGTGCTCGAGCGTGGTCAGGTCGTCCGGGATCCGCAGCGTGCCGTCGTCGCCATGCACGGCGCGGTCGACCGGCCGGTGGGCGGCCACGGCGACCGGCGTCGCGTCCCCGCCCGTGAGCGGACGATCGCCGTCGGTGACGGTGTCGTCGCTCAGGCCGCTGCTCGCCTCGGATTGCTGCTGCTCAGGTATTGCTGGCCGTCCTCGAACCGTTGCTGGTAGGCCACGAACGCCGCGGAATGCTCGAGCGCGGTCCGCTGCGGGTGCTCGGCGACGGCGATCGCCGGTTCGGCGTGCTCGACCTCGACGAGCCCCAGTTCCGCGAGGACCCGCACCAGCCGGCCCGCGAGCGCCGCGGAGCGTGGCTGCGGCCCGTCGCCGCGCAGCAGCGCCTCACCCGCTTCACCGCGCACCAGCCTCGCCGCGCGCAGGGCGCGGTAGAGGACGGTCAGCGGGTCGCGCAAATTGAAGTCCCATTCGTGAATCCGTGCAGCAAAGTCTAGTTCAGGCGTACCCCACGCCAGGTGCGTCCACCCCTCCCCGTCCGGATGGTCGAGCAGGTGCCGTGTGGGTGGGTCGACGGCGACGACGTGGGTGAACGGCGCGGCGAGCCCCGGATCGTCCTCCAGGGCGGCCCATGAGGTGAGCGCGAACCCGCCCACCCGGTCGCTCAGCGCCCGCGCGCGGTGCGGGGCGTGAGCGGCGACGGCGAGCACGGGCTCGCCCGACGCGACGAGGTCCCCGAGCAGGCCCGCGATCCCGGTCTCGCGGGCGTCGCGGGTGATGCGCAGGCCGCCGCGGGGCGCGGCGTTGGAAGCCTCCAGGTCCCGCTCCAGCTCTCGCCGGAGGCCGTCGGCGAAGGACGGCTCGCCGATCAGCTCGATCCCGCGCGGGGCGCAGGTCGCGGCCTGGCGCAGGACCAGCTTCGGCGACACCGCACCGTTCCAGCGATCGATCTCCAGGCGGACGGCGGCGTCGGCCAGCTCGCCCTCCGCGACGGGAAGGGCGTCACCGAGCCCGAACGCGACGCAGCGCGAGCGCGCGCCGCCAGCGCTGAGGGTGAAGGCGACATGGCGGCCTTCGCCGATCGCTTTCGGCTCGCTCATCGTCGCCGCGGGCACCAGCAGCGAGACCGCCGGGTTGCCCATGCCGAACGGCGCGAGCTGCTGCAGCTCCTCGGCGAGGTCCAGCGACAGCGCGTCGCCCTGCGCGACGGCATCCACCCGCACCCGCGGAATCAGGTCGTCGTCGGTCAAGACCGAGTTCGCGTGCTCGAGGAACGTCTCGCGGAAGGCGTCGACCTCCGAGGCGGCGATCGTCAGGCCCGCCGCCGCCTTGTGGCCGCCATAGCGGAGCAGGTGACCGGCGCTCGCGTGCAGGCCGCCGAGCAGGTCGAAGGCCTTGATCGAGCGGCCGGAGCCTGAGCCCTCCTCCCCGTCGAGCGCGATCAGGATCGTCGGCCGGTGGTGGCGCTCGGCGATCCGCGACGCGACGATGCCGATCACGCCCGGGTGCCAGCCCTGGCCCGCCAGAACCAAGGCCCGGCCCTCCGGATGGTCCGCCACGAGCGCCTCGGCGGCGAAGCGGATCTGGGTCTCCACGTCGCGGCGCTCGGCGTTGACCGTGTCCAGCTCCTGCGCGACGGCGCGCGCCCGGTCGCGATCCTCGGTCAGCAGCAGCTCGAGCCCGGCGTCGGCGCGGTAGAGCCGGCCGGCGGCGTTCAGGCGCGGGCCGAGGCGGAACCCGATCGCGGCCTCGTCGAGCCCGCTCGGGTCCACGCGCGCGACATCCATCAGCGCCCGCAGCCCGACCTTGCGCGTGCCGGCGAGCACCCGCAGCCCGGCGCGGACGAGGCGCCGGTTCTCGCCCTGCAGCGGCACGACGTCGGCGACGGTGGCGAGCGCCACGAGGTCCAGGTCCTCGTCGGCCAGCGCCGGGTCCTCCCCCGCGCCCTCCAGCAGGGCCTGCGCGAGCTTGTGCGCGACGCCCGCCGCGCACAGGTCGGGGCACGGATAGCCGTTGACCCGCGGGTGCACGAGCGGCGCGTCGGGCAGCTGGCCGTCCGCGCGCGGCGAATGGTGGTCGGTGACCACGACGTCCATCCCGAGCGAGCGCGCCAGCGCGACCTCCTCGACCGCGGTCACCGCGCAATCGACCGTGATCAGGAGGTTCGTGCCCCGCTCGGCGAGCCGTTCGACGGTCGAGCGGGCGAGGCCGTAGCCGTCGTCGATCCGGCTCGGCAGGTACCAGTCCGCGTCCGCCCCGAGGGTGCGTAGCACCCGTACGAGGATCGCCGTCGAGCACACCCCGTCCACGTCGTAGTCGCCGTGGACGGTGATCCGCGAGCCGCGCTCGACGTGCTCGAGCACCCGCCACGCGGTCCGGGCGAGCCCGGGCCAGGCCGAGAGCGGGTGGGTGACGCCGGCCGCGAGGAACGCGCGGGCCGCCGCGGGGTCGCCGAGGCCGCGCCGCACCAGCACCTGCGCGAGCACGTGGGAGCAGCTCAGCTCGGCGGTCAGCCGCGCGGTCTGGGCGAACGCGTAGGGAGCCACCTCGACGCGCGCTCGCGTCGCTGCGCCGCGACGCTGCGCCGGACTCGCCTCCGGCGGCTCCTTCGGTGGGCTGACACCCGGCGCTTGCACGATGCGGTGAGGCTAGGCGCGCGGGAGGACGGAAACCGGGCACACTCCAGCAATGACCGCGGACTTTCCGGCCGGCTTCTTCGAGACGGTCCCGACCGGGCAGGCCGGCGCGGCCGGCCTCGACGACGCGGCGGTCGCGGCGATCCGCGATCTCTACAGCGATCTCGGCATCGACGGTCGCGTCCTGGACCTGTGCGGCGCCGGGCTCGACCAGTTCGACGTCCCGCCCGACGAGCTCGTCGTCTTCGACGGCGACCCGAACGAGCCGCTGTCCTACGGCGACGACGCCTTCGACGACGTCCTCTGCACCGGCGGCGTGGGCACCTTCACCCACCCGCGGGACACGTTCGCCGACGTCGCACGGATCCTGCGCCCGGGTGGGCGCTTCGTCTGCACCTTCACCACCCTCCTCTTCACGGAGGAGGCGGTGCGCGGGTGGGTGTCGACCGACGACGCCGGCCGCGTGCGGATCGTCCGCGCCTACTTCTCGCTCGCGCCCGCGTTCGGGCCGGCGGAGAGCGACCTGCGGACCTCGCTGAGCGGGACCGGCGACCGCCTCTGGGCCGTCTGGGCCGCCAAGCGGCGCTGAGCAGTCGGGTGGTCAGGCGCTCTGGCGCTGGAAGACGCGGGTGCCCCACCACGCCAGCAGCCCGCTGAGCGCGATCGCGATCCCGGCGCCCAGCAGGACGTCGCCGTTGCCGAAGTCGCCGCGGAACAGGCTCCGGGTCCCGTCGACGACATGCGTGAGCGGGTTGATCTTGGAGGCGGTGCTGAGCCAGCTCGGCGCCAGGCTCATCGGCAGCAGCACGCCCGAGAGCAACAGCAGCGGCAGCGACACGCCCTGGATGAACGGCGCGAAGGCGTCCTCGTCCTTGAGGATCAGGCCCATCGCGTACGACGCGGCCGAGATGCCGATCGCGAGCACGCAGATGCAGGCGAGCGAGACGGCGACGCCGCCCCATGACGGGTCCAGCCCGAACGGGATGGCGACGGCGATCAGGACGGCGCCCTGCACGGCGATCGTCACCGTGTTGGACAGCGTCCGGCCGAGGATCAACGACAGCCGCCGCGCCGGCGTGACGCGCTGACGGTCGATCACGCCCTCGCGCAGCTCCTGGATGATCCCGAACCCGGCGAAGCCGGCGCCGAAGATCGCGAGCTGCATCAGGAGGCCGGGGACGAAGATCCGCCACGAGTCGTCGCCGCCGAGGCCGCCGCCCGACACCTTCTTCAGCAGCGGGCCGAAGAGGACGAGGTAGATGATCGGCTGGGTCAGGCCGAAGACGACCCAGACGGGGTTGCGCAACAGGATGCGCATCTGGCGCTGGAAGACGACGAAGGTCTCGGTGAGCATCTCGATGGCTCCGGTCTAGGCGGGGATCGCGACCGCGTCGCCGTCGCGCAGCGTGCGGCCGGTGAGGGTCAGGAAGACGTCGTCCAGCGACGGGCGGCTGACGTTGACGGACGCCGGCGTCAAGCCGGCCCGCTCGAGCGCGAGCAGCAGGGGCGCGACAGCCGTGGCGCCTTCGTCGACGGTGACGTGCAGCGTCCCGGCGCTCGTGACGACCTCGCGCGGCGCGAGCGTGTCGCGGGCGATCTGCCCGGCTTGCTCCAGGCCGTCGGGGTCGGTCAGCGCGATCTCGATGACGTCGCCCGCGATGCGGGCCTTCAGCGCCGCCGGCGTGTCGTCGGCGACGAGCCGGCCTCCGTCCATGACCAGGATGCGGTCGGCCAGGGCGTCGGCCTCTTCGAGGTAGTGGGTCGTGAGGAGGATCGTCACGCCGAGGCGAGCGCGCAGGTCGCGGATGTGCTCCCAGAGATTCGCGCGGCTCTGCGGGTCGAGGCCGGCGGTGGGCTCGTCGAGGAAGACGACCGACGGCGAGTGAACGAGCCCGAGCGCGATGTCGAAGCGGCGGCGCTGGCCGCCGGAGAGCTCGACCAGCGCGCGGTTCTCCAGCCCTGCCAGGTCGAGCTGCGGCGCCAGCGCGGTCACCCGGGCGGTCGCGTCGGCCTTGGACAAGCCCTGCAGGCGACCCTGGGTCACGAGCTCCTCCCCGACGCGCGTCCCGGCCGCCGGCGCCGCGCCGACCTGGGCGACGTAGCCGATGCGCCGGCGGACCTCCCGCGGCTCGGCGGCCAGGTCGCGGCCCGCGATCGTCGCCGCCCCGGAGGTGGGCTCCAGCAACGTCGTCAGCATTCGCAGCGTCGTGGTCTTGCCGGCGCCGTTGGGCCCGAGCAGGCCGACGATCTCACCGCCGGCGACGTCGAAGTCGATGCCGCGGACGGCATCCAACACACCGTCGCGGGTCTTGAAGCGGCGGGCGAGGCCGCGTACCGAGATCTGGGACGAGGAGGTCACGGGAGCCATGATGCTCCCTGCCCGCCTCATAGTCAAGCTTGACTATTCCATCCGCGTCCGGGACCGAGGTCGGGAAAGCCTGGCTCGCCCGCGAAGGTGTACGCGCCGTCGCGCAGGCGCTTGCGGAGCCCCTTGGTCCACTCGATCTCGGCGCGGGTGCGCATGGAGACGAAGTCGAGGATCTCCCGGACGTGCTCGGGGATGTCGCCGTCGGCGCCGGTGGCGCCGTCCTTGATCGTCGAGCGCTGGAAGGTCAGCCCGTCCAGCGACCCCTCGAGCGCGCCGATACGCGCCTCCAGGGCGCGCACCAGCTCCTCACGCGGCAGGAACAGCAGCATGGTCAGCGCGGGGATCAGCGGCTCCTTGGGGGAGGAGACCTTCCACCACGCCTCCCGCAGCATCAGCTGGAACTCCTTCTCGCCCTCCCCCGTCAGCACGTACGTCGTGCGCTCGGGGCGGTCGTCGCCGCCGCTGCGCTCGTGCACCGCGACGCAGCCGTCCTTGACCAGCGTCCGGATCGCCCCGTAGATCGACCCCGGCTTGACGTTCGTCGTCTCCTCGAGGCGCCAGCTGACCAACTCGCGGCGGACGACGTAGCCGTGGACAGGCTGCATCGTCCTGATCGCGCCCAGGACCAGGAGACGGGTGGCCGACACGCAGTCATCGTAGTCAACCTTGACCCCCAAAAAACACCAACGGCGGGCCACATGGGCCCGCCGTCGAAACTGCTGCGCCGCGGCGCCGATCAGGCGGCGGCGACGCGCGGGGCCTCGGCGGCCATCTTGCGCACGCCAAGCCACCACATGATGCCGAGCCCGATCAACGTGCCCGGGATCGCCTCGACGCCGGTCCAGAGATCGGTGCCGCTCTCCCCCGGGATCGTCCCGAGGTTGACGATCAGCCCGAACAGGAAGGAGCCGAGCAGCGCGCCGCAGAACGCGCCCACGATCCCCCCGTAGAAGTTGTCCGGCAGGAAAACGGTGAAGTGCCAGAGGGCGAGGCCCACCATGACCCAGACGAGCGCGGCCATCAGCGCGGCCTCCCATGACGACGGTTGCGGGGCTTTCGGTCCTTCGAGTCGCCGTTCTCGCCGTTGTCCGGCGACGCCGGCGACGACGGGCCGGCCTGCGGAGCCCCGTTGGAGCCTTCGGCGCGGGCGCGGGCGCGCCTGCCGCCGGCGGGGCGGCCTGCGCCGGTCGCCGCGGGCTGGCGGGCCGGAGCGGCGGGAGCCGCTTCGTCGACGCCGAGCTCGCGCACCATGTCCTGGAACTCCGACGCCGAGACCTCCTGGCCGGGCGGAGCGGAGATGCTCTTGCGACGGCCACCCTCCTTGGGCTGGACGTCGATCGGGCCGCCCTGCTCGACCGTCGCGTACGGCGGAACCGTGCCGAGGCGCTCGAGGATGCGGGCGTGGCGGGCGCGGAAGCCCGGCTCGCGCTCCTTCCAGTGCTGGAGCACCGGGGTGGCGATGAAGATCGAGGAGTACGTGCCGGAGGCGATACCGATCAACAGCGCGAAGGCGAAGTCGCGCAGCGTCTCACCGCCGAAGAGCATCAGGGCCAGCACCGGCAGCAGGGTGCAGAAGCTGGTCGCGATCGAGCGGACGATGACCTCGGACAGCGAGCGGTTGACGATCTGGGAGAACGCCGCGCTCGGCATTCGCGGGATGTTCTCGCGCACGCGGTCGAACACGATGATCGTGTCGTAGAGCGAGTAACCCAGGATGGTCAAGAGCGCCGCGACCGTGGACGTCGTCACCTCCCGGCCGGTCAATGCGTAGACGCCGGCGACGATCAGGATGTCGTGCATCAGTGCGATCAGCACCGGCACGGCGAACTTCCACTCGAACCGCAGCGCGATGTAGATCGAGATGATCAACAGCGAGGCGATGATCGCGTAGATCGCGGACTTCGCGACGGTCTTGCCGAAGCTCGGGCCGATCTCCTCGACGTTGGGCTGATCCGCCTGGCCGAACGAGGACTTGAGCGCGCTGACCACCGCGCCGGAGCCGCCCTTCGGCAGCTCCTTCGTGGAGATCTGCACGACGTGGCTGCCGAGCTTGGGGTTCTGCAGCGTCTGGATCTTCGCGTCGGCGAGCCCGAGCGGCGCGACGACGTCGCGGACCTGGTCGACGGTCGCCGCCTTCTCCAGCGGCGCGGTGATCCGCGTGCCGCCGTCGAAGTCGATGCCGAAGTTGATGCCCTTGCTGGACATCGCCAGGGCGCAGACGAGCAGGATGCAGCCCGAGAAGGAGAAGAACCACTTCGCCTTGCCCATGAAGTCGATCCGGAACTTGATCCGCTGCTCGCCGGCGCCCAGCGCCGCCTTGGAGCGGATCAGGCGCGTGCCGCGCAGCGAGTACAGGATCGCCTGGGTGGCGACCACCGCGGTGAAGAGCGAGACGATGACGCCGAGGCCGAGGGTGAAGGCGAAGCCCTGGACCCCTGCCGTGGCGATGATGAAGAGGATGAAGGCGACGAGGAACGTGACGATGTTCGCGTCGATGATCGCCGTCAGGCCCTTTCGATAGCCGGTGACGATCGCCGTGCCGACCGATCTCCCGGCCCTTACCTCCTCTTTCACACGTTCGAAGACGACGATGTTCGCGTCAGCCGCGACGCCGAGCGTCAGGACCAGGCCGGCGATGCCCGGGAGCGTCAGCGTGATCGGGATGATCTTGATCAGCGCGTAGAAGTACAGCGCGTAGATGCACAGCGCGAGCGTCGCCACCACGCCGAGGACGCGGTAGTAGAAGATCAGGAAGAGCGCCACGATCATGAAGCCGGCGATGCCCGCCTTCAGGCCCTGGTCGAGCGCCTGCTGGCCGAGCGTCGCGGAGACCTGCGAGCGCGAGACCTCGGTCAGCTTCAGCGGCAGGGCGCCGATCTTGAGGATCTTGGCCAGGTCCTGCGCGGACTTGATCGTGAAGTTGCCCGAGATCTGCGCGCCGGTCGCGCCGTCGATGCCGTCCGGGTTCTCGCGCCAGTTGATGTACGGCGCCGAGACCAGCTCGTTGTCGAGGGCGATCGCGAAGTGCTGCGACGTGGAGATCGGGTCGCCGCCGAGCGCGTTGTCCGCGCCCCGCTCGGCGACCCGGCGCGTGATCGCCTGGAACGCCTTGCGACCCTGGCTGGTGAAGTTGAAGGTCACGATCGGCTCGTTGCCGAGGTTCGTGTCCGAGTTCTGCTGCGGGTCCTTGATGTCCGTGCCGCTCAGGCCCGGGCGGTCCTGGATGACCCACCAGCGGTCCGGCTTGACCACGGAGTTCGGGTCGTTGCTGGTGCCCGGCTGCTCGCGCAGGACGAGCACGCCGGCCGGAACCTCGATGATCTCGGGGTTCGGGTTCGTCTTGGTGTCCACCGACTCGAGCGCCTGCTCGCGCGTGTCGAACGACTGCCCGTCGCCGATCGGCTTCTTCGTCTTGGAGTCGAACGCGTAGAAGCGCGGCTTGGCGGCCGCCTGAGACTGTCCGCCGGGCGAATCGGGCGCCAGCGGGTCAAGGCCCTTGCCGACCCCGACGCTCGTGCACTTCGACGCCGCGAGGACGGCGGCACGCAGACCGACGATCGGCTGACGACCGGACGCGTTCTGGTCCGGGTTCGTCTTGCACTTGTCGTCGAGGATGTTCGCTTCCCAGTCGTAGAAGAACAACTGGGCGGTGGAGCCGACCTGCTGGGCGGCGGTCTCGGCGTCCTTGACGCCGGGCAGGTTGACCTCGATCTGGTCATTGCCCGACTGCAGGATCTCGGCCTCGGAAACACCGAAGGCGTTGACGCGCTGCTGCATCAGGTCGATCGACCGCTGCATGGCGTCGGCGTCGACCACGGGCTGCGCCGCGGTGGGCTGCGCCTTGTAGACGAGCTGCACGCCGCCCTGGAGATCCAGGCCGAGCTTGGTCGGCTTGGTCAGGACAACTGCCAGCGACGCGCCAATCAAGACGACGACGATGAGCAGAACGAAGATTGAACGGCGGCGATCGGACAAGGGTTTTTCTCGGTTGGCTACGCGGCCGACAGGAGGCCGCAGGACGGACGATTAGGTTTGCTGGACTACCGGGACGGCGTCAAGACAAGAAGGAGACCGCCGTCATCATCGTAGGCGGGGAAGAGATCGGCAACCGCTTTTGCGGGCAAATCTCCTTCCGCGTTGACGGTGACGGGCTTTCCGAGCCGACGCACCCCCCACTCTAGGGCCACACCTACAGGATCTTCTTCGCCGTGGAAGTCGAGGCCGAGTACATCGCGTACCGGGCGGCCGATCACTTTCTCGTCGGAAAGACCCGTGAGCTCGCGTGAGCCGCGGCCACAGCCGATGATCCGGCCTTCCCTGTCACAGACGAAGAAGGCGGCATTGGGGGCGGGGTAATAGTCGTCCAGCAGCTCGAACAAGAAGCCGAAACCGCACTTCGAGCAACCCTTGGGTACGTTGCGAAAACCGGCGGTGCGCTCAGTCTGAGACGTCCGGTTGCCGCAGTTCGGGCAGATGAACAGATGGGCCATTACGAATCGGGAGGGTAGCCCTCGCGCTAAAGGAGCGATATGGACATTGGCTCAGAACAGGCTCTGGCCACTTGCGGGGGGCTCGATGCCGAGGTGGGCGAACGCGTGCGGCGTCGCCACCCGCCCGCGCGGCGTGCGCTGGATGAACCCGCGCTGCAGCAGATACGGCTCGTAGACGTCCTCGATCGTGTCCTGCTCCTCGTGCACGGCCACCGCCAGGGTCGAGAGGCCGACCGGGCCGCCGCTGAAGCGCACGCAGATCGCGTGCAGGATCTCGCGATCCAGGCGGTCCAGCCCCTCGTGATCGACCTCCAGCATGTCCAGCGCCGCATAGGCCGTCGCCGCGTCGACTGAGCCGTCGCCCTCGACCTGCGCGTAGTCGCGCACCCGCTTCAGGAGCCGGTTCGCGACGCGCGGGGTGCCGCGCGAGCGCTCGGCGATCGCCCGCGCCCCGTCCATGTGCACCGGGACCTTGAGCACGCCGGCGCTGCGGACGACGATCGCCGCCAGCTCGTCGGCGTTGTAGAGGTCCAGGCGGTGCTGGATGCCGAAGCGATCGCGCAGCGGGGCGGTCAGGAGCCCCGCGCGGGTGGTCGCGCCGATCAGCGTGAACGCGGGCAGGTCGAGCGTGACGACCTTCGCCCCCGGGCCCACGCCGAGCGTGACCGGCAACTGGCCGTCCTCCATCGCGGGATAGAACGTCTCCTCGACCGCGCGCGGCAGGCGGTGGATCTCGTCGACGAAGAAGATCTGCCCAGGCTCCAGGCTCGTCAGGAAGGACGCGATGTCCTTCTTGTCCTCGAGCGCCGGGCCGGCGGTCTCGGTGATCCGGACGTCGAGCTCGCGGGCGATGATCCGGGCCAGCGACGTCTTGCCCAGACCCGGCGGGCCGGCCAGCAGGACGTGATCCAGCGGCTCGCCGCGGCCTGAGGCGGCGCGGATCGCCATCTCCAGCTGCGCCTTCAGCGCGTCTTGGCCGACGAACTCGTCGAGCGCCTGCGGGCGCAGCCGCGCCTCGGGCTCGTCGTCCACGCGTGCCCTCGGCGTCTGGATGCGCTCGACGTCGGCCCCGGGGGTCCGGATCATCGGCGCGAGGCCTTCAGGGCGTGGGCGATCAGGGCCTCCGGCGTGTCACCCGGGGCGCCGTCCAGCAGCGCGTCGACCTCCTGCGGCCCGAAGCCGAGGCCGATCAGGCCTTCGCGGGCCAGCGCGTGCGGCTCGTCGGTCCGCGTGATGACGATCGGATCGTCGACGACCGCGGCGCCGACCTTCTCGCGCAGCTCGACGATGATGCGCTCGGCGGTGCGCTTCCCGATGCCGGGAACGGCCTGCAAACGGGCGGTATCGCCGCTCGCCACCGCCGACAGCAGCTCTCGCGGCGGGCCGCCGGAGAGCACCGCGATCGCCATCTTCGGACCGACGCTCTGGACGCCGAGCAGCAGCAGGAACAGGTCCCGCTCCTCCTCGGTGGCGAAGCCGTAGAGCAGCAGCGCATCGTCGCGGACGATGAGGTGGCTGAACAAAGTCGTGGATTCGCCTACACGGGGCACGTGGCGCAACGTTTCTGCCGAAACCGCGAGCCTGTAGCCGACGCCGCCGCACGAGACGACCACGTGATCGCCGCGGCGCACCGCGACCTCACCCTGGAGCAGCGCGATCATGCGCTCGCCCGATCCAGCGCGGCCCGCAGCGGCGCGCCGTTGGCATGGCAGATCGCCACCGCGAGCGCGTCGGCGGCGTGATCGGGCTTGGGGAGCTCGGTGAGTGAGAGCAGGGACTGCACCATGCGCTGGACCTGATCCTTGGCGGCTTTTCCGGAGCCGCAGACGGCGGCCTTGACCTGCTGAGGGGTATAGGACGCGCACCGGATGGATCTTTGGCCGGCGGCCAGGATCACTACCCCGCGCGCCTGCCCCACGGCGAACGCCGAGCGCGCGTTGGCGCCGAAGTAGAGGTCCTCGATCGCGACCGCGTCGGGCTTGTAGTCGTCGATCAGCTCGCCGACGCGGGCGTGGATCGTCGTCAGGCGGACGCCCTGATCCTGCCCCGCGGGGGTCTCGATCACGCCGCCGTCGAGCGCGACCAGCCGCCCGCGATCGTGCGCGACGATGCCGTAGCCGGTGTTGGCGACGCCGGGGTCGATGCCGAGGACGATCACGTGCACGCGGGGAATTCTCCGTCCGAGCCCGGACGCCTTCCCGCGCTTGGACCGCGCGGGTCGTCGCCGATTGGCCCTGGAGTTCGGCGGGCGTGACGGCCAGCATGAGCGGCGTGACCCCGACTCCGCACCCCGCCCGCGACCGGCCACGGCGCACCGTGCTCGAGGGCGCTCGCGTCCGGCTCGAGCCGCTTGACCCCGAGCGCCACGCGGGCGACCTGTTCGCCGCCGCCGAGGGCGATCCGGCGCTGTGGGACTACCTCCCCTACGGCCCGTTCGACGACGTCGGCGCGCTCACCGAGCACCTGCGCGCGCAGGCCGCGAGCGACGATCCGCTGTTCTACGCCGTCGTCGTCGGCGGCGTGGCGTCGGGCATCGTCAGCTACCTGCGGATCGAGCCCGCGCACGGGTGCATCGAGATCGGCCACATCTGGTTCGGCGCGCCGCTGCAGCGCACGCCCGCGGCGACCGAGGCGATCTACCTGCTCGCTCGCGAGGCCTTCGACGGGCTCGGCAACCGCCGGTTCGAGTGGAAGTGCAACGCGGCGAACGAGCGCTCCCGCCGCGCGGCGGAGCGGTTCGGCTTCACGTTCGAGGGCGTCTTCCGCCAGCACATGATCGTCAAGGGCGGCAACCGCGACACCGCGTGGTATTCGATCCTCGACGGCGAGTGGCCGGCCGTGCGCGCCGGCTTCGAGGCGTGGCTGGACGAGGCGAACTTCGACGCCGACGGCGTGCAGCGGCGGTCGCTCGGCGGGCTAACCCGTCGGTAGCGACGAGCCCGCGAAGCCGAAGAACCAGACCCCGAACGCCACGAGCGCCAGGCCGACGGAGACGATCATCACCTGATCGAGGACGCCGCCGCGGCGGGTGGAGGTGCGTTCGGCCCGCATCGAGCGCAGCCACGTCGCCCGGTGACGCTCCTCGTGGCGCCCCGTCAGGCGCCCGTGCAGGCGGTCGAGCGTGCCCAGGCACTTGCCGACGATCGCCATCCCGACGGGCAAGCCGATCAGGACCAGCAGGTACGGCCCGGCGCTGGGGCGGGCCGAGTCCGCGATCCGCGACGCGAGGTAGATCAGCCCGATCGGCACGCCGATCCACATGACCACCGAGCCGAAGGCCATCAGGAGCACGAGCGCCAAGGCGGGAGGAGACCAAGAAGAGCGCAGCATCTCGGTCACTCCATGTTCCCCGTTTTCGCTGCGACAATCGTGTCGGTGTACCGCGAGTTCGCTCCCCCACCCGATCTCGCGCCCTATGTGGCCTGCGTGTGGACGACCGTCCACCGCGGCGGCATGATCTTCCCGGACGGCTGCGTGGATCTCGTCTGGCACGGGACGCGCCTGGTCGTCGCCGGGCCCGCCACCGGGCCTGTGGATCCGTCGATCGCCGTCGGCGACCGCGTCTGGGGCGTGCGCTTCCGGCTCGGCCTCGCGGGTGCCGCGCTCGGCCTCCCCGCAGGCGAGCTCACCGACTCGACGGTGCCGATCACGCAGGTCTGGGGCTCGTGGGTGGACGAGCGCGTCGCCCTCGGTGGCATGCCCGCGCTGCTCGAGATCGTGCGCGAGCGCCTGCACCTGGTCGAGATCGACCCGCTCGCCCGCGCCGCCGCACTGGGCATGGCCGGCCCCGGCGCGCGCGTCGACGCACTGGGCGCGGCACTCGGCGTCAGCGAGCGCCAGCTGCGCCGCCGCTTCACCGAGGCCGTCGGCTACGGCCCCAAGACGCTGGCGCGGATCCTGCGCTTCCAGCGGTTCCTGGCCCTGGCGGCCGACGGCGGCGAACTCGCCCGCCTCGCCCTGCTGGCGGGCTACGCCGACCAGGCCCACCTCACCCGCGAGACCCGCCGGCTCGCGGGCCGCACCCCGCTGGAGCTCGTCTCCTCCCGCGCGACGCCCGCGGGCGAACGCCTCGCGGTCTGACGCCGGGCATCGACTTTCTCGCGCTGTACTCGCGAAACTCGACGCTCGGTGGCCGATTCGTTCAAGCCGCCGGCGCGCTCGGCGCGTAGCGTCCGTCGCAATGATCGATAAGGCGCAGGAGTACATCTGGACGACGGCTCGGGTCCTCGAGCAGCGGCGCTTCGAGTTCCTGTTCGGCACCAATGGCGACGCCGTGGCGATCAAGGCCGCGCTGGAGCCGTACAAGACCGCCGACGGCGGGTACGGGTTCGCGCTGGAGCCCGACGGGCGCGGCCCGACGAGCCAGCCGCCGCACATCTGGACCGCGCTCGAGGTGCTCGAGGAGCTCGGGGAGACCGACCCCGGCATCGGCGACCACATCCAGACACTGACCGCGCCCGACGGGGGCGTCCCGGTCGCGCTGCCGAGCCTCGAGCCGTGGCCGCGCGCGCCGTGGTGGGGCATCGGGACCGAGGGGACGCTGCTCGCGACCGCGCTCCTGTACGCGCGGCTCCCCGGCGAGCACCCGTGGAAGGCGAACGCGGAGACGTTCTGCTGGACCGCGATCGCGGCGATCGAGAAGACCCATCCCTACGAGGTCGAGTCGGCGATCACGTTCCTCGACGCGGCGCCGGACCGCGAACGAGCGGCGCGCGAGGCCGAGCGCCTCGGGAAGCTCGTCCGCGAGCAGGGCCTGGTCGGCGTCCAGCCCGAGGGCTACTCGCCGGGCGAGATCCACCACCCGCACAACTTCGCGAAGTCCCCCGGCAGCCTCGCCCGCGCGTGGTTCAGCGACTCGGAGGTCGAGGCCAGCCTCGACCACCTCGAGAGCGAGCAGCGCGAACACGGCGGCTGGGAGATCACGTGGGCGCACTGGACGCCCGCGATCGCGATCGAGTGGAGCGGCCTGGTGACGATCGACGCCCTGAAGGTCCTCAGGGCGTACGGAAGGCTCTAAAGAGCTAGCCCGCGACCCGCTCGAGGATCTCGGCGTCGACGTCGAAGTTGGCGTGCACCGTGTCGGTGTCGTCCAGGTCCTCGAGCGTGTCGATCAGCTTCATCAGCTTGATCGCGCCGTCCTCGTCCAGCGGCACCAGCGTCTTCGGGCGCTGCATCACCTGCGACTCCACGACCTCGATCCCGGCGTCGACCAGTGCGGCGCGCATCGCGGTCAGGTCGGACGGCTCGCAGAGGATCTCGTAGACGTCGTCCTCGAGCACGATGTCCTCGGCGCCGGCGTCCAGCGCGGGCATCAGGTCGTCCTCGGAGTACTTCTCGCCGTCGACCACGACGACGCCCTTCTTGTCGAACAGGTAGGCCACCGAGCCGGGCTCACCGAGGTTGCCGCCGTGCTTGGCGAACGCGTGGCGGATCTCTGACCCGGTGCGGTTGCGGTTGTCCGTGAACGCCTCGACCAGCATCGCGACGCCGCCGGGCCCGTAGCCCTCGTACATCACGGCTTCCATCGTGTCGGCGTCGGCGCCCGCGCCGGTGCCCTTGGCGATCGCGCGCTCGATGTTGTCCTTGGGCATCGAGGCGTCCTTGGCCTTCTGGACGGCGAGACCGAGGGCGGCATTGCCCACGACGTCGCCCCCGCCTTCCTTGGCGGCGACGGTGATCGCCCGCGCGAGCTTCGTGAACAACTTGCCACGGCGGGAATCGACGATCGCCTTCTTGTGCTTGATCCCCGCCCATTTCGAATGACCGGCCATGGCTGAGGAGTCTAGACGGAGAAAAGCCGCCACATCCCGTCGCCACCTCCCGTCCAAGGGGCAGACAACGCCGGCGACCTAGGGGTTCTTCCCCACCCCGTTTAGACCGCGCCGCGCGTCCCTGACGACGAACAAGGAGCGCTCCCCGTGCCGGCTGCCCCAGCCGGTCGCGCCCTGCTGCCAGCGCGCAGCAGGGCCGACCTCCCCTACCCACACAACGCCACGCGGCGAGGCTTCATGCTGGGCTCGAGCGCCCTGCTCGCGAGCGTGCTGCTGCACCGGAGCGCCCCGATGGCCGCCGCGCAGTCGAAGCCCTGGGACGACGTCGCGTACTGGGCGTTCGCCGATCGCATGCAGGACCAGCTCGACCGGCACTGGGACGGGCGCTACTACACGCCGACGAAGGCGACGGTCAACTCGAACCTCCTCCTCACCCACGCCGCCGCCGCGCTGGCCGGGCACGACGGACCGGCGCGCCGCGACGATCGCGCGAAGACGCTGATCAAGGCGCTGTGCGAGGGCCCGGCGTGGGTGACGAAGCCCACCGACAGCAGCCAGGGCCACAAGCCGGGCTGGCGCGACGGGATCGCGGGCGGCGGGATCCAGCACCTCGTGGTCGACACCGAGATCGCCTGGCCGCTGATGATCGCGTGGCAGGCGCGCGACGCGCTCGGCCTCGACCAGGCCACCGCGGACCTGATCGCCGACCGCATCATCAGCACCACCAAGGGCAGCTTCTGGAAGTGGCCGACGCTGCGGCTGAACCAGATCAACTGGTACACGCGGATGTATGTCGCTGCCGCGACCGTGGGCGGCGACCGCAAGGACCTGCAGAACCAGCTGCTCGAGCAGGTCCGGCGCTTCGTGGACGGTGTGCGCAAGCCGATGGCCGGCGCGACGGTCTCAAACCTCGGCGGCGGGTACCGCTTCCACTACCTCCCGGGCGCGGTGGAGCGGCATAAGTACAACCTGGACAGCGCCGAGTACGCGAACATCGTCCTCGGGTTCCTCGTCGCCTACAAGCAGGCGCGCGACGCCGGGATGCCGCCGCTTGACTCCGCGCGCGCCGAGGTCGTGCGCGCGTGGTCGGAGCGCGTCTTGTCGGGCTACTGGACCCACGCCGGATACCTGAACTGGGACACCGGGCTCGGGTTCAAGCGCTGGCACCAGGGCAAGAAGCTCGGGCTCTCCCAGGCGGCGCTGCTGGGCATCGCGGTCTGCCCGGAGCTCGCCCCCAACCAGTCGTGGGCCAAGCACCTGCTCGACCGCGGCTTCGAGCTCTTCGACCGCTGGACGCAGCGCGACCGCGGCCTCCCGCCCGCCAACGCGTTCTCGGTGCCGTCGATCGACGACGACGAGGCCTCGCAGGTGCTCGCCGCGGCGCGCGTGCAGGCCAATGCCGCGCAGGCGGTGCTCTACGGGCTGGGCAAGGCACGCAGCGAGGAGCCGCCGCCGCTGTACGCCTACGACCCCGACGTCGGCCGGCTGGCGATCACCACGCCCACCTACAACACCGCGATCGTCGCCGTCTCGCGCGATGCGTTCCCGTACGGCGGGGTCGACATCGCCCGGCTCTTCGACGGCCAGCAGGACGTCGCCGGCGGGGTCGGCGGGCGCCCGCCCGCGTCCTTCGGGGTCGTGGTGCGCAGCGGCGGCAAGATGATCGCGGCCTCCCAGCACGCGGTCGCGGGCGGAAGCACCGACCCGCTCGAGCTGCTCGAGGCGCCGCGCGGCATCGGCAACAACCCGCAGCCGTTCCCGCACCGCCCCTACGCGGGCGCCTTCAAGATGCTGCGCGTGCGTGGCACCGCACGTGCCAACGGGATCGCGATCCAGACGACGCACCGGTTCGAGGCGACCTTCATCGAGACCGAATGGCGCGTCACCGGCGCCGGCGGGAAGGTCATCGAGGCGATCTTCCCGAGCTGGGGCTCGCGCGCGAAGGTCACCGCCGTCAACCGGCGGGGCGAGCGGCGCGCCGTCACCGACGGGATGTCGCTGCGTGACGTCGACTGGTTCCACGTCGAGAGCGAGCAGACCGGCTACGTGGTCGTGGTCGAGGGCGGAAAGAGCGCGACCAAGCCCCGGCCGAGCAAGCAGTCGAGCGCTCCCAAGCCGGGCCCGACGCTGACGATCCGGGCCAGCGGGACCACGATCAAGGCCAGGATCGCGCCCGCCAAGACGGTGGACGAGGCGCGCGCGATCGCGGTTCAACTGGTCGGCTGACGCGCGAGCGTGCACTTCCTCGGGCTCAGGCCGAGGAAGTGCACGCTCGGTGGTGTGTCAGCCGGCGGGAGTCGCGGTCGGCGTGTCGGTTGCGGTCGGGGACGCGGTCGGCGTCTCGACCGGAGCGGCGCTCGGCGTGGGTGTCGGAGCGGGCGGCTCCGGCGTGGCCGTGGCCGTCGGGACCGGGGTCGCGGTCGGGGCCGGGGTCGGAGCGGCCGTCGGGACCGGCGTCGCGGTCGGCGCCGGCCGCACGATCCCCTTGCGCGGCGGGGAGGTGGGATTGGGGATGTGGTACGCCGCGATCGTGAGCTTCGACAGGGCGAGCGCGCGCTGGCTGCTGCCCTTCGGTTGCTTGCGGAACTTCGCGAGCAGGGCCTGCATGCGCTGTGTCTCGGCCGGTGTGGGATTGCTCCGGTCGAACGCACGCATCGCGTAGCGGAGCCGCCGGGTCTCGGACAGGGTGAAGATCGCGCTGTGCGCGATCGGGCGCTTGGCCGGACGCGCGTGCTTGACCTTCGTCCTCGCCGTCGCCGTCGGGGTCGACGCGGCCGCCACCACGAAGTGGGGCGCGTCGGCGGCCGCAGTCTTCGGCGCGGGCTCGCGCTTGTGGGACGTCGGGCGCGCGGCCTGGACGACGATCTCCGGATCGACGGACGCGAGCTGCGGCACGCGGCGCTCATGCACCGCCAGCTCGGGCACGGCGACCGCGCCGCCGCCCACGACGAGCGCGCAGCACGCGCCCACCGCGACCTTCTGCACGCCCGCGAGCCCGCCGCCGCCGAGCAGTTGCGCGACGACGCCCCACGGACTCCACCCCGCCAGCCGGCGCAGGCGCGACGGGGTCGTGCGCAGGTCGCGCTGGTAGGCGCGGCAGTCCGAGCAGGACCACAGGTGCCGGCGCGCGATCTCGCTCGCCCGCACCCCGGCCGAGGCGGCCTCGTCCAGCGCCGAGCACACCGACGTGCAGGCGGTCTCGCGCGCGGCCGCGGTACGGCGCAGGTTCTCGCGCGCCCGGGCGAGCAGCGAGCGGGTCGTCTCGACCGTCGTCTGCAGCCGCCCCGCGACCTCCTCGTGCGAGAGCCCGTCGATTGCGCTCATCACCAGCACCGAACGCTGGCGGTCGGGCAGCCGGTGGATGTCGCCCAGCAGGGCGCGGGCCTCGGCCCGGCGGGCGAGCTCGTCGGGCAGCTGCGCGCTCAGGGCGGGGACGCCGTCGAGCTCGACGTCGCCGACGGGGCGGGTGCGCCCGCGGCGCAGCTCGTCCACGCACGCGTTGTGCACGAGCCGCAGCAGCCACGCGCGCGGCTCGAGTGGCACCACCCCCGCGCGCAGTGCCGTGTGCACGCGCAGGAACACGTCCTGCAGCACGTCGTCGGTCTCGTGCCCGGAGGCGTACAGGATCCGCGCAGCCTGGCGGCGCAAGGCGGGGCGGTGGCGTTCATACATGACCGCGAGCGACTCCTCGTCGCCCGCGGCGAATCGCGCGAGGAGGGCGCGGTCCTCTAGAGATGGGGAGATGGCGGTATGCAGGTGGGAGTTCGGCCGGCGTCGATGGTGCAGACGTGGAGCTATCGACTATGTGTCGCCTCTTCTTGGTTCCTTACATACCTTCCGCAACATATTCTGTGGGAGAAATGCGTTCCGGAGAGCGTGCCGCCCGCGCCGCGGCCTACGAGCGCGCCCGGCCGGAGATCCTCGAGCACGTTCCGCGCAGCGCCCGGCGCGTGCTCGATCTCGGATGCGCGACCGGCACGACCGGCGCCGCGCTCAAGCAGCGCCAGGCCGTCGAGGTCGTCGGCGTCGAGCTCGAGCCCGACTACGCGCGCGAGGCCGCGACCCGCCTGGACCAGGTGCTCACCGCCGACGTGGAGAGCGCCGCTCCCGACGGCCGCTTCGACGTCCTGATCGCGGCCGACATCCTCGAGCACCTCAAGGACCCGTGGGGCACGCTGAAGCGCTACAGCGCCCTGCTCGAACCCGGCGCCACGGTGATCGTGAGCCTCCCCAACGTCGCCCACTGGAGCACCTACGCCCACCTCGCCCGCGGGTCCTGGCCGCGCAAGCCCGAGGGGATCTTCGACGCCACCCACCTGCGCTGGTTCACGTTGCGCGACGCCAACGACCTCCTCCGACAGGCCGGCCTGACGCCGCAGACCGTCGTGCGCCGCGGGTGGATCTACACGCGCGGATCGCGCCTGGACGTCATCGCCCCGCCGCTGCTCAAAGTCCCGGGCATCCGCACGCTGATCACCTTCCAGCACATCATCACCGCCGTTCTCTGACTATAGTCAGAGATATGCAGATCGAGTCTGTCCGTTCCTTCAATCGCACCGTCACCGAGCGGATCGGTGCCCTGCAGGACTCCTATCTCGCCTCCAATCGCCCGCTCGGGGCCGATCGCGTGCTGTGGGAGATCGGCGACGGCACGGACCTGCGCACGCTCCGCACGCGGCTCGGCCTCGACTCCGGCTACCTCAGCCGCCTGATCGCCTCGCTCCAGCGTGAGGGGCTCGTCGAGACCGCGCCGGGCGAGGACAAGCGCGTCCGCGCGGTCACGCTGACCGAGGCCGGCCGGGCCGAGCGCGCGAGCCTGGACCGCTGGAGCGACGAGCTCGCCCAGGCGCTGCTCGCCCCCTTGAGTGCCGCGCAGCGCGACCGGCTCGTCGAGGCGATGGCGACCGTCGAGCGGCTGCTCACCGCCGGGCTGGTGCAGATCGCCGCCGAGGATCCGGCGAGCGCGGACGCGCGGCGCTGTCTCGCCGCGTACTACGAGGAGCTCGACGCGCGCTTCGACGGCGGCTTCGAGGCCGCCAAGACGCTGCCGAGCGACGACGCCCTCTTCCTCGTCGCCCGCCTGCGCGGCGAGCCCGTCGGCTGCGGCGCGATCAAGACCGCGACGGGCGACATCAAGCGCATGTGGGTCTCCCCCGCGGCCCGTGGGCTCGGTCTCGGGCGGCGGATGCTGAGCGAGCTCGAGCGCTATTCGGAGACCGGCACCGCCCGCCTGGAGACCAACCGCAGCCTCACGGAGGCGATCGGGCTCTACCGCGCCGCGGGCTACGAGGAGGTCGCGCCCTTCAACGACGAGCCCTACGCCCACCACTGGTTCGGCAAGCGCCTCTGATAAGCGGGGGGTTCCGGGGGGCGGCAGCCCCCCGGTGATTATCCTGCGGCGCCATGCCCGTGACCGACCTCGCGAAGATCTTCAAGGCCTACGACGTCCGCGGCATCTATGGGGACGACATCGACGGCGACACCGCGGAGGCGATCGGGCGCGGCCTCACGCGAGCGCTCTCCGACCTGTCCGGCAAGCCCACCGGCGAGCTCCGGATCGGCCTGGGGCGCGACATGCGCCTGTCGGCGCCGGAGCTGTCGGAGCGCTACCGCGACGGCATGGTCGCCGAGGGCGCCCACGTCGTCGACGCCGGCCAGGTCGGCACCGAGATGGTCTACTGGCTCGTCGGCTCGCGTGACCTCGACGGCGGCCTGATGTGCACCGCCAGCCACAACCCGAAGGCCTACACGGGCGCCAAGATGGTCGAGCGCGGAAGCGTGGCGCTGTCCGGCGATCGCGGACTGCAGGAGATCCGCGCCCACATCGAGAACGGCCTCGGCGAAGCCCCCGGCGGCGGCTCCTACGAGGAGGTCGACATCTATGAGGCGTTCCAGCGCGAGGCGCTGAAGGTCATCGACACGAGCGCCGTCCGGCCGCTGAAGGTCGTCCTCGACGGCGGCAACGGCATGGCCGGGCCGATGATCGGGCCGATCCTGAAGACGCTCCCGCTCGAGCTGGTCGAGACCTACTGGGTCCCGGACGGCGAGTTCCCCGGCCACGAGCCGAACCCGCTGCTGCCCGAGAACCGCGAGTTCATCGTCCGCAAGGTGATCGAGGAGGGAGCCGACCTCGGCATCGCCTGGGACGGCGACGCCGACCGCTGCTTCTTCTTCGACGGCGAGGGCGAGTTCGTCCCCGGCGACTTCCTGACCGCGCTGCTCGCGTCCTCGGTGCTGGAGAAGACCCCCGGCGCCGACATCCTCTACGACGTCCGCGCCTCGCGGGCGGTGCCGGACACGATCACCCGCCTCGGCGGCCGCGCGCTGGTCAACCGCGTCGGCCACGCGTTCTTCAAGACCCGCATGCGCGACGAGGGCGGCGAGTTCGGCGGCGAGGTCTCCGGCCACTACTACTTCAAGGCGTTCTACAACGCGGATTCGGGCACGATCCCGGCGTTGCTGATCCTCGAACTGCTCTCCAAGCGCGAGACGACGCTCGCCGCGCTGCTATCGGACCTGCGCTCGACCTACTTCATCTCCGGCGAGATCAACTCCACCGTCTCCGACCAGCAGGGGAAGATCGAGGAGATCAAGGCGACGTTCGCCGACGCCGAGATCACCGAGCTCGACGGCGTCTCGGTCGACTACGCGGACTGGCACTTCAACGTGCGCCCGTCCAACACCGAGCCGTTGCTGCGCCTGAACCTCGAGAGCCTGATCTCCCAAGCGGACATGGAACGGCGGCGCGATGAGCTGCTGGCGCTGATCCGGTCGTGATCCACCGGCTGCCGATCCCGACGCCGTTCCGGGTCGGCCCGGTCAACGCCTACCTGGTCGACGACGACCCGCTGACGCTGGTCGACGTCGGCCCGAACTCCGGCGACTCGCTGGTCGCGCTGGAAAGCGCGCTGGCCGAGCACGGCCGCAAGGTCGAGGACCTCGAGCGGATCGTGATCACCCACCAGCACACCGACCACGTCGGCCTTGTCGGCGTGCTGGCCGAGCGCTCAGGCGCCGACGTGTGCGCACTCGACCTCTTCGCGCCGGTCGTCGAGGACTTCGCGGGCTATGCGGACCGCAACGACGAGCTCGCGCAGGCGCTGATGCTGCGGCATGGGATCGCGCCGGAGATGGTCACCGCGCTCGCCGCGATGTCGCGCGCCTACCGCGGGTGGGGCGGGAGCGCGCCGGTCACGCGGCGCCTGCACGACGGCGGCGAGCTGGAGTTCGCCACGCGCAGCTTCCAGGTGCTCCACCGGCCGGGCCACTCGCCCTCGGACACGATCTTCTTCGACGCGGCCAGCGGCGACCTGCTCGCCGGCGACCACCTGATCAAGGCGATCTCGTCGAACCCGCTGATCGCGCTCGCACTGGGCGGGCGGTCGGGAGAGCCGGGCGGCGAGCGCCCGCGGGCGCTGCTGATGTACATGGAGTCGCTGCGCGCCACGGCGGCGATGGACGTCGCGACCGTGCTGCCCGGCCACGGCGAGCCGTTCGGCGACCACGCGGCGCTGATCGCCGAGCGCTTCGAGATGCACGAGCGCCGCGCCCGCAAGATCGCAGGCCTGATCGCCGAGCGGCCGCGCACGGCGCACGAGATCGCGCAGGCGATCTGGGGCAACGTCGCCGTCACGCAGGCCTACCTCACGCTCTGCGAGGTGCTCGGGCACGTCGACCTGCTCGCCGAGCGCGGCGAGGTGAGCGAGGTCGCCGACGAAGGCGTCGTGCGGTGGATGGCGTCGAAGTAGTCATCGTCGCGCTGTTCGTCTCGGTGGTGGTCCTGGCCGCCGCGGCCCGCGCGATCAACGTCCCGTACCCGATCGTGCTGGTGATCGGCGGGGCGATCCTCGGTTTCGTCCCCGGGCTGCCCGACGTGCAGCTCGATCCCGACCTCGTGCTCGTGCTCTTCCTGCCCCCGCTGCTGTACACGGGGGCGTTCTTCGCGAACCTGCGCGAGCTACGGACGAACCTGCGGCCGATCGCGCTGCTGTCGATCGGGTTGGTCATCGCCACGGTGCTGGTGGTCGCGTGGGTCGCGCACACGCTGATCGACGGGCTCTCGTGGCCCGCAGCGTTCGCGCTGGGCGCGATCGTCGGGCCGACGGACCCCGTGGCGGCCACGGCGATCCTGCGGCGCCTGGGCGTGCCGCGAACGCTGGTGACCGTGCTCGAGGGCGAGTCGCTGGTCAACGACGCGACGGCGCTCGTGGCCTACCGGATCGCGCTCGCGGCCGCGGCCGGTGCGGGGTTCTCGCTGCTCGACGCGACCTGGGACTTCGTCTGGAAGGCCGCCGGCGGGATCGCGATCGGCCTGATCGTCGGGTGGGTGATCGCGTGGGTGCGCTCCAAGCTCGACGACCCGCTGGTGGAGAACACGATCGGCCTGCTGTCGGCCTATGCGGCGTACGTGCCCGCCGAGCACCTCGACGTCTCCGCCGTCCTGGCCGCGGTCACGGTCGGGTGCTACGTCGGCTGGCAGGCGCCGCGGATCGCGTCCCCCGCGACCCGCATCCAGGGCTTCGGCATGTGGGAGCTGTTGCAGTTCCTGCTCAACGCGATCCTGTTCGTGCTGGTCGGATTGCAGCTGCCCGTGGTCCTCGACGGGCTCGACGGCACCCACTGGACGACGCTCCTCGGCTACGCGGCGGCGATCAGCGCCGCGGTCGTGATCACGCGGATGGTCTGGCAGCAGACCGTCGTGTTCCTCATCCGCGCGGTGGACCGGCGCGAGTCGGTGCGGGCGCGGCGGTCGACGTGGCAGCTGCGGGTGATCGGCGGCTGGGCGGGGATGCGCGGGGCGGTGTCGCTGGCGGTCGCGCTCGCGCTCCCGCTGGACTTCGAGCAGCGCGACCTGCTGATCTTCCTCACCTTCGCGGTGATCTTCGTGACGCTCGTGCTGCAGGGCCTCACGCTGGCGCCGCTGATCCGCTGGCTCGGCGTGATCGACGACGGCACGCAGGAGTCACACGAGGAGCTCAAGGCGCGGCTGGTCGCGACCAAGGCCGCGCTGGCGCGGATCGAGGAGCTCAAGGCCGAGGAGTGGACCCGCGACGACACGCTCGACCGGATGCAGGCCCAGTACGAGTACCGCAAGCGCCGCCTCGCCGCGCGAGCGGGAAAGATCGAGGACGACGGCTATGAGGACCGATCGTTCAGCTACCAGACGGTCCTGCGCGAGGTGTTGGAGGCGCAGCGCGTCGAGGTGGTGCGACTGCGCAATCAGGGCACGATCTCAAACGAGGTCATGCACCGGATCGAGCGCGAGCTCGACCTGGAGGATCAGCGCCTCGAGATCTAGGCAGGCCGGGCGAAGTCGGCCGGCTCGATGAGCCCGTGCCGCAGCGCGCCGATCATCGTCTCCACCTGCTGCACCATGCGCTCGCGATCGAGCTTGTGCAGGGCGCGGTGGATCAGGTCGGCGCGACGGTCGAGCTCGACGTCGAAGCGCTCGGCGACCTTGTTCGTGACCGTGACCTCGCGATAGGTCTCGCATTCACCGCAACGCAGCTGCATCCACCAGGCCTCCGGCGTGACCGGCTCCCAGTTGACGGGGTTGACGTAATCCTTGCCGCACGCTGCGCAGTGGTGGAGATCATCGTCAGCCGGACGCTTGTTCCGACCAAGAGCTCGGGAGAGCCAGTTGGAGTCCGGGGAGGTCATGTCCCCAAGTATCGGCAGGCGCTGCCCGCTTCTCCAGGGGGATAAACCGAACTTTTCGTTAGGGGAGCCACCCCAACATCGCCTCGGCTGCCTCGTTCCCTTCGCGGACCGCGTAGTTCGTCCCGCGGTCCTCCGGGAAGATCTGCGTGGTATTCGCCAGAACCAAGCCGCGCGTGGGCGTCTGCATCGCCGGGATCTTGTCGCGGTAGCCGACGGTGACGATCGGCTGAGCCGCCGGCTCGCGGTGCAGCCAAAGCTGTTTGATCCAGGCGCGTTCGAACTCGCCGTTCACTGCCCTGAGTCCCGGTGTGTAGCGCTCCAGCAGGGTTTCGGGGTCGAGGTCGAGCAGCTCATGGCCGCGCGGCAGGTAGTTGGCGACGTACAGGAAACGGCGGCCGCCGTAGCGCGCCGGCTCGATCAGGTTGGTGTGCTCGATCAGCCCGACGAAGGGCAGTGCGTCGTCGCCGATGTTGGTCCAGTAGTAGGGCGAGAACCGGCGGTCGAGCTCGATCAGCAGGCAGAGCGCGGTGAAGTACTCGATCCCGCGCAGCTTCGCGAGGTAGGCCTCGGGGACCAGCCCAGGCGCCGCGAGCTGCTCGAAGACGTCGCTGGGCACGGTGGCCAGGACGGCCTCATAGCGCTCCGGCTCGAGCGTCTCGAAGTCGCGCGGGTCATGGCCCTTGCGGAACGAGTGCGGCGCGCCCGGGGTGATCACGAAACCGGGCTCGACCTTGGCCGCGGGGCGGTCGATCAGCACCCGCCCGCCGCCGGCCTCGATCTTGTCCCGCAAGGCGTTGAAGAGCAGCTCCCACGAGTGCTTCGGGTAGCCGAGCTTCTCCTCGGCCGCGTCGTCGCCGCGGCGCAGCCGGAACTTGTTCTGCAGCCAGACCATCGCGACGTCGTCGGCGCGCTCGCCGAACTTCCCGCGAAGCAGCGGGCCCCAGAGCGCGCGGTAGGCGTCGCGGCCCATGTAGCGCTCGATCCACTTGCGCGCCGTGATCCGCTCGAACGGCGCGGGGTTGCCCGGGCCGCGCTGGATCGCCAGCACCGCGGCGCCGAGCCGGACGCGCGCCAACGGCGGCAGCGGCTTGAAGCGCAGCAGGTCCATCGGGGTCACGAACGGCCACTGGCGGCCTTGCGTGAAGTAGGCCACGCTCGAAGAGATCCACTCCAGCTCGTCCTGCATCCCGAGCTCGTCGTAGAGCGCGGCGATGTGGCGGTCGGTGGAGAAGAGGTGGTGGTAGTAGCGCTCGAGCAGGTGCCCCTGGCCGACGTCGAGCGTCGCCGCCTGGCCGCCCAGGCCAGGCCAGCGCTCGTAAACGTCGACCGTATGGCCGGCCTCGGTCAGGCGCATGGCAGCGACGAGGCCGGCGACCCCGGCCCCCAACACGGCGATCCTCATCGGTCCGCGGGCTCCTTGAAGTTGATGCGCTCGCCGACGACGTACAGCGGGCGGTGCTTGACCTCGTCGTAGATGCGTCCGACGTACTCGCCGATGATCCCGAGCGTGATCAGCTGGATGCCGCCGAGCAGCAGGACGACGATGATCGTGGTCGGCACGCCGCGCTCGAAGATGTTCGCGTAGCGGGCGATGACGGTCAGCGGGATCGCGAGGAACGCGACCAGGCTGAAGAAGAAGCCCAGGAACGTCGCCCACTGCAGCGGCCGGCTGCTGAAGGAGGTGATCGCGTCAAAGCTGAACCGCAGCATCTTGCGCAGCGGGTACTTGGTGACGCCCGCGTGGCGCTCCTGGCGCACGAACGGCACGGCCATCTGCGAGAACCCGATCCAGACGGTCATCCCGCGCAGGAAGCGGTTGCGCTCGGGCATCGCCAGCAGTGCGTTGAGCGCCTTGCGGTCCATCAGCCGGAAGTCGCCGGACTCGACCGCGAGGTCGAGGCCGGTGAGGCGCCGGAAGGTCTTGTAGAACCCGCGGGCCGTGATGCGCTTGAACGCCGTCTCCCCCAGGCGCTGCTGCCGGACCGCGTAGACGACGTCGATCCCCTCGCGCCAGCGCGCGAGCATCTCTGGGATGACCTCGGGTGGGTCCTGAAGGTCGCCGTCGATCATCACGATCACGTCGCCGGTCGCGTGCTCCAGGCCCGCCGTGAGCGCCGGCTGGTGGCCGAAGTTACGGGCCAGCGAGACGATCTTGATCCGCGGGTCGCGGGCCGCGGCGGCCGCCATCGCGTCGCGCGTGCGGTCCTTGGAGCCGTCGTTGACCAGGATCAGCTCGTAGTCGAGGTCGCCCAGGGCGGCTTCGACCCGTTCGACGAACGGGTCGACCGTGTCCTCCTCCTCATACATCGGCGCCACGACGCTCAGCAGCCCCACCTCGCGGTTCATGGGCGCCAGGGTACCGGCGGAATACGCTGTGCAGCCTATGGTCGACGACGCGGCGGTCGAACGCGAGCTGTTCGAGGTGGGCCGCCGGCTCGCGGCCGCCCTGCCGACCACGCGCAACCCGCTCAAGGCGCTCGACGACAAGGCGATGGACCTCGCCTCCTCGGACGCGGAGCTCAAGGCCGCGCTGTTCCGGTTCGTCGACGTCGTGCCCGCGTGTCGCAACCTCGACGACCTGGCGCGCCACCTGACGGCGTTCCTGGAGGACGTGGACGAGCCGCCGCCGCCCGTCGGGGTGGCGTTGAAGATGGGCAACTCCAAGGCGGGCCGGCGCGCACTGGGCATGGCGGCCGCGTCGGGCGTCAAGCACATGGCGCATCGCTTCATCGTGGGTGAGGACCCCAAGGCCGCACTGGGCGACCTGCGTGAGCTGTGGAAGGACGGCGTGGCGTCGTCCGTCGACCTGCTCGGCGAGGCGACGGTCACGCAGGGCGAGGCGCAGCGCTACGCGGACCGGTGCGCCGAAGCGCTGGACACGATCGCGAGCGCGGCATCGAAATGGCCGGCGCGCGAGCAGCTCGAACGCGACTCCGCGGGTCCGGTGCCGCGGGCCAACCTGTCGGTGAAGGTGAGCGCGCTGACACCGCTCCTGCGCCCGGACGCGCCGGAGCGCGGCAAGCGCGACGCGGCCGACCGGCTCCGGCCCCTGTTGCGGCGGGCGCACGAACGCGGCGCGCATCTGCACATCGACATGGAGTCGATGGACTCGCGCGACGCGGTCCTCGAGCTGATCCTCGAGCTGCTGGCCGAGCCGGAGTTCCAGGCGGGGCCGAGCGCCGGGCTGGTGCTCCAGGGCTACCTGCGCGACTCGCCGGACACCCTGGACACGATCCTCACCTGGCTCGACGGACCGGGCGCGGGGCGCGCGCAACCGCTGACGATCCGGCTGGTGAAGGGCGCCTACTGGGACCACGAGCTCGTCCAGGCCGCGCAGCACGGCTGGTCCACCCCGGTCTTCGAGGTCAAGGCGGACACCGACGCCAACTTCGAGCTGCTCACCCGCCGGCTGCTCGACGCGCGGCCGAAGGTCCGCGTGGCGATCGCCTCGCACAACCTGCGCAGCGTCGCTCATGCGATCGCCTACAACCGGCTTCAGGGCGGCGCCGATTCCGACCTCGAGCTGCAGGTGCTGCGCGGGTTGGGCGATCCGCTGCAGGCCGCGATCGCCGCGCAGGGCCTGCGCGTCCGCACGTATTGCCCCGTGGGCGACCTCGTGGCGGGGATGGCGTACCTCGTCCGCCGCCTGCTGGAGAACACCTCCAACGAGTCCTTCCTGTACGAGCAGGCCCGCGGCGTTCCGCTCGAGGTGCTGCTGGCGCGCCCGGGCGGGACCGTGCCTCGCCGCGCCTCGGCATGATGTCGCGTGTGTCCCTGACGCCGTTCAAGAACGAGCCGATCCTCGAGCTGCGGCGGGCGCCCATTCGCGCGCAGCTGAAGGGCGCCCTGGAGGCGTTCGACGACGAACCCGTCGTGCAGGTCCCGGTGTGGGTGGGCGAGGACACGCGCCAGGGCGGCGCGCTGCAGTCCCTCGACCCAGGCGACCCCGAGCGGCTCGTGGCGCAGTCCGCGGTCGCCACGCAGGCCGACGTCGACCACGCGCTGGACCTCGCGGGCCGCAGCGAGTGGCGGCACGTGCCCGCTGCGCAGCGTGCCGAGGTGCTGATCCGCGCCGCCGCGTGGTTGCGCGCCCGACGGCTCGAGGTGGCCGCGCTGGAGGTCCGCGAGACCGCGAAGCCGTGGCGCGAGGCGGACGCCGACGTCTGCGAGGCGATCGACTTCCTCGAGTACTACGCGCGCGCCGCGATCGCCCTCGCCGAGCACCCCGCGTTCGACGCCGAGCTGCTCCAGCCGCCCGGCGAGCGCAACGAGCTGCGCTGGAACCCGCGCGGGGTCGTGGCCGTCATCTCGCCCTGGAACTTCCCGGTCGCGATCCCGCTCGGGATGGTGTCCGCCGGCCTGGCGACCGGCAACGCGGTCGTGCTCAAGCCCGCCGAGCAGGCGCCCGCGTGCGCCTTCATGCTCGTGCGCGCCCTGCGCGAGTCCGGCCTGCCCGCGTCGGCGCTCGCGTTGCTCCCGGGCGAGGGTCCGGTGGGCGCGGCGCTCGTCGGCGACCCGCGGGTGCACACGATCGCGTTCACCGGCTCCGGGCCGGTCGGGCTGGAGATCGTCCGCCGCGCCGTGGAGCAGGCGCCCGGCCAGAAGCACCTCAAGCGCGTCGTCGCGGAGATGGGCGGCAAGAACTGCGTGATCGTGGACTCCGACGCCGACCTCGACGACGTCGTGCCCGCGCTGGTGAAGTCCGCCTTCAACTACGCGGGCCAGAAGTGCTCCGCCGCCGCGCGGGTGCTCGCCCACGAGGCGATCCACGACGCGCTGGTCGAGCGGCTCGCGGGCGCGATCGAGGTGCTGCACGTCGGGCAGGCGTCAGACCCCGAGATCGACGTCCCGCCCGTGATCGAGCTCGAGGCGCAGGAGCGGGTCGCCCGCTACGCCGCGACGGCGGAGGCGTCCGGCCGGATCGCGGCGCGCGCGGCCGAGGTCCCGGACCGCGGCTACTTCGCGACCCCGACGCTGGCGACGGACCTGCCCGCGGACTCGCCGGTCCTGCAGGAGGAGATCTTCGGGCCGCTGCTGGCCGTCGAGCGGGTGAAGACGATCGAGGAGGCCTGCGACCGCGTCGACGCGTCTCCGTACGGGCTCACGGGCGGGCTCTTCTCCCGCTCCCCGCGCACGGTCGACTACGTGGCCGACCGGACCCCGGTCGGCAACCTCTACGTCAATCGCGAGATCACGGGGGCGATGGTCGGGCGGCAGCCGTTCGGCGGCAACCGGCTCTCCGGCACCGGCACGAAGGCCGGCGGGCCCGCGTACCTGCTGCAGTTCGTCGAGCCGACGGTGATCACCGAGAACACCGTGCGGCACGGGCTCGTCGTATGAAGGGCGTCTTCGCAGCGGTGCTCACGCCGATGCGCGACGATCTCGCGATCGATCGCGCGGCCTTCGCGCAGCACTGTCGCCGGCTGCTCGACGCGGGCTGCCACGGGCTCGGCATCTTCGGCACCACCGGAGAGGCCAATTCGCTCTCCGTCGGCGAGCGGATCGAGGCGTGGGAGGCGCTGGTCGCCGCTGGCATCGAAGCCGAGCTGCTGCTCCCCGGTACCGGCGCGTGCGCGCTGCCCGACGCGGTCGAGCTCTCGCGCGCGGCGCTCGCCCTCGGCACGCCGGGGGTCCTCGCCCTGCCGCCCTTCTACTACAAGGGCGTCTCCGATGACGGCCTGTTCCGCTTCTTCGCCGAGCTGATCGAGCGCGTCGGCGACGACCGCCTCCGCCTGTTCCTCTACCACATCCCGCCGCAGATGATCGTCGGCTTCTCGCCGGAGCTGATCGGCCGGCTGCTCGACGCCTATCCGGGCATCGTCGCCGGGACGAAGGACTCCGCGGGCGACGCGGCGCGCATCGAGCGCCTCTGTGCCGAGTTCCCGCAGCTGGCCGTCTTCGCCGGCACCGAGGCGCTGCTGCTGGACACGCTGCGCTGGGGCGGCGCCGGCACGATCTCGGCCACGGTCAATGTGACCGCGAACCTGGCGCGCGAGGTCTACGACCTCCACGCCGCGGGCGAGGACGCCGAGGCCGCCCAGACGCGCCTGACCGAGCGCCGGCGCTACCTGGAGCGCTTCCCGGTCATCCCCGCGCTGAAGGCGATCGTCCGCGAGCAGACCGGCGACGCGCTCTGGGCCAATCTGCGCCCGCCACTCGACCCGCTCGACGCACCGGCGGTGCGCGAATTGCTCGCCGGGCTGTGATGCACCGCAATCTATGAGTGTTCGTGTACGGACATGTTCTGGGTAAGCGAGGCGAGACCGCCGATAACAGGACTGTTCCCATGCCGTATCGCGAAGACACGCTTCCCCTGCAGAACTACGACCGCCAGAACGCGGGCGCGATCGCCGCGAAGCTGTCGGCGCTGACGCAGCGCGAGCTGCGCCAGGTCCGCGAGTACGAGCTCGCGCGGGAGAACCGCCAGGTCGTCCTGGACCGGATCGCGGAGCTGACCTCCGACGAGCCCTGGGAGGGCTACGACGAGCAGGACGGCGCCACGATCGCCGAGGTGATCGCCTCCGCCGACCCGGACACCGTGCGCTTCGTCGTGGACTACGAGCGCGAGCACCGCTCACGCGCCCAGGTCATCCGCGCCGCCGCGCGCGCCCAGTAATACGAACGCGAGTTCGGCCCGACCGTGTGTGCGCCCTGTCACAGGCGCGAACGCTTGTTTGCGCGCGCCGGTGGGTAGAGCCGAGAGACAGAGACGCACCGCCCAGCCCCCTGCCGCGTCTCTCGCCCCGGACACCTCGCAGTTCAGAGATTGGAGGACGAAGCCATGAGCTCGTCCAAGCAGAAGGTCCTGCAGTACCTCAATGAGGCGCACGCCACCGAGCTGAGCCTCACCCGCGTGCTCCAGGCGCAGATCGCGATGACCCCGCGCGGGTCCTACCGCTCCGCGCTGGAGTCGCACCTCGTCGAGACCCACGATCACGCCGATCGCGTGGCGCGCCGCCTGGAGGCGCTCGGCAACGGGCAGAACCCGCTGCTGGCGGCTGTCGGCTTCGCCGGTGGCGCCCTCGGGCAGCTGCTCGCGCTCGGCAAGACGCCGTTCGACCTCCTGCGCGGCTCCGGCGGCGAGGAGAAGGTGCTCAAGAACGCCAAGGACGCCGCCGCCAGCGAAGCGCTGGAGATCGCCACCTACACGGCGATCGAGCGCCTGGCGACGGCTGTCGGCGACGACCAGACGGCCAAGCTGGCCGCGTCGATCCGCGCCGACGAGGAGAAGATGCTCGCCCGCGTCCTGCGCGAGCTGCCCAAGCTGACCGACGCCGTCGTGCGCGCCGACGTCGACGGCAAGCCGTCCTACGACCTCGCCACCACCGGCGCCGGCGAAGCCGTCCGTGACGCCGCCACCGCGACCAAGGACGCCGCTCGCAAGACGTCGGCCGCGACCAAGCGCGCCGCCCGCCAGACCCGCAAGGTCCCGGGCGTCGCCCAGGTCGAGGGTCAGGTCAAGGGCGCCGTCGCGTCCGAGGACGACCTCGCGATCGCGCGCTACGACAAGCTCACCGCCGACGAGATCACGTCGCGGCTCCCGGAGCTCTCCCAGATCGATCTGGCGAAGGTCGACTCCTACGAGCGCCGCCACGACAACCGCACGACGGTCCTGAGCCGGATCACCTCGCTGCGCGGCGACGAGCCGTGGACGGGCTACGACGAGCTCACCGTCTCCGAGGTCCAGTCCGTCCTCTCCGAGGGCGACGACGAGCGCGCCAAGCAGGTCGTGACGTACGAGCGCACCCACAAGAACCGCGCGGGCGTGCTCAACGCCGCCGAGCGCGAGACGGCGAACGCATGAGCCTCGCCGACAAGGCCCGCAAGGTCCCCGGAGTCGCCGCCGCCGAAGGTGCCGTGACCGGCGCGTTCGCCACCGAGGACGACCTGCCGATCACCGACTACGACAAGCAGACCGCCGACGCGATCGCGTCCAAGCTGAACGGGATGAGCCAGCGCGAGCTGCGCTTCATCGGCGCCTACGAGGCCAAGCACGCCAATCGCGCGACGATCATCGACCGGATCGCCAAGCTCACCGGCGACGAGCCGTGGTCGGGCTATGACGAGCAGACCGCCGATGAGGTCACGTCGGCGCTGCGCGCCGCGGACGCCGCGAAGGCGCGCGAGGTGATCGCGTACGAGCGCGACCACAAGGCGCGCGCCACCGTGATCGACGCCGCAAGTCGCTAGCGCCATTATGAGAGCGAAACCGGTACTGCGGGGCTAAGCGGTTCAGGGGTCGGTTGTCGGGCCGATGACAGAGGGCGACCATGTCCGCCCTCACCTCACGTCTCGGCATCCGAGCCCAGCTGCTCGTCGCCCCCGCCGTCGTCCTCATCCTCACCGCCATCCTCGGCGTGACCAGCATCCGCCAGCTCAGCGCTTCCGCCGAGATGGCGACGCAGTCCGCCGCGGAGACGACGGCCGTCGAGATCCTGCGCGACTCCAACTCGCGCCAGTTCGAGGGCGATCGCTTCCAGAACCTCGCGTTGCAGTCGCCGACCCAGAAGGAATTCGACGACAACCGCGCGGAGGCCGCGGACGTCATGAAGGAATCGGCGGACGGCTTCGACGCGTTCGCTCGCGGAGCCCGGACGCCCGCGCTTCGCGCCGATGCGGAGAAGCAGGCCGCGCTGATGCGGCGGATCCAGAGCGAGCGCGAGCGCGCGTTCGCCCTGGTGCACGTCGGAACGCCGCTCTCGGCGGAGGGCGCGAAGATCATCGAGGGCGTCGAAGCGCTGATCGAGCAAGCCGATGCGTCCAACGACGCGCTGGTCACGGACGAGCAGAAGATCACCGATCGCATCGCCAAGGACGCGAGCGCGACCGCGGCGCGGGGCAAGCGCCTCGTCGTCATCCTGCTGGCGCTCGCGGCGCTGCTGGCCGCGCTCGTGAGCTTCGCGATGGCACAGCCGCTGGTGCGCGCCGCTCGCCGCCTCCTGGCGGCGGCCGGTGGGATCTCGGCCGGTGACCTCGACCAGGACGTCAACGTCGGCGTGGGCGGCGAACTCGGCGCGACCGCCGAGGCCTTTGAGGACATGGTCGCCTACCTGCGCGAGATGGAGCTCGCGGCGCAGCGCATCGCCGACGGCGACCTGACCGCCGACGTCGAGCCCAAGTCCGACCGCGACGCGCTCGGTCACGCGCTGCGCGGGATGACCCTGAACCTGCGCGCGATGATCGGCGAGGTCGTCGCGACCGCCGGCACGGTCAGCACGTCCTCCGACGTCGTCACACGAACCTCCGACGAATCCGGGCGCGCGGTCGCCGAGATCGCCGGCGCGATGGCCGAGATCACGTCCGGCGCCGAGGCGCAGCTGCGCATGGTGTCGAGCGCGAACGAGTCCGCCGCCGAGATGTCGCGGGCCGTCGATGCCTCCGCGGAGGCGGCACGGCAGTCGGCCGACGCGGCCCAGGAGGCCCATGAGCTCGCCCGCGAGGGCGTTGCGGCCGTCATCGAGGCCACGACAGCGATGAACGCCGTCCGCGACTCCTCCCGCTCGGCCTCGCTGGCGATGACCGAGCTCGAGGGCAAGTCGGGCCAGATCGGCTCGATCGTCCAGCGCATCACCGAGATCGCCGAGCAGACGAACCTGCTCGCGCTCAACGCCGCGATCGAGGCCGCTCGCGCGGGCGAGAACGGCAAGGGCTTCGCCGTCGTCGCCGACGAGGTGCGCCGGCTGGCCGAGAACGCGGGTGGCGCGGCGCGCGAGATCGCCGGGCTGATCGCCGAGATCCAGTCCGAGACCCGCGCCGTCGTCGCGATCGTGTCCGACGGCGTCGCGCGGACCGAGGAGGGCACCGGCACCGTCGAGCTGACCCGCCACGCGTTCGAGCGCATCGACGCCGCGATCGAGAAGATGAACGTGCGCATCGGCGAGGTCGCCGACACCGCTCGCGAGGTCGCGGCGGGGACCGAAACGCTGCGCAGCGACCTCAACGAGGTCGCGGGCGTCGCCGAGCGCTCGACCGCCGCGAGCGAGCAGGTCTCCGCCGCGGCGCAGCAGACGACGGCGTCATCGACCGAGATCACGTCCTCGGCCGCGCGCCTGCACGGGACGGCCGAGGAGCTGCAGGGCCTGGTCTCGCGATTCCGCCTGACGGCTTAGAGCTCGATCACGCTCCTGATGCCGTCCTGGTTGTGCATCAGCTCGAAGCCGTGGTTGACCTCGTCGAGCGTGATCCGGTGCGAGATGAACGGGTCGACGTCGAGATCGCCGTCGAGGTAGCGCTGGACGAGCTGCGGGACCTGGTCGCGGCCCTTGACGCCACCGAAGGAGGAGCCGCAGACGCGGCGGCCGGTGATCAGGTAGCGCGGGACGATGTCCAGCGTCTCCCCCTTGCCGGCCACGCCCGCGACGGTGCACAGGCCCCAGCCCATGCGCGCCGACTCGACCGCCTGGCGCATCACGGACACGATGCCGGTCGCCTCGAAGGTGTAGTCGGCGCCGAAGCCGCCGGTCTCGTCGAGCACGCGCTGGACGGTGTCCTCGCCGCCGATCCATGTTTCGGTGGCGCCCTGGCCCTTGGCCAGCTCGAGCCGGTCCTCGGACAGATCGACGCAGATGATCCGCTCGGCACCGGAGAGGCGGGCGCCCGCGACGGCGCCGAGGCCGACCATGCCGGCGCCGAAGACGACGCACGTCGAGCCCGCCTCGACCTTGGCCGTGTACAGCGCCGCGCCCAAGCCGGTGGACAGGCCGCAGGCGAACAGCGCGCAGCGGTCCAGCGGCGCCTCCTCGGGGACCTTGGCCAGCGCGATCTCCGGCATCACGGTGTACTCGGCGAACGTGCTCGTGCCCATGAAGTGGCGGATCGGCTCGCCGTCGCGGGAGAAGCGGGTCGTCCCGTCGGGCAGGTGGCCGAGGTTCTGCTCCGCCCGGATCGCCATGCAGAGGTTCGTCCGCGGGCTCAGGCAGTGGACGCATTCGCGGCACTGCGGCGAGAAGAGCGTGACGACGTGGTCGCCGACCTTGAGATCCTTGACGCCGTCGCCGAGCTTCTCCACGACGCCGGCGCCCTCATGGCCGAGGACAGCGGGCGCGTAGCCCGACGGATCCGCCCCTGAAGCCGTATACATGTCCGTGTGGCAGACCCCGCAGGCCACCAGGCGAACCAGCACCTCGCCGGCCTTGGGCTCGGCCAGGTCGATCTCCTGCACCGCCAAGGGCGCACCGAATTCCTCGAGCACCGCCGCTCGCACCTTCATCTCAACGCCCTCCGGGTCTCAAAGTTTGGACGCGGGCACCATACGCGGGCGCAGCGCGACGCGTAGCCCCGCCGGCCCCATGGTGAAGCCGAAGCGCTCGCGCGGCGGCGGGCCGGCGAGCTTCCAGGTGAAGTTGCGCGCGAGCATCGCGAGCGCGGCCTTGGCCTCCAGGAACGCGAGATTGCGCCCCGGGCAGAAGCGCGGGCCGGCGCCGAAGGGCAGGAACACGGGGTTCTCGCCGTCCAGCCAGCGGTCGGGGTCGAAGCGGGCGACCTTCTCCGGGCGGCCTGCCTGGCGGGTGAGCGCGGCGATGCGGGTCCCGGCGGGCAACTCGACCCCGGCGACGCTCGTGTCGGCGTTGGGCTCGACGAAGATGATCGGGGCGACGGACTTCAGCCGCGCCGCCTCGCGGAACACGGCCTCGCCGAAGTGCATGGCGTCGGCGTCCTCGGCCGTGCGGGGCGTGTGGGCAGCGCCGAGGACGGCGTCGGCCTCGGCGGCCAGGCGGCCCTGCGCCTGCGGGTTCTGGGCGAGCATCGCGGTCGCCCAGGCGAGCGTGTTGGCGGTCGTGTCCTCGCCCGCGAAGAGCATCGTGAAGACGTTGCCGGTTACGTCGGCGTCGCTGTAGCGCTCCGGGGCGGCCAGCATGCTCTCGAGGAAGTTCTCGGGCGCGTCGTGGAGCTCGGGCCGCGCATCCATGCGGGTGCGCGCGGCGCCGATGAAGCCGGCGATCTGCTCGCGCAGGACCTCCAGCGAGTGCTCGGCGGCTCGGTCGGCGGGCGGCTTGACGACCCGCCAGTACGGGACCGGGGCGAGGATCCGGCGCGAGAGCAGCTCGAAGACCCGCGCGATGTGCTCCTGCAGCTCGCCGTCGCCGCGCTCGAGCGTGTTGAGGTCGTGCCCGAACGCCAGCGCCGACGTGACGTCGACGCTGTAGGACATGAAGTCCTCGAGGATCGCGGTCTCGGGCGTGCGCTCCAGTCGTGCGTGCAGCCGCTCGGTCGCGAGGGCGATGATCTCGAAGTAGCGGCGCAGGTGGTTGGAGTTCAGCGCCGTGACCGCGAGCCGGCGCTGACGGCGCCAGTCCTCGCCCTCGGAGGTGAACGGGCCGACGATGCCGATCTCGCTCGCGACGGCCTCGACCTCGCGCCAGCGGCGGTAGCCGTCGGGGCGCTCGCGGAGGATCTGGTTGATCGCGTCGGGTTCCGTGAACCCGACCACCGTTCGCGGGCCCATCGCGAAGCGGAACACGGGGCCATAGCGCCGCCCCCACTGCTCGATGATCACGTGCAGGCGGTCGGGGCGGATGCGAAAGGCGTTGCCGATCCCCGGCAGGCCGGGCGGGCCAGGGAGGTCGGCGATCGCGGTCATCCCCTGACACTATCCCGAGGATGTGGGTCTTCTTCGACCTCAACGGGACCCTGGTCGACCCCTCGGTCCTGCTCGAGCCCGCCCAGATCCCGATCGCGGCGCTCGACGAAGCCAACGTGATGGCGATGATCACCACGATCGCCGGGCGCGAGAGCGCGTTCAAGCCGCTGCTCGACGCGGCCCTGCGCCGCGGTCTGGCGCGCTCCGGCCGCGACCCTGAGCTGGCCGCCGCGGCCCTTTCCAAGCTGCCCGAGATGCCCGCGTACCCGGACGTCCCGGAGGCGCTGGCGGCGCTGCGCGCCGGCGGCCTGAAGCTCGCGGTCCTGACCCAGTCGACGGCCGCGGCCGCCGAGGAGGTGACGGCCAACGCTGGTATCCGCGACGCGTTCGAAATGGTCCTCTCCGCCCCCGAGCTGGGCGCGTTCAAACCCGACGACCTCGCCTACAAGTCGGCGCTGGAACGCGCGGGCGTGACCGAGGCGTGGTTCGTCGCCGGACACTGGTGGGACATCGCCGGCGCCGCCTACGCGGGTCTGCGGACCGCGTGGGTCAGCCGGACGGACCTCGCCTACCCGGACGCGATGCCCGCCCCCACCGTCTCCGCCCCGGACGTGCTCGGAGCGGCCTCCGCAATCCTAAACGCCACCTAAGGGGTCTGGCCCCTTAGGTGGGGTTTAGGTTGTGAGGCGGAGCCCGCCGACCCCTTGAGCTGGCCGAACGGCCCTTGCTCAACTGGCGCGTTCGCGAGTAGCGTCGGCGGATGCGCCGTCTCCTCCCCCTGCTCGCGAGCCTCGTCCTGCTCGCGCTGCCTTCAGCCGCCCACGCGTACACGTTCTATGAATGGAGCTCGGCCGGTGGTCCCAACGGGATCGCCCAGTCGGGCACCGGGGCGCTCACCGTCACGTTCCGGGACGCCGCCCAGGTCGGGCAGATCGGCCTCGGTGGCGTGCAGAGCACTCCGCAGTCGATCGCCGGAGGCACGTCGGCTCCCACGAAGCTCACGGCCGGCCCGGGCGACGGCAACCTGTGGTGGGCCGATCCGTCCACCCGCCACGTCGGGCGCACCGATCCGGGCTTCGGACCGGCCCTGCTGGCCCTGGACTTCAGCGGCACCACCGCGGATCTGGTGGCGGCGAACGGCCTGATGTGGGTCGTGGAGTCCGACACCGGCGAGCTCGACTGCATCACGCCGGCGGGCGTCGTGACGCCGAAGACGTCCGGGCTGGCGCACCCTGGGGCGATCGCGCGTGGCAACGACGGCGCGCTCTGGTACACCGACACGGCGGCGAACAAGATCGCGCGGCTGGTGCCTCCGGCGACCTGCGGCGCGGCGATCACCCCCGTGATCTTCGACACGCTCCCCGCCGGTTTCGCGCCGGCCGACGTCACGGCCGCGCCCACGGGCAACGACGTCTTCGTCGCGGGTTCCACGGGTCTGCGGACCGTCACGACGGTGGGCGTGACGACACCGATCGACATCGGCACCACGCGGCCGTACGTCCTGCACTCCAACGCGTCCGGCGTGTGGTGGGCGGCCACCGGCCAGCGGATCGGGCGCTACCTCAACGGCGTGACGACCGAGTGGGCGCTGCCGCGTGGCTCGGCCACCCCGATCGACTTCACCTTGGCCTCCGATAACGCGTTCTGGTACACGGGGACGGGCGACGTGATCGGCCGGTTCTCGGAGGAGACGGGCGCAACCGGCCCGACGGGTCCCGCGGGCCCGACGGGTCCCGCCGGCCCGACCGGCGACACGGGCCCGCAAGGCCCCCAGGGCACGCCGGGCCCCACCGGCGCCACGGGCCCGACCGGCGCCACGGGCGCCACGGGCGCGACGGGCGCCACGGGTGCGACCGGCGCCACCGGCGAGCCGGGCGCGCCGGGCACGGCCGTCCTCGGCTCTCCCGGCGCGATCGGCCCGCAGGGTCCGCGCGGCGCGACCGGCGCGACGGGTGCGCAAGGCCCGCGCGGGAAGACCGGCGCCGCGGCCACGATCCCGAAGATCACCTGCAAGCTTTCCGGCTCGAAGGTGACCTGCAAGGTCGCCAAGAGCGGCGGCTCCGGCGGCAGCGGCGGCAACACCGGCGGCGGCGAGGGCCTGCGGCTGCGCCTCAGCCGCTCCAGCAAGCTCTACGCCACCGGCAGCCGGGCGGCGAAGAGCTCGCGGACGACGGTCGGCCTGCACGCCCTGCGCAAGGTCAAGGCCGGCAAGTACATGCTCTCGATCGATGTCGGCGAGGACGTGACGGTCCACCTCACGCTGAACCTGCGCTGACCCCTACCAGCCGATCGCGGCACCGTCCTTCCTGAAGTCGGTGCCCGCTCGGTAGACGCCCGCCACCGCCGGATCGTCACCGCTCACCTGCGCGGTGGGGTCCGGCGTGAAGTGGATCGCCTGGTAGCCGCCCATCAGCGACCCGTCCGCCCGGCGCAGCGAGTGGCCCATGGAGATCAGCTGCGGCCCGACGAGGTCATAGAGCTTGGCCTCCATGTTCGTCCGGTTGGGTTCCTGGTCGTGGCGGAAGCGGGCGGCATCGCCCGCCGCCTGGACGTTCAACCCCAGATCGATCATGTCCACCAGCTCGGTCGCCTGGGCCTGGACCTGGACGCTGCCGCCCATGTTGCCGAAGGCCATCACGGGCTGGCCGTCCTTCATCACGAACGCCGGGATGATCGTGTGGAACGGCCGCTTGCGGGGCCCGACGACGTTGACCGAGGTCGGGTCCAGCGTGAACAGCGCGCCGCGGTTGTGCAGCAGGAAGCCGTAGCCCGGGACCGTCACGCCCGACCCGAAGACGTCGTAGACGCTGTAGATGAACGAGACCATGTTGCCCCAGCGATCGGCCGTGGCGATGTAGACCGTGCCGCCCTCGCGATCGACCGAGATCCCCGGCTGCGACGCGTGGTTGGGGTCGATCTTGTCGCACAGCGTCGCGGCGTACTCCTTGGAGTTGAGCATCGCGATCGGCACGTCGTTGAAGCGCGGGTCGCCGACGTACTTCTCGAGATCGGTGAACGCGAGCTTCTTGGCCTCGATCAGCAGGTGCCAGAACTCGGGCGAGCGGGCGCCCAGCGTCGTCAGATTCAGCCCGAGCTTGGGCACGCAGGTCTCGAGGATGTTGAGCATCTCGAGCACGCCGATCCCCTGGCCGTTGGGCGGCAGCTGGTACACGTCGTAGCCGTGGTAGTTGGTCGAGATCGGGTCGACCCACTCCGACTCGAACTCGCTGAGGTCGGCGAGCGACATGACGCCGCCCAGCGCGCGGTCCTTGGCCACGATGGCCTTGGCGATCTCGCCCTTGTAGAACGCGTCGCGGCCCTTCTTCTGCAGGATCCGGAAGGTGTTGGCGAGGTCGGGGTTGCGGACGATCGAGTACAGCGGCGGCGCCTGGTTGTCCCTGAGGTAGACCGCGGCGGAGTCCGGGTCCCGGCGCAGGAGGCTGACGCCGCTGCGCCAGTCGGTGTGGATGCGCTCGGTGAGCGGGAAGCCCTGGTCGGCGTCGCGGATCGCCGGCTCGAGCACCTGCTTGAACTTCATCGTGCCGAAGCGGTCGAGCAGCTTCGCCCAGCCGTCGATCGCGCCCGGCACCGTGGCGCTGTCGACGCCGGTGTAGGGAATCTCGGTGAGTCCGCGGCTGGTGAAGTACGACCGGGTCCAGCCCGCCGGCGCCCACCCGCTCGCGTTGAGGCCGTAGAGCTTCTTGTCACCCGCCATGTAGACCTGCGCGAACAGGTCCCCGCCGACGCCGGTGCTCTCCGGCTCCATCAGCGCCAGCTCGGCCGCGGTCGCGACCGCCGCGTCGATCGCGTTGCCGCCCTTCTTGAGCATGTCGATGCCCGCCTGCGCGGCCAGCGGCTGGCTCGTGGCGACCATCCCGTGGCGCCCGAGCACCTCCGAGCGGGTCTGATCCGCCCACCCGCTCGCCCGCTCACCGCGGACGTTCTGGATCGTCCTCCCCGGTGTCGGCACCGCCGCCGTCGGCGTGCCGAACGGCGATGGCCCAGGCGTCTGCGCGACGGTGTACCCCACACCGCCCACCAGCACCGTCCCGATAGCCAGCGTGGAAACCAGCCGTGCTCGCGACTTCATGACGACCCCCCCGGTCGTAGCCCCCCAAGTGCGTGCGGGAAGCTACATGAGAGTCGATGTCAGAGTGTTGACCAGGGCTACAGGTGGTCCTGGTCGTTCCAGGTCTGCAGCGCCCAGCCGTCGAAGCGGATGCCTTCGATCAGGTAGTCGCGGCGCTTCTGGAAGACCGTGATGCCGGTGTTCATGTGCGAGATCCGGTACAGCGCCGGGAGGTGCTGGGGCGAGAACGCCTCGCGGAAGATCGCCGCGCCGAGGAAGAAGTGCAGGAAGCCCCAGTGCGAGACGCAGAGGATGCGCTCGCCGTTGATGCGCTCCTCGAGGCGGCGCTGGACGTTGACGACGCGCTGGACGATCTGGGCGAAGGACTCCGCGCCCGGCTCGGCGTGCTCGGGCGGGTGGTCCGGCATCCAGGAGACGTGGCCGGTGCCGGCGTAATGCGGTGACGCGGCGCGGTAGGCGTCGGACTGGCGGACCTCGAAGAGGTCGGGATCGGTCTCGTAGCCGAGGCCGAGCACGTCGCCGATGCCCTGCGCGGTCTCCTGCGCGCGGCCGAACGGGCTCGCGAGGATCGCCTCGATCCCCTCGCCCTCCAGGCGCTTCCCGAGGCCGCGCGCCTGCTCGTGGCCGCGCTCGGACAGCCGATCGGCGTCGGCCGGCTCGGCCTCCATCGTGCGGTCGGCGACGTTGGCCACGGACTCGCCGTGGCGGGTGAAGTAGACGATCACGCGATGTCCCGCAGGAAGAGCTCGTGCACGCGGTGCTCGCCCGCGATCTCCGGGTGGAAGGAGATCACGAGCATGTTGTCCTGGCGGGCGGCGACCGGATGGCCGTCGACCTCGGCGAGGATCTCGACCCCGTCGCCGTACTCCTTCAACCAGGGCGCGCGGATGAAGACCGCGCGCACGGGCGGGCCGTCGATGCCGGGGATGACCAGATCCTCCTCGAAGGAGCGGATCTGGCGGCCGAACGCGTTGCGCTCGCACAGCGTGTCCATGCAGCCGAGGTGGACTCGGTCGAGCATGATCATGCCGGCGCACGTGCCGAGCACGGGCTTGCCGGAGGCGACGAAGTGCTTGAGCGGTTCAGCGAGCCCCTCACGCTTGATGCCGAGGGTCATCGTGGTCGACTCGCCGCCCGGCATGACCAGGCCCTCCAACCCGTCGAGGTCCTTGGGCACGCGGACCTCGCGCACGTCGGCGCCGAGGTCCCGCAGCATCTTGGAGTGCGCCTCGAAATCGCCCTGCAGGGCGAGAACGCCTACCACCCGCGGTTGGCGAGCAGCTGGCCCTCTTCGAGCTTGCGCGTCTCGAGCGAGACCATGGCGTTGCCGAGGCCCTCGGAGGCCTGCGCGACGCGCAGCGCGTCACGGAAGTGCGTCGTCGCCTCGACGATCGCCGCGGCCCGCGGCGCCGGGTCGTCGGACTTGAAGATGCCGGAGCCGACGAACACGCCCTCGGCACCGAGCTGCATCACCAGCGAGGCGTCGGCCGGCGTGGCGATGCCGCCCGCGCAGAAGAGCACGACCGGGAGCTTCTGATCGGCCGCGACCTGGCGCACGAGGTCCAGCGGCGCCTGCAGGTTCTTGGCCGCCGTCGCCAGCTCCATATCGTCGAGCGTGCCGAGCCAGCGGATCGCGCCGCGGATCTCGCGCAGGTGGCGGACGGCCTCGACGATGTCGCCGGTGCCGGCCTCGCCCTTGGAGCGGATCATCGCCGCGCCCTCGCCGATCCGTCGCAGCGCCTCACCGAGATTGGTCGCGCCGCACACGAACGGGATCTTGAAGCCCCACTTGTCGATGTGGTTGGCCTCGTCGGCGGGCGTGAGGACCTCGGACTCGTCGATGAAGTCGACCTCGAGCGCCTCGAGCACCTGCGCCTCGGCGAAGTGGCCGATCCGCGCCTTGGCCATGACGGGGATCGTCACGGCCTCCTGGATGCCCTTGATCATCAGCGGATCGGACATGCGCGCGACCCCGCCGTCGCGGCGGATGTCGGCGGGAACGCGCTCGAGCGCCATGACGGCGGTGGCACCGGCGTCCTCGGCGATTTTCGCCTGCTCAGCGTTGACGACGTCCATGATGACGCCGCCCTTCAGCATCTCGGCCAGGCCGGCCTTTACACGGAACGTCGCCTCGTCTCTCATTGCGTATCGATGTTAGCCGGGGGTCGATGTACGATCCGGCGCATGGCTGCTGACGATCCTGACCTCATCGGACCCGACGATGTGGCCTTCACGCTGGACCTAACGCCCGGACAGCTGAAGATCGTCCACGCGGCGCTGCGCTCGTTCCGCGACGACTTCGGCCACGATCAGCGCGACGTGCACAAAATCATCCACGAACTCCTGGCGAAGCTGCCCGACGAGGCGTCGATCCGCTCGATCGACATCAGCAGCGGCCGCTAGTCAGTTCGCCCAGCCGCGCGCGAGCTGGGCACGGGTTCGAACCCCGAGCTTCGCGTAGACGCGCGTGAGCGCGTTCTCGATCGTCTTCTCGCTCAGATAGAGCGTCGCGGCGACCTGCTTGTTGGAACGGCCGCCCGCCACGAGCGCCGCGATCTCCCGCTCGCGCGTGCTCAGCTCTCCGCGCTCGCTTCGCCGGCCGTTGGCGGAGATGCGCGTGCCGAGCACCCGCAGCTCGCGCGAGGCGGCGTTGCGCAGCCGGACGCCTCCCCCGCGCGCGGCATCGGCGGCGACGCGCTGCAGGACCGCCTTCGCCGCCTCGTGCTCGCCCGCGGCGCTGAGCGCGCGGCCCTGGACGAGCCGGGCCTCGGCGGCCTCGAGCGCGCCCGTGGCGTCGGCAACGTCCGCGGCCACTGCGGCCAGCGCGGCGGCCGCCTTAGACTCTCCCCACGCCAGCAGGACTTCGGCGGTGCCCAGCTCGGCGCGCACCGCGGCCAGCGGGAGGTCGACCCGCGCGCTCTCGCGGGCCGCCGCCTGGGCGATCTGGTCGGCGTCGTCGATATGACCCAGCGCGAGCGAGGCGCGCACGCGGCACAGCGCCGAGCGCCCCGCCCAGGAGGCGTCGAGCTCGGCGCGCTCGAGCTCGAGCAGGCAGCGCTCGGGATCGTCGGCGACGTGCAGGCACGCGAGCGTCGCGGCCGCCATGCGCGTGGTGTCGCTCGGCTCGAGGCCGGCGATGAGCGCCTGGCACGCCGCGGCGGAGCGCTCCGCTTCGTGTGCCTCGCCGCGCTCGTGGTGGATCGCGGCGCGCACCGAGAGGGCGAGCAGCAGCGGGTTCGGCGCCGTCTGCATCCGCGCCGCCTCCTCGGCGGCCTCGGCCGCGGCCAGCGCGGCGTGCAGGTCGAGCTGCAGCCACAGCGTCCACGCCTGCACCCCGAGCAGCCAGACGAGCATCTCCCCGCTGCTCGTCCCGCGCCCGATCGCGACCGCGCGCTTGAGCGTCGCGCTCGCGTCCTCCACCCGCTCGAGCCGCATCAGCGCGCGCGACACGTGCAGGAGGACGGTCGGATGCGCGCCGACGAGCCGGTCGTCGAGCGCGTCCAGCGGTGCGAGCAGATCGGCGCCGGGCCGCCGTTCACCGGACCAGACGTCCCCGAGCGCGCCGAGCACGCGGGAAGCGGCGACGAGCACCGCGTCGAGGCCGGCCGCGGCGGGGTGCGTCGCGAGGCGCTGGGCGGTCGCCGCCCACCCGCGCAGGGCCGGCGCGTCGTTGGCGGTCATCGCCGCCGCGGCCAGTTCGAACGCGAGGCTCGGGTGCGGCTTGGCGGTATAGGCCGCGTGGAGCCGGCGCCGGGCCTGCGCGTAGCGGCCGCGGAGCGTCTCGACGCGAGCGCAGGCGAGGATCAGCTCGCGGTTGGCGGAGTCCAGCTCGAGTGCCTCCTGCAGCCGGGCGAGGCTCTCCTCGAGCCGCCCGGCGCCCGCCAGCGCCAACGCGAGCGGCCCGAGCACGGTCCCGCGGTCGCCCTCGGGCACCAGCGGGAGGGCGGCCGCGTACCAGTTGGCGGCCGCGGCCGGCGAGCTGCGCGCCGTGGCCTCACCCGCGCGCATGAGCAGCGCGATCGCCCGCTCGTCGCCCGCGCGCGCGAACTGGGTCACGTGGTAGGCGCGGGCCGCCGCTCCGGCGCCGCGCGCCTCGAGCGCCCCGGCCACGCGTTCGTGCGCGGCGAGCCGCCACGCCGGCGGCGCCGCGTCGTAGACCGCGCGGCGGACGACTGGGTGCCGGAACGCGAAGCCGCGCACGCCGGCATGAGCGCGGACGAGGTCGGCGGAAACGAGCGCGTCAAGTGTCGCGGCGTCAGGCCAAACGCCCGCCGCGATCGCGGCCAGCTCAGGGTCGAACGGGTCGCCCGCCACGGCGGCGCCCGCCAGGAGGGTCCGCGCCGGCTCGCCGAGCCGCTCGACCTCGCGGGCGATCGCGGCCTGCAAGGTCGCGGGGAGGGTGCGCGAACGCTCCCCCGCCGCGCGCGACAGCTCGCGCAGGAACAGCGGGTTTCCCGCCGCGTCGCGCACGTGTCGCTCGCGGTCGCGGACGTCGCCGAGCATGGCGCGGGCGGCGGCGTCGTCGAGTGGCTCGAGCGTCAGCTGTTCGAAGCCCGGGTGCCGGCGGGCGGTGTCGAGAAGGCGGGCGGCGACGACCGCCGGGCGCAGCGCGAAGGCCAGCAGGTGCGGGACTTCGGGCGGGCGCGCGAGGAAGTGCAGGATGACCTCCAGCGACGCGTCGTCGGCCCACTGGACGTCGTCGAAGAGCATCACGATCGGGCCGAGCGACTCGAGCACCGCTCCCTGCAGGCGGTGGAAGCGGAAGCGCTCGGCGGCGTTCGTCCGCGGCGCGTGGATGCAGCGCTCGACGGTGAGGGTGGGCTCCAGTTCGATGCCGAACTCGGCGTTGAGCGCGTCCATCCGCGCATGCGCGATCGTCGTGACGTGCCCGTCGAGGGCGTCGAACGCGAGCGCGAACGGCAGGTCGCGCTCGTGCTCGGCCGCCCGCCCCGCCGCCACCCGCAGGGGCGCGGCCAGGTCCGCGATCGCCGCAAGCAGCGCGCTCTTGCCGATGCCCGCCTCGCCCAGCACTCCCAGCACCCGCGTCCCGCCGGCCCGCACGTCGTCCAGCGCGCGGCTCACGGACGCCAGCTCCACCTCTCGCCCAACCAGGTCCATGAAGGCATCCGACGCGCACGCCGGGCCCGCTATTCCCGCGCAGCGCTCAGCGAGGACGCCGCCGGTCCGGTTCGCGGCCCGCCGGCTGGCGCGGCTCCGGGCCCGGATCGGGCACGGTCCACCCGCGCCGGACCGGCGCGTCGAACCGCACCGTGACGACCTCGTCCTGATGGCGCACGGTCAGCGGATCGCCCTCGTCCAGGAGCTCATAAACCGCTTCAGCATGCGTGATCGTCACCCGCAGGCACGTGCGCCGGTACATGACGCGGAAGCACAACCTCGCCAGCGCCGAGGGCAGCCGGGGATGGAAGCTCAGCTCGCCGCCGAAGCCGCGCATGCCGCCGAACCCGGCGACCGCCGCGAGCCACGATCCGGCCAACGACGCCATATGCAGCCCGTCGCGGGTGTTGTGCTCGAGGTCGCCGAGGTCCATCAGCGCGGCCTCGCCGAAGTAGTCGTAGGCCAGCTCCACGTGGCCGACCTCGGCCGCCGCGACGGCCTGCACGCACGCCGACAACGACGAGTCGCGCACGGTCAGCGGCTCGTAGTAGGCGAAGTTGCGGGCCTTCTGCGCGGGCGTGAAGCGATCGCCGCGCAGGAACTGCGCCAGCACCAGGTCCGGCTGCTTGCACACCTGCTTCGAATAGAGCAGGAAGTACGGGTAGTGCAGCAGCAGCGGGTACTCCAGCCCCTCGAACTCCATCAGTTCGTGGTGGGTGAAGTCGGCGTCCTGCGGGTGCACGGCGAGCCGCCGGTCGTACGGGATGTGCATGTTCGTGGCGGCGTCGCGCCAGGCCGCGATCTCCTCCTCGTCGACGCCCAGCGCCCGCGCTTCGTCCGGATGGCGCGAGGCGATCTCGGCCGCCACGCGCAGGTTCTGCTCGGCCATCAGGTTCGTGTAGACGTTGTCGTCGACCACCGCCGAGTACTCGTCCGGGCCCGTCACGCCGTCGATGTGGAACGCGCCGGAGTGGTCGTGGTGTCCGAGCGAGCGCCACAACCGCGCGGTGTTCACGAGCAGCTCGAGCCCCTGCGCCGCCTCGAAGACCTCGTCGCCCGTCGCCCGCAGGTAGCGGATGACCGCGTCGGCGATGTCGCCGTTGATGTGAAACGCCCCGGTCCCCGCGGGCCAGTAGGCGGAGCACTCGTGCCCGCGGATCGTCCGCCACGGGAACGCCGCGCCCTCCAGGCGCAGCTGCTTCGCCCGGTCCTGCGCCAGGTCGAGGGTCGCGTGGCGCCACAGCAGCGCGTCCACGACCGCGTCCGGGTGGGTGTAGGTGAGCACCGGCAGCACGAAGGTCTCGGTGTCCCAGAAGACGTGCCCGTCGTAGCCGGAACCGGTCAGGCCCTTGGCCGGGATCGCCCGCCGCTCGGCCCGCGCACCCGCCTGCAGCGTGTGAAACAGCCCGAAGCGCACGGCCTGCTGGAGCTCGCCGTCGCCGTCGATCTCGACGTCCGCACGCCCCCAGAAGTCGTCGAGGTAGTCGCGCTGGGACTGCACGAGCGCGTCCCACCCGGTGTGCCTGGCCGACGCCACCGCCGCCGCGACCTGGTCGCGTACGGACGGGATCGAGCGCTGGCTCGACCAGCCGTAGGCCAGGAACTTCGTGAACACCAGCGGCGTGTCGGGCGCGATCTCAGCGGTCAGCCAGACGCGGCCGAGGTCGGGCCCGGCCTCGGCGCCCATGTCGAGGCCGTCGAAGGTCTCGACGACGTGATCCATCCCCGCCGCCATCCGCAGACCGCTCGCTTTCGTGCGATGCACGAGCACGATCCGCAGGTCGTGGACCTCCTGTTCTTCGGCCTGCAGCGGCGCGCGCAGCGCGGCGGCGGCGCGTGGATCGCCCGACTGCGCGGAGCCCGGCTCGTTGGCCACCAGTTCCGACTCCGCCACGACCCGTAGCGAGCGGCCGTCGATCGGGCGCACCTCGTAGCGGATCGCCGCCACGCTGCGCTGCACGAAGGAGACGATCCGCGTCGTCTTGACCTCGATCTCCCGCCCGCTCGGAGAGCGCCAGCGCACCTCGCGCCGCAGCTCGCCCGCTCGCAGGTCCAGCACCCGCGTGTGCGCGAGCAGCTCGCCGTAGCGGATGTCGAACGGCTCGTCGTCGACCAGCAGCCGGATGATCTTGCCGTTGGTCGCGTTGACGACGGTCTGCCCGTCCTCCGGGTACCCGTAACCGGCCTCGGCGTACGGCAGCGGGCGCGTCTCGTAGAACCCGTTGAGGTAGGTCCCGGGCAGCCCGAACGGCTCGCCCTCGTCGAGGTTGCCGCGCAGGCCGATGTGCCCGTTGGAGAGCGCGAAGACCGACTCGGACTGGGCGAGCACGTCGAGGTGGAGCGAATCCTCGGTGACCGCCCAGGGCTCGACCGTGAACGCGGGGTGCGTGATCACGGCAGCAGCTCGGCCAGATCGTCGACGACGACGTCGGCGCCGTGCTCGAGCAGCGCCGCGCGGTGGCCGACCCGGTCGACCCCGACCACGTGACCGAACTTGCCCGCGCGACCGGACTCCACGCCCGCCAGCGCGTCCTCGAAGACCACGGCCTGATCGGGCCGGACGCCGAGCCGGCGCGCGCCCTCCAGGAAGGAGTCCGGCGCCGGCTTGCCGCGCAGGCCGAGGGCGTCGATCACGTGCCCGTCGACGCGCACCTCCAGGTAGTCCGTCAGCCCCGCGACCCGCAGGACGTCCTCGCAGTTGTGGCTGGAGGACACCACGGCGCGGCGCAACCCCGCGGCGCGGGCGGCCTGCAGGTAGGAGACGCTGCCCGCATAGGCCTCGACGCCCTCATCGTGGATCAGCTTCAGGACGAGCTCGTTCTTGCGCTCGCTGAGGGTCGCGACCGTGTCGTCGCCCGCGTCGATGTGGCGCGAGGCGAGGAAGTCGCGGATCCCGTCCTCGCGCGGCTTGCCGTCGACGAAGTCGTTGTAATCGGACTCCTCGAAGGTGCCGCGGTCGCCGAGGAACTCGTCGAAGGTCTGCTTCCACGCGCGTTCGTGGACGACCGCGGTCTTGGTCAATACACCGTCGAGATCAAACAGGCAGGCGGTGATGCCGTCAGGTAGGCCCAACACGGGCCGGACGTTACTTGAGCCGGAAGGCGCGGATCCGGTCGTCGTAGGACGCGGTGTCGCGCGCGTAGACCCCGTAGGCCAGCGCCTGCAGGATCGAGAGCAGGCCCGTGTGCGAGCGCACGAACGCGGGCGAGTTCGAGGAGTAGTAGAGCGTGCGCTCGGAGAGCTTGGAGACGTCGGAGAGCGTCGCGTCGACGATCGCCAGCGTCGCCGCGCGGCGGTGGCGGGCGATCTTCATCGCGCGTACCACCAGCGGGTGCGGGCGGCCGGCGCTGAGGCCGATCACCAGCGTGCGCTCGTCGATCCGGCCGAGCCGGGAGAGCGCCTCCTGGGACGGTGAAGCGGCGATCTCGGCCCGCACGTCCAGGAGCATCAGAAGGTGGCGCAGGTAGGAGGCGAAGAACGCCATCTGATCCGTTCCGGCGATCAGGATGCGTTCGGCGGCGGCGATCGCTTCGATCGCGCCGTCGACCTCGGAGCGGGACACCCGGCGGGCGGTGTCCTCGACATTGACGTGATCGGCCGCGACGGCCTGTTCAAACGGTGACTGGTCGAGGCTGAAGAGCGGCGTAGCCGTCTCCGGTGTCTTCGCCGTGCGGTGGTGATGGCGATACTCCTCGCGCGCCGCTTCCTGGAGCTCCGGGAAGCCCTCGAACCCAAGTGCCTGGCTGAAGCGCACGACGGTCGAGGATGAGGTGTTGGCGCGTCGAGCGAGTTCCTCCGCGGTGTGGAAGGCGACCTCGTCGAGATGGTCCACGACGTACTGCGCAACGTCCTTCTGCGAGCGTGAGAACTCGTCGAAGCGTGCGGAGATGTACGTCGAAAGTGTCTGATGGCCGCGGGCGGCCGGGGGCATGGTGGCGGTCCTCGGCATGGCGAGGCGTCCTTTCGACGGTCCCTCCCTAACCTCCTCCCCGCATATGCAACGGCTTGAGACTCGACTCGACGGGCTGGTCCACCTCGCGCCCACCGTGCACGGCGACGAGCGCGGCTTCTTCGTGGAGACCTTTCGCGCCGACACGGCGCGGAGTTATGGAATCCCCACGGACTTCGTCCAGGACAACCACTCGCGGTCCCGCCAGGGGACGCTGCGCGGGATCCACTTCCAGACGCATCCGGGCCAGGGCAAGCTCGTCCGGGTCGCCCGCGGCGAGGTGTTCGACGTCGTCGTCGACCTGCGCCGGGGCTCTGAGACGTTCGGCGAGTGGGAGGGCGTGCGGCTGACGGACACCGGCGGCGAGCTGCTCTGGATCCCGGTCGGGTTCGGGCACGGGTTCCTGGTCTTGAGCGAGACCGCGGACTTCGTCTACAAGTGCACGAACTACTACGACCCGGCGACCGAGGCGGGCATCCGCTTCGACGATCCGGCGGTCGGAATCGAGTGGCCGAGCGGCGTGGAGCTGCTCTATTCGGAGCGCGACGCGACGGCGCCGCTGCTGTCCGACGTGGCCGAAACGCTGCCGTTCACGGTGTGAAAGGGCGGTTCGCCCCGTCCCCCACGGGGGTCCTGCACCTGGGCAACCTGCGCACGGCGCTGCTCGCGTGGCTGTTCGCGCGCTCGGCGGGGTCGGCGTTCGTGGTGCGGGTCGAGGATCTCGACGCGGGGCGGGTGCGACCGGGGCTGGCGCAGGAGCAGCTGGACGACCTCGCGGCGATCGGGCTCGACTGGGACGGGCCCGTCTGGGTGCAATCTGAGCGTACGGCGCATTACGAAGGCGCCCTGGCATCACTGCCCGTCTACGAGTGCTTCTGCACGCGGGCTGAGATCCGGGAGAGCGCGTCGGCCGCACACGGGCCGGTGGGCGTGTATCCGGGGACGTGCCTGGGGCTCTCCGACGCGGAGCGTGAGGAGCGGCGTGCGGCAGGCCGCGTCCCGGCGCTGCGGGTGCGCGCCGATGCGACGGTCGTCCACTTCGAGGACCGCCTGCTCGGACCGCAGGAAGGCGTGGTCGATGACTTTGTCGTACGCCGCAACGACGGGGCGTTCGCTTACAACCTCGCGGTGGTCGTCGACGACGCCGCGCAGGGGATCGAGGAGGTCGTGCGCGGCGCCGACCTCGCGGATTCCACCCCGCGACAGATCTGGCTCGCCCGGACGCTCGGGTATCCGGAACCCGCGTACGCCCACGTCCCGCTCGTGCTCAATGCCGAAGGTCGCCGGCTGGCGAAGCGCGACGGCGACGTGACGCTCCGGGAGGTCGAGGCGGCTGAAGCGGTTCAGTGGATGGCCGGGTCGCTCGGTCTAAGCGGCCGGACGGCCGCGGAGTTGCTTGCAGGGTTCGATCCGCGGCGGATCCCGCGGGAGCCGACGATCTGGAACGGATAGGGTCCATCCCTAGCGAATAACGGCGAAAACGCCGCTTCGGTAGGGCTCGCCTCTATTGAATAGGGCTGTACCCTTCCAAGTCGTGACGAACCCCGCAACACGGCCGTATAACGCCCCTGCGCGGATGGCCGCGGCGGAGCGCAACCGGGCCGCGATCGTCTCCGCCGCCCAGGCGAGCTTCGAAGAGCACGGCTGGGCGAGGACGACCATCCCCGCCGTCGCGAATTCGGCAGGGGTATCCCCTAAGACCGTCGAAGCCCAGTTTCAGACCAAGGCGAACCTCCTCGCGGTGGTCGTCACGTCGATCGGCCGCGCGTCCGCGGACGCCGAGGCTTCGAAGCAGTTCCAGGAGGCGACGAGCGCGATCAGCGCGCTGCCGTTCCATGCCGCCTATGCCGCCCCCCGCAGCGCCCGCTCGGCGCGGATCGCGCGTGCGGTGATGGAGGCCGCCCCCACCGACCCGAAGGTCGCGGAGATCGCGGACCGGATGCGGCGCAACCTCGATTTCGGCGCGCAGTGGGCGGCGCGGATCATGATGGGCAAGCGGGGCCTGGCCGGCGGGCTCTCCTTCGAGGAGGCCGAGCGGGTGTTCCGCTTCGCGATCGACCCCGGGACCTACCGCACGCTGACGGCCGAGCTCGGGCTCGACGACGACGGCGTGCGCGAGTGGATGCTGCGCTACGAGCGCGGCATGCTGCTGCTGCGCACGTAGACTGCCGCCGTGATGGTCGGCCGCAAGGACGAGCGCGCCCGCCTGAAGGCGCTCCTCGACGCCGCGCGTGAAGGGCGCAGCGGCGCGTTGCTCCTGCACGGACCGCCCGGTATCGGCAAGACCGAGCTGCTTCGCGACGCCGTCGAGCACGCAACTGGCTTCCGGTTGCTGCGCGTGCGCGGCATCCAATCGGAGTCAGACATCCCGTACGCGGGTCTGGCCGAGCTCGTCACGCCGCTGCTAAGCCACTTGGAGGAGATCCCCGAGGTCCAGGCCTTGGCCATCCGTGGCGCGTTGGCGCTCGGTCCGGCCACTCCGGGCGACCGGTTCACGGTTCCCGCGGGGCTCTTGTCGCTGCTCGCGCGGGCGGCGGACGAGTCGCCGGTGCTGGTGGTGCTCGACGACACGCAGTGGCTGGACGAGCCGTCGCTGGAGGCGTTCCTGTTCGCCGGCCGCCGGCTCGGGCAGGAGGGCATCGCGATGCTCGGCGCGATCCGCGACGACGCCCCGACCCGCGACGTCCCGTGGCTGGAGCGGCTCCCCGTCGAGCCGCTCGACGACCGCGAGGCACGAGGTCTGCTGGCCGGGTACGTCGCCCCCGCCGTCGCGGACCGGCTGATCGCCACGGCCGCGGGCAATCCGCTCGCACTGCTCGAGATCCCGGGGCTGTTGAGCGCCGGCCAGTTGGCCGGCCGCGAGCCGCTGGAGGACCCGCTGCGGCCGGGGACGAACGTCGAGCGCGCGTTCGCCGCGGCGGTCTCGGCGCTGCCGGAGCGCACGCGACGCGCGTTGCTCCTGGCCGCCGCCGCGAGCACCCGGCGCGTCGACGCGATCGCCCGCGGGCTGACGGCCGCGGAGCTCTCGCTCACCGATCTCGAGCCCGCCGAGGCGGCGCGGATCGTCGTCCTCGCCGACGCCGAGCTCGAGTTCCGCCACCCGCTGTTGCGCTCGACCGTCTACTACTCGGCCTCGCTGCCGGAACGGCGGGCGGTCCACGCGGCGCTCGCCGACGCCACCGACAGCGCCGAGCGCGCCTGGCACCTGGCGGCGTGCGCGGTCGCGCCGGACGAGAGCGTCGCCGCCGCTCTGGAGCGCGCCGCGCTGGATGCCCGCGGCCGCGGCGCCCACGCGACCGCCGCGCGCGACCTCGGCCGCGCCGCCCAGCTGACGCCGGACGCCGAGCCGC
>NZ_JAPDOD010000027.1 GCF_027587205.1 Solirubrobacter ginsenosidimutans
AGGCGCGGCCTCGGCGGCGGCGGGCTCCTCGGCGGGGGCGGCGGGCGCCTCGGCCGGAGCGGCGGGAGCCTCCTCGGCGACCTCGGCGGCGGCCTCGACCGCAGCCTCGGGCTCGGCGACCTTCTCGACGACCTCGACGGCCTCGGCAACCTGCGCCTCGGCGACGTCGCGCGTCTCGCCCTCGCCGGCCTGGGTCAGCGCGGCCTCGGCCTCGGCGCGCTTGGCGGCCTCGGCGGCGGCCTGCTCCTCGGCCTCGCGGCGGGCGCGCTCCTCCTGCTCGCGCTGCTGCTGCGCGGCGGCCTCGGCGCGGGCCTGCTCCTCCTCGGTACGGAAGCGGGCGCGGCCCTCGTGGACCACGTCGGCGATCGCCTTGGTGATCAGCCCGCAGGCGCGGATCGCGTCGTCGTTGCCCGGGATGACGTAGTCGATGCCGTCCGGGTCGCAGTTGGTGTCGACCAGGCCGATGATCGGGATGCGCAGGCGCTGGGCCTCGCGCACGGCGATCAACTCGGTCTTGAGGTCGATGACGAACATCGCGTCCGGGACGCGCTGCATGTTCTTGACGCCGCCCAGGTTGGCCTGCAGCTTCAGGAGGTCGGCCTCGGCGGCCAGGCGCTCACGCGTCGGCAGCAGCGAGAGCTGGCCGTCGGCCTGGTAGCGCTCGAGGTCGTGCAGACGCTTGATTCGCGCGGACATCGTCTGGTAGTTCGTCAACAGGCCGCCGAGCCAACGGTGGTTGACGTAGGGCATGCCGGCGGCGGTCGCCATTTCCTTCACGCCGTCGCGCGCCTGCTTCTTGGTGCCGACGAACAGCACGGTGCCGCCGCGGTGCGCGATCTCGGTCGCGAACTGCTGCGCCTGCGCGAGCAGGGCCTGCGTCTTGAGCAGGTCGATGATGTAGATGCCGCCGTTTTCGCCGTGGATGAACCGGCGCATCTTGGGATTCCAACGTCGCGTCTGGTGGCCGAAGTGGACTCCGGCTTCCAGCAGCTCCTTGAGACCGACTTCGGCCATCGTGGAGAACTCCTTGTGTGATTGGGCTGTGCTTCCGGGGCACGAGGCTGCGCGGACCTGACGCTCGTTACGCCAGGCAGGAACCGCGATCCTCGGCTCGGGCGAATGCCGCCCGCGCCCCGGGGTCGATTACTGGACGCGGAAAGTTTAGAACAAGCTTTGCGGGAGGCCTGCGTTAGAGGCTTGCGACGAGCCGGCAGGTACCCCTACACCGACAGGTCGGCTCGTTCCCCTGAAGCCTGCCGGAGGGCCCTAACCAGGTCCTCCGGCAGTGGCGCCCGCAGTTCGAGGGCCTCTCCGGTCGCCGGATGCTCGAACGCGAGGCGCGCCGCGTGCAGGAACTGCCGCAAGAGCCCGTGTCGCCCCGCGTTGCCGTATTCGGGGTCGCCGGCGACGGGATGGCCGATCGCCAGCATGTGCGCGCGGATCTGGTGGGTCCGGCCGGTCTCGAGCGTCACCCGCAGCAACGTGTCCTCGGGCAGCGCCCGCTCGGTCTCGAAGTGGGTGACGGCGTGGTGCGGGTCGTCCGTATCGCTGGAGATGCGCGTTCGAACCCGCCGGTCGCGGCCCAGCGCCGCGTCGATCGTCCCCTGCCGCGCGGGCGGACGGCCTTCGACCAGGGCGAGGTACTCGCGGGTGATCTCCCGGGCGCGCAGCGCGGCCTGCAGCGCCGCGTGGGTCTGCTCGTCGCGGGCCAGGAGCATCAATCCGGACGTGTCGCGATCGAGGCGGTGGACGACGCCCGGGCGTTCGGGATCCGGCCCGCCGGCGACCCGGCCCGCCAGCGCCTGGACGAGCGTGCCCTGCTCGTGCCCGCGCGCCGGGTGGACGACGACGCCCGCCGGCTTGTCGATCACGAAGAGGTGCTCGTCCTCGTAGGCGATCCGGAAGTCGGCAGGCGCGACGTCGGCCCGCGGCGCGGCCTCGGGCGTCTCGTAGCGCACCAGCTCGCCCCCGGCCAGGATGTGGCGCTTGGGCTTGGGCACGCCGTTGACGCGCACGCTCCCGGAGTCGATCAGCCGCTGGGCCTTGGTCCGTGAGCCCGCCGCGTCGGTGAGGAAGACGTCCAGCCGCTCCCCCGCCGCGGACTCGGGCACGCGCAGCTCGGTCACTCGCCGCGCTCGAGGACGAAGATCAGCGAGAGCACGCCGAGCGTGACGCAGATGTCGGCGACGTTGAACGCCGGCCAATGCGGGAACTTGATGAAGTCGGTGACCGCGCCGACCCGGATGCGGTCGATCAGGTTGCCCGCGGCGCCGCCGAGCAGCAGGCCGGTCGGCAGCCACACGAGCGGCTTGTGCAGGTGGGTGAGAAAGAACGCGAGCAGCGCCCCGAGCGCGATGAAGGCGATGATGACCACCAGCGGCCCGCCGCCCGAGAACATGCTGAACGCGACGCCGGTGTTGCGGGTGTTGATCAGCTTGATGCCGAGGAAGAGCTCGTGCTCCTCGAAGCGCGTGATCTGCCCGCGCACGATCGCCTTGGCCACCTGGTCGGCCACGACGACCGCCACCGCGACCAGCGCGGTGAGCGTTGCCGTCCGGGTCGCGCTCACGGCGCGATCAGATTCACGATGATCCGCCCGCCGACCTGCAGCACGATGATCGCCACGATCGCGCTGAAGTCGATCGGGCCGAACTGCAACCCGAGGCGGCGGAAGAGCCGCAGGTACGGGTTCGTGACGTCGCGCAGGAAGTCCAGCACCGCGTTCAGCGGGCGCGAGTACGGCACGCGCACGCCGAAGGAGAAGATCCAGGACACGATGATCGCGGCGAAGATGATCAGCGTGTAGACGCCGAAGAGCGCGCTGAGGAAGTCGGCGATGTTCTGACGAAGCTCCATTACGCCCCCACCACAGCATCCATCGCGTTGGCGAGCGCGGCGCGGACGCCGCCCTGCTCGAGCGCGTTGAGCCCGCGGGCGGTCGTCCCGCCCGGGGAGGTCACCCCGCGCCGCAGCGCGAGGGTGTCGGTGTCGTTGAGCAACGCAGCGGTTCCGGCCATGGTCTCACGCACCAGTGTGGCGGCTTGGGGCGCCGGCATGCCATGACGGATCGCTGAGTCCGTCCACGCCTCGGCCAGCAGGGCCCAGTAGGCGGGGCCGACGCCCGAGATCGAGTTGCCCACGCGCATCAGCTTCTCGGGGAGCTCGATGACGGTCCCGACGCGCGCGAACAGCGCCTTGACGGGCTCGGCGCCCTCCTCGTCGGTCTGCGCGAAGAGCAGCACGCCCTTGCGCAGCGCCACCGGCGTGTTGGGCAGGACGCGGAACACGGTGGCGTGCGGGTAGAGGTCCTCGACCTCGGCGATGCTCGCGCCGGCCACGATCGAGACGACGATGCCGCGGGCGAACTCGCCGATCTCCGCGGCGACAAGTTCCAGCTGCGCCGGCTTGTGGCCGAGGATCAGCAGCTCGGCGCGCTCGGTAGCCTCGCGATTGGAGACCGCCTCGCCGCCGATCTCCGCGACGAGCGCGCGCGCCCGTCCTGAACCGTGGTCGGTGGCGAGCACGGGGTCGCCCCAGCCGCGGGCCAGCGCGCCCGCCATGTTGCCTGATCCGATGAGCCCGATCCGCATGTGCGGTCGGTGAGTCTACGAAGATCCGCGAAGCGATCTTCGAAGCTGAGATGCGCGCGCGCCGGCGAAGCCGGCCGCGCGCATAGAACGCCTAGGACTGATTGAAAAAGCCCTTTTCGATCAGCGCCGCGCGCTCCTCCGCCGAGACCTCGACGTTGCGCGGTGTGAGCAAGAAGACCTTGTCGGCGATGCGCTGCATCCCGCCGTCGAGGGCGTAGGTGAGGCCGGAGCCGAAGTCGATCAACCGCTTGGAGAGGTCGGGGTCCGAGCTCTGCAGGTTGATGATCACCGGGATCGAGTCCTTGAACTTGTCCGCGATGTCCTGCGCGTCGTTGAAGGACTTGGGGACCACGAGATGCACGCGGACCTCCCCGCGGCCGTTGCGTGTCGGAACCGGGCGCAGCTGCGTCGTGCGACGCTCCGACGTGGAGTCGTCGCCGAAGATGTCGTCGATCTCGTCGCGCCGGCGACGGGAGGACTGCAGGCGCCGCACGTTCGGGCGCTCCTCCTCCTCGTAGCGGCTCGGGGCGACGGGAGCGCGCTCGCGGACCTCGGGCTCGTCGTCCTCGTAATAGTCCCGGTCCTCGGCCAGACCGAAGTACACGGCAACTTTTCGGAAGGAATCGCTCAAGGCCATAGTCGGGTCTGTCGTTCGCGGCAGGGCAAGGTTTCCCTGCTCACTCTACGTATAGAGCGTCGTGCCGATCCGCACAATCGTTGCACCTTCCGCTGCAGCGACGGCGAAATCCTGCGATGTGCCCATCGAGAGCTGCGGCAGCCCGTGCTCGGCCGCGAGCTCCGCCAAGCGCGCAAAGTGCGGGCGGCTGGTCTCAGGATTCTCCGCAAATGGGGGCATCGTCATCAACCCTACGACCTTGGCGGTCGACGCTTCGAGATAGCGGGGGATCTCGCCCGGCTCGATCCCGGCCTTGCCGGCCTCGCGGGCGACGTTGACCTCGAGCAGGATCTCCGTCTTGCTCGTCCCGTGGAGCTCGAGCTGCTTGAGCGCCGACTCGGACGCGACCGAGTGGATCAGCTCGACGAACGGCAGCACCTGCTTGACCTTGCGCGACTGCAGCTGGCCGATGAAGTGCCAGCGGAAGCCGGGATGCAGCGTCGCCTTGTCCTCGAGCTCCTGCGCGCGGTTCTCGCCGAGCAGCGTGAGCCCCGCCTCGTGCAGCGTGTCGATCTCGTCAATCGGCACGTACTTGACCGCGGCGAGGACCTCGACGGTCGCGGGATCGCGCCCCGCGTCGGCGATCGTCTCGCGCACCCGCTCGAGATTCGCGGCGATCCGGCCGGCGTCGAGGCCGGTGATCAGGCGCGGCATATGACCCCCGCCTGGCGGCCCGTGATGCCCTTGTCGCGGCGGTGCGAGAAGAAGCGGGCGTCGCACATCGTGCACAGCTCGACGTCGTGGACCGTGTCGACGCCGGCGTCGCGCAGCTGCTGGGCCGCAACGGCCGCGAGATCGAGGTTGCGCTCGCCCCGGCGGGCGTCGTAGGCGGCGAAGTGCGCGTGGACCTCTTCGCCGACCTCGTAGCAGCACCCGCGGGCGGCGGGGCCGAGCGCGGCGACGATCTCGCTCTCGCCGGCGACCTCGCGCAGCGCCCGCACGCCCTCGGCCACGATCCCGCCCGCGAGCGGCCGCCAGCCGCAGTGCAGCGCGGCCACGCCGCCCGGCGCGGCCAGCAGGACCGGGAGGCAGTCGGCGGTGAAGACGATCGCGGCGGCGTCGGTGAGCGCCGTCGCCTGGCCGTCCTCCTCGGTGTAGGGCCGCTCGGCGCTCGGCGGCTCGGTCGCGCGGCGGACCGTCGTGCCGTGGACCTGGCGCCCGTAACAGAAGCGCGGCCACGGATGCCCGACCGTCTCCCCCAGCCGGCGCCGGTTCTCGGCGACGTTCTCGGGCGCGTCGTCGGTCAGCAGGCCGAGGTTCAGCGAGGCGAACGGCCCGGTCGACACGCCGCCGCCGGCGGACGAGAAGACCGCCCGGGCGTGCGGCAGCTCACCGACCAGCTGTTCGTTCTCCCAGCGAAAGATCACGGCTCAAGAGGGTATTGCCGCCCGCAGTTGCTCCTCCCGGCCGGGAGCGTGGCCTTCGAGGAGGGCGATCATGGCGCGCGAGAGCCCCTCCCCCACCGCCGCCCCCGTCAGCCCCGCGGCGACCAGGTCGTCGCCGGAGATCGAGAGCTTGCGGTGGCGGATGCGGTCCAGCCAGCGCTGCGCTCCGGCGTCGCCGGCCGCGGCCAGCAGCTGGACCGTCTCCACCCGCTCGCGGCGCAAAAGGCGCCACACGTCGGCGTCGCTGCCGTCCAAGTGACCGTGAAGGCGCTCGAAGCCGCTCGCCGAGGCCACGACGATCTCTCGGTCCTGCCTCTCGAAGCCGAGGTGGTTGAGGCGGGCGGCGAGCCCTTCACGAGCGATCGCGGTGCAGCACGCGGCGAGGGCGAGCAGGCCCGTGGGGGCGCGCTCGGTGAGCCACCACACGCGGAACTCGGGGCCGAGCAGCGCCGCTCCCAGCCCCCAGGCGCCGAGGTCCCCGAACGCCGAGCGCGGCTCGCGCAGGAGCAGCTTGAGCTCGTTGCCGAGGCGATCGCCCGTGACCGTCGCGAACAGGCCCGGGTCGATCAGGGCGAGCGAACTCGGGGCGAAGCCGAGCCGGGCGGCGTAGCGGGCCAGCCGCAGCATGCGCGTCGGGTCGTCGATGAACGAGCGCTCGTGGAGCACCCGCAGCACGCCGTTGTCGAGGTCCTCGCGCGCTCCCGGCCACGTGGTGAGACGACCGTCGTGCAGGCTCACCGCCATCGCGTTGACCGTGAAGTCCCGGCGCGCCAGGTCCTCCTCGATCGTCGCGCCCAGCTCCACCGTCGGCAGCGCTCCCGGCCGCTCGTAGGTCTCCCGGCGCGCACCTGCGAGATCGAACGCGAAATCGCCGGTGCGGATCGTCGCGGTGCCGAAGCGCTCGTGGACGGTCAGCGTCCCGCCCACCCGCTCGGCCGCGTGCCGTGCGACCGCGAGCGCGTCGCCCTCGACGACCAGGTCGAGCTCTCTCGGCACCTCGCCGCGCAGTGCGTCGCGCACCGCGCCGCCGACGACGTGCACGCCCGGTTCACCCGCCACGGCGGCGAGCACGATGTCGGCTCCGGGCGCCGCGCGCAGTGGGTCCATGCCGTCATGTTCCATTAAGAGGCGCGGCTACCCTGCCTGAGTTCATGACGGCCAGGAAGAAGCTGCTCCTGGGCGCCGGTGTGGTGCTGCTCCTGTTGATCGCGGGCGGCACCGTGTTCGCGCTCACGCGCCCACCCGAAGACGTCTCGAACCCGAATGTGGAGTTCGACGCGGAGCCGACGGCGACCGAGGTTCCCGACGCGATCCCCGAGGAGCCCAAGCCGGGGTCCAAGAAGGTCGATCCGCTGCGGAACTTCGAGTGGGCCGACTACGGCTACTCCAACGACCGGCGCAAGTTCCTGCCCGCCTCCAAGCTCCTGCGGCCGCCGTTCTGGCGCGTCTGGACGTACCCGGGCTCGGTCCTGCTCGAGTTCCCGCCGGTGATGGCCGAGGGCAAGCTCTTCCTGCTCAAGAACAACGGCGCGCTGCACGCGATCGACAAGCGAACCGGCAAGATGCTCTGGAAGCGCAAGCTCGGCGTCCTCGCCGCCGCGTCGCCCTCCTACGGCAACGGGCGCGTGTTCGTGCCGCTGCTCTCGCGCGGCAAGAAGCTGCCGGGCGCGGTCTACGCGCTCGACGCCAAGACGGGCAAGATCCTCTGGAAGCGGCTGCTGCCGTCGCGCTCGGAGTCCTCGCCGGTGTTCGACAACGACCGCATCTACCTCGGCTCCGAGAACGGCACCGTGTACTCGATCCGGGCGGGTGACGGCGCGGTGCGCTGGAAGTTCAAGGCCAGCGGCGCGGTCAAGGCCGGGCTGGCGCTGGCCAACGGCAAGCTCTTCTTCGGCGACTACAGCGGGCGCGTCTACGCGATCCGCCAGACCGACGGCGGCCAGGTGTGGGCGACCGGGACCAAGGGCGGCAAGTTCGGCCTGCGCTCCGGCCAGTTCTACTCCACGGCGGCGGTCGCCTACGGCCGTGTCTACGTCGGCAACACCGACGGCAAGATGTACTCGTTCGCCTCCGACAACGGGAAGCTCGCGTGGACGAAGGGCACCGGGTCCTACGTCTACGCCTCGCCCGCGGTCGCACAGGTCCCGGGCATGAAGCCGACGGTCTTCTTCGGCTCCTACGACGGCAAGTTCTACGCGGTCGACGCTCGCACGGGCAAGGTGCGCTGGCAGCGCAACTTCGGCGGCAAGATCTCCGGCGGCGCGTCGGTGGTCGGCGACATCGTCTACTTCTCCAACTACGGCCACAAGGACACGACCGGGCTCGGCGTGCGCACCGGCAAGACCGTCTTCAAGATGGGCCGGGGCGCGTTCAACCCGGTCATCTCCGACGGGCGGACGATCTTCCTGACCGGCTTCTCGAGCCTCTACGCGCTCAGGCCCGCATCGCAAAGCCGGAAGCACTGATCGCCGCCTTCACTTCAGAGATCGTGTGCATCCCGTAGTGGAAGATCGAGGCGGCGAGCACGGCGTCCGCGCCCGCCTGCAGGCCTTCGATCAGGTGCCGCGGATCGCCGACGCCGCCTGAGGCGATCACCGGGACGTCGACCGCGTCGCTGATGAGGCGGGTGAGCGTCAGCTCATAGCCGTCCTGGGTGCCGTCGCGGTCCATGCTCGTGAGCAGGATCTCTCCCGCCCCGCGCTCGACGCCCTCACGCGCCCAGGCGATCGCGTCGCGGCCGGTCGGCGTCCTCCCGCCCGCGACGTAGGCCTCGTAGCTGGCGTCGTCGCGCCGTTTGGCGTCGATCGCCAGCACCACGCACTGCGCGCCGAAGACCTGTGCGAGCTCGTCGAGCAACTCGGGGCGCGCGAGCGCGGCGGAGTTGATCGAGACCTTGTCCGCGCCGGCGGCCAGGACCGCGTGGGCGTCGTCGACGCTGCGCACGCCGCCGCCGATCGTGAACGGGATGAAGACGTCGTCCGCGGCCCTGCGCGCGAGTTCGACCACCGTCGCGCGCTTGTCGGAGGTCGCCGTGATGTCGAGGAAGACCAGCTCGTCGGCGCCCTGGGCGTCGTAGTGGGCGGCGAGCTCGACCGGGTCCCCGGCGTCGCGGATGTCGAGGAACCGGGTGCCCTTCACGACACGGCCGTTGTCGACGTCCATGCAGGGGATGACGCGCTTGTAGTGCAGTTTCTAGACCCCGTCGAGCGCGGCCTGGCCCTCGGCCACGGTGAACTTCTTCTCGTAAAGGGACTTCCCCGCGATCACGCCTGCCATGTTCACCCGGCGCAGCTTGGCCAGCGCGCGGAGGTGGTCGAGCGAGCCGATCCCGCCGGAGTAGATGAAGCGCCCGCGGACGGCGTCGGCGACGTGCTTGACGGCTTCCAGGTCGGGCCCGGTGAGCTTTCCGTCCCTCGAGACGTCGGTGAAGACGAAGGAGCGCACGCCGCGGCTGGTGAGACGCTGGATCGCGTCCACGACCGGCAGCGTGGTCGTCTGGGTCCAGCCCTCGGTGGCGATCATCCCGTCCTTGGTGTCGACGGCGACGACGATCCGGGCGCCGAAGGCGGCGACGATGTCGTCGAGGAAGTCGATGTCCTTGAACGCGGCGGTGCCGACGATGGCGCGCTCGGCGCCGGCGCGCAGCGCCTCGCGGACGGCCTCGACGGTGCGCAGGCCGCCGCCGTACTGGATCGGGACGCCGGTCTCGGTGACGATCCGGCGCAGGTGGTCGAGCGACTTGGGCTCGCCGGAGCGGGCGCCGTCGAGGTCGACGACGTGCAGGAAGCGGGCGCCGGCGTCGACCCACGAGCGGGCGGCGTCGAGCGGGTCGGAGTGGTAGGTGGTGGCGTCCTCGAAGACGCCCTCGACCAGGCGGACCGCCTGGCCGTCCATGATGTCGATCGCGGGGTAGAGGATCATGCGACGGCGACCGCCGCGACCTCGGCGAAGTTGCGCAGCATGCGCAGCCCGTCGCGGGAGGACTTCTCGGGGTGGAACTGGCTGGCCATGACGTTGCCGCGCTCGACGATCGACACGAAGCGCTCGCCGTACTCGCTCGTCCCGACCACGTCGGTGGCGTCGGACGGGCGGCAGGCGAAGGAGTGCACGTGGTAGAAGGCCGCGGCGTCGCCGAGGCCCTCGGTGAGCGCTGAAGGTCGTTCGAAGCTCACGAGGTTCCAGCCGATGTGCGGCAGTCGCGGGGACTCGAGCTTGGTCACCGTGCCGGGCAGGATGCCCAGGCCGCGGGCGCCCTCGTGCTCGGTCGAGGCCTCGAAGAGCAGCTGCATGCCGAGGCAGATCCCAAGCAGCGGGACGCCGGCCTGCGCTCTTTCGACGAGCACCTCGCCCAGCCCGGTGCGGTCGAGGTTGCGCATCGCCTCCGGGAACGCGCCGACGCCCGGCAGGATGACCGCGGCGGCGGAGCGGATCTCGTCGTGGTCGGCGGTGATGACGGACTCGGCACCCACGTGCGCGAGCGCCTTCTCGACGCTGCGGCGGTTGCCCATCCCGTAGTCGGCGATCGCGATCATCGCGTCAACGTCCCCTTGGTCGAGGGCACGCCGTTCTCGTCCGGGTCGATGCTGACCGCCTGGCGCAGCGCGCGGGCGAAGGCCTTGAAGCACGCCTCGATCATGTGGTGGGCGTTGGTGCCGGCCTGCAGGTCGAGGTGCAGCGTCAGCCTGGCCGCGCTCGCGACTGAGCGGAAGAACTCCTCCGCGACCTCGTACTCGAAGCCGTTGATGTGGCCCGCCGGCAGCTTGTCGAAGCCCTCGAGGCGGGTGTACGGGCGGCCGGAGATGTCGATCGCGGCGGCGGCGCGCGCCTCGTCCATCGGCACCACGGCGTGGCCGTAGCGGTAGATGCCCTTGCGGTCCCCGAGCGCCTGATCGAGCGCCTGGCCGAGCACGATGCCCGTGTCCTCGACCGTATGGTGCGAGCCGGTCTGCAGGTCGCCGGTGACGCTGACCTCGAGATCCAGCTTGCCGTGGCGGGCGAGCAGGTCGAGCATGTGATCGAAGAAGCCGACCCCGGTCGAGCGGGTGCCGGCACCGGTCCCGGAGAGGCAGAGCGTCAGGGCGACGTCGGTCTCGCCGGTCTTGCGGCTGAGCTGGGCGGTGCGGGTCACGGTCATCGATTCTGACGCAGGCCCGGCGTCAGCCGGGTTTGCGAGGTGGAGTGAAGACTCAAGGCGTCAGCCTTGAGTCTTGGCGGAACCTCATGCTGGCGGCGTGCGCGGCGAAGCCCTCGGCCTCGGCGATGGGCACCCCGGCTTGCGCGAGCGCAGGCGCGGCGTCGTGGAGGCGGACCTCGGCCATCCGGCGCCGGAAGTGGCGCACGTTGAGGCCGGAGGCGAAGCGGGCGGCGCCCTCGGTGGGGAGCGTGTGGTTGGAGCCGGCGACGTAGTCCCCGAACGCGGTGCCGGAGGCGTTGCCGACGAACAGGCAGCCGGCGCTGCGGATCCGTGGGGCGAGCGCCTCGGCGGCCTCGCCGGCCAGTTGCAGATGCTCGGGGGCGAGCGCCTCGGCCAGCGCCAGCGCGGCCTCGAGGTCGTAGGCGAGCACGCGGTTGCCCGCCACGTCGAGCTGCTCGATGATCTCCGCGTCGTCGGAGATCGCGACCGTCAGCGAGCCCTCGCCGTGCTCGGCCTGCGCTTGCAGATCCAGCCTCAGCGCCTCGACGTCGGCGCCCTTGGTCGCGATCACCGTCAGGTCCGACGGCCCGGCGAACCCGTCGATGCCGACGACACTGCTCACCTGGCGCTTGGCCTCCTGCACCCACAGGCTGCCCGGGCCGACGATCACGTCGACGCGCGGCACCGACTCCGTCCCGTAGGCGAGCGCGGCGATCGCCTGCGCGCCGGTGATCCGGTAGACCGCGTCGACTTCGCACAGCCGGGCCGCGGCGAGCAGCACCGGGTGTGGCGCGGTGGCGATGACGACCTCGTCGACCCCCGCGGCGCGCGCGGTGATCGCGCCCATGACGACGGTCGAGGGATAGGGATGCCGGCCGCTGGGCGCGTAGACGGCGGCGCGGCGCACCGGGATCTCGCGCAGGTTCACGGTCTGCCCCTCGGGCAGAGTGACCAGGCGGTCTTGATCGAGCCCCGCCTCGGCCACGGCACGCACGTTGGCGATCGCGACTTCGAGGCCGGCGCGGACCGCGTCGTCGAGGCCGTCGAGCGCGATGTCGAGCGCGGCGTTGGGCAGCTTCAGCGGCGGGCCGAGCGTGTGGCCGTGCGTCTCGCCGCCGCTCGAGAACTTCGCCTCGTACTCGTGCAATGCGTCGTCGCCGCGCGCACGGACCGCCGCGATGATCTCGGCGACGTCGCCGGCGACCGACGCGCCGGCCGGCACGGTGGCGCGGATCTGCGCCGCGACGTTGGGCGCGTGCTCAGCCCGCACGCAGGTGCTCCACGACGGCGTCGATCTCCGCCGCCTTGATCCGGTAGGAGACCGGGTTGGCGATCAGGCGGGCGGTCGATTGCATGATCTCTTCGCGCACGATCAGGCCGTTCTCGCGCAGCGTCGTGCCGGTCGCGGTGAGGTCGACGATGCCGTGGACCATCCCGGTCAGCGGGGCGAGCTCGACCGAGCCCTTGACCTCGACGATCTCGACCTGGCGCCCGGTGCGCTCGAAGTAGTCATGCGCGATCCGCGCGTACTTGGTCGCGATCCGCATGTGCCCGAGCCGGCGCAGCGCCTCGGCCGCGGGGTCCTCCCCGTCGACCGTCGCGAAGACCATCGTGCAGGGACCGAAGCCGAGGTCGTGCAGCTCGTAGACGCCCCGCCCGCCCTGCTCGGCGAGGACATCCTTGCCCGTGATCCCGATGTCCGCGGCGCCCGCCTCGACGTAGGTGGGGACGTCGCTCGGCCGCATCGTGATGATCCCGGCCTCCTCGAAGAGCAGCTTGCGGTCGTTGGAGCGGACCTCGCTCGTATCGATGCCGAGCGTGTCGAGCATGTCGAGCGTCTCTTTGAACATCGCCCCGCGGGGAACGGCGATCCTCATGCGCCTTCCTCCAACCGCGCCGCGTGGACGCGCTCGACGTCCAGCGCCCAGCCGCAGGCGGGCAGCTCGCGGCCGAAGCGCCCGAGCAGGTCGTCGTAGCGCCCGCCACCGCCCAGCGGCGAGCCGAACGCGGCGTCGTAGACCTCGAAGACCGCGCCCGTGTAGTAGCCGAGCGTGCGGACCAGGCCGAGGTCGAAGATCACGCGCTCCTTGACGTCGTCGCTCAGGCCCGCGTAGAGGGCGCGCAGCGTGTCGGCTTCGGGGACGCCGTCGAGCACCTCGACGCCGCCGCGGGTGCGGGCCAGCTCGAGCAGCTCGGCCGAGCCCACCCGCCCGAGCTCCCGCTCCAGCCCGACGAGGTCGCGCGTGGCGAGCTCGTTGAGGATCCGCGGGCGTGCGCTTTCGTCCACGCCGGCGCGTTCCAGCGCCCGCGGGAACAGCGACGCGTCACCCAGGCCGACCCGGTAGGTGCGCAGGCCGGCGGCGTCGAGCGCGGCGCAGAGCACGGAGACCGCCTCGGCGGTCCCCGCCGGCCCCGGCGCGCCCACGAGCTCGATCCCGGCCTGCAGGATCTCCCGCGGGTGGCCGCGGTGCTGGCGCACGGCACGGTAGGCGTGCTGGAGGTAATAGAAGCGCAGCGGCGTGGGCGCGGTCGGGTAGCGGGTGGCGACCACGCGGGCGATCGGGATCGTCATGTCCGAGCGCAGGACGAGCACGTTGCCGTGCTCGTCGAAGAGCCGGTAGGCGGGGTCGGCCGCGGCCTGGTCGCCGCGGGTCAGGACCTCCTCGTACTCCAGCGCGGGCGTGGCGACCTCACCGTAGTCGTGCGCCTCGAAGACCGCGCGGATCCCGTCGGTGATCACGCGCAGCTCGCGGAGCTCGTCCGGGAGGACGTCGCGCGTCCCCGATGGGATCGGGTGGATCACGCCGGGACGCGCTCGATCTGCGCGCCGAGGGCCTTCAGGCGCTCGTCGATCCGCTCGTAGCCGCGGTCGATGTCGCGCACGTTGTGGATCTCGCTCGTGCCCCGCGCGCAGACGGCGGCGATCAGCATCGCCATGCCGGCGCGGATGTCCGGGCTGCTCACGCGGGCGCCGCGCAGCTGGCGCGGGCCGATCACGATCGCCCGGTGCGGGTCGCAGATCGTGATCTCCGCCCCCATCGAGATCAGCTTGTCCACGAAGAACAGGCGGTTCTCGAACATCTTCTCGAAGATCAGGACGCTGCCCTCGGACTGGGTCGCGAGCGCGACCGCGATGCTCGTGAGGTCGGCGGGGAACGCCGGCCACGGGCCGTCCTCGACCTTGGACTGATAGTCGCCGGCGTCGCGCTGGACCTTGAGCTCCTGGCCACCGCGGACGAGGCAGGTGCCGTCCTCCTCCATCCACGAGTCCAGCCCGAGGCGGCGGAAGACCATCCGGATCATGCGCAGGTCCTCGGCGACACAGCCGCTGATGCGCAACTCGCCGCCGGTCACGCCCGCGAGCGCCATAAACGAGGCGATCTCGATGTGGTCGGGCGAGACCGTGTACTCGCACCCGCCGAGCGTCTGGACGCCGTGGACGGACATCACGTTGGAGCCGATGCCCTCGATCGCGGCGCCCATCTTGTTGAGCATCCGCGCGACGTCCTGCACGTGCGGCTCGCAGGCGGCATTGCGGATGATCGTGGTGCCGTTGGTCGCGGCGGCCGCCATGAGCGCGTTCTCGGTACCCATCACGGACGGCTCGTCCATGAAGAAGTCGCATGGGCGCAGGCCTCCGGCCGGCGCCTTCATCGAGATCTCCTTCCCGTGCTCGACGGTCGCGCCGAGCGCCCGGAAGGCGTCGAGATGCGGGTCCAGCCGCCGGCGGCCGATCACGTCACCGCCCGGCGGCGGCATCACCGCGCTGCCGAAGCGCGCGAGCAGCGGGCCGGCGACCAGGAAGGAGGCGCGGATGCGCTCGGCGAGCGCGGCGTCGACCTCCGTCTTGTGCACGTCGGCCGCGCAGAGGACGACGGTGTTGGGCTCGGGCCGATCGATCGTCACGCCGAGGTCGGCGAGCAGGTCGAGCAGGGCCTCCGTGTCGCGGATCCGCGGCACGTTGTGCAGGGTCACCCGCTCCTCGGTGAGCAACGCGCAAGCCAGCAGCGGCAGCGCGGCGTTCTTGTTCCCGGCGGGCACGACGGTGCCGGACAGCGGCACGCCGCCTTCGATCACGAACTTCTCCATAGGGGCGGCGGCTAGGCTACCGACTCGTATGTCTCTGCCCATGACGCGTGACGAGGCGTGGACGCTCTTCTGCGAGTGGACGGCGTCTGAGAGCCTGCGGCGGCACGTGCTGGCCGTGGAGGCCTGCATGCGGGCCTACGCCGCCAAGTTCGGGGAGGACGAGGAGCGCTGGGGGATGGTCGGGATGCTCCACGACCTCGACTATGAGCGGTATCCGGATCTTCACACGGGCCACCCGCGCTACGCGCTGGCCGAGCTGGAGCGACTCGGCTTCCCGGAGGACATGGTGCGCGCCGTGGCTTCACACGCGGACTACCTCGAGGTCTCGCGCGACTCTTTGATGGAGAAGACCCTGTTCGCCGTCGACGAGCTCTCCGGGTTCGTGATGGCGTGCGCCTATGTGCGCCCGCAGGGCATCGACGGCCTCACGCCCAAGTCCGTCAAGAAGAAGATGAAGTCGCCGGCGTTCGCCGCCGCGGTCGACCGGGCCGCGATGCGCGAGGGCGCCGAGGGCCTCGGGATCGACTTCGACGAGCACGTGGCGTTCGTCGTCGCGGCCTTGGAGCCGCATGCCGAAGCGCTCGGGCTCTCCGGCGCCGAAGCCACGGGCTAGTCTCACTCGGCCATGGCCGACACGCTGAAGATCATCGTCCTCGAGGGCGACGAGACCGGTCAGGAGCTGCTCGAGCAGTCCGTCCGCGTGCTCGACTCCGACCTGCTCGGGCTCGACCTCGAGCTCGAGTACTACGACCTGTCGCTCGAGAAGCGCCGCGAGACGGGCAATGAGATCGTCCACGAGGCCGCGCGGGCGATGAAGGAGGCGGGCTTCGGGTTGAAGGCCGCCACCGTCACGCCCGAGGGCAAGGACGACGTCGGCTCCCCCAACCGGATCCTCCGCGAGGAGGTCGACGGCAAGGTGATCGTCCGCACCGGGCGGCGCATCCCGGGCGTCGTCGGGCCGGTCTCCGGCGTGTATCACCCGATCTCGGTCGTCCGCATGGCCGTCGATGACGCCTACGGCGCCAAGCAGTGGCGCGAGGGCGAGGGCGACGAAGAGGTCGCCTACCTGACGCAGAAGATCACGCGCGCCACCTGCCGAGCGGTCTCGGAGTACTCGTTCCGGACCGCTTCGCGGATCGGCGCGAAGGTCTACGGCGGGCCGAAGTGGACCGTCTCCCCGGTCTATGAGGGGATGCTCAAGGAGGAGATGGACGCGGCCGCGGCGCGCCATCCGAACGTGCAGTACCAGCCCGTGCTGATCGATGCCCTGTATGCGGGCCTCATCTCCGGCGCCGCCGACTCACCGCTCGTGATTCCCGCACTGAATCGAGACGGCGACTGCCTGTCGGACCTCGTGCTGCCCATGTTCGGGTCGATCGCGGGGGCTGAATCGGTGCTCTTGGGCTTCGACGAGGACTACGGCGTCGAGGTCGCGATGGCCGAGGCGCCGCACGGAACCGCGCCGTCTTTGATGGGCAAGAACCTGGCGAACCCGATGGCCATGCTGCTCGCCTGCGGGTCCGTCCTCTCCTACGCGGGCACGAAGGGCTACGCGGGCGCGGACGTCGCGTCGCGCGCAGTCTACGAGTCGGTCCTGGAAGCGACCGCGACCGGTACCAAGACCGTCGACCTCGGTGGGCACGCGACGACGTCGGAGTTCACCGACGCGGTCGTCGAGCGGGTGCGCACCAAGCTCGAGGTCTGGTCCTCGCTCGGCGCGCGCTAGTTGGATACGTCGATCGTCCCGGTCATGCCGGGGTGGAAGATGCACACGTAGCCGATCGTGCCGGGCTCCGTCGCCTTGAAGACGAAGCGCTCGCCCTCGCGCAGCGTGCCGGAGTCGAAACTCTTCTCGGCGGTCGCGGTGTGCGCGATCTCGTCCTTGTCGACGAAGCTGACCGTCTCGCCGACCTTCACGCGCACGGCGCTCGGCGCGAAGGTCGAGTCGGTCATCTCGACGATCTTCACCGCGGTGTCGGCGGAGGTGGCGGCGGCGGGCTTCGTCGCATAGCCACCTGCTCCGCAGCCGGCGAGCAGCGCGCACGAGCAGAGCGCGGCGCCGATCAATGAGATCTTGGTCACGAACCGAAGGGACGCCTGGGCCCATCGTCCTATTCCCTCCGGCATCATTGAGCGCGATGGACGTCGAAGCGAGCATCGAACAGGTCACCGGCATCCTCGTACGCGAGGGCCTGAAGTACCACATGTCCGCGGACGGGCTGACGCACCGGCTGCTGTTCGGCTCCGCCGCGGTCTTCATCGACTTCAACGACTGGCAGGACGACAGCGTCGTCATCACGGTCCACTCCCCCGTGCTGCAGGACATCCACCCCGAGAGCGCGGGCGCCGCGCAGGCGCTGAACCTCCTCAACGACCTCAACCGGTCGTTCTTCTTCGTCAAGTTCACCTTCCGCGACGGCATCCTGATCGCCCGCTACGACCTGCTCGGGGAGACGTTGCAGGCGGGTGAGCTCGTGAACGCGCTGTTCGAGATCGCCGGCGCGGCGGATCGGCTGGACGACGAGCTCGCCGAACTGCTCGGCGGCAAGCCCTATGTGGTCAAGGCCGAGGAGTGGACCTCGGGCACCGATTAGATTCGATCAGGCAATCCAAAACGCGCAAACGTGTTCCGGAGCCGGGTCTCGTCGGTTCCGGCGGTGTCCCAGCGGTGGAAGCCCTCTGCTTCGGGCTCGTCGAGCTCCTTGACCGCGAACGCGACGGCGTCGGCGACCTTGTCGCCGCGGAACGTCAGGACGTTGAGCGCGAAGGCGAGATACGCCTGCTCGGTCTCGTCCCACGCGTAGGCGCCGAACGCGGGCTGGCCGTTGGCGGTGGTGATCCGCATCTTCCAGCGGATCTGGCCCGTCATCGGGTGCTCGCGGAGGAACTGCTCGAACTGGTCGCGCGGGCCGAACCAGCTCGCCAGCGGCGGCATGCTGATCGCGGCGTCCTCGGTGAGCAGGGCGACGACCGCGTCGACGTCGTTGCGCTCCCAGGCGTCGACATAGGTCTTGACGATCTCCTCGAGCTCGTCGTCGCCGAGCGCGCGCAGGGTCTGGGCCTGGCTCTGCTCGGGGGCGCGCTCCTCGATCGAGGCCCTCGCCCGCTGCAGCGCGCTGTTGACGCCGGCGACGGTCATCTCGAGGCTCTCCGCAACCTCCTTGGCGGAGAAGCCGAGGACCTCCCGGAGGATCAGCACGGCTCTTTGTGACGCCGGGAGGTGCTGGAGCGCGGCGATGAAGGCGAGCTCGACGCTCTCGCGCTGCTCGTAGCGGGCGTCCGGGCCGGCGAGGCCGTCTTCGAGATCGGTGTCCGGGTACGGCTCCAGCCACACGGACTCGGTGATCGGCTGGCCCGGGCCCTGGAACGGGTCGGTGCTGGGGCCGTAGTCGATCGGCAGCACGCGCTTGGGGCGGCGCTGGATCTGCGTCAGGCAGGTGTTGGTGGCGATCGTGTACAGCCAGGAGCGCAGCGTGCTGCGCCCCTCGAAGCGCTTCAGCGCCTTCCAGGCCCGCAGCTCCGCGTCCTGCAGGGCGTCGTCTGCGTCATAGACCGAGCCGAGCATCCGGTAGCAGTGGGCGTGCAGCTCGCGCTCGTAGGGCTTGACCAGACCGGCGAACGCGGTCTCGTCGCCATGCTGCGCGGCTTGGAGCAGTCGATCCTCTGTCATTCCGATGGCCACGTTCGACATTGAATCAGGGGTGACCGATGAGTTCAGCGGGTCACTGTGGTCTGAGTTCGTAGCCATGTCCTTCCAAGCCCCTGTCGTGCACCTCGAGCTGCACACCAACGATCTCTCCTCCGCGCGCGACCTCTACGGGGAGCTCTGCGGATGGACGCCGGACCGGGTCGACACCCGCCACGGTTCCTATCTCGCGCTCGACATGGGGCGCCGGCTCGGCGGCGGGATCGTCGAGAGCGCGGCGCCGCGGCCGATCTGGCTGCCGTATGTCGAGGTGGGTGATATCGGGGCGGCGACGGAACGTGCCCTGTCACTCGGTGCCGCGCTGTTGCTGGCGCCGCGTGAAGGGCCCGCGGGGTTTCGCTCGGTGGTGTCCTCGCCGGTGGGTGGGCAGCTCGCGTTCTGGCAGCAGAAGCCCTCGCGCTAGAAGCGACCGTCGCTCGTGCGCTGGTCGAGTTGCTCCTAGATCACGGCGCCGCGATCGCCCACGCGCCGGCCTCTCCGGCCGACGGGTCGGAGACGATCACACTCGCGTCCTCGGGTGAGACGTCGCACATCACGAGGTCGCCGTCGGGCCTCGTGGACGCGTTCTCGACCCGGCTCGCGTCGATCGCCGACGGCGTCTCGCGCGGCATCGCGTAGACGGTCCCGCGGCGCCACGACCCGCAGGCGGACCATGCGCACAGCCGATTCGGGACGCCGTGCAAGATCGGTTGCAGGTGGTCGTGGGCGTTTTGGCTTCACGCCGCGAATTCCGCGATTTGCGACATCGGGATCCCGGACGTTGCGTTGTTTTCCGTCCGACGGCGACCGTAGTCTTACGAACACATGTTCCCTTCGATGACCGACAGCCGACAGAACAAACGCTCGCTTCGAGCGATGGTGCGCGGGGCCATGGATACGGCCCTGGAGTTCGTAACGCTGGGTGAGGCCTCCGCGCCGGCACATCGCACGCCGCCGCCCGCCCCCACCGCCGTTCACCCGCACCGCCGGCAACTCGACCATCGTCGCCGCCGGCGCCGCACTGGGATGGTTGCGCCCCGGCCCCAGGTCTGCACCACGCCGGTTCATCGCCCGGCCAGCAGACCCTGAACACACCGCGCCCGCCGGCGATCAGCACTGGGAGGTCTGATCGATCCGGCCGGGCCGCGGAAGTTTCCCCATCCTCTCGAGCCGCGGCGGTCCTGCGCGGCTCGAGTGCGTTGTGGCGCCGAGCGCGAGGCCGCCGCGGACCGATGTACGCACGAGCGCCGCGTGGGACGCGGCGCGGCGCACGGCGGCGCGGCGGACAACGACCCGGCACAGCGGACAACGACCCGGCACAGCGAACGACCGCGCGGCGTCGCGGCAGCGCGGCATGACACCCGGCGACGAGGCGGGTTCTTCGGTGCGCGCCGCCTCGCGCACGTGCCGGATGGACCGCGGGCGAAATCGTCCCGCCGGCGCCACCATGCGCGTCGAACGTCAAGTTCATCGGGCTCTACACGGATAAGTTGACGTTCGATGGTCGGGGGTGTCGCGCGGCCTCTCTAACCGCGCGACCCCGTCTGCCGCGGACTCCCGCTCGCGGCTCGTTACCTCACGCGATCCCTCTTATCGCGTGGTCCTGCTCGCCCCGCGCACGACCCTCGCCACGCGGACCCCTGCGTGGGTTGGTTCGGTGGTGTTGCGCGGGGTCTGTCGCCGCGGCGGCCCTCATCCGCCACGGCCCCGCTCGCACCGCCGCCGCCGGCAGCGGCGACGGTGCAAGCAAGCGTGGTTACGGTGTCGTGGTCGACAGCGTGTAGGTCAGGGTCTTCGAGTACGTGCCGGTGCGGAGCGCGTCGTTGGCCGCGACCGGCTGGGCGAACTCGAGCGTGATGGCGTCGTTGGAGACCGGTGCCGACCAGGCGAGCAGGTTCAGCGGGGTGCCGCTGACGGTGTTGAACGCGGTGCCGGTGTTGGCCGCATTGCGGGCGCGGGCCTGGAGGGCCGACGGGAGGACGAAGGTGCCGTTGACCAGGTGACCGGGTGCGGTCGCGCTCGGGTCGACGACGCTGAGCAGGGCGTCGCCGGCGGTCGAGACCACGTTGGCGGCGGTCGTCGCCGAGTAGGTCTTCGCGATACCCGGGGTGAAGGGTCCGAAGGACGCAGGCGGGCCGATCGTCAGGGCGAGGGTCGCCGGGACGCTGCCGTTGACCGTGCCGGGCGTGCTCGTCGTGATCGCCGGGATCGTGACCTCGGTCGAGACGACGCTCTTCTGCCCGGAGGAGTCGGTGATCGTCGCCGCCAGCGTGACGATGTCGCCGATGTCACCGTACGCGGGCGACCAGGTGAACTCGTAGGGCGTGTGGCCGACGGTCGCGACCGGCGCGCCGTTCGCGGTCAGTGACACCGACTTCACGCCGAAGTCGTCGGAGGCGACGACGACCGGGTAGATCGTCTCGCCGTACTGGACGACGGTCGGGCCGAACGGGTCGACGATCGAGCCCGTCGGCAGCGCGTCGAGCGTCGGGGCCGGCACGCTCAGCGCGGCCGGAGCGGCGGCGAGGGGCGTGCCCGCATCGACCGGACCGGTCGTGGTGGGACCCGTCGCGCCCCACCAGTTGCCGGCCGCCAGTGCGGTGCCGGCGCCGGTGTTGGCCAGGCTGGCGAGCGAAGAGCCGGACACCGAGAACGCGCGGACGGCCGGGTTCGACGGGTCAGGGCCGAGCTCGGCGTCGGTCAGCGTCAGCGGGCCCGAGAGCTCGCTGCCGGAGATCGTGCCGCGCGCGCCGTACGTGTAGGTGACCGGGCCGGCGACACGGGAACCGAGCAGGTTGCCGTAGGCGACCATGCCCGAGCGGGCCGTGGTGGTCGCGGCGCCGTCGGCACCACGGGCGTCGTCGAAGAAGACGCCACCGGTCGTCAGGACGCTCTTGTCGAGCGTGACCTGGCGGCGCGCGCCGGCCTCGGCACCCTGCAGCGAGTTGGTCATGATCAGGCCGTAGCCGTACGGGCCGGCGGGCTTGATCGTGCCGATGACGCTGTTGGAGATCTTGCCGGAGGTGTTGAAGAAGGCGACACCGGCCTCGGCGGCGACATCACCGGACTCGATCGTCACGCCCGAGATGTCGACGAAGTTCTCGTTGTCGTCGGTCGCGCCGAGCGACTGGCGCGAGATCGTGACGACGTTGCCGCCGCCGTCGCGCAGGTACGGCGCGGTCCCGGCGAGCGTGGTCCCGACGGCCGGGGCAGGCTTGATCGTCACCTTCGAGGCGCCCGCGCCCTTGAGCGTGAGCGGCTTGGCGATCGTCAGACCGTTCTTGGAGCCTGCCTGGCTCGGCGAGTTGTTGCCGCTGTAGGGCGTCGACTGCTCGAGGTAGGTGCCCGCGCAGATGACGACCGTGTCCCACGGTGCCGCCTGATCGACCGCCGCCTGAATCGTGGTGAAGCGGGCGTTCGGGCAATCCGCCTTGTCGTCGTCGACCGTCCAGGTCGACGCGAACGCGGTTGACGGGGCAAGCGCCGCGACCACCGCGGCGGTCACCACGGCGCGGAGCGCTGGGACGGAGTTCATGTGAACGATGGGACCTTTTTCGAGAGGAGGCCGACGCGAGGGAAGCCATCAGTGGCTGCCGCCCGCGTGGCGGAGCGGCCGCAATGTACGTGTTCGGACAGTGAGGGTGTTATGTGGATTCGGTCGGTCGTTGACCCCTCACCTTTCTACCGCCGGTCCAACAAATGCCGAAGCGGTGGAACGTACGATCTCGCCGCCTCGCCGCGCACGGTTGTCGCCGTGCGAGCACGGACGCACATATGAACCGATCGCACGGAGAACCGGTGACCCCTGCCCCACTGAGAGTCCTCGCCATAGCGCTTGCGCTGGTCCTATTCGCGCCTGCCGCGGCGCTTGCCGCACCGCCGGACCCGTTGGCTCGAGGGCCTTACACGGCCACCACGGTGGACCCCATCCTCATGGGAACCGCGAACCTGCAGGAGCCCAACGCCGCCGGCGGAGCACCGACCGGCGCGTCCGCGGCCGCGACGGTCCAGGTCCGCGGCTCGATCTACTACCCGGCCAACCGGGCCACCGGCTCGCCGGTGATCCTGCTCGTGCACGGCAACCACGGCAGCTGCGACTCCGGCTCCGCGCCGAACTGCACCGCGTTCAAGCGCAACGACCGCGGCTACGCCTACCTCGGCGAGAACCTGGCGACGTGGGGCTACACGGTCATGTCGCTCGACCAGGACCAGCTCATCTACTACCAGGACGGCAACCAGGGCAAGGGCATGCATCAGCGCCGCCTGCTCATGGCCGCCGCCCTGGACTCGCTGTACGCGGCCAACCAGGCCGCGGTGCCGGTCACGGCCGACAACACCCTCGGCGCGGCGCTCGTCGGCAAGCTCGACTTCTCGCGCGTCGGTCTGATGGGTCACTCGCGTGGCGGCGACGCCGTCTCGAGTTTCATCGACTACAACCGCACTCGTCCCGCGCCTGGCCGCAAGTACAACCTCCGCGGCGTGATCGCGCTCGCTCCGACCGACTACGAGCGGCGCGCGCCGTATGGGATGCCGTACATGACGATGTTCGGCTATTGCGAGGGCGACGTCACGAACCTCCAGGGCGCCCGGCTGTTCGAGCGCAGCCAGTACATCCAGCCCAACGATCCGTTCCCGCGCGTCCAGGTCTCGGTCCTCGGCGCCAACCACAACTGGTTCAACACCGTCTGGTTCGCCGACGGCGATGACGCGACCGGCACCGACGTCGCGTGCGGCACGAGTCAACCGAACAACATCCGGCTTTCGGGCGGCGCGTATGACCTCACCACCCGCGGGTCGGGCGATCCCGCGCTGATGGGTGACCAGGAGAAGGTCGGTCTGGCGATGATGTCGGCGTTCTTCCGCCGGTACGTCGGCGGCGACGTCGCATTCGACCCCTACATGACGGGCGAGATCAGCGCCGACGGGACGACGCCGCAGCTCCCCGCGTCCGCCTGCCCGACCTCAGCGTCCGGCGCGCGCATCCCGTGCTTCGACCGGCTGATGACCAGCTACTTCGCCGCCCCCGCCGAGCGCCGCGACGTGCTCCGGCCCGAGACCGACAACCCGCTCGAGGTGAGCGCGCTCGGCACCTCGATCACCGGGTCCGGATTCTCGAACCCCTATCTGGCAACGGGCGGCATCACCCCGGTTCCGGCGACGACGCCGGGCGGGTTCGACTGGTGCAATCCGGAGCCGACGCAGTTCGCGCCGTCGCAGGTCGGCGTCAGCGGTCTCCCGACCGCGGTCAAGGGCTGCCCGCTCCCTGCCGCCGGCGCGCTCGGCGGCCAGAGCGGCACACGTGAGAACGCCCCGGTCAACCACTCCTACGGGCTGCAGCTCGCGCTCGCCTGGGATCAGCCGGCCTCGATCGGCACGCGCATCCCCGCCGCCTCGGGCAACGTGACCGGCTTCAAGACCCTCGCGCTGGGCGCCGTGGTCAACTTCTTCGACCCGCGCAACCCCACCCGCGGCACCGACGCGATCTGGAATCCGGGTCTGACGACCCAGAACTTCACGATCGAGCTGACCGACAAGAACGGGAAGGTCGGTTCGGTCGCCGCCGCCTCCCCGCGCTACGGCACCGCACTGCACCAGACGACCGGCTCGACCACCACCCGAGTCCACGAGGTACTCAACGAGATCCGGGTTCCGCTGAGCGACTTCGCCGCCCAAGGCGTCGACCTCGCCAACGTCCGCAACTTCGCGGTCAAGTTCGGCGGGACCGGAATGCCGGCTACCGGGTCGATTCAGCTCTCCGACGTCCGCTTCCAGGAGGCCGTCAGCGGCCCGACGGTCTACACGGACAAGCTCGCCGACGTCGCCCCCACCGCGCCGCCCGTTGCCACGCCGACGCCTGAGCCGTTCGTCGCCGCGGGCGCTCCCGCTGCCGCCGCCCCGTCGGCTCCGGCCGTCGCGGAAGCGCCGGCGACCACCGTTGCCTCGTGCGCAACCGCTTCCGCCGCGATCAGCGCCGTGAAGCTGGTCAAGCATCGACTCACCGTGACCGGCACGAGCTCACCGTGCGCGGCCGGGGTGACCGTCACGGTGGCCCGCGTGAGCGGCGCCCGCACGAGCAAGGCGATCCGCGCGGCGCTGACGGCCTCCAAGTGGTCGGCGGCCGCGTCACTGGCCAAGGGCAAGTACCGCGTCACCGTCACCGCTCTGGCCAAGGCGGGCGCCAAGAGCTCCAAGGCGACGACGAAGCTTGTGACTGTCAAGTAAGTCACACGCACACACGCGAATAGCACGAAGGGGCGGCCACTGGCCGCCCCTTTGGGGTTTAACGACACCACCTCCAGGGGGTGCCCCGTCAAACTCTCGCCCACCGACACTTTTCCGGGGCACCCCCGGCCGACGCACCGCGAGGCGAGCCGCGCTCCCACGCAGCGCCACCCTGCGGATCGCGGCGACGAGCGGCCGGCTACGGGGTCGCGGCCAGGTGGAGAGCGTAGAGCTCGATGGTGCCCGGGCGCTGTGGGTGTGCGCCGACGGACTCACGGCCGAACCCCAGCCGCTTCGCGACCGCGATCGACGCGACGTTCTCCGGGTCGATCACCGCGATCAGCCGGGACAACCCGAGCGACGTTCGCGCCGCAGCGACCGCCGCCCGCCCGGCCTCCGTTGCGTAGCCGTTGCCCCAGGCCGACGGGTGCAGGCGCCACCCCACCTCGACCTCGTGGGCGACGCGCGGGAACCAGAGCGGGTGACTGAGCCCCGTGAAACCGATGACCTCGCCAGTTGCGCGAACGCGGACGGCCCAGAGGCCGAAGCCGTGCTGCTCCCAGTGGGCGGCGAAGCGACGCGACTGGGCCGCGGACTCAGGCGCGGTGTACGGGACGCCATCGTTGAGATAGCGAACGGCCACAGGACACGCGTTGAGCCGCGTGAGCGCCGGCGTGTGGAGCGCAACGTCCCAGCGCGAGAGCTGCAAACGCTCGGTGGTGACGTCCGAAAGGGCCATTAACGAAGACGAGCCGCCTCAAGGGCGGCTCAAGTCTACGTATTCAAAGGACCGGCGGCGACCTACTCTCCCAGACCCTTGCAGGTCAAGTACCATCGGCGCTACGGGGCTTGACTGCTCTGTTCGGAATGGGAAGAGGTATTTCCCCCGTGCAATAGCCACCGGAAACTTGTCAAGACCACGCCTCAGCGGGCCTTCAAAACTGCACAACCCGCCAACGAACGGGTACCACTAAAAAATATCCGTCAAGCCCTCGACCCATTAGTACCGGTCTCCTACGAGTGTTACCACTCTTCCAGATCCGGCCTATCAACCTAGTGGTCTACTAGGGGTCTTACCCTCTCGAGGAGGTGGGAGAATTCATCTCAAGGTCGGCTTCCCGCTTAGATGCCTTCAGCGGTTATCCGGTCCGCACGTAGCTAACCTGCGATGCCCTTGGCAGGACAACAGATACACCAGAGGTGCGTTCATCCCGGTCCTCTCGTACTAGGGACGAATCCTTTCAATTCTCCAACGCCCATGGCAGATAGGGACCGAACTGTCTCACGACGTTCTGAACCCAGCTCGCGTACCGCTTTAATGGGCGAACAGCCCAACCCTTGGGACCTACTTCAGCCCCAGGATGCGACGAGCCGACATCGAGGTGCCAAACCGAGTCGTCGATGTGGACTCTTGGACTCGATAAGCCTGTTATCCCCGGAGTACCTTTTATCCGTTGAGCGACAGCACTTCCACTTGCTACTGCCGGATCACTAAAGCCTGCTTTCGCACCTGCTCGACCTGTCGGTCTCACAGTCAAGCTCCCTTACTGCTTTTGCACTCTACGTACGATTTCCAACCGTACTGAGGGAACCTTTGCGCGCCTCCGTTACATTTTGGGAGGCGACCGCCCCAGTCAAACTACCCGCCTGGCACTGTTCACTGCCCGGATTACGGCGCAGTGTTAGAAGCACAATACATCAAGGGAGGTATCTCAAGGTTGTCTCCACGCCAGCCGCAGCCGGCGCTTCAAAGACTCCCTCCTATCCTGAGCGAGATGCACCGCACTCCAATACCAGGTTGTAGTAAAGGTTCACGGGGTCTTTCCGTCTAGCCACGGGTACTCGGCATCTTCACCGAGACTGCAATTTCACCGAGCCCATCGTTGAGACAGCGTTCAACTCGTTACGCCATTCGTGCAGGTCGGAACTTACCCGACAAGGAATTTCGCTACCTTAGGACGGTTATAGTTACCGCCGCCGTTTACCGGGGCTTAGTTTCAGTGCTTCGCCTTGCGGCTAACACCTCCACGTAACCTTCCGGCACCGGGCAGGCGTCAGACCCTATACGTCGTCTTGCGACTTAGCAGAGCCCTGTGTTTTTGGTAAACAGTCGGTTGAACCTATTCACTGCGGCCCTCTCAGGCTCCGCACGCGAGGTGCTTCACCCTACTGGGGCGCTCCTTATCCCGAAGTTACGGAGCGATTTTGCCGAGTTCCTTAACGATGGTTATCTCGATCACCTTAGTATTCTCTACTTGCCCACCTGTGTCGGTTTTGGTACGGGCACGCGCGCTCTCCCTAGAGGCTTTTCTCGGAGGCATGGCGTCAGGGACTCGCCGGCTTTAAGCCAGCTGTCATCGCACCTCAGGTTATGCAGCCGCGCATTTATCATCGGCCACCCCTACATGCTTGACCCAGGACTACCATCGCCTGGGTTCCCTTAGCCTTCCCCGTCCCCCCATCAGTCAAATGAGTGCGACGTGGTACAGGAATATCAACCTGTTGTCCATCGACTACGCCTTTCGGCCTCGCCTTAGGTCCCGACTAACCCTGAGCAGACGAACTTTACTCAGGAATCCTTGGGCAATCGGCGGAGGGGATTCTCACCCCTCTTTCGTTACTCATGCCGGCATTCTCACTTCCCAGGGCTCCACGGCTGGGTTCCCCCGCCGCTTCACTGCCATGGGAACGCTCTCCTACCGCTCGACTTACGTCGAACCCGAAGCTTCGGTGTCTAGCTTGAGCCCCGTTACATTATCCGCGCCCGAACACTTGACCAGTGAGCTGTTACGCACTCTTTCAAGGATGGCTGCCTCTAAGCCAACCTCCTGGTTGTCTATGCACTCGGACATCGTTTGCCACTTAGCTAGAACTTAGGGACCTTAGCTGTCGGTCTGGGCTGTTTCCCTCTTGACGCTGAAGTTTATCCCCCAGCAACTGACTCCCGGAGTAACCGTAGCGGTCTTCGGAGTTTGCCTGATTTCGGTAACCTGGTAGGGCCCCTAGACCAAACAGTGCTCTACGGCCGCCACGGACTTTATCCGAGGCTATACCTAAATATATTTCGGAGAGAACCAGATATCTCTGAGCTTGATTAGCCTTTCACTCCGACCCACAGGTCATCCGCCCAGTTTTCAACCTAGGTCGGTTCGGTCCTCCACAGGGTCTTACCCCTGCTTCAACCTGCCCATGGGTAGCTCGCTCAGTTTCGGGTCTACCGCCTACGACTAAATCGCCCTATTCGGACTCGCTTTCGCTTCGGCTCCGCTCATCGCTTAACCTTGCCGCAGACGAGTAACTCGCCGGCTCGTTATGCAAAAAGCACGCCGTCACAGGACAAGCCTGCTCCGACCGCTTGTAGGCACGCGGTTTCAGGTACTATTTCACTCCCCTTCCGGGGTACTTTTCACCTTTCCCTCACGGTACTTGTCCGCTATCGGTCACCAGGTAGTACTTAGCCTTGGAGGGTGGTCCCCCCAGATTCAGTCCGCGTTTCACGGGAGCGGACCTACTCAGGTACCTCATCGGGAGACTGGCTCGATTTCGACTACGGGACGATTGCCCTCTGTGGTGCGCGGTTCCACGCGCTTCGTCTATCGACCAGCTTTGTAACTCCCGCCGAGAAACACACTTCTCGGGCAGAGGCCCTACAACCCCGAACCGGCAACGCGTGTGCGCTTACACCGGCCCGGTTTGGGCTGATCCCCTTTCGCTCGCCACTACTCGGGGAGTCTCGGTTGATTTCCTTTCCTCCGGGTACTGAGATGTTTCAGTTCCCCGGCTTGCCTCCAACCCGCCTATATATTCAGCGGGTGGTAACGCCGTATTAACAGCGCTGGGTTTCCCCATTCGGGTATCCGCGGGTCACTGGCTATTCAGCGCCTCACCGCGGCTTATCGCAGCCGTTCACGCCCTTCATCGACTCCTGGTGCCAAGGCATCCACCGTGTGCCCTTCCTATCTTGACGGTGATCATGCGGTCGACAAGGAATTGCCGACCGCGATGGTGATACCCGTTCGCACCGCTCGTGAAAGCGGTGCTTCGTTGGCATGATTGTGCAGTTTTCAAGGTCCGCTAGAGGCGCGCGCGTCCCGGACTGGGACGCGTGGTCTCTCAAAACTCAACAGCATGCGCCTGCGTTAGCAAGCTAAAACAGGCGCCAGGCTCGGTCGACATTAGGTACCGGGTCGAGCTCGAGGTGGACGGTATGCCCACCTGGCCTTCGCCGGCGCTCCAAGTCCTGGAGCTTCCCTAGAAAGGAGGTGATCCAGCCGCACCTTCCGGTACGGCTACCTTGTTACGACTTCACCCCAGTCACGAGTCCCACCTTCGACAGCTCCCTCCCTTGCGGGTTAGGCCACCGGCTTCGGGTGTTACTTGCTTCCATGGTGTGACGGGCGGTGTGTACAAGGCCCGGGAACGTATTCACCGCGGCAATGCTGATCCGCGATTACTAGCAACTCCGCCTTCATGCAGGCGGGTTTCAGCCTGCAATCCGAACCGAGACGCGCTTTAAGGGATTCGCTCCACCTCGCGGTATCGCAGCCCTCTGTACGCGCCAATGTAGCACGTGTGTAGCCCTGGACATAAGGGGCATGATGACTTGACGTCATCCCCACCTTCCTCCGGTTTGTCACCGGCAGTCTCGCATGAGTCCCCAACTAAATGCTGGCAACATGCGACGGGGGTTGCGCTCGTTGCGGGACTTAACCCAACATCTCACGACACGAGCTGACGACAGCCATGCACCACCTGTGATCCTGCCCCGAAGGGAAGCCCTGTTTCCAGGACGGTCAGGAACATGTCAAGCCCAGGTAAGGTTCTTCGCGTTGCGTCGAATTAAACCACATGCTCCGCTGCTTGTGCGGGCCCCCGTCAATTCCTTTGAGTTTTAGCCTTGCGGCCGTACTCCCCAGGCGGGGCACTTAATGCGTTAGCTTCGGCACGGAGGGAGTCGACACCCCCCACACCTAGTGCCCATCGTTTACAGCGTGGACTACCAGGGTATCTAATCCTGTTTGCTCCCCACGCTTTCGCGTCTCAGCGTCAGTAACGTCCCAGCGAGCTGCCTTCGCAATTGGTGTTCCTCCTGATATCTGCGCATTTCACCGCTACACCAGGAATTCCACTCGCCTCTTCCGTACTCAAGCCCGACAGTATCCACCGGCATCCGAGGGTTGAGCCCCCGACTTTCACAGCGGACTTACCGGACCGCCTACACGCGCTTTACGCCCAATGATTCCGGACAACGCTAGCCCCCTACGTATTACCGCGGCTGCTGGCACGTAGTTAGCCGGGGCTTCTTCTGAAGGTACCGTCACTCCAGAGGGCTATTAACCCTCGAAGCTTCGTCCCAACTGAAAGGGGTTTACAACCCGAAGGCCTTCTTCCCCCACGCGGCGTTGCTGCGTCACGCTTTCGCGCATTGCGCAAGATTCCCCACTGCTGCCTCCCGTAGGAGTCTGGGCCGTGTCTCAGTCCCAGTGTGGCTGATCGTCCTCTCAGACCAGCTACCCATCGCAGCCTTGGTGAGCCGTTACCTCACCAACAAGCTAATGGGCCGCGGGCCCGTCTCGATGCGAAGGCCAAAGCTATCTTTACTCAATCCCCTTGAGAGGATGGAGCACATCCGGTATTAGCCCGAGTTTCCTCGGGTTGTCCCGGTCATCGAGGTAGGTTACCCACGTGTTACTCACCCGTTCGCGGCTCTGCCCCAGGGCAAGCCCTGGTTCGTCGCTCCACTTGCATGTGTTAAGCACGCCGCCAGCGTTCGTCCTGAGCCAGGATCAAACTCTCCGTGAAGAACTTCACAAAGAGCGTCACTCGCTACTCGAGGACCCACCAGTACACATGAGGTGGATCGAGCGATTGACAGGGTTACTACTCAGGTACTACTGGCACTTCTGTACTTCTGATTCCTTGTACCGGTCGGATATACTCCAAGGAGTGTTTATCCGCCAGCATCACGAAACCTGGACACAATTTCGATGGCAAGGAGCCATCGAATGTGCATGCTGTTGAGTTTTCAAAGACCGCCGCGCCGTAAGTTCCGAGGTGATTCCTCAGTGCTTTCTGCGCTCAGTGCTTAGAGAAGCTTAGCAGCCCCTCTGTGAGCTATCCGCTCCCGGGGCGAACCCCGGCGGGCGTAGAAGCTTAGCGCATCACCGCTGGGAATCAATGTCCCTGGCGGCTTCCGAAGCGCAACTCCCTGCCCGACGGCGCGGAAGAGTAGCAGCGCGGATCCGGCTCTCAAGGGATCTCGCGAAATTTTTTGGGGAACTACGAGATCCGCACGCGGCGGTACTGGCGCTTGCCCATCTGCAGCACCCGCCCGTCGAGCGTCGCCGCCGGCACGTCCAGGGGGTCGGCCGGCAGCGGCTCGCCGTCGACCTTCACGCCCCCCTGGGCCAGCTTGCGCCGGGCCTCCGACCGTGAGCCCCCGAAGAGCGCGACGATCACCTCAGGCAGATGCAGGGTCCCCCCGTTGGCCGCGAGCGCGACCTCTTCGATCTCGTCGGGCAGTTCGTGCTTGATGAAGATCTGGTCGAAGCCGGCCTCGGCCTCGACTGCCGCGTCCTCTCCCCAGAAGCGCCTCACGAGCGCGCGCGCGAGGGCGCGCTTCGCGTCGCGCGGGCCCACGCCCTCCGGAACCGACCCGCCGAGCAGCAGCCCGTACCAGTTCTCGAGCTCGGCATCGGGCAACCGCAGCGTCTTGCCGTACATCTCCCCCGGCGGGTCGGTGATCCCGATGTGGTTGCCGTAGGACTTCGACATCTTGCGCTCGCCGTCGATCCCGTTGAGCAGGGGGACGGTCAGCACCACCTGCGGCGGCTGCCCGTACGACGTCTGCAGCGCGCGGCCCATGAACAGGTTGAAGGTCTGATCGGTCCCCCCGAGCTCGACGTCGGCGCGGATCGCCACCGAGTCATAGCCCTGCAGGACCGGGTAGAGCATCTCCAGCAGGGAGACGGGCTCTGCCGCGGCCATGCGCTTGGCGAAGTCGTCGCGCTCGAGCATCTGCGCCACCGTCACCCGCCGGATCAGGCGGAAGAGCTCCTCCATCGGCATGTCCAGCCACTCGGAGTTGCGCCGCACCTCAAGGCGCTCATCGTCGAGCAGCACCTTGGTCGCCTGGGCGAGGTAGGTCTGCGCGTGCTCGTCGATCTCCTCGGGCGAGAGCACCGGCCGAGTGGCGGAACGCCCGGATGGATCACCCACCCGCGCCGTGTAGTCCCCCACGATCAGGACGACCGTGTGGCCGAGATCCTGGAACTCGCGCAGCTTCTGCAGGACCACCGTGTGCCCGAGATGCAGATCGGGCGCAGTCGGGTCCAGACCGAGCTTCACGCGCAGAGGCCGGCCTTCGGCCAAGCGCTTCTCCAGCGCCCCCTCGGGGCGCACCGCGACAGCGTTTCGAGCGAGGAACTGCGCCGGTGATTCCATCCGACCCAATGCTAGAGTTCCGCGCCCGGCGAGGCCTGGTCCGCCCGCCCTCACGCTCGACGCTTACCCTTGGCAATGACACTTTGTCCGGAGGGACGTCGGTCGTCACCTGCACATGAGCGATCACGAGCGAACGAGCACCGTCCCAGCCGAGGCTTCAGCCGAAGGCGCCGAGGTGCTCCAGTTCCCGCGTACGCGCGAGAGCAGGCGCTTCAGACTGCGCTTCTGGCGCCGCCGCAAGCGGCCCAAGCGCTTCAAGGTCCGCAAGCTCCGCGTCCTCGCGGTCTTCTTCTTCCTCGGCATCCTCGCGATCGTCTCGGCGCTGTTCGGGATGTTCATGGCCGTCGCGTCGGACCTGCCGCCGCTCGAGGAACCCGCGCACCAGCCGTCGGTGATCGTCGACGCCCGCGGCCGTGAGATCGGCACCCTGACCGGCAACGAGCGCCGGATCTACCTCTCCGAGACGCAGATCGCGCCGGTCATGAAGCACGCGATCGTCGCGATCGAGGACCGCCGCTTCTACACCAACAGCGGCGTCGACCTGCGCGGCATCGCCCGCGCCGCCGTCGAGGACGTCACCTCCGGCGGGGCGGTCCAGGGCGCCTCCACGATCCCGCAGCAGTTCGTGAAGATCTCGCTCGCCGCCGAGAACCAGCGCACGGTCTTCCAGAAGCTCCGCGAGGCCGCGCTCGCGTACCACCTCACGCGCAAGTGGTCCAAGGAGCGGATCCTGCGCAACTACCTGAACTCGATCTACTTCGGCAACGGCGCCTACGGGATCGAGTCGGCCGCGCGCACCTACTTCGCGTACAACCACGACGGCTGCGGCGGCCGCGAGGACGATCCGCCGTGCGCCTCGGTCCTGCTCCCGCACGAGGCCGCGCTGCTGGCGGCGATGGTCGCCTCCCCGAGCGCGTTCGACCCGACCCAGCACCCGGTCGCGGCCAAGCGCCGGCGCGATCTCGTGCTGCTGCGCATGACCGAGCAGGGCTACCTGACGCACGACATCTACCTCAGCGAGAAGGCCGAGCCGCTGCCGACCCGCGACGACCTGACCTTCCCCAAGGAGGACACGGAGTACCCGTACTTCACCTCCTGGATCAAGCAGCAGGTCGTCGACCGCCTCGGCGGCGGGCAGCAGGGCGCCCAGCTCGCGTTCGAGGGCGGGCTGCGCGTGAAGACGACGATCGACTCGCGGCTGCAGACCGCGGCGCAGAAGGCGATCGACGCCTGGCTGCCCAACAAGTCCGGGCCGCGCGCCTCGCTCGTCGCGATCTCCAACAAGGACGGCGCGGTGCGGGCGATGATCGGCGGCGACAACTACGGCGTCGCGCCGTTCAACCTCGCCACACAGGGCCAGCGACAACCCGGCTCCTCGTTCAAGCCGTTCGTGCTCGCGGAGGCGCTGAAACAGGGGATCAGCCCGAACTCCACCTGGGAGTCCAAGAAGCTGACCTACACCCTCAAGGGCGGCGAGCGGTTCACGGTCAACAACTACGACGACGCCTACGCGGGCGTGACCACGCTCGCCAACGCCACGGCGTTCTCCGACAACGCGGTGTTCGTGCAGGTGGGCAAGAAGGTCGGGACCAAGAAGGTCTCCAAGCTCGCCCGGAGGATGGGCATCCGGACGCCCGTGTCTACCAACCTCGCGATCGCCCTCGGCGGTCTGCGCACCGGTGTGACGCCGCTGGACATGGCGCACGCCTATGAGACCTTCGCCAGCGGCGGGAAGCTCATCTACGGCTCGCTCTCGCCCGGCCAGAGCAAGCATTCGCTCCCGGTGCCCGGCCCGGTCGGCATCGAGCGCATCGATCGCCTGCGCAACAACAAGACCAAGCTGGTCGAGTTGCCCGACGGCGAGCGGATGATCAACAAGGTCAAGAAGCGCACGGTCATCAAGCCCGAGATCGCGAACGAGGTCGGGCAGCTGCTGCAGGGCGTCGTCAAGAAGGGCTCGGCCACCCGCGCCCAGATCCCGGGCGTGATGATCGCCGGCAAGACCGGGACCACCGAGAACTACGGCGACGCCTGGTTCGTCGGCTGGACCAAGGAGTACACGGTCGCGGTCTGGGTCGGCTATCCCGACGAGTTCAAGCCGATGAAGACCGAGTTCCAGGGCGCACCGGTCGCCGGCGGCACGTTCCCCGCCGGGATCTGGAAGACCTTCATGGAGTCGCTGCTGAAGTACGACCCGCTGCCCAAGAAGGACGGCGGCGACGGTACCGGCAAGGACCTCGAGCCGACCCCGTCGCCCAGCGGCGACGGGAGCGGGACGCCGCCGCCCGCGGCCACGGTCGCGCCTCCCGCGTCGACAACGGCCCCGCCCGCCACCGGCGGCGGGACGGGCGGCACCGGCAACACGACCCCGCAGCAGACGCCGACACCGCAGGCCACGACGCCGCCCGCCGCGACTCCCCCGCCTCAGGCCACGCCGCCGCCGGCCAACCCCGGGACCGACCCGGGCGGCACGACAGGGGGCGGCGGCCAGACCGCACCGCCTGCCGGCGGCGACACGGCAGCCGCCACGACGGGCTGACGGCCCGTCACCCGCGGGCGTTGAGTCCCGGCGGCCAGGGCCGGGAGACGTCGCGCGAGCCGATCGCGCAGAAGCGCCAGGGCAGCTCAGCGGCCTTCGTGATGCCGATCCGGGGACCGGTCACATACGGGCGCGGTTCACCCGCGAGGATCCGGATCGGCCCGTCGATCAGCGACGTGGCGTTCTCGGTCAACTCGATCCCGAGCGCCTGCGTCAGCTTGCCCGGGCCGTTGGAGAGGCCGGCGCCGCCGCCCCGGCGCAGTCGCATCACCTCGAGGCCCGAGAGCGGCTCGAGCGCCCGGATCAGCACCGCGGCGCCCACGTCCTCGGGCTCGCACACGGCGTTGAGCAACGCGTGGATCCCGTAGGAGCGATAGACGTAGGCGACGCCGGGCGGCCCGAAGAGCACGGCGGTCCGCGGCGTGAGGCCGACGTACGCATGGCACGCCGGCTCGCTGAAGTGGTAGGCCTCGGTCTCGACGATCACGCCCGCGGTGTCGCCGTGCACGACGACACAGCCCAACAGCGCGGGCGCGACCTCCAAGACCGGACGCGCGTAAAACGACTCGTCTACGACGTCGAGTCCAGCGACGCCTTCGCGTGGGCCAGCTGCTCGCGCACCCGCGTCAGCGACGTCCCGCCTTCGCTCTCCTTGGATTCCAGCCACGACCCTTGAGATAGCACCGCGTAGAAGTCGTCATCGAGCACATCGGAGTGCTCGGCGAGCTCCTCGCGCGTCAGCTGCGAGAGCACCCGCCCAGACTCGACGGCGGTGCGCACGAGCGCGGCAACGATGCCGTGCGACTGGCGGAACGGGATGCCGCGCTTGACGAGCATGTCGGCGACGTCGACCGCGGCCAGCATCTCGTCCGTCGCCGCGCCGGCGAGCCGATCGCGCTTGAAGGTCATGCTCTCGAGCATCCCGCGCGCCGCCGCCAGGCACAGCTCCAGCGTGTCGACGGTGTCGAAGAGGTGCTCCTTGTCCTCCTGCATGTCCTTGTTGTAGGTCAGCGGGAGGCCGTGCATCACGCCGTGCAGCGCGGCCAGGTGCCCGACGATCCGCGGCGCCTTGGCGCGCAGCAGCTCGGCGGCGTCCGGGTTCTTCTTCTGCGGCATGATCGACGAGCTGGAGGCCCAGTCGTCTCGCACCTCGGCGAAGCCGAACTCCTCCGAGGACCACATCACGATCTCCGCGCCCAGACGCGAGAGATGCGTGGCGCAGGTGGCGGCGGCCGAGAGGAAGTCCAGGACGAAGTCGCGGTTGGAGACGCCGTCGATCGAGTTCGGGACCACGCCCGTGAACCCGAGCTCGGAGGCCACCAGGCGGCGGTCGGTCGGGAAGTTCACGCCCGCCAGCGCGCCCGAGCCCAGCGGCAGCTCCGCCGTGGACCCCAGGACCACCTCGAACCGCGCCGCGTCGCGCCGGAACATCCAGAAGTAGGCCAGCAGATGGTGTGAGAGATAGACCGGCTGCGCGCGCTGGAGGTGGGTGTAACCGGGCATCGCCCAGTCCAGGTGCGCCTCGGCGACGCGCACGATCACGGTCTGCAGGTCCGTCAGCGCCTCGATCGCCCGCAGCGCGTGCGCGCGGGTGAACATCACCATGTCGGTGGCGACCTGGTCGTTGCGCGAGCGGGCGGTGTGCAGCTTGCCGCCGACTGGGCCGACGATCTCCGTCAGCCGTCGCTCGACGGCCATGTGGATGTCCTCGTCGGTCTCGAGGAACGGGAACTCGCCGGCGTCGAGCTCCGCGGCGACCCGATCGAGGCCGCCGAGCAGCTCGTCGCGGTCGGTCTCGGTGATGATGCCGGTCGCGGCGAGCATCGTCGCGTGGGCGCGTGATTGCTCGACGTCGTAGGGCGCGAGGCGCCAGTCGAAGCCGATCGACGCGTTCAACGACACGAAGACCGGATCGGGCGGAAGGCTGAAGCGGGACACGGACTCGGCATCATGAACCAAGATGGATCTGCTCGTCCGCCCCGCGGCCCCCGACGACCCGTGCGTCCCGCTGCTCTTCGAGTCGGCGAAGCCCTATTACACGGCCTACGCCGGGAGCTCGCGGCGCGCGCTGGCGCTCCTGGAGGCCGTCTTCGCCGAGCCCGGCCACGCCGCCAGCTACGACTGCTGCACGGTCGCCTGCGTCAACACCGAGCTCGTCGGCGTGGTCTCCGGCTTTCCCGTCGAGGCGGGCGATGAGCTCTCGCGGCGCTTCATCCGGCTCACGCTCCCGAAGCTCCCGCCATGGCGCTGGCCCGGGACCTTCCGCCACCTGCGAGCGGCGGGCCACGTGGCGCCCAGCCCACCGCCGGGCGCCTACTACGTCGACGCGCTCGCGGTCGCCCCGAGCTGGCGCCGGCAGGGCATCGCCAGGCGCCTACTCGACGAGGCGCACGAGCAGGCGCGCACCGCCGGCCTGGACCGGCTCGCGCTCGACACCGGCCTGCAGAACGCCGACGCCCGCCGCCTCTACGAGGCCTACGGCTTCGGCGAACGCGAGATCCGCCGCGCTCCCAACGACCGCACGGCCCGCGCACTGGGCGGGCCGGGCTTCGTCGGCTACCTCAAGGCCGTGTAGAGGACGCTCTCGAGCGCCTCGGCGACCTCGGCGACCTGTCCCTCCGTCAGCTCCGGGAAGAACGGGAGCGCGATCGAGCGCGCCGCGACGTCCTCGCACACGGGGAACTCCCCGTCGCGGTAGCCGAAGCGCTCGCGGTAGAAGGACATCAGGTGGATCGCGGGCAGGTACGGCTTGGACTGCACGCCGCGCTCATACAGCGCCCGGATCGTGTCGTCGCGGTCGGCGCCGCGCGGGAGCTGGACGACGAACACGAACCAGCCGCGCACATCGCCGCCGAAGTCCTCGCACGGCAGCTCCAGGCCCTCGAATCCGGCCAGCGCGCTGCGATACCAGCCGGCGACCCGCGCCCGCGCGGCGAGCATGTCGTCGAGCCGCTGCAACTGGGCCAGGCCCAGCGCGCACGCGATGTCCGTGAGCCGGTAGTTGAAGCCGAGCCGGTCGTGGTCGAGCCAGTCCATGTTCGGCGCGCGGCCCTGGTTGCGCTCGGAGTCGACGATCACCTTGTGCTCGAGCGAGCCGAAGGTGAGCATCCCGCCCTCGCCCGTCGTGAGCTGCTTGTTGGCGTAGAAGCCGAACGCCGCGGGATGGCCGCGCCCGCCCACCTTCACCCCGTCGGCGTGGACGGCGCCGAGCGCCTCGCACGCGTCCTCGACGATCGGCAGGCCGTGGCGCTCCAGCGCGGGCGTGCCGGCGGGGTAGCCGAAGATGTGCACCGGCAGCAACGCCGTCGTGCGATCCGTGATCGCCGCCGCGGCGGCGTCGACGTCCAGGTTCAACGTCACCGGGTCGATGTCGACGAACACCGGGCGCGCGTTCTCGAACAGGATCGAGTTCGCGCTCGCCACGAACGAGAACGGCGACGTGACGACCTCGTCGCCCGTCTTCACACCCACCGCCCGCAGCGCGAGGTGCAGCGCCGCGGTGCCGGAGGAGACCGCCGACGCGTGCGGCGCGCCCACGCGGGCGGCGAACTCGCGCTCGAACTGCGGGACCCGCGGGCCGAGCGAGAGGTGCCGCGAGCGCAGCACCTCGAGCACCGCCTGCTCCTCCAGATCCCCGATCACGGGGCGGGCGACCGGGATCACTTGATGACGCTCGCCTGCGACCGCAGCATGCCCGCCTCCAGGGAGTCCACGAGCGCGTCCCACGACGCCTCGATGACGTTCTCGTGCACGCCGATCGCGCCCCAGCTCGAGGTGCCGTCCGACGCGTCGAGCAACACACGCGTGGTCGCGCCGGTCGCCTTCCACTCGTCCAGGATGCGGACCTTGTAGTTGACGAGCTTGATGTCGCGCAGGTGCGGGAGCCGCTCGCCGATCGCGGCGCGCAGCGCGCGGTCGAGCGCATGGACGGGGCCGTTGCCCTCGGCGGTGCGCACGAAGCGCTGCGAGCCGACCCACAGCTTCACCGTCGCCTCGGTCTCCACCCGCCCGTCGGCGCGCTTCTCGGCGATCACCCGCCAGGACTCGAGCTTGAACAGCGGCTGGTACTCCCCGGTCTCGCGCCGGATCAGCAGCTCGAAGGAGCCGTCGGCGGCCTCGAACTGGAAGCCGCGGTGCTCGAGCTCCTTGACCTTCTCGACGACCCGCGCGGCGGTCGCGTCGTCCAGGTCCCCGCCCGCGTGGGCGATCACCGTGCCCTTGCCGGAGAGCTCTGACACCAGCACCTCGCGCGCGTTGCCGACCACGGACGGATCGATGTGCTCGAACGTCAGCGGGTCGGCGTTGACGCCCGCGACGTGCATCCCGCCCTTGTGCGCGAACGCGTTCTTGCCCACGTACGCCTGGTTGGCGTCCGGCGAGAGGTTGAGCATCTCGGCGACCAGGTGCGACGCCTCGGTCAGCCCCTCCAGCGATGGCAGGCAGCGCATGCCCATCTTCAGCTGCAGGTTGGGGATGATCGAGATCAGGTTCGCGTTGCCGCAGCGCTCCCCGTAGCCGTTCATCGTGCCCTGGACGAGCGTGGCGCCCTCGGCGATGCCGGCGAGCGAGTTGGCGACCGCGCACTCGGCGTCGTTGTGGGTGTGGATACCTAGCGCGGCGTGCGGGAGCGCGCGCCGGACGACGTGCACCGCCGACGCGATCTCGTGCGGCAGCGACGCGCCGTTGGTGTCGCACATCGTCAGGTTCTCGGCGCCCGCGTCCAGCGCGGCCTGCAGGCACTCGATGGCGTACGCCGGGTCGTCCCGATAGCCGTCGAAGAAGTGCTCGGCGTCGTAGATCACGCGCTTGCCCGAAGCGACCAGGAACGCGACGGACTCGGCGATCATCGCCAGGTTCTCGTCGCGGCCGACCTTGACGACCTTCTCGAGGTGCAGGCTCCAGGTCTTGCCGACGATCGTCGAGACCGGCGTCCACGACTCGGCGAGGACCCGGAGCGCGACGTCCTCCTCGGCGGAGACCCCGCGCCGGCGGGTCATCCCGAAGGCGCAGACGTCGGCGTTCAGCCCCGCCTCGCGCAGGCGCTCGAAGAGCTCCAGCTCCTTCGGGTTCGAGGTCGGGAAGCCCGCCTCGATCATGGGGACGCCCAGCTCGTCGAGGATCCGCGCGACGCGCACCTTCTCCTCGACGGACAGGGACATCCCCTCGCCCTGCATCCCATCGCGCAGGGTCGTGTCGTAGACGACGACGTCCATGACTTATGAGACCGCTGCGGGGACCTTGTCCAGCCAGCGGCTGTAGCGCTCCGAGCGCCCGTGCAAGGCGTCCTCGAAGATCGCCTGGATCTCGGCCGTGATCGGGCCGCGCGTGCCGTCGCCGACGGCGAGGTCGTCGACCTCGCGGATCGGGGTGAGCTCGGCCGCGGTGCCGGTCATGAAGATCTCGTCCGCGCGGTAGAGCTCGCCGCGGGCGATGTCACGCTCGACGACGTCGTAGCCCTGGTCGCGCAGGATCTCGATCGCCGCCGCGCGATTGATGCCCTCGAGGATGTCGTTGGCGAACCCGGGCGTGACGACCTTGCCGTCCTTGATCAGGAAGAGGTTCTCGCCCGTGCCCTCGCAGACGTAGCCACGGGTGTCGAGCAGGATCGCTTCCTCGTAGCCGGCCTTGTCGGCCTCGATCTTCGCCAGGATCGAGTTCAGGTACTGCCCGCCGGCCTTCGCCGTCGGGATCAGCGCGTCACTCGGGATCCGCCGCCAGCTCGACACCTTCGCGCGCACGCCGCCGACCTTGCCCTCGTCGCCGAGGTAGGCGCCCCACTCCCACACCGCGATCATCACGTCGACCGGGCAGTCGAGCGGGTACAGGCCCATCGGCCCCGCGCCGCGGAAGACCAGCGGGCGGATGTAGCAGGACTTCAGGGCGTTGGCGGTGATCGTCTCGAACGTCGCCGCGCGGATCTGGTCCTTGGAGTACGGGATCTCCATGTGGTAGAGCCCCGCCGAGCGGAAGAGCCGGTCGATGTGGTCCTGATGGCGGAACACCGCCGTCCCACCGTCGGGCAGCTCGTACGCGCGCACGCCCTCGAACACGCTCGTGCCGTAGTGCAGCGCGTGCGTGAGTACGTGAACCTTGGCGTCCTCGTACGCGACGAGCTCGCCATTCATCCAGATCGCTTGGCTCACGTAAGCTCCTTCAACACCGCCTCGGTCACCTCGGCGGTGGTCGCAGTGCCGCCCAGATCACCGGTGCGGATGCCCTTCTCAAGGGCCTTGTCGACCGCCGATTCTACGGCAGCCGCCTGAGCCTCCCGGCCGAGCCCGTGGCGCAGCAGCAGCGCGCCCGACAGGATCATGCCGATCGGGTTGGCGATGCCCTTGCCCGTGATGTCAGGCGCCGAACCGTGCACGGGCTCGAACAGCGAGGGACCCGTCCCGCCGAGCGAGGCGGTCGGCAGCATCCCGAGCGAGCCGGTGAGCATCGAGGCCTCGTCGGAGAGGATGTCGCCGAACATGTTCTCGGTGACGATCACCTCGAAATGCCGCGGCGCGGCGATCAGCTTCATCGCGGCGGCGTCGACGAGGATGTGCTCGAGCTCGATGTTCGGGAACTCGTCGGCGTGGATGCGGGTGACGACCTCGCGCCACAGGCGGCTCGTGTCGAGCACGTTGGCCTTGTCGACGCTGGTCACGCGGCTCTTGGCGGCGTTGAAGCCGGCGCGCGCGATCCGCTCGATCTCGGCGACCGTGTAGACCATCGTGTCGAACGCGCGGCCGTCCTTCGTGCCGCGCTCGCCGTAGTAGAGACCGCCGGTGAGCTCGCGCACGATCAGCATGTCGACGCCCTCGATCAGCTCGCGCTTGAGCGGCGAGGCGTCGTAGAGCGCCGGCAGCGGGCGGATCGGTCGCAGGTTGGCGTAGAGGCCGAGCTCGGCGCGGAGCTTGAACAGCCCCTGCTCCGGGCGGACGGCGCCGGGCTCGTTGGTGTCCCACTTCGGGCCGCCGAGGGCGCCGAGCAGGACGGCGTCGGACGCCTTGACGGCGGCGAGCGCCTCGTCGGTCAGCGCGGTGCCGTGGAGGTCGATCGCGGCGCCGCCTGCAGGGTGCTCCTCGAACGTGAGGTCATCGGCGACCGCGTTGAGCACGGCGACGGCGGACACGGCGACTTCGGGACCGATCCCGTCACCGGGGAGAAGGGCGATATTCGGCATAAGTTGCGGGACCCTACCTAATAGGTGATGAATTCCAGGAGCGATCCGTCCGGATCGCGGAAGTACACGCTCGTGCCGGCGCCGACCGCGCCGTGGCGCTCGACGGGTCCGAGCTCGATCGCCACGCCGGCGGACCGCAGATGTTCGACCGCGTCCTCGATCGGCCCGTGCCAGCGCAGGCACAGGTCGCTGTTGCCGGGGCGCACCGGGTCGCCCGCGACCGGGGTGGCCTCGACCCCCGGCCCGTGGACGTTGAACTGCTGCTCGCCGAGCCGGTACGCGTAGCCCGCGCCGCGCTCGACGATCTCGGCGCCCACCACGTCGCGGTAGAAGGCGTTCGAGCGCGCCCAGTCGCTCACGGCGATCACGCAGTGGTCGAACGAGACGCGCGTCACAGGTTCAGCGTGACCGGGCCGGGACGCTCTCGCTGCGCTTCGTAGGCCTCGATGTCCTCGCCCTTCTGCAGCGTCAGGGCGATGTCGTCGAGGCCGTTGAGCAGGCGGTGGCGGCGCTCGGCGTCGAGCTCGAACGGGACCGCGCGACCGGCGAAGCGGACCTCCAGCTTGTCCAGGTCGACCTCGCCCTCGCCCGCCTCCATCAGCGCCTGCACCTCCTCCTCCGGGAGCACGACCGGCAGCAGGCCGATCTTGGTGCAGTTGGAGAAGAAGATGTCGGCGAAGGAGGACGCGACGATCGCCTTGAAGCCGTAGTCCTGCAGCGCCCACGGGGCGTGCTCGCGGCTCGAGCCGCAGCCGAAGTTCGGGCCGGTCGCGAGGATCGGGTTCTTCGGGAGGCTCCAGCCGTCCTCCTGCGCCCAGTCGTAGAAGAGGAACTCGCCGAACCCGGTGCGCTCGATGCGCTTGAGGAACTGCTTGGGAATGATCTGGTCGGTGTCGACGTCCGCGCGCGGCAACTTGGTGACCGCGCCGGAGATGACCTGGATCGGTTCCATTTAGTGCGTCCTCCCGTAAATACGACGGATTCCGGCGGGCCCCGCCCGCCGCTGCCCGGCCGCGGCAGGCGCACACGTACAACCAGTATGCGAGCGCCTGCCGCGTGCGGGCAGCGACGACCGGTGATCTGGCCGGCGATCCGCCGTATTTCCGTTCGCACGCACTAGTTCCACTCCCGGATGTCGACGAAGTGCCCTTCGATCGCGGCGGCGGCCGCCATCTGCGGGGACACGAGGTGGGTGCGGCCGCCGCGGCCCTGGCGGCCTTCGAAGTTGCGGTTGGAGGTCGACGCGCAGCGCTGGCCGGGATCGAGGATGTCCGGGTTCATGCCCAGGCACATCGAGCAGCCCGCGGTGCGCCAGTCGAAGCCGGCGGCGCGGAAGATCTCGTCGAGGCCTTCGCTCTCGGCCTGCTTGGCCACCTGCTGGGAACCGGGGACGACCATGGCGCTCACGGTCGACGCCACCTTGCGGCCCTTGATCATCTCCGCCGCGGCGCGCAGGTCGCCGATGCGGCCGTTGGTGCACGAGCCGATGAAGACGCGGTCGAGCTGGAGCTCCTGCATCGGCGTGCCGGCCTCGAGGCCCATGTAGACCAGCGAGCGCTCGTCGGTCTCCGACTGCGGCACGGGCACGGCCTCCGCCACGGGGACGACCTGGCCGGGGTTGGTCCCCCAGGTGACGACGGGCGAGACGGCGCTCGCGTCGACGGTGATCTCGCGGTCGAACGTCGCGCCCTCGTCGGTCTTCAACGGGCGCCAGTACGCCAGCGCCTCCTCGAAGTCCGCCGGCGCGCCCGGGCGGCCTCGTACCCAGTCGAAGGTCGTCTGGTCGGGCGCGATCATGCCCGCGCGCCCGCCGCCCTCGATGGTCATGTTGCAGATCGTCATCCGCTCTTCCATCGACATCGCCTCGATCACCTCGCCGGCGAACTCGACGACGTGACCGGCGGCGCCGTTGGTGCCCATCTGGCCGATCGTGGCCAGGATCAGGTCCTTGGCGGTGACACCGTGGCCGAGCGTGCCGACGTAGTTGATCCGCATCGACTTCGGCTTCGGCTGTTGCAGCGTCTGGGTCGCGAGCACGTGCTCGACCTCGCTCGTCCCGATCCCGAACGCGAGCGCGCCGAACGCGCCGTGCGTCGCGGTGTGGGAGTCGCCGCAGACGATCGTCATGCCCGGCTGGGTGACGCCCAGCTCCGGCCCGATGATGTGGACGATGCCCTGACGATCGGAGCCGAGCGAATAGAGCGGGATGCCGAACTCGTCGCAGTTGGCCTCCAGCGCCTCGACCTGACGGCGCGAGAGCGCGTCGTGGATCTTGGCGCTGACCGGCGTGCCGTCGGTGGGCACGTTGTGGTCGGCGGTCGCGAGCGTGCGATCGGGGCGGCGGACCTCGCGACCCGCGAGCCGCAGCCCCTCGAAGGCCTGCGGGCTGGTGACCTCATGGACCAGGTGTAGGTCGATGTAGATGAGCCCGTCCGCGATCTCGTGCGCGGACCAGATCTTCTCGAACAGCGTGGTGGGCGTCATGACCGGCGCAGCCCGGCTGACACGATCGCCAGCAGGACGGCCTCCTCCTCTGAATGGTTGGCGAAATGGTGCGGCAGGTCGGCGTCGAACGTCACGCAGTCCCCGCTGTGCAGCGCGTGCTCGGCGCCATCGACGTGCAGGGTCAGCGCGCCCTGCTCGACGACGGCGGTCTCACGCGCGCCGGGTTCGTGGCGCGGCGGGTCGCCGGGACCGCCGGTGACGGCTCCGGCCTTGAGGGTGTGGCGCGTGACCTCGGCGCGCAGCCCCGGCAGTGGCGGGGTGAGCACCTCATACGCGTGCCCGCCGGCGCCGCCGCGGCGACCCTCGCCGGAGCGGACGACCGACACCATGCCCTCTTCGTCGAGGCGCAGGAGTTGCGACAACCGCAGCTCGAGCCCGGACGCGATCCGGCTTGCGATCTGCAGCGTCGGACTGGTCTCTCCGCGCTCGACCTGCGAGAGCATCGGCGCGGAGACACCGGAGCGTTCCGCGAGGTCGCGCAGCGAGAGATCCATCGCCTCGCGCAGCGCCTTCACGCGTGGGCCGACGGCCGCGATGGTGGGATCGACAGCCGCCGCCATTACGCTTGTACGTTATCACGTACGCGATCCGCGTACTCAGTTGCGCCAGCCGCTCATGCGCGAGCACCCTCCGTTAACGACGTTGCGCCGAGGTTCCCGCCCAGCTGATCCGACCGATTGTCCCCACCGGCCTCTCACCGATGGATGCGGAGAGTTTGGTGCCCCTAGACAAACCGCGTCAAACAGCAATAAGTTCTCGGACCGGTGCGTCAACTTTCCGGCTGCGCCTAGCCTGTGAGTGCCGTGACCGACGCCATCCGCGACCTGCCCGACGCGCTCGTCCTCGGCGCCGGCGGCACGCTGGGCGAGGCGTGGCTGCGCGGTGTGCTCGGCGGCCTGGAAGCGGGCGCTGGTCTGGATTTCGGCGCGTGCGAGTACCTGCTCGGGACCTCGGCGGGCTCGATCGTCGCGGCCACGCTGGCCGCGGGCAAGCGGCCCGAGGCGGGTGAGGCGGCGGCGCGCGCGTGGGCGCACGCGGCCGCGCTGCCCGCCGAGGCGGGCGAGGTCGGGGGCCCGGGCAACCCGCTCGGCGTCATCGGGCGCGGCGCGGCACGGTTCGGGCGCGCGGTCGCGACCCCGTTCGCCCCACTCGCGCTGGCCACCACCGCGCCGGCGGGACGGCTCGCGCGGGCGGCCGTGCTCAGCCGCGCGCCCCGCCCGGAGCGCACGCTCGGCGACCTCGGCGCCTACGTCGACGCGCTCGCCCCGCGCTTCGACGGCCGTCTGCGGATCTTCGCGGTCGCGCGCACGAGCGGGCGGCGGGTGAGCTTCGGCGCTCCGGACGCACCGCGCGCAACCGTCGCCGAGGCGGTGCTCGCGAGCTGCGCGGTGCCGTGGATCTTCGCGCCGGTCGAGATCAACGGGCGCGAGTACGTCGACGGCGGCGTCTGGAGCCCGACCAACCTCGACGCGGCGCCGGCCGGCCGCGGCTCGCGCGTGCTCTGCCTGATCCCGACCGCCGGTGCCGCACTGGCGCCGCTGCGCACCGCGTCCGCCGCCGCGGCGGGTTACGAGGCCATGGCGCTCAAGGCCCGCGGGGCCGAGGTGCGCACGATCGTGCCGGACGAAGCGAGCCTCGCGGCGATCGGCCCGGACCTGATGGACCCGTCGCGCCGTGCGACGGTCGCGTCCGCCGGGTACGCGCAGGGCCGCCGGCTCACCGGCACCTGACCATCGATTGCCTGGACGATTGTGCGATCCGCACAATCGCAACCTGGCGCGCGCAACCGCGTTGAACCGGCATGCGCATTCTGCTGGTCGCGATCGCTCTACTCGTCTTCCCCGCCGTGGCGGAGGCCCGTCCACTCTGCGGCCCCGTCAAGGCCAGGACGCTGGCGGGCTCCGACGAAGCGAGGCTGTACCGGAGCGGTTCGACGATCCGCGGGTGCGCGCCCGGCAACCGTTCGGTCCGCCTCGGCTCACATGCGGCGAAGTGGCGGGTCGCCGGCCACTTCGTCGCCGTCGTCGACCGCGGCGCGCTCCGCTACCACGACCTGGTCGGGCCGCAAGCCACCGAGCGCTTGAACGCCGCCGACGGGAAGGTGCGCGCGTTCTCCGCCAGCAGTACCGGCAGGGGCGCTTGGATCGAAGATCGCCCGGACGGCGTCCGCGAGGTGCGGGCAGGGCGCGGCCCGGAGACCAGGGCGATCGCGACCGGCCGCAACATCGCCTCGGACTTCGTGTACGCGGCCGGCAGGGTCGTCAGTTGGCAGCAGGGCGGTTACGTCAGGCTCGGCATCAACAACTGGGACGCGATCTTCAACCCGGGCCGCGGTGGCCTCGACGATCCGCTCGGAACGGCCGGGAACGTCGCGCTGTCGCTGGACGACGACGCGGTCATCGCGCGCTATCGGGGTGGTCGGCGGGTCCGTCTCGGTGTGGGCGCGTACGGCGGGGTCAGGGACGAACCGAGCGGCGGCATCGACGCGATCCGCGTGTCGGGCTCGACGGCTGCGGTCCGGTCCAACTCGGTCGGCGACCGGTACGCGAGGGGCGGCATCGGCGTGATCGACCTCATTCACGGCACCGCGCGCACGTCGTGCCAGGCACGCGCGGTGTGGAACTTCGTCCTGACCTCCGGCGGCTCCGTGGCCTGCGTCATCGCCCTCGACTCCGGCGGCAACCGCGTCGTGTCCGAGGGCGCCGTGCTCGACGAGGGCGACCAGGGCGTCACCGATCTCGACGAGCGCGACGGGAACCTCGTATGGCGCCACGACGGCGAGACGCGAACCGCCCCGCTCCCCGCGGCGCAGCCCATCGACCGCCACCCCTGCGGACCCGTCGCGGCCGGAACGTTCGAGGAAAGCGACGGCGTCCGCGTCTACGCCCGCGGCGGCGTGGCGAAGCTGTGCACGAAGGACGGGCGACGAAGCGTGTCGCTCGGCTCCTCGGCGCCCGTTCTGAGCGTCACGCTGTGGGCCAACTTCGCCGCGGTGGTCCGCGACACCGGAGACGGGCAGTCCCTGCGCGTCTATGAGGTCCACACGGGAGCGCCCGTCGGCAATCGGCTCACGGGACCGGGTTTCGGAGAGACCAAGTTCGATTTCTCCGGCTTCGTGGTGACCCGGATCGGGACGCAACTGCAGGACACCCTCGGCACGCCGTATCGGGTGCAGGAGGGCCCCGTCCTGTGGCAGCTCACCGGGCGGGTCGTGTCGTGGGGGGACTACTCGGGCCGCCTCTACGTTCAGGAGGTGCGGGACGATCGCGCGCTCTCACGCGCGATCGCGGGCAGGAACGGGACGCTGCTCGAGCGCGACGGAGTCACGATCGCGCTCGAAGGCAATCGGATCGTGGCCCGCCGCGGCGAGATCGAAGTGCCGCTCGGACGTCCGTCCACGGCCTGCATGAGCCGCAACCGGTGTGAAGGCATATCCATGCTCGGCGTCACGCCCACGTCGGTCGTGACCTTGGATCGCGCCGGTGTGGTCCTGCAGCACGATCTGGTCACGGGTGCGACGACTCGCCCCTGCCCGGCGCGCGCGCGGACGTTCAGCATCGGCGAGGACGGGGTCAAGTGCTCGTAGCCGCAACACTACTCAGGCCTCTGCGTTCAATCAGCATGCGCATTCTGCTGGCCACCATCGCTCTCCTGGTCTCGCCTGCCGCCGCCGAGGCCCGCACCGCCTGCGGCCGGGCCCAGACCAAGGCGATCGCGAGGACCGCCGACGCGTGGCTGTTCAAGAGCGGCGCGACGCTGGAGGCCTGCACCTCGGTGCATACGCCCCCGATTCGGCTCGGCTCGGCAGCGGCCAGGTGGCGCATCGCGGGCCGACACGTCGCGGTCGTCGACCGCGGGGCGCTGACGCTTCGCGACCTGTTGCTTCCGCTGTCGACGGACCGCAAGCGCCTGAACGCGAAGGACGGCACCGTGCGCGGGCTCTCCGTGTCCCTGACCGGCGGCGCAGCCTGGATCGAGGATCACGCCGGCGGCAGTCGCGAGGTGCGGGCGGCAAGCGATGGTCAGGCTCCTGTCGCGCTCGACGCCGGTCGCGGCATCAGCCCGGCGTTCGTGCACGTCGCGGCCTCGATCGTCAGCTGGCAGAAGGGGGGCTCCATCCGGGTCGGCTCGTTCCTCGACGAGCGGGACGCGCCGCAGAGCTGGGGCGAGGAGCCGCTCGGCACGGTCGGGGACGTCGAGCTGTCCTATGCGACACCGACCGTGATCGCCCGGTACAAGCACGGCCGCCGGGTCAGGCTCGGCGCCGCCTACACCCCGGACACGCGTGACGACAGCGCCGGCGGGATCGACGCGATCCGCGTGTCGGGCGCAGCGATCGCGGTCCGTGAGAACGCCACGGTGAACGGACGCAGCGCGAGCGGCCGGCTACAGGTCTTCGACCTCGCGCGCGGGACCTCGCGCACGCCGTGCCAGGCGCTCGCGATCTGGAACTTCGTGCTGACGACGGGCGGCTCCACGGCATGCGCGATGGTCGTCGACACGCTGGGCGGCACGAGCGTGAACCGCATCGTCGCCGAGAACGCCGTGCTCGACGAGGGCGACCGGACCGTCACGGATCTCGACCAACGCGGCACCGAGCTCAGCTGGCGGCACGGCGACCAGACGCGCACCGCCGCCCTCCCCGCGGCGCAGCCCGCGGTCCCGCTTCCCTGTGGGCCCCGGGCCGCCGGCACGTTCGAGATCAGCGCCGCCGCCCGCGTCTACGTGAGCAGCGGGGTCGCGAAGGCGTGCAGTACCGGCTCGCGGCGGGTCAGCACGCTCGGGTCCTCGGCGCGGGTGTCGAGCGTCAGCCTTGGCGGGCGCTTCGCCGCGGTCGTCCGCGACCAGACCAGCGGGCAGTCCCTGCACGTCTACGACATCCGCACCGGACGCCTCGCCGGGCGCCGGGCGACCGCTCCGGCGATCGGCGACGTCGTGCTCGCTCCGTCGGGCCTGGCCGTGTTCGTCGACGCGGGGCGCCTGCACGACACGCTCGGCACGACCTACCCCGCGGCCGATACGACGGGGTCGATCGACTCCGTGCAGGTCACCGGACGAGTCGTGTCCTGGGTCGACGCCCTGGACCGTCTCCACCTCCAGGAGGTAACGGGTGACCCGACGTTCGACGTGCCAGCCGCCGACGGGGACCTGATGACGCGTCTCGGGATCACCGTCTCGCTCGCGAAGGGTCAGCTCCTGGCCCGTTTCGGCGCGATCACACTGCCGCTCGGGACCGCGGCATGCGCGGGACTGCGGGGTTGCGAGGGCATCACCGGGGTCGGTGTCTGGGGGAGCGTGATCGGGACGTTCGGCCGCGCCGGAACCTTCGTCCTGCACGACCTCGCCTCGGGTGCGACGACGACGCAGTCGTGCTCGGTGGACGCATCGACCCCGCCCATCTTCCGGTGCTGAATTGTCCGTGACCTATGCGCAGTGCCGGAACGTGTAGGTCTGGACGGCCTGCCGGCCGCCCTTGGTGGCGATCGTCACCGAGATCGTCGTCTTCCCGGAGCCGGCCACGCGGACCCGCGTGCTCTTGCCCGGTCGCAACGTCACCGCCCGCTGGTTCGGCGCCTCGACCTTCAGCCGGCGCAGGTTGGAGGCCCGGCGGGCTTTCACCGCCACCGTGCGCCCGCGGACGCACATCTGGTGCTGAACCGCGACGTAGCGGGACGCGTTCAACCCGCGCGGAGCCGGCCTGGAGCCTACGATCGGTGGCTGGACGGGCGTGACCGGTACCGTCGGCGCAGGGCCGGAGGCCGGGAAGACGCGGCCGTCGCCGCGCTTGACCTCGAGCCGCACCTTGTCGCCATAGGGCGCGACGGCCGCGCGTGTCCCGTCCAGCAACGCCTGCGACGGATCGGCGTCACCCGTGAAGAGCCGCGCGATGACCCGCCAGCCGTCCGCCGCCGCCGGTGTGCCGGCCTGCGCTTGCGGGTCTCCGGGCACGCAGGTGATCATCCCGTCCAGGCCCCAGCCTTGGTCGAACGGCTTCAAGGCGTTCAGGAACACGTCGCTCTGGATGGCGCGGAGATCTCCCTCGGGGTAGGGCGTCGCCCACACGCTGAGCCGACCGCGCAGGAACGCCGCCTGCTCCGCGGTGAGCGTCGCGCTCAAGCGGTCGTCGATCGCTGCCCTGGCCGCATCGGGATCCAGTGCGCCCGGCGCGATGGCGACACTCCAGCCCTGGCGCTGGTCGTTGGACCACAGGAGGGCGTACTGCGCGCCGACCGCCGCCTTGACGGCGTCGGTGACCTCGCCACCCACGCTGATCCCGAGATTGCCGGCTCCCATCTGGAAGGCGACGTTGGGTTCGCTGCTCCCAGGCAGCGAGCCCCACAGGTTCTGGCACATCGTCATGTCCGCCGCCTGCGCGCCCGCGGGAATCGCGAGGGCGAGGGCGGTCACGGATGCCGCTGCCACAAGGCGCGTCCGCATCCCCATCCACTCACCGTTCGAGGACATGCGAGCCAATCTACCCGACGGATCCGGTGTTCCGACGTGGCGTTCTCACTTGTTCACGGCACGAACCTAGACCTTCGGCCTTCCGCCGCCCTGGCCGCGCCTCGAAGCTGCGCGCCAGTGTCCACTCTTTCTCTTCGCGCGCTGCTCGCAGCTGCGGCGGTCTTCCTTTCGGCCGGTGCGTTCCTCGCGCCGGCGGCGCACGCCCAGGCCACCCGGACGTGGGTCTCGGGTGTCGGCGACGACGCCAATCCGTGCTCGCGCACTGCGCCGTGCAAGACGTTCGCCGGCTCGATCTCAAAGACCGCGGCCGGGGGCGAGATCAACGTGCTCGACCCGGGCGGCTTCGGCGCGGTCACGATCACGAAGGCGATCACGATCGACGCGTCCAGCGTCGAGGCCGGGATCCTGATCAGCGGCAGCGCCGGCGTGATCGTCAATGCCGGCGTCAACGACAACGTCACGCTGAAGGGGCTGGACTTCAACGGGGTCAACCCGGGCACCGGCTGCCCCTACGCGACGACGGGCGTCCGCGTCCTGCAGGCCGGCTCGGTGCGGATCGAGGACTCCAAGATGGAGCGGATGCAGAAGGCCGTCGAGATCCTTCCCACCAGCCCCGTCGACGTGTTCATGAACCACGTCGACATCAGCAACAGCTGTACGAACGGCGTCCGCGTCGCACCCGCCGCCGGCGGCTCGGCCACGGTGGCGATCCAGGACTCGACGATCTCCAACTCGGGCACCGCGCTGAGCGTCGCCGACAACGGGAAGGCGTGGCTGACACGGTCGACGCTGTTCGCCAATGCGCTCGGCTACGAGCTCCTCGGCACGGGTGTGATCAACGACTACGGCGACAACCGCCTGATCGGCAACACCGCCGACGGCACGCCGACCAAGAACCTCGCGACGGTGGTCAACGCCGCCGTTCCGGGTCCGGCCGGGCCGGAGGGACCGCAGGGTGTCCCCGGCGTCGCCGGTCCCATCGGCCCGCAGGGCGAGCCCGCGTTGAAGCTGCTGCTCGCCTCGTCGCAGTCGAGCCTCGCGCTGAAGGCCGGCAAGGCGGTCACGCTCAGCTACGCGTCGACCGCCGCGGCCAAGAGCACGCTCACGATCACCAAGGGCAAGAAGCAGATCGCGACCGTGACCGGCAGCTCGAAGGCCGGCGCGAACACGATCAAGTGGAACGGCAAGGCCGGCAAGAAGGCCGCGGCCGCCGGTGCCTACAAGCTCACACTGAGCGCGCAGGGCACCGACGGTCAGAAGGCCACGACCACCGTCTCACTGAAGCTGAAGTAATCCGCTCACGGCGTGCCGGAGAGCTCGAGCGGCTGCGCGTCCTCGGGCTCCTCGGCCGCCATGATGACCTTGCGCTCGACGTTTGAGAGCGCGCGCACGTAGGCCAGGGCGGCGGCCTCGATGATGTCCGTCGAGACGCCCTGGCCGGCAGCGGTCGAGCCCGAGAGCTCGAGGATCACGCTGGCCTCGCCGAGCGCGTCCTGGCCGCCGGTCACGGCGTCGATGCGGAACTCGCGCAGCCGCGCCTCACGGCGCGTGGCGGAGTTGATCGCGCGGAAGATCGCGTCGATCGGGCCGTCGCCGGTGAAGTCGCCGCGCACGGTCTCCCCGTCCGGCGTGATGATCGAGACCGTCGCGTGCGGCGGGCGCCGCGTGGAAGCCTCGACGTCGAACCACTCGAGCGTGTAGGAGGACACGTCCGCGCGGAGCTCGTCGGTGACGAGCGCCTCCAGGTCCATGGCCGTGACCTGCTTCTTCTTGTCCGCCAGTTCCTTGAAGCGCTTGAAGGCCTGGTTGAGCGTCTGCCCCGCGACGTCGTAGCCGAGGTCCATCAGGGCCGACTGCAGGGCGTGGCGGCCGGAGTGCTTGCCGAGGACGATCGAGCTCACGTCGTCGAAGCCCACGGAGGCCTTGGACATGATCTCGTAGGTCGAGCGCTCCTTCAGGACGCCGTCCTGGTGGATCCCGGACTCGTGCTGGAACGCGTTGCGGCCGACGATCGCCTTGTTGGGCTGCACGCCGTAGCCGGTCAGGCGCGAGACCATGCGGCTGGCGCGGGCGATCTCGCGGGTGTTGATGCCGGTCGTCAGGCCGACGTCCGCCTCGCGGACGCGCAGCAGCATCACGATCTCTTCGAGCGAGGCGTTGCCCGCGCGCTCGCCGAGGCCGTTGATGGCGCACTCGATCTGGCGCGCGCCCGCCTTCAGACCCGCGAAGGAGTTCGCCACGGCCAGCCCGAGGTCGTTGTGGCAGTGCACCGAGAGGACCACGTCGTGCAGGCCGGGGACGAGCACGTACAGGCGCGTGAGGAACGCCGCGTACTCGTCGGGCATCGTGTAGCCGACGGTGTCCGGGATGTTGATCGTGGTCGCGCCCTCGTCGAGCGCGGCCTGCAGCACCTCGGCGGTGAACTCGACGTCGGCGCGGGTGGCGTCCATCGGGCTGAACTCGACGTCCTCGACCAGCGAGCGGGCGTGCGCGACGGCGGCGCGCGCCTGGCCCAGCACGTCCTCGCGGGTGGACTGCAGCTGGTGCTGGATGTGGATGTCCGACGTCGAGATGAACGTGTGCACGCGCGGGCGCTCCGCGTCGCGCACCGCCTCCGCCGCGCGTTCGATGTCGGCGGCGTGGGCGCGCGCCAGGCCCGCGATGATCGGCCCCTGGACCTCGCGGGCGATCGTCCGTACCGCCTGGAAATCACCGGGCGACGCGATCGGGAATCCAGCCTCGATCACGTCCACGCCGAGCCGCGCGAGCTGCTGCGCGATCTCCAGCTTCTCGGCGGCGTTGAGCGAGATGCCCGGCGACTGCTCGCCGTCTCTCAGGGTGGTGTCAAAGACGATGACCCGGTTGGGGTCCATGGCGCGGCTCCTTTTGAAAGTCTTTCCTGCTTCTTCTTCGGGCTGGTTTTGCGGCTAAGCGGCCGCCCACGCATTAATCCCCCTTGCGGGGGAGGAGAAGAAGAAGGGAAAGGCCGCGGAACAACGCCATGCGCTGCGAAGACTAGCTCAGACGTTCCACGCGTGCCAGCTCTCGACGTCGATCCAGGCGCTGAAGCGCGCGCTGTCGCGGGCCTGGTAGTCCTGGCCGCGGTAGTGGTTGGAGATCCGGTCGATGTCCTTGAGGTCCGCGTCGGGCTCGATCGCGACGACGCGGCCCTGCAGGCTGATGTGGCGGTACCAGTTGTTGTCGAGCACCGTCAGGGAGACCCGCGGGTCGTGGCGCAGGTGCTCGAGCCGGGCGCGGGTGTGGTCGAGGTTGACCAGCACGCGACCGTCTTCCCAGAGGTACCAGGTGGCCACGCTGAGCGGGCTGCCGTCGGGCTTCAAGGAGGCCATGACGGCGGGGTTGGGCTCGCGCAGGAGCGCCTGGAGTTCGTCGGGAAGCGGCGGCTTGGGCATCGCTCTCAGCGTGGCAGAACGCCCTTCGTATGGCCGGACGCGTCGTCCGTGTTGAACGCCTGCGACTGAAAGCGCAGGAAGATCGCCGTCCACGTCCCGTCGGTGGCGCCGGCGATCAGCCCGCCGTCCTGCCAGACGCCGTCGTCGCGGCGGAACTCGCGCAGGTTGCCCTGGTTCTGGTGCACGTCGTGCAGCCCGCGCCCGTGGTCGAAGCCGAAGTAGGGATCCCTGGCATCGTCAGGCCCCCACGGCTCCCCGAACGCGTAGATCCGGGCGTTGCGACGCAGGTGCGCGTCGAAGAGCTCGTTGAGGTCGTTGTTCGCGCCGGGCTTGTCGATCGGGAGCGGCTTGAACTGCTCCGGCCGGCACAGCTTGCCGCGGAGGTAGTCCAACCCGTCCTGCCCCTTGACCGGTCGCCAGCCTTCGTGGAGCTGCTCCAGGCGGGCGAGGATCGGATGGGCGAAGCGCGTGAGCGTCGCGTGCGCGACCTCCGCGGGGGCGTTGTCCGAGCGCGCGTTGATCGCGACCCGCCAGCGCGCCGTTCCGACGCCACAGAGGACGTGGTAGTGGGCGTCGCGATCCGTGGCACGCCGCCGGTCGAGGATCGTCGCCTTCAGGACGCCGTAGCGCTCGAGCGGCACGCGCGCACTCTAGAGTCCATCGACGCCGGCGTGGGTCTTTCCGCACGAGGAGGAGGTGCATCCCGATGAGCAAGTTCGTCGAGGACTACGAGGTCTTCGATCTCGGCGAGTTCGAGCTCCAGAGCGGCGCGGTGATCCATGGCGGCAAGCTCGCCTACAAGACGTTCGGCGAGCTCGACGCCGACAAGAGCAACGCCGTCGTGTACCCGACCTGGTACTCGGGCTTTCACTGGGACAACGAGTGGCTGATCGGCGACGGGATGGCGCTCGACCCGGCGAAGTACTTCATCGTCATCCCGAACATGCTGGGCAACGGGCTCTCGAGCTCGCCGTCCAACACGCCGCCGCCGTTCGACCGCGCGCGCTTCCCGCGCGTCACCTTCTATGACCAGGTCGAGGCGCAGCACAAGCTCATCACCGAGCAGTGGGGGATCGAAACGCTTCCGCTCGTGACCGGCTGGTCGATGGGCGCCGGCCAGACCTACCAGTGGGCGGTCAGCTACCCGGACATGGTCCAGCGCGCGTGCCCGTTCTGCGGCTCGTCGAAGACCAGCGAGCACAACTTCGTGTTCCTCGAGGGCGTCAAGGCGGCCCTGACCGCCGACGCGGCGTTCAAGCAGGGCTGGTACGACGCCCCGCCGGTGCGGGGCCTGCGCGCCGCCGCTCGCGTCTACGCCGGGTGGGGCTTCTCGCAGGCGTTCTTCTGGGACCAGGTCTACAAGCGGATGGGCCACTCGCGGCGGCTCGGGCTGGACCTGGCCTTCCCGTCGCTCGAGGACTACCTCGTGTGGTTCTGGGAGGGCCACTTCCTGGACCCGCGGCGCGACGCGAACGACCTGCTGTCGATGCTGTGGACGTGGCAGTACGGCGACATCGGTCAGACGCCAGGGTTCGACGGCGACACCGTGAAGGCGCTGCAGTCGATCAAGGCGCGGCTGATCGCGCTGCCGGCCGAGAAGGACCTCTACTTCCCGCCGGAGGACGAGCAGTGGGCCTCGCAGCACATCCCCAACGGCGAGGTGCGGGTCATCCCCGGCGTGTGGGGGCACTTCGCGGGCAGCGGCGACAGTCCCGTGGACCTGGAGTACATCGACGACGTGCTGAAAGAGCTGCTCGCCAGCTAGCGGCGCGCGCGACGTCAGATCACGCCGCGGGTGCAACGAACGTCAACTTCCTCGGGCACAGCACGGATAACTTTGCTCTCGTTGGGGCGCACCCGGCGCAGTTGACTTTGCGTCCTCTAGCGACGCGCGACGCGGAGGCGTTCGGCGTGGATGAAGCCGCTGCTGTTGTCGATCTTGACGCGGGCCGTGAGCCGGGTCGCGCCGCGCAGGCGGGCGTGGCGCAGGACCCGCAACGTCTCCACGCGCGTCTCGCCCGCGGGGATGCGGTACTGGACCCAATAGGTCTCGACGAGCTTGTGGCCGCCCGTGAAGAGGTCGGCCCCGAGCTCGCCGGCGCAGCCGCGCGCCGGTGACGGCGGGCACGACAGCTTCACCGGCAGGCGCGAGGCCGCGCGGTTGAGCTTCAGCGCTTTCGAGACGATCCGGGCGCGGATGCACCGCGCGTTGGCGGGCGGTGGCGGGTCGCTCGCGAGGTCCCAGACCTGGATCACGGGGAGCGCGCACGGCTGCGCCACCCAGGCCACCCGGTCGCCGTCGAAGGCCCAGCCGAACGAGCCGCCCTGGGTCTCGACACCGCGCGCGCCGGTGCCATCGCGGGCGCTGACCAGCAGGCGGCCGGCGAAGTCGTAGTTCGTCCGGCGGGTCGCGAGCAGGCCGCCCGCGAGCCTGGCCTCGTCGATGTCGCCGCTCGCGAACCGGACCTCATGCGGCCGCGACGCCCCGGGCGCGAGCACCTCCACGGCGCCCTCCTGCGTCCACGCGACCGTGCCGTCGGCGTCGAGCGACGCCTCCTGTGTGACCGGGTCGAGCGACACGTTCTCGGCGCGGGTGGTCTGGAGCCCGGTGCGCCAGTCGGAGACGGTCAGGCGGCGGGCGATGTCGTCGACGGTGACCGCGAAGGGCCCGGCCGCGTCGAGGACGCGTCCGTCGAGGTGGCGGAGCGTCCCGTCGGCGAGGTCGATCACGCCGGTCTGCTCGCCGCAGCGCCCGCGGCCCGTCAGGACAGTGCCGCGCAGCGTCACCGCGTGGAACGTGCCGGAGCTGCAGCGCAGGCAGGCCGCGTCGCCGAGGCAGCCGTCGAACGGCGTCGCGGCGTTCGTGCGCAGGTCGACGCGCAGGAGGTCCTTCGCGGCGTTGCGCGCGCAGCGCTCGTCGGTGCAGACCACCCGCTGGACGAACGCCTCCTCGCCCGCCGCCAGCACGCTGGTGAAGCGCGGCGCGCCGGCCGCCGGTGGCAGCGTGAGGATGTCGTGCGGCACCCCGTCCGCCCCCGCGCCCACGAGCGCCGCGCCGGTGCCGCGGTCCTCCATCCACAGCACCTGCCCGGCGGCGAGCGCGACCGAGTGCGCCGATTCGCCGGTCTCCTGGATCGGCACGGGCGCCGCGACCGAGTAGGACTGGCCGAACGCGGCGGCCGGCGACAGCATGAGGACGAGCAGCACCGCGCGGAGCACATGAGCCATGCGTGAACGGGTACCCGCCCAGAGGCGTTTGCCCTCAGCGGGCAACGTGGATGCCCATGACCCGCGGCGCCGCGGTCACGGCGCGGGTGAGGGGATCGACGGCGCGGCCCTCCTCCTCGAGGCGCTCTTTACGCAAAAAGGCACGGCGCACGAGCATTCCGCCCGTAAAAGCGATCGGTTCCGGCGGGACCCGCACCGGCTCGGGGTCGACCACGGCGAGGTCCGTCTGCTCGCCCGACGCGAGTGACGCGAGCACGCGGCCCGCGAGGTGCGACGGGCCGACGCCGTTGCCGGTGAAGCCGAACGCGTAGTGCACCGGCGCGCCGTCGAGCGTGCCCAACTGCGGGAGATGGCTCGGCGAGACGTCGATCGGCCCGCCCCACGCGTGGGTGATCGCGCGGCCCTCCAGCGCCGGGAACATCTCGACCAGGTGGCGGCCGGTCTGCTCCGCGACGTCGGCGTCGACCTCGACCTTCCCGCCCAGCCGCGCGCCCGGGGCGAGCCGGCCGCCGCCCCAGCCGAACGCGATCCGCCCGTCGCGGGTGGTGCGGAAGTAGTGGACGAAGACGCGCGCGTCGGTGACGCACTCTCCCCCGGTCCAGCGCAGCTCCTCGAGCACGTCCGGGACCGGCTCGGTCAGCACGATGTGCGAGGACGTGACCGAGATGCGGTTCTTCAGCGGCCCGAAGCCGCGCGTGGCGGCGTTGACGGCGAGGATCGCCGCGCCCGCCCGGACGCGGCCGCCGCTCGTCTCGGCGGTCACGCCGCCGGCGTGGGTGTGCAGCGCGCGGACCCGCGAGTGCTCGTACACCTCGGCGCCCGCCTCGCGCACCCGCGCTCGCAGGCCGAGCGAGAGCCGCGCGGGCTGCACGGTCGCGTCGTCGCGCACGAACAGGCCGCGGCGGAAGCGCGGGGAGTCGCAGCGGGCGCGCACGCCCGCCTGGTTGAGCTCGGCGACCCGGCTGCGCGGAGCGACCGCGAGGATCTCGTCGATCACCGCGTCGTGGGCGGGCGCGGTCGAGGCCATCAGGTAGCCGGAGCGGGTGAACCAGGCGTCGACGCCCTGCTCCTCGCACCACGTGCCGATCATCTCGACGCTCTCGGTGGACGCCTGGCAGACCTCGATCGCCCGGTCGCGGCCGAAGCGCTCGACCAGCGACGGCAGGTGCGTCCACAGCGTCTCGCAGAACCCGCCGTTGCGCCCGCTCGGCCCGTGGCCGCACAGGTCAGCCTCGAGCAGCACCACCGACGCGCCGCGCGCCCGCAGCTGCCACGCGGTCCACAGCCCCGTGTAGCCGCCGCCGATGACCACGACGTCGGCGGACACGTCGCCCGCGAGGGCGGGCGCCGGCTCGACGCCGCCCGCCTCGGCGAGCCAATACCCGTGCGCGGTGTGGATCACCCCACGTAGAACTTCTCTGAGGCGTCCGCGAGCACCGCTTCGGTCTTCGCGGCCATCTCCTCGAGCTCCTCGCGGGTGCTGATCAGCGGCGGGGCGAGGTGCAGGACGGCATCGCCGCGGTCGTCCGGGCGGGCGATCAGGCCCTCCTCGAGCAGCCGGCCGGCGATGAAGCCGCGCAGCAGCTTCTCGCGCTCCTCGGCGGAGAAGCGGGACTCCTGCGCGTCGCGGACGAGCTCCAGCGCCCAGAAGAACCCGGCGCCGCGGACGTCGCCCACGATCGGCACGCGGGACTTGATGCCCTCGAGCAGCTCGCCCATGTACGGCTCCAGCGCCCGCACGTTCTCGAGCACGCCCTCGCGCTCGAAGATCTCGATGTTGCGAAGCGCGACCGCCGCCGCGACAGGATGGCCCGCGAACGTGATGCCGTGCATCAGCATCCGGCCGTCTTCGTAGAGCGGCTCGGCGATCCGGTCGCTCACCAGCACCGCGCCCATCGGCGCGTAGGCCGACGTGATGCCCTTGGCGCAGGTGATCAGGTCCGGCGCGACGCCGTAGCGCGCGGAGGCGAACCACTCGCCGATGCGTCCGAAGCCGGTGATGACCTCGTCGGCCACCAGCGCGATCCCGTACCTGTCGCACAGCGCGCGCAGGCCCGGCCAGTAGCCGTCCGGCGGCACGAGGCAGCCGCCCGCGTTCTGGACCGGCTCGGCGATCAGCATCGCCACGGTCTCCGGCCCGGTCTCGATGATCGTGCGCTCGAGCTCGTCCAGCAGCCGCGCGGTGCGCGCCGCCTCGTCGCCGGCGTCCGGATCACGGTACGGGTTGGTGTTGGAGATCCGTACGACGGGGATCGGCGCCGCGCCGAACGGCTCCTTGTACGTGCGCACGCCGGTGAACGACAGGGCGCCGAGCGTGACGCCGTGGTAGGCGATCTCGCGCGCGATCGCCTTGGTGCGCTGCGGCTCGCCCTTGGCCAGGTAGTGCTGGCGCACGATCTTCCAGGCGGCCTCGACCGACTCCGAGCCGCCGTTGGTGAAGAACACGCGGTTGAGGTCGCCGGGGGCGCGCTCGGCCAGCGCGGCGGCGAGGTGGATCGCCGGCGGGTGCGCGGTCGCCCAGTTGGTGTTGAACGCCAGCGTCGACATCTGCGCGGACGCCACCGCGGCCATCTCCTCGCCGAACGAGTAGCCGATCTGGCAGCAGAACAGCGAGGAGAGACCGTCGAAGTAGCGCTTGCCCTCGGTGTCGAAGACGTAGGCGCCCTCGCCGCGCTCGAGCACCAGCAGCGGCTTGCCGTCAGGCCCGAACGAGCCGTTGCGGGTGAAGTGCATCAGCAGGTGCCGGTGCGCCTGCTCCTGCAGCGAGTCGGTGCCCAATGTGTCGGCAACAGTCATGCGGACCATGCTCGCCCCGCCTGTGGCCGCCCCGCAATGGGCGGAACGTCGCGTTAGCGCCAACGATCTTCGACGGATCGTCATCTCTGTAGTTTTCTGAAGCTTGTAATATTCTAAGCGAGATGCCGTATCGCACCGGACAGCCGCCCGTCTACGCCCTCAAAGCGGACTTCTTCCGGACGCTCGGGCATCCCGCCCGGGTTCGGATCCTGCAGTTGCTGCGCGAGGGCGAGCAGAGTGTCGGCGCGCTCCAGGCCGCACTGGACCTGGACTCCGGCGGGACCTCCCAGCACCTGGCGGCGCTGCGCAAGCAGGGGCTCGTGACCAGCCGGCGCGAGGGGACGAGCGTCTATTACGCCGTCAAGGACCCGCGCATCCTCGAGCTGCTCGAGCTCGCCAAGGCGGTCATCACCGCGGGACTGCATGAGCACCAGGCGCTGCTCGACGAGCTCGCAGTCGAGGACTTCGGCCCGCGCTGAACATGGGCTGGCTCGCGCTCGCCGGAGCGCTCATCCTGGCGCTCGCGGGTGCCTGCACCGCGATGCCCGGCGGTCTGCGCGCCGGTCTCGCCGCGCAGGCGGCCGGAATGGCGCTGCTCGGCGCCGCCGGAGCGGTCGCGCTGGCCGACAGGCAGTCGGTCGGGTCGTCTTGGCACGAGGGCGCGTCACCGGCGCTCGGCCTCGACCCGCTCAGCGGGCTCTTCCTCGCGCTGCTGGCGCTGACCGCGGTGCCGACGCTGATCTACGCCCGCGCGTACCTGCGCTCGCCCGCCGCCGGTGCACTCTGCGGCCTGTTCCTCCTCGCGCTGACGGGCGTGCTCGTGGCACGCGACGTGACGACGTTCCTCGCGTTCTGGGAGCTGATGACGCTCGCGCCCGCGGCGGCGATGCTCGTGACCCGCCGGGACGCGCAGGTCCGCGCTGCCGTCCAGACCTATGTCGCGGTCACGCATCTCGGTGGCGCGGGCGTCTGGATCGCGCTGCTGGCGCTGGCGGCCCCCGGCCCGCTCGGTGCCGGCGCGCAGACCGTCGTGGCCGTCGCGGCGCTGATCGGCTTCGGCACGAAGGCCGGTCTCGTCCCGCTGCACACCTGGCTCCCGCACGCGCACCCCGTCGCGCCCGCCCCGTTCTCGGCGCTGATGTCGGGGATGCTGGTCAAGGTCGCGCTCTACGGGTTGATCCGCGTCGAGTTCGAATGGCTCGGCACGCCGCCGCGCTGGCTCGGCTTCGCGCTGCTCGGCGCCGGGCTGTTGTCGGCGCTGGTCGGCGTCGTCTCGGCGATCGTGCAGCAGGACCTCAAGCGGCTGCTCGCCTACAGCACGATCGAGAACGTCGGGATCGCCGTGACCGCGCTGGGCGCTTCGGTCCTACTCCTGGACCCGGTCTGGGCCGCGCTCGCGTTCGCCGCGGCGCTGTTGCAGATCGTCAACCACGCGGTGTTCAAGACGCTCCTGTTCCTCGGGGCGGGGGCGATCGAGCGCGCCACCGGCAGCGTCGACCTCGACCACCTCGGAGGCCTGCTGCGCCAGCTGCCGTGGACCGGGGCCGCGTTCGGCGTCGGCTGCCTGGCGATCGCGGGACTGCCGCCGCTGAACGGCTTCGCGTCGGAGTGGCTGACGTTGCAGGCGCTGGCGCATCTGGCGTTCGCGGGGCCGGTCGCGGGCGGAGTGGCCGGCGCCGTCGGCCTCGCGGGGATCGGGGCGACCGCGGCGCTCGCGCTGCTGTGCTTCGTCAAGGTGGGCGGTCTCGTCCTGCTCGGGGAGTCGCGGCGCGAGGTGCCCGCGGTCGAAGTCCCGGTCGAGATGCGCGCGGCGCTCGCGGTGCTCGCCGCGCTGTGCGTCGTGCTGGGGGTCGTGCCGGGGCTCCTGATCGGTTCGCTCGCGGAACTCGCGCCCGGCTCGCCCGTCGTGGTGAGCCCGGCCGGCCTGCCCGCTCCCGCCCTGGCGCTCGTCCTCGTCGCCGCCACGGCGTTGTTGGCGTGGGCGCGCGGGTCGCGGCGCGCGGCACCGGCCCCGACGTGGGTCTGCGGGCAGCCGGTGACGCCGGCGCTGCGGTGGACGTCGGCGGGGTTCAGCAAGCCGCTGCGGCTTGTCCTGGAGTCGGCGATCCGCCCGCAGCGAGCGCTCGAGGTCGTCCGCGCCGGCGGCCTCGTGCAGCGCGTGCGGTACGTCCGGTTGGTCTCCTCGCCGGTCGAGCGGCTGCTCTATCGCCCCGCGATCCGCGCCGCGCTCGACGGAGCCGCACACATGCGCCGGCTGCAGACCGGCAACGTCCGCACGTACGCCGCGTACCTGCTGGCGCTCGTCCTCGGCCTCCTCGCACTGGCCCGCATGGGGGCGCTGGGATGAGCGTCGTCGCCGCCGCCGTTCAGCTCTCCGGCGTCTTCGTCGCGCCGGTGTTGCCCGGCGCCGTACAGGTGCTGAAGGCGCGCGCGCAGGGGCGGCGCGGGCCGTCGGCCCTGCAGCCGCACCGCACGTTGCGGCGCCTGTGGGGCAAGAGCGCGGTGGACCCGGTCGGTGCCGGGCCGGTCTACCGAGTCGTCCCGCCGCTCGTCGCCGCCTGTCTGCTCGCCGCGCTGACGCTCGTGCCCGTCGGCGGGCGCTCCGGCGGGCTCGGGCTCGGCCATGACGCGTTCGTCCTGGTCGGGCTGCTGGCGCTGGCGCGCTTCGCGCTCACGGCGTCGGCATGGGACACGGGCAACGGATTCGCGTTGATGGGCGCGGCGCGCGACGTGATGATCGCCGTCTTCGCCGAGGCGCTGCTGGTGCTCGCGCTGCTGCTGGCCGCGCAACCGGCGCACTCCACCGACATGGTGGCGATGAGCGTGGCGGCCGCCGGCGGCGACATCTGGCGGGAGCCCGCGCACTGGTGCGGGCTGCTGGCCTTCGCGCTCGTGGTCGTGGCCGAGACCGGGCGCCAGCCGGTCGACAACCCGGACACCCACCTCGAACTGACGATGATCCACGAGGGTCCGCTGCTCGAGTACGCGGGCCGCGATCTCGCGTACCTGCAGTGGGCGGCCGCGGCGCGCCACTGGGTCGTGCTCGTCCTGGCCGCCGAGCTGTTCCTGCCGCACTGGGGGCCATTCGCGCTGCGCCTCGTCCTGCTCGCCGCCGGCGTGGCGCTGCTGTGCGTCGCGCTCGCCGCGCTCGAGACGGCGCAGGCGAAGCTGCGCATCCTGCGGGTGCCGGGGCTGCTCGCGCTCGGCTCCGTGGTGGCGCTGGCGGGCGCGGCGGCGTGGCTGGCGGGCGTCGGCACATGAGCGACCCTGGCAACCCGCAGGCGAGGGTCCACACGCATGGCCCAGGGACCGACGGACCGGGGGTTGTCCGATGAGCGTGCTCGTCCTGGTGTTCGCTCTTGGCGTCATCGTCGTGCGCCGGCGCTCGCTGGCGATCGTGCTCGTCGCCGCGCAGTCGCTGACCCTCGGGCTGATCGCCCTGGACCTCGCCGCGGATCGCTCGAGCGAGTTCCTCGTCGCGAGCCTCGTGCTGCTCGCCAAGGCGGTCGCGCTCCCCGTGCTGCTGTTGCTCGTGGTGCGCCACACACGGGAGCCGCGCCTGGTGGCGGCCGCCGCCGGGCCGCTCGTGCGCCTCGCCGGTGCCGCCGCGGTCGCCCTGCTGGCGGTGCTGCTCGTGCCGCCGCTGGGGCTCGGCGGCGCCCAGGCGGAGCAGCTCTCGGTCGCGGTCGTGGTCGTCGGCGTGAGCATCGTCATCGCGCGCCGCCCGGCGCTGTTCCAGTTGCTCGGGCTGATCGTCGCCGAGAACGGGCTCTCGCTGCTCGCGATCTCCGTCCCGGGCGGGTTGCCGTACGTCGTCGAGTTGGGCGCGCTGCTGGACCTCGGGCTCGTGGTCGCCGTCGCCGCGGCGTTCACGCGCCGCATCCACGAGGAGCTGGGCACCGGCGACACCGAGCGCCTGCGAGGCCTGCGTGACTGAGCTCGCCGCCCTCGTCCCCCTGCTCGCCGCCGCCGGCGCGGCCCTCGTCTGCCTGGGCAGGACGCCCCGCGACACCGACCGGCTCAACGTCGTCGCCGCGTGCGTCACCGCGGCCGCGGCGCTCGCGCTGGCGGTCACCGCCCTCGCGCACGGCGCGGCGCCCGCCGTCGACGGGCGCTGGCTGCGCGTGGACGGGGCGAGCGGCGTGTTCGTGGCGGTGATCGCGGTCGTCGGCCTCTGCAGCGCGCTCGTCTCGCCGGGCTACCTGCGCACCAGCGCACGCAGCTGGTTCACCGCGACGCGCTCACGGCGCGCGTACTACGCCGCGCTGCACCTCTTCTGGGCGGCGCTGCTGCTCGTGCCGCTGATCGGCAACCTCGCCGTCGCGTGGCTCGTGGTCGAGGCCACGACGGCGGTGTCGGCGCTGCTGGTCGCCTTCACCGGGCGCCGCGACGCCCTCGAGGCCGGCTGGAAGTACCTCGTGCTGACGACGCTCGGGCTGTCGCTCGCGCTGCTCGGGATCATCGTGGTCGCGGCCGGGCAGGCGGGCCTGGGGCACACCGGCCTGCACGCCCTCGACTGGCGTGCGCTCGAACGGGCGAACGCGCTCCCGCATGACGCGACGCTGGTGGCGTTCCTGCTGATCGTCGCCGGGCTCGCGACCAAGATCGGCTGGGCGCCGGTGCACAACTGGCTGCCCGACGCCCACAGCGAGGCGCCCGCCCCGATCAGCGCGCTGCTGTCCGCGGCGCTCCTGCCGACCGTGGTGCTCGTCGCGTGGCGCGCCAAGTCGGCGCTGCAGGCGAGCGTCGGCGCGGGCACCGCGGGAGCCGTGTTCATCGGCTTCGGGCTCGCTTCGATGATCGTCGCGATTCCGTTCCTCTGGCGACAGGCGCCGTGGAAGCGGCTGCTGGCGTATTCGAGCCTCGAGCACATGGGCGTGATCGCGCTGGGGATCGGCTTCGGAACGCCGCTGGCGATCGCCGGGGTGCTGATCCACGTCGCCGGCCACGCGCTCGCCAAGGCGCTCGGCTTCTACGCGGCGCTCCCGCTGCTGCGCGCCGACCCGGAAGCCGCCACGCACGCGCCGGCCGGGGTGGCGAACGCAGCCACCGCGACGGCGATGAGCGTCAGCTTGATCGCGCTGGCAGGACTCCCGCCCTCGCCGCTGTTCGTCTCGGAGCTGCTGATCGCGCTCGGGGGCGTCGCCGCGGGCGAGACGGCGGTCGTCGCCGTCGCGGTGGTCGCGCTCGCGCTCGGGTTCCTCGGCCTCCTGCACGCCCTCATCGAGGGCGTGATCGGCGATCCGGTCAAGCGGCTGCACGCGGCACGGCGCTCCGAGCGGCAGATCGCCGCGCTGACCGTCGCGCTCGGTGCCGGGCTGCTCGCGTTGACGGCCGCCGCAACGCTCGTCCCCGGCTCCGCTCTCGTGGACGGCCTGCTGTGACCGCGATCGAGCACGTGACCGACTGGCGCGCGGCGGTCCGCGCCGCGACGGCCCACGGCGAGCGCTTCGCCGGCGCATGGGCGAGCGACGGCGCGTGGCGTGCCGCGTTCACCGCTCCCGGCACGGTGCGCGTCCTCTCCTGCCCTGCCGACCACGCCGAGACGATCGTCGACCTCGTCGGCGCGGCCGAATGGGACGAGCGCGAGGCGCGCGACCTGCACGGCCTGCGGTTCCCCGGGCACGAGCCGCACCGAGCGCTGGTCGCGCACCCGGCCGCGGGCTGGACGACGCCCGTGACCGGCGACGGCGTGCACGAGATCGCGGTCGGGCCGGTGCACGCAGGCGTGATCGAGTCCGGCCACTTCCGCTTCCACGCCGTCGGCGATCGCGTGCTGCTCTTGGACCCGCGGCTCTTCTACAAGCACCGCGGCCTCGAGCGCGCGGCCGAGGGCCGCGGACCCGACGAGGCGCTCGCCTACGCCCAGCGGGCCTGCGCCGCCTGCGCGGTGGCCAACACCATCGCCTACGCCCAGGCCGTGGAGGAGGCGCTCGGGCTGTGGCCGGACCGCGCCCTGCGCGTCGCCCGGACGCTGCTGCTCGAGCTCGAACGCCTCTACAACCACCTGCACGACATCGGCGCGCTGTGCTCCGGCGTCGGCTTCGCGCCCGGAGCGATGGCGTTCGCCGCCCTGAAGGAGCGCGCACAGCGCCTCAACGCCCAGCTGATCGGGCACCGCTTCCTGTTCGGCTCGGTGGCGGTCGCCCGCGGCGTCGTCGCCCTGACCGCCGAGGAGGCCGCCGGAGCCCGCGCCGGCGTCCGCGCGCTGCGCACCGACGCGGCCGCCGCCTGGCGCGAGCTCGAGTTCGCGGCGTCGCTGCAGGCGCGGCTGGACGGCGTCGGTGTGCTCGGGCGCGAAGACGCCGAGCGCCTCGGCACCGTCGGGCCTGCCGCCCGCGCCGCCGGGGTGCGCCGCGACGTGCGCGAGGACAGCCCGCGCCTGTGGTTCGGGAGCTTCACTCCGGCTGGTCCGCTCGCCGCCACCGGCGACGTCGCCGCGCGCCTGCAGGTCCGCGCGGCCGAGATCGAGGCGACGTGCTCGGCGCTCGATGAGGTGCTGTCGGCGCCGGTGCCGGCCGGCGCGGCGACCGCGCGCGATGCGGTGTCGAGCCTCGGGATCGGCCGCGTCGAGTCCCCGCGCGGCGCGACGACCTGCGCCGTCGAGCTCGCCGCGGGCCGCGTCACCCGCCTGCGCCTGCGCACGGCCTCCTACGCCAACTGGCCGGCCGTCGCGCACGCCGCGGCCGGTTGCCTGTTGCCCGACTTCCCGCTGATCAACAAGAGCTTCGAGCTCTGTTACGCCTGCGTGGATCGCTGATGTTCGTCCTCCTGCGCCAGCTCGCCACGCTCCGGCGCGACACCGGGCTCACCCGCGGCCGCCCTCGCTCGCTCGCGATCCGCCACGTCGACGCCGGCTCGTGCAACGGGTGCGAGCACGAGCTGGGTGCCGCCGGCAACCCGCTGTATGACCTGCCGCGGTTCGGTCTCGACATCGTCGCCTCCCCTCGCCACGCGGACATCCTGCTCGTCACCGGCCCGGTCACGACGCGGATGGCCGGGCCGTTGCGCGCCGCCTACGAAGCGATGCCCGAGCCCCGGCTCGTCGCCGCGCTCGGCGACTGCGCGCTGGGCTGCAACGTCCTCGGCGACCCGGCCGAGCTGGTCGGCTCGCTCGACGCGGTGTTGCCGGTCGACATCCGGATCGCGGGCTGCCCGCCGACGCCGGCGGCGATCGCCGAGCAGCTGCTCGCCTGGCTGGATCGCTAGCGGGTCATCGCGCGCAGGCCGCGGCGGAAGCGCAGCGCCCGCACCGCGAGATGCAGGCCGAGCACGACGTCCTCGTCGTCGAGCGAGACGCCGAGCGTCTCCTCGATCCGGCGCAGCCGCAGGTACAGCGACTGGCGCTCCAGATGCAGCGCGCGGGCGGCCTCGGCCTTGCGCCCGCCGGCCGCGAGATAGGCCTCGAGCGTCTCCAGCAGGGCGCGCGAGCGGGGTGCGGCGTCGCCGAGGAGCGGGCCGAGCTGCTCTTCCACGAACGCGTCGAGCTCGGGCGTGTCGCGCAGGTCGTGCAGTAGGTCGGCAACGCCGGGGCGCCGAGCGTCGTGCCAGCGGGCGATCGGGAGCGCGGTCGCCGCGCCCGCGCCCCGCCGCACCCGCCGCAGTGCCTGCCCCGCCGCGACCCACGTGTCCGCGGGGCCGCCGATCGCCAGCGCCGCGTCATCCGGCCCGAGCCCGTGGCGGTCCAGCGCGCCGTGGAAGAGCTGGGCGATGTGCTCGGCCAGTGCCGCGTCGTAGCCGCGGGCGCCGAGCGCGACGAGGATCAGCAGGTCGACGTCGCGCGGGCCGAGCAGGACGGGCAGGCCGGTCGAGGAAAGTGCGGTGCGCAGCTCGCCGGAGAGCCGCGTCCAGGTGATCCCGTCGGCCACGCGGGCCTCGCCGGCGTCGGCGGAGCCGCGGCGACGGGCGAACGACGGCGCGCGCCAGGTGGCGACGATCGGCAGGAGCGCGCCGCGGCTGCCGGGGTTCATGCCGAGCGCGTCCGCGCGGCGGCGCGCGTCGCCCTCCTCCACCCGCCCGTCGGCCAGGTCCGACAGGAACGCCCCGCGCGAGCGCGCCCGCAGCTGCTCGTCGTGCTGCTGGGCGAGCAGGCCGATCGCGACCGCCAGCGCCGCCCGCTCCACGGCGACGCGATCGAAGTCGTCGAGCGGGTTCTCCAGCGCCAGGCCGAGCAGGCGCCCCCACGAGGAATCCAGCAGGCGGACCTCGGCGGCGAACATCCCCTCGGCGGCCTCGCCGCGGTCCTCCGCGCGGTGCACGTCCGCCCACGCCGAGAGCGCGAGGTCGTCGCCGTGCGGACCGCTGACGTAGTAGACGAGCCCGCCGCCGGCGTCCTCGAGCACGACCGGGTTGCCGATCGCGCCGACCAGCTCGGCGAGGATCTCGGGCACGCCGCGGCCCTGCAGGATCAGCTCGGTGAAGCGCCGGTGGATCTCCTCCCCGCGCGCGAGCAGCGCGAACTGCGCGTTGATCACGGCGCCGTGGACGGCCTCGGTGATCTCGATGAAGCGCACCGGGCGGTGGAAGGCGACGACGGGAATGTTCGCGCGCGCACAGGCGGCGACGACCGGCGCGGGGACCTCGCGCCAGCTCGAGCCCAGCTCGACCGCCAGCGCGGCGATGCCCTGATCGATCAGCGACGCGCTCCACGCGGCCTGGTGGCGCGCCTCGTCACCCGCGCCGAGCCCGGTGGTGAGCACGAGCTCGCCGCCCTTGAGCAGATCGTCGGGATCGGGCATCTCGATCACGTGCGCCCAGCGGATCTCCCGCCCCAGGCCGGCGTCGCCGATCACGACCTCCGGTAGTGCCCGGCGCACCACGGGTAGGTCCAACACATCGGCAAGGCTCAGCATGACGCTCTGTCATGCATCATTGCGGAACATCCGACCCACTGTCCATTGTGTCGTTAACGTCTAACCGGAAGGGTGGGCAATGGTCAGACGGAAGGAGCGAGGGTGGCAGCAACGCAGGCCGAGGCCGACATCCATCTCGAGGGTGTGACGAAGCGTTTCGCCGATATGAAGGCGGTGGACGACCTCACGCTGTCGATCCCACGCGGGAACTTCTTCGCGATGTTGGGACCGAGTGGCTGCGGCAAGACCACGACGCTGCGCATGATCGGCGGGTTCGAGAACCCGACTGAAGGGCGCGTCTTCCTCGGCGGCGCAGACGTCACCGAAGCGCCGCCGTACAAGCGCGACGTCAACACTGTCTTCCAGTCCTACGCGCTCTTCCCGCACCTGACGGTCGAGAAGAACGTCGCGTTCGGCCTCGAGCGCAAGAAGGTCTCCAAGGACGAGGTCCGCAAGCGGGTCGGCGACGCCCTCGAACTGGTTCAGCTCGCCCACCTGTCCAAGCGCAAGCCCGGCCAGCTCTCCGGCGGCCAGGCGCAGCGCGTGGCCCTGGCGCGCGCGCTGGTCAACCGCCCGCGGGCGCTGCTGCTCGACGAGCCGCTCGGCGCGCTGGACCTACGCCTGCGCAAGCAGCTGCAGATCGAGCTCAAGCGCATCCAGCAGGACATCGGGATCACGTTCGTGCACGTCACCCACGATCAGGAGGAGGCCATGACCATGGCCGACGAGATCGCGGTCATGAACGTCGGCAAGATCGAGCAGGCGGGCTCGGCGACCGATCTCTACGAGCGCCCGAAGACCGCGTTCGTGGCCAACTTCCTCGGCATCTCGAACCTCGTCGACGCGCAGGTGCGTGCGGTCAACAACGGGCACACGCGGTTGGAGACGCACGACGGGGCGGATCTCAACGTGCCGACCGAGCGCTGCGGCCCGCACGGGACCCACGAGGTCCGCGTGGGCGTGCGACCGGAGAAGATCCGGCTCTTCCCGGAGGGCGACGCGGTACCGGACGGGTCCAACATCCTGCGCGGCAAGGTCGTCGTCGCCGCATTCCTGGGCGTCTCGATCCAGTACATCATCCGTACCGCGGGCGGCGAGGAGCTCAACGTGTTCACGCAGAACACGGAGGGCGCGGAGCCGGACTCGCTGGGCGTCGGGCGCGACGTGCAGCTGGCCTGGAGCCCGGAGCACACGTTCGTGGTCGACCGTGACTGATCCGCGGACGACGCGGCGCGTCTTCCTCGGCCGGGCCGGCTCGCTCGCGCTGGCGAGCTCGCTCGCGGGCTGCGGGATCGAGGGGACGCTGGAGCGCGCGCAGAAGGCCGCGACGCCGATCCCGACGATCCACCACCCGAAGGTCCCGATCGGGGACTGGACGTTCTCCAACTGGCCGCTCTACATCGACAAGAAGGTGCTCAAGACCTTCGACCAGCGCTACGGCGGGCACGTCAAGTACGTCGAGGACATCAACGACAACGACGAGTTCTACGGCAAGGTCCGCCAGCAGCTGCAGGCCAACCAGTCGATCGGGCGCGACATCGTCGTGCTGACGGACCCGATGGCGGCCAAGTGGGTGCGCAACCACTACGTGCAGGCGCTCGACCGCAACAACATCCCGAACGTCACCGCGAACCTCGTCGACAACCTGCGGACCATCCCCTACGACAAGAAGCGCCAGTTCACGGTGCCGTGGCAATCGGGGGCGGTCGGGCTCGGCTACAACCCGAAGAAGACCGGGCGCGAGCTGAACTCGATCAACGACCTGTTCGACCCGGCCTTCAAGGGGCGGGTGACGATGCTCTCGGAGCCGTACGACTCGGCCTCCTCGACGCTCTTGGGCATGGGGATCGACCCCACGACGGCGAAGATCGACCAGATCCTGAAGGCGATCGACAAGATCCAGCAGTACGCCGACGCCAACCAGTTCCGGCGCTTCACCGGCAACGACTACTCGACCGACCTGACCAAGGGCAACATCTGGGTCGCGCTCGCCTACTCGGGCGACATCGTCCAGCTGCAGTCCGACAACCCGGACCTGAAGTTCGTCTACCCGGACGAGGGCGCGATGTTCTTCACCGACAACATGATGATCCCCAACAAGGCCGAGCACGTCTTCGCGGCCGAGACGATGATGAACTTCGTCTACGAGCCCGAGATCGCGGCCAAGCTGGCGATCTACGTGAACTACCTGTCGCCGGTGAAGGGCATCAAGGAGATCGTCGAGAAGACCGATCCCGACATCGCCAACAACCCGCTGATCTTCCCGCCCGACGAGATCCGGGCCAAGCTGCATCCCTACCCGGCGCTGTCGGACACCGACGAGCGCACGATGAAAGAGGCGATGGCGAAGGTGACCGGAGCATGAGCCTCGCGACCCGCCGCAAGCTCCTCCCCTGGCTGTTCATCGGCCCGGGCCTGCTGTGGCTGCTGCTCTTCTTCCTCTATCCGCTGCTCAATCAGGCGAGCGTCTCGCTGATGAGCGGCGATCCCGAGCACGGCTACAACCTCACCTGGGCGTTTCACACCTACTGGGACGCGATCAGCGACTACAAGACCCAGTTCGGCCGCTCGATCCTCTATGCGGGGATCGCGACGATCCTGTGCCTGGTCATCGGGTTCCCGCTGGCGTACTTCACCGCGTTTCACGCGGGCCGCTGGCGCGGGCTGATCCTGCTGCTGATCATCCTGCCGTTCTTCATGTCCTACGTGCTGCGCACGGTCGCGTGGCAGCTGATCCTGTCCGACGACGGCGCGGTCGTGAGCTTCTTCCGCACCATCGGGCTGCTCGGCGACGACGGACGGCTGCTGGCCTCCAGCACGGCGGTGATCGCGGGCATCACCTACAACTTCCTGCCGTTCATGGCACTGCCGCTGTACGTGGCGCTGGAGAAGATCGACCGGCGGCTGCTGGAGGCCGCGACCGACCTCTACGCCTCGCGGGCCACCGCGTTTCGCAAGGTGACGGTGCCGCTGGCGCTGCCGGGCATCTTCGCCGGCTCGCTGCTGACCTTCATCCCCGCGTGCGGCGATTTCATCAACGCCGCCCTGCTGGGCACACCGCAGCAGTACATGATCGGCAACGTGATCCAGTCGAAGTTCCTGAACATCCTCGACTACCCGACGGCGGCCGCGCTGTCGTTCACGTTGATGGTGTTCATCCTGATCGGCATCTTCCTGTACGCCCGGCTGCTGGGCACGCAGAACCTGACCGAGGCGGCGATCTGAGATGGCGGTCACCGAAGCCCCGCCCGCTCCCAGCGCCGCGCCGGCGCCCTCGCGCGGCGGCAGGTCGCACGACAAGCTGCGCCACTGGGGCCTGGGCATCTGGTCGTTCCTGGCCCTGCTGTACCTCTTCATCCCGGTCTTCATCGTCGTCCTGTTCTCGTTCAACGACAATAAGGGCCGCTTCAACTTCACCTGGCAGGGATTCACCCTGCGCCACTGGCAGCACCCGTTCGCGGATCCGGACCTCTCCAAGGCGCTGACCAACTCAGTCGAGATCGCGCTGATCTCGACGGCGATCGCCACCGCCCTGGGCACGTTCATGGCAATGGCGCTCGTGCGCTACCGCTTCCGCGGGCGCTCGACGGTGGACTTCTTCGTCTTCATGCCGCTGTCCTCGCCCGAGGTCGTGCTCGGCGCGGCGCTGCTGGCGATGTTCCTGACGCTGAACATCGGCACCGGGTTCGTCACGATCGTCATCGCGCACGTGATGTTCACCGTGAGCTACGTCGTAGTAACAGTGAAAGCGCGACTAGAGGGCATGGACCGCCACATCGAGGAGGCGTCGATGGACCTCGGCGCGACCGAGTGGGTGACGTTCCGCAAGATCACCTTGCCGATGATCGCCCCGGGCGTCGCCGCGGCGGCGATGCTGGCGGCGGCGATCTCCTTCGACGACTACGTCGTCACGTCGTTCAACGCCGGCCAGACGCAGACGTTCCCGCTGTTCATCTTCGGCGCGACCCGTCAGGGCGTCCCGGCCGAGGTCAACGTGCTGGCGACGCTGCTGCTGATCGCCGTCCTGGTGCTGATGGGGCTCAACCTGCTGGTCCAGAAGTCGCTGGCCCGCCGCGACCGCGTGCGCACCGACGGCTGAGATTTCGCCGGAGCCGAGCTCGACCGATGAGTTCCGCCGGGTGGGCGGGTCTAGGAGGACGTACGCCATCGAGGCACCGATCGGAGACCCCACCATGAGCACTCCCGCACACCCCGGCCGCATGCTGTTCGTGAACATGCCCGTAGCGGACGTCGAGCGCAGCAAGGCGTTCTTCGCGAAGCTCGGGTTCAGCTTCAACCCGATGTTCACCGACGAGTCCGCCGCCTGCATGCTGGTCGGCGAGCACGCCTTCGTCATGCTGCTCAGCCGCGAGCGGTTCGCGGAGTTCTCGAAGCATCCGATCGCCGATCCCACCACGCACGCGCTGGCGCTGTACTCCTTCAGCGCGTCGTCGCGCGATGAGGTCGATACGGTCGGCGCCGCCGCGCTCGCGGCGGGCGGCACCGAGGCAGACGACGCCGAGGACCACGGCTTCATGTACTCACGCAGCTTCTTCGACCTCGACGGCCACGGCTGGCAGGTCATGTGGATGGACCCGGCGGCGGCGGAGCAGGGCCCCGAGGAGTTCGCGGCCGACGCCGCGGCCTGACCCACCTAGGCGCTGACGCGGAAGCGCCCTACCAGCTCCTGGAGCTGACCGGCCGTGTGGGCCAGCGCTTCCGCCGAGGCGGCGATCTCCTGCGTCGTCGCCGACGTCTGCTGGGCCGAGGCATGCGCGCCTGGATCCAGCAGTCAGCGAATGCACCGCTTCAACCGCCCGCCTCCCGCGCACGTATGTCCTCGCGGAGTCCATTCCGAAGGGAGACCGGAACATGCTTCTTCGTGCAGGGTTGGCCGTCGCGGCGGTGGCCGCGGCGGGATTGGGGGCCGCCGTCGCGCAGGGCGACGGGGACGGGCCGCGGCCGTTGCGGCCGGACGCGCAGTGGACGACGGTGTTCAAGGTCCCGGCCGGCGGCGGGATCGAGGGGCTGACCGCCGACCGGCGCGGCGACCTGTACACCGCCGGGCGCGCCCCGGCGGGCGCGCCGTGCCCGGTGTTCCGCATCCGCGACGGGGTGAGCGCCGTGGTCGGCAACCTCGCGGCGCCGTGCGGGCCGGCGGGGCTGGCGTTCGGGCCGGACGGGCGGCTGTACGTCACCAACAGCGATCACATCGACGTTTTGAAGCCGGACGCCGCGTCGCCGCCGACGGCGACGCTGTTCGCGAGCGGCGTGCCCGGGGCCAACGGCGTCGCGTGGGACAAGGACGGCTCGCTGTGGGTGAGCGACGGCGGGACGGCGCAGGGGCGCGTGTGGCGGATCGGGCGCGACAAGGTCGCCACCGAGGTCTTCCGCGTGCAGCCGCTGGCGAACACCGTGCTGCCGGGCGGCGTCGGGCGCGACGTCCGTGGCCTGCCGCCCGGGGAGATCACGATCACCGACACCTCGCGGCAGGCGTCGAACACGCTCGGCTCCCAGCACATCGTCGCCAACGGGCTCGCGTTCGGGCGTGACGGGACGCTGTACGTCGCCGACACGGCGCGCGGGGCGATCTGGCGGGTCTACCTCGACGGGCACGGGCGGGTGCGATCGCCGATGGGCTGCGACACGACGTTCACTCCGGACACGCTCTGTCTCGACGACGTGTGGGTGCAGCACCCCTACCTCGAGGGCGCGGACGGGATCGTGCTCGACGGCGACGACAACGTCTACGCGGCCGCCAACGAGCGCAACGCGGTCACGGTCGTGACCCGGCGGGGCGAGGTGCGCGAGTTCTTCCGCAACGGGCTCGCCGCCTCGCGCCTGCGCGACGAGGGCCCGCTCGAGTTCCCGACCAGCCCCGTGCTGGTCGGCCGCAAGCTGTGCCTGACAAGCTCCGACGGGGCGCGCCGGGACAACTTCCCCAACGCACCTGGCGAAGGGGCAAAGGTGTCCTGCGTCGGCTGATCGCCCTTGCGCTTGAGGCAGGGAGTGGGAAGGCTGCCCGGATGCCGGTCCGGTCTTCCCTGCTCCTTGCCACTTTTGTCACACTCGCGGCCGCCGTTCCCGCGGCGGCCGCGCCGCCCGTCCTCGTCGAACCGGGGTCGGTCGGCGCCAGGGTCGGCTCGATCATCACCACCGAGTACGACGCGTTCGGGCTGATCTTCAGCAATGGCGCGCCGACGATGCTGTCCTCGATCGACGAGGGGCTGCTGACGTGGACGGGCGCCACGCCCACCGGCGCGATGGACTGGGCCGCGCCCGTCCGCGCGCGGATCGTGCTGCCCGGGACCGGCGGGCAGGCGGCCGCGACGTCGAGTGTCGTCGTCGAGGCGGGCTACGACGAGCGTGCCGGCGACTTCGTCGAGGCCTTCGACTGTGCCGGCCACTCGCTCGGCGTCGTCGGCCGGTCCAGTCAGAACGACGGACCGCACGGGCGCTCGCAGTTCCGCCTCTCCATGCCCGGCATCTCGTCCTTCAGCGTCTACGCCACGCTTGACCCGCCGGACGTGTTCGGCGTGCCGTCGATCCGGCTCGGGGAGACCGCGCCGTGCATCGACGGTCAGGTGGCACTCGGCGGTGCGTCCACCGCCACGCTCGGCACGCCGCAGGCGCTCTCGGCGACGGTCACCGAGAACGGCGCGCCCGTCGCCGACCGGGCGGTGACCTTCACGGTCACGAACGGTCCCAACGCGAAGCTGACGCTGAGCGGGCAGACGGGCAAGGACGGGATCGCGACCGTGGCCTACGACGGCACCGCCGAGGGGACCGACGTCGTCGAGGCCGACTACGCGCCGCCCCAGCAGGCCGAGCTGCGATCCAAGCCGCTGAGCGTGACCTGGTCGGCTCCGCCGCCTCCCCCACCGCCGCCGCCGCTCGTTGTCGAAGCGCCGAAGGACACCGATCGGGACGGCGTGCCGGACGCGACGGACAACTGCCCCGAGGTCGCCAACGCCGACCAGAAGGATGGTGACGGCGACAAGGTCGGCGACGCGTGCGACATCCTTCCGCCCGGCGACGCGCCCGTGGTCGCGGGCGAGACCGCGCAGGTGACCGCGGTCAGCGGCGAGGTCTTCATCAAGCTCCCGAAGGGGACGAAGGTGTCGGCGCGGGCGGCACGGGCCTACGCGCGGGCCGCGCAGGCGGCGCCGATCAGCGGGTTCGTCCCGATCAAGGGCGTCGCGACCGTGCCGGTCGGGTCGCAGATCGACTCCCGCAAGGGCCAGCTCGACCTCAAGACGGCGTCCAAGTACGGGTCCAAGGGCCAGCGGACGAACCTCCAGCAGGGTCGCTTCGGGGCGGGCATGTTCGCGATCCGCCAGGCCGCGCGGCGCCGCGCGAAGTCCGGCAGCGCCAAGCCGAGCACCGACCTGGTGCTGCAGACGCCGCCCGGCCTTTCGCGGGCGTGCGCCGCGGGCAGCGGCGTGCGCCCGATCAAGGGCGTCGTGCGCACCTTGACGGGGACGGCGAAGGGCGCGTTCCGCATGATCGGCGCAGCGGGCACGATCACCGCGACCGCGGCGACCTGGATCGTCTCCGATCGCTGCGACGGGACGCTGACCGAGGTGGGACGCGGGAAGGTCGTCGTCCGCGACACGCGCTTGAAGAAGGACTTCACGCTGCCCTCCGGCCAGGGCTATCTGGCGCGGGCGCAGCTCTTCGCCGCGCGGCAGAAGGGCAAAAACTAAGCCGGGACCGGAGTCTCGGCGGGAGCGCGAAGGGCTTCGCCCGTCTCGAGGTCGAAGCCGTGCAGGCGGGCGGGATCGACGGTGAGCTCGACACGGTCTCCGACCGCGACCTCGGCGCGGGCTTCGGTGACGAGCGTGAAGAACGCGCGGTCGTCCTCGGCGAGGAGGATGTCGTCGTCGGGGGCGGCGTCGATCGCCTCGGCGAGCGCGGCGGTGCGCAGGCGCGGGGCGTCGATGCCGACGACGACGTGGGTCTCGGTTCCGAGGCGCTCGACGACCTGGACGACGCCGGGGACGCCGGAGCTGCCCAGCTTGAGGTCGTGCGGGCGGACGCCGAGGACGATCCGGCCGCGCAGATGCGAGCCCGCGGCGAGCGGGACGCGGCAGGTGCCGAAGCGCGCTTCGCCGTCCTCGATCTCCGCCTCGACGAGGTTCATCGCGGGTGAGCCGATGAACGCGGCCACGAAGAGGTTCGCGGGGTGCTCGAACAGGACCTCGGGCGTGTCGCACTGCTGCAGCACGCCGCCGCGCAGCACCGCGACGCGCTGGCCGAGCGTCATCGCCTCGATCTGGTCGTGGGTGACGTAGACGGTCGTCACGCCCAGGCGCTCGTGCAGGCGCGAGAGCTGGGCGCGCATCGAGACGCGCAGCTTCGCGTCGAGGTTGCTCAGAGGCTCGTCCATCAGGAAGGCCTGCGGTTCGCGGACGATCGCGCGGCCCATCGCCACGCGCTGGCGCTGGCCGCCGCTCAGCTCGCCTGGCTTGCGCTCGAGCATCTCCTCGAGGCCGAGGATCTTCGCCACCTCGTCGACGCGCTGGGTGATGTCGGTCTTGGCGGTCTTGCGCAGCTTCAGGCCGAAGCCGAGGTTCGCGCGCACGGACAGGTGCGGGTAGAGCGCGTAGTTCTGGAAGACCATCGCGATGTCACGCTTGCGCGGGTCGAGGTGGGTGACGTCGCGCTCGCCGATCAGGATGCGGCCGTGGGTGGTCTCCTCGATCCCCGCGATCAGCTTCAGCAACGTCGACTTGCCGCAGCCCGACGGGCCGACCAGCACCATGAACTCGCCGTCGCGTACCTCGAGGCTCACGTCGTGGACCGCGTGCGGGCCGTTCTTGTAGTCCTTGCTGACTCCCTCTATCTGGATCCCGGGCATGGTTCCGGCCCCTTTCATGACGTGAGCGTGACCTTCTGGAGGCCGGTCGGGCGGTCGACGTCGCGGCCGAGGTGCTCGGCTGCGCCGACGGCGAGAAGTTGCGCGGGGATGACGGCGACCAGCGGCGAGAGCCACTCGGGCACCGGTTCGAGGGCGATCCGGCGGCCGGCCAGCGGCGCGTCGCTGATGACGGTGACGTCGGCGCCGCGCGACGACGCGGCGTCCAGCAGCTCGCGCATCCCGTCGAGGGTCGGGCCCGACGGCGCGATCGCGAGGATCGGGAAGCCCGGCTCGACGATCGCGATCGGGCCGTGCATGAAGTCCGCGGAGGACCACGGGGCGGCGATCACGCCGGTCAGCTCGGAGAGCTTCAGCGCGGCTTCGAACGCCGTGCCGTAGGCCACGCCGCGGCCGACGACGGCCAGCCGCTCCCAGCCCGCGGCCGCCTCGAACGGCACGTCGACGCCCAGCTGGCGCGCCATCGCGTCCGGGATCTGCGCGAGTTCCTCGTCGTCGACGCCCGCCAGCGCCGCGATCGCGCCCAGCGACGCCGTGTAGGTCTTCGTCGCCGCGACCGAGCGCTCCGGCCCGGTCCGCAGCGCGATGACGTGCGTGGCCGAGCGCCCGAGCAGCGAATCCGGCTCGTTGGTGATCGCGATCGTGATCGCGCCCTGCTCGTTCGCGGCGGCCACGACGCCCGCCACGTCCGGCGACGCGCCCGACTGCGAGATGCCGAGCACGAGCGCGTCGCGGTAGTTCAGCGAGGCGTCGTAGAGCGTGTGCAGCGAGGGCGTGGCCAGCGCGACCGGCATGCCCCAGTAGCGCCCGAACAGGTGCTGGGCGTAGCGCGCCGCGTTGTCGGAGGAGCCGCGGGCGGCGATCACGCCGAAGCGCGGCCGGCGCGCGGCGATCTCCTCCCCGGCGGCCGCGATCGCGCCTGCCGACTCGCGCAGCAGCCGGTCCAGCACCGCCGGCTGCTCCGCCATCTCACTACGTGCGAGCGACACGCTCTCTCCCGTCCACGAGAACCCGGATCACGTCCATTCGATCATCCAGCACGACGATGTCGGCCGGGGCGCCGGGCACCAGCCGGCCCAGGTCCGGGCGCCGCGCCACCCGCGCGGGCACCTCGCCCGCCGCGCGCAGCGCGTCCGGGAGTGCGACGCCGAGCGAGACGAGGTTGCGGACGCCCTCGATCATCGTCAGCGCCGAGCCCGCCAGCTGGCCCTCAGGGCCGCGCACGACGCCGTCGGACGCGAGCACCTTGCGCCCGCCGAGCACGAACTCGCCGTCGCCCGTCCCGGCCGCCGGCGCGGCGTCGGTCACCAGCGCGAAGCGCGAGGCGGCCGCGTGCCACGCCACGAGCACGGTGTCGGGCGCGACGTGGTGCAGATCGACGATCACCTGCACGACCACCTCCGGGCGCGCGAGCGCCGACATCGCGATCGACGGATCGCGCGCCGTGCTGTGGCGCATCGCGTTGAAGAGGTGGGTGACCGTGCGGACGCCGCGATCGAAGGCCAGGTGCGCCTCGGCCGCGGTGGCATCGGTGTGGCCGGCCGAGGCGGTGATGCCACGCGCCACCAGCTCGTCGATCAGCTCGAAGGCGCCCGGCAGCTCCGGCGCGAGCGTCACCTGCGACACGGGCGCGGCGTCGAGCAACCGGCGCAGCAGCGCCAGATCCGGCGGCAGCACCCAGCGCGGGTCATGCACGCCCGCCCGCCGGGGCGAGAGGAACGGGCCCTCGACGTGGGCGCCGAGCACGCGCGGGCCGATGCCCCCATGCGGCATCGCGCGCAGCGCCTCGAGCAGGGTCGCTTCCGGCGAGGTCACGAAGGTCGGCTGGAACGCCGTCGTACCCGTCGCCAGCAGCGCCTCGCCCACCCGCGCGTACCCGTCGTGGTCGGTCGCCATCAGGTCCACGCCCGCGAACCCGTTGACCTGGAGGTCGACGAAGCCGGGGGCGGCGATGCCAGAGCTGGAGCCGTTGCGAGCGAGCCCGACGGCCTCGATGACGCCGTCGGCCACCGAGACGTCCCCGGTGACGAGCACGCCGTCGACGAGGGCGGCGGAGACACCGAGCCTCATCCTTTGACCGCCCCAGCCGTGCGCGCGGTCATCAGGTGCTTGCGCGCGAGCACGAACACCAGCGCCACCGGCAGCGTGTACAGGACCGAGGTCGCCATCACCGCGCCCCAGTCGGTGTCACCGCGCCCGACGAAAGACTGCAGCACCAGCGGAACGGTCTTCTTGTCCTCGCTGTTGATGAAGGTCAGGGCCAGCAGGAACTCCTTCCAGCCCTCGAGGAAGGCGAGCACCGCCGTCGTGGCCAGGCCGGGTGCGGCCAGCGGCAGCACCACGCGCACCATCGCCCCGAAGCGCGTGGCGCCGTCGATCCGGGCCGCGTACTCGAGCTCCTCGGGGATCGACATGATGAAGCCGCGCATGACCCAGATCGCCAGCGGCACGCAGAACGCCAGGTACGTGACGATCAGGCTCCAGTAGGTCCCGAGCAGCCCAGCCTTGCGCATCGTCACGAACAGCGGGATCACGAGCACGACGAGCGGGAACATCTGCGTCATCAGCACCAGCATCAGCAGGATGTGGGTGATCTTCGCCCGCCAGCGGGCGAGCGCGTAGGCGGCCATCGCACCGACGATCAGGCAGATCACCATCGTCCCCGACGCCACGATCAGCGAGTTGCCCAGTGCCCGGCCGACGTGACCCTCCCCCAGCACCCGCGGGTACTGGCCCCACTGCGGGTTCGACGGCCACAGATCCGGCGTGCGCGTATAGATCTCCGAACGCGTCTTCAGCGATGTGATCACGACCCAGTAGATCGGGAACAGCGCGAATGCGGAGATGAGGGCCATCGCGCCGTACATCCACCCGCGCTTCAGAAGCCACCTCATACCGTGCCCTCGCGACCGATCAGGCGAACGTAGAGCAAGGAGAACGCCAGCAGGATCAGGAACAACACGACGGCAACCGCGCTGCCCAGCCCGTAGTGACTCAGAGCGAACCCTTCGCGGTAGGCCGCGACCGCGGCGGTGTCGGCGGCGCGGTCGGGCACGCCGGCGGCCATTACGTAGATCTGGTCGAAGATCTTGAAGTCCCAGATCGTGGAGAACACGACCAGGACGGCGACGATCGGCCGCAGCAGCGGCAGCGTCACCAGCCGGAAGCGGGCCATCGGGCCCGCGCCGTCGACGGCGGCGGCGTGCAACAGCTCCTTCGGGATCGTCTGCAATCCGGCCAGCAGCGACAGCGCGATGAACGGAAACGACTGCCAGACCACGGTGATGAAGATCGCCACGTAGGCACTAAAGCGTCCGGCGAACCAGGCGTAGTCCTGGAATCGGTCGAAGCCGACCTGTACCAGCGCCCAGTTGACGAACCCGTAGCGCGAGTCGAACAGCCACTTGAAGATCGCCGAGGCGGCGATCGCCGGCACCGCCCACGGCAGCAAGACGGCGATCGAGAAGAACACGTTCCCGTGCAGGCGCTGATTGAGCAGCAGCGCGACCGCGAAGCCGAACACCATCGTCCCCGCGACGCACAGCGTCCCGAAGACCACCGTGTTGACCAGCGACGCCCGCAGGTGCTCGTCGGAGAAGACCTCCTTGAAGTTGTCCAGCCCCACCCACGTCGACCCGCCGTAGATCAGCTCGCCCAGCCCGGTGTCGGTGAAGGACAGGTAGACCGTACGGACCAGCGGGTAGCCGACGAGGCCGACGATGATCACCAGCGCCGGCAGCAGCAGCAGGACCGGCATGGTCAGCCGCGCCACCGCGCGGCGGGCGAGCGCCGCCGCGGGCGGCCGCGGGGCGCGCGCGGCCGCGCGCCCCGTCCCGACTGCTGCCGGCGCGGTACTCAACCCGCGAACTCCGCGTCCATCTTCTTGGCCAGGTCGGCCACGGCCTGCTGCGACGTCGTCTGGCCCTTCATCACCTTCTGGACCTCGCCGTCGAAGATGTTCGCGCCCTCCAGGCCGCCCCACTTCGGCGACGGCGGGTAGACCGCGGAGTGATCGAGCAACTGCTCAGCGAACGGCTTGCGCTGCGGGTCACTCAGGTAGCCGGACGCCTTGATGCCGTCCGTCGTGCCCGGCAGGAACCCGATCTCGCTCGTGAACTTGTTCAGCTGCGCCGGCTCGAGCATGAAGTCGATGAACGCCGCGCCGAGGTCCTTGTTCTTGGACTCCTGGAACTGCACGAGGTGCGACCCGCCCGCGAACGCCGTGTTCTTCCCCGACGGTCCGGCCGGCGCCAGCTCGGTGCCGATCTTCTTCTCGAGCTCCGGCTTGGTGGCGATGATCGAGTTGTAGGTCCACCCACCCGCGATCAGCATCGCGACGTCGCCGTTGGCGAACGCCGTCTGGGCGTCGGGCTCCTCCCAGCCGACGGCGGCCTTCGGGTCCAGGCCGTCCTTGTAGAAGGAGGCGTAGTAGTCCAGCGCCTTCGCCGCCTCCGGCGAATTGAGCGCGGACTTCCAGGTCTCACCGTTCTGGGTGGCGATCTGCCCGCCCGCCTGCCAGATCGTCGGCAGGTACATGTGCTCGCTCAGCCCAGTGAACGAGACGGGATAGACCCCGCCGCCGACCTTGGACTTGATCGCCTTCGACGCGGCCATCATGTCGTCCCACGTCTTGGGCGGCTGCACGCCCGCCTTGTCGAGCATGTCCTTGCGGTAGATCAGCGCCCGCGCCCCGGCGTACCACGGCTTGCCGTAGACCTTGCCGTTGAGCGTCGCGGCGTCGACCAGGCTCGAGACGTATTGTCCCTTGGAGATCTTGGGCTGCTCCACCAGCCCGCCCTGATCGGCGAACTCCGGCGTCCAGGTCGTGCCCATCTCGGCGACGTCGGGCACCTTCCCGCCGGCGATCGCGGTCACGAACTTGTCGTGGGCCTGCGCCCACGGGACGAACTGGATGTCGACCTTCGTGCCGGGGTGCGCGGCCTGGAAGTCGGTCCCGTACTGCTTGACGACGTCCTGGATCTTCGGCGAGCCCGGATCCATGATCCAGACGCTGATCGAGCCGGAGAGCTTGTTGGACGCGGTGCTCGCGCCGCCCGTCGTCTTGTTGTCGTCCGAGCCGCCGCAGGCGGCCACGACCGTCGCGAGCGCCACGCCCACGACCGCCACGCTGAACTTCCTCATCCGTCCTCCTCGTCCCACCCGACCGGGGCGGGTAGATTGGAAGCGTCGGCCGCTCGAACCGGACGACGCAACGACGTACCTCGCCGGCCGCCTTCGGGCGGCCGGCGTCCTTTCCGGCCCTCAGCGGAGGGCCGGGCGCAGCTCCGTCACCAGCCGGTACCGGTCCCCGCGGTACACCGACCGGACGAACTCCACCACCTCCCCAAGCTCTGATTGCGTGGTGCGCTCGAAGAGGAACGCCGGCGAGTGCACCGGCACGCTGAGCAGGTCAGCCTCCTCGGGGCTGGTCACAGTCGGCTCGATCGTCTGCGTGCCCGAGGCGATCACGATCCCCCGGCGCACGCGCAGCAGTTCGTAGAAGGAGTGGGTGGCGAGCTCCTCGCGGCGCAGGTCCGGCAGCAGCGCGTGCGGCGCATGCAGCCATTCGATCGCCATCGTCTCGTCGTCGGCCAGACGCAGGCGGGTGATGACCCACACGTCGTCGACGGGCGAGATCTGCAGCCGCTGGCCGAGCTTGGCCCCGGCGCTCTGGCGCTCGAAGGAGACCACCTGGCTGCTCGGGCGCATCCCGCGCCGCGCCATGTCCTCGCTGAAGGAGGTCATCGTCAGCGGCAGCGCGATCTTCGGCTCCGCGACGTAGGTGCCGCTGCCGTGGCGGCGCAGGAGCAGACCCTCGCGCACCAGCTCGTCGATCACCGCGCGGAGCGTCGGCCGCGACACGCCGAGATCCGTGGCCAGCCGGCGCTCGGACGGCAGGGCGTCGCCGACCGTCAGCTCGTCGAGCATCCCGAGGATCTCGTCACGGACGAGGGCCTGCTTGCTCCCCCGGCCGTTCGTATGGGCCAATCCGCTCATCACCGCTCTCCGGGGCGGCACAGTACACACTGGTCAAGGAGTGGTCAAGACCACTTTCGCTCAACCTTGGACGGTGACGGTCGATATCCCGGGGCAATGTCGCGGAACAGGATCTTTGCCACCGGCGTGTTCTTCCTGGCCGTCATCCCCGTGGTGATGGTGGCCGTGATCGGCACGAATCCCGCGTCGCTGCCCGCCACGGTGCACTTCGGGCTCGTGGGCGGCGCCGCCGGGCTCACCTCGCTCGCGTCGCTGTCGCTGAGCCTCGCCGGCGCCCGGGCCCGCGACGGGCGGGCGATCCTGATGGGCACCGCGTTCTCGACGATGACCGCGCTGTTCGCGATCCACGGCCTCTCCACGCCCGGGTTCCTGATCGGCAAGAACGGCATGATCGCCCTGGCGGGCGGCCTCTCGGTCCCCGCGGGCGCCCTGCTCCTCGCACTGACCGCCCTCCCCGCCCTGCGCCGCCCGGTCAACGTCCGCTGGCTCGTCGCGCTGCAGGTCTCGCTCTTCGTCGCGATCGTCGCGTTCGGGTTGTTCGGCATGGCGTTCCCGCAGGACATCCCGGCGGTGCCGAAGCCCGACTCCCAGCCGTCGGATCTGCTCTTCGGCGTCGGCGGCACCGCGCTGCTGCTGCTGATCGCGCGCGCCGTGCGCACGTACCGGCTGACCCGGCGTGCCGCCGACCTCACCGTGGCGCTCGGCTGCGCATGGCTCGGCGTCACGCTCTACGCCAACCTGATCCTCGGTGGCGGGACGCTCGGCTTCTACGCCGGCCACGTGCTCGAGATCGCCGCGGTCGCGCTGGTCAGCATCCCCGCCGCGCTGGACATCAAGCGCGCGGGCGCCTCGCGCCCGCTCGTCGGTGACCTCACCGCGCCCGACCTCGTCGCCGGCGAAGAGGCCTACCTCGGCCCGCGCGTGCGCGCCCTGATGGTGCAGCTCGAGCGCCGCGACGTCTCCACCGAGGAGCACACCCGCCGCGTCGCCCTCCTCGCCGCCCGCGTCGGCGAGGAGCTCAAGCTCTCCGCGACCGCGCGCCGTCACCTGGCCGTCGGCGGCCTGCTGCACGACATCGGCAAGCTCTCGGTCCCGCTGGAGATCCTCAACAAGCCCGGCAAGCTGACCGACGACGAGTTCGCCGCGATCAAGCGCCACCCCGGCGACGGCCGCCGGCTCTTGGAGGAGCTGGGAGGCTTCCCGGAGGCGGTCCGCGGGCTCGTCTCCGACCACCACGAGCGCCTCGACGGCAGTGGCTACCCGCGCGGGTTGACCGCCGAGCGGATGAGCGTCGAGACGCGCATTCTCGCCGTCGTGGACGTCTACGACGCGCTCGTCTCAGACCGCGTGTATCGCGCCGCGTGGAGCCCCGAGCGCGCGTTCGGCCTGCTCGACGAGGAGTCGCACGCGTACGACCAGGGCGTCGTGTCCGCGCTCAAGCGGGTCGTCGGCTGCGACGTGGGCTTCGTGGCCGACGTCTCCCCGGCGCCCGTCCAAGCACCGCGCCTGCGCGCGCCCCGCACCGCGTAAGAATCTCAACGCACGGCCGGTTGCGACGGGTCAGCATGGGGACATAAGATCGCCCCCGTCTACCCACGGATGGGAGTGTTGGTTCCTGATGCGTCCGCAGCTCGTGCCGCTGCTCGGAGTGCTCGCGCTGGCGATCGGAGCCGCGCCGCTCGGCTTCCTGCTGCGCGAACAGCCCGCGACGCCGCGCGCGTGGGCGAAGTCCCCACCCGAAGCGCCGCTCGCCGCGCCGAAGCCACCCGCCCACTGGGACCTGCCGGCGCGCGAGTCGCTCGCGCTGCTGCGGCGGACGACGGCCGCTGAGGCGAAGCGCTCCCTCACCGCCCTGTCCTCCTGCGAGTCGCACGCGGGCCGCCGCTCGGCCAAGCGCCGCAACCGTGATTACCGCCGCTGCGCGACGCCGCCGCTCGCCCGCGTGCACGCGTTCGCCAGCGCCAACAGCCACATGCTGTCCAACCTGGCCAACGCCTCAAAGCCGGCGCGCGAGTGCCGCGGCCGCGTCCTGGCGCTCTCGGGGATGGCCAGCACGCTCGCGTTCACGACGAACTCGACGCTGCGGGGCGGGCTCGACGCGCCGTGGGACGAGCTGCTGGACGCCTCGCGCTCGATCCGGGGCCTCGCGGCCGAGACGCTGCGCCTCGCGCGCGAGCCCGGGTGGAGCTCGACCTGCAAGCCGCAGCCGGGGGCCAGGCCCCCAGCTGCGCCTGTGCTCTAGTCCAGGCTGAGCGAACGGCCGCTGACGAAGCCGTCGAAGCCGGCGATCTGCGTGACGACGTCGTCGGGAACGCGGACGTCGGTGGTGACCGCCATGACCGCAAGGTCGGTGCGAGCGCCGTCCTCCTGGCGCCCGACCGCCGCGGCCGAGATGTTGATGCCGTGCTCGCCGAGGCAGCCGCCGACGCGGCCGACCATTCCGGGCACGTCGGAGTAGCGGAACAGCGTCAGGTGCGGATCGTCGATCTGCAGGTTGAAGCGCTGGCCCCAGGCCTCGAGCAGGTGCGGGCGGTGCAACTGCCCGAGCGTCGTGCCCACGACGCGCACCCGGTCGTCGCCCTTGACGAGCGTGACCCGGATCAGGTCGGCGTAGTCGCGCGACTTGGTCTCGCGCCGCTCGGAGACGGCGATGCCGCGCTCCTCGGCCAGCGTCGGGGCGTTGACGAGGTTGACCTCCTCCTCGGTGCGCCCGGCGAACAGGCCCATCAGGACGGAGAGGGTGAGGAAGCGGGTGTCGCGCTCGGCGATCCGCCCCAGGTGCTCGACCTCGACGCGTTCGACGCCCTGCTCGGCGAGCGCCGCGGCGATCCGGCCGAGGCGCAGCGCGAGCGGGACGAACGGCCCGAGCACCGCGGAGTCCTCCGCGGAGATGGCGGGGATGTTGACGGCGGTGGAGACGACCCCGCCGGTCAGGGCGGCGACGACCTGCTCGGCCGTCTGCACGCCCGCGCGGTCCTGCGCCTCGGCGGTCGAGGCGCCGAGGTGCGGGGTGACGACCACGTTGGGGTAGCCGAAGAGCGGGTGATCGGTGATCGGCTCCTGGGCGAAGACGTCCAGGGCGGCGCCGGCGACCTTGCCGGAATCGATCGCGTCCTTGAGGTCCTCGTCGACGACGAGCGGGCCGCGGGCGACGTTGATGATCCGCACGCCGTCCTTGGCCTTCGCGAGCGTGGCGCTGTTGATGAAGCCCTGGGTCTCAGGGGTCTTCGGCAGGTGCAGCGTGAGGAAGTCGGCGGCGGCGAGCACCTCATCGGAGGTCTCGGCCTTCTCGGCGCCGATCTCGCGGAAGCGCTCGGCGCTGACGAACGGGTCGAACGCGACGACGCGCATGCCGAAGGCGCGGGCGCGGATCGCGACGAGCTGGCCGATGCGGCCGAACCCGAGCACGCCGAGCGTCTTGCCCTCGACCTCGGTGCCGCCGAACTTCGAGCGCTCCCACTTGCCGCTCGTGAGGCTCGCGTGCGCCTGCGGGATGTTGCGGGCGAGCGCGAGCATCAGCGCAACGGTGTGCTCGGCGGCGGCGACCGTGTTGGCCTCCGGCGCGTTGGCGACGATGATCCCGCGCTTGGAGGCGGCGGCGACGTCGACGTTGTCCACGCCCACGCCCGCGCGGCCGACGACCCGGAGCTTGTCGGCGCGGTCGATGACCTCGGCGTCGAGCTTCGTGGCGCTGCGGATCAGGATGCCGTGGTAGCTGCCGATGCGCTCCAGCAGGTCGGCGCGGCTCCAGTCGGTGCCCAGGTCGACGTCGAACTGCTCACGCAGCATGTCGACGCCGGTGTCGGCGATCTTCTCCGCGACCAGGACGCGGAAGGGTTCCGTCAGCGTGCTCATCAGCCCTCTTCGAATTCCGTATCGATCCAGCTCATCATCGAGCGCAGTTCCTTGCCCTCGGTTTCGATCTGGTGACCCATCTCTTCCTTGCGCATGCGCTGGAAGTTCTCCTGGCCGGCGCGGTTCTCGGCGATCCATTCGCGGGCGAAGGTGCCGTCCTGGATCTGGCCGAGGACGTTCTTCATCGCCGCGCGCGTGTCGTCGGTGATGATCATCTTGCCGCGGGTCAGGTCGCCGTACTCGGCCGTGTTGGAGATCGAGTGGCGCATCCCGGTGATGCCCTTCTCGTACATCAGGTCCACGATCAGCTTGAGCTCGTGGAGGCACTCGAAGTAGGCGAGCTTGGGGTCGTACCCGGCGTCGACCAGCGTGTCGTAGCCGGCCTTGACGAGCTCGGAGACGCCGCCGCAGAGCACGGCCTGCTCGCCGAACAGGTCGGTCTCGGTCTCGTCCTTGAACGTCGTCTCGATGACGCCGCCGCGGGTGCCGCCGATGCCCTTGGCGTAGGCCAGCGCCAGCTGCTGCGCGTTGCCGGTGGCGTTGGAGTCGATCGCGATCAGGCACGGGACGCCCGAGCCCTCGACGTACTGGCGGCGGACCAGGTGGCCCGGGCCCTTCGGGGCGACGAGCGCGACGTCGACCTCCGGCGGGGCCTCGACCTCGCCGTAGTGGATCGAGAACCCGTGACCGAACATCAGGAGGTTGCCGGGGGCGATCCCGTCCTTGATCGACTCCTCGTAGACGTCGTGGTGCTTCTCGTCCGGGAGGAGGACCATCACGATGTCGCCGCGGCTCGACGCGTCGGCCAGATCGGTGACCTCGAGGCCCGCCGCCTTGGCGTGCTCGACCGACTTCGAGCCTTCGCGGAGACCTACGATGACGTCTACGCCGGAGTCCTTCAGGTTCCGGGCGTGGGCGTGGCCCTGGGAGCCGTAGCCCAGGATCGCCACGGTCTTGCCCTTCAGCAGGTCCAGATCCGCGTCATCGTCGTAGAACATGGGCGGCGATGTTAGGCGGTCGCGGTCGCGACCCAGGTTCGAGCGGGAATTTCCAGACGGTCGTCGGGTTGCGTGAACGGCTCGGCGATTTTCTCGAGGTCGGCCAGGACGTCGCTGCGCGTCGCGAAGTCCAGCTTCTTGTCCGCCTCGCCGACGGCTCCGCTCGTGAGCGTGACGTGCGTCCACCAGTCGTCGAAGTCGGCGAAGCGCATCACGAAGTCGATCGCGTCGACCTCGGGCTCGATGAACCCGGCCGCCTGCATCGTCTCGACGATCAGGTTCGGGTCTGCCCACGTGAACTGCCCGGGGTCCTGGGGCGGCGGAACGAGCCCGCGCCGGCGCAACGCCTGCGTGGGCGCTGCGCTCCACAGGTTCTCGTCCGGCCCGGTCCACGCGGCGAGGGCGAGCTTGCCGTCCTGCTTGAGGATGCGCCGCGTCTCCCTGAGTGCCGACTCGGGGTCGTCGAGCAGCATGTAGCCCCACCGGCACAGCACGCTGTCGATGCTCGCCGCCGCCTGATCGATTGGCGTGCTCAGGTCGATCTGCCGGAAGCGGACGTTCTTGCCCTTCGCCCTTCTCTGCGCCGCCGACAGCATCTCGGGCGAGAAGTCCGAGGTGATCAGCTGCCCGCCGGGCTCGACGAGCTCCGCCGCGAGAAAGCCGGTGTCCCCGAGTCCCGCGGCCAGATCGAGGATCGTCTGCCCGGGCTGCGGCTGGATCGCCTCGACCATCGTGAGGGACACCGGCATGGTGTCCCGCGCGAACTGGTCCGCACGCGCTTCCCAGCCGACGGCGGCCTTGATCCAGCGCTCGCGGGATTCGAGGGTCACGGGTTAGAGGTTCTCGACGACGAAGTCGATGCAGGCGGTGAGGGCCTTGACGTCCTCCGGCTCGATGGCCGGGAACATCGCGACCCGCAGCTGGTTGCGGCCGAGCTTGCGGTAGGGCTCGGTGTCGACGATCCCGTTGGCGCGCAGCGTCTTGGCCACGGCGGCGGCGTCGACCGCGTCGTCGAAGTCGATCGTCCCGACGACGAGCGAGCGCTTGGCCGGGTCTTTGACGAACGGCGTCGTGTACTCCGTCGCCTCCGCCCAGTCGTAGAGATGGGTCGACGAGGCGGTCGTGCGCTCGACGCAGCCTTCGAGACCGCCGAGGCCGAGCATCCACTCGAGCTGGTCGGCGAGCAGCACCAGCGTGGCAAGCGCGGGCGTGTTGTAGGTCTGATCCTTGAGCGAGTTGTCGAGCGCGGTGCTGAGGGAGAGGAACTCCGGGATCCAGCGGCCGCTTGAGGCGATCTCCGCGATCCGCTCCTGCGCCGCCGGGCTGGCGAGCGCGAGCCACAGCCCACCGTCGGCGGCGAAGCACTTCTGCGGGGCGAAGTAGTAGACGTCGGCGTCCTTGGCGTCGACCGGGAGGCCGCCGGCGCCCGACGTGGCGTCGATCAGGACGAGCCCGTCACCGACGCGCTCGACGGGCACCATCACGCCGGTCGAGGTCTCGTTGTGCGCCCACGCGACCACGTCGGCCGACGGGTCGGAGGTCGGCGCGGGCGCGTCGCCCGCGTCCGCCTTGACGACGATCGAGTCCTGCAGGAACGGCGCGTCGTTCGTCGCCTTGGCGAACTTCGACGAGAACTCACCGTAGGTCAGGTGCAGCGCCTTGTCGCGCACCAGCCCGAAGGTCGCGGCGTCCCAGAACGCGGTGGTGCCGCCGTTGCCGAGCACGACCTCGTAGCCGTCGGGGAGCTCGAACAGCTCGCTCAGGCCCGAGCGGACGCGGCCGACCAGCGACTTGACCGGCTTCTGCCGGTGCGAGGTGCCCATCAGCGCGGCGCCGTCGCCGGTCGCGAGGCGCGCGAGCTGCGCGGGACGGACCTTCGACGGCCCGCAGCCGAAGCGGCCGTCGGCGGGCTTGAGGGCGTCGGGGATGGTCACTGGCGTGGTGGTGTCAGAAACGGACACGTGAATCCTCGTTTGATCGCGTTCGAAGAATGCCCAGGCGCGCGACCGTACGACGCTCGCCGCTCCCCGGTGGTTATTCCACCTAAGCGCCAGTTGCGACGGCCAAAGCCAATGTAGCGAGGACGCTCAACCGAGCGCACGCACCCAACGGCCGATCTCGACGTCGTCCTTGTAGCCGGCGGCGCGCCACAGCCCCTCGGCCTGCGTGTCGCCGCGGCCGACGAGCGCGGTGACCTTCGGCGCCCCCTGCGCCTTGAGCCGCGTCTCACCCGCCTCGACGAGCCGTCGCGCGATCCCCGCGCGCCGGTGGCCGGGTGTGACCGCGAGCCGGTACATGTTCCCGCGCCACCCGTCGAACGCGGCGATCAGCGCGCCGACGATCTCTTGATCGCTCTCATAGACCAGGAGCGCACCGTCATCGAGCCGCTCGATCGCCTCGAGCGTGTCTTCGGTCTCAGCGTGCCCCGAGCGTGCTTCTCCCCAAAGCGCTAGGACGGCCGGAAAGTCGTGGGACGTGGCGTTTCGTATCACTTCCTTGACGGTATTGGCACGAATCTGTCTTGAGCCGTGAGGGGGTGTTCCGTTTTGGTTCAGAGGGGGTGAACCAAAACGAACTACCCCCTCCATGGATCATCGCCGCGCGCCAGCACGGCGTGATCAGAGCGCGCCAACTCGGGCTGAGCAAGGCCGGAATCGCGGAGTGGGTTCGAACCGGCCGCGTCCACCCCCTTTACCGGGGTGTTTACGCCTACGGCCACAGCGCTCTTTCCCAGAAGGGCGAGTGGATGGCGGCGATTCTCGCCGCCGGTGACGGAGCCGCGCTGACCGGGATGGGCGGCGCCGCCCTCATGCGCGTCAATCGGTACGCAGCGAGACGGATCGACGTGCTCGTTCCGAAGCCGCGCAAGTCCCAGCCGGGCTTCGTCGCGCACACCTGCCGGAACCTCGACCCCCGCGACATCGTGATCGTCGACCGGATCCCCGTCGCCACTGTCGCCCGCGTCCTCGTCGACCTGACCGACGATTACGACGCCGAGGAGATCGCGAACGTGATCCACGAGGCGGCCCACTGGAACAAGTTCGACTTCGACGCGACCGTCGCCGCGATGGGACGGGCGAACGGGCGGCGGAACCTCAAGGTGCTCGAGGAGGCGCTGCGAATGCATCTGCGCGGGAGTGCCGGAAGCAAGAGCCGGGTCGAGCGGCGTTTCCGGCGGTTGGTGGTCGGCGCGGGGCTGCCCGCGCCGGTGGTCAACGTCGTGATCAACGGCTTCGAGGTCGACGCCTACTGGCCCGGTCTCTGTGTCGAGGTCGACGGCTTCGGGCACCGGCGTGAGCGCTCGAAGATCGAGGACCGCATCAAGGACGCGGCACTGCGAGCGGCGGGCTACACGGTCCTGCGGTTCACCGAGGACGACGTCGACTTCCGGCCCGCGTGGGTCCTAGCGCAGCTCGCGGCGCAGCAGCTTCCCCGACGCGTTGCGGGGTAGTGAAGGGACGGGCTCGATCGTCTTCGGGATCTTGAAGCGCGCGAGGCGGGTGGCGGCGAAATCGCGGAGCTCGCCGGGCTCCAGCGGCGTTCTCAGGACGACGTGGGCGGTGACGGCCTCGCCCCACTCGGCGTCCGGGCGGCCGAAGACCCCCGCCTCCGCCACGGCCGGGTGGGCGAGCAGCGCCGCCTCGACCTCGCTCGGCATGACATTCTCGCCGCCGCTGACGATCGTGTCGACCTTGCGGCCGAGGACCCGCAGGCGGCCGCGCTCGTCGAGCTCGCCCAGGTCGCCGGTCTCGAGGCGGCCGGAGACCGTGGGGCCGTCGACGACGATCTCGCCGTCGGACGCGATCGTCACCGAAAGGCCCGCGAGCGGCTGCCCGGAGGTCTCGGTGTCCCCCACCTCCGCGACCGTGACCGCAGAGCACGCCTGCGTCAGCCCGTAGGTGGGCGCGACGGGCCAGCCCGCGTCGCGGGCGCGCGTCAGCAGCGTGGGATCGGCGGGCGCGCCGCCGAGCATCACCACGCGCAGCGAGGGCGGCGGGTCGCGGTCCAGCAGCCGCCCGAGTTGGGTCGGAACGAGCGAGGCGATCGTGATGTCCGTGCGGTCGGCCGGCCCGAGCACGGCGGTCGTGCCGTAGATCGCCGACCGCAGCAGCACCATCAGCCCGCCGACGTGGCTGAGCGGAAGCGGGCACAGCCACCGCTCGTGGCGATCATGGCCGAGGGCGACGGCACACGCGAGCGCGTTGTGGAGGATCTGGCCGAGCGTCAGCACGACCGGCCGCGGCGTCCCGGTCGTGCCCGAGGTGTGGACGACGAGGGCGGGTGTTGAGAGGGCGGGTGGCGCGGCCCGGCGCGGCGCACGGCGCGACGGTGTCGTCGGGAGCGGGGCGTCGATCACGATCGACGCACCCGCCAGGCGCGGGGACGGTTCGCGGAGGTCGACCGGGACCGCCGCGGCACCCGCGAGCAGGCAGGCGTGCAAAGCGACCGCGAAGTCCAGGCCCGGTTCCAGCGCGATCGCGACCCGCTCGGCGCCGCGCAGCGACTCGGCCGCGGCGCTCGCCCGCGCGAACAGCTCGCCATAGGTCAGGGTTTCCTCAGAAGCCTGAACGGCAGTCCAGTTTGGATCGGCGCGCTCCAGCCAGTGCATTCCCTGGAGGTTAGGATCGCGAGATGGGCGACACGCTTGGATCGGCCATCGGCGAGTTGTGGCCGTTGTGGCGCCCGCAGGAGCTCGAGCGGATCGCGGTGCTGGAGCGTGCGGTGCGCAGGCTGGGCGAGCTGACCGAGGCCGACCGGCGGGAAGCGCAGGAAGAGGCCTGAACGCGCTCGTCCGGGACCTGCGCGCCGCCCTGGAGTCGAGCGACGGTGCGCCGCCGCTAGGCTCAGCGCCGTGAATTGGACCTCGGCCGCCGACTACGAAGACATCAAGTACGAGCTCAGCGGCGACGGCATCGCGAAGATCACGATCAACCGTCCGGAGGTGCACAACGCGTTCCGGCCGGAGACGCTGATCGAGGTCTCCGACGCGCTCGAGAAGGCGCGCGAGGACACGACGGTCGGCGTGATCATCTTCACCGGCCAAGGTGACAAGGCCTTCTGCAGCGGCGGCGACCAGCGCGTCCGCGGCGACACGGGCTACGTCCCCGGCGGCCAAGCCGTCGGCCGTTTCCACGTCACCGACCTGCACGTCCAGATCCGCCGCCTCCCCAAGCCCGTGATCGCGATGGTCGCGGGCTGGGCGATCGGCGGCGGCCAGGTCCTGCATCTTGTCTGCGACCTGACGATCGCCGCCGACAACGCCCGCTTCGGGCAGACCGGCCCCAAGGTCGGCTCCTTCGACGGCGGCTACGGCGCGAGCCTGCTCAGCCGCCAGATCGGCCCAAAGAAGGCCAAGGAATTCTGGATGCTCTGCCGCCAGTACGACGCGCAGCAGGCGCTCGACATGGGCCTCGTGAACACCGTCGTCCCGCTCGCGGAACTCGAGACCGAGACGGTCCAGTGGTGCCACGAGATGCTCGCCCTTTCCCCCTTCGCACTCCGCCTCATAAAGGCGAGTTTTCACGCTGAGGAGGACGGCCTGGGAGGAATCCAGCAGCTGGCGCACGACGCCAACCTGCTCTTTTACGCCAGCGACGAGGCGAAGGAAGGGCGCGAGGCCTACAAGGCCAAGCGCACCCCGGACTTCGCCCAATTCCCCAAACGGCCTTGAGCCCGCTCCATATCTGGCTGATGGCCGCCCGGCCGCGGACGCTGCCGGCGGCAGCGGCTCCCGTGCTGGTCGGCACCGCCTACGCGGCGACCCTCGGGACCTTCAAGGTCCTGACCTTCATCGCGACCCTCCTCGGCGCGCTCCTGATCCAGATCGGGACGAACCTCAGCAACGACTACTCCGACGCGCGCCGCGGCGCGGACACCGAGGACCGACTCGGCCCCGTCAGGGTGACCGCCGGCGGCCTCGTCCCGCCCAAGCAGGTCCTGATCGCCACCTACGTCGCGTTCGGCCTCGCCGTCCTGGTCGGCGTCTACCTGATCGTCACCGCCGGCTGGCAGATCCTCTTGATCGGCGTCCTGTCGATCCTCGCGGGCGTGCTCTACACCGGCGGCCCGCGCCCGTACGGCTACGAGGGACTCGGCGAGGTCTTCGTCTTCCTCTTCTTCGGGCTCGTGGCGGTGACCGGCACGTTCTTCGCCCAGCGCGAGGAGTTCACCTGGGAGTCGTTCGTCCTGGCCGTGCCCGTCGGCCTCCTGGCCACCGCGATCCTGATGGTCAACAACACCCGCGACCTCGAGACCGACCGGCGGGCGGGCAAGAAGACGCTCGCGGTCAGGCTCGGGCGCGAGCGGGCGCGGCTCGGCTACGCGCTGCTGATCTACGGCGCGTTCGCCACCGCCCCGCTGGCCTGGGTCTTCGGCGGCGAGCACCTGACGCCGTGGCTGCTGCTGCCGTGGCTGGCGCTGCCGATGGCGGCGCCGATCGTCCGGGTCGTCCGCAACCGCGTCGACGGCCCGAGCCTCAACGGCGCGCTCGCCCGCACCGGCATGCTGCAGCTCGTCTTCTGCGTCCTGTTGAGCGCCGGACTGCTCCTCTCGCGCTGATGGTCAAACTCTCGGTCCGCACGGTCCGGTACGCGCTGCGCGCGCCGCTCCGGGCGGCCTGGGGCGAGCTGCACGAGCGCGAGACCCTGCGGATCCGCCTGGAGTTCCCGGACGGCATGTACGGCGAGGGCGAGGCCGCCCCGCTGGAGCCCTACGACGGCGTCTCGCTGGCGTCCGTGAGCGCGGCCATCGACGCCTACGCGGAGGTACTGCGGGGCGTCGAGCCGAGCGCCGACCTGCTCGCCGCCTGCAAGGCCGAGCGCGATCTCCCCCAGGCGTTGGCGGCGATCGATCTCGCCCTCTGGGACCATGCGTCCCGGCGCACGCAGACGCCGCTGGCGAAGCTCATCCACCCGCTGGCCAACGACGAGGTCGCCGTCAACGCGACGATCGGCGCCGACGACCGCGCGGGCGCCGCCGAGGCCGCCTCCACCGCCGTGCGCGACGGCTTTCGCTGCGTGAAGGTCAAGGTCGGGATCGGCGACGACGCGGGCCGGCTGGCCGCTGTCCGCGCCGCGGTCGGGCCCGACGTCCTGATCCGGGTGGACGCCAACGGCGCGTGGGCGACGCCCGAGGAGGCGCTCGCGAACCTCCGCGCGCTGGCGCCAGTGGGTCTCGAGCTGTGCGAGGAGCCCGTCCACGGCGTCGAGGCGCTGCGCGCCGTCGCGTCCGAGTCCCCGGTGCGGATCGCGATGGACGAGACGCACGCGCCCTCCTCCGGCGCCGCCGAGCTCGTGTGCCTGAAGATCTCGCGCGGCGGCATCTCCGCCGTGCTCGACGATGCGCGCAAGGCGCGTGCGGCGGGCAGCAGCGTCTACCTCACGTCGACGTTCGACGGGCCGCTCGGGATCGCCGCCGGCGTGCACGCCGCGGCCGGCCTGCGCATCTCGCGCGCATGCGGTCTGGCCACCCTCCAGAACTTCGCCGAACCCACCGGAGCGCCGGAGCCGCGGGGCGGATCGATCGCCGTGCCTTCCGTTCCAGGGTTGGCATGACGTAGGGTTTGTTGCATGGCACCGGAATGGCCTGAGACGCCGGACGACAAGGTCGATCCCGCGCTCGCACCACTCATCGAAGCCGGCGAAGGCGAGAGCGAAGGCTTCGAGCTCGCCGAGAGTGATCTCATCGAGAACACCGAGCACGGCGACCAGCACACCACCGATCCGATCATGCGCGACAGCGCAGCGTTCGACTCGCTACTCGAAGAGGACTTCGAGGGCGACGACTACGCAGAGGCGGACGAAGAAGACAAGGACTGGTAGATCGCGTCGGCTACCGCGGCCGGCATCTCGAGCTGGACCGCGTGGCCGGCGCCCTCCACCACCACGAGCCGGGCGTTCGGTAGCCGGGCGAGCATCGCCTCGGCGGTGGCGCGGAACTTCGCGTCGCGCTCGCCGACGACCAGCGTGACCGGGATCGCCAGCTCACCCAGGCGCTCCCACAGTGGTTCCATCACGCCCGTCCCGAGGCCGCGCAGCGCCGACGCGAGCCCCTGCGGCGTGTTGCGCAGCCGATCGGCGTACGCCGCGGCGGCGACCCGCTCCGGCTGGCCGGCGAACAGCGACTGCGAGCCCCACTCGCGGGCGAAGGTCTCGATGTCGAGCGTCTCGAGCCGGTCGGCGAGCGCGTCGTCCGCCGCGCGGCGCTCCGCTCGCGCGGCGGGATCCGCGAGCCCCGGGCTCGCACCCACGAGCACGAGCCGCGTGACGATCTCGGGCCCGAGCGTCAGCGCCGTGTGCAGGGCGATCCGCCCGCCCATCGAGTAGCCCGCGAGGGTGAACGTCCGCGCCGGCGAAAGGGCGCGAACGTAGGCCGCGCAAGCATCGAAGCTCGGCGTCCGGTGCGCCGCCTGGCCGTGGCCAGGGAGGTCCGGGACCAGCGCGCGATAGCGTCCCTGCAGCGCCTGCGCCGTCCGCCGCCAACTCTGGCGGGTCTGTGTGAAGCCATGCAGGAGGACGAGCGCAGGTTCCATCACGCCCAATCATGCCCGGAACCGACACTTACCTCGGCCTGCGCGCGTTCGTCGACGAACTCGTGCGCTGCGGCCTGCGCGACGCGATCACCTCCCCCGGCTCGCGTTCCACCCCGCTGGTGCTCACGCTCGCGCGTGAGTCACGCCTGCGCGCCACGTCCCACCTGGACGAGCGGAGCGCGGCCTTCTTCGCCCTCGGCCTGGCCAAGGCGACCGGCATTCCCGCCGTGCTCGCCTGCACGAGCGGCACCGCCGCCGCCAACTACGCCCCCGCGGTGATCGAGGCGCATGAGGCGCGCGTCCCGCTGATCGTGCTGACCGCCGATCGCCCGCCCGAGCTGCGCGACGTCGGCGCCGGGCAGACGATCGACCAGGTCAAGCTCTACGGCACCGCCGCCAAGTGGTACTTCGAGGTCGACGACCACCCGGCGTCCGCGGCCCGCGTGCGCTGGCTGCGGCAGGTCGCCTGCCGCGCGTTCTACACGGCGATCGACGGCCGGCCCGGTCCGGTGCACCTGAACTTCGCGCTGCGCGAGCCGCTGGTGCCCGACGGCGACGGCGTGCCGGACGTCGACATCGCTCCCGGCCGGGAAGGCGGGCGGCCGTGGGTGACGCGGCCGCTGACGCTGCACCGGGCGTCGCCGCGGCTGCTGGAGGGCCTCGAGAGCGAGCTGCTGACGCGGCCCAAGATCGTCGTCGTCGCCGGGCGGGCGGAGCGCGACCCGCGCCTGGCCGAGACGATCGCCGCCTTCGCGGAACGGGCCGGCGTGCCGTTGCTGGCGGAACCGCTCTCCGGCGCCCGCCGCGGCCCCGTCGCGATCGCCCACTACGACGCGCTGCTGCGCGATCCCGACTGGGCGGCGCGACACACACCGGACCTCGTCCTGCGCTTCGGCGACCTCCCGACCTCCAAGCCGCTGCGCACCTGGCTTGCCGGCTTGGACGGCGCGTTGCAGATCGCGTTCGACGCGGAGAGCGCGTGGCAGGACCCCGCGGGTGTCGTGGCCACGATCGTCAGCGCCGATCCGCGCGCGACGCTCGAGACGCTCACCGGCAAGCTCCCGCGCAAGCGCAAGGACACGTCGTGGCTCGACGACTGGCATGACGCCGACCGGGCGGCTTCGCGGGCGATCGCCGAGATCGTCGGTCCGGCGGGGCTCAACGAGCCGCGCGTCGCGGCCGAGCTCGGCACGCTCCTGCCGGCCGAGGCGACGCTCGTCGTCGCGTCCTCGATGCCGATCCGCGACGTCGAGACGTTCTTCCCCGCCCGTGAGGCGCCCTTCCGCGTGCTCTCCAACCGGGGGGCGAACGGGATCGACGGGACGGTCGCGACCGCCTTCGGGGTCGCGGCGGCCGGAGGCGGCCTGACCGTGCTGCTGATCGGGGACGTCGCCCTCGCCCACGACGTCGGCAGCCTGCTCGCCGCGTCCCGCCTCGGCCTGAAGCTCGTGATCGTGCTGATCGACAACGACGGCGGCGGCATCTTCCACTTCCTTCCGGCCGCCGGCCAGGGCGCGGCGTTCGTCGAGCACATCGCGACCCCGCACGGACTCGACTTCGCCCACGCCGCCGCGCTCTACGGCGTCGGCTACGAGCGGGCCGCGGACGTCGACAGCTTCCGCGCGGCCCTCAGCCGCGCCGCCGTCGCCGAGCGGACGACGATCATCTGCGTCCGGACCAACCGCGAGAACAACGTCGATCTGCACCGCCGCGTCTGGGAGTCCGTCCGAGCCGCCACGTAATTTTCCGCGCCTATGGCCGACGCCCAGACCACGCTGATCGAGGTGGACGCCACCGCTCCGTCGACCCGGCGGACGACGTCCAAGGGCATCGGCCCGGGCGACATCGTCGAGATCGACAAGCGCGGCCGCCGCTTCCACGCGCTGGTCACCGAACTCGAACAGCTCGAGACCGGCCGCTTCGAACTCGTCCTACGCCCGCTCGACTCGCGCATCTCCTACCGCACCGCCTCGGTTCGAGAAGTGATCGAAGTGTGGCGCCGGGCACGCTAATTTTCAGATCCTGAGCGACGACGACCCACAGATCGGCTACCAGGCCCTCCCCCGCGGCGTCGCGATCGTGACGACCGACGGCGTCACCATCGGCACCGTCGACAAGGTCCTGGACAACGCCCGCGAGCACATCTTCGACGGCATCGTCGTCAAGACCGACACGGGCCGCCGCTTCGTCGACGCCCCCGAGGTCGCCCGCATCTCGCTGCGCCAGGTCAACCTCACGATCGACTTCGCGCAGGCGTCGCAGCTCCCCGAGTACAGCGGCACGCTGGGATCGGTGGACACCAAGGTCCGCCGTAGCGGCCGGCGCTGGTGGCGCCGGCTCTTTCGCTAGCCGGCGAGAATCGGGAGCAGCGCTCCCAGCTTGATCTCGGTCTCGTTGAGCTCGGAGGCAGGATCGGAGTCGCGGACCACACCCACGCCCGCGTAGAGCCGCGCCTCGTGGCCGCGTAGGAGCGCGCAGCGCAGCGCGACGCAGAACTCGCCGTCGTCGTTGGCGTCCGTCCAGCCGACGGCGCCCGCGTACCAGCCGCGGTCCAAGCCCTCCAACACCGGGATCTGGGGTGCGGCGGCGGCGTGGGGCTCGCCGCCGACGGCGGGGGTCGGGTGCAGCAACCCGGCGAGCTCGACCGCGCTCAAAGGCTGGGCGAGCTGCGCGCGGATCGGGGTGGCGAGGTGCTGGATGTTCGCGACCTTGATCAGGGTCGGCTCGTCCGGGGTGGCGACCCAGACCGAGTGCGGGCGCAGCGCGCGGGCGATGCGGCGGACGACGATCGCCTGCTCCTCGCGATCCTTGCGCGACTGCAGCAGCTGCTCGCCGAGGTGGTCGTCGACGGCGGGATCGGCGGAGCGGCGCGTCGAGCCGGCCAGCGCGACGGTCTGCGCGCGCTGGCCGTCGCGGCGGATCAGCAGCTCGGGCGAGGCGGCGACGAAGGCCGCGTCACCGCGTCCGGCGCAGAAGACGTAGCACGACTCAAAGCCCGACCGCAGCACGCCGAAGACGGCCGCGGCGTCGTGCGGCGTGGGCGCGTGGACGGTGACCTCCCGCGCGAGCACGATCTTCTCGAAGGCGCCCGCGCGGATGCGTTCAACCGCACGCGCGACCGCGCCCTCGTAGTGCTCGGGCGGGGCGACCGAGTCGACGCGGAAGCGCCCGACCGGCGCCGGGTCCAGCAGCGGCAGCGGCTCCAGACGCAACCTCGCCGCGCGGGCCTCCAAGCGGGCCGCGAGCTCCTCGGCCACGTCGTCGGGGGCGACCAGTGCGGCCAGCGTCAGGCGAACGTCGTCCCCGCGCCGCGCCAGCGCCACCTCCGGCACGATCAGGTCCGCCGCGTCGAACCCCGCCCAGTGCGGCGCGTGGCCGCCGTCAGGCGCGAACGCGAAGCCACCCACCGCCACCAGCCCCGCGCCCGGAGGCCCGTCGGGCGGATCGGCGACCGCGCCCGCCGTCAGCTCCCGCCAGGCCGTCGCGACCCGCTTGAAGCGATCGGGCCCTGAGGAGACGAGCCGCGTGACGGTCCCCAGCGCCGCGATCGCGGAGCGGTCGCGATCCGGCTGCTCGAAGCAGAACCAGTCCTCGCCGTCCACCCGCGACGCGAACACCACGGCGCTCGGATCGACCGACGCGCCGACGCGGGTCGTGAAGCCCACCAGCACCGGCCGCCCCGCCCGCCGAGCCCGGCGCACGGCACGCTCGACACGTGCCCGCAGCGCCTGGGCATCGACGGCCAGCCCGCCGCCGGGCAGGAGATGACCGAGTTGGGTCAGGTCTCGCCCCGCCCACGCGAGATGGCGATCTCGCCGGTGCGCGCCATCTCGATCAGGCCGAACGGGCGGACCATCCGCTCGAACGCCTCGATCTTGTCCCACGACCCCGTGACCTCGATGATCACCGAGCGCTTGGACACGTCGATGATCTTCCCGCGGAAGATCTCGACCATCTGCATGACCTCCGCGCGGGTGGAGCCGTCGGCGGCGACCTTGAAGAGCGCCAGCTCGCGCGCGACCGTCTCGGTCGGCTCCAGGTCGCGGATCTTGATGACGTTGACCAGCTTGTGCAGCTGCTTGGTCACCTGGTCGATCGGGTGCGTCGCGCCGTCGAGCGTGATCGTGATGCGCGAGAGCGTCGGGTCGTCGGTCGGACCGACCGCCAGCGTGTCGATGTTGAACCCGCGTCGCGCGAACAGGCCCGCGATGCGGGTCAATACGCCCGGCTTGTTCTCGACCAGGATCGAGAGGATGTGCTTGCGGCCGGTGCGCAGGCCGACGGACGCCTCCAGCTCCTCGAGCGAGAGGATCTCCTTGGTTCCAGGTTCACCCACGGGTCAGCCCACCATTTCCCGGGCAGCGGCGCCCGGCGCGATCATCGGATACACGTTCGCCTCGCGCGTGACCTTCACGTCCACGACCACGGGGCCGGGAGTGGCCAGCGCGGCCTTCAAGTCGTCCACCAGCGTCGTCTTGTCGGTGAGCAATAGGCCCGTGGCGCCGTAGGCCTCGGCGAGCTTGACCCAGTCCGGCCAGGTGCCCATGTCGACGTTGGAGTAGCGGCGGTCCCAGAACAGCTCCTGCCACTGGCGGACCATGCCGAGGTAGCCGTTGTCCATGATCACGCACTTGACCGGGATGTCGAACTGGCGGGCGGTGGCGAGCTCCTGGATGTTCATCTGGAACGAGCCGTCGCCGGTCAGCAGCACGCTCGGGACGTCCGGCACCGCGACGGCGGCGCCGATCGCGGCGGGCAGGCCGAAGCCCATCGTCCCCAGGCCGCCGGAGTTGATCCAGCGCCGCGGCTGCGTGAAGTGGAAGTACTGCGCGGCCCACATCTGGTGCTGGCCGACGTCCGAGGACAGGATGCAGTCCCCGTTGTTCGTCGCCGTGTAGAGCGACTCCACGAGGTACTGCGGCTTGATCTCGGTGTCCGTGGAGTCGTCGTAGCGCAGCGGGTACTGGGCGCGCCAGTGCTCGATGCGCTCCCACCAGCCGGCGAGCCGCGAGTCGTCGGGCTCAAGCGCCCGGTACTCGCCCACCAGCCGGGCCAGGACGCGCTTCGCGTCACCCACGATCGGGATGTGCGCCGGCACGTTCTTGGAGATCTCGGCCGGATCGATGTCGATGTGGATGAACTTCGCCCGCGGCGCGAACTCCGACAGCTTGCCGGTGATGCGGTCGTCGAAGCGGGCGCCGATCGAGACGATCAGGTCCGCCTCGTCCATCGCGTAGTTCGCCGTGCGGGTGCCGTGCATGCCCAGCATGCCGAGCCACTGCGGGTGCGGAGCAGGGAACGCACCGAGGCCCATCAGCGTGCACGTGACCGGGAAGTTGCCGCTCGCCGCCAGCTCCCGCAGCTCCTCCGACGCGTCGGAGTTGACGACGCCGCCGCCCGCGTAGAGCACCGGCCGGCGCGCGTTGGCCATCGCCTTGGCGGCGAGGCGGATCTGCTTGGAATTGCCCTCGACGGTCGGCTGGTAGCCGGGAAGGTGGACGTCCTCGACCGGCTGGTAGTCGATCTCCGCGCGGCTCAGGTCCTGCGGGATGTCCACGAGCACGGGCCCGGGACGGCCGGTGCGGGCGATGTGGAACGCCTCGTGCACCACCCGCGGGATCTCGGCCGGATGCTGGATGACGAAGGAGTGCTTGACGATCGGCATCGTGATGCCGAACGTGTCCGCCTCCTGGAAGCCGTCGGTGCCGAGCAGCTCGGTCCGCACCTGGCCGGTGAAGGCCACCAGCGGCACGGAGTCCATCATCGCGTCCGTCAGCGGCGTGACGATGTTCGTCGCCCCCGGGCCGGAGGTGGCGAACACGACGCCCACGCGGCCGGTCGCCTTGGCGTAGCCCTCGGCCGCGTGACCGCCGCCGGCCTCGTGGCGTACGAGGATGTGACGGATGCCGGCGTCGACGAACGCGTCGTAGGTCGGGAGGTTCGCGCCGCCGGGGTACCCGAATACGACGTCGACACCTTCCGCCTTGAGGCATTCCATGATGGCGTCGACGGCACGCATCATCCGTAACTCAGCTCCTTCTTGCAGCGGGGGGTCTCGGGGGACGGCAGCCCCCCGGCCAAATCCACGAAGTGGAACAGCGAGTTTAGCTTCGCTGGAGCGCCGCGGATTCCGGCTCGATTCCCACCTCGGGGAAGTCGAGATCCGTCCCGCAGCGCATGCACATCGCGTCGTGCAGCTTGACGACCTTCCCGCAGGTCGGGCACTGGCGCCGCACTTCGTCGCGTTCGGAGCGGTACGCGAGTGCGACGACGAGTCCGATCACCGGCACGACGGCGCCGATGATCGCCCAGATGAAGAACGACGAACCGCGTATGCGACCCACGATCCCGGTCATCAGACCGAACCAGATCGCGAGCAGCAGGTAGATCACAGGTTGCGCAAGGCCCAGAGCACCGCCCAGATGACTCCGGCGATCAGCAGCAGGCCGAAGACCAGGGAGACAAGGCCGGCAAGAGCCGCGACGACGAACTTGAACAGGAGGATCGCGACGAACGCCACGATGATCCACGCGATCGCCTTACGGACGAGGGAGCCAGACGAGGATTTGCCCATGCCGGGCAATGTACCTCGCCTGACTCAAGAAGCGCTAATCGTGTGCGCGCTTTAGGTGCGCGAAGCGCTCGGCGCGAGCGACCTCGCGGTCCTCGAGCCGCAGGCGGGCGATCCGGTAGCGACGGACGGCGGCGTCGGAGCGGCCGGCGGTCGGAACGAGGGTGAGACGTCGCACCGGCAGTCCGGCGGAGGAGAGCGAGGCGGCGGCGGGGGTCATGCCGACAATAGTGCTGCGTGCGCGGCCGGTTCGGCATGTACCGGCGGCTGAATGTTCACCACCCTCAACTATCCACTCGGTCGAGTTTGGCCGCTGCGTCGATTGCGGGGCGCACGCGCTTGGGCAACCGGCGGCGCACCCGCCAGCGCGCACCCACGAAGGCGTGGTTGGCGACCGTCGCGAAGCCCTGCTCGTCCGCGCGCAGGGCGAGGAGCAGGTGGGCGATGCGATCCGACGACGGCAGGTCGGGGTCGGTCGCCCGCACGCACCAGCAGTGCACGCGCCGCCCGCGGACCAGCAGCGCACCCGCCTCCCCCACGAGCCAGACGCCGAGCGTCCCGCGTTCCACCACGAGTCCCGTGCGCGCGTGAAGCTCGCGGGCGCGGTGATCGACGAGGTCGCCCAGCAGTCCGAGCGCGGTCCGCTCGGCGGCGGCGCCGGCGGGCACCTTCGGCTTGACCACCTTCGCGCCGCGGTTGGCGTAGAGCTCCGGGATCGCCCACGCGTGCACGAGCATGATCACGCCGACGGCGACCGTCACCGGGTCCAGCAGGATCAGGATGATCGAGAGCGCGAGCATCGGCGCGACCTGCACGGCCGTCGACGCCGTCCAGGACCACCCGATCAGGCTCAACCGCCCCGCGTCCATGCGCGGCCGCCAATGCACGGCCGCGGTCTCGGGGAGCGTCGCGCTCATTCTAAAGCCCACATAAGGGGCCAGACCCCTTATGTTCCCTTTAGCCGCCGGCGATCGGGCGGCGGAGGATCACGAGCTCGGCGTCGAGCGGCAGCTCGCTGACCTGGGTCGCGCGGCCTTCGCCGTGGTTGACGACGGCGTAATACCCGTTGTCCAACTCGGCGCGCAGGGCGGCGACGGCGGTCTCGACCGACGCCGGATCGGCGGGCGTCCACTCCGCCAGGGTCGTGTGACCGGTGTTGTCCATGCGGATGAGGCGTGCCATGAACCGAAGCTTACGCCCGGTTTCTGGACGCTTCTCCGGTCAAGAACCTTCTTGGCGCGCCGACTACCGAACCGATGGACGATTCGACGAGCAAGCCGCGTCCCCGCTTCATTCCGACGCGCGAGGCGTTCGTCTGGCTCTATGTCGTCGCCCTCGCCGTCGTCGGCGCGGTCGCCTGGGGCCTGTTCATCCACGGCGAGTCCCCCCACGCCGACCCGCACCTGCCGTGGTGGGCGGTCGCGCTCGGGTTCGCCTTCGCCGAGGTGTGCGTCGTCCACGTCCGCTTCCGCCGCAGCGCCCACTCCTTCTCGCTCGCCGACCTCCCGTTCGTCTTCGGGCTCGTCTTCGCCTCCGGCGACGCGTTCGTGATCGGCGCGCTCGTCGGCACCGGCATCGTCTGGGGCCTGATCCGCCGGCTGGAGGTCGTCAAGCTCTGCTTCAACCTCGCCCAGCTCGCGCTCGCCGCCAGCCTCGCGGCGGGAATGCTCCGCCTCGTCGCGGGCGATGCCGACGCGCTGCAGCCCGCGACGTGGGTCGGCCTCTATGCCGCGACGCTCTCCAGCGGCGCGCTCACGATCCTCCTGCTCGGCGGCGCGATGGCGATCGCCGAGGGCGACGTCCGCCCGCCGATGCTCGTCCAGATGTTCGCCACCGACGCGCTGGTCACGCTGATCAACGCGTCGATCGCGATCGCCGCCGCGCTCGTCGTCGCCACCGACCCGCGCGCCGTGCCGGTGCTGCTCGTCCCGGCACTGACCGTCTTCGCCGTCTACCGGGCGTACATCCGCGAGCGCCAGCGCCACGAGCGGCTCGAGTTCCTCTACGACGCGAACCGGACTTTGAGCCGCTCGCCCGAGGTCGCCGAAGCGCTCGAGGCCCTGCTCGCCCGCTCGCTGGAGGCCTTCAACGCCGACGTCGCCGAGGTCCTGCTCTTCACGGGCGAGGGTGAGCCGCTGCGCACCACCCACGGCCCGGGCGACCATCGGGTGACGATGGAGCCGACCGATCGCGCGATCGCCGAGGAGCTCGCCGGCCTGGTCGACGCCGAGAACCCGGTCGTCTCGCTCACGCCGCCGTTCGGCTCGCCGCACCTGCGCGCGCACATGCAGTCGCGCGGCATCCGCCACGCGATGATCGCCATGCTGCCCGGCGAGGAGCGCACGATCGGCACGATCATGCTCGCCAACCGCGTCGGCCTCGAGCGCTCCTTCGGTGCCGACGACCTGCGCCTGCTGGAGGCGCTGGCCAACAACGCCGCCGTCGCGCTGCAGTACGACCGGCTCGAGCAGGCGGTCAACAAGCTGCAGTCGCTGCAGGACCAGCTGCATCACCAGGCCTACCACGACCCGCTCACGGACCTCCCGAACCGCACGCTGTTCATGGAGCGGGTGAAGCTCGAGCTGGCCGCGGAGCGCCTGATCGCCGTCCTCTTCATCGACGTCGACGACTTCAAGACCGTCAACGACTCGCTCGGTCACCACATCGGTGACGGCCTGTTGATCTCGGTCGCCGAGCGCCTGCGCGGGTGCGTGCGGCCCGAGGACACCGTGGCGCGCCTGGGCGGCGACGAGTTCGCGGTGATGATCCCCGGCGTCGACGACCCGCTCGCCGACGGCCGGTCCGTCGCGCGGCGGATCCTCAAGGCCTTCGAGCTGCCCGTCGAGGCGGGTACGGAGCTCGTGTCGGTGAAGCTGAGCGTCGGCCTGGCGTCGAGCGAGCAGAGCTCCGGCGACAGCGACGAGCTGATCCGCAACGCCGACGTCGCCATGTACCAGGCGAAGTCCAAGGGCAAGGCGCGCTTCGAGCTCTTCGAGCCGCAGATGGCCTCCGCCGTCCTGCGCCGCCACGACTTCAAGGAAGAGCTGGCGAAGGCGATCGAGCGCGAGCAGATGATCGTCCAGTACCAGCCGATCGTCGCTTTGGATTCCGGCCGGATCGTCGCCGCCGAGGCGTTGGTGCGCTGGGAGCATCCGGTGCGCGGGCTCGTCCCGCCCGCCGAGTTCGTGCCGCTGGCCGAGGAGACCGGGCTGATCGTGCCGCTCGGCCGTCACGTCCTCCGCGAGGCCTGCCGTCAGGCACGCCGCTGGCAGGACGCGGAAACGGATCCGGACGTCGAGCCGATCCGCATGCACGTCAACCTCTCGGTCGCCGAGCTGCGTGACCCGGGCCTGGTGGACAACGTGTTGGCCTCGATCCAGGAGTCCGGCATCGAGCCGGGCCAGCTCGTGATCGAGATCACCGAGTCCCAGCTGGTCGCCGCGGCAGGTGTGGAGCGCTTCCATGAGCTGCGCAAGCTGGGCGTCAAGATCGCGCTCGACGACTTCGGCACCGGCTACTCGTCGCTGTCCTACCTGCACTCGCTCCCGCTGGACACGCTCAAGATCGCCAAGCCGTTCATCGACGGGCTGACATCCGGGCGCCGCGAGTCCTCCTTCGTCGGCATGATCGTCGACCTCGCGCGCACGCTCGACCTCGAGGTCATCGCCGAGGGCATCGAGACCGCCGAGCAACTGGCCGCGCTGCGCGAGCTGAAGGCCGGCCTCGGCCAGGGCTACTTCCTCGGCCGCCCCAGCGCCGCCCCGCCGCGCCTCGCGCGCACCTAGATCAAGCGTCCAGGCTTAACGACGAAGCGCCCCGTGCGGGGCGCTTCGGTCAAGCTCGGCCGCCCCGCGCAAGGGGGACGCGAAGGGGGTGGCGGCTGCGAGCTGCGGTGTGGTGCGTCGGAGGTACTAAAGGTGCTTGTAGGCCACCCGCGTGATCGCCCAGGTGAGCAGCAGGCCGGCGACGCAGCTGACGGCGGAGCCGATGTGCGCGGTCGACGCGAACCCGAAGGCGAACAGCGCCAGCGAGGGCCCGACGATGAAGAAGCCGAGCAGGAACGTCAGGGCACTGAGCCCCGTGATGAAGGCGTGGCGACGGTCGGTGGAGACCTTGGTCTCGGCGACGCGCTTGCCGGCGGGGAAGTTGATGACCTGACCCATGTCCCAATGGTTCCACCTCCCGGGCCTTTCCTTAATAGGACGAATGTCCGTCTCGCCTACATGGGGTCTAGACCCCATGCCACTGTGTTAGGGTGCCCTAACTAATCCCGACCGCAGCAGTAGGAGAATTGTAGATGGGGCGTTACACCGGACCAGTTGAGAAGCTCTCGCGCCGCGAGGGCGTGGAGCTCTTCCTGAAGGGTGAGCGCGCCCTGAACGGCAAGTCGGCGCTCGAGCGCCGCGGCGACGCGCCTCCCGGCCAGCACGGCCAGGCGCGGCGCAAGAAGCCGTCGATCTACCAGACCCAGCTGCGCGCCAAGCAGACCGCCAAGCGCTACTACGGCATCCGCGAGGGCCAGTTCCGCCGCTACGTGCAGAAGGCCAACCGGATGCACGGCGTGACCGGCGAGGAGCTGCTGAACCTGCTCGAGCGGCGCCTCGACAACGTCGTCTACCGGCTCGGGTTCGCCGGCACGCGCGCCCAGGCTCGCCAGTTCGTCAACCACGGCCACGTGCGCGTGGACGGCAAGAAGGTCGACATCGCCTCCTTCCTGGTCAAGGAGGGGCAGACGATCGCGATCCACGGCCCCGTCCGCGAGGTCGCCGCCGCCAGCACCGAGCTGACCGGCGTGGTCAGCGGCTGGCTGCAGACGGACTTCGAGGCGCTCGAGGGCAAGGTGCTGCGGTTGCCGGTGCGGTCGGACATCAACGCGCCGGTCAACGAGCAGCTGATCGTCGAGCTGTACTCCCGCTTGTGAGTGACCCCGGCAACCGTCTTGTGGCGGCCTCAGGCGCGGGTTTCGGGGATTCCGGAGTGCCGCGATGAGCGGGTGTCCTGCGCACGCGGAGCTGGCGCTTTCGGTCGCCTACGACCTCGGCTGCGCGCTCGACGGGACCGACGCCGCGCTCGCCGCTTTGGCCGCTGAGCTGGCGCCGGGCGACCCGTTCGACGAGCTCGAGGCCGTGCGCGCGCTGTGCGGCACGTTCGGCCGCGGCCCGGCGCTGCTCTTGCCCGACGTCCTGCGCTCGCGCGCCGGCGATCCGGCGGGCGTCGCGCTGGCGGTCGCCGCGGCGGCCCGGCGCGCGGGCCTCGGGATCGACGTCGTCGGTCATGACGACACGCTCCTGCTCGCGCACCCGGACACGCCGCTGGTGGTCGAGGCCGGCGGGCGCATCCTCGACGGCCGCACCCTCGGGGTCGACCTGGAGTGGCGCTGCGCGCACGAGACGGCGGCGACGATCCTGGACCGGATCTCCGGCCGCGCCGAGCGCACCGGCGACCTGGCGCTGGCCACCGCCGCCCGCGCGCTGACACTCACGCTGCCGCTCGAAGACGACTCGCGCGACTACCGCGTCCGCGAACACGCCCGCCTGCTCAGTCGCTTGAACTGACGCGCAGGCGGCGTCGCGGCCCAAGATCACGCGGCGCGGATCTCGCCGCGGGCGATCCGGACGAGGCCGATCGCCAGCGGCAGGACGAGCCACACCGCCTGCGAGACCGCGAACTGGGCCCACTCGTGGGCGGTCAGCGCGCGATCGGTCATCGACGACGTCGTGCGCGTCACGTCCAGCCACTGGGCCGCGTCATTGAGAAACGGGATCGAGCCGAGCGCCGCGAAGCCGAAGGGCAGGACGAAGTACAGGACGATCGCCGGCGCCGAGCTGAGGAAGGCGGAGCCGAACGCGACCCCGGTGAGGATCGCGGTCACACACAGCAGCGCGATCTGCAGGAAGACGACGCCGCCCAGCGTCCAGGCCCCGCCGACGGCCACGGTGGCCACGGCGGCGACGACGATCGCCAGCGCGAGGACGACCGCGCCCAGGACCACGCTCGCCGCGATCTTCGCGCCCATCACGCGCAGCCGGCGCGGGACGAGCGTGAACGTGATCAGGGCCGTGCGCTGCGACCACTCCGAGCTGACCAGCAGGATGCCCACGATCGGCAGCAGGACGCTTGCGGGGAAGGTCGCCAGGGCCAGCAGGTCGCGGAAGATCAGGTCGTCGGGGTCGCCGAAGATGCACAGCGCGGCGACGACGATCAGCGTCAACGCAGCCACAGTGAGCTGCAACCAGAAGCCCGCGCGGGTGTCGACCATCTTGCGCAGCTCGACGAGCGTCAGCCGCGGGAACGAAACGGTCATGCCGGCACCTCGGTGAGGTCGAAGAAGAGCTGTTCGAGGCCGGCCCCTTCGGACGGGCCGAGGTGGGTGAGGATCACCGCGCCGCGCAGCGCGGCCGCGCCGACCGCCTCCGCTTCCGCGTCGACGAGGAACGATCCGTCGACCTCCTGGAACTCCAGGTCCGAGGCCTGCAGCGCGGCGGCGAGCTCTTCGGCATCGGTCGCCCGCACGAGCACGCCCGCGCCGGAGAGCAGCTCCTCGCGGGAGCCGTCGGCGACGATCCGCCCCTGGCCGATGATCAGCAGCCGGTCGGCGACCGCCTCGACCTCGAGCAGCAGGTGCGAGGAGAGCAGGACGGTGCCGCCGCGATCGGCGAAGTCGCGCAGCAGGCCGCGCATCCAGCGGATGCCCTCGGGATCGAGCCCGTTGGCCGGCTCGTCGAGGATCAGGACCTCGGGGTCGCCCAGCAGGGCGTGCGCGAGCCCGAGCCGCTGACGCATGCCCAGCGAGTACTGCCGCACCCGCTTGCGCGCGGCGCTCTTGTCCAGCCCGACGACGCCGAGCAGCTCGTCGACGCGCTCCGCCGGCACGCCCATCATCTGCGCGGACACGGCGAGCGCCTCGCGCCCGCGGCGGCCGGGATGCTGCGCTGAGGCATCGAGCAGCACACCCACCCGCTTTCCCGGATTCTCGAGCTCGCGGTAGTGGCGGCCGAGCACGGCCGAGCCGCCCGCCTCGGGGTCCGAGAGGCCCACCAGCATCCGCATCGTCGTGGTCTTGCCGGCCCCGTTGGGTCCGAGGAACCCGGTCACGGTCCCGGGCTCGCACCGGAACGAGACGTCGCTCACCACGGTGCGCCCACCGAGGCGCTTCGTGAGTCCTGTCGCTTCGATCATGCCGGCAGCATCGACGTTGCGCGGCCGCGTGAAATCAGCCGTGAGTCGATGCCGGGATCGACTTCAGTAGGGGGTCGAGCGGGCCGTCCGCGCCTACATTCAGACGTGCGATGACCGCACGCCGCTACATGCTCCCAGGCGCCCTGCTCGAGGAGCCGGGCGCCAAGCGCACGGCGCGCGACTGGCTCGTCGACTCGCTGTTCATGCTGCTGGCGATCGGGATCGGCCTGCTCGTCTTCAGCCCGACCGAGGACCAGCACGGTGACCTGGCCTCGCTGATCGACGTCGCGAGCGGCGTGATCGGCTGGATCGCGCTGTGGTGGCGGCGGCGGTGGCCCGTCGGCGTCGCGGTGCTCACCATCACGCTCAGCGCGTTCTCGGCGTTCGTGGCCGGCGCCGCGCTGATCGCGCTCTTCAACGTCGCGCTGCGCGGGTCGCGGCGCGCCCTGATCGCCACGACCGCGCTCGGCCTCGCCGCCTCGACGGTCTTCTCGCTGATCTACCCGGACCCCGACCTGCCGTTCGTCTTCGCGGTCCTGTTGTCGGTGCTGATCACGCTCTTCGTGATCCCCTGGGGCCTGTTCACCCGCGCGCAGCGCGACCTCCTGCGCAGCGCCCGCGAGCGCACCCGCCAGCTCGAGGCCGAGCACCGGGCGCGGGTGGAGCAGGCGCGTGAGGCCGAACGGCGGCGGATCGCCGGCGAGATGCACGACGTGCTCGCCCACCGGCTCTCCTTGCTCAGCGTCCACGCCGGCGCCCTGGAGTTCCGCCCGGATGCGCCCCCGGCGGAGATCGCCGAGGCCGCGGGCGTGATCCGCGCCAACGCCCGCGAGGCGCTGCAGGAGCTGCGCGAGGTGATCGGGGTCCTGCGGTCCGACGCCGACGGCGTCGTCCCGCCGCAGCCGACGCTGGACGCGATCCCGCGGCTGATCGAGGAGTCGCGCGCGGCGGGGATGAAGGTCAGCGCGCAGGTCGACGTCCAGGGCGGTGACGTCCTGCTCGGGCGCACGGCCTACCGGGTCGTGCAGGAGGGCCTGACCAACGCGCGCAAGCACGCGCCCGCCGCCGCCGTCGAGGTGCACGTCGCCGCCGAGGACGCGCTGGTGGTCGAGATCGTCAGCCGGCGCTCCGCCCTCCCGGTCGCGGCCGGGCCGGGCGGGAGCGGGCTGATCGGGCTCGCGGAGCGGGTCGAGCTGGCCGGCGGCGCGCTCGAGCACGGCCCCAACCCGCGCGGCGACTTCGTGCTGCGCGCGACGCTCCCGTGGACGCCATGATCCGCGTCCTGCTCGTCGACGACGACGCGATGGTGCGCTCCGGCCTGCGGATGATGCTCGCCGGCGCGGCGGGCGTCGAGGTCGTGGGTGAGGCGGGTGACGGGCGCGAGGTGCTTCCCGCGGTCGACCGCCACCGCCCCGACGTGGTGCTGATGGACATCCGCATGCCCGTCGTCGACGGGATCGAGGCGACGCGGCTGCTGCGCGCCCAGCCCTCGCCCCCGTCCGTGATCGTCTTGACGACCTTCGACGCCGACGAACTGGTCCTGCGGGCTCTGCGGGCGGGCGCTGCCGGGTTCCTGCTCAAGGACACGCCACCGCCGGAGATCGTGCGGGCGATCGAGCACGTGCACGCCGGCGAGGGGATGCTCTCGCCGACCGTGACCCGGCGCCTGATCGCGCTGGTCGCGGGCGACGACGGCGGGCGGGGCGAGGCGGCGCGGGCGCGGTTGGAGGGGTTGAGCGCCCGCGAGCGCGAGGTCGCGTGCGCGGTGGGACGCGGCGCCGCCAACGCCGAGATCGCGGCCGAGCTGCACATGAGCGTGGCGACCGTCAAGGCGCACGTGTCCCGGCTGCTGGTGAAGCTCGAAGTCGAGAACCGCGTCCAGGTCGCGCTGCTCGTCCAGGAAACACAATTGCCGGGCTGAGCCAATAAGGGGCATGCTCGACGAGGCCGCGTTCGCGGAGCTCTATGACCGGCACGCCCCGCCGCTGGCCGCGTGGCTGCGGCGGCGGTCGGACCCGGACACCGCGCAGGAGTTGCTGGCGGAGACGTTCGCGGAGGCGTGGTGCTCACGCCGGCGCTTCAAACCCGAGCGCGGCTCGGCGCAGACCTGGGTGTTCGGCATCGCGCAGCACCTGCTGTTCGGCTACTACCGGCGGCTCGCGGTCGAGGACCGGGCGCGCCGGAAGCTCGGGATCCTGCTCGAGCCGGCCGTCTACGACGAGGCGGACGCGCGCCTCGACGCCGTCGCCCTGCGCGGTGAGCTGAGCGCCCGGCTGGCCCTGCTGCCGGAGGGCACGCGCGCCGCCGTGCTGCTGCGGGTCGTCGAGCAGCTCGACTACGAGGAACTCGGCCGGCGCCTCGGCTGCTCCTCCCCCGCCGCGCGCCTGCGGGTGTCCCGCGGCCTGCGCGAGCTGCGCCGCGAGCGCGGCGCCAACCTCACTCCCGAAGGAGCCGTGTCATGAGCGTGGATTCCGACGTCGCCGCCGTCCGTGCCGCGCTGCTGCCGGCGATCGCCCGCGACGCGCGCCGTCGCCGTGGCCGTCGCCTCTGGGCCGCGGGGCTCGCGGTCATCGCGCTGCTGGGCGGCTCGACCGCCGTCGCCGCCGCGACCGGCGTGATCTGGTCGACGCCGAAGATCGACGCCGGCGTCCCGACCGTGCCGGAGTGGACGTACTACGCGCACAACCCGTTCTCGAAGGACGGCGGCCCGGTGCTGCTGCATCGCCATCCGGACTCGCTGGCGAAGGCCAACCACGCGATGGAGGCCAAACTCGCGACCGCGGGCGTGACCGCGCGCTGCGGCACCGACGCCGGTCACCCGCTCGCGTGCTTCCTCCCGAGCGGTGAGCTGGTCGACGGCGCCACCATGTCTGCCGCGCTGGCGGGTCCGAACGGGATCGTGGTCATCGACGAGGGTCCACAGGACTACGACACCAAGCCGCTGACCGCGGCCGAGGCGCACGCCTGGCTGTGCGCCCACCCGACCCAGCGCCCGGGCGCCGACGGCGGCGAGAAACCCGCCCCGACCGAGGGCTACGAGGACTGCTGAGCGAAACGACCGTCGAGTTTCTCGCGTACAGCGCGAGAAACCCGACGCTCACGGCATGACGAGGGTCGCCAGCTCGGCCGCGAGCGGGTGGCCGAAGAGGCCTGGCAGGCCGCCGGTGTGGACGAACACGGTCTTCTCCCCCGGCTTGATGTCGCCGTCGCGCACCGCGGCGGCGAGCCCCGCCATCGCCTTGGCGGTGTAGACCGGGTCGAGCACGAGGCCTTCGAGACGGCCGGCGTCGGAGATCGCCTGGCGCGCCGCGTCGGTCAGCAGCTCGTAGCCGGGACCGACCTGGTCCAGGCGCATCCGCAGGCCTTCGGCGCTCACACCCAGCTCCGTGACGAAGCCCGACACCCGCTCGACGGGGTCTGAGACCGCGCCGGTATCGACGCCGAGCACTCGCCCGGCGCCGAGCCCGGCAACGAGCCCCGCCATCGTTCCGCCAGAGCCTACGCCCACCACGACGTGCTGTACACCGGGCACCTGCTCGAGGATCTCCTCGGCGCACGTCACGTAGCCGCGCGCCCCGACCGCGCTCGAGCCGCCGTAGGGCAGGACGGCCGCGCCGGGCCGCCGCGCCGCGATCTCCTCCGGGTCTCCGTCCCAGACGATCTCGGCGCCGAACACGGCGTCGAGCGTGAGGTTCCCCGTGCCGGAGCCCGCGTGCAGCACGAGCACGACATCCAGCCCGAGCCGGCGGGCGGACGCCGCCGTCAGCCGCGCGTAGTTGCTCTGGGCGGCGCCGGTCGTGACGAGCGTCGTCGCGCCCGCGGCGACCGCCTCACCGCACAGGTGCTCGAGCTTGCGCAGCTTGTTCCCGCCGCCGCCCAGGCCGAGCCAGTCGTCGCGCTTGATCCACAGATCGCCCGCGCGGAGCCCGAGCCGCTCCGCCAGTCGCGGAGCGGGCTCGCACGGGGTCTTCCAGACGCCTAGGTCAGAGACCGAGGGCACTACGCAAGAGTCGGTTGACCTCGCCGCCGTCGGCGCGGCCCTTGGTCTCGCGCATGATCGGCCCGACCAGCGCGCCCATCGCCTTGGCGTTGCCGCCCTGGATGCGCTCGACGACGTCCGGGTTCTCGGAGATGACCTTGGCGACGATCGCTTCCAGCTCGCCGCTGTCCTCCATCGCGGTCAGGCCCTCGCGCTCGGCGATCTCGGCCGGGTCGCCGCCTTCGGCGACCAGCTTGTCGAGGATCGTCCGGCCCGCCGCCGCGGTGACCGTCTTGGCGCCCACCAGCGTCACGAGCTTGGCCAGCGACGCGGGCTCGACCGACGCGCCGTCGCGGGAACGCAGTTCCGTCACCCAGATCGCGGTGGCCTTCGGGTCCGGAGCGCCGTCGGCGGCCCGCTCGAAGTACTCGCCCCACTCGGGCTCGAACGCGAACAGGTGCGCGGTGTCCTCGGCCAGGCCGAAGGTCTCGACGTAGCGCGCGGTGCGCTCGGCCGGGAGCTCGGGGATCGCGCGGCGGGCGGTCTCCAGCATCTCCGGCGTCGGCACCAGCGGGACGAGGTCGGGCTCCGGGAAGTAGCGGTAGTCGTGCGCCTCCTCCTTGGAGCGCAGCGAGCTGATCCGCCCGCTGACCGGGTCGAAGTGCAGCGTCTCCTGCGTCACCGCCTCGCCGGCCTCCAGCAGCGCCGTCTGGCGGGCGATCTCGGCGTTGATGCCCTGCATCACGAACCGGAACGAGTTCATGTTCTTCAGCTCGGTCTTGGTGCCCAGCTCGGTGGTGCCGACCGGGCGGATGGAGACGTTGGCGTCGCAGCGCAGCGAGCCCTCCTCCATGTTCACGTCCGAGACGCCGAGCTGGCGCAGCGTCTCGCGCAGCAGCTGCAGCCAGTCGCGGGCCTGCTCGGCCGAGTGGATGTCGGGCTCGGTGACGATCTCCGCCAGCGGCGTGCCGCCGCGGTTGTAGTCGACGATCGAGCTGTCAGAGCCGTGGATGCGCCCCGACTCGCCCACGTGCACGAGCTTGGCCGCGTCCTCCTCGAGGTGGATGCGGTGGATGCGCACGTCGCCCAGATGCCCGCCCAGGCAGAGCGGGATGTCGTACTGGGAGATCTGGTAGCCCTTGGACAGGTCCGGATAGAAGTAGTTCTTGCGGTGGAAGATCGAGCGCGGCGCGATCTCACAGCCGAGGGCGAGGCCCATCATGATCCCGTAGGTCACGGCCTGCGCGTTGGTCACCGGCAGCGTGCCGGGGAGGCCGAGGCAGACCGGGCAGGTGCGGGTGTTGGGCTCCTCGCCGAAGCTCAGCTCGCAGCCGCAGAACATCTTCGTGCGGGTCTTGAGCTGGACGTGGATCTCGAGGCCGATGACAGGTTCGTAGTTCATGCGAACGCTCCGGATCCGTCGAAGCCGATCGCCTGTTCGAGCGCGTACGCGGCGTCGAGCAGGCGGTTCTCGCTGAAGGCCGGGCCGGCGATCTGAAAGCCCACCGGCAGGCCGTCGGAGAGCCCGTTGGGGATCGAGATGCCAGGGATGCCGGCGAGTGACATCGGCACGGTGCAGAAGTCGTTGAGGTACATGGCGAGCGGGTCCGCGGTCTTGGCGCCGAGCTCGAAGGCGACGCCCGGCGCGGTCGGGGTGACGACGAAGTCGAAGTTCTCCCAGGCGTTCGTGAAGTCCCGGGCGATCAGCGTGCGGACCTTCTGTGCCTTGGCGTAGTAGGCGTCGTAGTAGCCGCTCGAGAGCGCGTAGGTCCCGAGCATGATGCGCCGCTTGACCTCGGCGCCGAAGCCCTCCTCGCGCGTCTTGGTGTACATCCCGAGCAGGCCGCCGGTGGTGTCCTTGGCGCGGAAGCCGAACCGCACGCCGTCGTAGCGGGCGAGGTTCGAGGATGCCTCGGCGGGCGCCAGCAGGTAGTACGCGGCGAGGCCGTGCGGGGCGTGCGGGAGGTGCATCGTCTCGACGGTCGCGCCGAGCGCCCGGGCCTTGTCGAGCGTGTCGTTGAACGCTGCGAGGACGCCGGGCTCGATGCCCTCGCCTGAGAGCTCCTCCGGCACGCCGAGGCGGATGCCCTTGAGGTCGCGCGCGGTCGGCAGCTTGACCGGCTCGGGCAGGCCGATGCTCGTGCTGTCACACGGGTCGGGGCCGACCATGCCGGAGAGCAGCAGCGCGGTGTCGGTGACATCGCGGGTGAACGTCCCCGCCTGGTCGAGCGAGGAGGCGAAGGCGATCATGCCGTAGCGGCTGATCGCGCCGTAGGTGGGCTTGAGGCCGACGATCCCGCACAGCGCGGCGGGCTGGCGGATCGAGCCGCCGGTGTCGGTGCCGATCGACCACGGCGCGGTGCCCGCGGCGACGCTCGCCGCGCTGCCGCCGCTGGAGCCGCCCGGGACGCGGGTCGTGTCCCACGGGTTCAACGTCGGCCCGTACGCCGAGTTCTCCGTGGAGGAGCCCATCGCGAACTCGTCCTGGTTGGTCTTGCCCAGCAGCGTGCCGCCGGCGGCCTTGAGGTTGCGCACCGACGTCGCCGTGTAGGGCGGGCGGTAGCCCTCGAGGATCTTCGAGCCGGCCTGGCTCGGGATGCCCTCGGTGGCGAAGAGGTCCTTGATCGCGATCGGCACGCCCGCGAAGGCACTGTCCGTGTCCTGCTCCGGCGTCTCCTCCGCGACCCAGGTGAAGGAGTTGAAGGCGTCCTTCTCCGCGCGGTCGCGGTAGAAGGCGAAGTACTCGGCGGCGTCGAGCTCACCCGACTTGATCGCGGCGGCGGCCTGGGCGGCCGTCAGCTCGAGCATGCTCATGCGGCACCCGGGCTCGGCACGCGGAACCCGCTGTTGGCCATGTCCGGCGCGCTCTCCAGCGCCTTCTCACGCGGAAGTGACGGGCGCGGCTCGTCGGCGCGCAGCGCGTTCTCGACGTCGATGACGTGGGAGGTGGGTGGGACGTCCGCAAGGTCGCCGAGCTCGCCGATCAGCTCGATGTGATCGAGCACCTTGGAGAGCTCGCCGCCGAAGCGCTCGACCTCCTCGTCGGTGAGTTCGAGGCGGGCGAGGCGGGCAACGTGCAGTACCTGATCGCGACTCAGCATTGGCGCTGATGTTAGGCGGGTGTGGCGGCGGAGCCCGATCCGGGGATTCGAACCGGCGCGTCAGCCCGGGACGGGGCGGCGCGGGACGTCGGGGGCGACGGCGCCCGGGGTCGATTCGTCGCGCATGCTCAGCCAGCTCCCAACCCAGGCGAGGATCGCGCCGGCGAGGGCGAGCCAGGCGCCGTAGCGCAGGTCGGCGGCGCCGTTGGGGCCGGGCGGGTCGAGCAGCCGGAACACGACGAGCAGGATCGCGAGCCAGCCGGTCGCGCTCGCGATCACCGCGATGCCGATCGACTTGGCCGGGCCGCTCGTCGTGACCGAGATGACCGGGACGAGGATCGCCGGCAGTGCGATGACGGCCAGCAGGATGTCGGTGACCGTGAAGGCCTGCCACGCCGTGACGCTCTCGACCACGAGCGTGAACTGCTTGACCTGCAACGTCGCGCCGTCGAGCGCCGTCGGCAGGTTCGGCATGTACCAGGGCAGGAACAGCGAGACGAGCAGCAGGACGCCGCCGAGGCCGGCGATCGGCTCCGCGCGGCGCATCGCGCTAGGCCGCGGCCTTCGCGGCTTCGAGGGTGTTGCGCAGGAGCATCGCGATCGTCATCGGGCCGACGCCGCCGGGCACGGGCGTGATCAGCGACGCGCGCTCGACGGCGGAGTCGAACTCTACGTCGCCGGCGAGCTTTTCGGGCGTGCGGTTCATGCCCACGTCGATGACCACGGCGCCCTCCTTGATCCAGTCGCCCTTGATCAGCTCCGGGACGCCCACCGCGGCGATCAGGACGTCCGCGCGGCGGCAGACCTCCGCCAGGTCCCGCGTGCGCGAGTGGCAGGTGGTGACGGTGGCGTTGGCGGCGAGGAGCATGGCCGAGATCGGCTTGCCGACGAGGTCGGAGCGGCCCACGACGACCGCCTCGGCGCCCTCGAGCTGCACGTCGTGGCGGCGAAGGAGCTCCATGCACCCGCTCGGCGTGCACGGCCGCAGGCCGGGCAGCCCCTTGCTCAGCAGGCCGGTCGAGATCGGCGTGAGGCCGTCGACGTCCTTGCGCGGGTCGATCTCGGTCGTCAGCGCGGGGCCGTCGACCTGCGGCGGTGTGGGCAGCTGCAGCAGGATGCCGTTGACCGCCGGGTTGGCGTTGAGCTCGTGGATCGTCGCGCGGACCTCGTCGTGCGAGGCGTCCTGCGGGAGGCGGAGGTCGAACGGGCGGATGCCGACCTCGTTGCTCGCCTTCTGCTTGCCGCCGACGTAGATCGCGCTCGCCGCGTCGTCGCCCACCAGCACCGTCGCCAGGCCGGGCGGTTCGTGGCCTTGCGCGACCCACGCCGCGACCTCGTCGCGCACCTCGGCGCGGACCTGTTGGGCGATGGCCTTACCGTCGATCAGCGTCATTTCGCCGCCGGAGGCTAGCGTTCCGGGTGGATGCCCTTCACGACACGGCCTGAGCTCTCCGGCACCTTCGGCATGGTCGCCTCGACCCACTGGCTGGCCTCCGCGGCCGGGATGGCGGTGCTCGAGCGCGGCGGGAACGCCTTCGACGCGGCGGTGGCGGCCGGTTTCGCGCTGCAGGTCGTCGAGCCGCACATGAACGGTCCGGGCGGGGATCTGCCGCTGCTCTTCTGGAAGGACGGGGTGCCGCAGGTGCTCTGCGGGCAGGGACCGGCGCCCGCCGCGGCGTCGGTGGCCTCCTACCGGGCGCTGGGGCTGGAGCTCGTTCCGGGGACCGGCTACCTCGCCGCCTGCGTGCCGGGCTCGTTCGACGCCTGGCTGCTGCTCCTGCGCGACCACGGGACCTGGGAGCTCGCCGACGTGCTCGCCTTCGCGATCGGCTACGCGCGGGACGGGTTCCCGGCGACGCCCGGCATCCTTCGCGCGATCGCCGCGCTGGAGCCGAGCTGGGAGACCTCGCACGCGCTCTGGCAGCCGAGCGCGCGGCTGCGCAACCCGGTGCTGGCCGAGACCTACGCGCGGCTCGCGCGGTCGGGCGGGGACACGCGCGAGGCGCGGATCGACACGGCGCGCGAGGCGTGGTACCGCGGGTGGGTGGCCGAGGCGATCGTCGCGGCCGTCGGAGTGCCGGCGGTCGACAGCACGGGTGTTGCGCACGCGGGTGTTCTGTCGGGCGACGATCTCGCCGGGTTCTCGGCGTCGTACGAAGCGCCGGTGTCGCTCGACTTCGGCGGCTGGACGGTCTTCAAGACCGGGCCGTGGGGCCAGGGGCCGGTCCTGCTCCAGCAGCTGGCGATGCTCGACGGGGCGGACCTCGGGCCGTTCCTCGGCGTCGAGCACCTGCACGGCGTGGTCGAGGGCGCGAAGCTCGCGTTCGCCGATCGCGACGCCTGGTACGGCGACTCGGCCGACGTGCCGTTGGACACGCTGCTCTCGCGGGCGTACGCGGAGGAGCGGCGGGCCCTGATCGGGGCTGACGCTTCAGGCGAGCTGCGCCCCGGGCTCGATGGGCGCGTGCCGACGGTCCACGCGGGTGCGGACGCCCGCGCGGGCGTGGGCGAGCCGACCCGCGGCGACACCTGCCACCTCGACGTCGCCGATCGCTTCGGCAACCTGATCTCGGCGACGCCCAGCGGCGGCTGGCTGCAGAGCTCGCCGGCGATTGAAGGTCTCGGCTTCTGCCTTGGGACGCGCGCGCAGATGTTCTGGCTCGAGGACGGACTGGGTGCGTCGCTGGTGGGTGGGCGGCGGCCGCGGACGACGCTCTCGCCGTCGCTGGCCTTGCGCTCGGACGAGACCGTGCTGGCGTTCGGCACTCCAGGGGGCGATCAGCAGGATCAGTGGTCGCTGGAGTTCTTCCTCGCCCACGCCGTCTACGGGCTCGACCTGCAGGCCGCGATCGACGCGCCGATGTTCCACACCACCCACTTCCCGAGCTCGTTCTATCCGCGCGCCGCGTCGCCGCGGCAGGTGGAGGTCGAGGCGCGGGTGCCGGAGGCGACGGTGGCCGCGCTGCGGGCGCGCGGGCATGACGTCGTCGTGGGCTCGGAGTGGGAGCACGGGCGGTTGAGCGCGATCTCGCGCTCGCCCGACGGGTTGCTGCACGGTGCCGCGAACCCGCGCGGGATGCAGGGCTACGCCATCGGCCGCTGAACGAGAGTCGACTTAGCCGTGTAGAGCACGAGTAAGTCGTCTCTCGGCGCGCGGGTGAGCGTGCGCGCGCCACTTTCCGGCGGTCGTGACCAACCTCGCGGTGCGGGTGAAGGTCTCCATCACTGGTGTCGCGCGCCCACGTGACCACGAGGCCTTGGGAAATCCCAAGGACTTCCCAACCCCGCTCGGGGAGGGTCGAGCGATCAACATGTCCTGGCGCTTCGAAAAGCTCGACGACTCCCGCCTGGCCGCCCGCGTCGCCCGCGGCGACGAGGCCGCCTTCGAGGTCCTCTACGACCGCCACCATCGGGCGTTGTTGTCCTTCTGCCGCCACATGCTCGGCTCGACCGAGGATGGCGAGGACGCGCTCCAGCAGACCTTCCTGCGCGCCCACGGCGCGCTGCGTTCCGGCCAGCTTCCCGACGCGGTCCGGCCGTGGCTCTACGCGATCGCCCGCAACCGCTGCCTCTCGATGCTGGCGGCGCGCAAGGCCGTCGCGGTGCCGCTGGACGAGGTGGCGCCGTCGTTCGACGGGCTCGCCGACGGCGTCGAACTGCGCGCCGACCTGCGCGAACTCGTCGGCGACCTCGCCCGCCTGCCCGAGGACCAGCGCGCGGCACTCGTGCTCTTCGAGCTGGGCGGGCTCTCGCAGGCGGAGATCGCGCAGGCGATCGACGTGCCGACCGGCAAGGTCAAGGCCCTCGTCTTCCAAGCCCGCGCCGAGCTGATGGCCGAGCGCGACGCCCGCACCACCCCATGCGCGACGATCCGCGAGGAGCTGGCGGTCGCCCGCGGCGGCGCCCTCCGCCGCGGCCCGCTGCGCCGCCACCTCCGGCTCTGCGAACCCTGCCAGGCCTACCGCGCCGCCGTCGCGACCCAGCGCGCGGGCCTCGCATCGATCCTCCCGGTCGCCCCAGCGCTGGGCCTCAAGGCCGCGATCCTGGCCGCGGCGACCGCGAAAGGCGTGACCGCCGCGGGCGGGGCGGCCGGTGGCGGCGCAGCGCTCGGGGGCGGGACCGGCGGCGCGGCGAGCGGCGCGCACAGCGGAGCAACGGCGGGTGCCGCCCATGGCGGTGCCGCGAGCGGCACGCTCGGCAGCGGCTCGGCCGGCGCCGGCGGAGCGGCGTCC
>NZ_JAPDOD010000028.1 GCF_027587205.1 Solirubrobacter ginsenosidimutans
CGGGGCCGCGCCTCGTGGCGGTCGGCCGGGCGGCGGTTCCCGCGGCGCCGGCGGCGGGTCCTTCTCCGGCGGCCGGGCCGTGCCCGGACCCGAGGCCCGGGGCGGCAGCGCGCGGCCCGGTGGGCCGGCGTTCGTCGACGACGGGCGGGGGTTCGCGGAGTCCCACAGCGGCGCTCGGGCGCCGGACACGGCGCCGCCGATCCCCGAAGGGGCGGTCACTTCGCGGCGGATGGTCATCTACGGGCGCAACCCGGTCCGGGAGGCGCTGCGGGGCAAGCGCAAGGTGCACCGGATCTGGGCGACGTCCGCCGAGGGGTGGGGATCGGCGAAGGTGACGATCGCCACGGCCGAGGAGATCGAGGAGCGGGCCGAGAGCGACGCCCACCAGGGCGTCTGCGCGCTCGTGGACCCGTACCCGTACTCCGACGCGACCGAGTTGCTCGCGAACATCGACGCCCCGCTGTTCGTCGCGCTCGACGAGATCACCGACCCGCAGAACCTCGGCGCGATCTGCCGCACCGCAGAAGCCGCGGGCGCGACCGCGGTCGTGATCCCCGAGCGCCGTAGCGCCGAGGTCACCCCCGCCGTGTGCAAGGCGTCGGCGGGCGCGGTCGAGCACATCCCGATCTGCCGCGTGAAGAACCTCGCGGACTTCCTGGCCGAGGCCAAGGAGAAGGAATGCTGGGTCTACGGCGCGGCGGCCGGCGGCACGACGAGCTACGACCAGCCGGACTACACGGGCGGCGTCGTGGCGGTCCTCGGGGCCGAGGGCAAAGGCCTGCGACCGCGGGTTGCGTCGATGTGCGACGACCTCGTCGCACTGCCGCTGCTCGGCCGCATCGAGTCGCTCAATGTGAGCGCCACGGCAGCGGTCCTTCTGTACGAGATGTTGCAGCAGCGGCTTGACACCTCGACATAAGCGTGCCAACCTCGCCCACATAAACGTGAGCTTGAGGGTAAGCGATGACCCTCAAGCTCTCGGTCATTCGGCGCCGCGGGAGGTGTGCGCCACAAGCGATTCAGCCCTGGGAATGGGCTGAGAAGGGCATGCGCTCGTGGCTAGACTCTCACCCACAAAGTCTCAAGCTCAACTTCAGCTTGATGATGGTTACCTCCTCGCACTGGCGCGACAGGGAAGCCATGACGCGTACGACCGGTTGGTTCGGCGTTATGCCTCCTTCGTGCGGTTGAAGGCGTCGTCCTACTTCCTGGTCGGCGGCGACAGCGAGGATCTGATCCAGGAAGGCCTGGTCGGCCTCTACAAGGCGATCCGGGATTTCCGCCCGGACCGCGAGTCGTCGTTCCGCAACTTCGCGGAGCTCTGCATCACCCGCCAGATCATCACCGCGGTCAAGACCGCGACGCGCAACAAGCACACCCCGCTCAACGGCTACGTGTCGTTCAGCGCGACGCCGGCCGGGTCCTCGGAGTCAGAGCCCAGCCTCGACGAGATGCTCCCCGGCTCGACCGTGCACGACCCGGTCAACCAGGTCATCTCCTCCGAGGAGCTGCGCTCGCTCGTGGCCTGCCTGTCGACGGTCCTTTCAGAGCTCGAGTCGCGGGTCCTCGGCCTCTACCTCGACGGCTACTCCTACACGTCGATCGGCGAGAAGCTGGGCTGCGACTGCAAGACGGTGGACAATGCGCTTCAACGCGTCAAGCGCAAGGTCGGCGCGCATCTGCAATCTCGCGCAGTTTTGAACTAAAGGCGCTCATACTCTCTTCATGCTCTGGCTCATCATCCTGGTCGTCTTCGCCGTACTGATCGGCGGCGGCATCTACGCCCGCAACCGCCAGCTCGCCCGCTCACGCCCCGCGTTCGAGCGAGCTCTGGCTCAGGTCGACCGCGACCTCGCCAACGCCGCGGCCACCGACCGCGGCTGGGACCGCGGGGTCTTGGAGGCCGCCGTGCGCCGGATCAGCACCGAGCAGTTCGGCGCCGAGCCCCAGGAGCTGACGCTGGTCGAGGTGATCGACCGCCCGGGGACCGACGAGGACCAGGCGGTCTTCGACGTCACCGCGAGCGGCACCCACCACCGCGTCGTCCTCGGTCGCCGCGACGGCGACTGGGTTCCCGCCGCCTGAGCCTCAGGCGGCGCGCCGCGGGGCGACCCGCGGCCGCCGGTGCTCGATCGCGTCGAGCTCGGCTCGCACGTCGGCGAACGAGTCCGTGACCACGAGCGAGCGGACGTCGTCCTCGACGACGTTCCCATCGCGCCGGACCGTGTTCTCGAGCCAGTCGGTCAGCCCGCTCCAGTACGCCGAGTCGAACAGGACGATCGGGAAGTAGCGGATCTTCTGCGTCTGGCGCAGCGTCGCCGCCTCGAAGGCCTCGTCCAACGTCCCGAACCCGCCCGGGAAGACGACGAACCCGCTCGCGTAGCGGACGAACATCACCTTCCGGGTGAAGAAGTAATGGAACGTCACGCCGACGTCGACGTACTCGTTCAGCGACTGCTCGTGCGGCAGCTCGATGCCGAGCCCGACCGAGATCGCCCCCGCCTCGCGGGCGCCCCGGTTGGCCGCCTCCATGATCCCCGGCCCGCCGCCCGTGACGATCGCGTAGCCCTCCTCGCCCAGCTGACGGGCGAGGCGCCGCGCGGCCTCGTAGCGGGGATGGTCGCGCGGCGTGCGGGCGGAGCCGAAGATCGAGACCGCCTTGCCCACGTGCGAGAGCGCGCGAAAGCCGGCCCGCAGCTCGTCCTGGATGCGCAGCAGGCGCTGCGCATCCGTGAACTCGGAGAGGACCGCGGTGGTCTCGGCCTCGAGCAGCTCCTCGTCGTCGGAGGTCGCGGGGCGTGGGTCGTGCGGAGGCTGGGTCAACACGCCAACTGTAGGGCGCGTCAGCGCGCTTTCGCCCCGTTCGGGCGCACCTGCTGCCACGCGAACGCGCCGCACAACAGCAGCAGCCCGAGCCCGACCAGCGACCCGACGCGATACAGCGACTCCAGCGACGCGAGGTCGTAGAGGAAGACCTTCGAGACGGTCAGCGCGAGCAGGGCGAACGCGGCCTGGCGCAGTTGCCGGTCGTCGATCACCAGGCCGCGGATCAGCGCGCCGACACCCGCGAGCGCCCACAGGACGCTCAGCAGCGTCTGGCCCGTGAGGGTCGGCCCGGCGGCCGTGACGACCTCCACGCTCGCCAGGTACAGCACGGTCACGGCGGCGGCGGTCTCGAGGATTCGCCGGCCGTCCGGGATGCGCAGGTCGACGCGGCTGACCATGAACAGCGCGGCGGCGGACGCGGCGAGGCCACCGGCGGCGGCGAGCGGGGCGTCGAGGCCCACGAACAGCGCGTCCGGCGTCGCCAGCGTGCCGAGCGTGTGGGTGAGGCTCAGGAGCGCGAAGCCCGCGGCCGCCCAGGCGGCGTACGGATCGTCGTGGCGGCGCGCGAAGGCGGCGAGCGCGAGCGCCTCGGCGGCGAGCGTGGCGGCGAGCGCGGCGCCCTCGAGCGCCAGGCCCGTGAAATGCGCGACGGCGGTCAGCGCGAGCGTGTCGAGCCAGATCCGGTAGCGCTGGCCGGCGAGCCGGCCGCAGGCCCAGGCGACGACGGCGATCGCGCCCGCTGCGGCCAGCGCCGTACCCGAAGCGAGCGGGCCGCTCAGCTGCGTGACGGGCGCGTCGAACGCCAGGCCCTGGAAGGCGGAGAGCGCGATCTGGCCCAGCAGGCCGCCGATCGCGAGGATGCGGTCCGCGCGGCGGGCGGCCTCGTCGTCGGCGGGGCCGATGACGGTGTCGACGAGCTTGGTGAACGGGCTCGGCGTGTCCGAGCGGGCGCCGAGGAGGGCGGCGAACGGCAGCGCGGAGAGCGCCCAGCCGAGCACGAGCGGCAGGCCCGTCGCGATCGACGCGAACGCGATGTTGGCGAGCACGACGCCGATCGAGAGGACGATCAGCGCGAGCTCGCGGGAGATCCGCCTGACGTGCGTCAGGGCGAGACCGAGCCCGATGTGCGCGAGCGCGAGCCCGACGAGCCACGGCTCGCCGTCCAGGGCGCCCCAGCCGACCGCGGCGAGCGTGGTGGCGTTGAGGGCGAGCAGGGTGACGGCCAGCGGGTGGGTGTGCAGGCGCGGGCGCGGGCCGATGACGACCGGGTGCGCGCCGCGGCGGTTGAACTCGATCCCGAGCGCGAACGCGGCGGTCAGCGCGCCGAAGACGATCAGCGCCGGCAGCGAGGCGGTGTCGAACGCGACCCACGTGACCCACTGCATCGTCGTCACGACGTACGCGAAGACGCCGAGGTCCGTCCAGCGCTGGGAGCTGACGACGCCGATCGTCGCCGCGAACGCGATCGCGAGGAAGACCATGCCGCCGCCGTCGAACGCGGCCAGCGCGGTGGGTGCCGACAGCGCGCCGAGCAGGCCGAGCCAGCCCATGACCTGCGCGCGCCAGTGGATCGCGAGCCACGTCGCGAACGCGCCGGTGGCGAACGCGCCGGCGAACGCGAGTGGGACGGGAACGAGGTGGTAGACGGGGCCGGCGACGACGAGCGTGCCGAACAGTCCCGCGATGCCGACCGCGGCCGCGGCGAGCGACGCCTCGGTCTGACCCTTGCGCTCGCGCAGCCACACGCCCGCGCCGAGCAGCCCGGCGGAGACGACGCCGGCGAGCGCCGTGCGCGCGCCCTCGCCGATCCACCCGCGCGAGACCGCGATCGTCAGCAGGAACGCGAGCCCGGCGAGGACGGCGACACCGCCCAGCCACGCGAGCAGGCTGCCGCCGACGAAGTCCTCGAAGTCACGCTTGGGCGCCTCGGGCGAGAGCTTGGCCGGGACGGGGCGGACCGGGATGAGCGGCGTGGAGGCGCGGCCGGACATCGACGCGGCGCCACGCGCCCAGACGGGCGGGGCCTGCGAGGCCCTCGCGGCGGGCGGTGCCCCCACGTACTCCGGGCCCGCGTGCGGCGGGGCGAGGCGCTCCGCGGCGCGGGCCGCCGCCACGTACTCCGCGCCCGTGCGCGGCGCGGCCGCACTGGCCTGGTCGTCCTCCCACCACGCCCGGCGTCGTGCCGGCGGGTGCTCCTCCAGTCGTGCGACGCGTTCCTCAAGCGCTGCGAGCCGATCCTCTGCGACCATCACCACTCCTTTGTTGACCGTCGGTCGATACCGGCACCATACACTCTTGTTGACCGACGGTTACCAACTTGTCGACCGATGGTCAGCTAATGTTCGATACGTGACCCCCGAGCCCGCCTACACGCGCCTGGACGTCGACGAGCGGCGGCGCAGGCTGCTCGAGCTCGGCGCGGACCTGTTCACCCGCTTCGCGTACGACGAGCTGTCGATGGCGAAGATCGCCAAGGAAGCGGGGATCTCGAAGGCGCTCCTGTACCACTATTTCCCCTCCAAGGAGGCGTACTTCGTCGCCACGCTGGAGGAGAAAGCGGAGGAGCTGGCGGCGCGCACGGCGCCGGATCCGGCGCTCGAGCCGTTCGAGCAGCTCGCCGGCTCGCTCGACGCCTACCTGGGCTGGATCGAGGAGAACGCGAGCAGCTACGACAAGATGATCCGCTCGGCGGGAGCGGTGTCCGAGGTGCGGGCGATGCTCGACCGCGTGCGCGGGGACACCGCGCAGCGCATCGTCGACGGGCTGCGCGGGGACGGGCCGGCCTCACCCGCGCTGAGGACGGCCGTGCGCGGGTGGCTGGGGTTCATGGACGGCGCCTGCCTGGACTGGATCGCGCACGATCGCGACCTCGCCCGCGAGGCGCTCCACGGGCTCCTGCTCGGCACCCTGATGGGCGCCGTGTTGGCCGCCGAAGGGGCGGCCGAGGAAGCTACTTAGGCGCCTTGATCGCGTCGAGGTCGACGACGAAGACGAGCGGGGCGTTCGGGGGGATCGGCCCGCTGCCCTGGGCGCCATACCCCAACTCCGGCGGGATGATCAGCAGGCGGCGACCGCCCTTCTGCATGCCGGCGATGCCCTGATCCCAGCCGGGAATGACCATGCCGGCGCCGAGCGTGAACGTGAACGGCTGGCCGCCGCGGTCCCACGACGCGTCGAACTTGGTGCCGTCCTGGAACAGCACGCCCGAGTACTGCATGTCGACGCTCTGACCGGCCGTCGCCTTCGGGCCGGTGCCCTTCTTGATGTCCTTGATCATCAGGGTGGTCGGCGCGGTGCCGCCCTTCGGCACCGTGATCTTCGGCTCGGCGCCGAGCTTGCCGCTCACCTTCACGCCCGCGTCGCCCTCCTTGATCGCGCCCGCCGCGTCGGTGGGCGCCTCGGTCGCCGCCTCCGTGGGCGCTTCAGTCGGCGCCTCGGTGGCGGTCTCGGTGGGCGCGGCGGCGGATTCGCTCGAGGATGAGGAGTCGTCACCGCACGCCGCGAAGGCGAACACGGCGAGCAGGAGTGGCAGCGTGAGGAGGTATCGGCGCATGGCGGTCGGCAAGGGTAGCCATCCACGCCCCGACCCGACTGAAGGATTGGCTTAAGCGGGAGGGGCCGCCGACGGCGGCATCGGCCGCTCAGGCGCCGACACCATCGGAGATCGGAACCGGTCGCGCGGTTCCATCGTGGTCAAGCAGCGCGGGCACTGATCACCGCGCATGTAGGTCGCCGTGGCAGGCACGGTCAGCTTGCACTCGGGGCACTGCATATAAGCCATGGAAAAGTCCTCTTGGTCAGGGAGGGACCAGACCAACGATAACCCGTTTGTTCGCGTCCAACAAACCTCAGCGATCGGTGCCGAAGATCCGGTCGCCCGCGTCTCCAAGCCCAGGGCGGATGTAACCGGTTTCGTCCAATTCCCGGTCTATCGCGGCCGTGATGATCGAGACATCCGGGTGCGCCTCGCGGAGCGCGGCGACGCCCTCGGGCGCGGCCACGAGACAGACGAAGTGCAGCCGCTGAGCGCCCGCGCGCTTCAGACGCGCGACCGCCTGCACGCCCGACCCGCCCGTCGCGAGCATCGGGTCCACGACGAACACCTCGGCGTCCTCGACCCCGGACGGGATGTTCTCGTAGTACCCGACCGGCCGCAGGGCCTCCTCGTCGCGGTACATCCCGAGATGCCCGACCCGCGCCTCGGGCACGAGCCGCAGGAACCCGTCCACCAGCCCCAGCCCCGCGCGCAGGATCGCCACGACGAACACCTCGTCGGCCAACCGCACGCCCGACGTGGTCTCCAGCGGCGTCTGGACCGAGACCTCGGCACCGCGCAGCCCGCGCATCGCCTCATACCCGAGGATCAGCGCCGCGTCGGTCATGGTCTCGCGGAACACGCGATGCGGCGTGTCCTTGTCACGCAGGATCGAGAGCAGCCGCCGCAGCAGCACGTGATCGACCACCGTCACCCCATCCATGCGCAGGAACGTACTAGTGTCGGGCCCATGGCCGCGCCGCGCCGCAACATCGAGCTCAAGGCGTCGGACCCGGACCCCGAGCGCTCACTGGCCGTCGTTCTCGGCCTCGGCGCTCGCGATCGTGGGCTCCTGCGCCAGCGGGACACCTACTTCCGCGTCACCACCGGTCGCCTCAAACTGCGTGAGGAGGACCCCGGGGGCGCCGTGTTGATCCAGTACGACCGCGTCGACGCCGACGAGGCGCGCGAGAGCCGGTACCGGCTGATCCCGATCGAGGACCCCGGGGCGCTGAAAGCCGCCCTGGAAGCGAGCCTCGGCACGCTCGCGGTGGTCGAGAAGGAGCGTCACCTGCTGCTGTGGCAGAACGTGCGCATCCACCTCGACAAGGTCAAGGACCTCGGGAACTTCCTCGAGCTCGAGGGCGTCGCGACCGCGGACTCCGACCTGGCCGACGAGCTCGAACGCGTCACCCGCCTGACGGAGGCGCTGGCGATCCAGCCCGAGCGCATCCTGCGCAACTCCTACTCCGACCAGGTCGTCGGCTCCTCCGCGCTCGTCGACGCCGCCCGCCAGGTGATGGAACGCGCCCACGCGCCGTATTCCCGCTACCGCGTCGGCGCCGCGCTGCGCGCCGAGGACGGCTCGATCCACGTCGGCGCCAACGTCGAGAACGCCGCCTACCCGCAGGGCCAGTGCGCGGAGGCCTCGGCGATCGGGGCCCTGATCGCGGCGGGCTGCAAGCAGATCACGGAGGTCGCGGTGATCTCCGACGGCGAGGACTTCTGCGTGCCGTGCGGCGGCTGCCGGCAGCGGCTGCGCGAGTTCATCGTCCCCGGCGCCGAGATCCACGTCTGCGCCAACAACGGCGCGCGCCAGACGACGACGCTCGACGCGCTGCTCCCGCGCTCCTTCGGCCCGGAGTTCCTCCCCGGGTGAGACGCCTCGAGGACTTCACGCCCCGCCTCGGGATCATCCTCGGCTCCGGCCTGGGTGGCCTGGCGGACGCGCTCACCGACCCCGCGCGGTTCCCCTACGCCGACCTCGACGGCTTCCCGCAGCCGACCGTCGCCGGCCACGGCGGGACCCTGCACATGGGCGAGCTCAACGGCCTGCCGGTCGCGGTCTTCCAGGGCCGCAAGCACATCTACGAGGGCGGCGATCCCGGCGCGATGCGGGTGCCGATCCGGGTCCTGAAGACGCTCGGCGCCGAAGCGCTGCTCGTGACCAACGCGGCGGGCAGCCTCCGCGCGGAGGTCGGCCCGGGGCGGCTGATGGCGATCTCGGACCACATCAACCTGCTCGGCGTCAACCCGCTCACGGGGCCCAACGACGACGCGGTCGGCCCGCGCTTCCCGAGCCTCAGGGACGCGTACGACCCCGCGCTGCTGCAGCGGCTGCGCGACGCCGCGCACACGCTCGACATCGACCTCGCGGAGGGCGTCTATCTCGCCACCGCCGGCCCGACGTTCGAGACCCCGGCGGAGATCCGGATGTTCCGCACGGTGGGCGCGGACGCGGTGGGGATGTCGACCGTCCCCGAAGTGATCCTCGCCCGTCATGCCGGGCTGCGCGTCGCCGCGGTCTCGGCGATCACGAACCTCGCCGAGGGCATGGGCGGCGAGGAGCTCTCGCACGAGCAGACGTTGCGCAACGCCGAGGTCGCGGCGCGCGACCTCATCCGGCTGGTCGGCAAATTCGCGGAGGACTATTGACTTTCCTGGCACCTGAGGTCATCCGGCGCAAGCGCGACGGGAGCGCGCTGACGGCGGAGGAGATCTCGTTCCTGGTCGGCGGCATCACCGACGGCGGGCTCTCCGACGCCCAGGTGGGCGCCCTGGCGATGGCGTTCTTCCTGCGTGGGCTCGACGCCGGCGAGCGGATCGCGCTCACCACCAGCATGCGGGACTCCGGGACGGTCCTGGAGTGGGAGCTCGACAAGCCCGTCGTCGACAAGCACTCCACGGGCGGCGTGGGCGACAAGGTCTCGCTGATCCTGGCCCCGATCCTGGCGGCCTGTGGCGCCGCGGTGCCGATGATCTCCGGCCGCGGCCTCGGCCACACCGGCGGGACGCTCGACAAGCTCGACAGCATTCCCGGCTACCAGTCGGTTCCCGCGACCGAGGTCATCCGCCGCGTCGTGCAGGAGGCCGGCTGCGCGATCGTCGGCCAGACCGCCGACCTCGCGCCCGCGGACCGCCGCCTCTACGCGGTCCGCGACGCCACCGGTACCGTCGAGTCGATCCCGCTGATTGTCGCCTCGATCCTGTCCAAGAAGCTCGCCGAGGGTCTCGACGCGCTCGTGCTCGACGTCAAGACCGGCTCCGGCGCGTTCATGGCGCGTCGCGACGAGGCCCAGCAGCTCGCCGAGGCGCTGGTCGAGGTCGCCAACGGCGCCGGGCTGAACACCGTCGCGCTGATCACCGACATGGACGAGGTGCTCGGCACGACCGCGGGCAACGCGCTCGAGGTGCGCGAATCGATCGACCATCTCACCGGCGCGTCGCGGGAGGCCCGCCTGCACGAGGTGACCCTCGCGCTGGCCGCCGCCGCGCTCGTCCAGGCCCGCCTGCACCCGGACGAGGAGTCCGCGCGCGCCGCCGCGCAGGCGACGCTCGACGACGGCAGCGCCGCGGAGCGCTTCGGCGCGATGGTCACCGCGCTCGGCGGGCCGGCCGACCTCCTCGAGAACGCCGGAAGCCATCTCCCGCACGCCAGCGTGACCAAGCCGGTCGCGCCCGAGCGGCCCGGCTACGTGACCCGCGTCAACGCCCGCGCGGTCGGCCTCGTCGTCACCGGCCTGGGCGGCAACCGCCGGCGCGAGGACGACCAGATCGACTACGCGGTCGGGCTGAGCCGAGTGGCGCCGATCGGGGCCGAGGTCGGCCCGGACCGCCCGCTGGCGATCGTGCACGCGCGCGGCGACGCCAGCGCCGAGGAGGCGGCGGTCGCGCTGCGCAAGGCCGTGCAGGTCTCAGACGAGCCGCCCGCCGAGCGCCGGGTGCTACTGGGCCGCGTATGAAGCTCCCGCTCGCCGAGCTGCATGTCCACCTCGAGGGAACGGCGCCGCCGGCGTTGATCCAGAAGCTCGCCGACCGCAACGGCCTGAAGGTCCCCGACGGCGTCTTCGCCGGGCCCGATCGCTTCCGCTGGGTCGACTTCCTGGACTTCCTGAACACGTACGACCTCGCGGCGAGCGTGATCCGCACCGAGCAGGACTACCGCGACGTCACCTACGAGTACCTGATGAGCTGCGCGGCCGACGGCGCGATCTACATCGAGCTGATCGCCTCGCCCGACCACGCCGCCAACGTCGGGCTGAGCGACGCCGAGCACTTCGGCGGGATCGCGCAGGGCATCGACGACGCGCGGCGCGACTCCGGCATCGAAGCCCGGATCCTGGTCGTCGCCGTCCGCAACTTCGGCGTCGAGCGAGCGGTCGAGATCGCCCGCGCCTACGCCGACGATCGCCACCCGTACATCGTCGGCTTCAACCTCGCGGGCGACGAGGCGGGCTACGGCGCGGCGCAGTTCGCGCCGGCGTACGAGATCGCCTCGCGCTCGGGCCTCGGCTGCACGGTCCACGCGGGCGAGCACGACGGGGCCGGTTCGATCCGCCAGGCGCTCACGCTCCCCGGGGTCACGCGCATCTCCCACGGCGTGCGCGCGGTCGAGGATCCGGAGCTGGTGAAGGAGCTCGCCGACCGCGGGTTGATCCTCGAGGCGTGCCCCACTTCCAACGTCGCGACAAAGGTGTTTTCCGGATACGAATCCCACCCATTGAGGGCGCTTCACGAAGCCGGTGTGAAGCTCACGTTGGGTTCTGATGACCCTCCCTATTTCGGCGCTACGATCGCCGGCGAGTACGCCGTCGCGCGGGAGCGCTTCGGTTTCGAGGAGGGTGAGTTGGAGACGATCACGCGGACGGCAGTCCAGGGGTCCTTCGCGGAGGATGCGGTGAAGAGCGCCCTGCTCAATCGAATTACTGCCACAAGCGACCGACGCACCGAATAGGCTCGCGCCGGTCGCGTTCTTCGACAAAAGGAGTTCCGGCCGTGCGCCGTCCTCTTCATCTACTCGCCCTGCTGCTCCTCGTGGGGTCCTGCGCGGTCGTAACCGCCTGCGGCAGTGACGACTCCGACTCCGGGACCTCATCCGGTTCCAGCGGTAGTGCAGCGACGAGTACCCCCGCCCCCAAGTCGATCAAGGTCGGGTTGGTCACCGACATCGGCGGCCTCAACGACCGCTCGTTCAACCAGCTCGCCAACCAGGGCCTGGAGCGCGCGAAGTCCGAGCTCGGCGTCGAGACGCGCGTGCTCGTCTCCAAGTCCAACGCCGACTACGTGCCGAACCTCTCCACGCTCGCGCAGCAGAAGTACGACCTCGTCATCGGCGTCGGGTTCCTGATGGCCGACGCGATGGACACGGTCAGCTCGAAGTTCCCCGACACGAAGTTCGCGATCATCGACGTCGACGCCACCGGCCTCAAGAGCAAGCCGGCCAACGTGTCCGGCGCGCTGTTCAAGGAGCAGGAGGCGGGCTACCTCGTCGGCTACATGGCGGGCCTGTACCTGAAGGACAACGGCGGCGGCACCGCCGGCTCGGTCGGCGGCCAGAAGATCCCGCCGGTCGACCACTACATCGCCGGCTACCAGGCGGGCGTGAAGGCGGCCGACCCGGACGCCAAGACCGTCAACGCCTACTCGCAGAAGTTCGACGATCCGGCACCCTGCAAGGAGATCGCGCTCGACCAGATCTCCAAGGGCGCGAAGGTCATCTTCCAGGTCGCCGGCGGCTGCGGTCTCGGCGCGCTGGACGCGGCCAAGGAGAAGAGCGTCCAGGGCATCGGCGTCGACGCCGATCAGGCCTACCTCGGAGCCCACATCATGACCTCGGCGCTCAAGAAGGTCGACAACGCCGTCTATGACGAGATCAAGGCCGTTCAGGGCGGGACGTTCAAGGGCGGCGACAACACGATCTTCGACGTCAAGTCCGGCGGCGTGGGGATCGGCGACACCAACGACGTGGGCGCCAAGTACGCCGACCAGGTCAAGGCGATCCAGGACAAGATCGCCTCCGGCGAGCTGACCGACATCCCAAATACGGTCAAGTAAGCAGTGGCTGACGCGCCCGCGCTAGAGCTCCGTGGCATCACCAAGCGGTTCGGACCATTGGTCGCGAACCGCTCGGTGGACTTCGAGCTGCGCCGTGGGGAGATCCACGCGCTGCTCGGGGAGAACGGCGCGGGCAAGTCGACCCTGATGAACGTCCTCTACGGGCTCCACCAGCCCGACGAGGGCGAGATCCTGCTGGGCGGCGAGAAGGTGGAGATCCGGTCGTCCAGCCGTGCCATCGGCCTCGGCATCGGCATGGTGCACCAGCACTTCATGCTCGTGCCGGTGATGACGGTCGCCGAGAACCTGGTGCTCGGCGCCGAGCCCAAGAAGGGCCCGCTGCTCGACTACAAGACGGCCGCCGCGCGGACGCGCGAGCTGTCGGAGCGCTTCGGCCTCGCGGTCGATCCCGACGCTCGCGTGCAGGACCTCGGCGTGGGCGCGCAGCAGCGGGTGGAGATCCTGCGCGCGCTCTTCCGCGGAGCGAAGGTGCTCGTCCTGGACGAGCCGACCGCGGTGCTCACCGCCCAGGAGGCGCAGGACCTGTTCGTCGTCCTGCGCAACCTCAAGGCCGAGGGCACCGGGATCATCTTCATCTCGCACAAGCTCAACGAGGTGCTCGACGTCGCCGACCGGATCACGGTCCTGCGGCGCGGCGAGAAGGTCGACACGGTGCCGGCGGAGGGTGCGACCGAGCGCTCGCTGGCGACGCTGATGGTCGGCCGCGACGTGCTCCTGCGCGTCGAGAAGGACGACGTCAAGCCCGGCGAGACGCTGCTCTCGCTGACGGGGGTCTCCGCGCGCGACGACCGCGGCCTGCCGGTCGTGCGCGACGTGTCGCTGGACGTGCGGGCGGGGGAGATCGTCGGCCTGGCGGGCATCGACGCCAACGGCCAGAGCGAGCTGATCGAGACGATCATGGGCCTGCGCAAGCCCGACGAGGGGACGATCATGGTCGCCGGCCACGACGTCACCCACGAGGGCCCGCGCGCCACGCTCGCCTCGGGCGTGAGCCACATCGCGGAGGATCGCCACCGGCGCGGTCTCGTGCTCGAGTTCGACCTCGCCGAGAACCTCTGCCTGCGCGAGTACAAGTCTCCGGCCTTCTCGCAGCACGGCTTCCTCTCGCCGAAGAAGATGGTCGCCCGCGCGCGCAAGCTGCTCAAGGAGTTCGACGTCCGCGGCGGTGCCCCGGAGACGCGTGCGGGGTCGCTGTCGGGCGGCAATCAGCAGAAGGTCGTGATCGCCCGCGAGCTCAACGCGGACCCGCAGGTGATCATCGCCGCGCAGCCGACGCGCGGGCTGGACGTGGGCGCGATCGAGTTCGTGCACCGGCGGCTGGTCGAGGAACGCGACGCGGGGCGGGCGGTGCTGCTCGTCTCACTCGAGATGGAGGAGATCCGGTCCTTGAGCGATCGTGTACTGGTGATCTACGAGGGGCAGATCGTCGCCGAGATGCCGCCTGAGTCCTCCGAAGAGGACTTCGGGATGATGATGACCGGCGGCGGCCGTGGTGTCGGTAAGGACTCGGCTTGAGCGACGTCGACGACGAACTCCCGCCCGACGCGACCGTCGCGGCGAGGCTCGCCACCTACGTGCGCGCGGGTGGCGTCGTCACCCCGCTGATCACCCTGCTCGTCGCGTTCATCGTCGGCGGCCTGGTGGTGCTGATCACCGGCCACGACCCGATCGCCACCTACAAGGCGATCTTCAACGGCACCGGGCTGAACTGGTTCTTCCCGTGGGTCACCGGCGCCGACCGCGCGCTCGCGGCGGTGAACCTGCAGCAGACGCTGATCGTCACGACGCCGCTGATCCTGACCGGCCTGGCGGTGGCGTTCGCGTTCCGCTGCGGCCTGTTCAACATCGGCGGCCAGGGGCAGTACATCGTCGGCAGCGTCTTCGCGGTCTGGGTCGGCTCGTCCTTCGAGGGCATGCCGAGCCTCCTGCACATCCTCTTCGCGATCGTCGCCGGGATGCTCGGCGGCGCCTTCTGGGCCGGCATCGCCGGCCTGCTGAAGGCGCTCACGGGCACCAACGAGGTGATCACGACGATCATGCTCAACTGGATCGCGATCTGGACGGGCAACTACCTGTTCAGCCTCGGCGGCCCGCTGCAGAACTCCAACCCGACGCAGAAGGACGTCCCGGTCTCCAACGACGTCGTCGCGGGCGCCAGGCTGCCGGTCTTCTGGGGCGACCCGGACCTGCAGGGCCTGCACGTCGGCCTGTTCATCGCGATCGCGGCGCTGCTCGTCTTCTGGGTCCTGCTCAATCGCACGACGCTCGGCTTCGAAGTGCGCGCCGTCGGCTTCAACCCGGACGCGGCAGAGGCCTCCGGCATCTCCGTCGCCCGCAACTACATCGTCGTGATGGCGATCTGCGGCGCGTTCGCCGGCCTTGCGGGCACGCTCGACGTGCTCGGCTGGCAGTTCCGGATCGCCACCAACGACATCCAGGCCAGCCAGCTCGGGTTCTTCGGCATCGCGGTCGCGCTGCTCGGGCGCAACACCGCACTCGGCACGTTCTTCAGCGCGCTGCTGTTCGGCGGCCTGATCACCGGCACATCGGTGCGCAACCTGGACCCGACGGTGTTCGAGCCGGCGCTGGCCACGAACCTCACGTACATGATCCAGGGCCTCGTCGTCCTGCTCGTCTCGACGGACGTCCTCGTCCTCTACCTGTGGCGGCTGCGGCGGCGCAAGCGCCCGGCCGTCGCTGAGGTCTCCGTATGACTCCGGCAAAACAGGTCGGCTGGGCGGGCGTCGCGCTCGGCTTCCTCGCGTTCTTCATCGCGGTGCCGCCGATCATGGTGCGCTCGCCCGTCGTGATCGCGCTCGTCGCGCTCGCGGGCGTGACCGCGGGCGTGCTCGCCGTGCGCGGGGGCGAGCGGCGGCTCGGCTGGGGCGCGGTCGTCGCGGGCCTGATCGGGATCGCCGGCGGCTACGCGGCCACGCAATCGGGCGAGACGAACCTCAAGTCGGTCGTCGTCTGGGGCGCGCTGCTGGCCTCCACGCTGCGCTACGCCACGCCGCTGACCTTCGGCGCGCTCGGCGGGCTCTTCTCCGAGCGCTCGGGCGTCATCAACATCGCGCTGGAGGGCATGATGCTGATCGGCGCCTTCTTCGGCGCCTGGGGCGCGGACGTCACCGGGTCATGGGTCCTCGGCATCGTGATCGCGATCGCGGCGGGCGCGGTCTTCGCCGCGCTGCACGCGCTGTTCGCGATCACCTTCCGCGCCGATCAGATCGTCTCCGGCACCGCGCTGAACCTGCTGGCGGTCGGCATCACGGGCTACCTCTACGTGCAGATCTACGGCACCGACGGGACGCCGGACGACCTTCCCCGCGTGCCGGACGTCAACCTGCCGATCAAGTCGGTGCCGTTCTTCGGCGACGTCTTCGGCTCGCTGAACCTGCTGGTGTGGCTCGCGCTGGCGATGGTGCTGGTGACGTGGGTGGTCGTCTTCCGGACGGCCTGGGGGCTGCGGCTGCGCTCCGCCGGCGAGAACCCGCTGGCGGCGGAGACGGCCGGCCTGTCGGTCGTCCGCACGCGCTATCTGGCGGTGATGGTCAGCGGCGGCCTGGCGGCGCTCGGCGGCGCGTTCCTCTCGATCGGGTTCCTGCACACCTTCTCCCAGAACATGACCGCGGGGCGCGGCTTCATCGCCTTGGCGGCGCTGATCTTCGGGCGCTGGCGCCCGGGCACGGCGCTGCTCGCGACGCTGCTCTTCGGGTTCGGCTCGGCGCTCGCCCAGGCCCTGCCCGTGTTCTCCCCGTCGGGCGCCGTGCTCTTCCAGGCGCTGCCCTACGTGCTGACGCTGATCGCCGTCACCGGCCTGATCGGTCGCTCGATCCCGCCGCTCGCGCTCGGTCGTCCGCTCCCGAAATCGTGACCCGGCGGCGTCCGGCCGACGTACAATCGGTCAGGCATGAAGTCGTGGAGGGCGGTTGCAGCTCTGGGTCTGGTGGTCGCCGCGTGCGGCTCCACTAAGCCCAACCGCCTGGACCTGACGACTCCCGGCGCCCACACGGGCGACCCGCTGCCGGCCGCCACCGCGGCGCCGAGCGCGACCGCGACCGCCACGCCGGAGGCCAGCGCGACGCCCAGCGCCGGCAAGGTCACGGCCGCGGAGAAGCGGATCATCAAGGGCTGGTCCGACAGCCTGCGCAAGGGCCAGGTGGAGGCGGCGTCGCGCTACTTCCAGATCCCGGTGCTGATCTCCAACAACACGCCGGGCTACATCATCCTCGGCACGCAGGACGAGGTCATGGAGTTCAACCGGACGCTGCCGTGCGGCGCGAAGCTGATCAGGACCCGTCGCGGCGCGGACGGCTTCGTCGTCGGCGACTTCAAGTTGACCGAGCGCAAGAACTCCCCCGAGCCGTGCGGGACCGGGGTCGGCGCGACGGCGTCGGTGGCGTTCCAGATCGACAAGGGCCACATCACCAAGTGGGTGCGGGTCGTCGAGGCGAGCGAGCAGGACCCGATGGGGACGCCCACGCCCGACGCGAGTCCGACCCCGGAGCCGACGATCAGCTGAGCGCGCTCAGCGGAAGCTCGGGCTGAGGTAGCGCCCGCCGCCGCTGACCGCCTCGAGCCCTTCGATCAGCTCCGGCAGGCCGCCCTCTTTGAGGACGATCCCGTCGGCGCCCGCCTGCAGGACGTCGTGCAGCTCGGTCGGATCCGTCGTCGCCGTGAAGACGACGAGCTTGGTGTTCGACCCGCACTCGGCGAGCCGGCGGATCAGCGCGTCGCCGCCGCCCTCGGACGCGAGGTGCAGGTCGACGACGGCGATGTCGGGGGCCGTCTCGAGAACGAGCGCGGCGCCGGTCTCGGCGGTGCCGGCGACGCCGGTCACCTTCCAGCCGAGGCGGGTGAGGACGTCACGCAGGAAGATCCGCAGCGCGCCGTGGTCCTCGACGATCGCGACGCGGCGTACGGGGGTCAGCTCGGGGGTCATCACACGCATCATCGGCAGCCACGGGGCGAACCGTGACCGCCGATTGCGTGAATGCGGCTCGCGTCGCTCAGCCGAGGACGCGGCGGACGGTTATGACTTCGTAGACCGACCCGCGGGTCACGCTCGACGTGCCCTTGAACGAGTAGCGCACGCGGTAGGTGCCCCGGGCGAGCCGGAAACGCAGCGTGAAGGTGCCCTTGCTGTTGATCTTGGGCTTCCCGAGGGTGCGGAACCGCTTGCCCTTCTTGCCCTTCGCGACGGCAACCGTCACGCGGCTGCCGGCCGCGGTGGCCTCGCGCACCGCGCCCCGGAGCTGGTAGCTCGGGCCGCGCGGGTCCGGGAACGAGACGTCCGAAAGATCGAACGGCGCGACCAGCGTGATCGTCACGGGCGGGCTCCAGCTTGTGAAGTAGTCACCGAACTGGGCGCGCGCCACCATCGTGTATTGCCCGGGGCCGGTGAAGTTCCAGAAGCGGATCTTGCCCGTCGTGTCGACGATCGCGGTCTCGCTCGGACCGGAGATCGAGCCGTCCGGCGCGAGCACCGCGCCCTTGGCGAAACGCACTTCGTAGTTCTGCGCACCGGGGTTGCCCGCGAAATCGATCAGGTGCGTGTTCGTCGTCAACGTGTTCGCGGGGCGCGTCATGAGCGGCCCGGCGGGCGGGACGATCCCCACCGACGCGGCGGTGGTCCACTGATACGACGAGGTCGAGATCACACTACCCGTGCAGCTGGAGCCGCTGAACAGCTGGACGTTGAGCGTGTAGGTGCCATTGCCGCGGTAGTTCACGCGGCTGCTGTCGTTCTGCAGCGTGCTCCAGCAGTACTCCGAAGCGGCCAAAGCGCCGGTCGGGTCGCTGACGGACCACTTCCAGGACTTCTGCGCGCCCGGCGTCACCTGGACCGCGGCGGTCGCGCCCATGAAGCGGTACGTCGGCACCGCTCCGGCCGTCAGCGGCGCCGGCTGTCCATCGTCACCGGTGACCGTCGCCGACACTGCCGCGTTCGCCGTCGCCGGCCCGCAAAGCGCCGCCGCGACGATCGCCGTCGCGAGGAACCTTCCCCCTGACTTCATCCTGCCTCCTGCCGTAAATCGATCCGTCGTCTACTTGGCCCAAGATCCTGGCGAACGATTCGCCAGCTTCAAGACCCAACCGCCAAGATGGGCCGCCGGACCCATGCCCGTCCTCGTCGACCCCCTCCGCCACTACGCCCACGTCCGCCTCGCGGTGAAGGACTGGTGCCACATGGCCGTCGACGGGTCCTTTGAGGAACTGCACGCGTTCGCGGCAGGGCTCGGCATTCCGCGCCACCGCTTCCAGGGCGACCACTACGACCTCCCGCCGTGGCTGCGCTCGCGCGCGGTGGAACTCGGCGCGGAGGAGGTCCCGACCGCGGAGCTGCTCGTCCGCATGGCGGGCCCGCGCGGCGACCGGGCCCGGCGCCGGGCCGCACGCACCGTAAAGTCCGCCGCGATGACCGAGCAGCCCTACTTCGACGACTCCGGCGAGCCGTCCGATGCCGCGGGGATCTTCGTCCGGCCGACCGAGGACGTCGCGCCGCTGGAGCTCATCCCCGGCCTGCGCTTCCAGCCCGTCACGACCGACGCCGTGATGACGAACTTCGTCACGTTCGAGCCCGGCGCCGACGCCGCGATGCACCACCACTTCGAGCAGCAGATCGCGATCGTCGTCTCGGGCGAGCTGACGTTCACCGTCGGCGCCGAGACCCGGGTGATGCGCCCCGGCGACCTGGTCGTCATCCCGCCGCACGTCCCGCACGGGGGTTTCGCCGGCCCCGAGGGCTGCGTCGCGATCGACGTGTTCACGCCGCCGCGCCAGGGCATCGCGCGGGCGATGGAGTGAAAAGCCGGAGACGGGATTCGAACCCGTGACCTACCGCTTACAAGGCGGTTGCTCTGGCCAGCTGAGCTACTCCGGCGAAGACGGGCAGTGTAGGCGCGTCAAGGTCTGGTGGTCGTCGACCGATTAACCGGCTTGTGTCTGTATACGTTCGCCCGGAAGTGGGTCGTGGGTCTGCGCTCGAAGCGCTGGTTGAGGCCGCAGCCGGGATCCTGGCGGCGGACTCGCTGGAAGGGACGCTGGGCCGCATCGCGCACCATCTGCGCGCGCTGCTGCACTACGACGACCTGACGGTGTATGAGATCGACGAGGCGGCGAGCCTGCTGCGGCCCGTCTTCGCGGTCGGTGACTGGGTCGACGAGGTGCTCGCGAACCCGATCCCGCTCGGGACCGGCATCACCGGGTGGGTGGTCGAGCATCGGCGCACCCGCAACGTGCCGAACGTGTGCGAGGACCCGCTGTCGAACGTCGTCGCCGGCACGCCTGATGAGCCCGAGGCCTTCGTGTGCGTGCCGCTGCTCGCGCGCGAGCGGGTGCTGGGTGCGCTGAACGTGTATCGCAACGGCATCGATGCGGCGTTCACGGACGAGGAGGTCGAGCTGGTCGAGCGCTTCGCGACGATGGCCGCGCTCGCGTACGACTCCGCACGCCAGCGCGAGACGCTGCGCGAGCAGGTCAAGCGCGACGGGCTGACGGGGCTGCTCAACCACCGCGCGTGTCACGAGCGGCTGGGCCAGGAGCTCGAGGCGGGTGCGACGGTGGCGATCGTCTGCCTCGATCTCGACCACTTCAAGGTGATCAATGACGAGCTCGGGCACGCGGAGGGCGATCGCGTCCTTGCCGCGACCGCGGAGCGGCTGCGGTCGGTCGTGCGCTCGTCCGACGTCGTGGGCCGGCTCGGGGGCGAGGAGTTCGTGCTGATCCTCCCGGGGGTCGATGCCGAGGCCGCTGAGGATTGCGCCGAGCGTGCGCGGGCGGCGCTGGCCGAGCTGACGGTGCGCGGACGGCCGCTGGCCGCCTCGGCGGGTGTCGCGGTCTCGCCGCTGGACGGCGTCGAGCCGAGCGAGCTGCTCGCCAACGGCGACACGGCTCTGTACTGGGCCAAGCGCACGGGGCGCGGGCGGACGGTCCGCTACGTGGCGGGTGCGGTGCGGCCGGAGGCGCAGCAACGCCACGAGATCGCGACGCTGCTCGAGCAAGGGCCGCGCGCGTTGCGCATCGTGTTCCAGCCGGTCGTCGAGCTGGCCACGGGCCGCCCGGCGGGCTATGAGGCGCTCACCCGCTTCGAGGACTCACGTGGGCCCGACGAATGGTTCGCGCAGGCGCACCGGGTCGGGCTGGGGGAGGAACTCGAGGCGCTCGCGCTGCGCTCCGCCCTCGCCGTGGGTGGCCGGCCCGAAGGGACCTTCCTCGCCTTGAACGTCTCGCCGCGCGCGCTGCTCTCCGCTCCTGTGCGCTCAGCGCTCCCTGACGATCTCACCGGGATCGTGGTCGAGCTCACCGAGCACGAGCTGTTCGGCGCCGAGGGCGAGCTCGAGGCGGAGCTGGTCGCGCTGCGCGCTCGCGGTGCCCGGGTCGCGTTGGACGACGCGGGCGCGGGTTATGCCGGGCTGCAGCAGATCATCCGGATCGCTCCCGACATCCTCAAGCTCGACCGCGCGCTGGTGCACGGCGCGCACGCCGACGGCTCGCGCCAGGCGCTGCTTGAGGCCTTGATCGGCTTCGCCGGGACCACCGGCGCCGCGGTCTGCGCGGAGGGTGTCGAGGATCTCGACGACCTGCGCGCGCTCGTGGCGCTCGACGCCACCTACGCGCAGGGCTACGGCCTCGCCCGCCCGGGCCCGCCGTGGCCGGCGCCGCTGCACGGTGCCACCGAGGCGGGTGCGTCGGAGATCCGTGCCGGGCTGCGCGTCTCGATCGCGCCGCGCGGTGCGGCGGGCGCCTTCGCGAGCGGAATGGCCGACCTCTCCGACGACCTCGCCGCGGCGACGACGATCGCCGACCTCGACGCGGCCATCGGCCGCGCCGCGGGCATCCTGCGCGCCGACGACGTCGCGCTGATGCAGGTCGACCGCGAGACCGACTCGCTCGTCCTGCTCTCCGCGCACCACGCCAACCCGGCGGGCATGCACTGGCCGCTGGCCGACTTCCCCGCCACCCGCTACGTGCTCGACAACCGCATCCCGGGCCAGGTCGTCGTCGGCGACGAGGCGGGCGACCCGGCGGAGCTCGCCGAGCTCGAAGCCCTCGGCATGGCCACCGTCCTGATCGTCCCGATCGTCTTCGGCGGCCGCGAGCTCGCCGTCCTCGAGGTCTACCGCGTCCTGCCGCAGGCCTTCACCGCCCGCGAGGTCGACCGCGCCCGCGTGCTCTCCCAGCAGTTCGGCGCAGCCCTCGACCGCCTCGCCTGAAACCTAAACCCAACTTAAGGGGTCTGGCCCCTTATCTCGCGCTTAGGTTTCGCGCGGCTCGCTGCGGTCCAGTGTGGGGCCAAATCCGACCTAAAGGCCACCTAAGGGGTCTGGCCCCTTAGGTGGGGTTTAAGTTCAGCGGCGGATGAGGACCGGGGTTCCGCGGGGGGCGAGTTTGAGGAGGCGGTCGAGGGTGTGCTGGGCGACGCGGATGCAGCCGTGGGAGGCGGCGGTGCCGAGGGGTGAGCCGAGCTTCTCGTAGGCGTGGAAGGCGGTCTGGGGGATGCCGCCCTGGTAGCGGGCGAGTGCGCGGGAGTAGGCGGCGATCGCGAGGATGCGGCGGCCGAGGTTGCTGTCCGCCGGCTGGTTGACCGGGGCGTCGATCGCGAACTGGCCGACGGGGGTGGGCGTGGAGGGGGCGCCGATGACGGCGCGGGCGCGCAGGAGCGCCTTGCCCGCCTCGCGGATCGTGACGGTGCGCGAGGAGAGGTCGACGACGACCCGGCGGGTCGTGCGGGCGAGCTTGACGCGGTCGGCCTCGATCCACCCGCTCGAACCGGCGGGCATCTGCTTGAGCAGGACCTTGAGGTAGTCGACGCCGTCGACGGTCTTCGCGTCGAGCACGAGCAGCACGTTCGGGCCGCCCCAGTAGGGCGCGTGGCGCCCGAAGGTCTGCAGGGCCGCTCCCTCGCCGGGACGCTCCAACGCGTCCACCGGCTCGAGCACCCGTGCAGTCCACGCGGACTTCGCCCCGGGCTGCGGGTGTGCTGGGAGCTCAACGGCCTGTGCCGCCGCCGGGAAGGCGACGGCACAGGTCACAGCGAGCGCACAGGCCGCGCGCAGGCGGCTCATGCGGGAGGCGCGCATCAGCCGGTGAAGCGCGGAGCCTGCTTCGGGGCGGCCTCCTTCTTGGCGGCCGCCTTCGGGATGCGGATCACGACGTGCTCCTGGCGGGTGGCCTTGGAGCCGTCCGTGAAGGTCGTGTTGACGGTGAGGGTCGCGTGGATCAGCCGGATGCCGCGCTTCTGGGCGGCCTTGATGAACGCCGGCGACAGCTTGAGCTTGATCTCGCGGACCTTGCCGGCCGCCACACGGACGCCCGAGAAGCGGGCGACGGTCTGGGTGGCGACGGCCGCGGCGCGGACGGTCTTGTTCTTGAGCAGGTCGTCGGTCGAGATGACGACGGTGCCGTCGAGCGTGCACGCGACGCCGTTCGGGCAGCGCAGCGGCACGGTGACCGTGCTCGGGCCGCCGGCGCTGGACGTCGTGGCGGTGAAGGTCGTCTTGGCGTTCGGCGGCAGCGTCGCGCCCGACGGCGGCGTGCTCGTGGGCGCGGCGACGCCCGTGGCGGTCAGCGCGACTTCAGGCGAGCCCGCGTCGCTGGCGATCGTCAGCGCGCCGGTGGCGTCGCCCGTGGCGGCCGGCGCGAAGGCGAGCGTGATGACGCAGGACGCGCCCGCGGCGAGCGTGTCGGCGCAGGTGCTGGAGGCGATTGTGAACGGGCCGCTGACGGTCACGCCGCCCAGGCTCAGCGTGCGGGTGCCGCTGTTGGTCACCGTCACCTGCTGCGTGCCCGTGGCGCCGACCTTCACCGAGCCGAAGGCGAGCGTCGAGCTTGAGGTCGAGATTCCCGGAGCGGTGACCTCGAAGTCGTCCGTGCCCTGCGACGTCGTCAGGAAGCTGTCGTCGTTGCCGACGTAGGACGCCGTCACGGTGTGCTTGCCGCCGGCGGCCGGAGCGACCGACGTCTTGCAGGTCGCGATGCCGGTCTCGAGGTCCACCGGGCGCAGGAGGCAGCCGGCGATCGGCGCGCCGTCGAGGGCGAAGTCCACGGTCTCGACCGGGGCGCCGCAGCCCCCGGCGCACGCCGACGAGACGCCGCCGTCCGGCGGGCGCGGCGTGGTCTTGGCGATGTAGGTCATCGTCGCGCCCGGGTCGGCGAGCTTGGGCGACGCGGTGACGACGGTCTTCGACGGCGTGGCGACCGGCAGGTACAGGTACTTCGGCGACGGGTCGTACTGGCCGAATCCGGAGTACAGCGAGCTGATGGAGTGATTGCCGGCCGTGACCGGCGCGGTCGTGGTACAGGTCGTGACGCCGTTGGTGAGCGCAAGCGCAGCACAACCCGCGACCGGCTGGCTGTCCTGGAAGACCGTGACCGTGCCGCCGCTGGGGACCGGCGAGACGGCGACGGTGTAGACGACGGGACCGCTGACGACCAGCGGGCTCACCGAAGGCGTGATCGTCGTGGTCGTCGGGATGTTGATCGTCGCCAGCGCGGCGGGCGTGCCGAGCGCGGCGAGGGCGATTGCAGCCGCGGCGGTGGCGCGCGCGAGCTGCAGCAGGGTCCGTCGGTTCAACTTGATGTCCTTCAGCGAGAAGAGGCGGCTACCGTGCCGCCCGGATGTCCCCGCTATCGACCCGATGCCGGGAAACCCTGAGGCGGGCGTCCCCCGTCTGACGGAATCGCCCTCAGCGGGCGCGCCACCACGCCAGCGTGTCGCGCAGCGTCTGCTCGAGCGAGATCTCCGGTCGCCACCCGGTGGCGGCGGTGAGCTGGTCGTTGGCCCCGCGGATCTCGAAGACCTCGTGCGCGCGGACCTTGGCCGGGTCGATCTGGTGGTCGACGGCCACGCCCGCGACCTCGCCGAGGGCGACGAGCAGCTCGCGCGCGGACCGCGACACGCCGGAGCAGACGTTGTAGAGGCCCGGCTCGCCCCGCTCGGCCAGCGTGCGGTAGGCGCGCACGACGTCGCGCACGTCGGTGAAGTCGCGCCGCGTGTCCGGGCTGCCGGTGACGATCACGATCGGGTCGGCGCCGGCCTCGAGACCCTCCGCGAACTGGCGCGCGAAGTTGGCGATCGCGTAGATCGGCTCCTGCCCCGGGCCCGCGTGGTTGAACGCGCGGGCGTGGATCACCCGCAGGCCGTACCCGTCGGCGTAGAAGCGGGCGAGCAGCCCGCTCGACGCCTTGGAGACCGCGTACGGGTTCTGCGGGCGCAGCGGATGCGACTCGGTCGTCGGGACCGTCTCCGGCGGCCCGTACTCCTCGCCGGAGCCGACCGAGACGACGACCGCCTCGGGCGCCTCGTGGCGTACTGCCTCCAGCAGCGCGGACGTCATGGCGACGTTGTCGGCGAGCGTGCCGATCGGGTCCTCCCACGACATGCCCACGTGCGCGCGCGCGGCGAGGTGGAAGACCGCGTCCGGGCGGGCGCCGGCGACGAGCGTGCGTGCGGCCGCGGGGTCGCGCAGGTCGAGCTGGGACGAGGGCGGCGCGGCGACGACGTCGTCGCCCGCGGCCTCGCAGGCGGCGACGAGATGGCGTCCGGCGAAGCCGGTTGCCCCGGTGATGAGGACGCGTCTACTCATCCCAGTCCTGGGGGGAACGACGGGTCGGCGCTCACGGTCAGTTCAGAGACACGACGTACTCGGCGTGGCCGTGGCCGTTTGAGGCTGCGGCGGCCGGGTCGATCGGGCTCGGTTCGGAGTCGGGCGGGTTCAGGCGGCGTTCGAGCTCGCCCAGGACCGTGCCGAAAAGCAGGTGACGCCAGGTGGCCTGGGCGAACGCCGCGCCGGAGCCCCACAGCTGGGGGAGGTCGTCGGCGGCCGGGTGGAACCGCGACAGGGCCGCCGTTCCCGGCCACGTCGCGAGGTGCTCGGCGAGGCCGGCGAGCGGCCCGCGCAGCACGCCCGGGACCGGCAGCGCGCGACCCGCGTTCGCGTACAACGCGCCGAACACCGCGCCATTGGCGACGTGCAGCGCGAGCCCGAGCGGGTACGCCGCGCGCCCGTTGGTCACGAAGCGCCCGAGCAGCTCCACGTCGTCGTAGTCGACCCCGAAGACACGCTGGTCGAGCGGCTGCTGCGCCGCCCACACTGCCGCGGCGGCGGCGCCGGCGAGTGCGCCTCTGAGAGTTCGGGTTCGATCCAGAGCCATCCCGCGACTGTAACGCCCCGGGACGCCTCGGTGTACGGAATCGGCGAGGAGGAGTCACCCACCCTATGGATCACACGAAGAACCACCATGTGCGCGCCCGCACGAAGGGCGTCAACCCGATCGTGTACTGGCTGATGCGGGCCTGGCTGCAGCCGTTCGCGCATCTCTACTGGCGTCTGAGCCGGATCGGTCGCGAGCACGTGCCCACCAGCGGCCCGGTGATCTTCGTCTCCAACCACCGCTCCTTCATCGACCCGTTCATCATCGGGCTCTGCAACCGGCGGCCGGTGTACTACGTGGCCAAGGAGGAGCTGTTCCACAACCGCTTCCTCGGCTGGTTCCTCGGCTCGCTCGGCGCCTTCCCGGTCCGCCGCGGCGCGGGTGACGCGGACTTCATCGAGACCGCCAAGGCGATCCTCAAGCGCGGCGACCCGGTGCTGATCTTCCCCGAGGGCACGCGCACCCGCCCGGGCGCGCTCGGCAAGCCCAAGCGCGGCGTCGGCCGGCTCGCGCTGGAGACCGGCGCGACCGTCGTCCCCGTCGCGATCATTGGCACCGAGGCGATCCGCAAGGGCATCCGCATCCGCCCGCACAAGATCCGCGTGCGGATCGGCGCGCCGCTGAACTTCCCGCAGGTCGAGCAGGCCACCGGCCCGCTCGCCGCAGCGGTCACCGACCGCATCTGGCCCAACGTGATGCTCCAGTGGGAGTGGCTCGGCGGCCTCCCGCCGTTGAGACGAGCCGCCGTCATCGGCGGCGGCAGCTGGGGCACGGCGGTGGCCGTCGCCCTCGCGCGGGCGGGGATCGACGTCGACCTCGGCACCCGCACTCGCGCGCAGGCGGAGCTGATGGCCGCCTCGCGCCGCAACGAGCACTACCTCCCGGGCGTCGATCTCCCGGAGCGCGTGCGGCCGGTCAAGGCCTCAGAGCTCGAGCTCTCGACCCACGACCTGGTCGCGTTCGCCGTCCCCGCGGCCGAGCTGCCCGCGGTCGTCGCCGAGCACGGCCCGAACATCACGACCCGCACCGGCGTGCTCGTGCTCTCCAAGGGCCTCGTGCCGCCGCTCGGCACGCTCCCGAGCGCGTTCGTGGCCGAGCGCACCCACACCTGGGCGACGGGCGTCCTCGGCGGCCCCGCCCACGCCGTGGAGGCGCTCGACGGCGGCGCGAGCCTCGTCCTCGCCGCCAAGAACGACGCCTTCGCCCGTCAGGTCAGCGACGCGCTGAGCGCCGCCAAGCTCCAGGTCACCCACACGACCGACGTCATCGGCGTCGAGCTCGCGGGCTGCGCCAAGAACGCCGCCGCGCTCGCCGCCGCCGCGGCCAGCCCCGCCGGCCCGAACGCCGCGGGCGCCGCCGCCGGCAAGGTCTTCGCCGAGGTCGACGCGTTCGCGCGCGGCTACGGCTCCCAGCCGCAGACGTTCGCCGGCCTGGCGGGAACGGGCGACCTCGTCGCCACCGTGCTCGCCGAAGGCTCGCGCAACCGCCGCGCGGGCGAGCTGCTCGCGCAGGGCATGCCGGCCGCCGACATCGCGGGCGTGCTCGGGCAGACGCCCGAGGCCGTGGCGTCGGTCCCGCTGCTCGCCGCCCGCCTCAAGCAGGCCGGCGTCGACGCGCCCGTGCTCAACGGGCTCGCGGGCATCATCGAGGGCCGGATCGACGCCGAACGCTGGACCGCCGGCCTCACCGCCCCCAAGCCGGCGGGCAGAAAGACGGCAAAGGCCGCGTAGCGGAGGTAGGCTCCCATGCCGCATGGCCACCGCACCGGACAAGGCCAAGCTCGACGCCGACTTCTCCGAGCTGTACAAGGCGCACCTCAAGGACGTCTACTCGTACTCGTACTACCGCGTCGGCAACCATCACGACGCGGAGGACCTCACCGAGCAGACGTTCCTGCAGGCGTACCGGCACTTCGCGCGTGCGCAGGAGGAGTCGAAAGGGCGGCCGCTACGACCTTGGCTGATCCGCATCGCCCACAACCTCGCGGCGAACTACTACCGCGACCGCTCGCGGCGGCCGCAGACCAACATCGACGACGCGGGCGCGATCTCCACGCCGCACACGACCGAAGGGCTGGTCGAGGATCGTGACGACCTCGCGCGCATCCTGCGCGGCGTCCAGCTCTTGCCCGACGACCGCCGGGAGGCGCTGATCATGCGCTTCGCGCTCGGGATGGACAACCGCGAGATCGCCCGCGCCCTCGACCGCACCGACGGCGCGACCAAGGTGTTGTTGCACCGTGCCATTCGCCAGCTCGAAGACATCGTGCAAGCCGACATGAACGGCGACGGGCCCAAAAATGCCTGAGCAGGGCTCGACGTTCGAGGACATGGAGCGCCTGCTGCGGGCCGCGCTCGCGCCGGTCGACCCGCCGATCCACCTGCAGCGCCGGGTGGAGAACACGCTGGACTCGGTGCTCGAGCTGGCCGCGGACGAGCTTGAGTCGTGGGAGCTCGTCGCGATCAAGGACCCGCGCAACTGGCCGCGGGCCGCGATCGGCCCCGCCACGGCGGTCGTCGTCGGCTCCGGCGCGGCGGTCGGCCTGGTCGTCCTGCGGACCCAGCACAGGCGCCACAAACGACGCGCGCAGTCCAAGGGCCTGCGCGACCTCGCCGCCCGCACCGTGAGGGACGCCGCGCGCGAGGCGAAGAAGGTCTTCGACGAATTGGCGCCGGACTGATCCAAGAGAGCGGCTCGCGCGAATCTAGTCCCAATGGACGTACGCGCGCTCGCCGATGAGGATCTCGTGCCCCTGATGGCCAGGGGTGACGCGAGGGCGTTCGAAGCGGTCTATGAGCGCCATTCGGGCGCGGCCTACTCGCTCGCCTACCGGATGGTGGGCACGCGCTCGGTCGCGGAGGACGTCACGCAGGAGGCGTTCTTGAACCTGTGGCGCAGCGGGGCGCACTATGACCGCATGCGCGGTTCGGTGCGGACGTGGATCCTCGGGATCGTCCATCACCGCGCGATCGACGCGCTGCGACGCTCGTCGGTGCACTCGCGAAGGCGCTCGGACGACGAGACCGCCGCGGAGCGCCTGGAGGCTCCCGACCGCGTCGAGGAGGACGTCGCCCGCCGTGACGAGGCCGCGATCGTGCGCAACGCCATGGACATCCTGCCCGCCGACCAGCTGAAGGTCATCGAGCTCGCCTACTTCGGCGGTTTCACCCACGTGGAGATCGCCGAGATGCTCGAGGCGCCGGTCGGCACCGTCAAGGGGCGCATGCGCCTGGGGTTGAAGAAGATGCGCGAAGTCCTTGCGCAGGGAGCGGTCGGATGACGGATTCTCACGAGCGCTGGGAAGACGCCGCGGGCAGCTACGTCCTGGGCGCGCTCACGGACGAAGAGCGCACCTCCTACGAGGCGCATCTGGAGACCTGCCCGAGCTGCCGCGCCGAGGTCGACGAGCTGCGCGTCGCCGCGGAGGCATTGCCCGTCTCACCGCCGCCGTTGCTGCCGCCCCCCGCGCTGAAGGCGCGGATCATGGCCGAGGTGGAGCGCGAGGCGGCGCTGCTGGCGTCCGCCGGCAAGCCGGACCGGGCCGCCGCATCGGCGCCGGAGCGCCGCAAGCGCCGCTGGCTTGGCGGCGGCATCGCGTTCCCGCGCGCCGCGCTGGGTGCGCTGGCCTGCGTGATGCTGGTGATCGGACTCGGGCTGGGCGCGGTCGTCTTCAGCGGCGGAAGCGGCCGCACGGTGCCGGTCGAGTCGACGATCCCGACGGCCAAGGCCGAGCTGGAGGTCAACGGCGACACCGCGACCCTGGTCGCCAACGGCTTGCCGCTTCCGCCGAACGGCAAGACCTACATGGTGTGGCTCTCGCGGCCCGGGCACGCGCCCGAGCCGACGTCGGCGCTCTTCACGCCGCGCCGCGACGGCTCGGCCACGGCGTCGGTGACCGGCGACCTCAAGGACGTCGATGCGGTGCTGGTGAACATCGAGCCGGTGGGCGGCTCGACCACACCGACCTCAGACGTCCTCATGACGGCCAAGCTCAGCTGACCCCATCGCTTCGAGTCCGCGGACCAGCAGGTCGATCGCGAACTCGAAGCGCGCGTCGTCGTCGCCCGCGGTCAGCTCGCTCGAGAGCCGCGTGAGCGTCGGGAACTGCTCGGGCGGAAGCGACGCCAGGTAGGCGCCGAACTGCTCGGGCGAGGCCTGGCTTTCGTGCTGCAGGCTCTCCTCGTAGGCGAACGCCCCGACGTAGAGCGCGAACATGTCCGCGGCATAGGCGATCACGGCCGCCGGCAGCTTCGACGCCGCCAGCACGGCCAGATTGCGTTCCAGGATCGGCAGCGAGTTCGGCCCGGCGGGCACGCGGCCGAGTGAGAGCTGTGCGGCGTCGCGGCGCTGCGAGAGGTGCTTGCGCACGCCGCGGGCGAGCTCCTTGACGGTCCGTTGCCAGTTCTCCGGGTCCGGCTCGGGGACCGGCGTCTCGCCGACGATCCGGTCCAGCAGCAGGCTCAGCAGCTCCTCTTTGTCGCCCACGTGCCAGTAGAGGGACGCGGCGCCGGACCCGAGCTCCTGCGCCAGCCGGCGCATGGAGAGGCCCTGCAGGCCGTCGCGCTCGAGCAGGACGAGGGCGGCCTCGACGATCTTCTCGCGCGTCAGCGGCTGCTTCTCGCGGGCCGGTTCGGCGCGCTGTCGCCACCACGGGGGGTCGGGTACCGAAGCCATTGACACGAACACTGTACTGCGCTAGAACACTGTTCGAGATGACTCAAACAGTGTTCGAGAACGCGATCGAGGCCGACGGCCTCGTCAAGCACTACGGCGAGGTGCAGGCGCTCGACGGCCTGGACCTGACCGTCGAGGCCGGGACGGTGTTCGGCCTCCTGGGCCCCAACGGGGCGGGCAAGTCGACGACCGTCCGCATCCTCACGACGCTCTCCACGCCCGACTCCGGGTCGGCGCGCGTGGCGGGGCACGACGTCCAGCGCGATCCCCTGAAGGTGCGTCGCACGATCGGCGTCGTCGGCCAGAAGCACGGCTGCGACATGGAGGCCACCGGCCGCGAGAACCTGGTCCTGCAGGCCGAGCTCTACGGGATCTCCGGCGGGCGCCGGCGCGCGCAGGAGCAGCTGGAGCGCTTCGATCTCGCCGACGCCGCCGACCGTCAGGTCAAGACCTACTCGGGCGGCATGCAGCGGCGCCTGGACGTCGCACTGGGCCTGATCCACCGCCCGCAGGTGCTCTTCCTCGACGAGCCGACGACCGGGCTGGACCCCGAGGCGCGGGCGCTGATGTGGGCGGAGATCGAGCGCCTCGCGCGCGAAGAGGGGATGACGATCCTGCTGACCACCCACTACCTCGAGGAGGCCGACCGCCTCGCCTCGCGGTTGGCGATCGTGGACCGGGGGCGCATCGTCGCGCGCGGCACGCCGGACGAACTCAAAGCCGAACTCGAGGGGGACGCCGTGCAGGTCGAGCTGGCGGGTGACGACGGCGGGACGGCGCAAATCGCACTGGAGCGCGTGGCCGGGCTTGGCGACGTGCTGATCGACGGCCGCACCCTGCACGCCCGCGCGGCCAACGGCGCCGCGGCGATCCCCGCCGTGCTGGCGGCGCTGGAGTCCGTCGGCGTGCGCGCCGCGTCGGTGACCCTCGCGCGCCCCTCGCTCGACGACGTCTATCTGCGCCACGCCGGGCGCGCCTACGAAGGAGCGGCGGCATGAACCTCGCCTACCGTCAGACCGTCCAGGTCAGCCTGCGCTATCTGCTGGCGCTGCTGCGCCAGCCCGCCTTCGTCGTGATCACGCTGATCCAGCCGCTGATCTGGCTGCTGCTCTTCGGAGCGCTGTTCAAGGCCGTGACCCAGATCCCGGGCTTCACCGGCAAGTCCTACATCGACTACCTCACGCCGGGCGTCGTCGTGATGCTCGCGGTCTCGAGCGCCGGCTGGACCGGCATGGCCTTCATCGAGGACATCAACAGCGGCGTGATGGATCGCCTCCTCGTCACACCCGCCTGGCGCGGGGCGTTCAACCTCGGCAGCGTCGCCCAGTCGATGCTCTCGGTCGTCATCCAGACGCTGCTGATCGTGCTGCTGGCGTGGGCGCTCGGCGCCCACTACGAGAACGGGATCGGCGGCGTGCTCGTGCTGCTGCTCGTGGCGGCGCTGCTGGCCGCGATCTTCGCCTCGTTCTCCAACGGGCTGGGGGTCCTCACGGGACAGCGCGAGACGCTGATCGGCGCCGTGTCGAGCCTGCTGCTGCCGCTGACGTTCCTGTCGAGCGCGCTGATGCAGACGAGCCTCGCGCCCGCGTGGATCGGCACCGTCGCCAAGTTCAACCCGGTCGACTGGGCCGCGACCGCGGCGCGCAACGCGACGACCGAATCCTTCGACTGGGGCGTGGTCGCGGGCCGCGTCGGCCTGCTGGCCGCGCTGACCGTGCTCGCCGCGTGGTTCGCAACACGCGCCTTCGGTGTGTACCAACGGAGTCTCTGAATATGTGACCTAAAGGAACCGGCGCTATCGTCGCGGCTCGAATGGCCACCTGTTACCGCCACCCGAGCCGCGAGACCGGCGTGTCCTGCTCCAACTGCGGCAAGCCGATCTGCCCGGACTGCATGACGGCGACCCCCGTGGGCATGCGCTGCCCGGACTGCTCGCGACAGAAGACGCAGACGCGCTCACTGCAGTCGATCGCCGTCGACCCGATCGCGACCTACGTCCTGATCGCGATCAACGTCGCGGTGTACTTCGGCGTGCACAGCTCAAGCCAGTTCTCCTACCACGACCTCACGCTCTTCGGCTCCGGCGTCTACCAGGACGGGACGCTGCACGGGGTCGCGGAGGGCGAGTGGTGGCGGCTGGTCACGAGCGGCTTCCTGCACACCGAGACCGTGCATCTGCTGCTGAACATGCTGTCGCTGTTCTGGCTCGGGCGGATGATCGAGCCGGCGCTCGGCCACGCGCGCTACGTCGCGATCTATCTCGTGTCGCTGCTGGCGGGCTCGCTCGGCGTGATGCTCCTCGATCCCAACGCCGAGACCCTCGGCGCGTCGGGCGCGATCTACGGCCTGCTCGGCGCGGCGATCGTGATGGCGCGCAACCGCCAGATCAGCCTGATCCAGTCCGGGCTGCTGCCGATCCTGGCGATCAACTTCATCTTCACGCTCTCCGTCCCCGGCATCTCGCTCGGCGGGCACCTCGGCGGGCTGGTCGGCGGGCTCGTGTCGACGTTCGTGGTCGAGCAGATCTCGATGCGGCGCCGCGACTCGCTGGTTCCGTCCGTGGCCGCCTGCGCGGTCCTCGGCGTCGCCGCCGCGGTCGCGTCGGTCGTCGCGGTCTCCTAGAGCGTCACGACGCCGCCCGGGGGCTCCGGGACGAGGTCGGGGTGCAGCGCGTGGCCGAGCCACTCGAGGCCCTCGACCAGCCGCGGGCCGGGGCGCGAGAACCACCCGCAGGCGTCGGCGATGACGATCTTCTGCGCGCCGAGGGCGTGCAGCCGGTCCGCGTAGTCGTAGGCCTCCAGGCGCCCGCGCTCGACGTCGTAGCCGCACGGGGCGACGATCACGACCTCGGGCCGCGCCGCCGCCACCTCCTCCCACGAGCGCTGGACCGACGGCTCGCCCGCCAGGCCGAGCAGGTCGACGCCGCCGGCGTACTCGATCAGCTGCGGCACCCAGTGGCCGCCGACGAAGACCGGGTCCAGCCACTCGAGCATCGCGACGCGCACCCGCGGGGCTTCGCGCACCGCGAGGCGGACGCGGTCGATGCGCGCGGCGGCGTCCTGGACGAGGTCCACGCCCGCGTCCTTGGCGTCGGTGGCCTGGGCGAGCGTGCGGACGTCGCCGAGCACCTCGCCGAGCGTGTGCGGGTCCAGCGAGACGATCTGCGGGACCGGGTCCATCTCGGCCGCGATCGCCCGCACGTCGTCCACGGACACCGCGCAGACGCTGCACAGCGCCTGCGTGACGATCAGGTCGGGCTTGAGGTCGCGCAGGCTCACGCCGTCGAGCTGGTAGATCGAGCGGCCCTGCTCGGTCAGCTCGCGCACGGCGCGATCGATCTCGTCGGGTCTCAGACCAGGGCCGATCACGTCGCGGGTGACCTTGGGTAGATTCCGCGCATCCGCCGGGAAGTCGCACTCGTGCGTGACGGCGGCGACGTGTTCGCCCAGTCCCAGGGCGAAGAGCGTCTCGGTGGCGGAAGGGACGAGGGAAACGATGCGCATGGCTGCGGATTCAGTATGGCGCCAAGAGGGTGAGTCGCTCGTGCGCGACTACGAGTTCGACGACTTCGCCGCGGCGATGGGGTACGTCAACCGGGTCGCGGACGCCGCCGAGGAGGCCAATCACCACCCCGACATCCTCGTGCACGGCTGGAACAAGGTGCGTTTGACATTGACGACGCACGACGACGGCGGATTGACCGAGAAGGACCATGCGATGGCCGAGCGCATCGACGCTATCCTCGGCACGTCGCCCTGATGAATGACGACGACAAACCTCGAAGTAGGCCGGAGGATCGATGATCGCCCTGTTGCTGGTGGCGGTTGTTGTCCTCGTCCTCCTCAACGCCTTCTTCGTCGCGGCTGAGTTCGCGCTCGTCCGTTCGCGCAAAGCGCACCTCCAGACCGACGCCGATCTCGGCAAGCGCGGCGCCGCGACAGCGGTGAACATGATGGACGACCTGTCGCGGTATCTCTCCGCGGCGCAGGTCGGCATCACGCTCACCTCCCTCGGGCTCGGCTTCCTCGGCGAGCCGGCGATCGGCTCACTGCTCGAGGACCTGTTCGGCGACGACGTGCCGCACTGGGTCTCGACGACGGTCTCGATCACCCTCGCCTACCTGATCACGACCTCGATCCACATCACCTTCGGCGAGCAGGTCCCGAAGATCTACGCGATCCAGAAGGCCGAGCCGGTCGCGCGCTGGGTCTCGCGGCCCCTGCTGATCTTCTCCAAGATCTTCAGCCCGTTCATCGGGATCCTCAACGCGGCGTCCAACGGCATCCTGCGGCTGCTCGGGGTGCGCACGTCGGGCCAGCTGGACGAGGGCGAGACGCCCGAGGAACTGCGCGTGCTGATCCAGGAGTCGCTGACCGGCGGCAAGCTCGACGCCAACGAGGCCGGAATGCTGACCGGCGTCTTCCACCTGCACGAGCAGCAGGCGCGTCAGGTGATGACGCCCGCGCCGGCGGTGGTCACGGTCGACACGTCCGAGGACGTCGAGACCGCCCTGCGCCGCTGCGTCTCCTCCGGCCACACCCGCCTGGTCGTGACCGAGGACGAGAACCGCGACCGGGTCAAGGGCATCGTGCACTCCAACGCGCTCGCGCAGCTGCTGCTGGCCGAGGGCCCGCAGGCGACGCTGGACGGCCTCGTCCGCGAGGTGCCGATCGTGCCCGAGACCAAGCCGCTCGACGACCTGCTGGCCGACCTGCAGCGCCAGCGCTCGTCACTCGCCGTTGTCATCGACGAATACGGCCGCACGGCGGGGATCGTGACCGTCGAGGACATCATCGAGGAGGTCGTCGGCGAGATCGACGACGAGACCGACCCGCAGGGCGGGGAGGTCCGCCGGCTCGCCAACGGCGACTGGTTCGTCCGCGGCCACGTCGCCATCACCGACCTGATCGACTACGGCCTCCAGCTGCCGGTGGACTCCGACGCCTACAACTCCGTCGGCGGCTTCGTCTTCGGCGAGCTGGGGCGCCTGCCCAAGCGCGGCGACACCGTCACGCACAACGGCTATTCGATCCGCGTGGAGTCGGTCCGGGAGAACCGGATCGAGGCGGTTCGCATCCGCGAACGGCAGCATCCGCGACCCGAAACGAAGGTCCAGTCCTAAATTGAAACTGCGTGCGGAATTGCACATTGGCCTCTGACGCGCTACCTTCCCGCCAGCCAACTTGCCGCTCCGGCGGTTGAGGAGGAGAGAGAGGGAGATCCTGGGGAGGATCGACCGAGTAAGCACGAAGCGCCCGGGCTCAGGGGAGCGAGGCCGGGCGCGACGTGTTTAACGGCCCGTTTTCGCGGCGCTGGAAGCGCGAGCGTCGACTTTCGCGAGTAGAGCGCCAGAAACTCGACGCTCGCGCGTGCACGCCGGCCCGTTAAACACTTACGCCCGCCTCAGGGGAGCGAGACGGGCGCAAATGGTTCTGGAGGAGGGGTGCGATGAGAAGATCGTCGCGAAGCGGATACTCCCAACGCGTTCTCAATCCTAGCTAAACATTCCCTCGATGTAAATCAATACGAGTGGAATCCTCGGCCCGTTTTCCGGCCCAACGCGCCCTCGGCGATCAACTCCTGGATGCGAGTTGGCACGTCGGCACCGATCGTGCGCCCGATCGCGGCGCTGACGTCGAGGCCCACGAGGTCCAAGAGTGCCAGCGGCCCCATCGGATGCCCCGCGCCGAGCCGCATGCACGTGTCCACGGCCTCGGCGTCCAGCCCCGTGCGCTCCATCAGCCGGACCGCGTCGAAGAGGAACGGGAACAGCAGGCGGTTGACGACGAAGCCCGGCGTGTCGGGCACCTCGACCGCGGTCTTGCCCAGCGCGACGCAAAGCGCGCGTGCGCGCCCGCGCGTGACCTCCGTGGCCGCGTCCGGGAACGCGAGCTCGATCAGGTCCATCTTCGGCACCGGGTTGAACACGTGCAGGCCGACGAAGCGGTCGGGCCGGCCGCTCGCGAGCGCCAACTCGCCGATCGGCAGCGAGGAGGTCGTCGTGGCCAGCACGGCGTCGTCGGCGAGATGGTCACCCAGGCGACGGAACAGCTCCGCCTTGGCGGCCGGGTCCTCCGCGATGGCCTCGATGACGAACGTCGCCCCCTCGAGCACGGCGGGGTCGCGGCTGATCACGACGTTGCCGTTCACGCTGGCGCCCATGCGCTCGCACAGCGCCCGGACCTTCGCGCCGGCCTTGTCGCAGGAGCCCTCGGAGCGCGCGAATACGGCTACGTGGCCCTGGGTGGCGGCGACGGCTGCCAGCCCACATGCGATGGCCCCGGATCCCGCAATTGCCAAGCGCTCCGACACAGCGATCCTTCCGATTGATTGACTCGCCAGTCAACTCCAAGCGTAGTCCGCTGGATGACAGCGTGTGGAGCTTGGTCACACGGTCCACGGACTTGCCTCCAAGCCCGACGCGGCGTAGGGTCCCAGCGACCCATGGAGTCCCACGCGACGCTCGGCAGTAAGACACCGGAAGAGCACGAGGAGCGCCAAGCGGCACTGGATCGGGGCGAACCGTTCCTGCTGTTCCGCGACGGTGATGGCCGCCAGCGGATCGTCCCGCTCAGCGAGGACGCCGACGCGGTCACGATCGGCCGGCGTTTCGAGGCCGACATCTCGCTGCCGTGGGACCCTGAGGCCTCGCGGCTGCACGCCGAGCTCTCGCTGCGCGCGGGGGAGTGGACGATCGTCGACGACGGCTGGTCGCAGAACGGCACGTGGGTCAACGGGCTGCGCCTTGCGGGGCGCCGGCGCCTGGCCGACGGCGACCTGGTGAAGATCGGCCGCACGATCCTCGGGTTCCACGCGCCCGGCGCCACGGGCCCAGGCCCGACGATGGTCCAGGGCGAGCTGAGCGCGACCCCGCGCTTCTCCGAGCAGCAGCAGCGAATCCTGAAGGCGCTGTGCCGCCCGCTGTTCGCCGACGGCGACGGCTTCAACCCCTCCAGCGACCTCGAGGTCGCCGACGAGACGGGGATCAACGTCGACGTCGTCACGCAGGAACTCGACCTGCTCGCCCGCCTGTTCGGCCTCGAGGACATGCCGCGCCCCGAGCGCCGCGCCGAGGTCGCACTGCTCGCCGTGCGCTCCGGCCTGGTCGGAGCCGACGAGGGCGGCACACAGGGATAAGGGCGTAAGCCCGCCCCACCGCCCCCGGCCCATCATCCCTTTACTCGATAGGCTCGCTCGATGCGGGCCTTCGTTGCGGAGAAGCGGGGAGACGAAGTCGTGCGCGGTGTGCGCGACGACTTCGAGATCGGTGACCTCGGCGAGGGCGACGTGCTCGTCAAGGTCGGCTGGTCGAGCGTGAACTACAAGGACGCGCTGGCGACGATCGCCAAGGGGCAGGTGGCGCGGATCTCGCCGCTGATCCCGGGGATCGACCTGGCCGGCGTCGACGAGGACTCCGGCGAGGAGGTGCTCGCGCATGGCTACGACCTCGGCGTCGCCCACCACGGCGGCTACGCCGAGTGCGCCCGCGTGCGCTCGGAGTGGGTCGTCCCGCTGCCCGGCGGCCTGTCGGCCAAGCAGGCGATGACGATCGGCACGGCCGGCTACACCGCGGCCCGTTGCGTGATCGCGCTCGAGGACGCGGGCCTGACCCCCGACAGCGGCCCGGTGCTCGTGACGGGCGCCAGCGGCGGCGTCGGCTCGACCGCGGTCGACATCCTCGCCGCCCGCGGCTACGAGGTCGTCGCCTCCAGCGGCAAGGACCCCGAGTACCTCGAGCTCCTCGGGGCGTCCGAGGTGATCACGCGCGAGGACGCGGCGGGCGATGCGGGGCGGCCGCTGGAGAAGGCGCGCTGGGCCGGCGCGGTCGACTGCGTCGGCGGAGAGGTGCTGGCGGGCGTGATCCGCTCGCTGCACTACGGCGGGGCCGTGGCCGCCTGCGGCAACACCGGCGGCGTGAAGCTGCCTGCGACGGTCCTGCCGTTCATCCTGCGGGGCGTCTCACTGCTCGGCGTGGATTCGGTCCAGACGCCGATCAAGGAGCGCACGGAGACCTGGAGGCGGCTCGCGACCGACCTGCGGCCGCCGCACCTCGACGACTCGCTGGGCCACGAGACCGACCTCGACGGGCTCGAGGACGTCCTTTCGAAGATCCTGCGGGGCGAGGTCTCCGGCCGTACCGTGGTCAGGCTCTAGGCGGCTGCGGAGCCGCTCTCAAGGCGAGCGACGAGCTCGTCGAGGCGCAGCTCCTCGAGCCCCTGGCCGACGGCCTCGAGCTCGGTGGCGCAGAATTCGACCAGCGTCCGGCCCTCGCGGCAGAGGTCCAGCGTCTCGCGCAGGCCGGCCTCGCCGGAGTCCAGCCGAGCGATGATCGCCTCCAGGCGCGCGCCGGCCGCTTCGTAGGTCAGGATCTCCTCGCCGTCCACGCGAACGAGGGTACCGGCGGCACCGGCGGCGGTCTCGCGTTCACAAGCGATCACAACGCTTATCGACATGGTTCCCATCCATTCACAGACGCTGGACCGAGGCTCCGTAGTTTCGGCCAGACGAGCAGATGGAGAGGGCCGTGAACCATCCAGAGATCGAACGCATCATCGTCGGACCGCTGGAGATTCGCCCAGATCGCTATCTCGTGCTGCTCGGTGAGCGCACGCTGCCGCTGTCAGCCCGCGAGCTGACGCTGCTGACGGTGCTGGCGCGACGGCGCGGCGAGGTGGTCGCCCGCAGCGAGCTGTACGAGCTGGCCTGGGGCGCCAGCCTGGCGCGCGCCGACCGTTCAGTCGACGTCTACGTGCACAAGCTGCGCCGCAAGCTCGAGGCGGCGGTGCCGGACGTGCGCTTCATCCACACCCACCACACCATCGGCTATCGGCTGGACCCACAGCCCACGCCGCTGAGCGGGGCAGGTGGTGCGAGGCCGCCGGGCGAGTTACACCCGGCGGCCATGCACTGACCAGCGAATCAGCTGTCGCGCGCGTCGAGGCAGTCGGCGACCGCGTGGACCGTCTTCTTGGCCTTGGTCGCGAGGCTCGCCGAGACGACGTAGTTGCCCCCGACCTCGGCGTCGGAGACGCCCGCCAGGCTCTCGACGGAGAGCTGGGCGTCGCGCGGGGACGGATACGGGCCGTCGACGGCGACGAGGGCCTCCGGGCCGCCGAGCGTCCCTGACCACAGGCCCGCGCCGCTCTTCTTGGTCTGCTTGAGATCGGCCGCGCTCAGGCAGATCAGCGGGCCGTTCTTCTTGGCCGCCTTCGGCTTGGGCGTCGGCGTCGCGGTCGGCGCGTCCTTCGGCAGCGGCGTCGCCGTGGGAGCGGGCGTCGACTTCGCCTTGGCCGGGTCCGGCGTGGGCGTGTCGACGGGCGCCTGCGTGGCGGCGGGCGTGGGCGTGGACGTGCTCGTGGGCGCCGTCGTGGGCGCCGTCGTGGGTGCCGTGGTGGGCGCGGCCGACGCCGTGGCCACGGGTGGCGCGGTCTGCGCCGGGGAGGCCGACGGCGAAGCCGCGACCTGCGCCACCTGCTGGGCCGCCGGAGCCGGCTGCCCGCCGCCTCCGCACCCGGCCAGGGCGAGCGCGAGCAGCGCCGGCGCGAGCGCGGCCGCCCTCATCGCCGGTCCCTCCGGCGCGTCTCGACCTTCGCGAGCGCGGGCGTGGCACGCCGGCGCGGGTCGGGGCGGACGCCCCCGGCGACCAGGAGCAGCGTGAGCAGGGTCATCGCTCCGACGCCTCCGTAGAACCACGGCACACCCGGCTGGTGGGTGGTGAATGCGGACTGACTGGCATGTTTCTGGGCCTTTTCCTTTCTGCGGGCGGCGGCCTGGGCGGACGCGGCCCCTCCGGGCGGGATCGGCTGGATGTTCGGTGGGATCGGCGGCACGGCCACCGGCGGGACGTTCGGAACCGTCGGCGGCGGCTGCGGGTGAAAGACCGCAGGGACGAGCGGCGGCGCGGGCTGCGGCGGCGCGACGCGCGGCTGGGGCTTCGGCGGCGCAGGTCGCTCCGGGGCGGCCGGCGGCAGGGGAGCCGGGAACGGGACCGCGAAGTTCGGCAGCTTGGCGGGCGGTGACTCGCCGCTCGGCCCGGGTGGCGGGGGCGGCGGGGCGCCCGCCCCGCTCGGAGCCCCCTGCGACCGCACGGTGCGCGTGCTCGGCACGATCACGACCGGTCGCACGCCCTCGCGGAAGACCGTGCCGCACGGGCGGCCGAATCCGCCGGCGAGCACCGTCACCGGCAGCGACGCCCGGCGCGAGCCGACGGTCACGGAGACGGTGGTCGTGCCCGAGTTGTAGGCGCAGAAGAGGCCGGAGGAGCGGGCGGGGATCGGGCGGCCGTCGTTGTCGAGCTCCGGAAGCCGGGAGCCGAGGCCGCTGGGCAGCACGAAGTCGCCGATCGTGGGATCGGAGCTCGTGAACGTGTAGCTCGGCAGCACGCACGTGACGCAGTCCGCGGGCGCCGGAATGTTGAGGTAGTTGTCAAAGCCCGGGAACGTCGGGTCGATCGGCGTCGTCGCGAGGGTCCCGGTCGGGCGCCGGCCGACGGCCTCGAACGCGAGCGTCTGGCTGCGCGCCACCGTCAGCCCGATCAGCGGCTTGAGCGCGAGCGAGTCGACCAGCGGGCGGGCTTGGACGCTGACCGTACGCTTGGCGACGTCGACCGCGATCGAGTACCAGGCCACGCCGTTGTTCTTGGCCTGCTGGTAGCCGAGCGTGGCGCCGGAGATCAGCGGGATGCGCGACTCGAGCGCGACCTCGGGGGGCCATGGGCGGTTGTCGTTGGTGTCGCCGGGCACGACGACGGCCAGCACGCCCGCGTCGATGAACCGCAGTGCGAGCAGGAACTGATCGCTGTTGCTGGACGTGTTCAGCGGCTGGCTCAGGAACACGACGGTCGGCAGGTTCGTGCTCTTGACGGCCTCGAGCTGGGCGTCGAGCCACCTCGACTGGGCCGCGTCGAGCGCCGGCCCGTCCGAGAGCGCCGTCGAGTTGTCGAGCACGATCGCCCGCATCACGGAGCCGTTCTGGTTGACGTCGAAGGCGTAGTAGCGATGGACGGCGCCGACCGCCGCGCCGCTGTCGACCGGCGTGAAGCCCGCCGGCGCCGGCCGGGAGCCGAACGGCGCGGGCGCCTGGGCGAACGCGCCGGCCCACGGCGCGAGCTGATCCGAACGGTTGACGAGGTGGTCGCGCGGGCCGACGACGGCGAACAGGGGCACGTGGCTGAGCGGCTGGAGCAGGCTCGGGAGCCGCAGGAAGTCCTTCTCCGCATTGCCGCTCTGGAACGCGGTGAGGTCGACGGGCCCGCGCGCGTTGCCGCCCAGGACCGCGAACGCCGGCCCGCCGGGCTGCTGCGCGTACTCGTCGATCTGCTCGAGGGCGGCGTGCAGGTTGACGTCCGGCTGCGCGTCCTGGGTGCCCGCGCACTGGAACTTGCACTGGACGTTGGAGAAGTACGCGAAGTTCACGGTGTTGGGTGCCGCGACCTGCGGGTTCACGGTGACCTCGACGTCGGCCGGCGACGCCGTCGGACGGCCGCTGTCGTAACGCCAGATGTGGGCGGTGCGCCAACCGGCCGGCCGTGCTTGCAGGATGTCGTCGAGTCCCTGCCCCGCCGCGCTGCGGGTGCCCGCGTACCCGCCGACCGCCCACGCGTGCTCGCCGTCCGGGCTCGCGGCGACCGCCAGCACGGGGTCCGGCTTGATCAGGCCGTCGCCGACCAGTTGCGTGAGGTTCTGCGTCTGCGTCGGCGGCTGGCTGTGGCTGAGGTCCAGCCATCCGTCCGCGGTCTGGCGCAGCAGCACGCCGTCCCCGGCCGGGAAGCCGCCGATGTCCCCGCCGAGGACCACGCCGCCTCCCGTCGGGATCGGCGCGGCCGATGAGACGAACGCGCGGACCACCCCGTCGCGATCGCGGAACGCGCTCGCGGCGACCGCGATGCCCGAGATCGGCTGGTCGGCGTAGGCGAAGGTCCCGCCGGAGCGTTGCCGGACCAGCACGACCGAGCGGCCCGCGGCGACGACGCCGCCGTCCGGCAGCCCGGAGACCACGCGCAGGTCGCGATCGAACGGCAACCGCGCGGCCGACGGATCCGGCAGGTCGGTCCGCTCGACGTGCTGCCACCGACCACCCGCGCCGCGCTTGATCAGGTTGCCGTCGGAGATCGCGAAGACGTCGTCGCCGGCGACGGTGACGGAGCTGATCGTCAACCCGTCGTCCTCGGGCGGCGCCTCCTCCGGCGACCACGACTTGCCGTCGTAGTGCAGGATCGTCGAGAAGCGCCCGACCGCCCAGCCCTGTCCGTCGGGCGCGAAGGCCAGGCCCTGGAGCTCTGATCCGGTGATCTGCGTCGACTGCGGGTCCTCGGTCCAACTCGTCCCGTCCCAGCGGAGGATCAGGCCCGCACCACCGACCGCGAACGCCGTCGTGGGGCTGTTGAAGGCGACCGCTCGTACCGGCAGCCGGTGCGAGCGCGCCGGGGTGTTCTGGATCTGCCAGCCGGCGCTCGCGTCGTACCCGAGCGCGGTGCCGTCGAGCCCGACGGCGAGCGCGCCGGACTCACCGACCGCACCGGTGCTCCCGGGCGGCAGAGCGACGCTCAAGAGCGTCGAGCGGTTCGCCTGCGGCCAGGTGGCCATCGGCTCCGGGAGGCGGGCCGTCGCGACGCGTCCGAACGCCACGGAGCCCGCGAGCCAGCCGTCTTCGGGGGCGCCGAGCAGCAGGCGCCCGGCGCCGGGGCTGAACCCTGGGGCGGCGACCTTCGCCCAGTCGCCGTATTCGAACGTGTGGATGAAGTTGGTCTGCAGCGACACCCCCACCGGGCCGCGTGCGGTCTGGAACATCTGATCCGGCACGGCGGCGTCGCCCAGCGGCGCACCGCAGTTCGTCGCTCGCCCCAGTGGGTCGCACCAGGTGCGCGTCACTCCTCGCGCCGCGTCCTCGTAGTGGGCGACGATCTTCCGGGTCGGATTGCCCGCGGTGGCGGCCCCGATCCAGACGCCGCCGGCTTCGGCGCGCAGCCCGGTGGTCGTCACCGCCGGCGGGTTGACGGCGAACTCGCCCGTCGCGTCGAGTGCGTCGAGCCCGGTGACGATCGGGTCCCAGGGACTGTCGCTGAGCCTCCCGATCCGCGGTGGGATCGGCGCCTGGTTGGCCGTGTTGACGACGTCGACCGCCACCCAGCCGGTGCCGGGGCCGGTGAGATCGGCGAAGTCAAGCCGCAGCGTGTCCGCGTTGCGGGCTGCGTATCCGCGCGGGCGCGGCAGGGTCTTCAGTCGCCAGGTCCCGTCGGACAACGCGCCGTACTGGAGGACCGATTTGACCTGGATCGTGCCGCCGTCCGGGCCCGGCTCGCCCTTGAACGGCGGCTCCTGGTTGGGGACGACGAGCAGTCCGAAGTCGCGGCCGTCGGTCGTCTCGCCCACCTGGAGCTGTTTTGGGGCGAGGCCGTTGACCGGCGTCGAGAGCAGCGGCGCGAGCTCCGTCGAGGCCGCGCCGTCGCGGCGAAACTGGCCGTCAAAGCGACTCGGGACGCGATGGAAGACGGAGGCGGAGTCTCCGAACACGACGATCCAGGCCTCGCCGCTGGGTGTCATCTGGCCGCGAACGTCCGTGCTGCGGACGTCGTACGCCGCCCCGTCGCGGTCGGGGTGGCCGGGCTGGTCGGCGTCGCGCAGCACGTCCTGGATGCGCCAGCCGCCTGCCTCGGTGTACCGCAACAGCACGAGCTGGTTCCCGCGTCGCGTGTAGTCGAGCTGGTGGCCGTCGACGACCGCGGGGGGGCCGGTGGAGATCCCGGTCGCCCACGTCTCGCCCGTGTTCGTCGTGCCCAGCAGCTGGAGGTTCGTCGCCGGCGCGACCACGTTCGTGACCGCCCGCCCGCCCGGTGCGACGCGCCCCGGGTTGCTCACCGCGACGTTCTTCGCGATCGGCGACGCGGCCGAGTTGCCGGCCGTGTCGGTGGCGACGACCCGGAAGTCGTATGTGCCGTCCTCGAGGATCCGGGTATCGAAATCGGTCGCGTAGGGCTCGCGCCCGAGCGACGTGATCGCGGTCCACGAGTCCGCGCCCGCCGGCGAGTGCTCGAAGCGCACCGAAGCCACGCCGCCCCCGTCCTGCGCCGTGGCGGCGAGGCGGACGACCCCCTGCAGCGGGCCGGCCGGGATCTGCAGCTCCGAGACGGGCGCCTCCCGGTCGAGCAGCAGGTTGCGCCGCGGGCGCGAGACGAACCTCGCGTCGGGCTCGTCGGTGCTCTTGGCGACCGCGCGGAGGTCGTACCTCCCGCCGGTGAGGTCTGTCGCGTCGAAGTCGACGCTGAAGCTCGCGTCGAAATCGTCCATCGTGGTGTCGAGCGCGATCTGCTTCCAGTCCTCGGCCCCGGACGGGGAGATCTGGAAGCTGACCTCGGTGGGAAAGCTCCTGGAGACCGGCGTCGTCGAGCGCAGGGTCATGTGCGCGCGCAGGGCGGTTCCGGGATCGTCGAGGACGACGCTCGTGGCGTCGTTGGCGACCGCGACGTCGCGGACGACGACCGTGGTCTGGTCCCCGACACTGTCGGTGGCGACGGCGCGCAACTCGATGAGCCCGTTGAGCCGGTCGGGGAAGGTGGTGTCGAACGGCTGGTTGGCCTGGTCGGACCTGACGGGCTGGCCGATCTGCGTCCAAGCTCCGTTCGCGTCACCCTGCGGCCGGAACGCGAAGACCACGTTGGAGATGGTCCGCCCTGTGCTCGCGACCGCGGTCGCTCGCAAGGTCACCCCACCGAGCAGGCAATCCGGGCACGACTCGCTCGACGGCGGCGCCGCGAACGTCACGACGGGTGCGGTCGGCGACTGCGCGAGCGCCGAAGGGCCGCCGTCGGGCCCGGTCACCGCGAGGATCGCGAGCACCGCCGCGCACAGCGCGGCGCAGACCAGCGGACGTCGTCGCCTCACCGGGTGCTGCCGCTTCGCGTGTAGAAGCGGACCCTCGTGGGCCAATGCTTACGGGTGATCTCGAGCTTGAGGGTTCCCCGCTTGCCCTTGAAACGCTTGAGCCCGCTGCGCGACACGACCTTGTTCTTGCGCAGCGCCTGCACCCCGACGGTGACCGGGCGGCGAACGCGGAACGTGACCACCATGACGTAGCGGTTGCCCTTGATCCGCCGCGGCTTGGACACCTTCGGCGAGTAGATCGACGGCTTCTGCTTGACGCGCTTGGGCTTCGTCGGCACGGTCGTGATGACCGGTGGCTCGTCGGGCGCGGGCGGCGGCTCGGGCGGCGGCGCGTCCTCCACGAAGATCGGCGGGTCCGCCACCACCTCGAAAGGCCGGTCCTCGACATCGTCTCCGGCGGTTGCGGCAGGCTTTGCGGTGTCCGTCAGGCGGTAGAGGTGGGGGCGCTGGTAGAAGCGTTGGTCGACGCCTGTCGGGATGCCGCCGCCAATCGCGGAGCCGCTCGACGTCGCCGCCCAGGCGTCATTGGCCGCGTTCGCGGCAACGGCATCGAGCGAGCCGCGGTAATTCGCTGGAGCGACCGCGGCGTCGTTCGTCGTCGGGTCAGGCTCGCGGAAGCGGGTCTCCGTCACCGCGCCGGCGCAGCCCACGCGGGTGAGCACGGGCTCGGCGTACCCGTTGTCGTTGCGAGACGTCCCGCCCACGGCTGGGCGCTCGGTCCCGCCGGCCAGGGCGTCGCCGCTGTCCGGGAACACGGAGAGCGAATTCCAGATGTACGACGACTGGCCGTCCGGAAGGCCGCTCGAAGTAGGCGCGTACGTGAAGGCCGTGGCGGAAGGCGTGCAAGCCGCCCGGCCGCTGAGGGCGAACGGCACCACTGGAGCCGCTTGCCGGCCAGGGAGGATGCGGCCGGTGATCTGGAGGTTTCCCGCCCCGACGGTGTTGCCGGCCACCCACCCGCGCCCGGACGGGTCGAGGTCGACCGCGACGAGGTTGGTCCGCCATGGATCGTCCGGACCGGGAACCGTGGGTGGCGTGAAGGGAAAGGGCGCGAACGCGCCGCCATCGGAGCGCAGGAGCTGAGCGGGTGCGGACTCGCCAGGGTCCGGCCGCACCTGATCTTCGGGTTTGACGCCATCTTGGGAGCTGTGGCTGGTCCACCGGACCGCGACGCCGATGCGGTGACCGTCGGCGTCCACCCTGGCGGCCGCCGAGCCGAACCGTCCGCGCAGCGACGGCGAAGAGATGTCGGGTGTGTCGTCGTTGAGCTTTGTCCCGTCCCAGTGCAGGCGCACGCCCTCGGGGCCGAAGAACCAGCAGTCGTCCCACGCGTAACATGCGCCCGCGCGGACGCTTGCGATCTCCGGCGACAGCACTTTCACGCGGGTCTCGGCAGGTATCTCGAGCGGCTGCCAGGCGAAGCTCGAACCGTCATAGCGGCAGACGGTGGGAACGCCGGAACCGGTGAGCGAGCCGCCGATCAGCCAGTAGTCGAGCTTGCCGGCCCACACGACCGTGTCGCCGTAACAGGTGCTTGCGCCGGGAAACGTGGGGTCCGGATACCAGCGGGTGCCGTTGAAGAGCCAAACGCCGAATGGCGTCGGCGGCGGCGAGGGGTTGATCTGGAACCTCGTCGTAGCCGCCAAGCCGCGGTTCCATGCGCGGAACGCCATCGAGGTGACGCGCAGGTAGCACTGGCTCTGATAGCCGCGGTCCTTTTCCGCATTGACCGCCGGACAGCCGAGCGATGAGGTGTCCACCGGCAGGCCATCGGTGCCGAACGGGTACGGCGTGATATCGACCCAGCAAGGCTTGCCCGGGCTCGGGGCGGCCGGCGTCGCCGGATCGGTCGTCTTCGCGCAGGCGGTCGCCGCGCTCGCCGACGGCGCGGCGATGGCAAACATGGACGCGACGCAGGCACCCACGATGAGGGCGAATGAACGCGTAGAAGTTCCGACCCGCACGGCGCAAGTGACCGTAGCCCAGCGCCGGTGCACCAAGCAATGGGTTACACAAATGGTTAACGTCGAACACGCGGGTTGTGAACGGTTCATTCACGCTTGTTCTGAGTTGTGAATCGATGTCATCGAGCGTCGCCAAAGGTGAAGCGAGTCTTCACCGGTCCATTACCTAGCGTCATCCGCGGGCGGATTACCTCCCGCTTAGCAGTCACGTCGGCCCGAGGGGGGCCGCCGGAGCGCTGTTTTCTCGCAACAACTCAAAGGAGCAACTCGCATGACGGGTCGCATGACTGGTGCGCGCAAGCGCGCCGGCGTGATCGCGGTCGGGGCTGGGATCGTCGCCTCCTTGGCCTTCGCAGCACCAAGCTTCGCCGCGCCGCCTGCCGCGGGCGCGAACTGCCAGCCGAACGGGCGCATCGCCGCGGGCGGCGCCACGCTCGCCAACAACGCGCAGCGCATCGTGTTCGAGCCGGCCTTCCGGCGCGAGATCTGCGGGCCGGTCCCGGGGGGCCCGACCGACGCCAACAACGAGCCCAACAGCGATACGCGCATGGTGCTCTACAACTACGTCGGCCGCCCCACGGGCTCGGGCAGCGGCATCAACGGCGCCCAGTGCCGCGCCGACGCGTTCGAGGGCTCCGACGTGCCGTACACGACGGCTCAGCTCGCGCTGCTGCGTGCTGCCAAGCCGGCCACGACGGATCCGAACTGCTCGCTCTTCCAGAGCCTGACGGTCCCGTTCGCGCCGCAGCCGGCGTACCCGGATGCCTCCGATGCCACCACCGTCGGCATCATGTCGTTCCCGCTCGCCGGCTCCGCCGTCGCGATCGGTTACAACCTCACCGCGGCCGCGTGCGGCGGCTCGACGCCTCCCGCGTCGATCCAGCTCGACTCCCTGCAGGCCTCGCGCCTGTTCGGCGGCGACACCGCGACGTGGAATGACGCCGCGCTCGTGGCGATCCAGCCGGTCGGCTCCACGCTGGCCAACTGCGCGGTCGGCGTGAGCCGCTTCGCGCGCCTGGACAACTCGGGCACGACGACGATCTTCAAGAGCTACCTGAACAAGGCCGATGGTGCCCGCGCGCTGTGCGACGGCACCACCTGGAGCGCCCGTAGCGGCCAGAACGGCTCGAACTTCCCGTCCGGTGGCACGTGCACGCCGGTCTCCTACGTCAGCGGCAACCCGGCGGTCATCGACGCGACGGCCGGCACGGTCGGCGGCCTCGGCTACGGCGATCTGTCCGATTGGCGTGTGCGCCAGCCGCAGCTCGGCCTCGCCTCGGTCCGCAACCAGGCCAACGACGCGTACGTCAGCCCGCTCGCGGGCCTGGGCTCCAACTGCTCGTTCGCGGGCGCGTCGCTGCCGGCCGGTGGCGCCAACGGCGCCGTCGGCATCGCCGGCAACGCTTGGGCCTCAGACCTTCCCCCGGCCACCAACAAGTCCGACGTCACGTTCGTCGGCGCCGGCTACCCGATCTGCGGCTTCACGTTCGGCCTGGTCCGTCCGGGCCTCAGCGCGGGCGCCGGCACGGGTGCCGTCGCGCGTCTGAGCGACAACCAGCGCCGCACGCTCTACTCCTACCTCCTGTTCGCGCTGTCGCCCACCACCCAGGCGCAACTCTCGGCGAACTTCTACGCCCCGGTTCCCGCGACGTTCCTGACGTCGATCCGCACCGGCTACAACTCGAACTTCTAGAAAGGCGACTCCTTTCATGAGCCACACACTCGCCGCGTCGCGGCTGAGCCGGTGGGGTATCGCGATGGCTGCGGCCACCGCGGGCCTGCTGAGCGTCAGCGCCGCCGCGAACGCGACGGTCTACCACCCGTCGAGCTCCGGTAACGCCTTCCGCCAGGCCGTCCTGGACGCGAACGCCAACCCGGGCTTCGACAAGATCATCGTCGACACGACGTTCACCACCTTCACGGCGACGAACCTCACGATCACCGACGATCTCTACATCACGAGCGACCACAAGCACGACGGTGGCGACCCGAACTTCTTCGGTCCGGCCGTCAGCGGTGGCTCGGTCGACGTCCGCCCGGCCAACTTCATCACGGTCAACCCGGGCGTGCGCCTCGAGATCGCGGGCATCGAGTTCAACCAGGCGTCTGAGAACGGCTTCGCCACGATCTTCAACAACAACGGCAAGCTGCGCCTGGACAACATGGCGTTCCTGGGCAACTCGGGCAACATCGTGTCCCAGGCGGGCGCGAACGCGTCGACCGTCATCACCAACACGACGGTCACCGACAACGCCTACACCGCCCCGACGGTCCTTTCCAACGGCGGCGGCTCGGTCACGATCAACAACTCGACCCTCGCCGACGCCCCCGGCGGCGGCCCCCAGGTCGACGGTCCGTTCGTGATGCGCAACACCGTGCTCTCGTTCGTCGGCTCGCAGAGCTGCTTCACGACCCCCGGGCCCGGCTCGTCGAACAACTGGTCCACCGACACCTCCTGCGGCCCGACCGCCGGCGTCGGCGATCCGAAGATCGACTTCGTCTTCTACTACAGCGGCCCGACGCAGACGCGTCCGCCGCTGGCCGGGAGCCCGCTGATCAACGCCGGCAACCCCGCCACCTGCGCCTCCAGCGACCAGGGCTTCCGCGTTCGCCCGGCCGCCGGCGGCACGTGTGACATCGGCGCGGTCGAGGACGGCGCCGTTCGCGACACCACTCCGCCCACGTGCGCGGTGACGGCGACCCGCCGCGGCCCGGACGAGCAGGACGTCACGGTCTCCGACACCGGTTCGGGCCTCGGCTACGACAGCGTCTTCTCCGAGGAGATCGCGATCACCAACGGCACCGTCGCGTTCACCGGTCTCCCGCCGCTCGGCGGCATCCCGGCTGATCCGGCGCGTCCCGGCAACACCGTCGTGACCGCGGTCAAGGCCAACCAGTCGCTGAAGACGCGCTGGTCGTTCACTGCCCGCGACTGGGCCGGAAACACCCAGGCCTGCTCGTGAGCCTTCAGACCTCGACCAGCGAGACAGAAACCATGAACAAGCGCACCTACCGCAAGCCGGTCCTGAAGCGCCTCGGGCTGCTTCGCCGCCTCACCCGCTACACGTTCTGATGCTGCGGGCCGTACTCGTCACCGCCTCCCTCGCGCTCGCCACCGGACCGGTGGCGGCCGCGGGGGCGGCGACACCCGACCGCGCCGCCTGCAAGGGCGGAACGGTCGCGCGGATCTCAGGCAAGAGCACGTGCCTGGCCAAGGGCCGGGCGTGCGCTTCGAGCAAGCAGAAGGAATACAAGAAGCACGGCTATGCCTGCTCGCACGGCCGCCTGAAGAAGGTCAAGCAGGAGTTCTGAGCAGCGCTCGCACGAGCTCTGCCGTGTAGCCCAGGTCGGTGCCGGACCGCAAGGTGTAGCACCGGACCTGGGCCAGCAGAGCCGCGATGGCCTTCAGATGCGCCTGGGTCCCGGCGGGCTGCGTGAGCAGCACGTCGGGGACCAGCCGCAGATACGCCTCACCGGGATCGAGTGGCATGACCTCTCCCGGGGAGTCATAGACCACCTCGGGGAACACGATCACGCGCGGTTCGCAGCGCTCGACCGGGGTCACGCCGAACGCGTCCTCGAGCCGGATCAGGCGCTTGGGGAACCCGTCGCGCCGCGGCGTGCCCTCGAGCGCGAAGCGCTCCGCACTGGCATCGGTGACGCCGGCCGCGTCGGCGAAGCCGAGGGCCTCCAGACGATCCTCGCCGTGGGCGAGGAAGACGAGGTCGTCGGAGACGAAGCCCAGCCCGGCGCGCACGAGCGCCACCGTCAGGGTGGACTTGCCCGAGCCGGTCGGGCCGGCGACGAGCACGCCGCGGCCGTCGAGCTCCAGGCAACCCGCGTGCAGGCAGTAGCGGTCACGGCGCTCGAGCAGCTCCATCAGCGCGATCGTGGCCAGCGGGTGGGTGGCGAGATACAGCTCGCGCCCGCTGAAGCCGGTGTCGCACTGCAGCCGGGCGACGCCGGAAGTGGCATCGCAGCGCAGCCGCACGCCGCGCAGGTCGCCCCACAAGGTGTCGGTGTCCGGGAAGTAGGCGACGTCGCCGTAGGGCGTCTCATACACCGGCCGGCTGGCATCGGTGGGAGGCGCGATCGCGCGATCGGGCCCTTCGAGGAACTCCAGCCGCAGCGGATGCGCGCCGACCGGTGAGCGGAACGCGCGCAGGCGCAGCTCCATCTCGAGCTGGATGTCGGGCGCGCCGTGGACCTCGAGGTCGACGCCGTGAAGTGAGTAGGTACTCACGTGACCGGGACGCGGTAGATCTCCGCGAAGCGCGGACGTGGGTCCTCGCGCTCGAGGTACGGCTCGCCGTCGAGCGTCAGCCAGCAATGGCCGTCGGCGACGCCGGTCGGGTCCAGCCCGAAGCGCAGCTCGACCGCCACGCCCTGGCGCCGCAGGAACCAATAGAGCGTGAGCCCGCGGGTCAGGCAGCCGGTCCGCACGACGGGGTGCGCGAGCCGCGGGGCGAGCGCGACCAGGCGGTCGACGCGGTCGGGCGACAGCGGCCGCCGCGGCGTGCGCGGCGGGCGGGTCAGTAGGCGGCTCATGCGCGGCAAGGGCAGCCGCAGCAGCAGCGGGACGCCGCTCGCGAACGCGGTCACCGAGGCGAACAGCGCGAACTCGCGCGGGCTCTGCAGCTGCGCGAACGCCCCGAGCCGGTCACGGAGCCTCGACAAGCAACCGCTCCTCGCGAAGCTCGTCGATGAACTCGAGGACGTCGGCCGTGATCGTGGCCGCCGGGGCCTCGAACTCGCCGGTCATCACGGCCACGATGTCATCGACCGAGCGCTCGCCGTCGCACAGCTCCCACACGCGCGCGCCCACGTCGTCGAGGGCGTAGTAGCTGCCGTCGTCGAGCCGCAGGAGGACCGTCTGACCCTGGGCCTCTTGCGCGAGGACCCCGTCGCGCTGGCGGGGACGGAGGGCGATGTCTGGCATGTGCGGCTACTCCCGGTGCTCGAGGGCGTGGATCTGGCCGTTCAGCCGATAGTCCTGCACGACCGACCAAGGACGGGAGAGCGCGGCGCGCGCCAGCGGCGCCTGCGCACGGGCGCGGCGGACGTACGCGCGGGCGAGCGAGCCGCGGGCGCCGGGCTCGCCGTCCCACCCGCTCACCAGCACCTCGCGCGGCGGCGCGGCCATCCAGCGCAGCGAGCGCACCGGAAGCTTGCGACCGGAGCGCAGCACGCGCAGGCCGACGAGCCGGCGCCCGACGCGCGGGTCGAAGGCGGCGGGCCGCAGCGCGTCGAGGCCCTCGGCCGGGATGTCGAATCCGACCTCGTGGGCGGCGAAGAGCGCGAGGAAGAGGCGCGCGTCGAGCCGGTAGGCGCTCGAGTCGGCGGCCAGTCGCGACCAGTCCAGCGGCTCGGCGGCGACGATCCAGGCCATGTCGCCGAGCTGGCTGAGCGCGCCCCCACTGCCGTAGCGGTCGTGGTTGCCGCCGAGGCGATTGCGGGTGAAGTGGAAGCCGACGTGCAGGAGCAGGTCCTCGCCGGCGGGCAGGCGGTGGCCGGGGACGGTGGGGTGCGGCCGCGAGCGCTCCCACAGGCCGGCGACGTCGAAGTGGCGGCGCTCGTCCTTCATCGCGATGTGGTGGTGCAGCTCGATCGCGAGCAGCCCGTCCTCGGCGACCAGCGCGGGGTCATGATGGTGATTGGCCCGCATCCACCCGGCCGAGTGCTGCTCCTCGCCGCTGCCCGGCGGGCTGCGGTAGCCGAGCGCGGCGAGCGCGGCGTGCGCGGCGTCGAGCTGCTCGCTGCGCACGAGCATGTCGACGTCGAGCATCTCGCGCACGGCCGGGTCGTCGTACACCGTGGCGGTCAGCGCCGCGCCCTTGAGCAGCATCGCCTCGACCCCGGCGGCGGTGAGCGCGGTCAGCGCGGCGCTCAGGGAGGCGGCCACGAACGCGCTGCGCGCGGCGTTGGCGAAGTAGCGCTCCTGCAGGCGTGCCTGGAGGTCGGCGGGCACGCCCGTGTCACCCGCCAGGTGTTGCGCGAGCATCGGCTCGAGCCGATGCCAGGCCGCCGCCTCGACGGCGCGCTCGTAGCTCGCCCGCGCCCACGACGAACGATCGGCCGCGGTGGCGGGGGTCGGGCGCGCGGCTTCGACGAGCAGCGCGAATTCGGGAGTGAGAGCTTTGGACATGGGCGCGCCGCAATCTTCCGGTGACGCGGACGCCGAGTCGTTAAATGCTCGTGGCGGCGCGCGTCGTCCGCACGCCGCCACGAACCTCGGACCCTCGCGCTAGTACGTGATCGTCTCGCAGCCTGAGATCACGTCGAGGTTCCTGTCGGCCGTGACCTTGTCGGTGCCGTTGGCACCGCAGTCGATCACGTCCTTCTCGCCGTCCTTGGCTGAGATCGTGTCGTTGCCGTCGCCGGCGGTGACCGTGTCGCGTCCGCTGCCCGGGTCGATGACGTCGTTGCCGTTGCCGGCCGAGATCGCGTCGTTGCCGTCGCGGCCGTAGATCGTGTCGTTGCCGTCGCCGCCGGAGATCGCGTCGGCGCCGTCGGTGGCGGCTTCGCCGGTCGCGGCGTCGCCGTAGATCGTGTCGTTGCCGTTGTCGGCGGTGATGTTGTCCGCGCCCGCGCCGCCGATCATGCGGTCGGTGCCGTCGCCGCCGGAGAGGTTGTCGCCCCCGGCGCCGCCGTCGACCCGGTCGTCGTTGTTGTCGCCGCTGAGGTTGTCGGCGCCGCCGAGCCCGTAGAGCGCGTCGTTGCCGTCCTCACCGCGGACCGAGTCGCCGCCGTCGCCGGCGCGCTCGTCGGTCGAGCAGTAGTCGGCGTTGGTTGCGCCCGCCGGGCAGCTGCCGTCGCCGTAGACGGTGTCGTCGCCCTGGCCTGCGCTGATCGAGTCCGCTCCGCCGAGGCCGAGCACCAGGTCATCGCCCGACTGTGCGTTGATCGAGTCGGCGACGCTCGTGCCGATCAGCGTGTCCGGGCCGTTGGTACCCGTGATCGTGGCCGCCAGCGCGACCGAGGCGGTGACGCCGAGGGTCGCGGTCGCGAGTACGAGCGGGCGCAGGATGCGGGAGCTGAGCATCAGTAGTCGACGTTCTCGCAGTCGCGGTTGATGACGTCCACGCGGTCCGCGAAGACGTAGTCGCTGCCGCCGCCGCAGGTGATCGTGTCCTTCTCGCCGTCGCGCGAATAGACCAGATCCAGCGACGAGCCGCCCTTGATCGTGTCCTTGCCCGAGCCGCCGGTCATCGCGTCGCTGCCGCCGTCGGAGTTGATCTGGTCGTCGCCGGAGCCGCCGTCGATGACTTCGCTGCCCGAGCCGCCGTTGATGATGTCAGCGCCCGCGCCGCCTTCGATCACGGTGCCGCTGCCCATCGCGGTGATCGTATCGTTGCCGTCGCCGCCGTCGATCAGATCGAAGCCGTCCGTGCCCGAGTTCAGGGTGTCGTTGCCGCCGCCGCCGAAGATGGCGTCGTTGCCGGTGCCTCCGGTGATCGTGTCGTTGTTGCCCTGGCCGTAGATGACGTCGTTGCCGGCGTCGCCCTTGAGGTTGTCCTTGCCGTCGGTCGAGGTCTCGGCCGTCGAGCAGTAGTTCGCGTTGGTGGCGCCGGCCGGGCAGGTCGCGTCGCCGTAGATCGTGTCGTCGTCGTTGCCGCCACTCACGGTGTCATCGCCACGAAGGCCATACACCGAGTCGTCGCCATCCTTGGCTGTGATCGTGTCGTTGCTCGTCGTCCCGACGAGGAAGTCGTTGCCGTTGGTGCCGTTGATGGTCGCGGCCATCGCGACAGCCGCGGTGGCGGTGAAGATGACCACCGCCAACAGCATTGATCGCTTCAGGAGGGACATCGCGCGAGGGTCCTTTCAAAAGGGGGGCTAAAGAGCGCATCCCTCCCTACGTCTGTGAACGATTCACACTGACCCTGGACACCGAATCTTCACGCATTTACATATTTCGGCGGGCTAACAGGTACGGCACCGTCCGCATCAGGATCTTCACATCGGTCCACAACGACCAGGTGGCGACATAGAGATAATCGAGCTTGAGCATCTCGGCGAGCGGCAGGCGGGTGGCGCCCATGACCTGCCAGTGGCCGGTCATGCCCGGCGTCAGGAACAGGCGGCGGCGGTCCAGCCCGGTGATGCGCCCGTCGTCGTCGGCGACCAGGGGCCGCGGGCCGACGAGGCTCATCTCGCCCTTGAGGACGTTGACCAGCTGCGGCAGTTCGTCGAGTGACAGCGAGCGCAGCGTACGCCCGACGCGGGTGATCCGGGGATCGCCCGCGACCTTGAACAGGTGACTGTCCTCGTTGGCCGCGGTGAGCGTGGATTTCAGTGTGTCGGCGCCACGCACCATCGTGCGGAACTTCCACATGTCGAACAGCCGCCCCTCGCGGCCGACGCGGGGCTGGCGATAGATGACTCCGCCGGGACTGTCGAGGCGGATCGCCACCGCGATCACCGCCAGCAGCGGCGACAGGACCGCCAGCAGGAAGGCGGCGCCGACGGCGTCGAAGGAGCGCTTGAGCAACGCGGACGAGCGCGAGAGCCCGAAGTGGCGCAGCCCGAGCAGGGTCAGGCCCTGCACGTCGTCGATCTCGATCGCGGACCCGACGACCTCGAGGATGCGCGGCAGCACGCTGACCCGCGCACCGGTGGCCTTGGCCTCGCGCACCAGGTCCAGCGTCATCTGCGGGCGCGGCGCGTTGGGCTCGATGATCACGCGATGGACGGCGAACTCGTCGACGAGGCGATGCAGAGTGGCCGCCGCCTCGACCGCGAGGGCGTCGTCGGGCGCCTCGGGGAGGTCGATGCGGACGACGACCGCCGCGTGTGAGCCGGTGGCGGCGAGCTTGTCCTGCAGCCGTTCGCATGAGCTCTGAACGCCGACGAACAGGCAGCGCTCCTGCGGTGTCAGCGAGCGCGCGACGCCCCGCGCTCCGCGGCGCGCGAGCAGCGTGAAGACGAACATCGTGCCCCACAGGACGACCAGCTGCAGCGCGCCGAGGTCGCCCTTGAGCAGGTGGTCCTGCAACACGACGAACAGCAGCGTGTAGAGCGTCGCGAGCTGGAAGAGCTGCGGCGCCTGGTCGAGCGTCGTCTTGTTGACGACGATCTCGTCGCGGTCATAGACGCCGCCGAGCTTGGCGGCGATGAGCACGAGCGGCAGCGCGAGCAGCAGCTGGAGCCGGAGCTCGTCGGCGCCGACGACCGTCACGCAGATGACGACGGCGCCCGCGGCGGCGAGCACGTCCGCCGTCGCCAGCGCGCGGCGGAAGAGCGCGTCGCGCCGGCGCACCTCCGCGCGCGGGTCGCGCTCGCGGATCGGCGCCGGCAGGCGCGTCAGGCGCCGGCGGCGGCGCGGACTCGTTTCAGACGCCCGTGGGCCGTCGAGGAGTTCCGGCATGTCCGCGCAGACGCTGCCGACTCCGGACGCCCCGCGTGTGAATCTGTCGTGTCAGCGCACCCGCCACGCGAGCGTCTGATCGTCACCGAGCCGGGCGCGGACGCTGCTCGCGCCACTCGCCCTGATCGTCGTCTGGAACGTATTGCCCGCGGTGACGGTGAGCGTTCGGACCGTCCGCCACGCGGTGCCGGCCCGGCGTTCGATGCGGACCGTCCCGCTCGTCGGCGGCCGGCCCCAGAGCGCGACCTTGGCCTTGCTCGCGCGATGGGCGTAGAACGGGAAGCGGAACGACTTCTGGGCGGGCTTGGGCCGGCCGTCGAGGTAGTAGATCCCGGACTGGTTGGTGGCCGCGTAGCTCGGGTCGGGCGCCTGGTCGCGGACCTGGAACCAGAACACGGCGTCCACGCCCGCCTTGGCGAGGAGAAAGAACGTCTGCGACAGGTACCCGGCGTGCGTCGTCGCGGGGATGCCGTCCGGGTCGGGGGGCGAGGAGTCGTAGGAGACCTCGGTCACCCAGAGGCGATGGCGGGGCGCGCCGAGCGCGAGCTTGTCCCGCTCCGCCGCGCGCAGAACGGTGCTCAGCTTCCCGAGGTCGGGGATCGAGACGTCGTCGGGGTTGAGCGCCTTGCGCGTCGGAGCGCCGACCGAGTACGGGTGGTGCGCGAGCACGTCGAAGTGCGCGGGATCGGGGCACTCGGTGGCCTGCAGGGTGCGCTTGGCGGTCTGCCTCTCACACAGCAGCTCGCGCACGAAGCGGGCCGGCGGCATGCGGTTGCCCGTCGTGCCCGGATCGCCGAACGGCGCCGTCCCGGCCGTGACGACCAGCGCGCTGCTCGCCGTCGCATGGACCCCGCGGTAGAACGCGTTGAGCATGTCGCGGTAGTGGTTGGGCGCCACGGGCCGGCCGGCCTCCCACTGCGGGCTCAGGTACTTGCTCAGGTTCGGCTCGTTCCACGGTTGGAACGCCCGCACCTTCGGCAGCGTCTGGCCGGGCTCGGCGGGGTCCGGATAGGTGCCGTCGTAGCGGGTCGCCAGCGCGGTGCCGTACGCCTCCAGCGCCGCCGGGTCCGGGCGCCAGCTGGCGGGCGGGGCATCGGCGGGACGGTTGGGCCCCTCCGCCCACGTGGGCGCGCCGGTGAACGTCGCGAGGACGTCCAGCCCGTCGGCGACGGCGGCCTTGACCGATGCGTCGGCGCTGGTGAAGTCGTACGCGGGATCGGCCGGGTCGCGCGGGTTGGTGGGCGGCGTGGCGGCGTTCCAGCCGATGTCGACGCGGACGATGTCCGCCCCCGAGTCGGCGGCCCGCTGCAGCCACGGCCCCCGCTCGCCGGTCGAGAAGACGCCGTCGAGGAAGCCGAGCTGCAGCGGCGCCGCCTGGGCGGGCGCGGCGGTCGCGAGCGTGGCCGCCGCGACGGCCACCGCCAGGAGCCCGCGGTTCATAGGACGACCTCCGGTCCGTGGGTCCCTGGGCTGCGCGTGTGGGCCTCGCTCACATCGGCAACCGGCGGCGGCGCAGCGTCAGCGCGATCATCCCCACCAGGCTGGCCACCAGGATCACGGGAAAGAAGATCCCGAGCCCGCCGGCGTCATTGGGGCCGATCGCGGCGGCGAGCGTCGCCTTCACGGGCGAGGTCGCGCGTTCGTCCGCGACGGTCAGCGCCGTCGTGGCAGCGCCGGCGACGGGCGTGGTGACCGGCGGCGTGGTCGCGGTCCCGGTCGCCGGGGTGGACCGCTTCGCCGCGGGCTTGCCCGGCGCCGGCGCGGGGGGTGCCGTCTCGTCGATCAGCTGTGCGAGCTGCTCGCCGACCTCGCCCTCCCGCTCGAGGGCCGCGCGCTGCGGGCGGGTGAGCGCAGGCGACGGCGCCTGGCCCGGGGGGCGCGGCGACCGGTTGCCGGTCGCTCCCGGGACGGTCTCGACGTACTCGTCGATCGCGGAGTTGCCGGGCGGGGCCGTGGAGCCGGCCTGCTGCGCGTGGGCGGCGGGAGCGAGGACGGCGAGGCCGAAGGCGGCGAGGACGAGCGTACGGCGCATGTGACTAGGGATTCGTGGTGGACAGCGTGAACGTCAGGGTCTTGCCGTACGGGCCCGTGCGCAGCGGCTCGGACGCGGCGATCGACTGGGCGAACGCAATCGTCACCTGGTCGTTGCTGACCGGGCCGGAGTAGGCGAGCAGCGGCGTGGGCGCGGCGCTGGAGCCGACCGCGCCCTCGGTGCCGCCCGTCCCGGCGGGGCTGGTCGCCTTGGCGCGCAGCGGCGAGGCGAGCGAGAAGCTGCCGTTGACGAGGTGGCCGGTGGAGGTCGAGCTCGGATCGGCGACGGCGAGCGTGGCGTCGCCCGCGGTGGAGATCACGGTGCCGGTGGTCGAGGCGGTGTAGTCGGTGCTCACACCGGGAGCGAACGCGCCGAACGTCGCGGCGGGGCCGAGCGTGAGGCTCAGCGTCGATGCCACCGAGCCGCCGACGGTCGTCTCCTGGTATTCAGGAGCGTCGGTGCCAGGCGGGGTCTGGGCGGAGGCGGACGGGACGATCACGAGGGCGAGGCCGAGCAACGGGAGCAGCATTCGGTTCATACCGGCTCCATACGGGCGCGCGGCGCCGAAGCTGACAACGAGTCGTTGTCAGCCTGTTCACGCCTGATCCGTATGAAGGGGCGATGCAGGTCACCTACACCCGCTCCGCGCCCGCCCGGGCCGCGGCCCGGAGCCGCTCGCTGGCCGCGCGCGTGGACCCGCAGGCGCTCGCGGCGTGGACGCTCGCGTTCGCGCTCGTGTGCTATCTCGCGCTGCGCGGCGGCGGCTATGACACGGTGGTGCGCAGCGAGGTGGGCGTCGCGATCTGGTGGATCGTGCTGCTCGCCGCCGCGGCCGGTGTGCTGCCGATGCGCTTCCGCGTGCCGGGCCTGGTCGCCATCGGCCTGCTCGCCGGCTTCGTCGCGTGGACGGGGCTCGCCGTCACCTGGTCTGAGAGCAGCGAGCGCAGCGTCGTCGAGCTCGGGCGCGTCGCGGCCTATCTCGGCGTGCTCGTGCTCGCCATCGCGCTGCAGGGCGCGACCGCCGCGCGGCACACCGTCAACGGCCTGGCGTCCGCGATCGGCCTGATCACGCTGATCGCCGTGCTCTCGCGGTTGCACCCGCAGGCGTTCGGGCCCAACGACCACTTCGCGTTCCTGGCCGAGACGAGCGCGCGCAAGCTCAGCTACCCGCTCAACTACTGGAACGGGCTGGCCGCCTTCGCCGCGATCGGCGTCCCGCTGCTGCTGGCGGTCGCGGTCAACGCGCGCACGCTGCTCGGCCAAGCTGCTGCTGCGGCGGCGCTGCCCGTCACCGCGCTGTGCGTGGAGATGACGCTCTCGCGCGGCGGCGTGCTGGCCGTGGCGGTGGGCGTGGCCGCCTTCTTGGTGCTCGCGCCGCGCCGCCTGCACGCGTTCGCGACGCTCGCCGCGGCGGCCGCGGCGGGGGCGATCCTGATCTGGGCCGTCACACGGCGCGCCGCCCTCGACAGTGGCCTCCCGTCGCCGGCCGCGCTCACGCAGGGCTCGCAGGTCCTGTGGCTGCTCGTGATCGCGTGCGCGGGGGTCGGCCTGCTGCAGGTCGCGTTGGGCTTGACGGCGCGCCACGTCGCGCGCCCGCGGATGCTCTCGCTCGACCGTCGGCGGCTCGCCTTCGCGTGGCTCGCAGCGGGTGCGGTCATGTGCGTGATCGCGGTGGGAGCGGGTGCGCCGGGCAAGGTGCACGACCAGTGGCGCACGTTCACCGCGCCCGTCGGCACGGTCGCCCCCGGAGGCGAAGCGACGGTGTTCACGCGCCTGTCGGCCGCCAACGGCAACGGCCGCTACGAGTTCTGGAAGTCCGCACTGGACGCCAACGCCACCCATCCCTTCAAGGGCATCGGGCCGGGGACGTTCGAGCTGTGGTGGGCGCGCCATTCGACCGGCGGCGGCTTCGTGCGCGACGCGCACACCCTGTACTTCGAGACGCTGGCCGAGACCGGGATCGTCGGCTTCGCGGCGCTCGGCGGGCTCTTCGCCTTCCTGCTCGTCTTCGGTGTCGTGCGGCTGCTGCGCGCGCGTGGCGAGCTGCGGGTGACGCTCGCCGCCGCGCTCGCGGGCGTGGCCGCGTTCATGACCTCGGCGGCGCTCGAGTGGGTGTGGGAGCTGGCGGCGATCGCCGTCGCCGTGCTGGCGCTGGCGGCCGTGATCGTCGCGGGCCGCGAGGAGGCGCCGCCGGCGCCGGAGCCACGCGCACGCCCACTGCCGCGCATCGCGCTCTGCGCGCTGGCCGTCGTCGCGCTCGCCACCGTGGCGATCCCGCTCGCGAGCGCGCTGGCGATCCGCGACAGTCAGGCCGCCGCGGCCGACGGCCGCTACGTCGCCGCGCTCGAGGACGCGCGCACCGCCGAGCGCATGCAGCCCTACGCGGCCACACCGCACCTGCAGCAGGCGCTCGTGCTCGAGCAGGCCGGCGCGATCGGCCCCGCCGTCACCGCCGCCCGGGCCGCGACCGGCGACGAGCCGACGAACTGGCGCACGTGGGTCGTGCTCGCACGTCTGGAGGCCCGCAGCGGCGAGAACGCGCAGGCGCTGGCCGCCTTCACCAAGGCCAAGCAGCTCAACCCCAACTCCAATCTGTTCAGGACGCCATGACCGTGCAGCGCGACATCCGCGACGACCTCGAGCCCGGCAGCAGCGACGATCTCGTCGCGCTGGCCCGGCGCCTGCAGGCGCAGCGCCCGCTCCCGGCGCCCGCGTTCCGCGGGCGGCTTCGCCGGCGCTTGATCGCGCAGACCGCTCCGCGCGGCCTGGGGGTGCGCATCGCGGCGTTCGCGGGCTCGGGCCTTGGCCTGCTGGCGCTCGCCGCGGCCGGCGCCGCCGGATTGGGTACGTAAAGTCTCTCGAACTTCACAGTAAGCGGGCCGCTCACAAATAGCGTCCCGCGGGTGAATGACACCGGTCGCGTGGCGCTCGTCCACGACTACCTCAACCAGCGCGGTGGGGCCGAACGCGTCGTACTGGAACTCGCGGCGCTGTTTGACTCGGCCCCGATTTTCACATCGCTTTACAGACCGGATTCCACGTTCCCGAAATTTCGTGAACATGTGATTCACACTTCGCCGCTCGACCGCCTCAAAGTGGATCGCGGCTTCCGTAATTGCTTTCCGCTGTATCCCGCCGCGTTCCGGTCGTTCGGGGTGCTCGACCACGACCTCGTCATCTCCAGCTCGAGCGCCTGGGCGCACGCGGTCCGCACCGCTCCGGGAGCACTCCACGTCGTCTACTGCCACACCCCGGCGCGCTGGCTCTACGGCACGGAGTACCTGGGCTCCTCGCGCCGCCAGGCGGCGCTGACCCCGGCGCTGGGCGCGCTGCGCCGCTGGGACCGGCGCGCCGCGCGGCGCGCGGACCTCTACGTCGCCAACTCGCACGAGGTGCGCCGGCGGATCGAGCGCAACTACGGCATCGACGCGGCCGTCGTGCACCCGCCGGTCGACGTCGACCGGTTCGTCGCCCGCCCGCGCGGGGAGCGCCTGCTCGTCGTCTCGCGGCTGCTCCCCTACAAGCGCGTCGACGCGATCGTCGACACCGCCACGCAATTCGGCATCGGGCTCGATGTCGTTGGCATCGGCCCGTCGCTCGAGGACCTCCAAGCCCGCGCCGGTTCGACCGTCACCTTCCACGGCCGGCTCCCCGATCGCGACGTGACCGCCCTGATGCAGAACTGCCGCGCGCTCTGCCTGCCCGGCTATGAGGACTTCGGCATCACCCCGGTCGAGGCGCAGGCCGCGGGCAAGCCGGTGGTGGCGTTCGCCGCCGGCGGCGCGCTGGAGACGATCGAGGAAGGCCGGACCGGCGCGTTCTTCAAGCGCTACGACACCGAGGACGTCCTCGACGCGATCCGTCGCTGCGATGCCCTGGAGACCTCGCCGGACGCGATCGCCGCGGGCGCGCGCCGCTTCTCCCGCCAGGCGTTCCGGGAGCGCCTGCTGGCGGTGATCGGGCTGCGCTCCGCGGCGCGCGAGAAGGCGGGGCGCTTCGCGCCCGCACGCGGCCTGGAGCCCGGCTTCGCGCCGTCGCGTCCATGAACGATCGCCCGCTGCTGCTGGGCAAGGGCTGGTTTCCCGACCAGCTCGGCGGGCTTGACCGGTATTACCGCGACCTCCTGGAGCACCTCCCGGAGGCCCGCGGCATCGTCGTCGGGGGTACGGCCGCGCAGCCCGAGCGGGTGGGCCGCGGCGCGGGCGGCGCGCTGGGGAGCGCGCCGCCCGCCCGGGTCGTGATCGCCTCCGGGCACGACCGGCCGCTGCCGCACCGGCTCGTCGCCTACTGGCTCGCGGCGGCTCGCGCCGGGCGCGGGGTCGACGTCGTCGACGCGCACTTCGCGCTCTACGCGCTCGCGCCGCTGTATCTCGGCCCGCTGCGCCGCAAGCGCGTCGTCCTGCACTTCCACGGGCCGTGGGCCGACGAGAGCGTCGCGGCGGGTGAGCGCTCGCGGGTGAAGGTCGCGGCCAAGCGGGCGCTCGAGCGCGCCGTCTATCGCCGCGCCGACCACGCGGTGGTGCTCACCAGCGCGTTCAAGCGCGTGCTGGTCGAGCGCTACGGCGTCAAGCCGTGGATCGTCGCCGTCGAACCGCCTGGGGTCGACCTCGAGCGTTTCAGCCTCGGCTCACCTGCCGCGGCGCGGGAGCGGTTCGGCCTGGGCAACGAGGCGTTCGTCGCCGTCGCCGTACGGCGCCTCGTCCCGCGCATGGGCCTGGAGGTGCTGCTCGACGCGTGGGAGGACGCGCGGCCGTCGCTTCCCCCCGGCAGCACGCTGCTGATCGCCGGCGACGGGCCGCTGCGGGGCGCGCTCGAGGAGCGGGCGGGAACCGGCGTGCAGATCCTGGGCCGGATCGGCGAGGACGAGTTGACCGACCTCTACCGCGCCGCGGACGTCGGCGTCGTCCCCACGCTCGCGCACGAGGGCTTCGGGCTCGTCGTGATCGAGGCCGCCGCGTGCGGGACGCCGAGCATCGTCACCGCCGTCGGCGGCCTGCCCGAGGCGGTCGCCGGCCTGGACGAGACGCTGATCGTGGAGCCGGGCAACACGGCCGCGCTGGCGGACCGGCTCATCAGCGCCCAGCACGACCGGCCGACCCCGCGGACCACCCGCGAGTACGCCGAGCGCTTCGCGTGGCCGCGGGTCGCCGAACGCCACCGGGCGATCATGCGCGGCGGGGTCGGCGACGAGCGGATGAAGGTCGTCTACGTCGACCACGTCGCCCGCCTCTCCGGCGGCGAGATCGCGCTCCTGCGGCTGCTCCCGCACCTCGATCGCGTCAACCCGCACGTGATCCTCGCCGAGGAGGGGCCGCTGATCGACGCGCTGCACCGCGAGGGCATCTCGACCGAGGTCCTGCCGCTCGACGACGCCGCCCGCAGCCTGCGCAAGGCGCGCGTCCAGGCCGGTGGCGTGTCGCCCCGCGCCGCGGCGGCGACCGCCGCCTACACGCTGCGGCTCGCGCGCCGCCTGCGTCAGCTCCGCCCCGATCTCGTGCACACCAACTCGCTCAAGGCCGGCGTCTACGGCAGCGTCGCCGCGCGGATCGCGGGCGTCCCGGTCGTCTGGCACGTGCGCGACCGGATCGCCGACGACTACCTGCCCACCCACGCGGTCCGGCTCGTGCGCCGCATGAGCCGTCACCTCGCGACCGCGATCGTCGCGAACTCCCGGAGCACGATGGCGACGCTCGAGGCGGGCAGCGGTCCGACCGTCATCTACTCGGTGGTGCCCGAGGTGATGCACCGGATCGGCACCCCGACCCGCATCGACCGCCGCCCGATGACCTACGGGATCGTCGGGCGACTCGCCCCCTGGAAGGGCCAGCACCTCTTCCTCGACGCCTTCGCGCGGGCCTTCCCGGAGAGCGGCGAGCGCGCGGTCGTGGTCGGCGGCGCGCTGTTCGGCGAGGACGACTACGCGCGTGAGCTGAACCGGCTGGCGGGAAGCTTCGGCATCGCCGACCGCGTCGAGTTCCGCGGCTTCCGGCCCGACGTGTGGGGCGAGCTCGAACGCCTCGACGTGCTCGTGCACGCCTCGGTCACGCCGGAGCCGTTCGGCCAGGTGATCCTCGAGGGCATGGCCGCCGCCGTCCCCGTGATCGCCGCCCGCGCGGGCGGGCCCGCGGAGATCCTCGCCGACGACCTCACCGGCCTGCTCGTCGAGCCCAACGACGTCGGCGAGCTCGCCGCGGCGATGGTCCGCATGCAGGATCCCCAGCTGCGCGCGCGGCTGGCGATCGCCGCGCGCCAGGAGGTCCGCCGCTATGAGCCGGACGTGGTCGCCGACCAGTTGCAGGCGCTCTACACGAAGGTAACCGCGCAGCACCGCCGCGCGGAATCGCCGCGCTAGCGGGCCGAACGTCAACTGCGCCGGGTGGGGAGGGGGAAGTGCGAGCCACCGGTCCCGGGCTGCCGTGAGTCCGGCGCGCCTCTCGGCTCTGTTGCCTCGAACTCTTGCGCCGGGACACCGACAGGTACGGGCTACGGAGACAGAAAGGGCGTTCTCACGCGCGCCGCTCACCCCGCGGGACCGGATTGCGAGGGGGTGCGTAACGAGAGCGTCCTCTCAGGAACTTCTCGTTACACACCCCCATCTGCGCGCCAGCTCGAACAGTGCGAACCTGATCGAAACTTGCGACCCGTGCCTCAAACGCGCACGGTCGACCATGGCGAAGGCAGACCCGGAGGGGGCGCCACTCCCCTTCCCCCACCCGGCGCAGTTGACGTTCGTCAATTCCCAACGACGGCGGTACGCCGGTAGACCACGGTCGAGTCGGCGCCGTTCACGCGCGTGAAGCCGGGCGGTGTGTCGCCGAGCTCGCGGACGAGCCGCACCGGACCGGAGTCCTCGTCGGTCCACCCGTGCTCCATGAACAGCGCGTCGTGGAGCACCACGTGGCCGTCCGGCGCGACGAAGGGCGTCCACTCCTCCCAGTCGCGCTTGACCGCGTCGTAGGCGTGGTCGCCGTCGATGAACAGGAAGTCGATCGGCGCGCGCCACCCGCGGACGGCTTCGGTGCTCAGCTGGCGCAGCCAGTGCACCGTCACGCCCTTGCGGCTCGCCTTGCCCACGAGCCGGCGCGCGGTGACGAGCGAGAAGCTGACGCCGACCCGGCCCTTGGGGTAGGGGTCGATGAGGTGCAGCGTGGCGTCGTGCGCGACGACGTTGGCCAGCTCGTACGCCGAGCCGCCCTCGGAGACCCCGATCTCGACGACGCAGCGCGCCCCCGCTCCGTACTTGACCAGCAGCGCGGCCTCGCGCTCGGAATGCTCCGCCGCGGGCCGGCGCAGGCCGGCCGCCGCAACCACCCGGTGGCGCTGCCAGCCGAGATCCGGACGGTGAAGTATCGCCTGTGTCATGTGCTCTCCTGTGCGCGGCCGGTGCAGGGATCGGTAGTACGCCCGCAGCGCTTGCTGCGCCGTGCGCTGCCACGTGAAGTGCCGCGCCGTCTCACGCGCGCGGGCGCCGAGGTCGGCCCGTAGCGCCGGGTCCGAGGCCAGGCGGCCGAGCGCCGTCGCGAGCGAACGGGCGTCGCCGGCCCCGACGAGCAATGCGCCGGCGCGCTCGGGCTCGGCGGCGCCGAAGATCTCGCGATGCCCGCGGGCGTCGCTGACCACGCACGCGAGCCCGGCCGCCGCGGCCTCGAGCGTCGACAGCGGCATGCCCTCAAACCACGACGGCAGCACGTACGCGTCGTGGTCGGCGAGCAGCTCACGCAGGGCCGCGCGCTCGAAGCGCGGCACGACGGAGACCGAGGCGCGAGCCGGCTGCGGGAAGGCGTCGAGGACCGCGGTCTCCGGCACCGAGGCGCCGAGCACCGAGAGCCGCGCGTCAGGGAAGCGCCGGCTGGTCTCGGCCCACGCCTCGACCAGCTCGGGCACCCCCTTGCGATCGATCCAGGTGCCGATGAACGCCGCGCGCAGCGGCCCGCCCGCAGCGGGCGGCGGCGCCGCGAAGAACCCGGGTTCGACGCCGGTCGTCGCGATCGTCACCGTCTCCGGATCGCGTCCGCGCTCGATCAGGAACGCGGCATCGTCGGAGTTGAGGACGATGACCGCGTCGGCATGCTTGAGCGCGTAGCGCGATTGCGGGAGCCGCGTCAGCGGGACCGAGAGGCGCGATTTCCGGCTGACCCGCCTGCCCTTGGCGCGCGCACGCGCCAGCAGGGCATGCCAGTACGGCTCGTCGAGGCCGTGCGACTGGACGACGCAGGGCGGCATCCCGCGTCCGCCCAGCAGCTTGCGCAGCCAGCAGTAGACCGCCGCGCTGGACTCGTGGATCTCGACGACGTCGATCGGGTGCCGCCGCGCCAGCGCGCGGCAGCGCAGCGCGATCGCGAACGGCGCGACGAACCGGCGGGCAACCGGGGGAACACGTTCAGTGAGGATGTCGCGGCTGAACAGGTACAGCACGCGGTGACCGCCGCGCGTCAATTCCGCGCCGCTCTGCAGCATGAAGCCGGTCATCCCGCCGTTGGCGTCGGCCTCGACGTCGGCGACCTTCAGAACGGTGAGGCGTTCCTTGGCAGGAGGCATTGCGCGAGGGGGGACTCAGGTCCGGACCCAGCACGCCGCGGGCCCGCGGCCCGGTATCGCGCCAGGGCGGAAGGGGAGGCCGGAGCGGTCGAGCAACGCGCTGATCGCGTCGGTGTCGGCATGCCCGAGATGGAGCTCGCCCTGAAAGCAGTGGATGCGGTCCAGCCACGACAGGTCGCCGCGGAAGACCGCATCCTCGCCGCCTTCGATGTCCATCTTCAACAGCACCTGACCGGGGTGGTCCGGGAGCAGGTCGAGGATCGAGGCGATCGACAGGACCTCGACCTCCAGACCTCCCGCGGTGTCCAGCCGGCCGACATTGGAGTCGCGCTCGCGGCGGAAGCTCGCGCGCCCGTCGACGGGCCCGGCGGCGGCCTCGAGCACCAGCGCCGGCACTCGGTTCTGCGCGAGGTTGCGGCGCAGGATGGCGGCGTTGGCGGGATCGGGCTCGACGGCGATCACGTAGTCCGGCTTCAGCTGCCGGTGCAGGTACACCGACGTCAGGCCGATGTTGGCGCCGAGATCCACGACGTAGCGGACGTCGCGCGCCTCCGGGGGCGGGATGTAGGCGCCCTCGATCCAGATCTCGCGGATCGCCTGCAGGTCACCGCGGTTGAGCCGGTAGGTGAGCCGCGAACCGTCGCGCATGCCGATGGTGCGCGCCGTGTCCTCGCGCGGGAGCGACGTGAAGCGCAACGCTCGATACCAGAGGATGTCCAGCGCGAGCCGCGGGCGGTCCACCGGCTGCAGTCGCTGGGTGACCGTCAGTTCGCGAGCGATGCCTGCGAGGCGGGACAGCGGCATGACCGTGGGTGTGGTGTCTGCGCTCATGTGATGACCGGCCGCGGCAGAGCTTACGTACGACCCAGAGCCACATCGCGGGCCAGACTCGCGATGTTCACAACGCCACGAACTCATGCGCTGGGCTGGCGGCGTTTGAACCGTGCGGACCGCCGCCGCACCCGGCCGGAGAGCTCCCACGCCCACTGCAGATCCTCCCGCGACGGCACCAGGTACTGCCGCAGCGATGCCGGCCAGCGCCGCCGCGCCGCCACGAGCTGGAACACGAAGCTCGCGGAGTACGCCACGAGGCTCACGATGGCCGCCCCGACCGCGCCGAGCGGGCCGAGCGTCAGCCACAGCCCGCCGACGGTGATCACGAGCGCCAGCCCTTCGGCCAGCGAGGGGACGGCGGGCGCCCCGTCGCCCTGGAGCGCCGCCCCGATCACGGCGCCGCCGGCCAGCGGGATCGCTGCCGCGAGCAGGATGAACGTCATCAGCGTCGCGGCCCCGAACTCGGGGCCGAAGAGCACGCGCAGCAGGATCGGCGTCACGGCGGCGATCGCGATCGAGATCGCCGTGGTCGTGAGCAGCGTGATCCGCAGCGTCTGCGGCAGGATCGTCTGCCCGGCGGCGGTACGGGTCAGCAGCGGCGGCGTCACCGCGCTCGTGAACGCGGTGCTCGCTCCGGCCAGGCTGGCGGCGACCGCGTAGAGGCCCAGCTCACGCGACGAGACCGCGGTGATCATCACGAGCTGGTCGAGTCGCACGTTCGCGGTGTAGGCCAGCCCGCCCAGCCACGTCTTGAGCCCCATGACGATCCCCTCACGCGCGACGGCGGCGTCGAAGACGGGGCGGCCGCGCTCTGCGAGCAGCGACGCGGCCGGTGCGATCACGAGCACCCCCGCGACCATCGTCGCCGCGGCGGCGGTGGCCACGGTCAGCCGGCCGACGGCGAACAGCACGACGATGGCCGCGAACGGCACGCCGAACGCGATCGTGCGCGCGACGAGCCAGCGGTTCCAGCGCTCGAGGCCCTGGAGGCAGGACATCAGCAGGATGCCGAGCATCCAGACGGGGAGCCCGAGAAAGGCGACGATCAGGCAGACGCGAACCGTCTCCCGGCCCTCGGCGAGCGCCGTCGCGGCGGGCACGGCGAAGGCCGCGCCGATCAGGCCGAGCACCAGCATCACGGCCCCGACGGAGCCGAGGACCTCGTTGACCGGCCGTCCGCGCGCCGTCTCGCGGTTGGCGTAGTACGGCAGGGCGAGGCTCAAGAGCACCGGCGCCAGTCCCAGCGGCACCAGGATCGCCGCCAGGTCGCCGCGCCCCTGCGGCCCGAGCGCTCGCGCCAGCAGCGGCCCGGTGAGGAACCCGGTGGCGGCGGTGAGGATGTTGACGACCGCGAGCCGGCCGACCACGGCGCTGAGCCGTGGCGTCATCGCCGCCGCGTCATGCCCGTACCGCGTGCAGGTGTTCCTCGTACGCGGCGACGCCCTGCGGCATGGCGAGCGAGAAGTACGCCGTGCGGTCGATCTCGTGGACGCCGATGCGTGCCTGGCGCAGCACGAGCTCGTTGTAGGCGGGGCAGATGAAGAACCGCCCGTTGACGTGGGCGTCCTTGCGGATCATCGCCATCGTCGCCTCCAGGAAGCTGCCGCCGCGTGCGAAGTAGTAGGTGCCGGCGGTCGCCAGCGTGCTGATCGGGCGCTTCTCGGCCGCCTCGACGACCAGCCCGTCCGGCCCCGTGCGCACGTAGGACCAGCGCGGGTGCACGGCGTTGAAGACGACGACACCGCCATCGAGCTCGCGCGCGGCGAAGTCGTCGACGATCGCGCCGAGGTCGTCCTCGACGATCTGGTCGCCGTTGTAGATCAGCAGCGGCTCCTCGGGGGCGATCTCCTCGATCGCCAGCAGCGCCGTGCAGGCTGCGCCCGACTCGAGGTCGGGCACGAGCAGGACCGTCGCGCCCGGGACGAGCAGCCGCAGCACGTCGGCGGTACGGAATGCGTCGTCCTCGGAGCGGCGCACGATGAAGATCGGTCGCGCGCCCGCGTCCAGCAGCGGCCGCAGGCAGCCGACGACGCGTTCGATCAGCGGCAGGCCGTCGATCTCGATCAGGTTCTTCGGCCAGGCGTGCCCTGCCTCCTCGAAGCGCCCGGAGTCGCCGGCCATCAGGACGAGGACGTTCATGCGACGGCCCCGGCGGTCTCGGCGGCGCGGATGCGCTCGACGATCCGGTCGTAGACGACGTCCTCGGGCCGCTGTACCACCATCACGTGCGCCCCGGAGGCGCGCCCGGCCTCGATCCCGTGTGGGTTGTCCTCGAGCACGAGCGTCTCGCTCGGCGCGACGCCCAGGCGCCGCATCGCGACCTGGAAGATCTCGGGATGGGGCTTGGCGTGCTCGACATCCTGGTTGGACAGGATCACGTCGAGGTACGGCGTGAGGCTCGCGCGCTCCATCATCAGCTCGACGCTCGCGCGCACCGAGTTCGACGCCACCGCGAGCCGCAGCCCGTCGGCCTTGAGCGTGGAGAGCGCGAACTCGTGCTGGAACATCGGCTTGCACTCGTTGTGGACGATCTGCAGCGTGTACTGCTGCTTGAGCGAGTTGATGAACGCGTGCAACTGGCGCGGCAAGCCCCGTTCGAGCGAGAGCATCTCGAGCTTCTTGCGCGTCGGCAGGCCGTCGTAGGTCGCGATGTGGTCGTAGCGGCTGATCGCGTGCCCGAGCAGCCCGAGCGCGCGGTTGAGCGCCTCGTAGTGCCACTCCTTGGCGTCGATCAGGACGCCGTCCATGTCGAACACGATCGCGCGGATCGGAGCCATCCGGGCCGACTCTAAGTCGGCACCTGGGCGCCCACGTTCTCAGCGTGTGAATGTTCACCGGTCCGCTACTTCGTGTCCGCGTGGGTGCCTCAGGCTCAGCCGCATATGGCGCCGCGCCCCCGCATCTCCGTCGTCGTTCCGGTCTTCAATGGCGCCCGCGATCTCGGCGGCTGTCTGGAGTCGATCCGGGTCGCGCTGACGCGGGTGCCGCGCTCACGGATCGAGGTGATCGTGTGCGACAACTGGTCGACCGACGCCTCGCGCGAGATCGCCGAGCGCGCGGGGCTGTCGTGCGACTACCGGATCATGCGTCCCGCGCAGCACGAGCCCAACCGCACGCGCAACTGGCGCGCCGGGCTCGCGCAGGCGCGCGCCGACTGGATGATGATGCTGCACGCCGACGACGTGCTCGCCCCAGGCGGCCTCGCCGCCCTGCTGCGGGCCATCGAGCGGCCCGAAGCCGAGCGCGCGACGCTGATCGGCGGCCGCCACCGGACGTTCCGCGAGCCCGGCGAGCCCGACGGCGGGCTGCATCCGTACTGGCCCGCGACCTCGCTGCTGCCCGGCTCGCTGCTGGTCCGTTCCGTGCTCCCGCTGCACTGTCCGTTCGTGCCGTTCCTGCTCATGCGACGTAAGGCCTACGAGGCGGTCGACGGCCTCGACGAGCGGTGGGAGCTCGTGCAGGACTGGGAGCTGTGGATGCGGCTGCTCGGGCGCGGCGACGTGCTCTTCGTGCCGGACGAGATCGGCTGGTGGCGCGTGCATCCGACCTCGCCGCGCTACCGCGAGATCAACGCGCGCGAGCACGTCGAGCTCGCGCGGCGCGTGGCGCCGCGCGCGCTGCCCGTGGCGCTGGCGCGCGCCGCCGTGCACCTCGACGGGCTCGACGCCGACACGCCCTGGCTCAACGGCGACCGGCTCCCGACCGTCGACGCCGCCAACGCGTCCCTGCGGCGCACGCTGCGCCTCGTCTCGGCGCGGCTGTACGCGCTGCGCGCGGTCGGCGTCGTGCGCCGCGTGCTGTGAGCGCGGGGCTGGTCGTCTACCGCGCGCTCGGCGGCATCGACGCGATCGACGAGCACTCGCGGCGGCTGGTCGGGGCGCTGCGCGCCGCCGGCGTCGAGGCCCGCTACGTCCCCGAGGGGCTCGGGGGTGTCCGCGGGACCCGCGCGCCGTGGGTGCTCCTGCAGTACAACCCGTTCCGGTTCGGCCGCGCCGGCTTCGCGCCGCGGCTGCTCGCCCAGGCGCTCGCGCTGCACGCGCCGCTCGCGCTGATGGTGCACGAGGCCTGGATCGACATCCGCGACGCGCGCTCGCTGCTGATCGGTGGCTGGCAACGGGCGCAGCTGCGCGCGCTGCTGCTGCGGGCGGGGACGGTGCTCGCGAACACCCAGTCGCTGGCCGCCGAGCTCGGTGCCACGCACGTGCCGGTCAGCTCGAACATCACGCCGCTGCCGGTCTCGAAAGCGATGGCGCGTCAGCGGCTCGGCCTCGGCGACGGGCTCGTGGTCGGCCTGTTCGGGCGCTCGAACCCGAGCCGCGCGCTGGACCACGCGGAGACCGCCGTCGCCGCCCTGGAGCCACAGACGGTGCTGAACCTCGGCGCCGACGCGCCGTCGCTGAACGCACCCGGGGAGGTCCGCACGCCGGGCGCCCAGGCGCCGGACGAGCTGTCGCTCGCGCTGCGCGCCTGCGACCTGCTGCTGTTGCCGTTGACCGACGGCGTGTCGACGAAGCGCACCACGTTGATGGCCGCGCTCGCGCACGGCGTGCCCGTCGTGGGCCTGGACGGTCAGCGGACCGACGCCATGCTGCGTTCGGGGCCGTTGACGCTCACGCCCGCCGGCGACCCGCAGGCCTTCGCCCGGGCCGCGGTCGCGCTCGCCGCCGACCGCGACCGGCTGCGCGCGCAGGGCGAGGCCGGGCGGCGCCTGTACGAGCGCGAGTTCGACTGGCCGCACGTGGCCCGGCGCGTCGCGGCGGCGCTCGGTTGATGGACGTCACGCTCGTCGCGCATCACATCGGCCCGGTCGGCGGGATGGAGCTGCAGGTGGCGCAGCTCGCGACCGGGCTGCTCGCGCGCGGCCATCGCGTAACGACGATCGCGCAGGCGAGCGAGCTGCCCGAGCACGAGCTCCTGACCAGGCTCCGCGTGCCGGTGCGGCGAGTGCCCTTTGCCCTGTTCTACCCGTGGTTCGCCGCCGCCGCCGCACCGCTCGTCGCGCGCCACGCACGTGGGATCGTCCACACCGCGGGGGCGATCGTCCCGAACGCGGTCGACGTCGCCACGATCCACTTCCTGCATCGCGCCTACGCCGAGCTGCACACCGCGCCGCGCGTCAGCCGCGACACCGCGGCGCATCGTCTCAACGCGCGCGCGTCCCGTGCGCTCAGCCTCACGGCCGAGCGGCTCGCGTACCGCCCGGCGCGACTGCGTTCGGTCGTCGCCGTCTCCGGCGGCGTGCGCCGCGAGGTCGAGCGGTGGTTCCCCGGTGTGCCTGCGACCACGATCCCGCACGGCGTCGACCTCGAGCGCTTCCGGCCCGACGCGCCGCGCCGCGCCGCCGAGCGGCGCCGGCTGGGGATCGCGCCGGACGCGCTGGTGGCCGTCTTCGTCGGCGGCGACTGGCCGCGCAAGGGCCTCACGCACGCGATCCGCGCCGTCGCCGCGGCCGCGCGGTGGCAGCTGCTGGTGATCGGGCGCGGCGACGAGGCGGCGTTCGCGCGCGTCGCCGCCGAGGCGGGCGCGGGCGAGCGGGTGCACTTCCTCGGCGTCTCGCGCGACACGGCGGCGCAGTACGCCGCCGCCGACGCGTTCGTCCTGCCCACCCGCTACGAGACGTTCTCGCTCGTGACCTACGAGGCGGCCGCGTCAGGGCTGCCGCTGCTGGTGACGCGGGTCAGCGGCCCGGACGAGCTGATCGTCGAGGGCGTCAACGGCGCGTTCATCGGTGACGACGCAGCCGTCACCGCGCGCTGGCTGGAGCGGCTCGCCGATCCTGAACTGCGCGCGCGCCTCGGCGCGGCGGCGCGCGCGGCGGCCGCGCCGTACTCCTGGGACGCGGTCGTGGACCGCCACGTGGAGCTCTACGCGGAGCTGGCGGCTGCGCGCAACGCTGCACGCAGCGCGGCGGGCCGCTCGATCAGCCAGTAGGCGACCACGCCGCCGATCGTCCACAGGTACGGCGCGTAAGGCGTGGTCGCGGTGAGCCCGCCGCCGGTCCAGTAGAGCGCGAGCAGCGCAGCGAGCGGCGCCAGCATCGCGGCCAGCAGCGCGCGCGCCTCGGGATCGGGTTCCTTGCGGATGCGCACGAAGCCGAGCCACAGAAGCGTGATCGTGAAGCCGAACACCGTCAGCAGGCCGGGAATGCCCGTCTCGACGACGATGAATGAGAACCACGACTCGGTGTCGACCGTGTCGATCAGGGTCGTGCCGCCCTTGTAGCTCGCCGCCGGCCCCACCGAGCCGAGCCCGGCACCCAACGGGTAGTCGACGATGTTCTGCGGGATGACCGCGATCGAGCTGCCGCGCGCCTCGCCGGCCGTCGCGACGATCTTCGACGGGGTGAGGCCGGAGTAGCGGAAGGCGTCGTCGGCGCCGCTCTGGGTCGCCGAGCCGGCGATCCCCTGGAACACGAACAGCACCACGACCGCGGTGACGCCGAGCCCCACCAGCGTCGCCAGTCGCCCGCCGGCGGTGAGCGTCAGGAGCCCGTAGGTCACGACGATGATCGCCGCGGCGAGCACCGGCGCGCGTCCCTGCGAGGTGACGATCGCGGCGATCACACCCAGCGCCAGCACCGCGGCGAGCAGCAGGTACCGCATGCGGGTGAAGCGTGTGATCAGCACTAGCAGCGCGCCGAGCGCGAACGCCCCCATCACGCCGCCCGCGCCCGCGTCGCTGCCCAGGCCGAAGGGGCGCACGAGCCCGGTCGTGTCGCCGGAGGTGAACGTCCGCCCGGCGTCGACGAAGGCGCCGCGGCCGAGCACACGGTCGGCGTAGCCCGGACCCCACGCGGCGAACTCCTGCGCGGTCAGGTTGAACTGCAGGTAGCCGGCGACGCCGTTGGCGGCCCCGATCACGAGCAGGAGGATCACAAAGCCGCGAAGCGCCGCCTTCGTGCGCAGGAACGCGAACGCGAGGAAGAACAGCGGGACGAACTCGAGGTGCTGGCGCACACCCGCGAGCGAGTGCGTGAACGTCCCGCCACTCGGGTTGAGCACCTGCGCGAACACCACGACCACGAACGTGATGACCCAGGCCGACAGCGGCGGCACGCGCACCGGCTTGCCGCTCACCTGCGCGCGGACGAGCACGCCGGCGACGATCGCGAACAGCAGCGCGTCGCGTACGAGGGAGACGACGGTCGAACCCGTGGACAGCTTCGCGTAGCCGTCCACCATCCCGATGTAGGCCATGAACACGGCCAGCGCGACCAGCGTGCGGCGCGTCGCCGCGAACCAGCACAGGGCGACGAGGAACAGCCCCATGCCGATGCCCTTGCGGGCTCCCCAGTGGTCGATGAAGTACGTCGAGCCCGCGGCGACCGCGACGACCAGCAGCGCCGCCGTGGTGTCGGTCAGCGCCCGCCGGGTTCGGTCGCCCCGCAGCGGGAGGGGCAGGGCGAGCGTCCCCATCGGAGCCCTAGACGGTCTCGGCGAGCTGCTTCGCCTTGCGCCGCGAGCGCTTGTCCTCGCCGTAGCCGTACCCGTATCCGTAGCCACTGCCGTAGCCGTAGCCCGCGGCCTCGAAGTTCGACAGGTCGTTGGCGACGACACCGAGCAGGTCGACGCCCGGCACACGCTCGAGGAACTCGGTCAGCCGGCGCGCGGTGTCGCGGCTCGTGACGCCGAGCCGGCAGACGACGATCGCGGCGTCGGCATAGCGCAGCAGCGGCACCGTGTCCGTCACGGCGAGCAGCGGCGCGGAGTCGATCAGCACGATGTCGTGGTGCTCGCGTACGAAGTCGAGCACCTCGGCGACCCGCTCGGAGCCGAGCACGGCCGGCGGGTTGGCGGGGCGCGGGCCGCTGCGCACCAGCGTGATCGTCCCGGTGTGGGCGCCGTGCCCGTTGCCGTTGCCGTTGGGCCGTGCGTCGTGATGCTCGAGGTCGAGCCGCACGAGCTCGTCCATCCCGGGCATCGCCGTGCCGATCTGCACCGCCACGTCGGCCAGCTCGGCGTCGTGGCGCAGCACGTCGGTCAGGCCCGGCCCGGCGTGATCGCCGAACAGGGCGGCGAGCGTCGGATGGCGCAGGTCGCCCTCGATCACGGCGACGCGCTTGCCCGTCTCGCGGAACGCGAGCGCGAGGTTGCGCACCACCGTCGACTTGCCCTCGCCCGGCACGGCGCTCGTGATCACGATGGTGCGCGGCGGCGCATCCAGGCGTGCCAGCTCGACGTTGGTGCGCAGCACCCGGAACGCCTCCTGGAACTCCGGCCCCAGCGCCGCCTCGCCCGCTTTGAAAGGCACCGGCTTGTCCGTGTGCGGCAGCGTCGCGAGCAGCGGTGCGTGGTAGATGCCCTCGACCTCGTCCGGGCGCTTGAGGCGGCGGTCGAAGCGCTCGAGACCGAACGCCGCGGCGACCGCGAGGATCAAGCTCAGGGCGAAGGCGAACAACGCGTTGCGCCTGGGCTGCGGCTCCGACGGCGTCTGCGGCGGCAGCGCGGGGTCGACCTGGCGCGTGATCGTCGGCGGGACGTCCGTGGCGATCTCGAGCCGCTGGATCTGCGCCTGCAGGTTCGAGCGCGTGGCCGCGTTGATCGGCCCGCGCGGGAGGTCGCGCAACTGCGTGCGGGTCAACTCGAGCGCGCGCTTGACGCGGTCGGACTGCGAGTTGTTGATGTAGTCGACGAATTCCTTCGCGTAGGCGTTCGCGATCAACGCGGCCTCAGCCGGCGTCGGACCGGTGGCCACCACGTTCACGAAGTCCTGGCCGACCTTGGAAGTGATCTGGATCCGCCGCAGCAGCTGGCCGGGCGTGCCGTTGAAGTTGATCTTCTCCGCCACGCTCGCGGCCGTGGCGCGCGAATACAGCAGCGACGCCTGGTTGGAGACGGCGCGGTCGGTGCTCTGCAGGCTCGGCGTGCCGTTCACCGGATCGCCCGGATCCTTGACATACACGAGCGTCCCGGTGCGGTAGACCTTCGGCTTGTGCGCGTAGTACGCGTAGACGCCTCCGGTGGCGAGCGCCACGGCGAGCAGGATGAGCCACTTGTGCGACCAGAGGGGGCGCAAGTAGTCGGCGATATGCGGTTGTTGAGTGGCGGTATCCATGGCGAAGCCGTCTCCGCCCAGGCGGATAGGGAACGCAAGCTGCGTTGCCCGGGGAGACCGGTGGAGGCATCCAATCAGCACGCCTCCGGGACGACGCTTACAACCTGTGAATACACGTGTTGGACACGAGTCCCCGGGTGGGCGCGGGTAGCGTCGCGCCGCGATGGACGCCACCTTCATCAGGCGGGTCGCGGCGGCCGCGCGGCGGCACGGCCCGGGGGGCCTCCCGGTCGCCGCGGTGCGCCGGGTCGCGGCGGTCGTCGGTGACCGGCGTGAGCGCGCTCTCGAATGGAGCTTCGACCGCCGTCGCGGCATCGACACCGCGGGTGTCCTGCGCGACGGCGCGACGCCGTACCAGCCCGTGCACCCCGCGGCGTTTCGTGAGCTCGTCTCGCACGTCCCGGCGCGGGACACGTTCGTCGACATCGGCAGCGGCCGCGCTCGGGCGCTCATCCTCGCGGTCGAGCACGGCTTCCGGGGCGCGGTCGGCGTCGAGATCGACGCCGAGCACCACCGGACCGCTGAGGCGAACGTCCGGCGCTACCCGACGATCCGGCTCGTGCATGGCGACGCGCTGCGGTTCCGGTTTCCCGAAGGTCCGCTGACGATTCTCGTCTACAACCCGTTCCCGCGCTCGGTGATGGAGGCGTTCGTGGACCGCATCCCCGCGGACGCGTGGGTCATCTACGAGGCGCCGCTGGATCGCGACCTGTTCGACGCGCGCTTCGAGCTCGTCGCCGAGCGCACCGAACGCGCCGGCGCCTCGCCGCGGCGGCCGCGCTTCGCGATCTACCGGACGCGCTGATGCAGGCGTGAGGCGCGCCGGCGCAGCGCGTGGTAGCGCCCGCCCGCATAGGGCAGGAAGATCGCCGGATGCACGCGCGCGGGGCAGCGCCCGAAGCCGCTGTGGTCGCGGATCGCCGCGCTCGCGACGCCGCTGTCGACGAACAGCAGCGTGTTCTGGGCGTACCACGGCCCGACGTCGGGATCGTCCCAGATCTCGTCGCGCACGCAGTCCACCGGCGTGAAGCCGCAGCTGATGAACCGCTGGGCCCAGTACGCCGGCCACTGCTCGTTGACGTGCCCGTTGCCGCCCTGGTGCGGGATCGCGGCCGAGAAGAGCACGAGCGGCGCGAGCCGGCAGAGGTCGGCGACGAAGTCCGCCGCTCGCTGCCGCGGCAGGTAGTGGGCGACCTCGAGGCAGATCGCGAGGTCGAAGGAGCGCTCGACGCGCAGTGACAAGGTGAGGTCGCGGGCGAGGAAGCGCGACTCGGGGATGGCCAGCTCCGTCCGGTCGACGTAGTCGCCGTCGATGCCGAGCACGTCCGGGACGCCGAGCGCCGACGCGGTCGCCGCCCATGCGCCGAACAGGCACCCCACGTCCACGACGCTGCCCGGCCGGCTCAGCTCGAACACCCGCGGCAGGACGACCTGCGCGGAGGCCGTGCTCGCCGCGCTCCATGCGCGCAGTTGCGGGGCCGAGAACGGCACGCTCAGACCGCGACCGCGCACGCCCCGAGCGCGGTGCGCACGGACGCGATCACGCGGGCGACGCGCTCCTCGCCGAGCCCGGCCCACAGCGGCAGCCGGACCAGACGGTCGCTGATGTCGTCGGTGACCGCCAGCGACCCGCCTTCGCGCCCCAGCTTGCGGCCCGCCGGCGACGAGTGCAGCGGCACGTAGTGGAAGACCGCCTGCACCCCCTGCTCGTCGAGCGCGGCGATCAGCGCATCCCGGCGCGCGCGGTCGGGGAGCAGCAGCGCGAAGATGTGGGCGTTGTGCTCGCACTCGTCCGGGACGACGGGCCGCTGGACGGTGCCTTGGCGCTCGAGCTCGGCGAACGCCTCCCAATACGTGCGCCAGAGCGCCCGGCGCGCCTCGGTCACGGCGTCGGCCTGCTCGAACTGGGCCCACAGGTACGCGGCGTTGAGCTCGCTCATGAGGTAGTTGGAGCCCTCGCCGACCCACGTGTAGCGGTCGACCTCGCCGCGCGCGAACTGCGCGCGGTTCGTGCCGCGGTTGAGCATGATCTCGGCCTCGGGCACGAGCGCGGGCTCGTTGACGAGCAGCGCGCCGCCCTCGCCGCACTGCAGGTTCTTCGTGTCATGGAAGCTGAGCGTGCCGAGGTCGCCGATCGTGCCCAGCGCGCGGCCCCGCCACGTCGCCCCGACGCAGTGGGCGGCGTCCTCGACGACGATCAACCCGGCGCGCCGCGCGACGTCCATGATCGCCTGCATGTCCGCGGCGACGCCGCCGTAGTGGACCACGCTGATCGCTCGCGTCCGCGGTCCGATGGCGTTCGCGACCGCGACGGGGTCGAGGTTGAAGGTCTCCGGGTCGATGTCGACGAACACCGGCCGTCCGCCGCAGCGCACGACGGCGCTCGCGGTCGAGACGAACGTGAACGAGGGCATGATCACCTCGTCGCCGGGGCCGACGCCGGCGAGCCGGGTGGACATCTCCAGCGCCGCCGAGCACGACGACGTCATGAACGCCCTGGCCGTGCCCGACCGCCGTTGCAGCCACTCGGCACAGAGGCGCCCGAACGTCCCGTTGCCCGAGAGCGCTCCGCCCTCGACGGCCTTGCGTACGTACGTCGCTTCCGCGCCGTGGGCCTCGGGCACGTTGAAGGGGATGCGTTCGGGGATCCGGGGCATGCCACTGGCTTCTAATGAAGCGCGGAAGCGCGCTGGTTTTCTTCCTGTGTAGAGCGGGATTGACGGTCCGCTTTATGCGACTTCCACGCATCGAGGCGTCCTGACTGCGTCGACGTGAAGCGCGTCCACGGCCGCGCGATCCCGGTCGCGGCGTGGCGAATGAGGTTGGCGAGCCCGGGCGCGTCGTACGTACCGACGCCGAAGCCCCAGAGCGAGAACACGACCCGCTGCGACAGTGAGAAGTAGTCGAGCAGTTGCAGGCCCTCGTTGTGCGCGGCGTCGCGGATCGCCTCGCCCGAGACGTCCTCGCGCTCGCGGCCGAAGCCGCGCGACTGCGGGTAATGGCGCACCACGATCGACGGGTCGTAGAGCAGTCGCAGGCCACGCCGGCGCAGCGGGAGGCAGATCGAGAGCTCGCTGTGGACCTCGACCCCGCGGCCCCGGAGCCGGTCGTCGAAGCCGTGCGCGACGACGTCGGTGCGCCGGAAGCTCATGTTGACGCCCTTGAGGACGTCGACGTCGCGGGCGCCGCCGACCCCGATGTGGTGGTTGCCGAGCATGCGGCCGAACCACTGGATGCGGCCGACGTGCGGCGGGCCGAACGTCCGCACGAGCACCCCCTCGTCACCGCGGTTGCGGATGTGCCCGTCGACGCTGATCACGTCGCGGCCGCCGACGCCGGCGAGCGCTCCATCGCGCACGTAGTGCGAATGCAGCCGCTCGACCCAGTCCAGCTCCGGGATCGCATCGTCGTCGACGAAGGCAACGATCTCCTCCGTCGCCGCGAGCAGGCCCCGGTTGAGCGCGGCGACGAGCCCCGGCGGGGTGACGGTCACCCGTCGCAGCTGCGGCCACTCGGCCGCTCGCGCGTCGACGAACGGGGCGCTCTCGTCATCGGAGGCGTGCACGACGACCACGACGTCGTCGGGCGGCCGCGTCTGGGCGGCCAAGGCGTCGAGGCATGGCCCGAGCGTGCGAGTGCGGCGGTACGTCGTGACCACCACCGTGATGGTCGGATCCGCCTCGCGTAGCGCGAACGACTGACGCGGCGTGTGCCGGTGCGTCCGCCACGCGTCGCGGCGCGCCTGCTGTGCGGCGCGGAAGCAGGTCCACGCGCGGCGGCCCGCGAGCCCGTGCCGCGCCAGCGACACGAGGCCCGGAGCGCGCTTGGTGCCGACGAGCAGCCCCCAGGCGGCGAAGGCTGCGCGCCGCGGCGGCGTCAGATGGTCGAGCAACTGCAGCGCTTCGTTGTAGGTCCAGTCGTAGACGGCGTCGTGGTCGGAGATCACGCGGCTGTCGCCCGCGGGCCGCGGCGCGGGGTGGTGGTGCACGACGATCGCCGGGTCGTAGACGAGCCGAAGCCCGCGCCGGCGCAGCGGCAGGCAGATCGACAGTTCCGAATGCGGTTGGGCGCCTGGCCCGCGCAGGCGCTCGTCGTACCCGTGAGCGGCGACCGCGTCGCGCCGGAAGGCCATGTTCGCGCCCTTGAGGACGTCGACGTCGCGGGCGGCGCCCTCCCCGATGTGGTGATTGCCGATGTGCCGCCCGGACCACTGGATCCGCCCGACCGCCGGTGCTCCGCGGAAGCGCCCGAGGAACCCCTGGTCGTCGCGGCCGAGGATCTTCCCGGAGGTGTGGACGACGTCGCGCCCGCCGACCGCGGCGATCCGGGGGTCCTGGGCGAACGTCGCCTTGATCCGCTCGAGCCATTCCGGCACCGGGATCGCATCGTCGTCGACGAGGGCGACGAGGGTTCCCGTGGCCGCCTTGAGCCCGGCGTTGAGCGCGGCGACCGACCCGCTCTCGGTCACGGCGACGACGCGCACCTCCGGCCAGCGCTCCATCGCGATGGCGCTCGCCTCGTCGGACGCGTGCAGCACGACCACGAGCTCGTCCGGGCGGTGCCGCTGCGCTCGCAGGCCCTCGAGGCAGTTCTCCAGCGCGTGCGGGCGCCGGTAGCTCGTCACGACGACGGTCACCGTCGGCGATGGCTCCGCCATCGCGGTCAGCCGCGGATGAGCGCGGAGGTCGACGCGCCGCACGTCAGCGTCTTCGACCGCGTGACGGACGCGACCGTCACCCGCACCCGCTGATTGCGGGTCTTTGCGGAGCGGCTGAACGCGAAGGTCCCGTCCGTGCGGCTGGTCGTGCGCGCGAGGACCTTGGAGCCGCGCTTGAGCGTGAGCTTGCGCTTTGAGCGGCAGGTGCGCTCGCTCGCGTTCAGGCGGCCGCTGATCTTGCGTGCGTCACGGTGCACGGCGACGCTGGCGAGGATGGTGCGGCGCTTGGGCGTGCTGCCGCCGCCGGGGTTCGGGCTCGAGCCTCCGCTGCCGGACCCCGGGTCCGAGGGCTCGGGCGTGGGCGTCGCGCCGGGCAGGGGCGGGGCGTCTTCGCCCGGCGTCGCCACCGACCACGCGACGGCGCCCGTGTCGCAGGCCGACGCGCCCGAAGACGCGACGCGGCGGAGCCGGATGGTCCCCGTCGCGGTCCTGCCGTCGAAGCGGCCGCTGAGCTCGATGCGGTCGTAGAACGTGTAGATGAAGCGGCCGTCGGCGCCGATGGCGGCTCCGTCCCAGACGCCCTCGTCACCCTTGGCGACGAACGAGCACGTGTCGCCGTCGACGGCGGGGAACGAGTACGCGACGACGCGCTTGCCGTCGGCGGAGACCTGAAACTCGGCCTTGCCGCCGCGGCCGGCGTCGTGCGTGCCGGTGTAGGTCTTGCCGCCCACCTGGGCGAGCGCGGCGCGTGCGCCGAACACCGCGACGGCGGCGAGCGTGAGTACGAGGACGAGGCGGCGCACGATCAACGGACCTCCGCGGCGTGAGCCGCCTCCATGCTGGCCCGCATCCGTCGCAGCGAACGCGAGAGCAACTGTTGGACATTGGCCAGGGTCAGGCCGGTGAGGGCCGCGATCTCCGGGCCGGTCAGATCGCCGCCGAACCGCATCGCGATCAACTCGCGCTCACGGTCCGACAGCGTCGTGAGCGCGCGCTCGAGGACCGGGTCCAGGCCGATGCGATGCCGATCCTCGGCGGCCGGCAGCAGCGACTCGGGCACCTCGTCGACCGCCCGCTGCGCCGCGCCGCGGTCGCTGCGGACGTGGTCGATCAGGAGATTGCGCGCGATCGCGATCAGCCACGTCTGCACCGAGGCCAGCGACGCGTCGTAGCGTGCGTACGCGCGCAGCGCGCGCTCGAACGTCATCTGCGTCAGGTCCTCGGCGTCCGCGCGCGAGCGCAGGCGGTAGGCGAAGAAGCCGTAGACGTGCCAGACGTGCTCGTCGTACACGATGGAGAAGTCGGGGTGGGGCATGCGGCGCGCACAGCGGTGGCGGTCATGACTCCCGGCGGAGGTGGATCGGCGAGCGGTGGCTGGTGTCCTTGATCAGCGGCTCCGGCCAGCCGGCGACGGCTTCCATGTACACGTCCAGCGACGGCCCGGAGAGCGTCTCCGCCTTCAGCAGCGAGTTCGCGAGATCCTCGAGCACGTCGGTGTTGATCGACAGGATCTGGCGCGCCGTCTCCTCGGCGTCGAGCACCATCCGGCGTGTCTCGGTGTCGACCAGCGCGAGCGTCTCGGCGGCGACGTTGCCCATGTTCGCGAGGTCGCGGCCGATGAACACCTCGCCCGGCGTCTCGCCGACCGAGACCGGCCCGATCGCCGGGCTCATGCCGTAGACGGCGACCATCGAGTGGGCCATCTTCGTCGCCTGGTTGAGGTCGTCCTCGACGCCCGTGGAGAGCATGCCGAAGACGTAGGCCTCGGCGGCGGCGCCGCCCATCGACGTGATCAGGCTCTTCTGCAGGTCCAGCTGGGTCTGCATGAGCTGGTCGGTGGAGGCGTAGATCGTCGCGCCGCCGCGGCCGCGCCCGCGCGAGACCACCGAGAGCTTCTGCAGCGCGACCGGGTAGTCGATCGCCTCGGCGACGATCGCGTGCCCGGACTCGTGCACGGCGATCCGCCACAGCTCGTCCTGGGTGAGCAGATGCGACTTGCGCGCCGGGCCCATCAGCGTGCGGTCGATCGCCTCCTCGAGCTCCTCCTGCTCGACCATCGGCTTGCCGGCGCGGACCGCGAGCAGGCTCGCCTCGTTGACGACGTTGGCGAGGTCGGCGCCCGACATGCCCGGCGTCTGGGCCGCGATCCGGCCGAGGTCGGCCTGCGGGGAGACGGGGCTGGTGCGCGCGTGCAGCTGGAGGATCTCGGTGCGCCCGTGGACGTCGGGCAGGTCGACCACGACCTGGCGGTCGAAGCGGCCGGGGCGCAGGAGCGCGTTGTCGAGGATGTCCGGGCGGTTGGTGGCCGCCATCACGACCAGGCCGGCCTCGGCGCCGAAGCCGTCCATCTCGACGAGCATCTGGTTGAGCGTCTGCTCGCGCTCGTCGTGGCCCTGGCCCATGCCGGCGCCTCGCTGGCGGCCGACGGCGTCGATCTCGTCGATGAAGATGATCGCGGGCGCGGCGAGGCGGGCCTGGCGGAACAGGTCGCGGACGCGGGCGGCGCCGACGCCGACCAGCGACTCGACGAACTCGCTGCCGGAGATGCTGAAGAAGTTCGCCTGCGCCTCGCCGGCGACGGCGCGGGCCAGCAGCGTCTTGCCGGTGCCGGGAGGGCCGACCAGCAGGACCCCCTTCGGCGCGCGGGCGCCGAGCTCGGAGTACTTGCTCGGGTTCTCGAGATAGTCGGTGAACTCGCGCAGCTCGACGAGCGCCTCGGGCGCGCCGGCGACATCGGCGAACGTGAACCGGCCGCTCCCGGCTTTCTGGCCCTTGCCGCTCCATTTGGAGAAGCTCGCGAACGCGCCGCCCTTGTCGCGGGCGAGCACGGTGAAGAGCGCGAACAGCGTCGCCAGGATCAGGATCGGCAGCAGGAACTGGACCACCGCGCGCAGCGTCGGCTTACCCGCCTGGCTGTCGACGGTGGTGTTGATCTTGTGCGCGCCCAGCGCGTCCAGCAGCGCGCTCGTGTACGAGTCCGAATGCGGGTACGAGGACCACAGCTGTTCGCCGCTGTAGGTGTCCAGCTCGAGCCGCGCGTCCTGATCGCGCAGGGTCGCTTGAGAGACCGGGTTGTCCTTCTTGGCGTCGATCAGCGTCCGCGCCTCCGACAGCGGTATCTCGTGGCCTGGCGACTTGGGCTGCAGCAGCGTCAGACCGATGAAGAAGAGGGCCAACAGCGTCGTCGCGGCGATCGCGAGGCCGAGGAGGAGGGCGTTTTGCGCAAGCGATCCCCACACGTCGTACAGGGAGTCCTGTAGACGGCGTGCGAAAGAGCGCCGCGCCAGAGTGTTCTGGGCGGGCATCGACTTGCCGGGACCTTCTTGCACCGCACGCTCGCGCGGGTGAAGTTGGCGTGAAGTTTCAGCGCCCGAACAGCCGGCGGCGCGGGCGGCGGGGTTCGGGCGCGGCGGGGGGCTGGGCGCCGGTGAGGATGGCGTTCGGGACGTCGTGGGCGAGCCAGGCGGTGAGGTGCGGCTCGACGCCCGCCTGCTCGAGCTCGCGCGCGATCGTGGCGGGGCGGTGCGCGCCGTGGCCGTCGGAGGCGGCGACGTGGACGCTGCGGGTCTCGAGCATCCGGTGGGCGACCTCGCGGACGGTGCGCCCGAACTGCCCGCTCAGCGACCCGGCGGTCACCTGCGCGAGCATGCCGTGTTGGTTGACGAGCTCGTCGAGCCGCTCCGGGTGGGGCAGGAAGACCGGGCTGCGCTCGGGGTGGGCGAGCAGGAGCTTGTGACCGCGGGCGGCCAGGGCCTTGGCGGTGGGGATGAAGGCGGGCGCGGCGATCGAGCTGAGCGGACACTCGAGCAGCAGCCACGGCCCGCCGCCGAGATGCAGCGCGCGCAGCTCCTCGTCCGCGAGCACGAGCGCGTGCAGCGCGTCGACCTCGCCGCCGGGCACGAGCTTGACCGCGATCCCGGCCGCGTCGAGGCGGGGCTGGAGCGCGACGATCCGCGCCCACACGAGCGCCGCGTCGTTGTTCGGATACTCGGGGTGGATGTGCGGCGTGGCGGCGATCGTCGTGATGCCGTCGCGCTGGGCGTCGCGGGCCAGGTCGAGTGCGGCTTCGATCGTCGGCGGGCCGTCGTCGATCCCCGGCAGCACGTGGCAGTGCAGATCGATCACGGCGGGCATCTTGGCGCGTGCCCCGGTTCTTCACGCCTCGGAAACGAGTCTGGCCGAGGATGGCGTCTTGCGTGCGGGGTGCAGTCTTCATCGAAGCGGCGCTGGTGGCCGCGGTGCTCGTGCCCGTCGCGGCGAGCGCGCGGGTGCGGGCCGGCGCGGTTGCGCTCGGGCGCCCGCGACAGGTCGTGCTCGGTTCGATGCTCGTGCTGGCGCTGGCGGCGCAGTTCGGGCTCTCCTCGCGGGCGTTCCCGTTCGTCGACTGGCGGATGTACTCGTCGCTGCCGCACGGGGATCCGGTGGTGTTGGCGTACGACGTCGAGCTGCGCGGGGGCGGGCGGGACGCTTTGGTGCCCGGGCGCTTCCTGGGGCCGGAGAGCGCGGATCGCTTCGTCGAACGGCTGCGGCGGGAAGTGGTGGGCGGCGATCCGTCCGGGTCGTTGCGGGTGCTGGCGGGGCTGTACGAGGCGGGGACGGGGCGGCGGGTCGCGGCGGTCGTCGTCTCGGAGCGGCGCGTGTCGATCGGGTCCGGCCGGGCGGGCGCCGCGCGGGAGCGGCTGCGGGTGGTGGTGCCGTGACGGCCGTGGCGGCGGTGTCGCGACCGGCGGCGCGCTCAGCGGACCCCGCGTTTCGCCTCGGGGTCGTGCGGGTCGCGATCTACGCGATGTGGCTGCTGGTCGTCGTGCCCGACCCGCTCGCGTATCTGGCGGATCTTGCCCCGGGCGCGCCTGTGGGTGTGTTCCGCTGGCTGCCCGACGCGCTCGTCACGTCGGCCGGGTTGGGCGCGTTGAAGGTCGCGCTGGTCGTCGTGCTCGTCGTCTGTCTGGTCGGCGCGCCGGGGTATCGCGTCTGGGCCGTGGTGGCCTCGGCGCTGCTGACGGTGCAACAGGCGCTGTTGCGGGAGTACACGTTCGTCAACCACGAGGAGCTGGCGCTGCTCGTGTGCACGTGGGTGCTCGTGCTGTTCCCGGCCGCGGACGGGTGCTCATGGCCTCGGCGCGCGGGTGGGTCGCCGGGGTCGCATGCGCTCGCCCTGGAGGTGCTCACGGCGTTCTTCGTGCTCCCCTACACATTGATCGCCGCGCACCGGCTGGCCTACGCGGCGCCGGACGTCTTCACGGGAGAGAGCCTGCCGTACTGGCTGGCGTCGCTGAACTCGCTCGACCGGGACGGCTGGGGCGTCGGCGTGTGGGCGCTGGGCCACCCCGCGCTGGTCGATGGCTTGAAGGTCGGCTTTTTCGTCACGACCGTATTCGAACTCCTCGCGCCGCTCTGTCTGGTGTCGAGGAGCTTCACGCTCGTGTGGGTGGCCGTGGTGGCCGGATTCCACGTGGTCAATGAGTTCACGCTGAACCTGTTCTTCTGGCAGAACGCGGTGCTCGCACTTTTGTTGGTCGGGTGGTCAAGAGGTGCGCGGTTTCGCCGATGACTCCAGGCAGTGCGTCTGATCCCTTCTCGCAAGATTCGCGACGGTGTGGAGCTCGCCCGCGACATCGTCGCGGGGCCGCCCGGCACGGCGCCATTGCTCCGGGCCGGGGTCAAGCTCTCAGCGCGCTACGCGGAGCTCCTGCCGAAGGCGGGGGTCGGGTCGGTCTGGATCGAGGACGACCTCGGTGAGGCGATCGAGATCGCCGAGCCGCTGTCGGTCGAGACGCGCGCCAAGGTCCATAAGGCGACCGGCGCCGCACTGACCGCCGCGGGCGCCGCGTTGCGCAGCGGCTCTGGGATGCCCGCCCCGATCGTCGAGTCCCTGAACGACGTCGCGGGCGCGATGGTCGACGATCTCCTGGACTGCCCGGACGCCGCGCTCGCGCTGGACGATCTCTCCTCCTTCGACGACTACACCCACCGCCACAGCGTCCAGGTCACCGTCCTCGGCCTGCTGATCGCGCGCCGCGCCTGGACCGTCGACGGCTGGACGGACTTCCGCGGCCGCCTCCGCCACGACCGCCTCGAGGAGCGCATGCGCAAGCTCGGCCTCGGGCTCCTCGTCCACGACGTCGGCAAGCTCGCGGTCCCGCCCGAGATCCTCAACAAGCCCGGTCGCCTGACCGGCGAGGAGATGGAGGTGATGAAGACCCACGCCCACGCGGGCGTCGAGCTCCTTCGCCCGGCCGACCTCTCCCCGATCGCGATCTCCGTCGTCCGCGACCACCACGAGCGCATCGACGGCTCCGGCTACCCGGAAGGCCTGCACGGCGCCCAGGTCCAGGAGTTCCCGCGCATCGCCGCCGTCGCCGACGTCTACGACGCGGTCACCTCCGAGCGCGTCTACAAGCCGGCCGCGCCGCCGCACGTCGGCGTGCACGTGATCCGCGACGGGACGGGCGCCAACTTCTGCCCGTCGATCGTCCGCCACTTCCGCGCCGTGGTCATGCCCTATCCCGTCGGCCACGAGATCAAGCTGCCCGACGGCCGCACCGCCGTCGTCTCCTCCGTCGACATCCATGTTCCGGACGTGCCCACCGTGCGGGTGATGGGCGCCGCGGGTGTGGAGGAGTTCTCGGTCGATATGACCGCGGGTGCTGAGCGGGTCGCGGCGCTCTAGGGACGAAAGTCAACTGCGCCGGGTGGGGAGGGGGAGTGGCGCACCCTCCGGGACTGACTCGCCGTCGTCCGCCGCTCGGCGCGGCTCTGTTGGCTCGAAGTGCCGTGCTGGGATACCGACAGTTACGGGCGTGGGCTGGCCAGTGTGTCCCGCACTCGCGCTGTCCCGGGTCGCCGTGGTCGACCGTGCGCGTTTGAGGGACAGGTCGCGGATTTCGATCAGGTTCGCACTGTTCGATGTGGCGCGTCGGTGGGGGTGATGAACAATTGAGTCCTCACAGGACGCATTTGTTCATCACCCCCTCGCGCATGACTTCTTTGCTCGCCGAAACCGATCACCGCAAGGCCCGGCGCGGATCGGGGTGTCAGCACCACGCCCGTAACTGTCGGTACCCCAGCACGCCAATTCGACCCCAACAGAGCCGCGCGCCGAGCGGGTTCACGCCAGCCAGGGACGGGTGGCACTGCCACTCCCCCTCCCCCACCCGGCGCAGTTGACTTTCGTCCCTAGAACAGCGTCTCGCCGGAGGACGGAACCACCGTCACCCGCCCATCGTGCATCCGCACGGTCAACGTCGCCGCCGCCCGCGCCGCCTCAGCGCTCGTAACCGGCTCGCCGTCCGCACCCTCGACCAGCGCATACCCCCGCTCCAAGGTCCTCTGCGGGTCATGTGCCGCCAACGTCGCAAGCACACGATCGAGCTCTCGGCGGCGCCGCTCCAGCGCCACACCCGAGGCCCGCTCCAATGCCACACCATCCCCAAGCGCACGACGCCCCGCCCGCTCGCTCGCCACCGACGCCGCGGTCGCCTTGCGCTCCAGCGTCGCCGCGCGCGACAAGGTCTGTCGCTCGCCGGTCGTGACCGCCCGGCGCGTCGCCGCGCGCAGCTCGCGCACCTGCTGGTGCAGGCGGGTGCGGTGGCGGGCGATGTGATGGCCCGGCGCGCGTGAGAGGCGGGCGAGCGTGCGGGCGCGCTCGAGCACGGCGCGGCGGCCCTGGCGCTCCAGCCGTCTCGTGGCGTTGACCAGCGCGACGCGGGCGGCCGTGCAGTCCACCGGGACCGCGGTCTCGGCCGCGTGGGTGGGGGTCGAGCAGGCGACGGCCGCGACGTCGTCGAGCAGCGTGCGGTCGGTGTGGTGACCGACGCTCGAGATCACGGGGACGCGCAGCAGCGCGACGGTGCGGCACAGGGTCTCGTCGCAGAACGCGAAGAGGTCCGCGAGCGAGCCGCCGCCGCGGGCGACGACGATCACCTCGACCTCCTCGCACGCCGCCAGGTCCTGCACCGCGCGGGCGATCGCCGGCGCGGCGTGGCGGTCCTGCACCGGCGCGAAGCCCCACACGAGCCGCCCCGCCCAGCCGCGGCGGCGCAGACCGGCGAGGACGTCGTCGCGCGCCTTGCCGGATTCACCGGTCACGACGCCGATGCAGCGCGGCAGCTTCGGCAGCGTCAACGCCTTCTGCGGCTCGAACAACCCCTCGGCGTGCAGGCGGCGCCGCAGCTGTTCGAGCTGGGCGAGCAGATCGCCCTCGCCGGCGACCCGCAGGCGCGTGACGGCGAAGCTGAACCCGGGCGACGCGGTGCGCGACCCGGGGTAGTAGTCGCACCCGCCGGCCACGACCACCTGCGCGCCGTCCTGCAGCGTGCCGAGCCGCAGCTTCTCGAAGTCCTCGCGCCACATCGAGCAGGGCAGCGCGCCACCCGCGTCACGCAGCTCGAACCACACCTTCGCCCGCCCGGCCTTGAAGCCGAAGACCTCGCCGAACACCTGCACGCGCGTGAAGCCCCGCAGCCGGTCGCGCAGCGCGGCCGCGTAGGTGCCGACGGGATAGGGCCCGGTGAGGACCGATCCGGGGATGCCGTCGGGAGCTTCCATCGCGTCGGTGACGGTAGCCGGGCGGGTGGACGGCGAGCGCGGGCGCCGCGGCCGCCGGGCGCAACGAACGTCAACTTGATCGGGTAGAGCCCGATCAACCTTGCTCTCGCGCCGCTGGTGAGCGCCAACGCGCCAACACCGGCGAAGCGGCTCAAGGTCCACGCCTCGCCTGCCGATAACAAGAACTAGGCCGCCCCCCAGAGGCGGCCTTACTCGTTAACCGCGAGGACGGCGGCCGCTCAACGCGGAGCGGCCCGCGTGGTGCGACTTCGGCGCCTTGCCGCCGCGCCGCGGCGCGCGCGGCGAGCCGTGAGGCGGGCCGTCGTGGCCCGCGTCGGCGAGCAGATGCGCAAGCAGGATCGTCAGCACGACGTCGCGCGCCGCGTCCGCGTGCCGGCCGGAGCTCGCCCGCAACGCGAGCGCGAGCAGCTCGCGCAACCGCGCGGCGTCGGCGGTCGAACCGCGCGGCACACGCGGCTCGGTCAACGGGCGGGCTCGCCGCGCGCCGGAGCGGTTCTCAGCCGTCGACGGCACCCTTGAGGTAGCGCGGCTGCTCGGTCTCGTTGACCGACGGCAGCTCCCGCATGCCGGGCTGTTCGGGCGTCCCGCGCACTTCGCCGGTGAAGCCGAGCGACTGCATCTTCGCGATCTCCGCCTCGGCGTAGAGCCGCACGGGCGAGTCCGCCGGAAGGCCCTTCGTCAGCGTCTGGATCCGGTTGCGGATCTGGTAGGCGAAGTGGGGGGTGGCGGACGCGACGAGCTGGCGCACGTCATCGACGGTGACCTCTCGGCCGCCGCGTAGGCGTTCGGGTTGCTCGGCTTCGGCCATCTCAGGGGGCTCCGGTGTCGACGGGCTGGATCTCCAAGAGCGTATCTATCCGGGCCTGGACCGCGGCGGCGATCGCGCTCTCGTCGCCGATGATCCAGCCGTGGTTGTAGACGCCCCGGACCGGGTCGGCGTCGTAGCCGGGCTGGATGTCGAGCAGGTAGTCCTGCAACGGCTGGGGCAGCACGCCCGCGTCGGGGAGCAACAACAGCGGCCCGTAGGTCCCCGTGGAGGAGAGCGCCGCGGCCGCGGCGGCGTCCTGCGGGCGGCGCGTCGAGGCGAAGACCAGGCCGTGGCCCGGGTCGACCACCGACCAGCCGAACCCGCCTTCACCGTCGGAGTAGCGCGCGAACGTGATCGCCGACGAGACGGCGTCCGTGCTCGCCACCCGCTTGACCGTGCCGAGCTTCTCCAGCTCGGTCATCACGGAGTCGGGCACGACGTCGGCCGGTCCCAGCACGTAGATCTTGGCCGACTTGTGCGTCTTGATCGCCGCGGCCGTCTCCGGCGGGACGGCCGTCGGGCTCACCCACAGCAGCGGCACGCCGGCCTTGGCGGCGTAGGCCGCGGCGGGCATCGCGTACTCGGGACGCTCGGAGTTGGCGATCATCACCGCGCCCGAGGCGGAGCCGGCCGCGGAGGTGCGCAGGCGATCGACCGCCGCCGCCAGGGCGGGCGGGTCGGCGGCCGGGACGTCGGTCGTCTTGTAGCCCGGGACGGGCGCCTTGGTTCCCACCCGGATCACCTGCGCCCCGCCCACCTGCTTGGAGCCGGTCGGCTGCAGCGCGTCCAACGCCGCCTTCGTCGCGTCGGGGATCGTGTCGCCGTCGGCGAACAGGATCGGCGCGCCGATCGGCTTTCCGACCAGCACCGAGGCCGCGATGCCGGTGTGCCAGTCGCGCACCTCGGCGAGGATCACGGCTGCGGGCTTGGACTCGGGTGTGCGCGAGGGGTAGGTCGCCAGCGCGACGGCGGCCGCGTCGGCGATCGCGTCGCCTCCGGCCACCCGCGTCGTGTTTTTTGTCGCGAAGACCGGGAAGCCCAGCGGCGGCCCCGCCGCGGGGACCTCGTCTCCGCTCTGACCAGCCACGGGAGGGGTCGAGATCGGGTCGGCCTTCTTGGGGGTGCCACCACCGCCACAACCGGCTATGAGCAGGGAAAGAGCCGCGAGGGCCAGGGGCAGCGAACGCACGTGGACCCGAGCGTAGTGGGTCATGTGTAAAGAGCGGATACGCGCCAGGGATTCAAGGTCCCGCTAGGATCGCCGATCTCAAGTTGGGACTGGGTCGCCCGCAAAAGCGGCCCGTACTACTGGACATAAGACCGCGGCTTCGTATAAGTTGCCGCTCACGCCGAGCCTCTGGTTGGTCGCCAGGGGGCGGGGGACCCAAGTAGTTGGGGCTAATCGTGCCGTGGTGGCATGAGACGCAGGCTCTTTCAGCGTCAGCCCGTCAGCTAACCCCGCAGGCCGACGAAAGAGGAATACGGCTTGAAACCGCTGCGGGCATTTGCCCTGTGTGTCACGACATCTTTGATGCTGGTCCTGCCCGCGGCGGCCTCGGCGCAAGCCCCGGGTACCGATAAGTCCGGCGGCGCCGCCTACGCGGAGCCGACCCCGACGCCCACGCCGCCCCCGCCGCCCGCGGACATCACGGTTCCCGGCGCAGTGGCGCAGATCCTCCCGGACGGCTCGGCCGCAGCTCCCGCCGCCGCCCCGCCGCAGGTGCAGCAGGCGATCTTCGCCGCCAACAAGATCCAGGCGATGCCCTACGTCTACGGCGGCGGGCACGGGGACTTCGAGGACGACGGCTACGACTGCTCCGGCACCGTCTCCTACGCGTTGCACGGCGGCGGCCTGCTCGACTCGCCGCTGGACTCCGGCAGCTTCATGAGCTGGGGCGAGCGCGGCAAGGGCCTGTGGATCACGGTCTACACGAACCCGGGCCACGCCTACGCGGTGATCGCCGGCCTGCGCCTGGACACCAGCGCCGCCTCGGTGACGAAGTCGAACACGCGCAAGTTCAAGAAGGCGCTCGAGCGCGGCCCCCGCTGGCGGCCCACCGAGCGGTCCTCGCGCGGCTTCAAAGCGCGCCACCCGCTCGGCCTGTAGCGCACCCCTCCACCTCCCTGGGGCTACCCGCCCGTCGGCGCCTAAAGATGCCGAGTACGCTAGGTCGGACTCCATAAGTCCGACCACACAGGGAAGGGAGGTGCCGTGGCCGGCATGTCCGGGCGGTTCTCCACAGTAATCAAGGCCAAGATCAACCGGATGCTCGACAAGGCAGAGGATCCGGCTGAGACGCTGGAGTACAGCTACCAGAAGCAAATGGAGCTGCTCCAGAACGTCAAGAAGGGCATTGCCGACGTCGTCACCTCGAAGAAGCGCCTGCAGCTGCAGCAGCAGAAGCTCGAGCAGCAGGTCGTGAAGCTGGACACCCAGGCCCGGCAGGCCCTCGCGCAGAATCGCGAGGATCTCGCGCGCGTGGCGCTGGAGCGCAAGCAGTTCGCGCAGGGCGAGCTGCAGGGGTTGGACACCCAGGTCCAGGAGCTCGAGGCGCAGCAGCAGTCGCTCGTCGACAAGGAAGCGAAGCTGCGGTCCAAGATCGACCAGTTCCGCACCAAGAAGGAGGTCATCAAGGCGCAGTACTCCGCCGCCGAGGCCTCCGTGAAGATCTCCGAGGCCGCGTCCGGCGTGGGCGAGGAGATGGCCGACGTCGGCATGGCGATGCAGCGTGCGGTCGACAAGACCGAGAACATGCGCGCCCGCGCCAACGCGATGGACGAGCTGGAGGCCTCTGGCGCCTTCGACGACCAGCTCAGCCTCACGGCCGGCCAGGACGACATCGACCGCCAGCTGCACGAGCTGTCCTCGGCTTCGGCCGTGGACGATGACATGGCTCGCCTGCGGGCCGAGCTCGGTCAGGGCCCCGCGCCGCAGCCGGCGCTCGGCTCCGGCGATCCGGCGGCCACGCCGGCTCCCGCGCCCGCCCCATCCCAGGAGAAGCCGGCGTGATCGTCCGCATCGCCACCGAGGGGCAGTACGACTTCCCCGACGACGACGTAGACAAGCTCAACGAGCTCGACAACGAGGTCGTCGAGGCCGTCGAAGCGGGTGACGAGGAGGCCTTCCAGACCGCGTTCGCGTCGCTGCTCGAGCTGGTGCGCTCCGACGGCAAGCCCGTCGCCGACGACGTGCTCGAAGAATCCGACGTGATCATCCCCCCGCCCGATCTGACGTTCGCCGAGGCGGGCCATCAGTTCACCGGCGACGGGCTGATCCCCGACTAGGGCTAACCACCGTTGAAAGATGCGGGGTGGCCGGTCTGGTCGCCGCCCCGCATCCGCCATACCGTTCACAGCGCATGAAGCTGCGAGCGACGTTCTCCGTCCAGGCCTTTGAGGCGACCGCCTACGTCGCGCTCAGCGCGGTCATCGGCATCGCGGCCTTCTGCTTCCTGCTGCCGACGCTGCTCGTCGGCACCGCGCTGCTGGTCGTGGCGCTGGCGGGGCTCCCGCTGATCGTCCTCGCGTTCGCGTTCTCGCACCTGATCGCCCGCCTAGAGCGCCGCCGCGTGGCGGCGGTGTTCGGGATCGACTTCCCCACCCGTCAGCTGCCGCGCGACGGCAACGTGCTCAACCGCGCGCTGCGCTGGCTGGGCTCGCGCGGGGCCTGGCTGGAGCTCACCTACGCGCTCGTCGCGCTGCCGTTCGTCGGCTGGATCGGCTCCGCCCTGGTCTTCTTCGCCTGGGGCGCCGCGATCGCGATGCTCAGCTTCCCGCTGTGGGGGCTGTTCGCCGACGGCGCCGGCGTGATCTTCGGCGCGAACATCGGCTACCTCCCGTCCGCGGTCGCGCACGTCGCGGGCGGCGCGGGCGCGCTGTACGCGGCGCCGTGGCTCGCCCGCGGCGTCGCCGCGGTGCAGGTCGCGATGGCCCGCCTGCTGCTCGAGCAGGGCGAGCGCGAGCGCCTCACCGCGCGCGTGGGCGCGCTGGAAGAGACCCGCGCCGGCATGGTCGCCGCGGCCGACGCGGAGCGCCGGCGGATCGAGCGCGACCTCCACGACGGCGCGCAGCAGCGGCTCGTCGCGCTGGCGATGACCCTCGGCCGCGCGAAGGCGACCGAGGACCCGGCGCTCGCCCGCACGCTGGTGGGTGAGGCGCACGGCGAGGCCAAGGAGGCGCTCGTCGAGTTGCGCAACCTCGCCCGCGGCATCCACCCCGCGGTGCTCACCGATCGCGGCCTGGACGCGGCGGTCAGCGCCCTGGCGGCGCGCTGTCCGATCCCGGTCGCGGTCGACGTCGACCTGCCCCACCGCGCGAGCGCCCACAGCGAGGCGATCGCCTACTTCGTCGTCGCCGAGGCGCTGACCAACGTCGCCAAGCACGCCCAGGCGACCCGCGCGTGGCTCACCGTCGAGTACCTCGGCGACCGGCTCGTGGTCGAGATCCTCGACAATGGCCGCGGCGGCGCGCTGGCCACCGGCATCGGCATCAACGGCCTGCGCGACCGCGTCCGCGCCGTTGACGGCGACCTGCATCTTTCCAGCCCGCCCGGCGGGGGAACGACCCTGCGAGTGGAGCTGCCATGCGAGCCGTAATTGCCGAGGACGCCGTGTTGCTGCGCGAGGGCCTCGCGCGGCTGCTCGAGGAGGGCGGCTTCGACGTCGTCGACTGCGTCTCGGACGGCGAGTCGCTCCTGCGCTCCGTCGAGAAGAACCAGCCGGACGTCTGCGTCGTCGACATCCGGATGCCGCCGACGTTCTCCGACGAGGGCGTGCGTGCCGCGCTGGTGATCCGCAAGCAGTGGCCCGACGTGTCGCTGCTGATGCTCTCCCAGTACGTCGAGGAGCGCTACGCGGTGGACCTGCTGGCCGGTGACAGCAGCGGGATCGGCTACCTGCTCAAGGATCGCGTGGCCGACGTGTCGGAGTTCCTCGAGGCGCTGCGGCGGGTGGCCGCCGGCGGCGCCGCGCTGGACCCGGAGGTCGTCACGCAGCTGCTCGTGCGCTCCGGCCGCAAGGACCCGCTCGAGCCGCTCTCGCCCCGCGAGCGCGAGGTCCTCGGGCTGATGGCCGAGGGGCGCACGAACAGCCTGATCGCCGAGTCTTTGGTGGTGACCGAGGGCGCGGTCGAGAAGCACGTCACGAACATCTTCCTCAAGCTCGGCCTGCCGCCGGCCGACCAGGCGCACCGCCGCGTGCTCGCCGTGCTGCGCTACCTGGAGCACGATCACAAGTGACCGCTCGGGGCCAGCGTGCGGTCGCGCTGTTCTGCGGGCTCGGGCTCGCGCTGCTCTTCGCCGCGATCGCCGCCGTGCAGGTCGCGGGGTGGACGATCGGCGCGGTCGAGCGCACGACCTCACAGAAGCTCCCAGGCCCGATCGATCAACTGGTCGTCGAGGCCGACGGCGGGGACATCACCATCGTGCCGTCGCTCGCGGACGTCGTTCGTATCAACTCGACCGTGAAGGGCTCGATCCACACGCCGGAGCCGCACGCCTTCCGCGAAGGCAACACGGTGCACCTCAACGGCAAGTGCCCGGACATCAGCTTCGGCCCCTGCCGCGCACGGATCATGATCTACGTGCCGCAGGGCACGCCGGTCGAGGTCCACTCCGGCTCGGGTGACCTGACCGCGAGCGGGCTCACGGGCCGCGTCGATCTCGACACCGGGTCGGGCGACGTCAACGCGACGGGCCTGACCGGCGCGGCGAACCTGCAGACCGGCTCCGGCGACATCAACGTCCGCGGGCTCACCGGCACGACCAAGCTGCAGTCGGGGTCGGGCGATATCTCCGGCGAGGATCTCGGCGGCAGCGTCATCTCGGCCGACACCTCCTCGGGCGACGTCGATTTCGCCTTCCGCTGGAGTCCGACCGTCGTCGAGGCCTCGACCGCCTCCGGCGACGTCAACATCGCCGTCCCCAGTGGCGACGCCTACCGCGTCGACGCCGACCCGGGCAGCGGGGACCAGCAGATCGACGTCAAGACCGACCCGAGCGCGGACCGCACCATCACCGCAAGCACGTCCTCTGGCGACGTCACGGTCGCCTACGGGAACTAATCCAGCTCTCACGTTGTAGAACGGGTACATGCTGCCCGTCCTGCTCGCGTCGCTGGCGGCCGCGGTGCCGACCGCCGACTGCTCGCAACACGTCGAAGGTCCGCCGATTTCCGCCGAGACGCGTGCCGCCGCCCTCCGGCAGTCGGTGCGCGTGCACGGCGCGACGTTCTTCGGCCTGCGCAGGGCCCGCACTGCCGACTTCGAGGGGAAGCGGGCGAACCCGGTCATCAAGTCCGGCCTGAGCGTGCGAGCGGGTGCGCCGATGCGGATCAAGGTCGCGGCACGCGATCGCGACTGGCTCGCGCTCGACTACGACCGCACGGACAAGTCCGGCGAAGGCGCGCCGATGGTGCGGGTCGTGCCCTGCGCGCCCGACACGCCGCGCTTCAGCGATGACGGCGTCGTCGGTGACGAGACCGGCTGGGCCGGCGGCTTCGTCGTGCGGCGCAACGGCTGCGCGACGCTGCTCCTGCGCCGCGAAGGCGAGGAGCGGTGGCGCACGGCGCGGGTGGCGTTCGGCGCTCGCTGCCGCTAGCGCAGCGTCAGGTCGCGATCGCCCCAGGCGGCCATCGCCTCGAGCACCGACCGGAAGCTCTGCCCGCGCTCAGTGAGCTCGTAGACGACGCGCGGCGGGACCTCGGCGTACACCGTGCGGGTGAGCACGCCCTGGTGCTCGAGGATGCGCAGGCGCTCGGTGAGCGTCTTCGGGCTGCCGATCTGGAGCGCCTTCCGGAGCTCCGTGAAGCGCTTCGGACCGCCCAGCAGCTCGCGGATGATCAGCACCGACCACTTGCCGTCGAGCACCAGCAGCGCGCGTTCGACGGGGCACTCGGCAGTCGGGCGGGGGTCGAGAACGGCCATGGTTCCCTCGAGGATACTGCATCCCTTTCTGGGTACTGGTACCGATCGGGAACTATAAGACGTGGCATGACCAAGACCATTGCCGTTCACGGCGCGACGGGCTCGCAGGGCGCGCCCGTCGCGGATGCCTTCATCGCCGCCGGCCACGTCGTCCGCCCGCTCACGCGTGCCACCGGCGCGGACCTCCTCGACCGCGCGTCGTTGGAAGCCGCGTATGCCGGCGCCGACGCCGTCGTGCTGCACCTGCCGATCGTCTACGACGAGCGCGTCGTCGCCATGGCCGACAACGCGGCGCGCGCGGTCGAGGCCGCGGGCGTGCGTCACCTCGTCCTCAACACCGGCGGACCGGCGCCGGGAGAGAAGACCGGCGTGCCGTTCCTCGACGCCCGCGTGCACGCCGCGGCCGCCGACGTGCCGCTCGTCACCGTGCTGCTGCCGACCGCGTACATGGAGAACCTCAGCGCGCCCTGGTCGGCCGAGCGCCTCGTGCGCGACGGGGTCGTCGCGTACCCGCTGCCGGCCGAGGCGCCGATGCCGTGGGTCGCCACCGCCGACGTCGCCGCGGCGGCCGTGCGCGCCGTGGAGGACGCGGTGACCGGCTGGTTCGCGCTCCCCGGCGTCCCGGTCACCGGGCACGAGGTCGCCGCCCAGCTGGGGGCGGTGCTCGACCGCGAGCTGCGCTGGGAGCCGATCGCCCCGCGCGAGTTCGGCGAGCGCCTGCGCCCGTTCCTCGGCGACCACGCGGCCGAGGGAACCGCGACGGTCTACGAGATGCTGGCGGCGGCGCCGCGCGGTCCGGCGCCCGATCCGGCCGCGGCACGCGAAGCGCTCGGCTGGGCGCCGCGCAGCGTCGCCGAGTGGGCGAGCGAGGTGTCCTGGCCGCTCGCGCGCACCGCGGCCTGAGCGCCGCGGCCAGGTCTATCGCTGGTCCGCGTAGACTCGCCGGTCGTGCCTGGGCCCAGCACGACCGAGACCTGGGACGCGTTCTTCAGCGACTTCTACCTGCGCGCCTACGCCGGTGACGCCCGCGACGAGAAGGCCGAGACCGACGCCCTCGCCGCGGCGAAGCTCGCCGGGGTCGAGCCGGGCGCGGACGTGGTTGACGTGCCGTGCGGGTTCGGCCGGCACACGCTCGCACTGGCCCGCGCCGGGTATCGCGCCGTCGGCGTGGACCGCTCCGGCACGCTGCTCGACGAGGCCCGCCGCCGCAGCGGAGGGGAGCGCTGGCCGAAGTGGACCCGCGCCGACTACCGCGACCTTCCCTTCGCCGACGAGAGCTTCGACGCCGCGTTCAACCTCTTCACGTCGCTCGGCTATCTCGGCGACGAGGAGGACACCAAGGTCCTGGCGGCGATCCGCCGCGTCCTGCGCCCTGAGGGCAAGCTCGTGTTGGAGACGATGCACCGCGACCGCCTCGTCACGAACTTCAGCGAGTCCGACTGGCACCTGATGGGCGAGGGACGCCTGCTGCTCGAACAGCGCACGTGGGACCCGATCACGGGCGTCGCGCAGTCGACCCAGACGCTGATCACCGGCGCGGGCGACCGCGAGACCCGCACGTTCAGCGTTCGTACCTACAGCGCGACGGAGCTGATGGCGATGCTCCACCGTGCCGGGTTCTCCGACGCCAAGGCGTACGGCAGCTTCATGGCCGAGCCCTTCACCACGAGCTCACGGCTCGTGATCGTGGCGACGCGCTAAATCGGGATTCCCCACAAGGGGAACCAGCGTTCGAGCTCGGGCTCGACCGGCAGGTCGGCGCCGATCTGGGCCTTGAGCCGCAGCTCGCGCTCGGAGTCGCGCTGCTGCGCGCCGCCGGCGGGGACGAACGGGTAGAAGCCGCCGCGCTTGTAGTTGTAGATCCAGTAGACCGGCTTGCCGCGGTTGTCGCGCAGGGCGAAGACTGCGCACAGCACCCGCTCGCCGTACCCGCCGCCCTGGATCGCCGTGGAGACCGCGTTGACGCCGACGACGAGGTCCTCCATGTCGTCGTCGGAGAGGATCATCCAGCGGTAGCCGAACTCGTCGTCGGTGGAGGTGACGACGGTGCCGGTCTCGTCGCCGGTGCCCTTCACGACCTCTTCCATGTCGCGCACGATGCCCTCGAAGTCGGCGGTCGCGAGCGGCTGGAAGACGATCGCCGCCTTGCCCGAGGTCTTCATCTCGAGCTCCAGCTCGAGCTTCACGTATGCGGTCGACATCGCGAACAGCCGGTCCGCGGCAGGCATCTTGATTTCACGCTTGCCGCGGAGGACGTCGAAGAAACCCATGACGCCAGGCTACTTGAGCTGGCCCTGCAACTGCGACTCCAGACGCTGAAGGGCGGCGATCCGCTTCTCCATCGGCGGGTGGGTCGCGAACAGGCCGCTGATGCCCTTGCCGACGCCCGCGGGGAAGATGAAGAACGCGTTCAGCTCACTTGCGGCGCGCAGGTCGCGCTGCGGGATCCGCGACATGCCGGACGAGATCTTCACCAGCGCGCTCGCCAAGGCGGACGGGCGACCCGTGATCAGCGCCGCGCCGCGGTCGGCGGCGAACTCGCGATAGCGCGACAGCGCCTGCATCAGCAGGAACGAGACCGCGTAGACGACGAGCGACACGAGGACCAGGACCATCGCCGAAGGGCCATCGTCGTCGTCGGACGAGGTGCCGCCGAAGAGGAAGCCGAACTGGACGATGTAGGCCGCGATCGTCGCGAAGAACGACGCGAGCGTCATCACCATCACGTCGCGGTTGATGACGTGGGTGAGCTCGTGGGCCATGACGCCCTCGAGCTCGGCCGGCGTCAGCAGCTCCATGATGCCCGTGGTGGCGCAGACGGTCGCGTTCTTGGGCGAGCGGCCGAGCGCGAACGCGTTCGGCATCGCGGTGTTGGCGACGGCGACCTTCGGCTTGGGCATGTCGGCCTGGATGCACAGCCGCTCGATCATCGCGTGCAGCTGCGGGGCTTCCTGCGGCGTGACGACGCGGCCGCCCATCGCGGCCAGGGCGAGCTTGTCGGAGGTGAACAACTGCAGCGCCGCCAGGCCGCCGACGACGACGACCATGATCAGCACACTGCCGGACGCCGCGAAGAGCACGCCGGCGAAGACGACGTACAGCGCGCCCAGCAGGAAGAACGTCAGCCCCATACGAAGCTGAAGTCCGGTGTCCTTGCCGAAAGAAGTGGGTCTGGGCATCACATGAAAGTTTGGCAGGCGCGCAAGGGGCCTTAGGAACTTTTACGGCCATCTGAAAGACCTGCACCGTGCAGGGATCCATGCAGAGCACGCCGTAGGTGTTGCCTAGAGTGCTCGCCCGCATGCGGCTTCGGCTCACGCTGCTCGTCCTGGTCACGAGCCTCCCCTTCGTTCTCTGGTCGGTCCTCCCGGTCGGCTCGTCCGCGCAGAACCCCGGGACGATCCAGAAGAAGATCGATCGCAGCCAGTCCCTGATCGGCGGCCACAAGGCCAAGGAGCGGGTGCTGACGACCGACATCTCCAGCCAGACCAAGCGGATCAACGACCTCCAGTCGGACATCACCCGCCTTTCGACGCGCCAGCAGACGTTGCAGACGAGCCTGGATCAGAAGCGCGCCCAGCTCGCCGTCGTCCAGCGCAAGCTCCGCGAGGAGCGCGCCCGCCTCACCCGCCTGCGCGCCCGCCTGCTGGTCGTCCGCCGCGCCCTCGCCGACCGCCTCGTCCAGCTCTACAAGGCCGACGCGCCCGACGCGATCACGGTCGTCCTGGAGTCCGACGGCTTCGCCGACCTGCTCAACCGCGCAGACTTCATGGAGCGCGTCTCGCGGCAGGACTCGAAGATCATGGGCGTCGTCGCCAGTGCCAAGACCGACGCGACGACGACCGCGAAGAAGCTCGACGGCCTCGAGAAACAGCAGGCGAAGGTCACCAAGGACATCCAGAACCAGCGCGACGAGGTCTCCACCGTCCGGGTCGGCCTCGTCGACCGCCGCGACCGCATCCAGACCGCCCGCTCGCAGAAGAACCAGCTGCTGGCGAGCTCGCGCGACCGCCGGCACAAGCTCGAGGACGACGTCGAGGTCCTGCAGAAGCAGCAGGCGAAGATCCAGGCCAAGCTCGCCGGCTACTCCGGGCCGATGACGTCCGGCCCGGCGAAGCCCGGCTCCGGCGGGCTGATCTGGCCCGTCAATGGCCCGATCACGTCGCCCTTCTGCGAGTCCCGAGCGTGGGAGTCCTGCCACCCGGGCATCGACATCGGCGTCCCGTCCGGCACGCCGATCCACGCCGCGGCGGCCGGCAAGGTCGTGCTGATGCAGTCCGAGGCGGCCAGCGGCGGCTACGGCAACTTCACCTGCATCCAGCACACGGGGTCGCTGTCGACGTGTTACGCGCACCAGTCGCGCTTCGCGACCTCGCTCGGCGCGCAGGTCAGCCAGGGCCAGGTGATCGGCTTCTCCGGCTGCACCGGGCGCTGCTACGGCGACCATCTCCATTTCGAGACCCGGGTCAACGGATCGGTGGTCAATCCGCTGAACTACCTGTGACGCCGCTAGCCTCGGAGCAGCGTTGCAGCCTGAACTTCACTTCTTCGGCCTGACGATCCAGAGCTTCGGCCTCTGCCTCGGCGCGTCGTTCCTCGTCGCGGGCTGGATGGTCGCCAAGCGCCTGAAGGAGCTCGGCCGCAACGTCGACTTCGCCTACGAGGCGGTCTTCGCCGCGCTGATCGGCGGGATCATCGGCGCGAAGCTCTGGTACATCGCCGAGAACGGCGGCCCGCTCTTCAGCGGCACCGGCCTGGTCTTCTACGGCGGCCTCTTCGGCGGCGCCCTGGCCGTCTGCGCCTGGGCCTGGTACCGGGGCGAGCTGGACCTGCAGCTCGCCGACATCGTCGCTCCCTCCCTGGCCGCCGCGTACGCGATCGGCCGGATCGGCTGCCAGCTGGCGGGCGACGGCGACTACGGCAAGAACTGGGACGGCCCGTGGGCGATGGCCTACCCGCACGGCACGGTCCCGACGACCGCCACCGTCCATCCCACGCCGATCTACGAGATCATCGTCATGGGCGGCTTCGCCCTGCTGCTCTGGCACTGGCGGGACCGCTGGCGCCCCGGCACGCTGATCGGGGTGTACGTCTTCGGCGCGGGCCTGGAGCGCTTCCTCGTGGAGTTCCTGCGCCGCAACAGCGACGCGGCCTTCGGACTGACCCAGCCGCAGCTCGTCTCCGTCGTGATGATGCTCGCCGGCGGGGCCTGGCTGGTCTTCCGGCGAGGCGCCGTGACGGCACCCGCAGCGCGCGCCGCCTAACCTCCCCGGCCGTGCTGTACCCGCAGGACTCCCAGATCGCTGGCGGACGCCTGTCGATCGGCGGCTGTGACGCGCAAGACCTCGCGCGCGAGTTCGGCACGCCCGCGTACGTCGTCGCCGAGGAGGATCTCCGCTCCCGCGCCCGGGAGTTCACCGCCGCGATGGGCGACGGCGAGGTCGTCTTCGCCTCCAAGGCCTTCCCCTGCACCGCCGTCCTGCAGGTGTTCCACGAGGAGGGGCTGAGCGTCGACGTCGCCTCCGGCGGGGAGCTCGCGCTGGCCCGCAAGGCCGGGTACACCGGCGAGCGGATCGTCTTCCACGGCAATGCCAAGTCCGCCGCCGAGCTGCGGGCGGCGAGCGAGGTCGGCGCCCGGATCGTCGTCGACAACTTCGACGAGCTCGACAAGCTCGAGCGCCTGCAAGCGCCCGTCGAGGTGCTGATCCGGGTCACGCCCGGCGTCGTCGCCGACACCCACGCCGCGATCCTCACCGGTCACGCGGGCTCGAAGTTCGGCTTCAGCCTCGCCCAGGCGCCGGAAGCGATCCAACGGCTCACCGACGCGCCGTGGGCGGACCTGAAGGGCCTGCACATGCACATCGGATCCCAGCTGTTCGACCTCGAGCCGTGGCGGCTGGCGGTCGAGGCGATCGCCACGCTCGGGACCTTCGGCACCTACGACCTCGGCGGCGGCCTCGCGGTGGCCTACACCCACGACCGCCAACCGCCCACCGTCGCCCAGTACGTCGAGACGATGAAGGCCACCGCCGACGAGCTCCTCGGCCCCGGCAAGACCCTGTCGATCGAGCCCGGCCGCGCGCTGGTGGCCACCGCCGGCGTGACGCTCTACACGATCGAGTCGGTCAAGGACGTCGACCTCGAGGACGGCGCCGTCCGTTTCGTCGCCGTCGACGGGGGCATGTCGGACAACATGCGCCCGATGCTCTACGACGCGCCCTACGACGCCGACCTCGCCCACCGTGTCGGCGAGCCGGGAACGCCGTGCACCGTCGTGGGCAAGCATTGCGAGTCGGGCGACGTCCTGATCCGCGAGACCACGCTCCCCGATCCCAAGCCCGGCGACGTGCTCGCCACGCCCGTCACCGGCGCCTACGTGTACGCCATGGCCAACAACTACAACGGCGTCCCGCGGCCGCCCGTCGTGTTCTGCTCAGGCGGCAGCGCACGGCTCGTCGTCCGCCGCGAGACCTACGAGGACCTGTATGCCAGAGACGTATAGGGTCGGCCTGCTCGGCCACGGCACCGTCGGCGCCGCCTTCGAGCAGCTGCTCGCGGAGCGCGCCGACGCGATCGCCCACATCACCGGCTACCAGCCGCAGGTCACCGGCGTGCTCACCCGCTCGCGGGGCGACTTCGACGAGATCCTGGCCAACTCGGACCTGATCGTCGAGCTGATCGGCGGCATCGAGCCCGCGCGCGACTACGTGCTGCGCGCGATGCAGGCGGGCAAGCACGTCGTCTCCGCCAACAAGCTCCTGCTCGCCACCTACGGCGAGGAGCTGTGGAGCTGTGCGCGCTCCAACGAGGTCCAGCTGCGCTTCGAGGGCGCGGTGGCGGGCGTCGTGCCGGTCATCCGCGTGCTCCAGGAGTCGCTGGCGGGCGCCCACGTGGAGCGCATCCACGGGATCGTCAACGGGACGACGAACTTCATCCTCACCGAGATGGCCCGGGCGGGTGCGACCTACGAGGGCGCACTGCAGCGCGCGCAGGAGCTCGGGTACGCCGAGGCCGACCCGACCGACGACGTCACCGGCCGCGACGCCGCCGCGAAGATGGCGATCCTCGCCCGCCTGGCCTTCAGCACCCCGGTCCACCTCGACCAGGTTCCCTACGAGGGCATCGAGCACATCACGGCCGAGGACGTCGCCTACGCCCGCGATCTCGGGCTGGGCCTGAAGCTGATCGGCACCGCGGAGCGGGTCGACGGCGGCATCTCCGTCCGCGTGCACCCCGCGTTCCTCTATCCCGGCCACCCACTGGCCAGCGTCAACGGCTCCTTCAACGCCGTCACGATCGAGTCCGACGCGATCACCGAGATCACCCTCTCCGGCCCCGGGGCGGGCGGCGCGCAGACCGCCAGCGCCGTGCTGGGCGACGTGATCAGCGCGATGATCCCGCCCGCTTCGACGCCCGAGACGAGCGAGGCGCTGGCGATCGTCGAGGACGTCGAGAACGCGTTCTACCTCTCGATGGAGGTCGACGACCAGCCGGGCGTGCTCGCCCAGGTCGCCGAGGTGCTCGGCATGCAGGGCGCGTCGATCAAATCGGTCCTGCAGCGCGGGATGGACGGCCACGCGCGGCTGACGATGGTCCTGCACCCGCTGCTGGAATCGCGGTTCTACGGCGCCGTCCAGCTCGTCTCGCGGATGGCGTTCGTCCGCTCCCAACCCCGCGCGATCCGGGTCATCGAAGAGGAGTTCGAGTAGTCATGGGTCTCATCACGCGCTATCGCGAGCGGTTGCCGTTCGCTCCGGGAGACCCGGTCGTCTCGCTCGAAGAGGGCTCGACGCCGCTGGTGCTCGCCGAGCGGGTGTCCGAGCGCGCCGGCGTCGAGGTGTGGCTGAAGCTCGAGGGCGCGAACCCCACCGGCTCCTTCAAGGACCGTGGCATGACCTGCGCGGTCTCGGACGCCGTCCGCAACGGCATGGAGGCCGTGATCTGCGCCTCCACGGGCAACACCGCCGCGTCGCTGGCGGCCTACGCCGCCCGCGCCGGGCTGCGCGGGGCGGTGATCGTGCCCGAGGGCAAGATCGCCACCGGCAAGCTCGCCCAGGCGCTGATGCACGGCGCGAAGGTGATCGCGCTGCGCGGGAACTTCGACGAGGCGCTCAAGCTCGTGCGCGAGCTCTGCGAGCACCACCCGATCGGCCTCGTCAACAGCGTCAACCCGTTCCGCCTCGAAGGCCAGAAGACCGCCGCGTTCGAGGTCCTCGACGAGCTCGGCGAGCTCGACGCGCTGTGCATCCCGGTCGGCAACGCGGGCAACGTGACCGCGTACAACAAGGGCTTCGTCGAGATGGGCGTGCGGCCGCGGCTGTTCGGCTTCCAGGCCGAGGGGGCGGCGCCGCTGGTCCACGGGGCGCCGGTCGCGAACCCGGAGACGGTCGCGAGCGCGATCCGGATCGGCAACCCCGCGCGCTGGGAGGAGGCGATGGAGGCCTTCACGTCCTCCCGCGGCGCCGTCAGGGCCGTCTCCGACACCCAGATCCTCGACGCCTACCGCTTCCTGGCCGCCCACGAGGGCGTGTTCTGCGAGCCGGCATCGGCGGCCTCGGTCGCCGGGCTGCTGACCCACGGGGTCGACGGCGCCGAGCGGGTCGTCTGCGTCCTCACCGGGCATGGGCTGAAGGACCCGCAGACCGCGCTCTCGCAGGCGGGCGCCGTGGTGCCCTGCGAGCCGCACATCGCCGCGGTCGAAAAAGCCGTCTTGGGTTGAACCGCAAGCGGACAGTCCGCGTCCCCGCGTCCTCGGCCAATCTCGGCCCGGGGTTCGACGTCATGGGCGCGGCGCTGGACCTGCACATGGAGGTCGACGTCGTCGAGACCGGGAACTTCGCCGTCCACACCGACCTCAAGATCGCCCGCGATCGCCGCAACCTGATCGTGCGCGGCTTCGCGGCGCTGCACCCGGTCGACGGCTTCGAGTTCACGATCCGCTCGGACATCCCGCTCTCCGGCGGCCTTGGGACGAGCGCGGCGGCGATCGTCGCCGGCCTGGTCGCGGCCGACTCGATCTTCGAGCTCGGCGCCGATCTGCTGGCCGAGGCGACCCGCCTGGAAGGGCACCCGGACAACGTCGCCGCGGCGCTGCTGGGCGGCTTCGTGCTGTGCACCAACTCGCATGCGGAGCGCTTCGAGCCGCCGCCCAACCTCGAATGCCTGCTCGTCGTGCCTTCCCAGGCCGTGCGCACGCAGAAGGCGCGCGAGGCGCTCCCGTCGCGGATCCCGGTCGCCGACGCCGTCTTCAACATCGCCCACGCGTCGCTGCTGGTCCTGGGTCTCGCACAGGGGGACCTGAGCCTCATCTCGCGCGGGCTGGGCGACCGCATCCACCAGCCGCGCCGCGCCCACCTCTACCCGCGGTCGTGGGAGCTGGTGCAGTCCGCGCGCGACCTCGGCGCCCTCGGCGCGACGATCTCCGGCGCCGGGCCGACCGTCCTGGTGTGGTGCGACTTCGAGTCCACCAGCACGGTGGCGGAGCGGCTGCAGGAGCTCGTCGCCGACGGCTGGGCCGAAGTCCACCGCGTGCCGTTCACTCCCACGGGGGCCGAAGTCCGCTCGTTGTGATCGTCCTGCTGCACGGGTTCATGGACTCGCCGCACACGTGGGACCTCGTGCGGCCGTACCTGCCCGACGACGTGCTCACGCCGGCGCTGCCCGGCCACCTCGGCGGCCCGCCGCTGAACGGCGACCTCGACCTCGCGGCGCACGTCGAGCGGGTGATGGACGCGGCGGGGGTCGAGCGCGCCCACATCGTCGGCAACTCGCTCGGCGGCTACCTCGCGCTGGTGCTGGCCGCGCGGGGGAGAGCGGAGTCCGTGGTCGCGCTCGCGCCCGCCGGCGGGGGCGATCACTCCGAGACGCTGGCGCTGCAGGAGCGCCTCGCGGGGGTCGCGGGCGTGGCGGGAACGGGCCGCGCGAGGGTGCCGCTGCCGGTGGAGATCACGCCCGCGGTCGCCCGCCGCGCCACGGCGCTCCTCACCGTCCGCTACGAGCATCTCCCGCCTGAGGCGATCGCCTATCTCGTGGCCGGCGCCGCCGCCTGCGACGCCGCGCCGCTGCTCGCCGACGCCCGCCAGCACGGCTGGCCGCTGGATACCGCGAAGGTCCGCTGCCCGGTGCGGGTCATCTGGGGCCTCGCGGACCAGCTGCTGCCCTGGCCGGCGTCCGCGGAGGGCTACCGGCGCTCACTCGACGCCGAGTGGGTCGAGCTCGACGACGTCGGGCACGCGCCGCAGCTGGACATCCCGCTCGAGACGGCTCAGCTGATCCTGGGCTTCACGACCGCGCGGATCGCGTCGAGCAACGGGCCTTCCTCGTCGCCCTTCTCGAGGTAGCCGTCGGCGCCCTCGCCGACCGTGCCCTCCTGCATCAGCCGGACGTAGCCCGAGTAGACGATCACCTTGACCCCGGGCACGGCGTCGCGGATCGCCAGCAGCAGCGTGTCGTCGCCGGGCCGCCCGAGCGTGTCGAGCAGCACGACGTCCGGTCGCGCTCCCGGGAGCGCGGCGAGCGCGTCGGCGGCGGTGTGCGCCTCACCAACATGCTCCATGTCGTCGTGCTCGGCGAGCCAGAAGCCCACAAGGCGCGTGAACGCCGCCGAGTCATCACAGTGGAAGACGCGGATCCCCATCGAGGGGCGTCAGTCTACGAAAGTCGAGCGCGAGCGTCTGCGCGCCCGATTCGCTCCAGCACCTCGGCGGCCAGAAGCTCGTAGTCAGCCCCGAGATCCGGGCGATAGTCCAGGATCGAGAGTGCCTTCTCCGCCGATTCGGCGTACGCGATCGAGGACCGGATGACGGTCTCGAACACCCGCTCGCCGAACGCCTCCTTGAGTTGCGTGAAGGCGTCCTGGGAGTGCTTGGTGCGCATGTCGGCGATGTTCATCAGCACGCCGAGCACCTGCAGATCGTCGTTGTAGTACTCGCGGGCCTGCTCGATCACCTCGAGCGCGCCGTTGACGCCCTGCATGGCGAAGTACTGCGCCTCCGAGGAGACGATCGCCCAATCGGCCGCCACGAGGCCGTTGACGGTCAGCAGACCGAGCGCGGGCGGGCAGTCGATCAGGACGATGTCGTAGGCCTTGCGGGCGTCTCTGAGCGCCTTCTTGAGCACGACCTCGCGGCCCATCTTCCCGCTCAGCGAGCGCTCGACCTCGGCGAGGTTGAGCGTCGCGGGGACGATGCCGCCGTCGTAGGTCGCGTCCTTGACCTTCGCGTCGCCCGACAGGACGTCGGCGATGCTCGGCGCGGCGTCCGGCGGAACGTCGAAGTAGTCCGACAGGTTGCCCTGCGGGTCGAGGTCGACGGCCAGCACCTCGAGGCCGACGCGCCGGAGCACGTCGGCCAATGTGCGGACGGTCGTCGTCTTGCCCGTGCCGCCCTTGAGCGACAGGACCGCGATCGTGTCTGCGGCCATTGCGGCCGCAGACTACTTACTCGGCCAGCGCTTTCGGCCGGCCGACTGTGGGTGTGGACACAGTGTCCAAGAAGAACAGCGTGTGCCGGCCGATCGTGAGCTCGTCGCCGTCCACCAGCGGGCTCCACTCGACGCGCCGGCCATTGACCGAGATCCCGTTGAGCGAGCGGTCGTCGAGGACACGTACCCCGGTTTCCTCGTTGGCGATCAGCGCGTGACGGCGCGAGACCGTTGCGTCGTCGAAGCGCACGTCGGCGGCCAAGGACCGGCCGATGCGCGTCCACTCACGGCTCACGGCCGCCACGACGATGCGGTCGTCCTGCTCGAACGCGAGATAGCGCCCGGGGGCGGTGAGACCCGCTCTGGTCTCCTCCAGCCATGCCGGAGGCTCCCGCCTGGCCGAGAGGTCGAGCGCGCCCGCGCCGATACCCGGCAGTGTGCCGGTGGTCTGGGCGTCATGGTCGAATCGTGGGTCCATCAAGACTGCTTCCTCCCTGGGTCCGACTGACCCCTCCGCTCAGGAAGCATAAAGCTCCGAGGGTGGGGCTGCGACCCCAATTGGCTCTCGTCTTGCACAGGCAGGGGAGGACGACCCCCCGCCGAATTCCGGACTCATGCCCCAGCTCTCGGTTCTCAAACCCTTCGGGCCTCCCGAGCTTTCCTTCGTGCGTTCGAGCATGCGCGCCCTGAAGGGCACCGCCGAGGGCTGCGAGGGCTGTCATCGCACCCCGCTGATGGGTGAGACGGTCTACTTCTACGCCGAGCGGATGGTCTGCGAGCTGTGCCGTCCGCTGCGCGACGACACCCCGACGCGCAGCGAGGTCGTGCACTCCGCCGAGCACGAGCTCACCGTCAGACGGCGAATCGCGGCCTGAACGGACTATTCTGCGGGGTCGAAATGGACCCCGTGACCGCACACGTCGTGATCGACCGGCCTCGTGAAGAGGTCTTCGACTATCTGGCCGACATCGCCAATCACCCGGAGTTCTCCGACCATTACCTGACGGAGTGGCGGCTGACCCGCGTCGATTCGGTCGGCCGCGGCGCCGGTGCCCGCTTCAAGCTCGAGACGCGCGACCGCTTCGCCTGGGGCGACATGACCTTCATCGAGGTCGAGCGGCCGCACAAGATCGTCGCCGCGGGTCGCGAGGGGAAGTTCAACCGCAACAAGACGTGGACGACGTGGACGCTCTCGCCGTCGGGGAAGGCCACGCGGGTGGAGGTCTCAACCGAGTCCGAGCCGGCGCTGATCACCGACAAGTTCATCGAGGCGGTCTCGCGCCGTCGCGGGTGGACCAAGCGCGGCCTCCGCAAGGCGCTGAGCCGGATGCAGTCGATCCTCGAAGAGGACATCGACCGCGGCAAGCGCGCCACGGTCGGCGGGCTGTAACCTCCGCCGCCAATGTTGCGCAAGCTCGTCCTCCTCGCATGCGTCGCCGTCTTCGTCGCCGGCTGCGGGTACAAAACGGCCGTCACCACGATCGCCGAGACCGAAGGCGTCTACGTCGACGTCGCCGGCTTGACCTACCAGATCCAGCTGTCGCGCTACCTGAACCCGGGCGACGTCGAGGACAAGCAATACCTCCAGGGCCTTCCGCCGGGCGTCAGCCCCAATCTGCCGGGCGACGAGATCTGGTTCGGCGTGTGGATGCGCGTCAAGAACTACTCGGACGTCCCACTCATGCCGACGGACACGTTCGTGATCACCGACACCGAAGGCAACAAGTACGAGCCGGTGCCCCTGGACAGCGCGACGAACGTGTTCGTCTACGACCCCATCCTGCTGCAGCACGCGCAGGTCCTGCCGACGCCCGACTCCGCCGCGTCGAGCGGTCCCATCCAGGGCTCGCTGATCCTGTTCCGCCTGAAGACCACCTCGCTGCAGAACCGCCCGCTCAAGCTCTCGATCGAGCATGAGGGCGCGGAAAGCGCCGAGGTCGACCTCGATCTCTAGCTCAGCGCGGCTTTGAGGACGGCACCCGCCGCGGGCGCGGCGGTGTCGCCTCCGGTGCCCTGTCCGACGAGCATCACCGCGACGGCGATGCTCGGCTTGCTGTAAGGCGCGAAGGCGACGAACCACGCGTCGGTGTCGGTCGTGTCGTCCTCGGGCGGCGGGGTGTTGGGATCGGCGAGCTCGGGCGCCGGCTCCTCCTTGACCGTGGTCCGCAGCTCGGCGGTCCCGGTCTTGCCCGAGACCTTGATCCCGGGGAGCGCGGCCGCGCCGCCGGTGCCGTCGGTCACGACCGTGCGCATGTAGCTCTTGATCGTGCGGGCGACGGACTTCGAGGTCGCGCGCACCCGCTCGGGGTCGGCGCCCTTGAGCAGCGTGGGCTTCGGGCGCATCCCGTCGGCGCCGATCGTCGCGGCCACCAGCGCCATCTGCAGCGGCGTCGCCAGGACCTTGCCCTGGCCGATCGCCGAGGAGCCCACGGCCAGGTCGTCGCCGATCTCGCCCGCGGCGGGGATCGTCGAGCGGGCGGCGCCCGCGACGAGCGGGTCCTCGTTGAAGCCGAACTTCTGCGCGGTGGCGACGAGCTTCTCGGCGCCCAGCTTGGCGCCCAGCGGCGCGAAGACGCTGTTGCAGGAGTGCGCGAAGGAGAGCTCGAGCGAGCCGCCGCAGGACTCGCCGTTGGCGTTCTGGACCTCGACGCCTTCGATCGTCGCCGCGTTCTGGTACTGGAAGGTCGCGCTGCGCTTGGCGATCTTGTTCTGCAGCACGCCGGCGAGGGTGACGATCTTGAAGGTCGAGCCGGGCGGCTGGGGCGCGGAGGACGCGATCCCGGCCAGCGCGAGCACCTCGCCGGTCTGCGGGGAGACCACCGCGATCCCGCCGTAGCGCCCGGCGAGCGCCTCGACCGCCGCGCGCTGGATCTTCGTGTCGATCGACGTGCGCACGGCTTCGCCCTGCTTGGCCCGCACGTTGGCGAGCACGCGCTTGCCGGCGAACAGGATGCCGCCGGGCGTGCCGGTCAGGCGCTCGTCGAACTCGCGCTCGAGGCCGGTCAGGCCGACCGCCGCGCCCTTCGGGACGCCCCGGGCCGCGAGCTCCGCCGCGCGGGCGGGCGGGGCGGGGCCGACGGTGCCGGCGATCTCGCTCGCCAGCGGTCCGAGGTCGGACAAGCGATCCGGGCCCTTCGCCAGCGGGGTCCCGTCGCGCGCCTCGATCGTGGCGCGCGGCGGCAGCGACGTCTCGCGCCGCAGCTTCTCGCCACGCCGCAGGCCGGGGTAGACCAGCTCGGCGCGCCAGTCGACGCCCGGATCGGCGTCCTTGCGGTCGCCCATCGGGAGGACCAGCGTGCCGCGCAGCGTCCCGAACAGGCGGGTGTCGAGCGCGATCGGGATCGTCGTGTCGTCGACCACTCGGCCCGCCCTGACCTTGGTGAGCGTCAGCGTGTCCGCGGCCTGTTTGTAGGTGCGCTGCAGCCGCGCCTCGCTCGTGCGCTGCTTGGCGTCGTCGCTGAGCAGCGCGTACATCGCCTTCTCGTCACCGCGCGACCAGGCCTCCGCGAAAGCGGTTGCGGTCTTGCGCTCGGCCGGGACGTGCCCGGCGCCGAGCGCGACGCCCGCGATCAGGGCGACGAGCGCTGTTGCCGCGAGTGGGGCGAAGCGGCGGGGGTCGGCGATGGCGTGCCGGCGTCGGCGCGGACGCGAGCGGGGCGTGCTGCTGGTCAACGAACTGGATCGTACGTGCCCGCCGGTACGCTCGGTGCTACGTGACGGGCATCGACTGGCTGATCGTGGGGGTCGTCCTGCTGCTGGCCCTGTTCGGCTGGGCGCAGGGATTCGTCGCAGGAGCGCTCGCGCTGGCCGGGTTCGCGGTTGGCGCGTACGTGGGCACCCGGCTCGGCCCGCTGCTGCTCGATCAGGGGCGGCGCTCCCCCTGGTCTCCCGCCTTCGGCCTCGTCGGAGCGCTGATCGCGGGGATGGTCTTCGCGCTCGGATTCGAGGGGGTGGGCGCGCGCTTGCGCGGCCGGGTGTCCTCGCCCGCCGCAACCGCCGTCGATGGTGCGTTGGGTGCCGTTCTGACCGCCGTCGTCGGGCTCGGGATCACGTGGGTGCTGGGCGCCCTGGCGCTCGCCAACGGCGGCGAGGCGCGGCGCGAGGTCCAGCGCTCCACGATTCTGCAGCACCTCAACACGGTGCTCCCGCCGTCGAGCGGGCTGATCGAGGCGCTGGCGCGGCTGGACCCGTTCCCGCGCATCGACGGCCCCGAGGCGCGCGTTCCGGCGCCGACCGCGGGGATCGCTCGCGCGGCGGGCGTCGTGGCCGCGGCGGACTCGGTGGTGAAGGTCCTCGGCAGCGCCTGCGGGCTGGGCGTCGAGGGGTCCGGCTGGGTGGCGGGCCCGGAGCTCGTCGTGACCAACGCGCACGTGGTCGCGGGGCAGAAGGACACGCGGGTGCTGCTGCGGGGGCGCCAACCTGGAATCGACGCGCAGGCGCTCGCCTTCGACCCCAAGAACGATCTCGCCGTGCTGCGGGTTCCAGGTCTGAAGGCGGACCCGCTGCAGATCGTGCAGACGCCGAAGTCGGGCACGTCGGCGGCGATCCTCGGCTTCCCGGGCAACGGGCCGTACGACGTGCGCGCGGGGAGGATCGGGGCGACCCGCGAGGTCATCACGCAGGACGCCTACGGGCAGGGCCCGGTGCGGCGCTCGATCACCTCGCTGCGCGGCGCAGTGCGCTCCGGCAACTCCGGCGGGCCGATGGTCGATTCGCAGGGGCGGGTGGTCACGACGGTCTTCGCGGCGACCACTTCCGGCCCGCGCGGCGGGTTCGGCGTGCCCAACGCGCAGGTGCGTGCGGCGCTCGAGAAGGCGTCGCACTCTTCGGGCGTCTCCACTGGACCCTGCACGGGGTAGCGCTACCCTCCCGGCGCGAATGGGGAAGATCCTTGTCATCGCCGAGAAGCCGTCCGTAGGCCGGGACCTGACCAAGGCCCTGCCCGGCGCGTTCGCCAAGCACGAGGGCTATCTCGAGTCCGATTCCCACGTCGTGACGTGGGCGGTCGGGCACCTCGTCCAGCTCGCCGAGCCGGACGAATACGACGCCAAGTACAAGAAGTGGCGCATGGCCGATCTGCCGATCGTGCCGCCGAAGTTCAAGCTGGTGGTGCGCGACGAGCGCTCGCGCAAGCAGATGTCCGTCATCACGCGCATGCTCAAGCGCGACGACGTCGACGAAGTCATCAACGCCTGCGATGCCGGGCGCGAGGGCGAGCTGATCTTCGCCTGGACGTTCGAGAAGGCGGGCGCGAAGAAGCCGGTCCGCCGGCTGTGGCTCTCCTCGATGACGTCGAAGGCGATCAAGGAGGCGTTCTCCTCTCTGCGGCCGGCCTCGGAGTTCGAGCTCCTGGAGCAGGCCGCGCGGTCGCGCTCGGAGGCGGACTGGATCGTCGGCATGAACGCGACGCGCGCGGCGACGATCCGGCTTCGGTCGTCCTTTGACGGCGCGGTGTCGTTGGGGCGGGTGCAGACGCCGACGCTGGCGATCATCGCGCGCCGCGAGGAGGAGATCCGGGCGTTCGTGCCGGAGCCCTACTGGCTGGTCGATGCGACGTTCGAGCCGGTTTCCGGCGATTCGGGGCGTCGCTATGTGGGGCGCTTCCACGCGGGTGCGCACCCGCGGCTGAAGACCGCCGAGGAGGCTTCGGCGATCGTCGCGGCCGTCGAGGGCGGCTCCGGCGAGATCACCAAGCTCGAGAAGACCACGCGCCGCGAGAAGGCGCCGCTCCTGTACGACCTCACGTCGTTGCAGCGGGAGGCGAACACGCGCTTCGGGTTCTCCGCGCGGCGTACCCTGGCGGCGGCGCAGCGGCTGTACGAGGAGCACAAGGTCCTCACGTATCCGCGTACGTCGTCGCGCTTCCTGCCGTCGGACATGATCGGCGAGATCAAGCCGATCGCGTCTTTGGTCGGGACGCACAAGGAGTACGCGCGGGCTGCCGCGTACGTGACCGGGCTCGACGTCCTGCCGCTGGGTCGCGTGATCAACGACGCGAAGGTCACCGACCATCACGCGATCATCCCGACCAATTCCGAGCACAAGCTCGACAAGCTCTCAGACGACGACCGGCGCGTCTACGACATGGTCACGCGGCGCTTCCTGGCCGTCTTCCACCCGGACGCGGTGTTCGAGAACACGCGGCTGGAGACGACGGTTCTGGAATACGTGTTCCGGACGTCCGGGCGGGTGCTGATGGAGGCCGGCTGGCGCGGCGTCTACGACGAGGCGGGTCTGGACGAGGCCAAGGCCTCCGACGACGACGAGAACGACAACCAGACGCTCCCCAAGCTCGAGAAGGGCGAGAACGTCTCGGTGCGCGAGGTCGCCTCCCAGGAGAAGGTCACCCAGCCGCCGCGGCGCTACTCCGACGCCTCGCTCCTGGGCGCGATGGAGACCGCGGGCAAGCTCGTCGACGACGACGAGCTGCGCGAGGCGATGAAGGACTCCGGCATCGGCACCCCCGCCACGCGGGCGGCGATCATCGAGCGCCTGATCGACGTGGGCTACGTCGAGCGCGACGGTCGCTCGCTGGTCTGCACCGAGAAGGGCCTGGGCGTGATCTCCTTGCTGGACGACCACGCCTTGACGTCGCCCTCTTTGACCGGCGACTGGGAGCACCGGCTGTCGCGGATCGAGCAGGGCGAGGAGGCGCGCCAGCGCTTCATGGCCGACATCGCCGAGTTCGCCGGCGCGACGGTCACCACCCTGGACGAGAAGCTCAAGGACATCCGGATTCCGCGGGCGAACATGGGCCCGTGCCCGGTCTGCGGTCACGACATCGTCGAGAACCGCAAGGGCTTCTCCTGCTGGGGCCGCGAGGACCCGGGCTGCGGGTTCGTCATCTGGAAGAGCAAGGCGGGCAAGACCCTCGCGCCGGCCGTCGCCCGCGAGCTGATCTCCAAGGGCCGGACGGAGAAGGCGGTGACCGGCTTCAAGGGCCGCTCGGGCCGCTCCTTCCGCGCGAAGCTCGCGTTGATGCAGACCGAAGAGGGCCGCTGGCGCGTCGAGTTCGACGAGCCGTGGGCCCGCGAAGGCGCCAAGCCCCCCGAGGGCGAAGACCCGGCGCCCGCCGCGACCGCCGAGGCGGGCGGCTCCGCAGTTTCGGCACAGTCCGAAGCCGCTTAATTCGCAAAGCCGTGTAGATCCGTCACAGGCCGGAGCGAAATGCTCCGGCCATGTCGCCCAAGTGGTCAGAAAACGTTGTAGAGCAACGTTTAGGGACCACTCCCGACGAACGAGCCGCGCGACTTGCCGCCGGTCAATGGGGCGTCCTGCATCTCGACGAGCTGCTCGACTGCGGTTTGACCCTCGAGGCGATCCGAGTGCGGGTGCGGCGGGCCACTCTCCACCCCCTTTACCGGGCTGTTTTTGCTTGGGGCCACCACAACATCCCGACCGAAGGGCGATGGCTGGCGGCGGTGAAAGCGTGTGGACCGTACGCGGTCCTGTCCCACTACTCCGCCGCGGCGCTCCGTGAGCTGGTGCGCTGGGACGGGCGGCCGTTCGAGATCACGGCTCCGTCGAAGCACCGTCATCCCCGGATCAAGGCCCATCGCTCCAAGAACATCGAGCGCGAGATTCTCAAAGGGATCCCGGTGACGCCGAAGCTCCGGACCGTGATCGACCTCGCGCGCGTCGCGGAGGAGCCGGTCGTCAAGCGCGCGCTCCGCGCGGCGAAGTTCACCGCCGCCGAGCTCGAGCAGCTGCCGAAGTCGATCCTCGACCTCGGCGCCGCACCCACGCGGAGCCCGCTCGAGGACCGGGTCCACGACTTCGTCGTGCGCTCAGGCCTCGAACCCCCGCTCGCCAACCCGGTCTACCGCCTGCCCGGGAGGACCGTGTTCCCGGATCTCTATTGGCCGCAGCACCGGTTGATCGTCGAGGTCGACAGCGTGCAGTGGCACGACGATCCGCTCGCCCGCGCGGACGATGCTCAGCGTCAGGCCGAGCTTGAGGCTGCGGGTGAACGCGTCCTGCGGGTCACGAGCGCGGACATGCGTAACCCGCGCCTCGTTCTCGCGCGGCTCAAGGCCGCGGGGGTGAAGGAGGCTTAGGGGGTCGGCTCGGCGTCCGCCGAGCGGGGCGCGTGGCGGTCATCCCGCGGGGCGGGGAGCTCGGCGCGGGTGCTCGGCGGGCGGATGAAGGCGTTCCAGATCGCCGAGATGCCCTGGACCATGGCGACCACGACCTCGGCGAACGGGGAGATCGGGCTCTGCTGCGTCTCGTCGGGCGTCAGCGTTTCGACCTCCGGCGGCAAGCCCGGACCCTCGCCGTGCGTCCACGTCACATAGAGCTCGTGACTGCCGACCACGTGCGCCACCTCGGTGGCGAGGGCGACATCCGTGTCTGTGTGGGCGGCGGGGAGGTGCAGGGTCGGCATCACTGCCTCCGGAGAGGTTCCTTATGGACAAAAGGCAGGGTCGCAACTCTTAACGCCCAGTGCCGTCCAACATTCGTCCAGCGGACGTTTGTGGCGCAACGTGCGGGAGCAAGGGCCGGCCGCGACGATTCCAGCCGACCCGCGCGCGACCCTATGAGGTCCGCCATGCCCCTGACGCTGATCACCGGTCCCGCCAACGCCGCCAAGGCGGGCGCCGTCCTGGAACGCCTGCGCGCGTCGATCTCGCGCGATCCGGTGCTCGTCGTGCCGACGTCCGCCGACGCCGCCCACTACGCCCGCGAGATCGCCGGGGCGGGGCTGGTCTTCGGCGCCGACGTCACGACCTTCCCGCGGCTCATCCGCGACATCGCCCGCGCCGCCGGCGTCCGCGGCAAGCCGCTCGGCCGTCTCGCCCGTGACCGCGTCGTGCGCGCGTCGATCCGCGACGTGGAGCTCGCCGTGCTGGCCGCTTCGGCCAAGAGCCCGGGCTTCGCCGACGCGCTGGGTGACTTCTTCGCCGAGCTCCAGCGCTCGCTCGCCTCCCCGGGCCGGTTCGGCGCGGCCGTGCGGGCGTGGCGCGAAGCGGGCACCGCCCCACCGCACGCGGCGGAGCTCGCGGCGCTCTACTCGGCCTATCACCGCCGCCTGGACGCGTTGGGCGCCCTCGACGCCGACGGCCTCGCCCGCGCCGCGCTGGAGAAGGTCCGCGAGGGCTACAGCGGCGGCCCGCTGCTCCTCTACGGCTTTGACGATCTCACCCCCGCCCAGCTCGATCTCGTCGAGCAGCTCGTCCGCCACACCGACACCGACGTCACCGTCGCGCTGAGCTACGAGCCCGGCCGCGCCGCCCTCGCGGGCAGCGCCGCGACGGTCGAGCTGCTCAAGCCGCTCGCCCGCGAGCACGTGATTCTCGAACCCCGCTCGGAGCACTACGCCCCCAGCGCCCGCGGCGCGCTGCACCACCTCGAGCGCTCCCTGTTTGAGCCGGAACCGGCCGTCGTAGCGCCCAACGGCGCCGTGCGGCTGCTCGAAGCCGGCGGCGAGCGCGCCGAGGCCGAGCTCGTCGGCGCCTCCGTCCTCGAGCTCCTGCGCGACGGCATGGCGCCGGAGGACATCGCGGTCCTCGTCCGCTCCAACGCCGACCTCTTCGCCCAGGTCCTCGCGTCCTACGGCATCCCCGTCGCGCGCGATCGCCGCACCCCGTTCGCGCACACCCGCCTCGGCACCGGCGTCCTGGCCTTCGCCCGCGCCGCCCTCGGGGGAACCGCGAACGACGTCGTGACGTGGCTGCGCACCCCGGGGAAGCTGGGCGAGGAGGCGGGCGCCGTGCGGCCCGCGGCGGGGGCCGACGAGCCGCCCATCGCGGCGGCGGACGACCGGGCCGCGCGGGCGGGCACGCCGTCGGCCGACCGGCTCGAGGTCCAGGTCCGCCGCCACGCGGCGCGCACGGCCCGCGACGCGCGGTTCCACTGGCAGCGGCTCGGCGGGCGTGACCTGACAGAGCTCGACGCTCTCGCCGCCGCGGCCGAGGAAGGCGTCGCGCCGTTCCTCACCGCGCTCCTCGCCGAGGCCGAGGCGATCTGGACCGCGAAGCACGTGCGGCGCGCGGACGTGCTCGACCCGGACGCCGAGGCCGACGCGCGCGCCGCCCGCGAGCTGCGGGCCGCCACGAAGGAGCTGATCCGGCTCGGCGAGCAGGACCCCGCGCTGGCGGGGAGCCCGAGCGAGCTGCTCGACGCTATCGGCGGCATCGAGGTGCGCGAGACGGCGCCCGTCGAGGACGGGATGCCCGGCGTGCTGCTCGCCGACCCGCTGGCGATCCGCGCCCGGCGCTTCCGTGGGATCCTCGTGTGCGGGTTGCAAGAGGGCGAGCTGCCGCAGCGCCCGCAGCCCGAGCCGTTCCTCGACGACAGCGCGCGCTTCGACCTGGCGGTCGCGTCGGGACTCGTGCTCCCGCGCCACGAAGCGACGCTCCCGCGCGAGCGGTCGCTGTTCTACGCCTGCGTCTCGCGGCCTGAGGAGGCGCTGTTCCTCAGCTTCCGCAGCAGCGACGAGGAGGGCGGCCCGCAGCAGCCGTCGCCGTTCCTCGACGACGTCCGCGCGCTCTTCACCGACGCACTCTGGGAGGACCGCGGCCGCCGGCTGCTGGCGGAAATCACCTGGCCGCCGGCCGAGGCGCCCACGCCCCACGAGCTGCGTCGCGCGCAGGCCGCGGGCGGCGAGGCGCCGGACCCGGCCCCGCTGCAGGCGCCGAGCGACCAGCAGGTACTGACGCTGCTCGCCGCCCGCGATCGCGAGTCCGCGCGCGGGCTGGAGACGTTCGCGACCTGCCCGGTCAAGTGGCTGATCGAGCATGTGCTCAAGCCCGACCCCGTCGACGCGGACCCGTTGCCGATGCAACGCGGCTCGCTCGCCCACGAGGTCCTCGAACGGACGCTGCAGGGGCTGAAGGAGCGGACGGGCTCGGCCCGGCTCACACCCGCCTCGCTCGCGGACGCGCTCCAGGAGCTGCACGCCGCGATCCAGGCGCTGCAGAAGGCCTCCAAGACGACGGCGGGGAAGGCCGCGGCCCGCGCGCTGGAGGTCGATCTGGAGCGCTACATCCGCCACGAGACCGCGACCGGTGCGGGCTTCGAGCCGACCCAGCTGGAGTGGAGCTTCGACGACTACATGCTCGACGGGGTCGCGGTGAGCGGGCGGGTGGATCGCGTGGACCTGCGCGGCAACCAGGCGATCGTGCGCGACTACAAGGGCCGCACCGTCTACGCGGGTGCGCGCTGGGCGGAGGACGGGCGCATCCAGGCCGCGCTCTACGCGCTGGCGGTGCGCGAGCACCTCGGGGTCGAGATCGTCGGCGCGCTCTACCAGCCGATCGGCACCGCCGACCAGCGCCCGCGCGGCATCGTCCGCGAGGGCATCCCGGGTCGCTACGTCAACGGCGACGTGACCGATCAAGCGACACTGGAGGAGCGGCTGCAGGACTCCCGCGCGATCGCCGCCCAGGCCGCCGCAGGCCTGCGCGCCGGCCGGATCGCGCCCTGCCCCGACCGCTGCGGCTACCAGGGCGGCTGCGCCCACCCGGGGATCTGCCGCGCCGCATGACCGCTCGCCGCTGGACCCCCGAGCAGCGCGCGGCGATCGACGCCCGCGGCCACTCCTCCCTGCTCACCGCGAACGCCGGCTCCGGCAAGACCGCCGTGATGGTCGAGCGCATCGCCTCAGCGATCCGCGACGACGGCCTCGCCGTGAACGCGATCCTCGCGCTGACCTTCACCGAGAAGGCCGCGGGCGAGCTGGCCGAGCGGCTGCGACGGCGCCTGACCGAGCTGGGGGAGGACGAGCACGCCCGCGCCGTCGACGGCGCGTGGATCGGCACGATCCACGGCTTCTGCGCGCGGCTCCTGCGAGCGCAACCGCTCGCCGCGGGCCTGGACCCGCATTTCGAGGTGCTCGAGGCGACGTCCGCCGAACGCCTCGCCGAGACCGCGTATGAGGAGGCACTCGAGACGTGGGCGCGCCGCCACGGCGCCGACGCGATCGACCTCGCTGCCTCCTATGGCCCCGCCCTGCGCGACCTGGTCCAGGGCGCCTACGCGAGCCTCCGCGCCCGCGGCCACGCCCGCCCGCGACTGGTGATCCCGCCGCCCCCGCGCGTCCCGGACCCGACGACCCTGGCGGCGACCCGCGAGGCCGCGCTGGACGACCTCCGCCTGGCCGGCGGAGGCGTCCGCGTGACCGCGGCGAGAGAGGCGCTCGAGCAGTGCCGCGAGGTGCTGGACGCGGCGCGCGAGAGCGCCGCGCACGCGGCGGGCGGCGGGCCCGCGGCGGCCGGTGGCCTCGGCTCGGCCGCGCCG
>NZ_JAPDOD010000029.1 GCF_027587205.1 Solirubrobacter ginsenosidimutans
CCGCCCGCGCCCGCACCGCCCGCGCCCGCACCGTTCGCGCCCGCGCCGCTCGCGCCCGCCTCTTCGCGCGCCGCCAACGTCTCGAGCGCCGCCCGCTCCAGCGCCGCGCGGTCTCCGCCCAGCCGGGTCACTTCGGCCTGGAGCTGCTCGCCCGACCAGAACGCGCCCTGCAGCACGAAGCGGTCCGGCAGCGCGTGGCGGCCGACGGTGAAGCCGTCGGCGACGGCGCGCCGGACCGTGTCGGGGTCCAATGGCGCGGTCGCGCGCAGGATCGCCTCGGCGGTGCCGCACGAGTCGAGCACGTCGCCCTCGCCGGCCGCGCCCGCTCCCACCGCGGCGGCCGCGTGGTCGTGGCCGCCGACGGCCAGCACCGCGCCGGAGAGCAGCGAAAGCAGGGTTTCTCGCGCTGTGCTCGCGAAAGTCGACGCTCGTTGCACGCGGCCCAGCGGCGTGCCCGCCGGGACGTGGGGCGGTGCCAAAGAGGGCGGTGCGCCGGCCCAGCACAGCGCCGGCGCCCACGCGCGGCCCGTGTGGAGGTCGTAGAAGCCGGTGCGCGAGGCCAGCGACGCCTCCGGGCGCACGTCGCCGCCGAGGCCGAGCACGATCCACTCGGCGACGTTGAACCAGCGCGTGCCGCGGGCCGCGTCGGGCCAGTTCCGGCGCATCCAGGCGTACTTGGCGAGCGTGCACATCGCGCTCGGCGGCTGGCCGGTGCGCGCCGAGAAATCCGGCAGCTCGGCAGCGATCTCCGCCGCTTCCTCCTCGCCGCGGGTGTCGTGCCAGGCGATCGACGGGACGACCGGCCGGAGCGCGTCGTCGGTCAGCACGCCGGTCTCGGCCATGCTCGCCACGCCGACGCCGACGACCCGCAGGTCCCCGAGCGCCGCCAGAGCCGCCGAGATCGCGGCGGCGAGCAGCTCGTCGGGGTCGAGCTCGGTGCCGCGCCAGGGCGTCGCCGCCCGGCCATGCGAGACCTCGGAACCCGTTGCGTCGACGACCGCCGCCTTGATGGCGGTGGTGCCGACGTCCAATCCGAGTAGCAACCTGTCGATTTCGCCGGCTCCCGTTTGTCGTAAGGGTATGAGCAAGCCATTCGAATTGCGCTGGGAGGGGGATCTGCCCGGCTCGCCGCTGCAGATCTGGGACGGGATCACCAAGCACGGGGCCGCGTGGATCTGGGACATCGACTACGAGCCGCGGGTCGGCGGGGCGGAGCGGGGACTGACCTCCAAAGGCGGCACCGTGACCGCCTGGGAGCCGCAGCGTCACTTCCGCACCGAGGCCCGCCGCGACGACGGCTGGCACAACGCCCTCGACTACACGCTGGACTGGACCCACCTCAGCTACGTCCACTCGACAGTGTTCGAGCCGCACGAATACGCGGTCCAGGCCGACGCGTGCATCCAGCACACCCGCTTCTACTACCACTCGCTCGGCGAGTATCTGCGGCACTTCGCGGGCCGCGCGCCGCACTATCTCGGGCTCGACGAGGTGCCCGGCTCGACCGCCGACGTCCTGCAGCGCCTCGGCGTCCCCGAGACCGCCGGACCCGGCGACCGGATCGCGCTCGGCACCATCGACTACCGCGACGGGACGATGGTGGGCATCCGCACCGAGACCGAGCTCGTGCGCGTCTACGGACGCGAGCCCTGGGGCTGGCCGGTCGGCGTCGGCGTGCACGCCTTCGACGGCGCGCCCGACGAGCGCGCCTGGCGTGAGAAGGTGGCGGCCTGATGCCTCAGTACGCGATCCTCATCTTCGAAGCCACGCCGGCGGCCGAGCTGCCGCCGGAGATCCTCGAGGCCCACGGCGCCGTGGACCGCGAGATGGTCGCCCGCGGCGGGAAGCTCCTCGCCGGCATGGCGCTGGACACCGACGACACGGCGACGTCGATCCGCGGCGACCTGCTGACCGACGGCCCATTCATCGAGACCAAGGAGGGCCTCGCGGGCGTGACGGTCATCGAAGCCCGCGACCTCGACCACGCCCTCGAGCTGGCGAAGCTCGTCCCGATCGTCGTGGGCGGGGTGGAGGTGCGACCGCTGATCGGCTTCCAGGTGCTCGACTGACCGCGATCGAACAAGCGGTCGCCGACGCGCATCGTCGCGAGTGGGCCTACGTGCTCGCGGCGACGGTGCGCGTCACGCGCGACCTCGACGCCGCCGAGGACGCGGTCCAGGACGCCTACGTGTCGGCGCTGCGCGCGTGGACGCGCGAGGGCGTGCCGGACAATCCCGGCGCGTGGCTGACGACCACCGCCCGCCGGACCGCGCTCAACGCCCTGACCCGCCGCCGCACGCTCCAGGCCAAGCTCCCACTACTGCTCGAGCCGGACGTGCCGCCGCCCGCGGAGAACGCCACGATCGGTGACGACCGCCTGCGGCTGATCTTCACGTGCTGTCACCCGGCGCTCGCCCGCGAGGCGCAGGTGGCGCTCACGCTGCGGCTCGTCTGCGGCGTCACGACGGCCGAGATCGCCCACGCGTTCCTGGTCGGCGAGCCGACGATGGCGGCGCGACTCACCCGCGCCAAGAAGAAGATCGCCGCGGCGGGAATCCCGTACGTCGTGCCGGACGACCTCGCGCCGCGGCTGGACACGGTCCTCGCCGTCGTGCACCTGCTCGCCACGACGGGCCACACCGCACCGTCGGGGGAGCACCTCGCCCGCACGGACCTCGCCGAGCGCGCGCTCGACCTCGCTCGGATGCTCCACGCGCTGCTGCCGAACGAGCGCGAGGCGGCGGGTCTGCTCGCGCTGCTCCTGCTGGTGCGGGCACGCGCGGCGACCCGCGGCGACGTCCTGGAGGACCAGGACCGCTCGCGCTGGGACCCGGCGCTGATCGCCGAGGCGGACGCGCTGATCGTCGCCGCGCTGAAGGCCGGCCCGCCCGGGCGCTTCACGCTCCAGGCCGCGATCGCGGGCGTGCACGCCGCGGCGCCGGCCTACGAGGACACCGACTGGCCGCAGCTCCTGACGCTCTACGACGTGCTCCTGCGCGTGTGGCCGTCCCCCGTGGTCGCCCTCAACCGCGCGGTCGTGCTCGCCGAGACCGACGGTCCCGAACCCGCGCTGGCCGCGCTCGACGCGATCGACGGCCTCAGCAGCTACCGCTACCTCTGGTCGACCAAGGCCGACCTCCTCCGCCGGCTCGGCCGCCACGAGGAAGCCGCCGACGCCTACCGCGAGGCCCTGCGCCTCACCGACAACGCCGCCGAGCGCGCCTTCCTCGAAGCCCGACTCGGCTGACTCAGCGCAGCAGCGCGCGCATGCGGGCCGGGTCGAAGCGACCCGCGACCGGGTGCTCGACGGCCGCCGACGCCGCGGCCACGCCCTCGCGGACCGCTTCCACGAGGGCGACGCCGCGTTCCAGCGCCGCCGCCAGGGCCGCGGTCAGCACGTCGCCCGCGCCGATCGGGTTGACGACGTGCACGCGGGGCGCTTCGATCCACACCGGCTCGCCGTCCCACGCCACCGCGGCACCCGCCGCCGCGGCGGTCACCACGGCCGCTTCGGCGCCGCGGCGCACGAGCTCAAGCGCCGCCCGCTCCGCCCGCGGCCGCGCGTCGGGGGCGGCGTCGACCGCCTCGTCCACCCGCCCGAACAGCACGCCCTCCGCCTCGCCGAGGTTCGGGACGACGACGTCGGGATATGCGCTCAAGCAGGCCGCCAACGCGCCGCCCGCGGCATCGACGACCGAGCGCCGGCCCGCATCGCGCGCCCGCGCGACCAACAGGCCGTAGCCGTCCTCCGGCGCGCCGGGCGGGAGCGAGCCTGAGCAGACCAGGACGCCGTGGTCGGCGAGGTCGTCGTCGACCACGGCCTCCAAAGCGACCCACCCGTCGCGCTCCAGGAACGGCCCGGGCTCGTTCAACACGGTCGCGCGCCCACCCGGCTCGAGCACGATCGCGGTCGAACGGATCTCGCCCGCCACGTCGATCCCCTGCAGCGTGATGCCTTCCTCGGCGATCATCGCCGCCGCCGCGCGGCCCGTGTAGCCCGGGATGAACCCGACGAGCGAGGCCGGCGCGCGCAGCAGCAGCGCCGCCCGCGCGACGTTCAACCCCTTCCCGCCCGGCGTGACGGCGACGTCCGAGACCCGCAACACCTCACCCGGGCGCAGCTCAGCGATCCGCGAGGTGCGGTCGATCGTCAGGTTTGGCCCGGCGATGATCACCCAGTCGACGCGTGCGGCAGATCGCCGCTGAGGATGACCTTGCCCGGCTCCTTGGCGTTCTTGCCGTCGAGCGTGACCACGATCGTGTCGTAGTCCGCGAACCACTGCGGGAACTTGTCGACGTCGGCGTTGCTCGGGCCGGCGGACGTCAGCTCGCCCTTCGTACCCACCGGATCCTTGACGTCGCCCAGCAGCTGCGCCCCGCCCGCGTTCTTGCGGAACCACAGCGAGTACGTCTCGCCGGCCGCGTTCGGGGCGACGTTGGTGGCCGCGATCGCGAAGCGCACCGTGCCGTCATTGGCCTCGAAGAGCCGCATCAGCCCGACGGCCTGCGAGCCGGCGGGCCCCTTGAGCAGGATGTCGTTGGCCGAGGAGGCGGTGGCGGTGGGCGGCGCGGTGGCGGTGGCGGTCGCGACGGGCTCGTCGGAGACCGCCGGCGGGTTGTCATCGTCGCGGGTGAAGACGAAGACCAGCACCGCGGCGATGAGCACGACGGCGGCGCCGATCAGGATCGCCCCTCCGAGGCGAGAGGAGGACCCGCCCCCGTCCGCAACCGGCTCGGCCGTGCGATCGGTCCCGTTGACCCGCGGCGGCTCCTCGTCGGGCGCGGTCGGCAACAACGGCACGTTCTCGCCGCCCGGGGCCGCGCGCAGTGGCTCGGCCACCGTCGCCGCCCACGTCTGCGCGGCCGGATCGGTCAGGAGCAGTGCGCGCGTGCGCGCCCCGTGCGCCTCAGACTGCTGCCCGAGCAACCAGTCGACGATCTCGCCCGCCCGCGCCGGCGCCGCCAGATCGGGGGCGAGGCCGCAGACGCCGGTGCGCGCGCGAGCGCGGATCGTCTCCTCGGGCATTCCGAGCAGCTCGGCCAGCTCGCCGTACGAGCGGCCCTGACGCAGGACCAGCTCCACGGCGGCGCGCTGGTCCGGCGCCAGCCGCTCGAATGCGGTTGCGCTGCTGCGCGACGACATCTTCCGGCCTAGGCTAGTGGAAGTGGCGGGATTGCTCGGCATACATCTGATCGCGGCGACCGAGGACGAGGTGCGCGCGAGCGTGCCCGTGACCGATTCGCTCTGCCAGCCGCTCGGGCTCGTCCACGGCGGCGTCTACGCGACGCTCGCCGACGCGCTCACCGCGAGCCACGGGCGCACCGTCTCCAACCAGACGAGCTTCCTGCGCCCGATCACGCAAGGGACCATCCACGCGACCGCCCGCCGTCGCCACAACGGCCGCACGACCGCGGTGTGGGAGGTCGACATCACCGACGACGAAGGCCGGCTCTGCGCCCTCGTGCGCACGACGGTCTACCCGGTGTCGTAGCCCGGGGCCTGACCCAGCCAGGCGTCCGCGAAGTCGCGCAGCTTTGGGTCGTCTGGCCCTGAGGCGATCAGGCGGCGCCGCCAGGCGAGTGCCTGGGTGCCCGCGCCCGGCCGCCGCGCGAGGATGACCGCCTGGCCCGCGCCGGACAGGAAGGGGTCGAACGGGCCGCCTTGCACGTCGCGCTGCAGCGCCACGAGCGCCGCCGGCGGCTTGGCCTCCTCGTACGTGATGATCACGTTGCCTGACTGCAGCGCGTCGAGAATCTGGTCGTCGCTGAGCTCAGTCTGGTCCTTGAGGACGTGCGCTTCGCGATGCTTGCCGGACGTCGGCGGCCGGTCGGCGGGCGAGGCGGGCGTTGCCGGCCCGGTGTTGACCCGCCCCGAGCCGTGGTCGGGCTCCAACGTACCGGGCCCGGCGGCCTCGTTGACCTGGCTGGAATCGCGCGAGGTGAGCACCGTGATCAGCCCGACGCACGCGGCGAGCGCGACGACCACGGTGCCGGCGACGATCAGGACGCGCTTCACGCGCGGGCCGGCGTCCGGCGCCGGCGGCGGGCGGGCGGGCCGAGGCCCGCCGCGCCGGCGAGCTCGGCGATCGCCGCGTCCACATCGGCGGCCAGCGCGTCGATGTCCGCCAGCGCGTCGTAGTCGCCGAGCAGCCCGAAGAAGATGTGCCCGTCGTAGGACATGATCGCGATCCCGAGCGCGGTGTTGAGGACCAGCGGGACCTTCGGGTAGAAGGCCTCCAGCCGGCGCCCCATCAGATACAGCGGCACCTGCGGACCCGGGACGTTGGTCACGGTGAGGTTGAAGAAGCGCTGGCGCGACTGCAGCCGCGCGGCCTGGTCGAGCACGGTGGGAGCGGCGGCGTCGGCGAGGCGGGTGATCGCCTGTGCGCCGACGGCCTGGCCGGACTCCTTCAACCCCTTCATCGCGCCGTGGACGAAGCGGAAGCGGTCCGCCGGGTTCTCGAGCCCCACGGGCAGCGGCGCGTACATCGCCGCGACCTGGTTGCCGAGCGCGCCGCGGTCGGCGTCGGCGCGAACCGAGATCGGCACCATCGCCTTCAGCTCAAGCCCCTCCGGGTCGCGCCCGTGGCGGAACAGATGCGCGCGCAGGGCGCCGGTGACGACCGTCAGGACGACGTCGTTGATCGTCCCGCCCAGCGCGTCCTTGATCGCCTTGAAGGTCGCCAGGTCGGCCGCGGCCCACGCGAACCGCCGGTGCGGGCCGATGCGCACGTTGAGCGGGCTCGGCGGCGCGCCGGAGAGCCCCGCGGCGGCCATCGCGGCCAGGCCGGCGACGGAGCGGCCCGCATCGACCCCCGCGCGGTCGGGATGCTCGAGGATCCCGCGCAGGAAGCCGAAGGGCGCTTTCGCGCGCTCCGCCACCGCGGACGCCAGCAGCTCGGCCCGCCCCGGGAGTGGCCGCGCGGCCCACGGCGGCGGCTCGTCCCGCTCCGGCGGGCTCGGATCGAGGTCGAAGAGCACCGTCATGATGTCCACGCCCGAGATCCCGTCCACCAGCGCGTGGTGGGTCTTGCAGATCAGCGCGAAGCGGTCGCCGGCGACCTCGTCGACGAGCCAGATCTCCCACAGCGGCTTCTCGCGGTCCAGTTGCTGCGAGAACACCCGCCCCGCCAGGGCCCGCAGCTCCTCCTCGCCCGCGGGCGCGGGGAGCGCGGTGTGGCGCACGTGGTAGCCCGCGTTGAAGTGCGGATCGTCCACCCACAGCGGCCGCGACGCACCGAGCGGTGGGAACGCGAGGCGCTGCCGGTAGCGCGGCACGAGGTGCAGGCCGCCGGCGATGCGGGCGACGAAGTCGTCGTAGTCCGGCGCGGGCCCTTCGAAGAGCAGGACGGAGCCCACGTGCATGTGTGCGCCGTCCTTCTCGAGGGCAAGGAAGGAGGCGTCCAGGCCGGTCAGCCGGTCGGGGTTCGACATCGGGCTCAGATTCTCTCACCTCGCCGATGTTTGAGAAACCTTCAACAGGGTGTATAACGCGGTTGTGGCTGTTGATCTGCGTGACCCTCAAACCTTCCGGTGCGCGTTCGATGAACACCACCGCGCCGTCTACACCGCGGCCTTCCGGATCGTCAATGACGCGTCGCAGGCCCAGGACATCGTCCAGGACGTGTTCCTGCGTCTCTGGCGCCGCCCCGGCTCGTTCGACGCCTCGCGCGGTGACCTCGGCACCTACCTGCGGCTGCTCGGGCGCTCGCGCGCGCTCGACGTATGGCGGGAGGGCCAGGTCCGCGGCCGCGCCGCGGACCGATTGAAGGTCGTGACCGGCTCCGAGGAGCCCCGGGTCGAGGATCACCCCGGCATCCTGGCCGAGCGCGACCACGACCGTGCCGAGGTCCGCGAGGCCCTCAGCAGGCTTCCTGAAGCGCAGCGCGAGGCGATCGTCCTCGCCTATTGGGGTGGTCTCACCGCTGATCAGATCGCCAGCCGCGCACACGTTCCGCTCGGAACTGCTAAGAGCCGGATCCGGCTCGGTTTGGCTCGCCTGCGGGAAGAATTCCCCGTCGCGGTGTAGAACCCGACGATCGTCGGGTCTTTGCGCTGACATCCGCGGGCGCTGGTAGCCTCGAACCTTCGTTCGGTCAAGCCGAGCCGCGAGTGCACGAGGTGCTCGCGGGTGGGGGATCCCTAGAAGTGCAAGCGCCCTCTGGAGAGAGGGGACGCGCGGGGATCGCTGTGACGCCCTGTAGGCAGACCTGGCCGGACGCGGAAATACAGGAGGATCGATGTCGCGATCCACGCTGCGCCGCGCTCTGCGCGCCGGCGCACTGTGCCTCACGGCTACGACCGCTGCGGCCGTCATCCCGGCCGCTGCCGACGCGAAGGTCGGCGTCAGCACCAAGCGCTTGAACATCCAGACCGGCAGCCGCGTGACCGTCAAGGGTCACGTCGATGCCCCGGGTGTAGCCAAACTGCAGGTCCAGCGGCGTGGCCGCTGGGTGACCCTCGACCGTGATCGCACCAACCGCTCCGGGCGTTTTGTCCTGCGCAAGCGGATCCGCGGCGCGATGAGCTCGCGTGCTCGTCTGCGCCTCAGCACCGGCGAGACCCGATTGCTCGGGCGCATGAACGTCTACCGCTCGGCGCTCGCGTCGTGGTACGGCCCAGGCCTGTTCGGCAACAAGCTGGGCTGCGGCGGAACGCTGCAGGCCGGCTCGGTGGGCGTGGCCAACAAGTCGCTGCCGTGCGGCACGAAGGTCACGTTCCGCCACAACGGGCGCGTCCTGCGCGTCCCGGTGATCGACCGCGGCCCCTATGTGGGTGGGCGCGAGTACGACCTCACCGCGGCGACCGCCCACAAGCTGGGCTTCAGTGGCCACGGGCCGATCCAGGTCACGAAGTAGCCCGATACGAACGTACGTGCGTCCGGAGCCACCCCTAATCTCAACGGGTGGCTCCGAAGCGCGTCATCGCCCACCTCGACTGCGACGCCTTCTACGCCACGGTCGAGCTGATCCGGCGCCCTGAGCTCAAGGGCAAGCCGGTGATCGTCGCCGGCTCCGGGCCGCGCTCGGTCGTCACCACCGCGTCCTACGAGGCGCGCAAGTTCGGCGTCGGCTCCGCGATGCCCGCCTCACAGGCGCGGCGGCTGTGCCCGACGGCGATCGTCATCCCGCCCGACTTCACCGCCTACCGCGAGAAGTCGCGCGAGGTGTGGGAGCTCGTGCGCGCCAAGCTCGACCGCCTGCAATCGATGGGGCTGGATGAGGCCTACGCGGACCTCACAGGCGTCGAGAAGCCCCTGCGCGTCCTGCGCGAGCTGATCGACGACGTCCACAAGCGCACCGGCATCCAGATCTCGGCCGGCGTCGGCCCCAACCGGCTGATCGCCAAGTGCTGCTCGGACCTCGGCAAGCCCGCCGGCTTCGTCGCGATGGGCCGCGAGGAGGCGTGCATCCGCTTCGCCACCGCACCCACGCGCCGTCTGCCCGGGATCGGGCCGAAGACCGCCGAGCGCCTGGCCGAGCTGGGCTACTCGACCGTCGCCCAGTTGCAAGAGGCCGACGAGAGCCAGCTCGCGGCCCGCTTCGGCGATCGAACCGCCCGCTACCTGAAGGCACGCGCGACCTTCCACGACGACTCGCCGGTCGAGACCGAGGGCGGCCCGGCCAAGTCCGTCTCCACCGAGCGCACCTTCGACGAGGACGTCGCCTCCACCGAGGAGCTCGAGACGATCCTGCGGACCTTGTCCAAGGAGCTCTGCGAGGGTCTGCAGGGCAAGTCCCGCCAGGGCCGCACCGTCGCGATCAAGGTTCGCCTCGCCGACTGGACGACGGTCACCCGCGCTCGCACGCTCCCGGACGCCACCAACGACACCGGGCTCGTCACCGAGACCGCGCTCGAGCTGCTGCGCGCCTACGCGCCCACCCAACCGGTGCGCCTGCTGGGCGTCCGGCTCGCGGCCTTCGACGACCTCGAGCCCGACAAACCACCGGCGCCCGCCGCGCCGGTGGGCCAACTGGCGTTCTCGCTCTAGTAGAGGGCTGAAGCGAGCTTCCGGCGCGCGTCACGCGCCAGGGGATCGGCCGGGCCGAGCTCGTCCAACACGCCCACGACGACCTTGCGCAACTCGTCCTTGCGCTCCGCGTCACCCGCGGCGATGGCCTCGATCAGCGCGTCGAGCGCCTTCTCGGTCTCACCCGCGTCGAGCGCGTCGAACGCCGCGAGCAGCGATGGGTCATCCGAGAGCCGCAGCCGTGTCGCGAGGCCGTCGGCCGCGAACGAGCTGGGCACGTTCGCCAGGAGCTCCAGCGCGCCTTCGCGGTCACCCGCGGCGGCGAGCGAGCGCGCCAGCGGGATCGCGGCGTCGGCGCGGCCCGGTTCGAGCTCCAGCGCGCGGCGCAGGTTGTCGTCCCCGCCCTCGGCGACGAGCGCGTCGGCCAGGGAGGGCACGATCCCGTCCAGGAACTGCTCGACCTGAGCCGGCGGCAGCGCGCCGATGAACTCGTCGACGACCTTGCCGTCCTTGAAGGCCTTCACGGCCGGGATCGACTGGATCGCGAAGGCCTGGGAAAGGCGCGGATTGGCGTCGGTGTCGACCTTGACGAGATCGACCTGGCCGTCGCGCTTGGCCACGGCCTTCTCGATCACGGGCCCGAGCGAGCGGCAGGGACCGCACCACTCGGCCCAGAAGTCGACGACCACGGGCTGCTCGAAGGAGCGCTGGATGACGTCGCGCTCAAAGGTCTCTTCAGTGGCGTCGATGGGCACAATGCGAGGATAGACCGCATGGAATTTCGGACCGATGCGGACGGTGTGACCCTCTCCGGCGAGGAGGCGGGGCAGGGAAGCCCGGTCGTGCTGCTGCACGGGCTGACCGCGACCCGGCGCTATGTGGTGATGGGCTCGCGGGCGCTGGAGCGCTCCGGCCACCGCGTCATCGCCTACGACGCCCGCGCCCACGGGCAGTCCGCTCCGGCCCGCGACCCCAAGGACTACGGCTACGAGCGTCTCGCCCAGGACCTCGAAGCGATCCTCGACGACCGCGGCATCGACCGCGCTGTGCTGGCCGGGGCCTCGATGGGCGCGCACACCCTGATCAAGTTCGCGCTCGACCACCCCGAGCGCGTCGCCGGCCTCGTCGTCATGACGCCCGCGTACGACCCCGAGGACCGCCGCCCCGACGCGATGGACCGCTGGGACCGCCTGTCCGACGGCCTGCGCAACGGCGGCGTCGAGGGCTTCGTCGCGGCCTACGGCACGCCGGACGTCCCCGAGAAGTGGCTGGAGACGATCGACCGCGTCCTGCACCAGCGGCTCGCCGCCCACGAGCACCCGGACGCGCTCGCCGACGCCCTGAAGGCGGTCCCGCGCTCGCGCCCCTTCGAGGACTGGAGCGAGCTGCACGCGATCGACGCCCCGACGGTGATCGTCGCCAGCCGCGACGAGGTCGATCCCGAGCACCCGTACGTCACCGGCGAGCGCTACGCGGCCGAGATCCCGGGCGCCACGCTGGTCTCCGAGGAGGAAGGCACCTCGCCGCTCGCGTGGCAGGGCGCCCAGGTGTCCAAGGTGATCAGCGAGGTGGCGGAAGCTGCGGCAACCGCGCCATGAGCAGCAGCGCGCACTCGACGACCAGCTCGCGGTCGTAGGACGTCGCGAACAGCCACTCGTCCGCTTCGCGCCGCGCCACGAAGCACACGCCGAAGCCGGGCCCGAGCGCGACCTCGGTCCACGTGTCCTCCAGGGCGCCCGGATCGAGCACGCCCACGAACCCCAGCGACTCGCGCAGCGCGTCGTAGCGCGTGGCCGTCGCGTGGACGGCGTCGGGCGCGGCGAGCAGCATCCCGGTCGGCCCGAGCGCGGACGCCTGGGCCGAGAGCATCGCGGCCGCCCGCTCGGCGAGGTCCAGCGGCCCGCGCGTCGGCCGTTTCCAGTTCGTCACCCGCTGGTACGGCAGCGGACCGGAGGGATCGCCGCCTGACCCGGCGAGCCGCAACGGACGCCCGGGCTTCGGCAGCGGGTTCGGGAGCGGGCCCGGCTCGCCGAGCATGAACCCCTGCCCGAGCGTCGCGCCCGCGGCGCGCGCCATCTCCAGCTGCGCCTCGGAGTCGATCCCCTCGGCGAGCACCGTCGCGTGGCGCCGCTCGGCCTCGGCGCCGACGGCGGTCACGACGCGCGCGACGTCCAGCGGGTCCCGCTCGCCCAGCAGCCGCAGGTCGAGCTTGATCACGTCGGGATAGAGGAGCGGCATCGTCGCCAGCGACCGTGAATCGCCGCCGACGTCGTCGAGCGAGACGCCCCAGCCGCGCGTCCGCAGCCGCGTCAAAGTGCGCAGGACCGCCTCCGGGCGCTCCGTCAAAGCACTCTCGGTGATCTCCATGATCAGCGTGGCGCCGCCGCTGGGGAGGTCCGGCAGGTCGATCTCCAGGGCGCCGGCATCGGCGTTGAGGAAGAGCGCGAACGGTGCTCCGAGGCCCGCGGCGCCCGCTTCGCGCAGCGCCGCCGAGCGGCACTCGCGGTCGACCTCGCTCAGCCGCCCCTCCTCGCGCGCGCGGGCGAACAACTCCTCCGGAGACGAGCCGTCGCGCGGGCGGGCGAGGGCCTCGTACCCGACGACGCATCCGTCCCTGAGATCGAAGATGGGCTGGAACGCTGCGACCACCGCTCCATCATCCACCTCGCGGACAGCCGAGCGAGACCCCGTCGGGCTGCTCACGTTGTGCATTCAAGCTCATCTGTGCCGAAAGATCGGGCAGACCTTTGGGCCAAGAACGACGAAGGCCCCCGCGGCGCGCCGCGGGGGCCTTTGCATATGGTCGGTGTCCGCGGCGCCAATCAGCGCGCCGCGGCGAACCTACTTGCCGACCTTGGCGACGACCACGCGGACGCGCTCGCCCGCGTCGACGGCGACCTTCAGCTTCGCCGTCTTGTGACCGAGCGTGACCGGCTTGGTGCACGGCTGCCAGTCGCTGCCGGCCGGAGCCGTCGGGCAGGCCCAGGCGCGGTAGCGGCCCGTCAGGCCCGCCGCCGGATTGACCGTGACCGTCGCCTGGCCGCCGTTCTTCGGCACGCTGGCCGTCGTCTTGGCCAGGACCTTGCCGCTGGCGTTCTTCAGCGACGTGGGGGAGGCGGCCGCCAGCACGGTGCCGGTGGTGGCCGACTTGACCGGGCCGAGGATGGCCGCGGCGTAGACCTGGGTGGTCCCGCCGGGGCCGACGCCCGTGACCGACGCCTTGATCTTGGCGCCCGCGTCACCCGTCACCAGGGTGTAGGTGCGGGTCGTGCCGCTCTGCAGCGAGGTGCAGGTGGTGGTGCAGCGCCAGAACGTCGTCGTGACCGTCTCCGACGTGCCGGCCCAGGTGCCGGTGGTGGCGGTGACCGTCTGGCCGACCGTCGCCGTGCCGCTGAGAACCGGGATCGGGCTGGCCGCCGGCGGCGCCGGCTTGACCTTGGCGGTGGCCGCGGACGTCGCCGTGACGGCGGCGTCCGGGTTGGTCGCGGTCACGCTGACCTTCAGCGTGGAGTCCACGTCGGCGGTGACCGGCTTGTACGTCGCCGCGACCGCACCCGCGATCGCCGCGCAGTTGTCGCTGGCGGCGTCGCAGCGCTGCCAGGCGTAGGCGTACGTCGTGTCGGCGGACGTCGTCCACGTGCCCTTGGTCGCCGTCATCGCGACGCCGACGACGCCGGTGCCCGTGATGGCGGGCAGGACGCTGTTGACCGGGTCGACGTTCTCGACGACGGCCGTCGCGGCCGACGTCGTGGAGCCGAGGCCCGTCGTGTTCGTGCCGTCCTGGCGGACCTTGATCGTGGAGCCCTCATCGGCCTTCACGAGCGTGTACGTGGCCGCCTTGGCGTTCGCGATGTCGACGCAGTTGTCGCCACCGGAGTCGCAGCGCTTCCACTGGTAGGCGAACGTCGTCGGGTAGTTGTTCCAGGTGCCCGGGACGGCCTTGAGCACCTGCTGGCGCTTGGTCGTGCCGGTGATGGTGAGCGCGGTCGCCGCGGAGGGCAGCGGCAGCGCGGCGATGGCGTCGGACGCCTCGGACTCGGCGGTCGCGGTCCGGCCCGGGGAGGTGGCGGCGACCGCGACGACGAGGGTCTTGCCGGTGTCGGCGACGACCGGGGTGTACGTCTTGGCGGTGGCGCCGGCGATGTTGACGCACGCGCTGCCGTCGGCCGCACAGCGCTTCCACTGATAACCGGTCTTGGTCAGCGGGACGCTCCATGTGCCCTCGCTGGCGGTCAGCACGTTCTTGACCATCGCGGTGCCGGTGATCGCCGGCACGGCCGAGTTGGTCAGCGCGCGGCCCGTGAGGACGTCGGTGACCGCGGAGGCCGCCGTGGTGGCGACCGCCTGGGTGTTGGTCGCGGTGACGCGCACGGCGATCCGCATGGCGACGTCGGCGGCGACCGTCGTGTACGTGGCGTTCGTGGCGGCGGCGATGGCGACGCAGCCGGCGGCGGCGGCGTTCGCCGCGGCGGCCGGGCAGCGGACCCACTGGTACTTGTAGGTGTGGGTCAGGTCGCCCGCCGAGGCCCAGGTGCCGGTGCTCGCCGAGAGCGACGAAGCGTCGGTCAGCGTGCCCGTGACCTCCGGGGCCACCGTGTTGGCGGGGGTGGAGAGGACCGGGCCGATCTCCTTGGAGTAGCCGGCGGCGGAGCCGTCCGTGTTGGTCGCGGTGACCTTGGAGCGGACCTTCGCGCCCGCGTCGGCGTTGGTGAGCGTGTAGGTGGCCGCGGTCGCGCCGGAGATGTCGGCGAAGCCGGAGCCGCTGTCGCGCTGCCACTGGTACGCGTACGTCGAGCCCGCGGGGGTCCACGTGCCCGTGGTGGTCGTGACGTTCAGGCCGGTCTTCAGCGTGCCGGAGGCGGCCGGGGCCGCGGTCTGGACCGGGAGGGCCGTGGTGACCGTCGCGGTCGCGGCCGAGTTGGCCGAGACGACGGCGTCGACGTTGGTCGCGGTGATCTTGACGCGGATGGTGGCGCCGAGATCGTCGCTGGTGAGCAGGTACGTGGCGGCCTTGGCGTTCGTGATGTCCTCGAAGCCGTCGCCCGTGTCGCGCTGCCACTGGTAGGCGTAGGTGTTGCCCGCGCCCGTCCACGTACCGACGCCCGCGGTCAGGGTCTTGGTGCGCTGCGTGACGCCTGCGACGGTCGGGAGGACCGTGTTGACCGGCTTGGCGTCGGCGACCTCGGCGGTCGCGACGGAGTTGGCGGAGGTGGCCCCGTCCGGGTTGGTCGCGGTGACCTTGACGCGCAGGGTGTTGCCCGTGTCGGCCGGGACGAGGAGGTAGCTGGACTTCGTGGCGCCGGTGATGTCGGCGAAGCCGGAGCCCTCGTCACGCTGCCACTGGTACGTGTAGGCGTTGCCCGGGCCGCTCCAGGTGCCGGCCGTGGTGGTCAGCGTGTTGGCGCGCTTGGCGACGCCGCCGATGACCGGCACGGCGGTGTTGGCCGGCATCGCCTTGGCGATCGGGCCGACTTCCTCCGACGGCGCCGTGGCGGTGCCGTCGACGTTGGTGGCCGTGACGTTGACGCGGATCTTCGCGCCCTCGTCGGCGAGCGCCAGCGTGTAGGTGACGGCGGTCGCGCCGGTGATGTTGGCGTAGCCCGAGCCGGCGTCCTTCTGCCACTGGTACTTATACGTGTTGCCGACGCCGGCCCACACGCCGGGGGCGGCCGTCAGCACGCTCGCGCGGGCCGCGGTGCCGGTCGGCGCCGGGACGGACGTGTTGACCGGCAGCGCCTTGGCGACGGTGTCCGTCGCGTCAGAGCTGGCGGTGGCGGTGCCGTCGACGTTGGTGGCGGTGACGTTGACGCGGAGCTTGGCGCCCTCGTCGGCGAGGGCCACGGCGTAGGTGGCGGCGGTCGCGCCCGTGATGTTGGCGAAGCCGGAGCCGGCGTCCTTCTGCCACTGGTACTTGTAGGTGTTGCCGGCGGCCGACCAGGTGCCGGTCGCGGCGGTCAGGATCGAGCCGCGGGCGGCCGTGCCCGTGACGGGCGGGGCGACGGAGTTCACCGGCGGGGCGGTGACGACCGTGTCGGTCGCGTTGGAGGCGGTGGCGACGCTGGAGCCGATGGCGTTCTTGGCCGTGACCATGACGCGCACCTTGCCGCCGACGTCGGCCGTGGCGACCGTGTAGGTCGCGGCCGTCGCGCCGGCGATGGCGACGTAGCCCGTGCCCTTGTCGCGCTGCCAGGCGTACGTGTAGGACGTGGGTGTATCGGTCCAGTTGCCCGTCGTGGTCGTCAGGACCTGGCCGCGGGCGGCCGTGCCGGTGACCGCGGGGGCCATCGTGGAGGTCGGGGCGACCGGCTTGATCGGCCCGACGGCGAGGGAGGTGCCGGTGACGGAGCCGTCCGCGTTGGACGCGGTGACCTTGACGCGCACCTTGAACGTGACGTCGGCCTGGGCCGCGACGTACGTGGAGTTCGTGGCGTCGTCGATGTCGGCGAAGCCCGAGCCCGTGTCGCGCTGCCACTGGTAGTCGAAGTCGGTCGGCGAGGCCGTGTAGCGGCCCGTGGACGCGGTCAGCGTCGCGCCACGGTTGACGACGCCGGTGATGGCCGGGTCGGCGAGCAGCTTCGGCTGCGGGTCGGGATCGACCATGGCGCCGACGGCGCGCGCTTCGACGACGTACTTGTTGACGAACGCCCAGCCGAGCGTCGCCCAACCGGCGTCGCCCCAGCCCGTGCCCCACTGGTTCTCGATGCGAAGGCCGGTCGCGTCATAGCCGAGGGCCGTGACGGCGTGGTAGCCCATGTTGGAGCCCGAGATGGCCGTGTAGAGGCCGTGGTTGGTCGTGTTGACGCTGTAGAAGTTCTGGTAGACCGGCATGGCGATGACGACGGGCTTGCCGTCGGCCAACGCCGCCTTGATCGAGTCCTGCGAGACCGTGCCCGAGTTGGGCGTGATCGTCAGGTTGTCGTAGCTCGTCAGCTTCCACTGCTGCGCGTTGGCCTTCTGCAGCGCGGTCGGCTGAGTCGCGAAGTTGTAGTTGCCCTGCGTGTAGTCCGACTGGACGTCCACGCCTTGGGTCTTGGCGATGTCCATGTGGGACGGCAGCGTCGTGCCGACGTTCTTGCCGCCCGTGGCCTGCGAGTAGGTGAACATCGGGGCGAGCGCGCCGCCGGCGATGCCCTGCTTGTTCATCCAGTAGCCCATCGCGCTGTAGTCGACGGCCCAGGCCGCGCAGGAGTTGACCTGGCCCTGGTCGCCCACCGGCATCGCGAAGGCTGTCAAGTCGACGCTGGCCGGAAGATCGACTGCACCCGCCTCGACGGCGTCCAGCGCCTTGGCCGAGGGGGCCGGCTGCGGAGTGACGATCAGACCAAGCCCATGCTCAGCATCCGCGCCCGCTGGGGTGACCGGAGCGACCGGCGAATCGAACGCCGGCGCGCTTGCCGGCAGGACGCCGACGACCAGCATCACGAGCAGGGCTAGGAGCCCTGTTCGTGCCTTCCCATTGGTTCGCCATCCATGGCGTGTCATCCGTGACCGATTCCTTTGTTTCGCGGAGTGCTTAGCTCACTCACTCATCGGCCGTGCAAACCCGTTCTTGTGTCGGCTAGACGCTTGTACGGGTCGGGCGGTCCGGGGCTCAACGGCAAACGACGTAGGATCGGCCCCGATGAGCGCCGGCTATAGCGGCACGCCGCTGCCCAAGAAGCTCGGGATCAAGCCCGAGAGCCGGGTCCTGCTGCTCAACGCGCCCGCGGATTTCGCGCTCGAGGGCGTCGCGGTCGTGCGCCGGGCGACCGGGCTCGCGGACGTGATCCTCTCCTTCCACACCGAGCGCCGCGACCTCGAGCGGCGGATCCCGGTGCTGCGGCAGCGGCTGGAGCAGAACGGGCGGCTCTGGATCGCGTGGCCGAAGAAGACCTCCAAGCTCCCCACCGACATCACCGAGAACGTCGTCCGCGAGATCGCCCTGGCCAACGCGCTGGTCGACAACAAGGTCGCGGCGATCTCGGAGATCTGGAGCGGGTTGCAATTGGTAATCAGGGTCAAGGACCGACTACCTTGACGTGATGGACCTGCCCGAAGACCAGCGCCTCAAGGACATTTCCCCCAAGGCGTACGAGCATCCCGCGGATCGTGCCGCGACCGCCGCGCTGCAACAGATCCCGATGATGGACACGGTCGTGCGCAGGTTGATCGAGTTCGGCGAGCGCTCGATCTTCCAGCAGCTGATGGCCGGCGCGGTCCGGCTCGGGGAGGACCAGATGCCGGACGTGTGGGCGTCGCACCGCGCGGCGCTGGCCCGGCTGGACATCGACTACATCCCGGATCTCTACATCTGGCAGATGCCGCTCACCAACGCGATGGCGATCGGCTCCAAGAAGCCGATCGTGGTGCTCAACTCGGGCACGGTGAACCTGATGGACGAGCACGAGCTGCGGACCGTGCTCGGCCACGAGGCGGGCCACATCCTGTCCGACCACGTGCTCTACCAGACCGCGCTCTACATCCTGCTGCAGCTCGGCGCCGGCCCGTTGTCGCGCCTGCCGTTCTTCGCCGGCCTGCCGCTGCTGGCGATCCGGCTCGCCCTGCTCGAGTGGTTCCGCGCGGCGGAGCTCAGCTGCGACCGCGCGGCGACGCTCGTCAACCGCAGCCCGATGACGACGTGCCAGACGATGATGGTCATCTCCGCCGGCGCCGCCTCGCGCAAGCTCAGCCTCGACGCGTTCGTCAAGCAGGCCAACGAGTACGTGGACTGGGAGCCCGGCTGGGACAAGCTGATGCGCTTCGGCCGCGAGCTCACGCTCACGCATCCCTACCCCGTGCGGCGCGTGCACGAGCTGATGACGTGGGTCCGCTCGGGCGACTACGACCGGATCATGGCCGGCGAGTACGTCAAGCGGGGCTCCAAGGCCGACGCCCGCCAGGAGGCCGGCGACGCCGCCGAGTTCTACGCCGACAAGTTCCGGACGATCTTCAAGGAGACCGGCGAAGGGTTCACCAAGGCCGGCGACAAGGCCGGCGACGCGGCCGACAAGCTGTCGGACTGGCTGAAGCAGAGGTAGTCGGCCGGGACCGGCTTGGAGAAGTGGTAGCCCTGCGCGACGTGGCAACCCAGGTCGCGCAGCGCGGCTGCCTGCTCGGCGCTCTCGACGCCCTCGCCCACGGCGATCACGCCCAGGGCGTGGGCCAGCTGGACGATCGCGGTGATGATCGCCCGCGCGTCGCGTGAGTCCAGCAGGCCGTCGACGAAGGACTTGTCGATCTTGATCACGTCGACGGGCAGCAGGTACTTCAGGTGCGAGAGCGAGGAGTAGCCGACGCCGAAGTCGTCGATCGCCAGCCGCACGCCGAGCGCCTTCAGGCCCTGGAGGATGCGGTGCGCGGCCTCGGGGTCCTCCATGATCGCGCTCTCGGTGATCTCCAGGCACAGCGCCGACGCCGGCAGGTCGTTGACGCGCAGCGCCCGCTCGACCACGCCCGCGAGCTCCGGGCTCGAGAGCTGGCGCGGCGACAGATTGACCGCCATCACGAAGTCGACCTGGCCTTCGGCGCGCCACTTCGCCGCCTGGCGGCAGGCCTCCTCGAGCACCCACTCGCCGATCGGGACGATCAGGCCGCTCTGCTCGGCGATCGGCACGAAGCGGGCGGGGGAGACCGCGCCGAGCTTCGGGTGCTGCCAGCGCAGCAAGGCCTCGACACCGAACATCTTGGTCGTGTCGGCGAGCATGACCTCCGGCTGGTAGGCGAGCGAGAGCTCGCCGCCGGCGAGCGCGTCGCGCAGCTCGGCCTCCATCTCGAGGCGCTCGACGGCGCGTGAGCGCACGCCGCGATCGAAGAACTCAAGCTGGGCCTTGCCGTGCTCCTTGGCCTGGTACATGGCCGCGTCGGCGTCGCGCAGCAGCTCCTCGGCGGTGACCTCGCCCTCGCCGCCGTCGGCGACGGCGATGCCGATGCTCGAGCTCAGGAACCGCTGGCGCCCGTCGAGCTCGAACGGGCGCTTGATCTCGGCGGCGACGCGGTCGGCGATCCGGCGCAGGTCGGAGAGGCTCATGATCCGCTCGAGCAGGATCACGAACTCGTCCCCGCCGAAGCGGGCGATCGTGTCGCCCGGCCGGACGGCTGACGTGAGCCGCTCGGCGGCGGCGACCAGCAGCTCGTCGCCGGCGCGGTGGCCGAGCGAGTCGTTGATGACCTTGAAGTCGTCGATGTCGGCGAACAGGACGGCCAGGCGGGTGTTGGACTCGCTGCGGCGCTCGAGCGCCTCGGCCAGCGTGCGGTCGAAGAGCGCGCGATTGGGCAGCCCGGTCAGCGGGTCGTGGTGCGCCTGATGATCGAGCCGTTCGGCGTCCTGCTTGCGGGCGGTGATGTCGACGCCCTGGGAGATGTAGTGGTCGGCGTTGGAGGCGACGTCGCGGATCAGCGAGTGGCGCCAGACGAACCAGCCGAGGCTGCCGTCCGCGCGGACGTAGCGCTGCTCCTGCTCCGGGCCGTCGGACTCGGGCGGCCAGCTCTCGCGCAGCGCCTGACGGTCGGCGACCGGCGCGTAGTCCCAGAAGGAGACCGCGCCGACGCCCGCGCGCTCGCGCAGCTCTTCGTTCGCCTGCAGGACCGTGCCGTCGGGCGCGACCAGCGCCATCGCCACCGGCGCGGCATCGAAGACGCGCCGGAAGCGCTCGTCGGAGTTCGCGGTCGCGGCGCGGGCGTTCTGGTTGGCCCGCCATGAGACGAGGTTGGTGGCCGCCAGCGCGGCGACGAACAGGCCGTGGATCGCCGCCCAGCGCCACGCGGCGCCGGACTGGTGGTCGAAGACGGCGCCGCTCTCCCAGAAGCTGATCACGCCGTGCTGCAGGACGACGAAGGCGATCGCCAGCAGGTACGCCCACCACTCCTCGTAGAGCGCCAGGGCGCCGACCATCACGAAGTAGTGGAAGTGCGCCTCGATCGTCCCGTGCGCGGACACGACGACCAGCGCCGAGCAGGAGAGCAGCGCCATCGCGCACATCGAGGACCGCCAGCCGCGCGACAGCCGGGGCGACAACGCGGCGAGGCCGAAGGCCGCCGGCCCGATGTCGAACGCCCAGGCCGCGGCGAGCGACCAGCCCTGGCTGACGGCGAACGCCGGCAGCACGACGAGATGCGCGGCGAGGACCAGCAGGAGCCCACGATGACGCGCCGCCCAGACCTCTGGAGGTAGGGCGCGGCCACGCGGTAGCCAGGCGGATATCCGGGACATCTCCCCCGGGTGTTCGGAGCCTGACCGAAAAACTTCAGTGCACCGCGCGAAGTGTGCGCCGCCGGGTGACGCCTTCGGCGATGATGCTGACGCGGTACAGCCCCGCCTTGGTGGGCCGGACCTTGGTCTCGAAGCGGCCGGCGCGCACCGCGATGCGCTTGCGCTGGACGGTCACCCAGCGGGTGCCAACTTGGCGCTCCAGGAGGCATTGCACCAGCGGTCCGGACGGGGCGACGGTGCCGCTGACGGCGAAGCTCGTGCCCGCCTTGGCGCGCCGCTTGTCGCTCGTCAGGGTCATGCTGGGCACGACCAGGACGCTGATCGGGGCGGACTCCAGCCGCCCCCGCGTCGCGTCGCCGGCGAACACCGCGCGGACCTTGCCGCTGGCGGGGAGTTGGGCGCTCGTCGCCCAGCTGCCGTCGAGCCCGCAGACGGTCGTCGTCACGGGTGACCACGCCGAGGCGCCAGTCAGATACTCGACGGTGAGCGTGGCGCCGGCGGGCGACGAGCCGTCGGCGAAGCGCAGCACGCCGGAGACGTTCGTCGGCTTGGCGCCCTTCTGGCTGGAGGCCTTGACGGTGATCGCCGAGACCGGGTGCGAGTACTTCGCGGCGCGGGCCCGCAGGTCCGGCAGCTGGGCGTAGAGCTGCTCGCCGGGGCAGGAGGTCTGGCAGCCGTCGCGGTGGCCGCTGACCCGGTCGAAGGCGACCAGCTGGCCGCTCGGGTAGCGGTTGCTCTCGCCGCCGCCGGACTCGAGCGTCACCTGCCCCGCGACGGGGACGCCGTGAAGCGAGAGCTTCCAGCCGATCAGCCGGGCGAGCGACTCCATCGCGGGCGCGTCGAGCGGGATGTTGGTGAACGTGCCGAGGCAGGCGATGCCGGTCGAGACGCTGTTCCAGCCCTGCGCCTGCGCGCCGATCACGGCGGCTTCGACACCGCCGGCACGGCCCTCGAAGACGACCCCGTAGCGGTCGACGAGGAAGTTGTAGCCGATGTCGTTCCAGCCGTTGGAATCGCGGTGATAGCGGGCGATTCCCAGGACGATCCCGGCCGATTCCTCCGGCGCGTAGTCGACCGCCGTGACCGTGTGATGGACGAACGCGGCCTGCACCGTGCCGTAGCTCGGAGCGGCGCGCGGCGGCACCTGATCCGCGCCCCAGTTCGCGCGCGGGACGATCGCGGGCGCACCGCCGGCCTGGGCGGCGCGGGCGTGCGCGGCGGGCGCGTGGGGGAGGGCGCGGACGAAGCGGACCTTCAGGCCCGCGACGCCTCCCCGGTGCCGGAGCTGCAGCTCGTCGGCGGTGCCGGTGAAGACGGGATCGGTGCCGTTGACGGTGCCGTGGCTGGCGGGCAGCGGCGTCCAGCGGGTCCAGCGGCCGCCGGCGGGGCGGGTGCGGATCTGGGCCTGGAAGTTCGCGGCTCTCGCCCAGCGCAAGCCGGCGAGATCGAAGCGGCGCGGGGCCTGCAGGACCGTCGTCGAGTGCCAGCGGGCGGTGCTCGCGTGGGCGAGCCCGTCGGGGAGCGCGAGCTCGAACACGGCGGAGTCGTGTGCGGCCGCGAGCGCGGGGGAGGGGACGCGCAGGGCTCCGAGTGCGGCGACGCCCGCGCCGAGACGAAGCGCCTGGCGGCGCGTGAGGCGATGAGGACCAACCATCAGCGTTCGGAACACAGCATGGCCGCGATCGGAGCGTCCGGGGTCGATGAAAGTGATCTTCCAGCCGGTAACAAAATGGGAATGAGTTTCAGTAAGCTTGCACGCCGATGTTTCGCCGCGCCGCCCTTTTCCTTGTCCTGCTGCCGATTGCCGCTGCCGGCTGCGGCGGTTCAGGCACCGGTGGCTCGGACGCGCCGACCGTCGTCGCGACGACCACCCAGCTCGCCGATTTCGCCCGCAACATCGCACCCGGGGTGAAGGTCACCTCGATCCTGTCGCCCAACACGGACCCGCACGAGTACGAGGTGCGCCCGGACGACGTCAAGGCGCTCGCGTCCGCGGACATCGTGCTGCGCTCCGGCGGCGAGGTCGACGCGTGGCTCGGCGGGGCGCTGGACGCCGCGGGCGTCAAGGAGCAGGACGTCGTCGACGTGGGTCGCGCCGCCGGTCTGGAGGGCGGTGATCCGCACTGGTGGCAGGACCCGGTGCGCGCCGAGCGGGCCGCGGTCGCGATCGGCCATGCCTTCGCCGCCGCGGGCTTGCCGGATCGCTCGGCGGCGTACGTCGCGCGGCTGCGGCGGCTCGACGCGGGCGTGCGCGCGTGCCTGGACCGCGTGCCGGCGGCGGAGCGCAAGCTCGTCACCTCCCACGACGCGCTCGGCTACTACGCCCGCCGCTACGGGATCACGGTCATCGGCGCGGTGATCCCGGCGCTGACGACGGCCGCGCAGCCCTCGGCGGGCGATGTGACGAAGCTCGTCGACACGATCAAGCGCGAGGGCGTCAAGACGATCTTCGCCGAGAGCTCGGTCAACCCGAAGGTCGAAGAGGCGATCGCCCGCGAGACCGGCGCGAAGCTCGGGCCGGCGCTGTGGGCGGACTCGCTCGGGCCGAAGGACTCCGACGGCGCGACGTACATCGCCTCGATCGCCGCCAACACCCGCGCGCTCGTGCAGGGCTTCACCGGCGGCGCGGTCGTCTGCCCTGTCGATGCCTGACTTCGCTGCGCCCTACATCCAGCGCGGGATCGCGGAGATCCTGCTGCTGGCCGTGATCGCCGGTGTCCTGGGGACGTGGGTGGTGCTCCGGCGGCTGCCGTTCTACACGCACGCGATCGGCACCGCGACCTTCCCGGGGCTGGTCGTGGCGGGGCCGTGGGGCGTTCCCGCGCAGCTGACCGCGCTGGTGTGCGCGGTGGGGTTCGGGGGCGTGCTCGAGCGCATTCAGCGGACGCGGCGGGTGGACCCGGACGCGGCGATCGGGCTGCTGCTGGTGGCGGCGCTCGCCATCGGCGTCGTCCTGGCGAGCGACGTCTACCACTCGGGCGCGGGCGTGGACCGGTTGCTCTTCGGCTCGCTGATCGCCTTGAGCCCGGCGGACCTCTGGCTGACCGCGGCGGCGGCCGTCGGCGTGCTGGCGTGTGACGCGGCGCTGCGCCGTTCCTGGCTGGCAAGCGGCTTCGACGCCGACGGCGCGCGGGCGGGAGGGGTGCGCGTGGCCACCGCCGATCGCGCCCTGCTGCTCGCCGTGGCGGTCGCGGTCGTCGTGGCCTTGGACGCCGTCGGCGCGCTGCTCGTGACGGTCGTGTTGACGGTTCCGGCGGCCACGATCCGGCTCTTCGAGCCCGCCTTGCGCACGCAGCAGCTGCTGACCTTCGCCCTGGCAGCCGTCGAAGGCCTCGCCGCGATCTGGGTCGCGGACGCGTTCAACGTCGGTCCTGGCCCGGCCATGGCCGTCCTCGGCGCGCTCGTCTACGCCCTCGCCGCGCTCACGCCACAACATAAATGGGGTCTGACCCCATTTAGGAAGGTCGAGGGTTGAAGTCGAGGGTTGTCACCCGCGAGCTGCGCGGTGGGTACGTGCGCGGCGCCGACGTGCTCGGCGGCGTGGATTTCTCGGTCGCCGCGGGGGAGATCGCCGCGGTGCTCGGGCCCAACGGCGGCGGCAAGACGACGCTGTTCCGCGCGCTGCTGGGCGAGCTGCCGTTCCGGACCGGCGAGGTCACGCTGGCCGGGCGGCCGGCGTACGTCCCGCAGACCGAGGGCGCGCGGCTGGACTTCCCGGTCAGCGCCCACGACGTGGCGCTGATGGGCGCCTACGGGCGCACGCCCTGGTTCAAGCGGGTGGGGCGCGACGACCGGGCGCGGGCGGACGCGGCGCTCGAGCGGGTCGGTCTCGCCGATCGCGCCCACGCGCGGTTCGGGACGCTCTCCGGTGGGCAGCGCCAGCGGGTGCTGATCGCGCGAGCCCTCGTGCAGGACGCGCCGGTCCTGCTGCTCGACGAGCCGCTGTCGGGCGTTGACCGGCCGAGCGCCGCGCAGATCGAGCGCGTCTTCGCCGAGCTGCGGGCGGAAGGGCGGGCGCTGCTGGTCGCCACCCACGACGTCGCGCAGGCACGCGCCTGGCCGCTCGTGCTCTGCCTCAACCACGGCCAGGTCGCGTTCGGCCCGCCTGAGGAGACGCTGACCACCGACGTCCTGCGCCGCACCTACGGCGACGAGCTCGTGATCCTCGACGGCGCCGGCCAGGCCGTCACGGTCGCGTGCCATCACCAGCACGAGCACTGATGCTCTCCAGCGGGATCATGCAGCGCGCGTTCCTCGAGGCGATCGTCCTCGGGCTGGCCTGCGGGCCGCTGGGCGTGTGGATCCTGCTGCTGCGGCGCGCGTACGCGGCCGAGTCGCTCTCGCACGCGATGCTGCCCGGGCTCGTGCTCGCGGCGCTCGCCGGGGTGCCGCTGATCCTCGGCGCGGCGGGCGGCGTGCTCGTCGCGGCGGGCGGGATCGCGCTCGTGGCGCGCGACGCGCGGGCCGGAGGAGACGTCGGCGTGGCGGTCGTCGTCTCCGGGCTGTTCGGCCTCGGCGGCATCCTCGCGCTCTCGCCCGAGACGCCGCCACGGCTCGGAGAGCTGCTCTTCGGCGACCTGCTCGGGATCACCAACGGCGACCTCGTCGCCGCCGCGGCGCTGTCGATCGGCGTCCTGATCGCGCTCGCGGCCGCTTACCGCGCGCTGACGGCGACCGCGTTCGCGCGTGGCAGCGCGCAGGCGCTCGGGATCCGGCCCGCGCGGGCCGACCTCGCGCTGCTCGCGGTGCTGGCCGTGACGACCGTCGCCGCCGTGCAGGGGCTCGGGAACCTGCTGCTGGTCGCGCTGGTGCTCGCGCCCGCCGCGGCGGCGCTGAACCTCGCGCAGCGGCTCCCCTCGATCCTCGCGCTCTCGGCCGCGCTGGCCGTGGTGGCGGGCATCGCCGGGTTGATCATCTCCTACGAGCTCGAGATCGCGGCGGGCGCAAGTATCGCTCTCTGCGCCGTGGCACTTTCTTCTCTCGGCCTCTTGAAACCAAAGTTAGGCGTGCCATAATTTGATCCGTGGCCACCCGTGAAACCGAATTCTCCAGCGCCGTAGAGGATTACGCGAAGGCGATCTACGCGCTGCAGGAAGGCGAAGAACCGGTTGGCATCACGGCGATCGCGCACCGCGTCAGCGTCACGCCCGCCTCGGCGAGCGGCATGGTGCGCAAGCTCGACGAGCTCGGCCTCGTCACCCACGAGCGCTACCGCGGCGTGCGCCTGACCGAGACCGGCACCCGCCTGGCGCTGCAGATGATCCGGCACCACCGGCTGCTGGAGCTCTACCTGGCCGAGTCGCTGGGCGTGCCGTGGGACCGCGTGCACCAGGAGGCGGAAGTGCTCGAGCACGTCCTCTCCAAGGAGCTCGAGGCGCTGATCGCCGCCAAGCTCGGCAACCCGACGCACGACCCGCACGGCGACCCGATTCCGGACGCCGACCTCGTCCTCCCGGTGGAGCGGACGGCCTGTCTCTCCACGCTGGAGCCGGGCGAGGAGGCGACGGTCGTGCGGATCTCCGACGCTGAGCCGGAGATGCTGCGCTATCTCGCGGCGCGCGAGATCGTCCCCGGCACCCACCTGCGCGTCATCGACAAGCAGCCGTTCGGCGGCCCGTTGTTCGTCGAGGTCGCGGGCGCCACGCACGCGCTCGGCGGCCAGCTCGCCACCTCGATGCGGGTGCGGACGTCGTGAACCCGCCCACGGTCCTCGAAGCCGCGGCCGCGGCGACGTCCGACGGCGCGCCGATCGCGATCTCGCCGCTGCGCGCGCTGCGCTCCCGCGGCAAGGTCCGCGGGGTCGTCGGCATGCTCGGCCCGGCGTTCGTCGCCGCCGTCGCCTACATCGACCCGGGCAACTTCGCGACGAACATCGCCGGCGGCGCCAAGTACGGCTACATGCTGCTGTGGGTCATCGTCGCCGCGAACCTGATGGCGATGCTCGTGCAGTACCTGTCGGCCAAGACCGGCATCGCCACGGGCAAGAACCTGCCGGAGCTCTGCCGCGAGCACTTCCCCAAGCCCGTCACCTTCGGGCTCTGGCTGCAGGCCGAGGCGATCGCCATCGCCACCGACCTCGCCGAGTTCGTCGGCGCCGCGATCGCCCTCAATCTCCTCTTCGGCGTCCCGCCGTTCGTCGCCGGCCTGATGACCGCGGTCGTCGCGTTCGCGATCCTCGAGCTGCAGACCCGCGGGCACCGCAAGTTCGAGATCGCGATCACGGGCTTCCTGGCGATCGTCTTCCTCGGCTTCATGTACGACCTGCTGCAGGTCGGCGTCGACACGCGCGAATTCGCCAAGGGGCTGATCCCCACCTTCCAGGGCACGGACAGCATCCTGCTGGCGGTCGGCATCCTCGGCGCGACCGTGATGCCCCACGTCGTCTACCTGCATTCGGCGCTGACCTCGCGCCGCATCAAGCCCGAGAGCACGTCCGAGAAGCGCGAGCTGCTGAATTTCGAGCGCCTGGACGTCTTCCTCGCGATGGGCCTCGCCGGGATCATCAACATCTCGATGCTGGTCGTCGCCGCGCAGCTCTTCCACAACTCCGGTCTGACCGACGTGGACTCGATCGAGGGCGCGCACCTCGGCTTCACCACGCTGCTCGGCGGCGGCGCGGCGCTGGCCTTCGCGGTCGCGCTGCTCGCCTCAGGGCTGAGCAGCTCAAGCGTCGGCACGTTCGCCGGCCAGGTCGTGATGCAGGGCTTCATCAACCGCCGCATCCCGCTCTTCGCCCGCCGCGCGGTCACGATGGCGCCGTCGCTGGTCATCCTCGCGATCGGCGTCAACCCGAGCACCACGCTGGTCATCTCGCAGGTCGTGCTCAGCTTCGGCATCCCGTTCGCGCTCGTGCCGATGGTGCTGCTCACGCGCCGGGTGGACATCATGGGCGCGCTGGTCAACCGCCGGCTCACGACCGTCGTCGCGGGCATCGTCGCGTTCTTGATCATCTGCCTCAACGGCTTCCTGCTCTACGACACGTTCCTCGGATAAGGCGTGTTTGGGTCCTAGGCCCTATTGACGGGCCGTGAGCGTTCGGCGATGCTCCGCGCGGGATGGACTCGAGTTCGCGCAGGGTGCAGGCGGAGCGCAATCGGAACCGGTTGCCGCCACGACGGAAGGCGTATCGCTGGACGCGCAGGATCGCGGGGCTGATCGCGACGCTCGCGTTCATCGGCGTCGGTGTGGCGATCGCGTCGATGGTGATGCCCGACAAGGACTCCACGTCCGCCGCCGCGGCCACCCCGACGGCGACGCCCGCCAAGCACGCGACCAAGAAGAAGGCCGCGGCCAAGAAGAAGCCGGCCAAGCCCAAGGGGCCGACCAAGGCGGAGCGCGAGGCGCTCAAGGCGGCCATCGCCGTCGTGCGCCAGAAGGGCTACACGACGCTCAAGCCGAGCGATTACCACTACAAGTCGACCTTCCGGGTCCTGATCGGGCGGCCGGTGGGCGACTCCGGTGGCGGTTCGCGCGCCTTCTTCTTCATCAAGGACCAGTTCCTGGGCAACGACGCGCTGAACCCGAGCACGAAGCTCAGCGTCAGCAAGGCGCAGAAGATGACCGTCACGCTCACCTACGGCGTGTACGCGCCCGGCGACACGCCCGGCTCCCCGAGCCAGAAGAAGCGCGTGCGCTTCCGGCTGGAGGGCACGGCGATCCACGCCCTCGACACGATCCCGCTCGACAGCGCACGATTCCAGCGCCCCAAGGGCTGACCTCCATTAGGCTCTCCCCGTAGGAGAGACCGAGGAGGACCCGCATGGAGCCGTCGTACGCATCCGGGACGTCGTCAACGCCGCTGTTGGGCGACACCATCGGTGACAACCTCGACCGCACGATCGCCCGGTTCCCGGAGCGCGAGGCGCTCGTCTCGGTCCACCAGGACCTCCGCTACACGTACTCGCAGTTCGGGGAAGCGGTCGATCGCACCGCGCGCGCGTTCCTCGCCGCGGGGATCGAGGCCGGCGACCGCGTCGGCATCTGGAGCCCCAACTGCGCCGAGTGGGCGCTCGTGCAGTACGCGACCGCCAAGGCCGGGATCATCCTCGTCAACATCAATCCGGCCTACCGGACGTCCGAGCTCGAGTACGTCCTGCGCCAGTCCGGGTGCCGGATGCTCGTCGCCGCGACCACGTTCAAGACATCTGATTACGTACAGATGGTCGGCGCGGTGCGCGACAACATCATCGGGCTCGAGCAGGTGGTGTTCATCGGGCGCGACTGGGAGGAGTTCATCGCCCGCGGCGAGCGCTCCTCGGCCGAGGAGCTGCGCGCGCGCCAGGCCGCGACCCAGTTCGACGACCCGATCAACATCCAGTACACGAGCGGCACCACGGGCTTCCCGAAGGGCGCGACGCTCAGCCACCACAACATCCTCAACAACGGCTACTTCGTCGGCCGCGGCTGCCGGTACTCCGAGGCGGACCGGGTCTGCATCCCGGTGCCCTACTACCACTGCTTCGGCATGGTCATGGGCAACCTCGCGTGCACGTCGCACGGCGCCTGCATGGTGATCCCGGCGGGGGCGTTCGACCCGGTCGCCACGCTGCAGGCCGTCCAGGACGAGCAGTGCACGAGCCTCTATGGCGTGCCGACGATGTTCATCGCCGAGCTCGAGCACCCCGAGTTCGGCGAGTTCGACCTCACCAGCCTGCGCACCGGGATCATGGCCGGCTCGCCGTGCCCGATCGAGACGATGCGCCGCGTGGTCTCTGAGATGCACATGGAGGAGGTCACGATCTGTTACGGCATGACCGAGACCTCGCCCGTGTCGACGCAGACGGCCGCCGACGACCCGCTGGACAAGCGGGTGGGGACGGTCGGCCGCGTGCACCCGCACCTCGAGTCCAAGGTCGTGGACCCCGAGACCGGCGCGATCGTGGCGCGCGGCGAGCCGGGTGAGCTGTGCACGCGCGGCTACAGCGTGATGCTCGGATACTGGGAGGAGCCGGAGAAGACCGCGGACGCGATCGACCGCGCCCGCTGGATGCACACCGGCGACCTCGCGCAGATGGACGAGGAGGGCTACCTGAAGATCGTCGGGCGCATCAAGGACATGGTCATCCGCGGCGGTGAGAACGTGTACCCGCGCGAGATCGAGGAGTTCCTGATGGGCCATCCGGACATCGCCGACGTGCAGGTCGTGGGCGTGCCGGATCCGCGCTACGGCGAAGAGCTGATGGCGTGGATCGTCACGCGCCGCGGCGCCGAGCTCGACCGCGACGCGGTCGCGGAGTTCTGCAAGGGCAAGATCGCCCACTACAAGGTCCCCCGCTACGTTGAAGTGGTGAGCGAGTTCCCGATGACCGTGACCGGCAAGGTCCAGAAGTACAAGCTGCGCGAGCTGGCGATCGAGGAACTGGGTCTCGCGGAAGTGGAGACGGCCTAGCTTGTGCGGCCGGTACACGCTGTCGACGGTCGACGGCCCCGAGATCGCGCAGCGCTTCGGCCTCATCTCACCGCCTGACGAAGAGACGCTCGGGCGCTTCAACGTGTGCCCGACGGAGACGATCGCCACCGTCCTGCAACCCAATGCGGCCGCCTCGGTGGCGTGGGGGCTGCGGCCGTTCCGCGGCCAGAAGTTCACGCCGATCAACGTGCGCTCGGAGACCGCCGCGCAGCGCTTCAAGTGGCTGATGACGGGCGGACGCTGCCTCGTGCTGGCCGACGGCTGGTACGAGTGGATGAAGCAGGAGCGCAAAGGCGCGCCGCGGCTGCCCTTCCGCTACACGGTCGACGGCGGCGTCCCGTTCGCCTTCGCCGGCCTGTATGACGGCACCGGCGCGGCGATCCTGACGACGACGGCGAACGAGATCTGCGCGCCCGTCCACGATCGGATGCCGGTCGTGCTCGAGGGGCCGGAGGCCGAGGCGGCGTGGCTGAGTTCCGACGTCGGCGCTGGAGAAGCGCTGGAGTTCCTCGTGCCGCTCGACAGTGCGCGGGTGTCGGTAGCACCCGCCAATCCCGCTGTCAATAAGGCGGGTGTCGAAGGCGCGGAGCTGCTGACACCCCCGGAAGCGCCTCTCACACCGCCTTCAGACTCGCTGTTCTGAAAGGGTCCATAGATGGACGTCGGGCTCGTCGCCCTCGCGGTCGGTGCATTGCTGACCGCGGGCATCGGTGCCTCGCTGCTCGCGGGGCGTCTTCGCCTGCCCGGCCTCGTCCTCGTGCTCATCCTCGGCATGGTCCTCGGGTCCGACGGCCTGCAGTGGATCAACTTCGGCGAGAAGCCCGAGGATTACGACGTCGCGCAGAACGCCGCGATCATGGCGCTCGCGCTGATCCTGTACGAGGGCGGCCTTTCCAGCGGCTGGGCGGAGATCAAGCCGGTCATCCGCGTCTCGGTCCTGCTCGCGACGGTCGGGACCGCTTTGACCGCCGGGATCACCGCCGTCGCCGCGGCGCTGCTCTTCACTGAGCTGAGCAACCTCGAGGCGCTGATCCTCGGCTCGACGGTGGCCGCGACCGACGCCGCCGCCGTGTTCGCCGTCCTGCGTGGCTCGACGCTGCGGCGCAAGCTCGCGCGCACGCTCGAGGGCGAATCGGGCGTCAACGACCCGATCGCCGTGTTGCTCGTGCTGGCGTCGATCGACGCCATCAACCACCCCGATTTCGGGCTGCTGGACGCGCTCTGGCTCGGCGTCAGCGAGCTCGCCGTGGGTGCGGCCGTGGGCCTGGCGATCGGCGGCTTTGGCGTGTGGGTGCTGCAGCGCGTGACGCTTCCGTCGGCCGGTCTGTATCCGGTCGCTTCCGTCGCCTTCGCGGCGATGGCGTACGGCGGCGCGGACACGCTGGGCGGCACGGGCTTTCTCGCCGTCTTTCTCGCGGGTCTCGTGATCGGCAGCGCGACCTCGCCCGCCCGGCGCACGATCATCACGTTCCACGAGGGCCTCGCGTGGGTCGCGCAGCTCGCGCTCTTCTTGCTGCTCGGGCTGCTCGTGAACCCGGGCGACCTGATCTCGATCATCCCCGAGGGCGCCGCGATCGCCATCGTCACCGCGGTCTTCGCGCGGCCGCTGGCGTCCGTGATCGTCGCCTACGGCTTCACGCTTCCCGAGCGGCTGATGCTCGGGTGGGCGGGGCTGCGGGGTGCGACCCCGATCGTGTTCGCGACGTTTCCCGTGACCGAGGACATCCCCCACGGCGAGTTGATCTTCCAGGTCGCCTTCTTCGTCGTGCTGTTCTCGACGATCCTCCAGGGTCTGACGATCGAGCCGGTCGCCCGCTGGCTCGGCGTGACCTCCGACGAGGCCGCGATCCCGGCGCCCCTGGTCGAGCCGGTGCTGCTGAACCGCTTGGGCGCCGAGACGATGCAGTTCCCGGTGCGCCCGGACGACGCGATCGCCGGTCACCCCGTCCGCGAGCTGGGCCTCCCGCGCGAAGCGCTGCTGAACGTGATCGTCCGCGGCGAGCGCGCGATCCCACCCCGCGGCTCGACGGTCATCCAGGTCGGCGATCAGCTGCACGTGCTCGTGCGCCAGGAGGTCGCGGTCGAGTTCCGGGAGCTGATGCGGCGCTGGCGCAAAGGCCCCATCGGCCTCGAGGAACGCCCGCGGCGCCGTCCGCGTTCGCGCCCTTCGGTCACGTCGATCCGGCCGTGGCAGCCCGACGACGGCGACCCCCAGCGCCCGAAGACGCTCGCCGGCAACGAGGTGGTCGAGCAGCTCCGCACACGCCGCGACGAGCCCGGCGCCCTCGTCCTGCTCGAGGACGGCCGCTACGGCGTCTCCGGCCCGCTGATGGCGGTCGGCCCGTCCGGCGAGCTGCAGGCCTTCGCCCGGCGGCGCCTGGCCAATGCGACGTCGCCGGGCGAGCGGGCGTGGTGGCAGGAGGTCGTGGGCGCGCTGGCGCGCTAGAAGGGCCTCGATCGTCAGCGCGTGTCGAGAACGGGCGGTCGGCTCCGACTTATGGGCACCGGCGGCCATCGGGGCCGCCAAACGCGAGAGGAAGCGCGAACGATGACCAAGGTGACCGCCCAGATGTCGGTGTCCCTCGACGGCTTCTACACCGGGCCGCGGGACACGCGGGACCCCAAGGACATGAGCGGCTGGATGGGGGGCCCCGAGGCGCCCGGCTTCTTCCGGGTCACCCGCTGGGCCGTCGACGCCATGGCGTGGCGCGAGCGGCAGGGCTTCGCCGGCGGCGAGCGGTCGATCGACTCGGAGATCATCGGGGAGACGTTCGCGGCGGCCGGTGCCTATGTCATGGGGCGGCGCATGTTCGACGCCGGCGAGGTCCCCTGGGGCGAGGAGCCGCCGTTCCGGGCCCCGGTGTTCGTCGTCACCCACCGCTCCCGGGCCCTGCTGGAACGCCGGGGTGGCACCTCCTTCACCTTTGTCACCGAAGGACTCGAGCGGGCCGTCGAGCTGGCCCGCGACGCCGCCGGTGGCAAGGACGTGGCGGTGTCCGGCGGCGGGGAGCTCCTGCGCCAGGTGCTGACCGCCGGGCTGCTCGACGAGCTCGAGGTGCACATCGCCCCGGTGCTGCTGGGCGACGGCCAGCGCCTGTTCGACCCCAGCCTCGGCCTCGGCGCCGACGACGGCATCGAGCTGGTCCCGACCCGGGTCGTCGAGGCGCCCGGGGTCACCCACATTCGCTACACCGTCACCGGGCGGTCGAAGCTGGTGCTGGACGATCGCGGCGCCGGCGGCGAGCTGGTCGGACCGGCGCAGTCAGAGCGGTGAGAGGAGCGAGCTGTGAAGTACATGCTGCTGATCTACGGCAACGAGGAAGCGTTCAGCTCGGTGGGTGAGGAGGCCTTCGCCGAGATCCTGCGCGCGACCGATGCCCTCAACCAGGAGCTGTTCGAGTCGGGTGAGCTGGTCGGCGCCTATGGCGTGGCCGACCAGGTGAACGCGAAGCTGGTCCGGGTCGCCGACGGGACGCCGGTGGTGACCGACGGCCCCTTCGCCGAGGCCAAGGAGTATCTGGGCAGCTTCACGATCCTCGATTGCGACAGCCTGGAACGGGCCCTGGAGATCGCGGCTCGCAACCCGTCGGCGCGCTACTGGGGTGTCGAGGTCCGGCCACTCATGCACGAGGCCGACGTCGCGCCGTGAGCGACTGGCGGGCCGTCCGGCGCCTGGTCCCGGAGGTGCGCCGAGCGGCGGCCCGGCGCACCACCAGTGAACCCGAGCGGCGCCACCTCCTGACCCGTGCCGCGCGGCTAGGCGACGGCGAGCGTGCGCGCGACCGGGCGCGAGCCGTAACACGTGAGCGCGGCCGTGAGGCCGACGAAGAGGAGGCCCGCGATCAGGGTCGCGTAGCCGATCGTCGCGATCAGCGGGACCTTGGCGCCGGCGCTGACGGCGGCGGAGACGCCGCGTGAGCCGTCGGCGTTCATCACCACGATCGACCACTGGCCGGATTGGACGTTCCAGTGCAGGGCGTGGGCGCCGGTCGCGGCCCAGAAGCTCTGGAGCGCGGGCGGGCCGGGCTTGCGGGTGCCGTGGTACTGGGCGTAGGTGGCCTCAAACGGCGCGTAGTCGATGTCGGAGACCTCGCTGAAGGAGGTGCCGCTCAGCCAGGCCTTCACGTCGGACGTGGGGGCGATGCCGACGAACAGCGGCTTGCCGCCCTTGGCCATGGTCTGGAGGCGCAGCTCGCCGTAGCGGTCGGCCTCCAGGAGGAAGCCGGGTGAGCCCGCGCCGACTTCGAGGTTCGGCGTCGTGATGGCGTACTCGGCGGAGTCGAAGCGCTGGCTGCCGGTGGAGAGGTAGCCGTCGGCGTCCTTGTAGTGGCCGTTGGCCCACAGCAGCAGGCCGCCGGCGAGGAAGAGCGCGAACGCGATGAGACCGGTTACAGCCGCGCCCACAAGGGCGGCGGCTCCGGTGCGGTCGCGTCCGTTGATCATGCCTCCAGCGTCGCGTGGCGGCGGGCGAGCAAGTAGGGAGGCAACCGGTCAGGCAAAGGTAGGGTTGCCCGCCCATCGGGCCTAACCCCTCAGGTGAGTTCGACCACGCGCGCGCCGTTGACGTAGACGACCCGCGTCTCGCCGATGCGGTGCAGGAGGCTGCCGGGCGTGGGGTGGACGTGCCCGTGCAGGAGCCAGCGCGGCTGGTGCTTGAGCACCCACGGGCGCAGCGCCTCGAAGCCGATGTGGGCCGGATCGTCCGGGTCGTCGTTGACGCCCCGGGGCGGGCAATGGCACAGCAGCACGTCCGCCGCGGGTAGTTTGCGCATCAGCTTCTTGGCTTCGCGCTGCGTGTAGGACGGCCCGACCTTCGAGGTGCCGGAGCGGCGATAGGACACGCAGCCCTCGAACCCGCTGAACGACACCCCGTTGTCGAGATCGATCCGGTTGATGTGCACGTTGTCGATCCCGAACCAGGTCATGTACGGCTCGTCGTCGTGATTGCCGTAGACGCCGAGCTTGGGCAACGCGACCTTGTCGAGCGTCTCCAGCCAGCTCGGCTGGAGGTCGCCGAGGCAGACGACCGCCTCCACATCACATTGGGAGGCGAGCTTCGCGACATCGGCATGGAAGGGCCGATCCGCCAGGGCCAGGACCCGCATCAGAGCAATGTCTACCCGATCCTCGCGGCAGAATGTTCTGATGGACCCCTACGCCGTGCTCGGAGTGCGCCCCGGCGCCGCGGAGCAGGAGATCACCGCGGCCTACCGCGAGGCGGCCAAGCGCTGGCATCCGGACCGCTCGCCCGGGGAGGACGCGGCCGCGCGGATGGCGGAGATCAACGCCGCCTACGACCTCGTACGCGCCACGGCGCAGCACGGGCTCCAAGGCCCATGGAACCCCGGCGCGCCCACACCGCGGACCCGCGCCGCCACGCGCTCCGCCGGCAAGGGCGGGTGGCTGATCCCGCCGCTGCGGCTCGCGCTCGGCCCGGAGCTGCTGGACACGCTCAACCCCGACGAGGACGTCAAGCTCGTCACGCCGACCTCGACCTGGGCCAGCCCGCGGGCGATCCTCGCCGTCACCGAGCGCCGGCTGCTGTGGCTGCTCGACGACGCGCCGGTGGCGCGCGTGCACTCGCTGCCCTTTCGCAACGTGGCCGAGATCTCGCACAAGGTCCGCCGCAAGCACGCCACGCTGATGGTCCGCACGATCGCGGGGCGGCGCCATGTCTTCCACGATCTCCGCCCGCATACAGCGGCCAGTATCGAACGGCACGTTCAGCAACGACCGTTGAGCTAGCTACCGTTGGAGGGTGCGCGCAGTCGATCCCGTGGCCAACGTCGAGCTCCGCAAGAACTCGCAGGGCCACGACATCGTGGTGTTCGCCTTCCCGTACCGGGCCGACATCGTGGACGCCGTCCGCTCGATTCCCGGCCGCAAGTTCGACTGGCAGGCGAAGGAGTGGTCCGCCCCGCGTGCGGACGCCACCGCCGCCTACGTCCAGGGCGTCATCGAACGCTTCCCCGAGCTCGAGGTCGCCCTGGAGGTCGAGGAGTGGCTCTCGCGCGCGGTCAAGGGCTGGGTCGGGCGCGTCACCGCCGCACGGCGCGACGGTGCGGGCTGGTTCGTGCTCGACGGCATCGCGGGTGACCTGCCGGAGGAGCTCGCGAGCGTCGCCGAGCAGCGCGGGGAGCGGCGCTGGCTGCCGTTCACCGAGGAGGTCGCCAACACGCTGCTCGACATGGCGGGCGCCCGGATGGACCCGCGCGCGCTGCGCTGCGCCACTCGCCTGCAGGTCGGCCTCACGCCCGCCCCGGCGACGCTGACGCTGGTCGAGAGCTACGGCGAGGCGCGCTTCAAGCTCGAGGTCAACTGGGACCCGGACACCGCCGGCGCCTTCGTCGAGCTGCCCGCCGCCGAGGCGCACGGCCGGACGCTCCCGATCGACCCGTACCTGCTGGAGCCGCTGGAGCACTTCATCCGCGTCCACCAGATCGACGTCGGCAACAACGCGCAGGAGGCGCTGGACCGGCTGCGGATCGAGCACGACAAGGCGATCGGCGCGGTCCGGAGCTCGCGCTCCGCCGACGCGGACCGGCTGGAGTGCGAGGACCGGCTCGGCGGAGAGCTGCGCCCGTTCCAGCGCGCGGGCGTGGCGTACGCGCTGAAGTCGCGGCGGCTGTTCATCGCCGACGAGCAGGGCCTGGGCAAGACCATCGAGGCGCTCGCCACGCTGGAGGAGGACGACGCCTACCCGGCGGTCGTCATCTGCCCGGCCAGCCTCAAGCTCAACTGGCAGCGCGAGATCCAGCACTGGCTGCCGCACCGCACGCAGCACGTCGTCGTCGGCACCGGCAAGGCGATCCCGCGCGCGGACATCACGGTGCTCAACTACGAGATCGTCCACGCCCACCGCGAGCGCCTGGCGATCTCCAAGCCCAAGGCGCTGATCCTCGACGAGTCCCACTACGTCAAGAACCCGCAGGCCAAGCGCACCCGGGCGGTCCGGCGGCTCGCCGAGCAGCTCCCCGAGGGCGCGCTGAAGATCTGCCTGACCGGCACGCCGGTGATGAACCACCCGGATGAGCTGATCGCCCAGCTGCGCATCCTCGGCCGCCTGGAGGAGTTCGGCTCCGGGGCGCGCTTCAAGCGCCGCTTCCAGGGCGCCGGCGCGGAGGAGCGCATCCACTGGCACCTGCGCCGCACCTGCTTCGTGCGGCGCCTGAAGAAGGACGTGCTGCCGCAGCTGCCCGAGAAGCGCCAGGTCGTCGTCCCGGTCGCGCTGGAGAACGAGAAGGAATACCGGCTCGCCGAGCGCGACGTCATCGCCTGGCTGCAGGAGCAGCCGCTCGAGCTCTCAGAGCTCGAAGGGAAGGTCCAGGCGACGCTGCGGGCGGAACGGCTCGCGCAGCTCAACGTGCTGCGCCGTCTCGCCGCCCGCGGCAAGCTCGGCGCGATGCTCGGCTGGATCGACGACTTCCTCGCCTCCGAGGAGCCGCTCGTGGTCTTCGCCGGCCACCGCGAGATCCAGGAGCTGGTCGTGCAGCGGTTCCCGGAGGCCGTCCACGTCGTCGGCGCCGACAAGGCCGAGGAGCGCGACCGCGCGGTTCAGGCCTTCCAGGAGCCCGACGGTCCGCAGCTGATCGTCTGCTCCACCCGCGTCGCCGGCCAGGGGATCACGCTCACCCGCGCGTCCAACGTCGCGTTCCTGGACCTCGAGTGGAGCCCGGCGATGCACGACCAGGCCGAGGACCGCACACACCGGATCGGCCAGCGCGACGCCGTGACCGCGTGGTACCTGCTCGCCGCCGGCTCGATCGACGAACAGATGGCCGAGGTGCTCGCCCGCAAGCGCGGCATCATCGGCGCCGTCACCGACGGCCGCAGCGACGAGTCCGAGGCCGTCCTGCAGTCGGTCGTGAAGGCCCTGCGCGGCAAGCCGCTGCGCCGCCTGCGCGCCGTGGCCTAGTAACGGGAGACGCGCAGGCCGGTCACGGTCGCGTCGTGGCCGGCGATCTCCACCCGCACGTGCCGGCCGGCGAAGCGGCTGAGGCTCGCGGTCGCGCCCTTTGGCCCGTTCGTCCGGCCCGAGAACCGCGCCACGGTCTTGCCCCCGACGAGGACCCGCAGCGACGCGTCGCGCTTCACCCCCCGATACTTGAAGGAGAGGCTGAAGTTGGTCGCGCCGGTCAGGGCGATCGCCGGCGAGCGCTTCGGCGGCCGGGCGGCGGCGTAGATCGTGGTCAGCGGCGCGTTGCCGCAGTACTGCAGGAGCTTGCCGATCGCCGCGTACGGGCAGGCGGCGTCCTCCAGCAGCATCAGCGCGGCCTCGCGGTTGCGCGCGGTCTCGCGGTGGATCACCTCGTCCGGGGGATAGAAGCCGGGAGAGCGGCCGTCGACCGGGTACATCTCGAACGTGAAGGCGAAGACGCCGTTGGCGCCCCAGAGCCAGTCGTCGATCGCGCCGTCGGTGATGTAGAGGTCGCTCGACTGCTCGGCCGTGTAGCCGTTGGTGCGCGCCATGCTGGTGCCGAGCGCCTCGAACGTGTCGTGCTGGTCGCGCGTCATCCCCTTGGTGACGTCGGCGCGGGTGTGGCCGAACGGCCAGAGGATCAGCTCGCTGAAGGAGTGCCAGTCGATCGAGGCGCGGATCTGCTGTACGCCGTCGACGACGCGGCTGAGGACGAAGTCGCGCACCGCCTGCGTCTCGGGCGCCGAGAACGCGGACGGGCCGCGGTAGGTCTCGAGCGAGGCGATCCCGCTCGACCCGCCGCAGCAGCCCCACTTGAAGCCGTAGTTGCGGTTGAGGTCGGTGCCGACGGCGTCGGTGCCGGCGTTGGGCTGGCGGTTCTTGCGCCAGGAGCGGTAGGTGCCGGTGGCGATGTCGTACTCGCTGCCGTCGGGGTTGACATCGGGGATGATCCAGATCTCGCGCGAGTCGACGATGCCCTTGATCCGCGGGTCCGTCGCGTACTTGCCGGTCAGCTCGTCGATCAGGTACAGCGCCATCTCGACCGTGATGTGCTCGCGGGCGTGCTGGCCGGCGGTGAACAGGACCTCGGGCTCGCCCTCGTCGACGGCGACGTTGTCGGAGATCTTGATCGCCCACAGCTCGCGGCCCTCGTAGCTCGTGCCGATCGTCGTGCGCGAGATCAGGTCCGGGTGCGCGGCGATCGTCGCGTCGATCTGGGCGCGCGTCTCGGCGTCGTTGTGGTAGCCGGAGTCGGCGGCGGGGAAGTCGGCCGCCGCGGGCGCCGCGCTCACGAGGAGCGCGGCACAGGCCGCGGCGACGGCGAGTGAGCGGATCAGTTGCGGGTCACTTTGAGATCGTCGACAGCGGCTTCGACGAGGCTAGCGGTCGCCGCGTCGGCAGCTTCCACTCGAATGCGGATCGTCTGCCCAGCCCACCCATTCAGGCTTGCCGTGGCGGCCGCCCACGCGCCGTTGCGGTTCACCGCGGAGCCGAGCTGCTGGAAGACGGTCGACGTCGTCGCGCCGACGACGCTGACCCGCAGGTAGTCGGCGGAGGTCGCATTGGAGCCGTGCGCGAGATACCAGTTGAAGCCCAGCGTGTAGTTGGACCCGCCCGTGAGGGTGATCGGCGGCGAGAGCGCGGTCGTGGTGCCGCCGTCGACGTCGTTGGCACCGGCGTCGGCTCCCGCGCTCGCCCCGGTCACCAGGTCACGCGTGCCGCTGGTGGTCGTGCCGAGCTGCTTCGCGCCGCTTGAGGTCGTCGCCGCCGGGTCGCCGATCTCGAAGCGGCCGGTCGTGGCGGCGTGGGTGAACGTCCAGCCGGTGGCGCTCTCGAAGGTGTCGTCGAAGAGCGTGACCGGCGCGGGGCCGCCGCAGTGCTGCGCCTGCTTGCCGATCACCTCGTACGGGCAGTCGGACGCGTCGAGCAGTTGCAGGACCGCGTCACGGTTGCGGGTCGTCTGGGCGACGATCGACTCGTCGGGCGGGTAGAAGCCCGGGCTCGAGGTGCGCGGGTACATCTCGAACGTGTAGCTGAAGATGTGGTGCTGGGCCCAGAGCCAGTCGTCGATCGAGCCGTCCGTGATGTAGAGGTCGCTCGCCTGCTCGGGCGTGTAGCCGTTGGAGGCGGCCATGCTGCGGCCGAGCGTGGCGAACGTCGCCTGGTCGTCGACGGTCAGCCCGGGCGCGGTGTCGGCGGTCGTGTAGCCGTAGGGCCACAGCACCAGCTCGGAATACGTGTGGAAGTCGATGTTGGTCTTGATCTGCTGGACGCCGCCGACGACGCGGGAGTTGACGAAGTCGCGCACCCGCACGGTCTCGGGCGCGCTGAACGGCGCGGCGCCGCGGTAGGTCTCGGAGGAGAACGTGCCGCTGGAGCCGCCGCAGCAGCCCCAGTTGAATCCCCAGTTGCGGTTGAGGTCGGTGCCGACGGCGGTCGAGCCCGCGTTGGGCTGGCGGTTCTTGCGCCACGAGCGGTAGCTGCCGCTCGCCACGTCGTACTCGCTGCCGTCCGGGTTCATGTTCGGCACGATCCAGATCTCGCGCGTGTTGACCAAGGTGCGCACGCGGGAGTCCGGGTCCTCCGCGAGCAGGTGGGTGAGGTAGAGCGCCATCTCGATCGTCAGGTGCTCGCGGGCGTGCTGGCCGGCGGTGAACAGGACCTCGGGCTCGTTCTCGTCGGTGCCGACGTTGTCGGAGATCTTGATCGCGGTCAGGGCGCGGCCCTGGTAGGAGTTCCCGATCGGCTGGACGCTCACGAGGTCCGGGTGGGCGGCGGCGATCGAGCTGATCTCCGCGGTCATCTCCGCGTAGTTGTGGTAGCCGGCGTCGGCGCTCGGGAAGTCGGAGGCACGGGCGCCCGCGGTCACCTTGAACCCCGCGCGGCGCAGCGCCCGCAGGTCCGACCGGGAGGCGGTGACCGTCACCGACGTCCGGTCGACCTGGACGATCGCCGCGCCTGTCCGCGCGACCGCCGAGCGCTGGCCCTGCGTACGCACATTCTCGACGCGGTAGCTCGATCCTGCGGCGGCGGCGGGCGCCGCGGCGATCAGGGAGACGAGGGTTGCGGCGACGGCGACGCGACGTGAGAGGCGCATGATTCCCGAGCCTCCCGCGACCGGCGGGGCGCTGTCAACCCCACGGTCAGCGCCAGGCCGCTGAGCACGACGGCGGCGCCGATCAGCTCCGCTCCGGACGGCACTTCGTTCAGCGCGATCCAGGCCGCGGCGATCCCGACCACCGGCACGAGCAGCGTGAACGGCGCGACGGTGCTCGCCGGGTGCTTGCCCAGCAGCCACGCCCAGGCGCCGAAGCCCACCAGCGTCGACAGGACGACGACGTAGAGCAGCGCGAGGATGCCGGTGGCGTTGATCGAGACGGGGTCGCCGCGCTCGGTCAGCAGCGACAGTGACAGCAGAGGGAGCGGCGGGACGAGGCTCGACCACACCAGCAGGCCGAGCGGGTTCGGCGACTGCGCCTTGCGCGTCGCGACGTTGCCGAAGCCCCACGATGCCGCGGCGCCGATCGTCAGCGCGAGCGCGCCGAGCGGGACCGCCGACGCGCGGCCCGCGGCGATGATGCCGATCCCGGCCAGCGCGAGCGCCCCGCCCGCGAGCTGCGCCTTCTTCGGCCGCTCCTTCAGCAGCAGGACGGCGAGCCCGACCGTGAAGGCGGCCTGCAGCTGGAGCACGAGGCTGGCGAGCCCGGCCGGCATGCCCTTCTCGATCCCGAGGAAGAGCAGCCCGAACTGGCCGGCGGAGAGGAAGACGCCGACGGCGATCACGTACCTGACCGGCACGCCGGGGCGCGGCGCGAAGGGGAGGGCGAGCGCGACGAGGCAGAAGCGCAGGGCGGCGAACAGCAGCGGCGGGAAGTGATCGAGGCCGACGTGGATGACCACGAAGTTGACGCCCCACACGACGGCGACGGCGAGAGCGAGGAGGACATGGCGGCGGGGCATGCCGCCAACGGTGACGGCGATGACTCCCAAGAGCGATTGGACTTTGTGGATGTAACCCGTAAGATCGACTACATGGTCGACCTGCGGAGATTGCGAGCGCTGCGGGCCGTCGCCGACCACGGCACGCTGGCCGCGGCCGCGGACACGCTCCATCTGACGCCTTCCGCGGTGTCGCAGCAGCTGTCCGCGCTGGAGCGCGACATCGGGCACGCGCTGCTGGAGCCTTCGGGTCGCAGCGTGCGGTTGACGCCCGCCGCGTATGTGCTGCTCGGCCACGCCGACGCGCTGTTCGCGCAGCTGGAGAAGCTCGAAGGTGACCTGGCCGCCCAGGACTCGGCGCCACGGGGCGAGGTGCGGATCGGCGGGTTCCCGACGGCGCTGGCGGGCCTGCTCGCCCCGGCCGCGCGGCCGCTGCGCGCCGTCGCGCCCGCCGTCACGCTGCGGATTCGCGAGGCCGAGACCCCCGAGGCGGTCGCGCTGCTGGTCGCCCGTGACGTCGACATGATCCTCGGCATGGAGTGCTCGTCGGCGCCGGGTCGCGACGACACCCGCTTCCACCGCGAGGACCTGCTCGGCGACATCCTCGACGCGGTGGTCGCGACCGATCACCCGCTCGCGGGTCGAGCCCGTATCGACCTCGCCGATCTCGCGGGGGAGTGGTGGGTGGCGCCGCCGGTCGGCTGGTCGTGCGACGAGGTCTTCCAGGCCGGCTGCCGGGCCGCGGGCTTCAGCCCGAAGGTCGCCCACCGGGCGGGTGACTGGCAGGCGGTGATGGGGCTCGTCGCCGGCGGTCTCGGCATCTCCCTCGTACCGCGGCTCGCCCATACCGCGCCGCCTGCGGGCGTCGTGATCGTCCCGCTCGTGGGCGTGCCGCCGAAGCGCCACGTCTTCATGGCCTGCCGCGCCGGAGCGGAGTCCTCGCCCGCCATTCGCGCGGTGCTCGACGCGATCGCCAACAGCGCCCGCCGGCAATCCCCGCTAGTAAGAGCCGCTTGAACGCGATTATTTTCGATCTCGACGGGGTCCTGGTGGACTCCGAGCAGGCGTGGGACCAGGCTCGCAAGGACGTCGTCGACGCCCACGGCGGCGCGTGGAAGGACTCCGCCACCCGCGACATGCTGGGCATGAGCTCCAAGGAGTGGCCCGTCTACGTCGTCGAGCAGCTCGGCGCCCAGCTCACGCCCGACGAGGTCAACGCGGCCGTGGTCGAGGCGATGCTGGCGGGCTACAAGGAGCACCTGCCGCTGCTCCCCGGCGCCAAGGAGGCCGTCGAGCGGCTCGCGCAGACCCACACGCTCGGCCTCGCGTCGTCGTCGAATCGTCCCGTGATCGATGTCGTCCTGCAGACCATGGGCGTGACGCACCGCTTCGCCGCGACGGTCTCCTCCGAGGAGGTCGGCCGCGGCAAACCCGCTCCCGACGTCTACCTGGAGGCGATGCGCCGGCTCGGGATCACCGAAGGCGCCGCGATCGAGGACTCCGAGAACGGCATCAAGTCCGCCCACGCCGCGGGGCTGCGCGTCATCGCGATCCCCAACCCGCACTTCCCGCCCGCCGAGGACGCCCTCGCGCTGGCCGACGAGATCCTCCCGAACCTCGACGCGCTGCGGTTCGAGGACGCCTAAGCGGCCGCGAACGCGCTGTCGCGCGTGGTGTGCAGCGAGAAGCGCGAAGCGGTGCCGGTGATCTCCAGCAGGCGCCGGACGGGACCTTCGGGCGCGACGACGTGCAGGCGCTTGCCCGAGACCTCGAGCTGCTGGGCGGCGCGCAGGATCGTGCCGAGGGCTGAGGAGTCGATGAAGTCCACCCCCATCAGGTCGAGAACGACCGCATCCTGCGGGCCGGCGGCGGACATCGCGAAGATCGCGCTCATTTCAGAGGTGGCGGCGAGATCGAGCTCACCGCCGGCGACGATCAGGTGACTGCCGTCGACGGGGTCGTGGTCGAGGGTGAACATGAGGCGCACGCTACCTCAGCTTCGGGCCTTCATGCCGCGGATAAGTCGCGGCGCGTGCAGAACGAACAGCGGAAGTTCCCGCCGCGAGCGGTTGAGGGCGTCCAGGAGCGCGGCGGCCGCGTCGCCGCCGTGGATCGGCTTGCCGTGGCCGACGAGCAGGTGCTCCGGCAGGAAGGGCTTCAGGCGCGTGGGCGGGAGCAGGCGGCGCAGGAAGTGGGTGCCCGCCGGGCCGTTGCCGACCGCGTAGTGGGTGGCGGTGCCGATCGACTCGGCGACGACCAGCCCGTTCGTCTCCGGCCACCACAGCGCGCGTTCCTTCCACGGCCCGAGATCGAGGTCGATCACGCTGAACGGCGTGTCCGGCAGCACGTCCGGGAGGACGTGGTGCGGGATGTTCAGCCGCTGCGCGATCGCGGCGCCGTCGCGCGGGTGGGCCACGAACAGCTGCAGGACGCCCGCGGGCTCGCCCAGCGCCGCGGCGCGCTCCATCGCCTCCGGCGCGTCGACGGGATCCACGAACCAGACGCGGCCGTCGTGCACCAGTGCGTGCGAGGCGCGCAGCAGCGGATCGTCGACCACCCACGTGAGGCCGAGCGGGTGTTCGGCTAGCTCCCCTAGACGCATAAGTCGTCCGCTCTACCCTTCTTCGTGCGTGAAGTAGCCAGCCACCGCACCTGATTGAACCATCCGGCAATTCGGCCGGGCGTGCGGTGGCGTGGTGTTGCTCGTCTTGCGACCCGCTTCTGCACGCCCGCGCGCCCGGTTCTCCACCACGAGAGGACCACCATGTTGAAGGGCACCGATCTCACCAAGGCCCACGACGGGGCGCCGTTGTTCGGCGGCATCTCGCTCACCCTCGAGGACGGCGCGCGCGCCGCGCTCGTCGGCGTCAATGGCGTCGGCAAGACCACGCTCATCCGCCTGCTGGCGGGTGCCGATCGTCCTGATCGCGGCGCGGTCATCCTCGGCGCCGGCGACCGCGTCGGCTACCTGCCGCAGGACGTGCTCGACCCGCAGGCCACGATCGACGACCTGCTCAAACGCGCGCTCGGCGAAGTCTGGGAGGTGAGGCTGCGACTCGACGCGCTCGAGCGCGATCTGACCGACCTCGACGCGTACGGCGAGGCGCAGGCGCGCTTCGAGGCGCTCGGCGGGTGGGCGCTGGAGGCGCGGCTGGACGAGGCGCGCCGCCGGCTGGGCATCGAGCACCTCGACCGCGGCTCGCTCCTGGGCCACGTCTCCGGCGGCGAGGCCGCCCGCTGCCTGCTGGCCGCGGTCCTGCTCGGCGAGCCGACGGTGCTCCTGCTCGACGAGCCGACCAACCACCTCGACGCCGACGGCCGCGCCTGGCTGGCCGAGTGGCTGGCCGGCTTCACCGGCACGCTGCTGACCGTCAGCCACGATCGTGCCTTCCTCGACGCCACCGTCGATCGCGTGCTCGAGCTCTCGGCGAACGGGCTCGAGACCTATGAGGGCGGCTACACCACCTACAAGGAGGAGCGCGAGCGGCGTCGCGAGCGGCTCGCGCTGCAGGTCGAGGCGCAGGACAAGCGCCGCCGGCGCCTCCAGGACGACATCGCGATGACCTCGCGCCAGGCGGGGTACGCGGAGCGTCAGGCCGACGGCATGGGCGCGGCGAAGCCACATCTGAAGCGGATGGCGGCCAAGGTGGCGAAGAAGTCCAAGGTCCGTGAGGGGCGGCTGCGGCGCGAGATGGCCTCCGAGGACTGGCTGCGGATGCCGCGCGACCCGTCGGCGTTCAAGGTCGCGCTCCCGGAGGCGGAGACCGGGCGCCGGCTCGTCGCCGCGGTGCGCGACGTGGCGGTCGACGGCGTTTTCAGCGGCGCCGACTTCACGCTGCACGGCGGGGAGCGGGTGGCGCTGATCGGCCCTAACGGCGCCGGCAAGAGCACGCTGCTGCACCTGCTCAGCGGCGCGCTGGCGCCCGATCGCGGCGAGGTCGACGTCCGCGGCACGGTTCGCCTGCTGCCGCAGACCCCGGCGCGGCTGGACGGCTCACGCCCGCTCCTGGAGTGGTTTCGCGAGCAGACCCGGCTGCCCGAGGACGAGGCGCGCACGCTGCTCGCCCACTACCGGCTCGGCGCGGAGGCGATCGCCCGCCCGCTCGGCCGCCTCTCGCCGGGGGAGCGCGCCCGTGTGCACGTCGCCGGGATGGTCGCCGCCGGTGCGGACCTGATCCTCCTGGACGAGCCGACCAACCACCTCGACTTCGAGACGCTCGAGATCATCGAGGCGGCGCTGCGCGCCTATCGCGGGACGCTCGTGGTGGCATCGCACGACCGCGCGCTGCACGAAGCGATCGACTGCGATCGGGTGATCGAGATCAAGGACGGGGGTATCGCGGCCTGATCGCGGGGTGGGTCGGGCGCAATACCGGCGCGCTCGGGATCGAGGCGGCGCCCGCCCAATGCGTGGGCGTTACGTGTCGGTCCGCAGACCGGCCTGGGCGAGGTCACCCGCCGCGAGACCGAACGCCTCCGCGATCAACTCGTAGGAGCGGCGACGGGCATCGTGGTCATAGGTGATCGTGACCACGATCACCTCCTCCGCGCCGTACTCGGCGGCCGCCTCCTCGATGCCTGAACGGACCTGAGCCGCGGTCCCGACGATCGTTCGCCGCCGCATCGCGACGCCGGCCTCCTCGGACGCGAGGAAGCGCTGCGCGGTCTCGGGCGGCGGCACCGCGATCAGGCGGCCCCGGCGCAGCATCGTGAACGCCATCCGGCTGCTCGTGGCGAGCTTGACGGCCTCTTCCTCGGTGTCCGCGGCGAGCGCCCAGACGGCGACCACGGTCTTCGGCGCGTCGAGGCGGACGCCGTCCGCGAAGCCGCGCCGGTAGAGGTCGGCGATCTCGGCGCCGCCGGAGTTGATGAAGTCGGCGAACGCGTACGGCAGGCCGAGCTCGCCCGCCCAGACGGCGCTCTGCGGCGAGGAGCCGAGCAGCCACGGCTCCGGGGTCTCCGGCCGGCCGGGGAGGACCTTGGCCAGCCGCGCGAGCGGGCTCGAGATCGGGATCTTGCCCTCGTAGTAGGCGAGCAGCTCCGCGAGCTGCTCGGGGAAGTCGTCGGGCATCGCCTTGGTGCGGTCGCGCTGGAGCGCGTGGGTGGTCATCGGGTCGGTGCCGGCCGCGCGCCCGAGGCCGAGGTCGATCCGGCCGGGATAGAGGCCGGCGAGCACGCTGAAGGTCTCGGCGACCTTGAAGGGCGAGTAGTGCGGGAGCATCACGCCGCCGCTGCCGACGCGGATCCGCTCGGTCGCGGACGCGATCGGCCCGATCAGCGCCTCTGGGCTCGGGCCGGCGAGCATCGGCCCGCCGTGGTGCTCGGCCACCCAGTAGCGGTGATAGCCGAGGGCGTCGGTCAACTGCGCCAGGTCGATCGTGTTGCGCAGCGCCTGCGACCCGGTCATCCCCTCCGAGATCGGCGACTGGTCCAGCACACTGAGTCTGAGCGCCATCCTTCGAGGATAGGCTCCGGCCATGGGAGCGAGAGAGCTGCGCACGCTGTGCGAGGGCGGGTCCTACTTCGAAGGTCCCCGCTGGCACGACGGTCGCTGGTGGGTGTCGGACTTCTACCGGCACGGCGTGTTCGCGTTGGATCCGGACGGTCGCGAGGAGCTGGTGCTCGAGGTCGCGGGCCAGCCGTCCGGCCTCGGCTGGATGCCCGACGGGTCGCTGCTGGTGGTGTCGATGCTCGACCACACGCTGCTGCGGCGCGCGCCGGACGGGACGGTGACCGTCCACGCCGACCTGACCGAGCACTGCGGCGGGCATTTGAACGACATGACCGTCGACGAGCTCGGCCGGGCATACGTGGGCAACTTCGGGTTCGACCTGATGACGTTCGCCGACCCGGCGGGGACGGGTCTGGTGCGGGTCGATCCGGACGGCTCCGCCCACGTCGTCGCGGACGACCTCTGGTTTCCCAACGGCACGGTCCTCGACGGCGACACGCTGATCGTGGCCGAGACCTTCGCCGGCCGCCTGACCGCGTTCTCGATCGCCGCCGACGGCGCTTTGGGTGACCGCCGCGTGTGGGGCCAGATCGCGCCGACGGTCACCCCGGGCACGATCGAGGAGATGCTGCCCAACCTCGGCTTCGCCCCGGACGGCTGCTGCATGGACGCCGAGGGCCACATCTGGGCGGCGGACGGGCTCGGCGGGCCGCCATGCCGGATCGCTCCCGGCGGCGAGATCGTCGACGAGCTCCCGCTGCCCGACGGCCTCGGCGCGTTTGCCTGCATGCTCGGCGGGGAGGATGGGCGCACGTTGCTGCTCTGCGCCGCACCCGACTTCATCGAGGCCAACCGCAAGGACACGCGCGAGGCCGTCCTGTTGACCACCACCGTCGACGTCCCTCACGGAGGCCGCCCATGATCACGCTCGTGCGCGCACTGGAACTGATCGCCGCCGGGTGCGAGGAAGCGGCGCGGCAGGACCTGGCGATGGCGTTCGCCGTGGTCGACGACGGCGGCCATCTCGTCGCGCTGCAGCGGATGGACGGCGCGCCGTGGATCGCGCCCGAGGTCGCGCTGGGCAAGGCCTGGACGGCCGCCGCCTACCGCGCACCGAGCGCCGCGCAGGGCGAGAAGATGCAGTCGCTGCACGCGTTCAGCGCCGCGATCTCCGCCGCGACGAACGGGCGCTACACGCCGCAGATCGGCGGGCTGCCGGTGGTGGACGAGAGCGGCGCGGTCATCGGCGCGATGGGCGCGAGCGGTGGAACGGGCCAGCAGGACGAGGACGCGGTGCGGGTGGCTTTGGGCGGCTAGGTGCCTGAACGTCAACTGCGCCGGATGGGGGAGGGGGAGTGGCGCACGCTCCGGGACTGACTCGCGCCGTCCGCCGCTCGGCTCGGCTCTGTTGCCTCGAAGTGCCGTGCCGGGATACCGACAGTTACGGGCCACGGAGAGAGAAAGTGTGCGTCGAGCGCCCGTCTCTCGGTCGCCGTGGTCGACCGTGCGCGTTCGCGGGTCAGTGCGCGGGTTTCGATCAGGTTCGCACTGTTCGAGTTGGCGCGTTGGTGGGGGTGCGGCACGAGAGCGTCCTGACAGGAAGCTCTCGTTACACACCCCCCGGTCGCAAGCCGGTCCGGCGGGGTGATCGGCGTGCGTGAGAACGCACCCGGCGCAGTTGACTTTCGGCCCTCTAGACGCCCTTCTGGCGAGCCGCGAACAGCCGCGCCTTGATCAGGTAACGCTGCCCGGCCTTCAGGGTCTTCGTGCGCTTGCCGGCCTTCACGGAGACCTTGCCCTTCTTGACCTGTGTGAGCGTTCCGGAACAGGTGTCGCTGACGACCCACGTGGCCTTCTGCCCCTTGATCGCGCCCTTCGCGGCGACCGTCCGGAAAACGCCCTTGGTCGTGGTCACGGACAGCGTGCGCACGACGCCCTTCTTCGGCGGCGTGCGTCCGGGCGCGCACGCGCGGGCGGCGCCGGCGGGCGTCTGCAGCAGCAGGTCGGTGGCGGCCGCGGCCCGGTCCTGCCGGATCTTGAAGATGCCGGCGGCGAGCTTCGCGCTGCCGGTGCTCGTGCCGCGCGCATTGGCCGCGGCGGCGACGGTCAAGGAGCCCGCGCGGGCATCGACCACGCTTCCGACCGGCAGTGACGCGGCGCCCTTGAGCGCGACGAACCCGTTCGCGCCGGGCAGCTTCACCAGCAGCTCGCCGGAGGCCGCGGCCGCCTGCACGCGCTTGCCGGCGATCGGCGGGAGGTTCCCGGCGGGCAGCGTGTCTTCGGAGTCGGGGATCCCGTCGCCGTCGCTGTCGAGCACCGGCGTGGCGGTGGGAACCGGCGGAGGCTCGGGCGTCGGCGTGGGCGTCGGCGGTGGCGTGGGGATCGCCGGCAACGCGGCGACCTCCGCGGCGCTGAGCGAGCTGGTGAAGACCATGACCTGATCGATGTCACGCGGAAACGCCGTGTTCTCGATGCACTCGCCGCCGAAGAGCTTGCCGGCGTAGTTGCCGATCGCGAAGTTGTTCGTGCCGGGAAGGTCGTAGACGATCGGACCGGAAGCGGGTGTGCCGTCGCCGACCTGCACGCCGTCGACATAGAGGCGGACCTTCGCCTGGTCGTACGTGCCGGCGACCATGTGCCACGCGCCGTCCCAGATCGTCTGGGGTCCGGGCGGGGACACGACCGCCGCGGTTCCGTTCCAGATGTAGAAGCGCACCCCGGGAGCGTCGGCCGAACCGCCCGTGTAGAGCGCGTACGACGAGTAGCTGCAGTTGCCCGCGCCGCCCTGGGAGAGGATCGTCTTGACCGTGCCGACCGGTGTCGGCGAACGGACCCACGCGGCGACGGAGATCGTCGGCGGCTGCAGCATCGAGCTGGAGTTGACGATGAATCCGTCGGTCACGTCGCCGAACCGGAAGGCGGAACCGAACTTCCCGTCGGGAATGCCCTCCGGCGAGCCGAACGGCCTCGCGTCGTTGCCGAAGCCGGAGCTGTCGGCGCCGGAGCCGTCGAGCTCATAGCGCGCCGCGAGCCGTTGCGCCTGCGCCGCGGGCGTCGCGGCGAGCATGGCGAGCGCGACGAGGGCGGCGGCCGTCCAACGGAACATCCGGACGCGAGTATCTCCGCGCCACCCGCGCACCGCAACCGCGAGGGGTGCCGCCGGCGCGGCACCCCTCGGGCGAGCGCTTATGCCCCGATGGGGCGGCTCACGCGGTCCTCGCTCGCGACGACCCTGAGCTCGTGGACGACACGCTCGGTCGTGGCCTCATGAAGGATGAGGCCGACGGTCGCGAGCAGGGCGGCCGCGGCGGCGGTCGCGAACGCGACCCACTCGAGGGTGGAGCCGTCGAAGACGATCGCTTGGACGATGCTCCAGACGCCGAGGATCGCGAGGATCAGGTCCAGTGTCCGCTGCGGCCCGGCGGGCTGCGACAGCGAGGCGGCGGCCAGGGCGATCATCCCGATCCCGCCGACGATGAACAGCCACTCCACGGTTCCCATCGCCCACACCTGGGTGGAGATGAGCAGGAAGCCCGCGAGGATCAACAGGGCCAGCCGCGAGATGAAGTCAGTGCGCATTGCCGCGCTCCTTCCATCGAGTCCCGCCCCGGGGCCGGCGTGAGAGGCGTCGCTGCGGAGCGGGCGTTGTGATTGCCTGTGCAAACAACAACGTAGCCCGATTCTATGAGCTGGGGATGGACGGGCTTCTACGCTGAACTGACCATGGACGGCATCGACCCCGACCGCCTGGCCGAGGCGCTACGCGTCCTGGCCGAGGCCGAGCAGCTTCCCTTCGACCACCCCGACAACGTGGCGGTCCGGCGGGCGACTGGCAAGGTGTTCAAGGCGGTCAAGAAGCAGCGGCGGCACGAGCGGCGCCAGTTCGTCAAGGCCAACGACGAAGCGGTGGACGCCGCGACGGCGACCGCGGCGCCGGGGCGCATCGACGACGAGACGCGCGGGATCCATCTTCGTCCGAGCGTCAACGGCGAGCGCGCCGGCACGCTGCTGCGCCCGCGCGCGTGTTACATCTGCAAGCAGCGCTACGTCGAGGTCGACGCCTTCTACCACCAGCTCTGCCCCGCCTGTGCGGAGCTCAACCACTCGCGGCGCGACGCGCGCACCGACCTGACCGGCAAGCGCGCGCTGCTGACGGGCGGGCGGGCGAAGATCGGCATGTACATCGCGCTGCGGCTGCTGCGCGACGGCGCACACACCACGATCACGACGCGCTTCCCCAATGACGCCGCCCGTCGCTTCAGCGCGATGGAGGACAGCGCGGACTGGCTGCACCGGCTGCGGATCGTCGGCATCGACCTGCGCGACCCCGGCCAGGTGATCGCCCTGACCGACGAGGTCGCCGGGCAGGGCCCGCTCGACATCCTGATCAACAACGCGGCCCAGACCGTGCGCCGGTCGCCCGAGTCCTACGCGCACCTGGTCGCCAACGACCGCATCCCCTTGCCGGCCGGGCCGCTGCCCGAGGTGATCACCCTCGCGCGCGCCAACGGCCACGGGAACCTGCTGCCGACCGGCAACGCCCACTGGGCGCCCACGCCGCAGGCGCTCAGCGCATTGGCGCAGACCGCCGGCTCGGCCTCGCCGGAGCGGATCGCCGCCGGCATGGCGATCGACGCCGGCGGCCTGGTGCCCGACCTGCACCCGCACAACAGCTGGAGCCAGTTCGTCAACGAGGTCGACCCGGTCGAGCTGCTCGAGGTCCAGCTCTGCAACCAGACCGCGCCGTTCATCCTCATCAGCCGCCTGCGGGCGGCGCTGGCGGCGTCGAGCGCGCGCCGCAAGTACATCGTCAACGTGTCGGCGATGGAGGGCCAGTTCGGCCGCGCCTACAAGGGTCCGGGCCACCCGCACACGAACATGTCCAAGGCCGCGCTGAACATGCTGACCAAGACCAGCGCGACCGAGCTGCTCGCCGCCGACCGCATCCTGATGACCGCCGTCGACACGGGCTGGATCACCGACGAGCGCCCGCACCCGCAGAAGATGCGGCTCGCCGAGGAAGGCTTCCACGCGCCGCTGGACCTCGTCGACGGCGCCGCGCGCGTGTATGACCCGATCGTGCGCGGCGAAGCGGGCGAGGACGTCCTCGGGGTGTTCCTGAAGGACTACTCACCCGCACCCTGGTGAAGCTCAGGCGCTGCGGCGGCGCAACGTGACGGCGCCGAGCGCGAGGGCGGCGGCGGCGCAAGCGGCCACCACGAGCAGGTCGAGGCCGGCGGAGTGCTCGGTCATGGCCTCGACGGCGTAGGTCATCGGGAGCGCGTTCGAGATCGCCCGCAGTGCGCCGGCCATCTCGTCGCGGGGCGCGATCAGGCCGCACAGCAGGATCTGCGGCAGCACGAACGCGGGGAGGAACTGGACCGCCTGGAACTCGGTCTTGGCGAAGGCGGAGACGAGCAGGCCGAGCGCCATGCCGAGCACGGCGTCGGCGATCGCCAGCAGCAGCACGAGGGCGACGGAGCCGCCGGGGTCGAGCCCGAGGACGCCGAGCGCGAGCCCGCTGGCCAGCGCGGCCTGCGCCAACGCGGCGACGCCGAACGCCAGCGCGTAGCCGACCAGCAGGTCGCCCTTGCCGACCGGCGTGGTGAGCAGGCGCTCGAGCGTCCCGCTCGTGCGCTCGCGCAGCATCGCCACCGAGGTGACGAGGAACATCGTGATGAACGGGAAGATCCCGAGCAGCTGCAGGCCGATGCGGTCGAACGTCTCCGGCTGCTTCGCGAACACCCAGTACAGGAGCGTCATCAGCAGGCAGGGGACGAACAGCAGCAGCGCGATCGTGCGCGGGTCGCCGCGCAGCTGGCCGAGGACGCGGCGCGCCGTCGCGAGGGTGGCCGTGGCGGTCATGCCGCCACCGCGAGCGGCTCGATCATCCGCAGAAAGGCGGTCTCGAGGTCGCGGGCGCGCGTGCGCGCGAGGAGGTTTGACGGCGTGTCGTCGGCGAGCAGCCCGCCGTCGCGCATCAGCAGCAGCCGGTCGCAGCGCTCGGCCTCGTCCATGACGTGGCTGGAGACGAGCAGGGTGGTGCCCGCGGCGGCGAGGTCGTGGAAGAGGTTCCAGAGATCGCGGCGCAGCACGGGGTCGAGGCCGACCGTCGGTTCGTCGAGCACCAGCAGCTCGGGCTCCGAGAGCAGCGCGCAGGCGAGCGAGACGCGGCCGCGCTGGCCGCCGGAGAGGGTGCCGACGACGTCGCGGCGGCGGTCGGCGAGGCCCACGGCCTCGAGCGCATCGTCCTCGCGCCACGCGGGCACGCCCAGCACGGCGGCGAAGTAGCGCAGGTTGGCGGCGACGCTCAGGTCGCTGTAGACCGACGGCGCCTGGGTGACGTAGGCGACGCGCGAGCGCAGGCCCGGGGAGCCGGCGGGCTCGCCGAGGACCGTGACGCTTCCCGCGGCGAGCCGCTGGACGCCGACGATCGAGCGGATCAGCGTCGTCTTGCCGCACCCGCTGGAGCCGAGCAGGCCGCAGATGGTGCCGCGTTCAATGGAGAAGTCGAAGCCGTCGAGGACGGCCCGGCCTCCGCGCTGGACGCGGAGGCCGGTGACGTGGATGGCGGGGGAGAGCATGTGACGAGTCTCCCGTCACGCGGGCACCCCGACTTCAGGGCGATGCCCCTAGCTCGCACCCTCAATCGACACCGGCTCGATCCCGCCGGCGGGCGCGAAGCCGAGGACCTGGCCGTAGAAGGCGAGCTCGGCCTCGGCGGCGCGCTTGAGCGTCGACGCCTTGCGGAAGCCGTGCTGCTCGCCCTCGAACGCGATGTAGGTGAACGGCACGTGGTTGGCGCGCAGTGCGGCGACGATGACGTCGGACTGCGAGGGCGGGACGACGGCGTCCTCGAGGCCCTGGAGGATGATCACCGGCGCGCGGATCCGGTCGGCGAAGTTCACGGGTGAGCGCTCGCGCCACAGCGCCTCGGCCTCCGGCCACGGGCCGACCAGCCAGTCGTTGTAGCGGGACTCGAACTTGTGCGTGCTGTCGACGAAGCCGAGCAGGTCGGACACGCCGTAGTAGTCGGCGCCCGCGGCGAACACGTCGGGGTGAAACGCCAGCGCGCACAGGACGGTCCACCCGCCCGCGCTGCCGCCGGTGATCGTCATTCGCGCGCGATCGACCTCGCCCGCGTCGGCCAGGGCGAGCGCGGCGTTGACCGCGTCGTCGACGTCGACGACGCCCCACTGCCCGTGCAGCCGGTCGCGGTACTCGCGCCCGTAGCCGGTGCTGCCGCCGTAGTTGACGTCCACGACCGCGAACCCGCGCGAGGTGAAGAACTGCAGCTCGCGCGAGAGGCGGGCGGTGACGTGGGCGGTCGGACCGCCGTGGATGCGCACCATCAGCGGCGGCAGCTCCCCCGCCGGCGCCCTGTGGTCCGGGTTGTGCGGCGGGAAGTAGAGCGCGTGCGCGGTCTTGCCGCCCGTCGTCGGGTACTCGAGCGGGCGCGGGACCGACACGTAGCGCGGGTCGACACCCGCGTCCGTCTCGCCGGCGAGGATCTCGGTCTCGCCGGTCGCCAGGTCGGCGGCCACGACGCAGGCCTCGCGGGTGGGTGAGGCGCCGGCGAAGATCGCGCGCGTCCCGTCGGTGGTCAGGTCGACGATCCGGGTGAACTCGAGGTCGAGGTACCGGAGCGCTCCGGGCGCGTCGATCACCGCGAGCCTGTCGCTGCCGTCGCTGAACACCGTGCAGACGATCCGGCCGTCCGGCAGGAACGCGTACCAGGACTCGTCGAAGACCCACAATGGGCCGCCGACCTCCGCCTCGACCGCGGTGACGGGCTCGTAGTCGCCGCGGTAGAGGTTCCACCAGCCGGTGCGATCCGAGCTGAAGTGCAGGACGCCGTCCGGCGACCACTCGGGCTGGACGATCGCCTCCGCCGGGCCGCCGGCGACCAGGCGCTCGCCCGTGAGCGCACCGTCTCGGAAGTGCGCGGTCCACAGCTCCGAGCCCTCCCACGGCATCCGCGGGTGGTCCCAGGTCAGCCACGCCAATTGGGCTCCGGACGGGGAGATGCGCGGCGCCGCGTAGAAGTCGTGCCCCGCCGCGATCACCCGCGGTTGCACCCTGCCGTCCGTGGGAAAGGTGACGAGCTCGTTGACGTGCTCGGGCCTGGCGACCCGCTCGCGCACGCAGATGACGGACTCGCCGACGATCGTGAGGTCCGCGTAACGCAGCCCGAACGGCACATCCGGCTCGGGGGTGATCGGCTGCGGGATGCCGCCCGGGTCGACGCGATAGACGCGCTGGTCGGCGTCGTTGCAGAAGTACACGGTGTCGCCGTCGACGGTGTACGCGCCGCCGCCGTACTCGTGCACGCGGGTGCGGGCCGAGAAGCCCGCGGGGATGACGTCGACCGGCGCGGCGGCGCCCCGGCGCCGGACGAGCGCGTCGCGTCCATCCTCGGCCGGGCGCGACTCCGACCAGTAGACGTCATCGCCCACCACCTTCACCAGCGAGTACGTCCAGCCGCTGTCCTCGGCCACCGCGCGGCCGTCGATCGGAGAGCTCCAGGTCCCGTAAGGCGCTTCCATAGGGACGCACCGTAAGGGGTCGCGACCGGGGTTGTAGGCATCGTTGCCCACGCAACCGGCTCCATTCGCCCGATGTAAGGGGGTCGTGCGGAGGCCAGAGTGAGTGGCGTGTCCCCGCCCCTCGCCGGCGCCGCCGGAAAGCTCTCCCCGCGTTCCGGCGGCGCGCGGCGCGATACTGCTCGTATGGCTTCACGGGTGACGAGCGCGACCTTCGTCGGACGGACCGAGGAGCTCGGTGAGCTCCGCGGCGCCCTGAGCGAGGCCGTCGGCGGCCGTCCGTCGCTGGCCTTCGTGGCCGGCGAGTCGGGCGTCGGCAAGACCCGGCTGCTGTCGGAGCTCGAGCGCTCGGCCCGGGCGGACGGCATCCGCGTGATCGGCGGAGACTGCGTCGAGCTGGGGGAGGGCGAACTGCCCTACGCGCCGATCGTCGGCGCGCTGCGCCCGCTCGCGCGCTCCGGCCACCCGGCGTTCAAGGAGCTCTCCGACGCCGCCCGCTGCGCGCTGGCCCAGATCCTCCCCGGCCTGGGCGAGACCCGCGGCGACGACGAGGCAACCGCGCAGGCGCGGCTGTTCGACGGCCTGCTCGAGCTGCTGGAGCTGCTCGCCGGCGAGGACGGCCTGATGATCACGATCGAGGACCTGCACTGGGCCGACCGCTCGACCCGCGCGTTCCTCGTCTACCTCGCGAGCTCGTTGTGCCGCGAGCGGGTGCTCGTCGTCACGACCTACCGCCCGGACGAGCTGCACCGCCGCCACCCGCTGCGCCCGCTGCTGGCCGAGCTCGAGCGCGATGCCCGCCACCGCCGCGTCGAGCTGCTCCCGCTCACGCGCGACGAGCTCAGCCTCCAGCTCAATGACATCCTCGGCGCCGCGCCCACCGACGATCTGCTCTCGCGCCTGTTCGCCCGCAGCGAGGGCAACCCGCTGTTCGCCGAGGAGCTGCTGGCCGCGGGCACCGACGGCCGCGGGTCGCTCCCGCCGACCTTGCGCGACGCGCTGATGCTGCGGATCGAGCGGCTCTCCGCCGACTCGCAGGAGACGCTGCGAGTCCTCGCCGCCGGTCGCCGGCTGACCCACGACATCCTCTCCGACGCCTCCGGGATCGACTCGCGGGCGCTGCGCGACGCGTTGCGGGAAGCCGTCGCCGCGCAGCTCGTCGTCACCGACGAGGAAGGCCGCTACATGTTCCGCCACGCGCTGCTGCGCGAGGTGGTCGTCGACGACCTGCTGCCCGGTGAGCGGGCGGACATGCACCTGGCGCTCGCGCGGGCGCTGGAGCGGCGGGCCGAGGGCCTGCCCGCCCACGGCGGCGCGCACCTGGCGGCAGGCATCGCCCACCACTACTTCGCCTCCGGCGATCAACCCAAGGCGCTGCTGGCGTCCGTCCGCGCCGCCGAGGCCGCCGAGGCCGTCCACGCCAACGGCGAGGCCGCCGCGCTCTATTCACGCGCGCTGCAGCTGTGGGACCGCGTGGCGGGCGCCGAGGAGCTGGCCGGGCGCGACCATGTCAGCCTGCTGCGCGCCGCCGCGCACGCCACCAGCAAGGAGCACGAGCCCGCTCGCGCCGAGTCCTACCTGCGCGCCGCGCTGCACGAGCTCGGGGACTCCGACCCCGTGCGCACCGCCGACCTGCTCGAGCACATGGCCCGCAACCAGTTCAACCAAGGCCGCTCCGCCGACGCCGCCGAGACGCGCCGCGAGGCGCTCGAGCTGCTCAGCGAGGAGCCGAGCAAGGTCCGCGCGGTGCTGCTCGCCAGCGTCGCCAAGGAGCTCATGCTCGAGTCCCGCCACGACGAGGCGGTCGAGGCCGCGCAGGAGGCCATGGCCGTGGCCCGCGCCGTGGGCGACGAGGTCGCCGAGCTGCGGGCGATGGACGGCATGGGCGTGTCGCTGTTCGGCCTCGCACGCTACGAGGAGGGCGAGAAGGTGCTGCGCGAGGCGCTCTCGCGCATGCCCGAGCGCGGCCTCGTCCACCACCTGTACTCGCACGTCAACCTCGCCGACGCGCTGTTCAGCTCCGGCCGCTTGGCCGAGGCGCGCGAGGTGGTCGAAGAGGGCGACCGGCTCGCCGCCGAGAAGGGCGCGCCGCGGCGCTGGCTGATGATGCTGCGCTCCGAGCTCGCGTTCGAGGCGGGGGACTGGTGCGCGGCCGAGGAGGCGCTCCCGTCACCCGGCCGGCCCGCGATGGGCACGACCTTCATCAACGACGCGCTGCGGCGGATCGAGCTGGCGCTCGGGCGCGGCGACCATGACGAGGCGCGCCGGCTGCTCGACGAGGCGCGCGACGTGGCCGCCGACACGCGCGAGCCGCAGTGGATCGGTCCGCTCGGCTCGTTGCGCGCGGAGCTCGAACGCCGGGCCGGCGACCTCGAAGCGGCTCGCGGAGCGATCGACGACGCGCTCGACCGGCTCGACTTCTGCTCGCAGGACGTCGCGCGGATGGCGCGCGTGGCCGCCACGGGCGTGCGCGTCGAGGCCGACGCCGCGGTGCGTGCACGCGATCTGGGTGAGGACCCGTCCTTCGCCGTCGGCAGCGCCGCCGCGCTGATCGCGCGCGTCGAGGCGTGCGCGGAGGGCGACCGGCCGGTCGAAGCCGCGTTTCTCACGAGCGCGCGAGCCGAAGAGGCGCGCGCGCAGGGCGCCGACGACCCGGACCTGTGGTCCGCCGCGGTCGGCGCGTGGCAGGCGCTCGGCCGTCCCTACCGCGCGGCGCAGGCGCTGCGCCGCAAGGCCGAGGCGCAGCTCGCTCGGGGCGATCGCGAGATCGCCGCCGCCAGTGCCGCGCAAGCGCTCAGCGCCGCGCAGGCGATCGGCGCGGAGTGGCTGGCGTCGGAGATCGAGGGGTTCGCCCTGCGAGCGCGGTTGCGGTTGGAGCCCGACGAGTCTTCGCCGGCACCCGCGCTACCCGCCACGGATGCCGGCGAAGACCCGTTCGGGCTCACACCGCGTGAACGCCAGGTCCTCTCCCTCCTCGCGGATGGGCGAACCAACCGGGAAATCGGCCAGGCGCTCTATATGGCGGAGAAGACCGCGAGCGTCCATGTCTCGCGGATCCTCTCCAAGCTGGACGTGCGCTCACGGACCGAGGCCGCGGCGCTGGCCCATCGAGTGGGCCTGGTCTAGACGTACAGGCGCTGGATCGCGCCCAGGGCCTTCGCCGTTCCCCTCGTCCCCACGAAGATCGAGAACAGCGTGGCGGTGATGAGTGGTTCCCTCATGCTGCGCAGTATGCGGGGTGTGGAGGTTCCTCCACAGTGGCCCGCGGTCCAGGATTCCTGGAACCCATTCGACACCGGGTATAGGGAATATCGTGCCGCCCATGGCGAGCACGCACTACTGCCCCACGGACCGCGTGCACTACACGTGGGACACCGGCAATGAACCGCTTCTGACCGTCGCGGACGGCGACACCGTGGTCTTCGAGACCCGCGACGTGTTCGACGACCAGCTCGGCCCGGACTCCGACACGAGCGCGCTCGCGGGCGTGGACTGGGAGCGCGTGTACCCGCTCGCCGGGCCGGTCTACGTCGAGGGGGCCGAGCCGGGCGACACGCTCGCCGTCGAGCTCGTCGACCTGCACACCAAGGGCTGGGGCTGGACCGCGATCCTGCCCGGGTTCGGGCTGCTGAGCGAGGACTTCAGCGAGCCCTACCTGCGCATCTTCGACCTCTCGCGCGGCGACATGACGCAGTTCCGCGAGGACATCTCGATCCCGCTGACGCCGTTCATGGGCACGATGGGCGTCTGTCCCGCGGGCGCGGCCGCGCAGTCGATCATGCCGCCCGGGACGTTCGGCGGGAACATGGACACGCGCCAGCTCGTGAAGGGCACGACGCTCTTCCTCCCGGTCCAGGTCGAGGGCGCGCTGTTCTCCACCGGCGACGCCCACGCCTGCCAGGGCGACGGCGAGATCTGCGTCACCGGCCTCGAAGCGCCGATGTACGCCGTCATGCGCTTCCATGTCCAGAAGGGCCGCACCATCCCGGCGCCGCAGTACCGCACGGCGCCGGGTCCACTGACCCCCGCGGTGAATTACGGCGCGTTCTACGGCACCACGGGCGTCGGCGGCGACCTCTACGCGGCGGCGCAGGACGCGACGCGGGCGATGATCGCCCATCTCGGCGAGACGTACGGCCTCTCGCGCGAGGACGCGTACGTGCTCTGCAGCCTCGTCGTCGACCTGAAGATCTCGGAGATCGTCGACGCGGGCCAGTACATCGTCTCCGCGGTGCTGCCCGAGTCGATCTTCCTCGGCGTCTAGAGCGCGGCCTGCAGGACCCGCTTGGCGATCGGGGCGGCCGAGGCGCCGCCCTGACCCGCCCCCGGCAGCATGACGGCGACCGCGACCCGCGGCTTGTTCGCCGGCGCGAACGCCACGAACCAGGCGGTCGTGTTCTTGGCGTTCTGGGCGATGTCGGCGGTTGAGACGAGCTCAGCGGTCCCGGTCTTGCCCGCGACCGTGACGCCGGGGATGGCCGCGGCGGCGCCGGTGCCGCCCTGGACGACGGCGATCATCATGTCGCGCACCTGCGCGGCGACCTTGGCGCTGACCGCGCGCTTGCGCGGCGGGCGCGAACCGGTCACCCACGGCTTGATACGGACGCCGCCGTTGGCGATCGTGGCGCCGACGGAGGCCATGCCGAGCGGCGTGGCGAGGTCCTTGTTCTGGCCGATCGCGCTCGCGCCGACCGCGAGCGAGTCCTTCAGGTCGGCGGCCTTGGGGATCGAGTTGGGCTTGGCCGCGGGCAGCGACGGCGTTTCGTTGAAGCCGAAGCGCTCCGCGGCGGCGACCAGCTTCTTCGCCCCCAGCTTCGCGCCGATCGGGCCGAAGACCGAGTTGCAGGAGTGGGCGAAGGAGGATGTGAGGCTGCCGCCGCACTCCTCGTCGCTGGCGTTGCGGAGCTTGACGCCGGACAGGGTCGCGTACTGACGGACGGGATAGGAGCTCGAGAGCTTGGCCACGCCGTCCTGCAGCGCCGCGGCGGCGGTGATGATCTTGAAGCTCGAGCCGGGCGGCTGGGGCGCCGAGACGGCAAGGCCGGCCAGCGCCAGCACCGAGCCGTCGCTCGGCTTGATCACCGCGATGCCGCCGAGCTTCGATCCGAGCGCGTTCTGGGCGGTGCGGGTCAGCGCCAACTTGATCGTGGTGTGGATCGAGCGGCCCGTGCGGCCGTCGATCTTCGCGATCGTGCGGTCGCCGAACTTCAAGGACGAGCTCCGGCGTCCGCCGAGGCGGTCGTCGTAGATCCGCTCCAGGCCGGTCGGCTTGTTCCCGGCGGTGCCCGAGATCGACGCGCCCAGCGGATCGGAGTTGAGCAACTGGCCGCCGGCGGCGTAGATCACGCCGCGCCGCGGGGCGGCCCCGCTGCGACGGCGGACTTCTTCGCCCTTGCGCAGCCCCGGCATCACCATTTCCGGCGTCCACGCCACCCGCGCGATGTCGTTCGCCTGCGTCGCGTGGAAGGTCAACGTGCCCTTCAACGAACCGAAGTCCTTGGTCTTGACCGTCACCGGGACCTTCACGATCCCGCCGCTGAGCAGCGGTCCGATCGTCCCGAGCGTGATTTTCTCCACGCCCGCCGCCTTGTTGGCGCGCCGGTAGTCGGCGACGAACGAGATCTGCGGGTTCAGGCGCCGGCTCGAGACGTCCAGCAGGTCGTACATCGTCTTGTAGTCGTTCTTCACCCACGCCGCCGTGAACTTCTCGACGGCCTCGTGGCGGTGATCCTTGTGGAGCTGGCTCGAGATCAGCGCGTACGCGCCATAGATGACCGCGGCCGCCACCACGAGCACGACGACGATGACCGAGAGCGACGGGCCCTGGCCGCCGCCGCCACGCGAACGGCGCCGCCGCCGGCTGGCCCTGGGCGGGGAGAGGAACAACGAACCGGCCCGGGGCGAGTACCCGAGCGATCCTGTCCGACGTCGTCGCCTGCGGGCCACCACGTGTGGTTCTAGCGGGTGGACCGGATCCCTTACCCTCGATCTCAGCATGAGTACGGCCGCTTACGCCGACTATGAGGCGCTCGTCGAGCCCCATCGCCGCGAACTGCACGCCCATTGCTACCGGATGCTCGGCTCGGTCCAGGACGCCGAGGACGCCCTGCAGGACGCGTTGCTGCGGGCGTGGAAGGCGCTCGATCGCTTCGAGGGCCGCAGCTCCACCCGCTCCTGGCTGTACCGGATCGCGACCAACACGTGTCTGGACGCGATCGCCCGGCGCCCGAAGCGCGTGCTCCCGATCGACTACGACGACGCACCGGCGGGGGAGACGATGTGGCTTGAGCCGTGTCCCGACGCGCTCGCCGAGGGCTACGAGCAGCGCGAGAGCATCGAGCTGGCGTTCATCGCCGCCCTGCAGCATCTGCCGGCCAACCAGCGCGCGGTGCTGATCCTGCGCGAGGTGCTCAACTTCAGCGCCAAGGAGGTGGCGGGGATGCTCGACACGACGCCCGCCTCGGTCAACAGCGCGATGCAGCGCGCGCGGGTGTCGGTCGACGAGCGGCTGCCGGAGCGCTCGCAGCAGCAGACGCTGGCCACGCTCGACGACGACGAGATCCGCGCCCTGGTCGAGCGCTACATGGAGGCCTGGGACCGCGGCGACGTCGACGCGGTGGTCGAGATGCTCGCGGAGGAGGCGACGTTCTCGATGCCGCCCAACGCGCAGTGGTATCGCGGCCGCGAGGCGATCCGCACGTTCCTCCCGACCGGCCCGCTGTCGATCCCGCGGATCTTCGTCCCCACGCGCGCGAACGGGCAGCTCGCCTTCGGGACCTACAAGCTGATCGACGGCGAGTGGGTCGCCAACGCCATCCACGTGATCACGATCGACGGAAAGCGCGAGATCACCGACGCGGTGGCGTTCCTGGACGCGTCGCTGTTCGCGCGCTTCGGGCTTCCCCTAACGCCGACCTAAAAGCGTGCAGGTCCGACTGACGGAGTACGTACCATACGTCGCATGAGGCGAGTAGCCCCGACCGTCGCTCCGTAGACCCGGCACGCTCGCCGGGAGGGCGGCGGCTCCACACCCCTTCCGATGACGATCCAGGAGCCACAGATGGCCATCTCGCCCCCCGCGCCGCGTGCCGGCGCCCCGCTTTCCCGCCGCCTCGCGGACACGCAGTCCTCGCCCGTGCGCGAGCTGCTGGAGACCGCGATGCAGCCCCACATCATCAGCCTCGCCGGCGGCCTTCCGGCGCCGGACACGTTCGACGTGCCCGGCCTGCGCGCCGCCTTCGACGAGGTGCTCAGCGGGCCCGACGCGATCCGCTCGCTGCAGTACTCGCTGACCGAGGGCGATCCCGCCCTGCGCGAGCAGTTGGCCGCGTTCATGGCCAAGAGCGGGATCGAGGCGACCGGGCACGACATCCTGGTCACGACCGGCTCCCAGCAGGCGCTCGGGCTGATCGCGTCCGCGTTGTGCGATCCCGGCGACACGATCCTGGTCGAGGATCCGACCTACCTCGCGGCGCTGCAGACCTTCCAGCTCGCCGACGTCAACGCGGTGCCGATCCCCGGTGACGACGACGGGCCCGATCCGGAGGCCTTGATCGAGGTCGCTCGCCGGACGGGTGCCAAGGCGGCCTACCTGATCCCGACGTTCCAGAACCCGACCGGCCGCACGATGCCGTTAGCGCGCCGCGCCGCGCTCGCCGAGGCCGCGGCCACCGCCGGCCTGTGGCTGATCGAGGACGACCCGTACAGCGCGCTGCGCCTGGACGGCGAGCCGGTCGACCTGCTGGCCGCGCAGCCCGCCGCGCGCGACCGCACGATCGTCATCCAGACGCTCTCCAAGGTCCTCTCGCCCGGCCTGCGCATCGGCTACCTGCGCGCGCCCAAGGCCCTACGCGGCCCGCTCGCCGTCGCCAAGCAGGCGGCGGACCTGCACACGAGCACGGTCGCGCAGCTGGCCGCCGAGCGCTGGCTGGCGAGCCACGACCTGAGCGAGCACATCGCCGGGCTCGCCGCGCACTACCGCCCGCGGCGCGACGCGCTCCTGGCCGCACTCGGCGAGCACCTCCCGGAGGGCTCGAGCATGACCTCGCCCGAGGGCGGCCTGTTCGTGTGGGTGACGCTGCCCGACGGCCACGACGCCGAAGAGATCCTCCCGCGCGCCCTGGCCAACGGCGTCGCGTTCGTCCCGGGCAAATACTTCTACGCGGGTGAGCCGGTCAAGGAGACCCTGCGCGTCTCCTTCGCCACCGCCACGCCCGCCGAGCTGGCGGAAGGCGCCGCGCGACTGGGAGCCGCCATCATCGGCTGAATGGAACTACGCGAACTCGGGGCCGGCGGCCCGCAGGTCTCCGTCGTCGGCATGGGCACGTGGCAGACGCTGGACGTGCCCGACGGGCGCGACGACGTCGTCGGCGCCGCCCTTGACGCCGGCTCCACGTTCGTGGATTCCTCGCCGATGTACGGCGAAGCTGAGCGCACGCTCGCGCAGGGCCTCGGAGCAAGGCGCGACGAGGCGTTCGTCGCCACCAAGCTCTGGACGCCCGACGATGCCGAGGCGCGGCGCCAGGCCAATCGCGCGATCGACTTCTACGGCGGCCGCGTCGACCTCTACCAGGTGCACAACCTCGTCGCCCTGCGCCAGCGACTCGACCTCCTCGAGCTGCTGCGCGACGACGGCAAGGTCGGCCAGATCGGCGCCACCCACTACAGCCCGTCGGCCTTCGGCGAGCTGGAGAGCGTGATGCGCAGCGGCCGGATCACGGCGATCCAGATCCCCTACAACCCGCACGAGCGCGAGGTCGAGAAGCGCATCCTCCCGCTCGCCGAGCAACTCGGCCTCGGCGTGATCGTGATGCGCCCGCTCGGCGCCGGCCGGCTGGTCGCCAACGCGCCGAAGGCCCAGGACCTCGAACCGCTGGGGGTCGAGACCTGGGCCCAGGCACTGCTGAAGTACGTCCTCTCGGACCCGAGGATCACCGTGGCGATCCCCGCGTCCTCGAAGGCGCACCGCGTCACTGAGAACGCCAAAGCCGGCGAGCCGCCCTGGTTCGGAGCGGACGAGCGAGCGCTCGTCGAGCGACTCGCCGGCTAGTGACGGCTTAGCTCACGGTGTCGTGGTCGACAGCGTGAAGGTCAGCGTCTTGCTGTAGGCGCCCGTGCGCAGGGCGTCGTTGGCCGCGATGTTCTGGCGGAAGCCGAACGTCAGCGCGTCGTTGCTCACCGGACCGGTGTAGGCCAGCAGCGCCAGCGGGCCGGTGCCGAGCGGCGCGAACACCGTGCTCGGGTTGGCCGCGTTGGTCGCGCGGACCTGCAGCGCCTGCGGCAGCGAGAACGCGCCGTTGACCAGGTGCCCGGTCGCGTTCGCGCTCGGATCGGCGACCGAGACGGCAGCGTCGCCGGCGGTCGAGATGACGTTCGCGGCGATCGTGCTCGAGTACACGCCCGCGACGCCCGGGATGAACGCGCCGAGGTTGGCGTTCGGGGTGCCCAGAGCGAGCGAGAGCGTCGCCGGGACGGTGCCGCCGGCGGGCTGCTCGGCGCTGACGGCCGAGACGCCGTTGAGCAGCAGCGCGAGGCCGCGGTCACGGCCGGTGCCGACGGGCGACTGCGCGTTGGAGTCCCAGCCCGGGATGCCGACGGCGGCCACGTTGGTGTGGGTGCCGGAGATGTCGCCCAGCCCGGCCACGTTCCAGCCGGCCTGGTCGCCCCAGCGGAAGCCGCCGCCGCCCATGAGCAGCTGGCCCTTGCCCGTGATCGCGCCGACGTTGACGTTCGCCGGGCTCGGGTTGCCGTAGACGACGTACGCCGCGCCGATCGACTCCTGCGGGCCGACGCTGTTGGGGGCCGGAGCCTGCGTGGGCCCGGACGGGCGGTCCACGCCCGGGGCGCCCAGCAGGACGTCGCCGATGTTGTCGCCGTTGAGGTCGGGCGAGACCGCCACCGACCAGCCGGCGCCGTCCTGCGTCTTGCCGCCGTCGATGCGGAAGTCGCCGGGGCGCAGCGACGCGAGCGTGATGTCGCTCGCCAGGGCGCCGCCCTTGATCACGTACGCGGAACCGGACATGAGCGAGCCGCCCTGGCCGTGGAACGGCACGCCGATGACGAGCTCGGGCTTCTTGTCGCCGGTGACGTCGCCGGCGGAGAGCGACCAGCCGGACTGGTCCTCCGCGTCGCCGTCGATGCGGTAGCCGTCGGCGCCGAGCGCGCCGAGCGCCACGGCAGTGCCGTTCGCCTTGCCCTTCACGACGTACGTGGCGCCGGAGTAGTTGTTGGCCCAGATCGCGGAGACCGCGACATCGTCCATGCCGTCGCCGGTGAAGTCGCCCGCGGCGACCGCCCAGCCGGCCTTGGAGTCGCCGGCGGCGCCGTTCATCCGGAAGCCGCCGGTGCCGAGGTTGGCGAGGTCGACGTCGGTCGGGGTGGCCTTGCCGAACACGACGTAGGCCGCGCCCGCGTCGCCCTCGCAGACCTTCGGCAGCCCGCCGTTGCGGCAGGCGGTGCCGATCGCGCCGAGCACGAAGTCGCGGCGGCCGTCGCCGTTGACGTCGCCCGAGGCCACGGAGTAGCCCGCGCGGTCGCCTTCCCCGGCGCCGTCGATGCGGAAGCCCTGCGTGTCCGTCGCGAGGTCGATCTCGGTCGTCGCGGCGCGGCCGTAGACCACGCGCGCGCCACCGGCGTTCGTCTTGGCCGGCGTGCCCGGGTCGGCCCACGGGGTGCCGATCAGCAGGTCGTCCTTGCCGTCGGCGTTGACGTCGCCGACGCCGGTCAGCGACCAGCCGGCGTGGTCGTTGGCGACCGCGCCCTCGATGCGGACGCCGCCCGAGCCCAGGGCGGCGAGGTCGACGGACGCGCCCTGCGACGCCTTGCCGTAGACCACGTAGATCGCGCCCGCCTGGGCGCGCGTCGGGCCGTCGGCACCGAGCATCCACATGCCGAGCGCGACGTCCCGGATGCCGTCGCCATTGAAGTCGCCGGCCGCGGCGATCTTGTCGCCGACCTTGGCGGCCGCGGGGAGATTGCCGATGCGGACGTTGGATTCCGTCAGGAGGTCCACCGAGCCACCCTTGTTGAGCGGGCCGGCTAGGGCCTGGGGTGCGATCGCCGCGCACAGCGCAGCAGTCACACCGGCGCACGCCAGCGTACGCCGTCTTCTCGTATTCAGCACTGCGTAATCCCTCTCTTGGGCCGATCCACGAATCAATCAGCCCGTCCCCGCACCCATCATCACCGCGTCTACTACGCTGCGTCGGAGGTTTGGCCGTTCGGGGGAACCCGAACGGTCGGGTTGTGCGTACGCGCGCGCCGAAGCCGTTAGGTTCGCTGGCCTGTGAGCACCGCCCGTCCCGTCGAGCTCGCATCCATTTCACATCGGATGAGGAAGAGATCGTGCGGAAGACCGTTGCGGTGCTCGCCCTCGGCCTGCTGAGCGTTGCGCCAGCCCAGGCCGTTGCGGCGGACCCTGACACCACTGCGTTGAGAAACGCGGTCACGCGAGCCGAAGTCCTGCGCTACGAACAGCGCCTGAACGCCATCGGCCTGTCGAATGAGAACAATCGCCTGACGGCGTCCCAGGGCAACTTCGAGTCGGTGAACTACGTCATCGGCGAGCTGCGCAAGATCGGGTACAACCCGACGCTCGTTCCCTACGCCAACACGTCGTCCCCGAACGCGTGGTCGGAGCGGACCCCGTCGACCCTCGAGGTCGTCACGTCGCCCAACCAGACGACGCTGCCCAACGGCAAGACGTTCGTCAACGGGACCGCGGCGACGAGCGACTTCGCGCAGATGACCTGGAGCCAGAGCGCGGACATCACCGCGCAGGTGATCCCGGCCGCGCGGATCCAGATCCCGCCGCCCGCGACCGCCGACACCGTGCGCAGCGGGTGCTCGATGAGCGACTTCCCGGCCGCGGTGAAGGACAACCTCGTGCTCGTCCAGCGCGGCGGCTGCACCGAGCTCGTGAAGGCGATCAACGCCCGCGCCAACGGCGCCAAGGGCCTGATCATCATGAACGAGGGCCAAACCGGCCGTACCGCATCCGCGCGTTACGTCTCCCAGACCTACCCGGGCACGGTCGGCCTGGGCGTCACCTACGCGCTCGGCCAGCAGCTCTACGAGGCCGCGCAGACCGGCCCGGTCACGCTGCGTTTCAAGTCCGACAACAACCTCACGCTGCGGATCGACTACGACATCAGCGCCGAGACTCCCGGCGGCGATCCGACCCGCGTGCTCCAGGTCGGCGCCCACATCGACGGCGTCGCGGCCGGCCCGGGCATCAACGACGACGGCACCGGCACGGCGATGAACCTGACCATCGCCAGCCAGATCATGAAGCTCGGCATCACGCCCAAGTACAAGATCCGCTTCGGCTGGTTCTCGGGTGAGGAGCAGGGCCTGTTCGGCTCGACGTTCTTCGTCAACCAGCTCAACTCGCTGCAGACGACCCAGACGCTGGCGATGCTCGACTACGACATGATCGCGTCGACCAACTGGATCCCGTTCATGTACGTCCCGAACGACGTGACGGAGCCGACGCTCCCGGCCGCTCAGCGGGCCGCGGAGGCGACGCTGAGCAAGACGCACATCGACTACCTCAACTCAAAGCTCAACGTCAAGCAGGTCGACTACCCGTTCGACAACCGGTCCGACTACGCCCAGTGGCGGCGCCCGTCGGCGACCCGCGGCGTGCCCGCGACCGGCTTCTACACCGGCGCCGAGGGCATCAAGACCGCGGCCCAGGTGGCCGACAACGCTGCGTCGACCGCCGGGACCGGCGGCCAGGCCGGCATCCAGGCCGACCCGTGCTACCACGAGTGGTGCGACACGGTGTTCAACCTGAGCCAGTACGGCCTGGACGAGTTCACCGACGTGCTCGCCCACAGCATCCTCTCGTTCGCCGGCGTCGGAGCCGACGCGGTCGAGATGCCGATCCGCACCGACAACTAACCTAAACGCCACATAAGGGGTCTGGCCCCTTATGTGGGCTTTAGGTCAGCAGCAGCAGCCCGAGGTCGTTCGCCCGGCGAACGGCCTCGGCGCGGTTGCGGACGCCGAGCTTGCGGAAGATCGAGGAGGCGTGCTGCTTGACGGTGTTCGGGGAGAGCCCGAGGTCGGCCGCGATCGCGGGGTTGGTCGCCCCGGTCGCGAAGGCCGCCAGGACCTCGTGCTCACGTGGGGAGACGACCACCGGGAGGCCGGCGCCCTCCGGCGCCACCGCTTCGCGCGGCTGGGCGGGTCGACACCCACGGGCGACGGCGTCGGCGACGCGCTCGCTCGTCCACCACTGGCGGATCGCGCCGGTCGCCCCCGCGTCGCGCAACTCGGCGGGGGAGTCCGCCTCGTCGTCGCGGACGAGCAGGGTGCGCACGCCGCGTGCGCTCAACGTGCGGCTCACGTCCTTGCCGGCGACGAGCGCGATGTCGGGCGCGATCCGCTCGACGGCATCCAGCGCACTCTCCGCGTCGCGCGCGCCACTGCACGCGCTGACCCACGCGCGACCGTGCAGAGCGAGCAGCAGGCCGGTGCGGCGGACGTCGTCCGGGTCGGCGACCAGCACGCTCACCCGCACACCGGCGGGTGCGCCCGACGTCTCCTGCTCCGCGCGGTGATCGGCGAGCACGCCGAGACGCCGCGCCGCGTGGACCGCGGCGGCACGGTTGGGCGCGCCGAGCTTGTCGTAGAGCTCGAGCATGTGGTGCTTGATCGTCCCGGGGGCGAGGTAGAGCGACGCGCCGATCTCGGCGTTGGTCAGTCCCGCGCTGACCAGGCGCAGGATCTCGCGCTCACGCGGGATGAAGCGCACCGCGCCGGCGGGGGAGGGGTCCGGCTCGCAGGCGCCGCCCGCGGCGAGTTCGCGGACCGCTTCGAGCAGCGCGCGGGCCGGGCGGTCCTTGGCGATCACGCCGCGCGCGCCCACCTGGCGGGCGGTGCGCATCGGGACGAGGTCCCAGCGCGAGGTCAGCAGCGCGGTGTTCGGCACGAACGCGCTGAGGCGCTCGCACGTCTGCAGCCCGCACTCGGCGCCGAGGTCGACATCGACCAGCGCGACGTCGAACGCGATCGACCGCGCGAGCAGCAGCGCCTCGTCGGCGCTGCGCGCGCAGGCGCAGCGCTCGACCCATGGCACGCGGCTCAGCAGCCAGCGCAGTCCGCTGCGCAGCACCTCGTGATCGTCGACGACCAGGACCCGCAGCGGCCGCGTCGTTGCGGCGCCGCGGACCGACGGCCGTGCGTCCGCGCCCTCCGCGACCAGCACTCAGACCCTCCTCGCTCCACTGACTGGGTCATTCCTAACCCGTTCACATGCTGAGCGCCAAGTGAGAAGTCGCGGAGAACTCTCAACGGCAACTATGGCGCGTAGTCGACGGTGAGCACATCAATCGCGTTCTCCAGGCGCCCGCGCAGCAGCTGCAGGTGGCGTTCGTCCGCGCTGACGGCGAGCTCGAGCCGCGGGTGCGCGTACGTCATCGCGAGGACCTGCGCGCCGCGGCGCTGGCAGATGCCGAGGACCCGCAGCAGGACGCCGGGGGCGTCGGAGACGTCGAGCGCCAGCCGGGTGACGGACGAGGGGGCGATGCCGGGGGGAAGGAGCAGCATGTGGGGACCTTTCTCGTCCCCGAACCGATCGCCACGCGCGTACCCGCCGCTTGACGTCCCTCAGGGACGACAAAGGCCCGCGGTGTTCACCGCGGGCCTAGCGAATAATGATGGCGATGCACATGGAGGCGCGCGTCACGAACGTGGTGGCGGCGGACTCCATGCGCATCACTCTACACGGCGAGCTTGAAGCGGCCAACCACGCTGTCGAGGCGTTCGGCGGTGGCGGCGAGTTCTTGGGCGGAGGCGGCGATCTCTTGGGTGGAGGCGCTGGTTTGCTCGGTGCTGGCCGAGACCTGCTCGGCGGAGGCTGAGGACTGCTCGGCGACGGCGGCGACTTCGGTGATGTCGTGTTCGGCGCGTTGGGCTTCGGCGCTGATCTGGTGCACGGCGGTGGCGATGTCGTTGACGCGGCCGGTGACGTCGGCGACGGCGATGCCGATGGCCTCGAACGCCTCGCGGGTCTGCTCGACCGTCGCAACACCGTCGGCAGTGCGTTGATTGCCTTCTTCGACGACGATGACGACGTTCTGGGTCTCGGCCTGGATCTCTTCGATGAGTTTGCTGATCTGGCCGGCGGCGCTCTGGGACTCCTCGGCGAGCTTGCGCACTTCTTCGGCGACGACGGTGAAGCCGCGGCCTTGTTCGCCGGCGCGGGCGGCTTCGATGGCGGCGTTCAGCGCGAGCAGGTTGGTTTGTTCGGCGATGCCGGTGATGGTGTCGACGATGCCGCCAATCTGTTCGCTCTTGGTGGCGAGGCCGAGCATGGCGGTGCCGACCTGGGCGCTTGAGCGTTCGACTTCGCGGATCGCGTCGGTCGCTTGGGCGGCGGCGTGGACGCCTTCTTGGGCGACTTCGCGGGCCTGCTCGGCGGCTTCGGCGGTGGCGGTCGCGGTCTGGGCGGAGGCGCCGGCGGCGCGTGCGGCTTCCTGGACGGCTTGGCGGGTGGATTCGACCATCCGGACCTGGCGCTCGGCGCCTTGGGCGACGTCGCTGACGGCGGAGGCGATCTCACCGACGGCGCGGCCGGCCTCCTCGCTGGTGGAGGCCATCTCCTGCGAGGCGGAGGCGACGGTGCCGGCGCCTTCGGCGACCTCGGCCATCGCGCTGCTGAGCTCGGCGCGCATCGTGTTGTAGGCCTCGATGGAGTGCTTGGCCTTGCCCAGCATCTGATTGAACGTGCTCGAGAGACGGCCCAGCTCATCGGTGGCGGGGTTCTCGACCGGCGTGGTGACCGGCGTGAGGGGTTGGGTCAGGTCACCCGTGGCGACCGCATCCAGACCGGCGGCGAGGCCGGTCAGGCAGTGCTCGTCGAGGCTCGTCATCCGGACGCTGAGCGCCTTCACGGGGCGGGTGACCGAGCGCACGATCCACAGCGCGATCCCGATCGCGGCGGCGATCGCGAGCAGCGAGATGACGATGATGAAGCGGGTGCCGGAGGTCGCGGTCGCCTCGGCTTCCTTCACGGCGACGGCCGCCATGTCCGAGGACGCGGCGATCAGCTTGTCGCCGGCGGCCTCGAAGTCGGTGTCGGTCTTGAGCAGCTCGTCCGTGAAGATCGCGCGCGACGCGTCGCGCTCCTCGGCGTTGGCGAGGGTCTCCTTGCGCGAGTTCTCGACCGCGCGCTTCTGCTCGTCGACGAACCGGTCGCGCGACGCGGCGTACGTGGCGAACTCGTCGCCCGCGGCGGTGCCCGTCAGCAGCTTCGCGAGCGTCGCGCTGTCGGCCTGGTTCTTGGCCCAGTTGACCTTCAGCTCGGCGACGATCTTGTCCTCGGCGGCGAGGTCGCCGTCGTAGACGTAGAGATGCTGCGAGACGAGGCTCAGGTTGTCCTTGGCCCGCTGCTGCATCGCGCCGAGCAGCTCGGCGGAGCGCAGGTGCCGGTTGGCGAGGTTCTCGGAGTCGTCGCGTACCCCGCCCATCGAGTGCACGCCGGTGAAGGCAACGAGCGCCAGCATCAGGCAGAGTGCACCGAAGGCGCCTCCAAGCCTTGCGGCGAGCGGGAGATTGCGAATGGAGGTCATGCTCCAGGAGTCGGCGCAATGACGAGTCTGATGAAGGTTCTGGGAAGTTTTGCCACGGAATGGGAGTTTCTTGAGCGCAATCGGAATCGTCGGAGCTGGAACCGCGGGCCTGGCCGCCGCGGCGCTCTATGCGCGCGCCGGGCATGACGTACAGGTGCTCGAACGGGCGCCGAATCCTGGCCCAGTGGGCGCGGGTCTGCTGCTGCAGCCGACCGGGATCGGCGTGCTGCGGCGGCTGGGCGTTTTGGACGAGGTGGCCGCTGGCGCCGCCCGGGTCTCCGAGGTGGTCGGGACGACCGTCGGCGGCCGCCGCTTCATGGACCTCGCCTATGCGGGGCTGGGGGAGGAGGTGCACGGGCTCGGCGTCCACCGCGGAGCGCTGTTCACCGCGCTCCGCGGGGCGGCGGCGCGCGCGGGCGCGGCACTGTTGCCGGGCGTGGAGATCGTCCGCCGGCAGGACCGCACGCTGATCGACGCCGGCGGGGCGCGCTACGGCCCGTATGACCGGATCGTCGGTGCCGACGGCGCCCGCTCGGCCATGCGCCGCTTCCTGCCCGTCCGCGCGCGCATCCACGACCACCGCTGGGGCGCGCTGTGGGGGATCTTCCCGGACGCGGCCGGGAGCTTCGACGGCCGCCTGGACCAGTACTTCGACGGCGCGAGCCGGATGGTCGGCTTCCTCCCGACCGGCGCCGGCGCGGTGTCGATCTTCTGGTCGGTGCGCCTGGACCGCATCGACGCGGTGCGTACAGCGGGCGTGGGCGCGTTCCGCGCCGACCTGCTGTCGCTGGCGCCGGTCGCCGAACCCGTGCTGGGCGGGCTGACGTCGATGGAGCAGTTGATGCCGGCGTCCTATCGGCAGGTCTCCCTGCCGGCGTGGCATGACGGGACGCTGGTGCTGGTGGGCGACGCCGCGCACGCCCTGAGCCCGCAGCTCGGCCAGGGCGCGAACCTGGCGCTGATGGACGCGGCGGCCCTGGTGGACGCGGAGTCGCTGGACGCGTTCGAGGCGGCGCGGCGGGCCCAGGCGCGCTTCTACGGCTTCGGTGCGCGGGCGCTCAACGTCGTCTTCCAAAACGACCTCGACCTGGCCGCATGGCCACGGGACCGGTTGATGGGTCCCGTGTCACGCATGCCGTGGGTCAGGCGACGCGCCCTCGAAGTGCTCGCGGGAATCGCAGCTGGCCCGTTTGCGAGCATCAAGACGTAAAAATGTTGCTCCTACCTACTTCTTCGTCCACGTCACCGGCTGCAGCGGAAGGCTGAGCACCGCCTGCCAGGTCAGCGCGTCCGTCGTCCCGGTGACCGGCAGGTTGCGCGCGGTCTGGAAGTTGCGCAGCGCCGTGTCGGTCGCGGCGTCGAAGGTGCTCGAGACCGTCACCGCGGGGTCGAAGGACGCGAGGTGCTGCTGCAGCCAGACGACCTGATCGCCCTTGTTGCCCTTGACCAGCGCCGGCCAGCCCGGGTCCGGCGGCGGCGCGGGCACCGGCTCCACCGGCAGGCCGAGCACGCCCCACTCGGCGTCGCCCGTGGCCTGCCAGGACCACCAGGACAGCCCGCCGCTGCCGTAGGCCGCCCACAGCGAGCGGAAGCGCGCGATGTCCTCGGCGGGCGGGTTGTCGTAGGTCTGCCCGAGCGGGGCGATCGGCGTGCCGTAGATGCGGTTCGCCGCGAGCGTGTGGGCGGAGACGGCGTCGACGGTCCCGCCGATGTCCTTCCAGTAGACCTGCGGCAGGTTGACCTGGGCGGCGCCCGGGGCGAGGAAGACCGAATACGGCAGCCGCGGGTGGTAGTCGACGTACGGGAAGGACGTCAGGCCGATCGGGTAGCCCGGGCCGAGCGCGGCCCGCAGCGCGGCGATGTACTGCTGGGCGGCGGCGTACTTGCCCTCGTACTGCGACTCGGCGTCGATCACGAGGCAGTCGGCGCCGGCGGCGACGGCGTCCACGCCCAGTGCCGCCTCGCCGGCCGGGTCGTTGCCGTAGACGAACTGCCAGGCGCAGGCGCGCAGGCCGTTGGCGTGCAGCCCCTGGACGAGGCCCGCATTGAACTGGTCCCAGCGGCTCGACGCGCCGTCGGAGCTCTTGATGAACACCGTCGACATCTGCGCGGCGTGAGCGCGCGCCGCGATCGCGGCGACGTCGCCGCCCTCGGTGCGCGGGAGCTCCCAGATCCACATGCCGTTGCCCTGGAACGGGGCGGGGAGCGCCCCCGGCGCCGTCGGCGCGTTCGGGGTGACGGCGGGCGGAGCGGTCACCGTGATCTTCTTCACGTTGGAGCGGCGCCCGGCCCGGTCTGAGACCGTGACGTTCACGCTGCCGGCCCCCGTCCCTGGCGGGACCCGGGCGACGTAGCCGACCCGCGAGTGGTCGAGCTTGGTGGCGAGCGCTCCGCGCGACCAGCGGAAGGACACGCGCATCCCCTTCGTCAGTCGCTTGCCCGAGAGCTGGAGCTGGCGCCCGATCGTGACCTTGATCTGCGACTTGCACGTCGCCGTGGTCGCGGGCACGCACCGGATGCGGGTCAATTCCGGTGCCTTGTGGCGGGCCGCGCTTGCGGGCGCGGGGGCGGCGAGCGCGAGCAGAGCCGCGGCCGCGGGGAGTGTCCGGCGTGCCTTCACCACTGGCTGCCAACAGGCTAGGCGGTCGGAAGTTCCGGACCTACCACTACGCTTCACGCGAATGTCATGGCGCCGGAACCGCACGGAACGGCCGCCGCGAGTGGGCGCCGCCGTGCTGGCGAAAGCCTTCGCGGGGGTACTCACCGTCTTCATCGCGACGACCGCGGGCGTCGCCGGGGCCGGCTACCTGCAGATCCAGCCCCCCGCCGTGCCCAAGGGCGCGCCGCCCGCTCCGCCGCCGCTGGACGACATCCCCGAGGAGAAGCTCCCGGACGTCGAGCCCGGCGGCCCGCGGACGCTGCTGATCCTGGGCTCCGACCGTCGCGCCAAGACCTCCACCGACGCGAAGCTCTATGGGCAGGCCGAGCAGCCGCACTCGGACACGATCGTGCTCGTCCGCCTCGATCCCAAGCGCAACCGGATCGCGGTCATGTCGCTCCCGCGCGACCTCGCGGTGACGATCCCCGGCTACACGGACAACACGAAGATCAACCAGGCCTACGACGAGGGCGGCCCGGCGCTGACGCTGGACACGGTGAAGCTGCTGTTCTCCAACGCGACCGGGCACGAGATGACGATCAACAGCGTCATCGACGTCAACTTCAACGGCTTCCAGCGGGCGGTCAACTACATCAAGGGCGTCTACGTCGACGTCGACCAGCACTACAACAACCCCGAGGGCACCGGGTTCGCGGCGATCGACATCCAGCCGGGCTACCAGCGGCTCGTCGGCTCCGACGCCCTCGCCTACGTCCGCTACCGCCACACGGACTCCGACCTCTTCCGCAACGCGCGCCAGCAGGAGTTCCTGCGCCAGGCGGCGTCCCAGCCCGCGGTCGACAAGCTCAAGAACCTCAGCTCGGCCGAGAACTTCCTCGGCACGATGCGCAGCTACTTCCGCTTCGACAAGAAGTTCCTCTCGCGGCGCAACCTCGCCGGGATGATCAAGACCGCGGTCTACCTGGCGATCCACCACGCGCCGGTGAACCAGATCTCGCTCGCGGCCGGGATCACCGAGGCCCAGGACGCCAAGACCGACACGCGGCTGTATCTCTCCAACGAGACGCTGCAGAAGGCCTACGACCAGTTCATGACCGGCGAGGGCACGGTCAACCCGAAGCGCACGACCAAGGCCAAGAAGGACAAGAAGGCGACGAAGGCCTCGGCCACGGCCGGCCTGGAGAACGCGCGCCGGCTGGGTGAGGACATGGCGGTGCTCGCCGCGCCGCGGCTGAAGAACCTGCCGTTCTACTTCCCGGAGTACCGGACCCTCGGTTCCCGCTACGCCAACGACACGCCGCGCGTCTACTCGCTGCGCGACGAGCAGGGCACGCTCCAGCGCGCCTACCGGATCGTCATCTCGACCGGCGCCCCCGGCGAGTACTACGGCGTCCAGGGGATGACCTGGAAGACCCCGCCGCTGCTCGACAGCCCGGACCGCGTGCGGGTCATCAATGGCCGCCGGCTGCTGCTCTTCTACGACGGCAGCAAGCTGCGCCAGGTCGCCTGGAAGACCCCGCGCGGGGTCTATTACGTGACGAACACGCTCGACCGCAAGCTCTCGAACTCGAAGATGCTCGCGATCGCCGCTTCGCTACGCCGCCTGAATAGCTAGGTCCCCGTTCCGCGGCCACGACGGATTCCGGCGGGCCCCGCCCGCCGCTGCCGGGCGGCGGCCGCCGCCACCGGACAACCAGTACGACCGCGGCGGCCGCCGCGGGCAGCGGCGACCGGTGATCTGGCCGGCGATCCGCCGTGGCCGCCTCACGGGGACCAGCGCGACTCTCGCGCGCCGCGTGGGTTGGGAGCCTCGATGCGCTCTCTCGTCGCCGCGCTCGCGGCTGCCCTGATCCTCGCCGCTCCCTCCGTCGCCACCGCCGCCTGCCCCGGCGCCGATCCCTGCCCGTACTCGACCGCCGGCGTCATCGGCCAGCGCGCCGAGGGCGTGCTGCGCTTCCCGCAGGCCAGCGCCGTCGGCCCGGACGGATCGGTCTATGTGGGCGACCAACTCTCGCACACGGTCCAGGTCTTCAGCCCGGACGGCACCTTCCTGCGTGAGATCGGCGTCGCCGGCTCCGGCCCGGGCCAGCTGTCCGCGGTGGGCGGCGTCGCGGTCGCCGCCGACGGCTCGGTCTACGTGGTCGACGGGGCGGACCGGATCGATCGTTTCGCCGCCGACGGCTCACTGCTGAACTCGTGGGGCTCGAGCGGGAGCGCGCCCGGGCAGTTCCACTTCGGCGCGGGCGGCGGGAACGACTCCGGCGCGGGCGGCGGGATCGCGATCGGGCCCGACGGCTCGGTCTACGTCGCGGACACGCGCAACGACCGGATCCAGCGCTTCGCGGCGGACGGGACGTCGCCGGTCGTGATCGTCGCACCCGGCCGGCTCTCGCGGCCCCAGGGCCTGACCGTCTCCGGCTCGCGGCTGATCGTCGCCGACGACGTCCACCATCGCCTGGCGATCTTCAACACCGGCGGGACGTTCATCACCACGGTGGGCACGGGGGAGGGCAACCAGCCGGGGCAGCTGCAGAACCCGTATGACGTCGCCGCCGACCCCTCCGGCCGCCTGTACGTCGCCGACAACTCCAACCACCGCGTCGTGCGCTACGGGCCGGCGCCCGGCTACACGTACCGCGCCCGCTGGGGCGCCTTCGGCTCCGGGCCCGGCCAGCTGCAGTTCCCGCGCGGGATCTCGGTGGACGCCACGGGGCGGACCTTCGTAGCCGACCCGGGCGGCAACCGGATCGACGTCTTCGACGTCGGCGGCACCTCGCTCGGGTCCTTCGGCTCGTCCGGGCGCGCCGCGGGGCAGTTCATCCAGCCGATGGGCACCGCCGCGGACGCCGGCGGGACGCGCGCGGTCGCCGACTCGATCAATGGGCGGATCGTGCTGCTGAACCCGGACGGGAGCGTCGCCGCGATGTTCGGCGCGCCGGCGCCCGGCCCGACGCTGCTGCCGGACCCGGTGGGCGTCGCGTTCGACTCCTCGGGCCTGCTCTACGTGGTCGACCAGGACCGCTCGCGGGTGCTGGTGTTCGACCGCGCGGGCAAGATCATCCGCACGATCGGCTCGCGCGGGACCGGCCCGGGCAAGCTCCTCTCGCCGTCGGCGCTGGCGGTCTCGCCGGGCGGGACGGTCTACGTCGCCGACACCGGCAACGGCCGGATCGTGCGCTTCTCGGCGCTCGGCACCCACCTCGGCTCCTTCGGGCAGTTCCGGGCGATCCGCGGGATCGCCGTCTCCCCCGACGGCTCGCGGGTCTACGGCGCGGACGCGGCGACCAACAAGATCACGGTCTCGACCGCCACCGGCGGCGACGTCGCCGAGATGGGCGGGACCGGATCGAAACTCGGCCAGCTGCGCTCGCCTGCCGGGGTCGCCACCGACGCGGCCGGGAACCTCTGGGTCGCCGACCGCGGCAACGACCGCGTGCAGGAGTTCACCCCGGACGGCACGCCGGTGACGGCGTTCGGCGAGCGCGGCATCGGCGCCGGGCAGTTCATCCAGCCGGTCGGCATCGCCGTCGACTGCCGCGGCGTGGTCACCGTCGGCGACTCCGACAACAACCGCGTCCAGCAGTTCCAGGCGGCGACCGCAGGCGCCTGCGCGCCGCTGCCGGCCGTCCAGAACCCGCCGGACCCGATCCTCTACAACCAGCCCGCGCCGCCGCCGCCGGAGCTGACGGTCAACCCGACGCGGACCACGAACCTCTTCGGGATCCGCCAGTTCCCGCTGCGCGTGAACTGCGACCTGCCCTGCAAGGTGGCCGTGGTCGTCAAGCTCGCCCCGCGCGCCGGGAAGAAGCGCCCGTCGGTCTCGCTGAGCTTCGCGCCGCAGTCGTTGCCGGCGGGCAAGACGGTCACCGTGCGCCCGCGGCTGAGCGCCGCCGGGGTGCGGACGCTGCGCAAGGCCATGGGATCGCGGCGGGCGCTGGTCGCCAACGTCCGGGTGACGGCCACGACGACCGACAGCGCGCCAACTGTGGTCACGAGGCGGGTGAACGTGACCGGCTGACCCTCACGGCGTCCGCCACGGGTGGTAGTAATGCGCTCAATGGTGCGCCGTCTGACCCTTTTCTTCGCCCTGTTCCTGATCACGGGCGGGGTCGCCCGGGCGGCGGAGCCGCCGAATCAGAACGATCCCTGCGCGAAGGCGGGCCGCGACACCTGCGGCACGACCGGCCAGGGCTCCTACCGGACCTACCGGTACGGCCCGCGCTGGTTCGGCGACTATCGCGGCGCGATCGACGGGGTGACCGGCGGGACGTTCTGCATCGATCTGCGGTTCTGGTACCCGTCGAAGACCTTCGGCTACGAGCAGCGTTCGGCCGCGGGACTGAAGAACAAGGCGGGCAAGGCGGTCTCGGCGAGCAACCTGCGCAAGATGAACCGCGCGCTGTGGCGCTACGGGCGCTCCAACGACGCCACGCAGCAGGCGGCGGTGATGATCTACGTCCACCAGTTGATGGGTGACGGCGCGCCGGGCGAGGCCGATCCGAAGGCGCTCTCCGCTCCGAGCCAGGCGATCTACGCGAAGGTCGTCAGCGACGCCGAGCGCTTCGCCGGGCCCTACAAGGTCAAGGCGACGCTGCCGGACAAACTCGTGGCCGGCCAGGAGGCGCAGCTGACCGTCGAGGTGCTGACCTCCAGCGGGCGGCGGGTGCCCAACGTGGACGTCGATCTCAAGGCGACCGGGGCGAGCGGGGTGCCGGATTCGGTGAGCACCGGGGACGGCGGCGTCGCCAAGGCGACGATCACCGGCACCGATCCGGGCAACGGCATCGACCTCGACGCGACGGCGGCCTCGCTGCCTGACGTGACCCCGGCGCTGTTCGCGCCGACCAAGGGCCAGTCGGCGCGCAACGCGCAGCGGCTCGTCCAGGCGGCGATCGCCAAGCCGGCGGTCAAGCTCCAGGCGCCCGTCCGCGCCCAGCCGAAGCTCGCGACGCAGATCAGCGCGCAGACCGCGGCGCCGGGCGCCTCGATCACCGACACCGTGAACGTCAGCGGGCTCGGCGGCCAGAGCGCGACCGTCCAGGCCGCGCTGTACGGCCCGTACTCCGCGCGCGACCAGATCAAGTGCACCGACGCGCCGATCTGGACGGGCACGATCGCGGTCGCCGCCGACGGCGACTACGTCACCGCGCCCGTCAAGCTCGACACGGCCGGGTACTACACCTACCGCGAGGCGATCGCCGAGAGCGACACGATCGCCGGGGTCGAGACGGCGTGTGCGGAAGCATCGGAGACGACGATCATCCGCGGTGTGCCGACGGTCACGACGCAGGTCAGCGCCCAGGAGACCGCACCCGGCGCCCAGATCTCCGACTCCGCCGTCGTCTCCGGCCTCGGGAAGCTCAGCGCGACCGTGAACGTCGAGCTGTGGGGCCCGTTCCCCACCCGCGACGCGATCAAGTGCGAGGGCACGCCGTTCTGGACGGGCTCCTTCCCGGCCAACGGCGACGGGACCTACACGACCGCGCCGGTCGCGCTGACCGCCGCAGGCTATTACACCTACCGGGAAGGGATCGCCGGCACCGAGGCCTACGACGCCATCACCACGGCGTGCGGCGAGGCGTCGGAGACGACGCTGGCCAAGGCCGCGCCGCAGGTGACGACGAAGGTCTCGGACACCGCGGTCCGCCCCGACGGGCAGATCTCCGACACGCTCGTGGTGACCGGGCTGGGCAAGACCCCCGCCACGGTCGAGGTCGCGCTCTACGGCCCGTACGCATCACGCGCGGACATCGACTGCGCGGGCGCGCCGTACTGGAAGGGGACGGTGAACGTCACGGGCGACGGCACCTACACGACCGAGAAGGCGACGGTCCAGCGGGTCGGGTTCTACGTGTTCCGGGAGAAGATCGCCGCGACCGAGACGATCGCCGCGCACGAGGCGGACTGTCAGGTTGAGGCGGAGACCTCGCTCGGCGCGCCCGCGATCCTCGGCGGCCGCGGCGACACGGTCGCCTACGTGTCGCAGGGCAGCGGCGGCCCGTCGCGGGTCAAGCTCGCCCGGCTCGGGATCGACGCGCAGGTCTCGGCGATCGGGATCGACATGAAGTCCGGCGCCCTCGGCATCCCCGACAACATCAAGCGCGTCGGCTGGTGGCGCGACGGCGCGACGCCCGGCGACGACGCCGGCACGGCGCTGCTGGCCGGCCACGTCGACAGCGCCAAGGCCGGCGCGGGCGCGTTCTACGCGCTCAAGAGCGCCCGGCGCGGCGACACGGTCACCGTGACCCAGGGCGCTAAGACCCTCAAGTACCGGGTCACGACGATCAAGATCATGCGCAAGGCGGCGCTGCCGACCGACATCTACACCCGCGCGGGCTCGCCGAAGCTCGTGCTCGTGACGTGCGGCGGCCCGTTCGACGCAAAGACCGGCCACTACCGGGACAACGTCGTGGTGACCGCCGTCCCGGCGTAGTCGATGCGGCCCGCGCTTAGCGGGTCAGGTTCAGCAGCGAGATGAAGATGTTGATGATCGAGACGAAGATGCCCGTCGCCAGCCAGACGACGTCGTCCTCGGTCGCGTGCTTGCGCATGTAGTTGAAGTACACGAGGATCAGCGCCGCCGAGACGGCGAGGATCACGAGCGAGATCACCGGCGAGAGCGCGCCGAGGCCGCCGACGAAGATCCCGATGATCGAGATCACGACGGCGACGAGCACGATCATCGACAGCGGGCGGGCCCAGCCGGATACGTCCTTGCTCCAGGCGAAGCCGGCCGCGCCCATGCCGACGACGGTCAGCGCGGTCAGGCTGACGGCGGTCGTCAGGCCACTCGGGTCGACCGTCGCGTACGCGTTGATGGTCGGGCCGAGACCGAACCCGATCAGCGTGGCGAGCGCCGCCAGCCAGCCGATCCCGAGCGGGCCGTAGCGCAGCGGCTTGATGAAGTTCTGCGCGATCAGCATGCCGAGGCCGGCGAACGACAGGACCTGCGCGGTCCCGGGGCTCAGATCACGACCGAGGACCGTCCCGAGCGCGCACAACCCGATCGCGGCGCCGACGAGGAACAGGACCTGGCCCATGATCATCGCCGAACTACGGGCGCGCGTGGCGGATGAGGCCTCCATGAATGACATGGATTGAACGATAGGGCGGGAAGCGAAAGCGCGGTTCAATTGCTCACCCGCCCGTGACATCTCTCCTGATGAAGTGGGTGAAGGCCCAGGCCAGGCACGGGATCCCGAAGATCGCGCTGACCCAGGCGGCGCGCACCACCGGGGCCCAGTCGATCGGGTCGCGCAGCAGGCCCTGCCACGCGTTGAACTGCTCGGGCAGCAGGTACGGGCGCAGGAAGTCGAGCGCCGTGACGATCGCCAGCAGCTGCATGATCAGCGAGAGCATCAGCGTGGCCACGACCGCCGCGGCGCTGTTGCGGGTGACCGTGGAGAGCAGGATCGCCAGCGAGGCGACCGCCATCGTCGGCAGGAAGTACGCGAGCGTGGTCGCGCCCAGCAGCAGCAGCGAGCGCTCGACGCTGATCTTGTTGCCCGAGAGCGACACCAGCGGGTCGAAGCCCCAGATGATCCCGCCGATGATCAGGCCGACGCCGACGAACAGCACCAGCGCGGCGAACGCATACGTGAACGCGGCGAGCACCTTGGCGACGAAGATCTGCCAGCGGTCCACGGACCGCGTGAGGATCGTCTTCAGCGTCCCGTTGCCGTCCTCGGTGGCCACGATGTCGCCGGCCACCAGCGCGGTGATCAGCGGGAAGAACCAGAACGCGCCGAAGAACAGGCCCACCAGCGGGATCGCGAGGCCGGACTCGCGCACGTAGTCGCCGAACGGGATGCCCTCGGGCCCGCCGCTGTCGGCCAGCAGCGAGGCGATGAAGATCAGCGGGACGAGCACCGCGCAGCCGAAGCCGATGTACGTGCGCTTCTGCGCGAGCAGCTTGCGCAGCTCCCACGCGTACACGGTGCGCACGCCCGGGCGGTGCGCGAGCACCGGCGCGGCGATCGCGCTCGCGGCGACGGCGCCCGCCTCGCGGGGCCGCGGGGCGTCGGTGGCGTGCGCGGTCATGCGGCCTCCAGCGCGGGCTCGGGGGTTCCCTCGGTCATCCGGAAGAACAATTCCTCCAGTGTGGCCGTGCGGGGCACGAGGGCGAGGAGCCCGATGCCCTTCTGCGCCAGCTCGAGCGTGAGCGCGGCGACGGCGCGCTCGTCACCGGCGAACTCGATCCCGCGCGTCGTCGTGGCGACGTTCGTGATCCCGAACCAGCGGTGCGCGATCGCCGCGGCGGCCTCGTCGTCAGTCGTGCGCAGGTCGTAGCGGCCCGCCGTGGAGGCGATCAGCTCGTCCAGCGCGCCCTCGTAGACCACCTGTCCGCGGGTGACGATCGCGACGCGGTCGCAGAGATCCTCGACCTCGTCCATCAGGTGCGAGGACAGGAGCACCGTGAGCCCGTCCTCGGCCAGCCGGTGCACCAACACGCGCATGTCGCGCATGCCGGCGGGGTCCAGGCCGGTCGTTGGCTCGTCGAGCAGCAGCAGCCGCGGATCGCGCAACAGCGCCCCGGCGATGCCGAGGCGCTGCTTCATGCCGTGGGAGTACCCCTTGACCTTGTCGTGTGAGCGTTTGGCGAGGTCGACGGTGTGCAACGCGTCGTCGATCCGCTCGGGCGCGTCGCCGCCGTCGAGGGCGGCGACGAGCTCGAGGTTCCTTCGCCCGCTCAGGTACGGGTAGAAGCGCGGCGCCTCGACGAAGCCGGCGACGCCGTCGAGGGCGCGTGCGCCCTCGACCAGCGGGTCGCGCCCGAACAGCTTGGCGGTGCCCTCGTCGGGCCGGATCAGCCCGAGCAGCATCCGCAGCGACGTCGTCTTCCCGGCGCCGTTGGGCCCGAGGTAGCCGTAGACGTCTCCGGTCCTAACCGTCAGGTCGACGTGGTCGACCGCGGTCACCGGCCCGTAGCGCTTGACGAGGCCGCGCGCCTCGATCGCCTGGCTCACTTCAGGCCCCGGGCCGCGTTCTCGGCCGCGACCGGCGGGACCGAGCCGGCGACGATGTAGGTGACGCCGCCGGAGTCGAACGTGAGGAGCGTGCCGAGCGCGGTCGCGATCTCCTGCCCGGTGTCGCCGTCGATGTTGACCTGCGGGAGCTTGATCCCGTCGCGGCCGCCGCCGCCGAGCAGCGGCTTCTGGCCGGACGGATCGGCCTTGCGCTGGAAGACGGCGATCGCGCCGAAGCCCTGGCCGTAGGTCGCGAGCGCGCCCTTGGAGTCGCCGAACTTGACCAGGCTGACCGACTTGCGCGGGAGGCCGGCCAGCGTGTCGGGCGCGGCGAGCGCGAAGTCGAGCTGCTTCTGGACGTCGGTCACGCCGGTCACGTGCACGGGGCGGCCGTGCTGGTCGACGCCGGTCGGCGGGTTGAGCTCGGTCACCTTGGACCCGGCGGGCGGGGTCGTGTTGAGCTGGCTCGCCGAGATCGGGCCGTAGGAGACGTCGGTCGCCTTCAGTTCGAGGACCGGCTTCGTGGAGCCCTGGGCGTAGATCGCGGCGCGCAGCGGCACCCCGCGGGCGGCGTCCCAGGCGAGCTCGGCGGCACCGAGCAGCCCGCCGTCGTCCTTGGGGGCGATGCGCACGGTGTAGCTCGGCCGGTTGCCGGTGGTGGTCGGGGTGGCGCCGGAGAGCTGCCACATCTCACCGAGCTTGGCCAGGCCCTTCTGGACGTCGGCCAGCGTGGCCGGCTTGTCGGGAGCCGCCGGCTTCGCGGTGTCGTCCTGGGGGAGGGTGCCCGTGAACGCGGACTTCGACGTCGCGTCGTAGAAGAGGAACTTCTTGCCGTCGGAGACGAGCTGCGCGTCGCCGTTGGTGGACTGCAGCTCGAGGCGCAGGGCCCCGTTCTGGCCCAGCCAGAGACGCCCGGTGGCGCCCGTCAGCGTGGGGGAGGCGGTGTCGCGGGGGAGCGAGCCGCTGGGGAGGAGGTTGTTGGTGAACTCGATCCGGGCGGTGACGCCTTGGACGTCAGGAGCGTTGACGGCGTCGAGGACGGCCTGGTCGAGGGCCTTGGGAGCGGGCTTCTGCGCGCCGGTGAGGGCGGCTTGGGCAATGCCGGCTCCGGCGACCACAGCCACCAGCACGGCGACGAAGGCCAGCAGGCGGGGGAGGGATGCGGTGCGGAGTCTTCTCATCGTCAGGGAGTTGTACGGGCGGACCTTGAGAGTTCTTTGACAGCGAGTGTGAACTTCGAGCCGTCGACCGTGACCCGGCCGCCGTGGCGCTCGGCGATCGCCTTGACGATGGCGAGGCCGAGACCGGAGCCTTCGCCTTGCGCGCCGGCCCCGCGGGCGAAACGCTCGAAGACCGGCTCGCCCGGCGCCGGGCCAGGGCCCTCGTCCTCGACGCGGATGAACGCCTCACCGTCCTCGCCGCCGACGGTGATCGTGACCTTGCCGCTGCCGTGCTTGCGCGCGTTGCGGACGAGGTTCTCGACGGCGCGCTCGAGCGCGGGACGCTCGACCGACGCCCACACCTCGCGCTCGACGATCACCTCGTCGGCGCCCACCGCCAGCTCCGAGAGCGCGACCGGCTCACCGTGCGCGGGCGCCGCGGCGTCCTCGCGCGCGAGCGCCAGCAGGTCGTCGAGCAGTTCCGAGAGCCGCTCGGCGCCGGCCTCGATGTCGGCCAGGACGGCCGGGTCGGCGCCGTGGCGGGCGATGTAGGCGGCGTTGCCGCGCAGGGCGGTGAGCGGCGTGCGCAGCTCGTGGCTGGCGTCGCCGACGAAGCGGTGCTCGGCCTCGCGGGCGCGCTCCAGCGAGGCGAGCATCGCGTTGAGCGTGCCGGCCAGCTCGGCGACCTCGTCGTGGGTGCGGGCTTCGGGTAGGCGCTCGGCGACGTCGCCGGAGCGGGCGATGTCACGCGCGCCGGAGGACAGCGTCGTCAGCGGCCGTAGCGCGCGGCGGGTGAGCAGCGTGGCGAGCGCCGCCGCGACGAGGGCGGCGACCAGGGCGCAGAGCGCGACGAGCCGGCGGGTGTGGTTCAGCGTCTGCTCGATGTCCGCCAGCGAGCCCGCGACGATCACCGCCCCGCCGGAGGCCTCGCCCTGCCCGAGCTCGCCCAGCGGAGCGGCGTAGACGCGCAGGGCGTCGGGGCCGAGGGATGAGTCGGCGAAGCTCGCCTGGCGGTCCTTGAGCGCCCGGTTTCCGGCCGCGCCGGCGTCGATCACCCGCCCGCCGAGCCCGCTGGAGCGCACGACGATCCGGCCGGACTTGTCGACCACCTGCACGAAGAGCGTGCTCCCGGCCAGGCTGCCCTCGAGCGCGCCCGGAGCCGTCAGCTGGCCCGGCGCGGTCGCGTTGAGCCGCGCCACGTCGGCCGCGCGCCGCACCAGCGTGTCCTCGAGCGTGCCCTTGAGCTCGTTCTCGAGGAACTTCGGCACCGCGATCACCAGCAGCGCCACGGCGAGCACGATCGCCGCCGCCGCGGCTACGGCCACGCGGCGTCTAAGCGTCACTCGCGGTCGAGCCGGAAGCCGATGCCGCGCACGGTGTGGATCAGCGGCGGCTCGCCGAGCTTGCGGCGCAGGTAGGCGACGTAGCGGTCGACGGCGTTCATCGTCACCTCGCCCTCGCCGCCCCACACCTCCTCGAGCGCGAGCTCGCGGGTGACGACGCCGCGGGCGTTGCGCAGCAGCAGCGCGAGCAACTCGGCCTCGCGGCGGGTCAGCTCGAGGTCGGCGCCGCGGCGGCGGGCGGTGCCGGTGTCCAGCTCGAGCGTCAGGTCGGCGAACGCCAGCTGCTCGACGGCCGCGGGGGCGTTGCGGCGCAGCATCGCCCGCACCCGCGCCGACAGCTCGTCGACGTCGAAGGGCTTGACCAGGTAGTCGTCGGCGCCCGCGTCCAGGCCGGCCACGCGCTCGTGGACGGCGTCGCGGGCCGTCAGGAGCAGGATCGGCACGCGCAGGCCCTTCGCGCGCAGCCGGCGCGTGACGGCGAGCCCGTCCATCCCCGGCATGCTCACGTCGAGCACGATCGCGTCGGGCACGCTGCGCTCGACCGCGGCCAGCGCCGAGCCGCCGTCCGCGGCGGCGACGACGTCGTAGCCCTCGGCCGTGAGCGTCCGCTCGAGCATCCGCAGGATCGGCGCGTCGTCGTCGACGAGGAGGAGCGCGGCTTCGGCCATTGGTCGAGTGTGGCAAGAACCGTGGAGAAGGTCCGTCACAAATCGCGCGCCATCAGAGTCCTCTCAAAGATGGGACGTAGAACTCGACCTGGATGACCGGCTTGCGCGAAATAGAGACACTGATCGGCGGTGCGGACATGCCCGTCGCGTTCGACCGTGCCGGTGAGCCGCGCCGTGTTCCACACGTGGTCGACCGCAGCGCCTACCGCGTGGTGCGTGACACGCTGGCCGGCGCCCGCAAGGCGACCGGCGCGACCGTCGCCATCGAGTACATGCCCGGCGCGCTGGCCGTGCAGGTCGACCACGACGGCTGCGGCGCGGAGCTCGAGGAGATCGCGGATCTGGCCGCCGCGCTCGGAGGCGGGCTCACGGCCGGCCGGGCGCACGGACGCTTCCGGGTGCGGGCGTGGCTTCCGACCGAAGCCCAGCCGCTGTATCCCGCAGGGCTGCTCGCAACGCATTGAGCGCGGGCCGCTGCGCGCTGCCGCGGCGGATCGCGGCGAAGACCGTGCGGGTCAGGCCGGCCTCGGCGACGTCGCGCGTGACGACCGCCGGCTCGCGCTCCGGGCCCACGAGATCGGGCAGCAGCGTGACCGCCTGCCCGCCGGCGACCAGCGCGAGCAGCATCAGCAGATCGTTGGAGCGGTGCCGGATATCCGGCTCGAAGCCACCGAACGTCCGGCAGGCGCGGATCGTCAGCTCCGCGAACGCGCTGTCGTCCTTGCCGGTGGCCCACGGCTCGTCGCGCAGCGCCTTCATCGACACAGGTCCGTGCTCGCGTGCGAGCGGGTGGTCGGCGGGCAGCACGATGTAGAAGCGCTCCTCGAGCAGCGGCTCGAGGTCGAGGCGGTCGTCGGGCGGGCGCGGGAGGAACGGGTACTGGTCGGCGAGGACCATGTCGAGCGTGCCCAGGGCGAGGCTCGGCAGCGAGGTCTCGGGCTCCGCGTCGGTCACCTCGACCCGCAGCGCCGGGTGCGCGGCGCGCAGCGCGCGCAGCGCGGGCGCGAGGAGATAGAGGCCCGCGGACTGGATCGCGGCGACCCGCACGGTGCCCGTGATCTGCTCCGCCGTGGCCTGCAGTTCGGCTTCGGCCTCTTCCATGCACGCGAGCAGCACGTCGGTGTGGGCGACGAGGCCCTGCGCCGCGGCGGTCAGCCGCACGTTGCGCCCGACGCGCTCCAGCAGCGGCACGCCCGCCTCCTTCTCGAGCAGCGCGAGCTGCTGCGACACCGCGGACGGGCTGTAGTCGAGCGCCAGCGCCACGGCGCCGATCGTCCCGCGGGCGTTGAGCTCACGCAGCAGGCGGAGCCGGCGGAGGTCGAGCATCGTGAAGCAAAGATGCACGATTTCCTTCAGAACTTCCAGTGGATACGGATGATCGGCGCTGCTGAGATGCCCGCATGCAGCAGCGCACTGGAGCCCTCCTCGTCCTCGCCTCAGCCGTGGCGTTTGGCGTCATGCCGGTCTTCGGCAAGCTCGCGTTCTCCGCGGGCGTCGGCGTCGCCACCCTCCTGTTCGTGCGCTTCGCCATTGCCACCCCGGTCCTCTGGACGGCCGTGGCGGTGCGCCGCGCGCTGCCGCGGACCGACCGCGGCGTGCTGCTGCGGGCGTTCGGCCTCGGCGCCGTCGGCTACGCGATGCAGGCGGGTCTGTACTTCCTCGCCCTGCAGCGAATGGACGCCTCCGTGCTCTCCCTCGTCCTCTACAGCTACCCGGCGCTGGTGACGGGGGCGGCGATCCTCCTCGGGCGCGAGCCGGCCAACCGGCGGCGTCTCGTCGCCCTCGTCACCGCGTCGGGCGGGCTCGTCCTCGTGCTGGCGGGTGCGGGAGCCGGGAGCCTCGACCTCGCGGGCATGGCGCTGGGCGTCGGCGCCGCGCTCACCTACACGACCTACATCCTCGTCTCCGACGGCGTGACCGGCGACCTCGAAGCGCTGCCGCTGGCCGCGCTGGTGTCGACCGGCGCCTGCGTCTCGCTCGGCGTCGTCGCGGCCGCCACCGGCTCGCTCGACTTCGGGTTCGCGGCCGAAGGCTGGCTGTGGCTCGCCCTCGCCGCCCTGGTGTCGACGGTCGGCGCCGTCGTGCTGTTCTTCAGCGGGATGAGCCGGGTCGGCCCCTCCACGGCCGCGATCCTCTCGACGCTCGAGCCGCCCGTCACGGTCGCGCTGGTGTTCGTCACGTTCGGCGACGCGCTCGGCGTCGTCCAGATCCTCGGCGCGCTGGCCGTACTCGGCGCCGCCGTCATCGTCAACCTCCCGGCGCGCTCGGCGGCGGTGACCGTGAGCGCATGACCCGCTGAAATGTGGGTAATCGCTCCATCATGCTCAAGGTCACCGCCGCAGCCGCTCTGTCCACGCTGCTGATCGCCGCGGCGCCCGCCGAGGCGAAGACGTTCCGAGGCAAGACCAACCAGGGCCGGACGGCGTCGCTGGTCACGGGCGCCGACGGCGTCCCGACCCGCGTGCGCGTCTCCTGGCGCGCGCCCTGTAAGCGCGCGGGGTACCGCGCCACCGGCGGGACGAAGTTCGCCGCGCCGTTCACCGCGGTCAGCGCCGACCTCGTCCAGGACACGGGCAAGAGCTACCGCGTCACCATCAAGGGCGGCCTGCGCGGGCGGATCAGCACCGATCTCGTCGTCAAGCGCGACGGGGAGCGCTGGGTGGGGACGCTCGGCGTGCGCGAGCTGTTCGCCAGGCACGGAAAGGTGGTCGACGTCTGCCAGGTGAAGAAGGTCCGCTTCGTGCTGGGGTAGCCTGACGGGTGTGGCCAGCCTGGTCTCCGTGAACGTCGGAACGCCGCGGCAGATCTCCACCCGGCGCGGGCAGGCGATGCTCTCCGCGATCGTCAAGGAGCCGGTGCTGGGCCGCGTCCGTGTTGCGGGCGTGAACCTCGCGGGTGACGACCAGGCCGACCGGTCCGTGCACGGCGGCCCGGACAAGGCCGTCTACGCGTACGCGCGCGAGGACATCGACTGGTGGGAGGAGATCTCCGGCGCCGAGCTGCCCAACGGCGTGTTCGGCGAGAACCTCACCACGCTCGGGGTCGACGTCAGCGGGTCGATCATCGGCGAGCGCTGGGCGCTGGGGAGCGTCGTGCTCGAGGTCTGCCAGCCACGGCTGCCCTGCTCCAAGCTGGGGATCCGCTTCGGCGACCTGCGGATGGTCAAGGCCTTTGCAAAGGCCAGCCGGCCGGGCGCCTACATGCGGATCATCCAGGAGGGCGATCTCGGCGTGGGGGACGAGGTCACGATCGTCTCGCGTCCCGACCACGGGATCACGCTCGCGATGACGGCCGACGCGGTGCTCAAGGATCCGGCGCTGGTGCCCAAGGTCCTGCTCGCGCCGCAGCTCTCGATCGAGCTGCGGCAGGAGCTCAGTCAGGCCGCGTAGCGCTTCGCCGCGGCGACCGCGAGCTGGTCGGCACGGTCGTTGAGCGCCTTGTGCTCGTTGCCGGCGCCGGTCTCGTGCCCGCGCACCCAGTGCCAGCGCACGCTGCCGAGCCGGTTGACCTCGGCCTCCAGCGCCATGATCAGGTCCTGGTTCTTGACCGGGGAGCCGGAGGCCGTCTTCCAGCCCTTCTTCTTCCAGCCGGGCAGCCAGACCGTCATCGAGTTGAGCATCAGCTGCGAGTCGGTGACCACGGTGACGTCGGCGCCGTCGGGCAGCGAGCGCAGGCCGTTGAGCGCCGCGCTGAGCTCCATCCGGTTGTTGGTCGTCTGCGGCTCGCCGCCGGAGTGCTCGACGGGCTCGCCGCCGTCGGCGGGAATGACGATCGCCGCCCACCCTCCGGGGCCGGGGTTCCCGCTGCAGGCGCCGTCGGTCCAGATCAGCGCCTCTCCGGGGCGCTGCTCGACGGGGGCTTCCTTGATGGCGGGACGGCGGCGTTTCGGGGCAGGCATCGATCCGCGATGCTAGCCAAGGGTGGGGACAGCCTCAGTACGAAACGCCATCGCGCCCCAGCGTGAAGCGTCCCCCGAGGCACGATGGTTGACACCATGGGAAACAGCTACATGGAAGAGCACGACGAACCCCGTTCAGAGATCGACTGGCGCCTCGCCCGTACGATGCAGCTCAGCTTCTCCGGGCTGATCGTCTTCGTGATGGTCGTGATCTGGATCGCGACCGGGTTCGGCGATTATTTCTGGCCGATCTGGGTCTGGTTCGGGTTGACGGTCCCGATCGCGCTGCAGTACGCGATTCGAAGGGCCAGCAAGGGGCCGCGCCAGTGGCGCGCGCTCAACACCCACGCCAGCCTCGCCTGTCTCGCGGGCGGCATCCTCACGTTCGTCTGGGCGCTGACCGGGTTCGGCTTCTGGCTGTTCTGGCCGCTCTTCGGCATGGCGGCAGCGCTCGGCCTGCACGCGTTGAGCACCGTCTGGTGGCGCGCCCTGCATCCGGCGCGCGAGCGGGAGCTGACCGAGCGCGTCGACGTGCTGACCCGCACCCGCCGCGGCGCCCTGGACGCCCAAGCCGCCGAGCTGCGCCGGATCGAGCGCGACCTGCACGACGGCGCGCAGGCCCGGCTCGTCGCGCTATCCATGCAGCTCGGCCGCGCGGAGGATCGCCTGGACGATCATCCGGAGGCCGCCGAGCTGGTCCGCAACGCCCGCGTCGAGGCGTCCAACGCCATCAAGGAGCTGCGCGACCTCGCCCGCGGCATCGCCCCGCCGGTCCTCGCCGATCGCGGCCTGCCCGCCGCCGTCGTCTCGCTGGGCGAGCGCTCCGCGCTGCCGGTCACGGTCAAGGCCAAGCTCGACCGCCGCCTTTCGCCCGTCGTCGAGTCCGCCGCCTACTTCGTCGTCGCCGAGTCGCTCACCAACGCCGCCAAGTACGCGCAGGGCGCCGAGGCGCGGGTCAGCCTGTTCGAGGAGAGCGGGCGCCTGGTCGTCGAGATCGACGACGACGGCCCCGGTGGCGCCGATCCCCACGGCAACGGCCTTTCGGGCCTGCGCAGCCGCGTCGAGGCGCTCGATGGCATCCTGGTCGTCCGAAGCAATCCAGGAGAAGGAACGACCGTGCACGCCGAACTTCCGTGCGAGTAGTCATCGCAGAAGACCAAGCACTGCTGCGCGAAGGGATCGTCGCGCTGCTGAAGGACAAGGGGATCGATGTCGTCGCGCAGGCGGAGGACGTCCCGGGCCTGCACCGGATCCTGGCCGGCCACAAGCCGGACTTGGCGATCGTCGACGTCCGCCTGCCGCCGACGTTCACCGACGAGGGCATCCGCGCCGCGCTCGAGGCGCGCGCGAAGTACCCGGGCCTGGGCGTGCTGATCCTCTCCGCCTACGTCGAGCCGGTCTACACCGCCGAGCTGCTCGACTCAGGGGAAGGCGGGATCGGTTACCTGCTCAAGGAGCGGGTGGGGGACGTGAAGGCGTTCGTCGCCGCCGTCGAGAGCGTCGCCCGCGGTGGGACGGCGCTCGATCGCGAGGTCGTGAGCGAGCTGGTCCGGCGAAGAGACCCGGACGGCAAGGACTCCGCGCTCGGCGCGCTCACCCCGCGAGAAAAGGAGGTCCTCGGCCTGATGGCCGAGGGCCGGACCAACACCGCGATCGCCCGGGCCCTGGTCGTCACGCCGGGCGCGGTCGAGAAGCACATCTCCAACATCTTCAGCAAGCTGGACCTGCCCGCCACGGACGAAGACCACCGGCGGGTTTTGGCCGTTCTGGCCTTCCTCCGCCAAGACTAGGGGGCTGTCCCCAGCATCAAGACTCCCGAGGGCTCCATAGGCACGGAGGCCTCGGGAAGCGAGCATTGAGGCATGCTCGCTCCCGCCCTGGATCGCACGGCCCGCGACGCGGCCTACCTCGCCCTCGCCCTGGTCACCAGCGTGATCGCGTTCGGCGTCTGGGTCGCCGCGCTCACGCTCTCCCTGACGTTCGCGATCCTGATCGTCGGCATCCCGGTGATCATCGGCTCGGCCTACGCGCTGCGCTGGACGGCCGAGCTGGACCGCCAGAACGCCGCCCTCGTCTTCGGCCGGCCGGTCCGCGGCCACTACCGCTCGCACGGCGGCCACTCGCTCGGCGCGCGCGTGCTGAACACCGTCCGCGACCCGCAGGTCTGGCGCGATCTCGCGTGGCTGATCACGCACTCGGTCGTCGGCTTCGCCTTCGGCGTGCTGGCGTTCTCGCTGGTGGCGAGCGTCGTCGGCCTGGCCGCGCTGCCGCTCTGGTACTGGTCGGTGCCCGACGGCATCCAGTTCGGCCTCTGGAACACCCACACGCTGCCCGTGGCGATCGCGACCGCGTTCCTCGCCATCCCGCTGGCCTGGGTGACCGTGTGGCTGATGCGCGGGATGGCGAAGCTGCACGCCTCGCTGGCCGTCGAGCTGCTCGGGCGTTACTAGGGCCGTTCGCCGATGCTCGCGACGTGGCCGAACTGGAGATAGGTGTGGACCTCGCCGGGCTCAGACCACTCGAGCAACTCGCTGGTGTCGGGCGAGAAGATCACCCGCACCGTCGCCCGGCCCGTCGGGATGTCGACGCCGCGACCCTCGCGGCCGCGGTGGTCCTTCACCGACTCCAGTGGCGTGGAGCCCTCGTACTCGGTCAGCACCGTGATCATCGCGGCCCGCTGCTGGGACGTCGCGTTGGCGTCGGTCAGCAGGACGAGGAGGTCCCGGAGCACGTCGTACTTGACGCCCGAGGACAGCGGGTCCCAGGAGCCGCCCGGGGTCCAGCGGCCGTCCTTGTGCGCCTGAAGCAGCAGCGTGCCGAGCTGCTCCGGGTCGGTCGGGAGCTGGTCGAGCGGGACCTTGTACAGCGCGCCGTCGCCGTAGAGGTTGGGCATGCCGCCCGGAGCCTCGAGCGTGCGCCCGGCGAGGACGGTCTTCGGATCCGGCTTGGCGACGGATGCGGCGTTCCGCAGCGCGGCGAGCGCCTCGGGGGAGAGCTGCGCCGGGTTGCGATCGATCTCCTTCCGGATGGCGGCGGGGAGCGGGGGAGCCTTGTGCTCCGGCGGGATCGTGCCCGACACGACCTTCGCCTCCGGCGAGACCCGGCGGCCCATCCAGTCGCTCGAGACCCAGCTCTCCTCGCTGCGCTCGACCGTGTAGCCGTCGCCGTCGCGCAGCTCGACCTCCCGGACGTAGCGGTAGCCGGTCCAGGCGCCGGGGCTGGGCTGATCGGCGGCGAGCGCGGCGCTGGTCGTCAAGATCGAGTGGGCGGTGCGCGGCGCCTTCGGGTCGCTCGGGAGCGCCGCGAGCGTGGCGGTCACGGCCACCGCCGCGAACGCCGTGGCGCCCGCGATCTTGATCCGGCGGCGCTTGGTGCGCCGGTCGGCGCGGGCGAGCAGCGCGCGGATCTCGGCGTCGCCGGGCTCCTGCGGCGCGAGCGGTGCCAGCAGTTCATCGATCATCGGACGTCTCCAGGGTCTCGCGCAGCGCGTCGCGGCCGCGACTGAGCAGCGAGCGGACGGTCGCGGGGCGGCACCCGAGCGCGCGGGCGATTGCGTCGTCGGGCAGGTCGTGGACATAACGCAGCGTCAGGGCGGCGCGCTGGCGTGGGGGAAGGGGGGCGAGGAGCGCGAGGGCGTGGGCGGTGCTGCCGCGCTCCTCGGCGGGGAAGTCGTGCTGCTCGGTCAGCTCGACGGTGCGGCGGCGCGAGCGTTTGCGGGTCTCGTCGATCGCCTTGCGCACGGCGACCTTGTGCAGCCACGCGTCGAGCTTGGCGGGATCGCGGAGGGAGCGGGCGCGCTGGACGGCGACGATCGCCACCTCCTGCGCGACGTCCTCGGCGGCCGCGTGGTCACCGAGCACGCCGAGCGCGGTCGACCGGGCGACGGCGAGCGCACGGGCGGCGAGATCGGTCCGCGAGTCCGTGGCCCGGACGGCCAAGAGCGGCGCGGCGATCACGCGTGGGTGGGCGGGTTGGGCATGGTCTTTAGACGCCACGAGCGGCCTTCGATGTTGCGCGGGCTTCACATGCTGATGCCGAACCGGTCGGATCGGTCCAGTAGTTTCCCCCGTATGAAGGCAGGGATGGCACGGCGGGGCGTGCTGACAGGGATCGTCGCGTTCGCGGCGATGACGGCGCCGGCACAGGCAACGATCCGGCAGGGCACGGCAAGTGACCCGACCGGAGACGCGACGGGTGGTGCGGGGTACGACATCACTTCCGTCTTCGCGAGATCCGACGACGCCGCCGGGGGCGTGGGAGTCGCGATCCAGACGGTGGCCCCGCTGCCCTCGGGCGCGTGGTACGTCGGGGCGGTGGGAACGCGCAACGGCGCGCTCTGTGACGCGCCGATCGTGGTCTTCATCGCCCAGCCGTCGACCGGCAAAGTGCTCTGGTCGCGTGACGGCGGGACCGGCCACACCGGCGGACTGACCGTCGACGGCACGACCGCCGTGATCACCGCGACCGGCGATCCGTCGTTGAACGTGCCGCTGAACTGCGCGCTGGGCTACACCGCGACCCAGGCGGACCTGGACACCGCGCGCGACCGCAACGACACGCTGCTGGACCTGGCCGAGCAGGCCCCGCCCGCGGCGACCCCGACGCCCACCGCCTCGCCGGCGCCGACCGTCGCTCCACCCGCGCCGCCGCCCGCACCCACGAAGGCGACCACACCGCCGGTCGCGGTCCCGAAGTCCGCCAAGCTCACGATCTCGCTCGACGGCGCGCCGGCGACGATCAAGCGCAACAAGACCATGACGTTGCGGCTGAAGCTCGCCAACGACGGCTCCAAGAAATCGAGCGCGGTCACCCTGTCGTTCGGCAAGGCGCGCGGCCTGTCAGGCGTGAGCAAGGCCAAGAAGCTCTCCGCCTTCAAGCCGGCCCAGAAGCGCACCTACAAGCTCAAGGTGAAGCTGACCAAGGCGGCGCGGGCGTCCACGACCCTGAAGGTGACCGCCAAGGCCGGGAAGCTGAAGGCGTCGAGCGCGCTGGTGCTGCGGATCGGCACGGCGAAGCAGGCCGTGCCGCAGCCGCGGCCTGAGGTCAAGAAGAGCCCGATCGCCGGCACGTTCTGGTGGCGCAACGTCAGCCACGTCGACTACGCGTGGGACAACCGGGCGCTGTACTTCGTCGACGGCGGCGCGGTCTACAGCGGGTTCCCCAAGGGCGGCCTGCCGGCCACGTGCACGACGCCGGTGGCCGAGCCCGACGACGAGGTCGACACGCGTGAGGGCTGCCTGCCGTACACCTTCGACGAGAAGACCGGCGCGGTCACGATCGGCGACAAGGCGGGCACGTTCGCCAACGGCCGGCTCACGATCGACGGCAATGCCTACACGCCGCTGGTGATCCCGCCGGCGGGGACGCGGCTGACGATCAACGAGCAGAAGCACGCGAGCTTCCAGGGCTACTGCGGGTTCATCACCGGCTGCACCACCTCGCAGGAGTACCTCACGCTCACGCCCGACGGGCAGTTCGTGCTGAGTCGCTCGACGCTCTCGACGATCGGCGACCCCGGAGTCGGCCCGTATACGGCCGCCGGGAGCTATCCGCCCGATCAGCACGGCACCTACGACGTCCAGCCCGGGGGCAAGATCGTGCTCAGCTTCGCCGACGGCACCGTCAGGGCCGAGACGTTCGCCTACGACACCAAGGACGGTGCCGCGAGCCCGATGGGGGAGGGCGTGTTCATCGGCGAGGACAACTACGACCCGGAGCCGACATGATCCGCCGCGCCCTGGCGACGGCGATCGTCGCCTTCACCGCCTTGACGGCGCCCGCGCAGGCGACCGTCCACCACGGCACCGGCGCCGATCCGGCCGGGGATTCGACCGCGTCGAACGTCGACATCGTCGAGGCGGGCGCGCAGACCGACGACGCGGCGGGCACGGTCGCGGTCGCGCTGCGGTTCGCCGCGACACCCGCGTCCAACGCGTACTACGCCGCCGTCGTCGGGACCAACGGGAGCAGCGGCTGCGGCGCGCCGTACGTGGTCATCGCCGGGACGCCGGGATCGCACCTTGCGAACTTCCAGCGCGACGGCGGCAACGTCACGCCGGCCTCGATCGCGGTCGACGGGACGACGGTGGTGCTCGGGGCGAGCGATCCGGCCCAGCTCCTCGTGCCGTTCGATTGCCTCTACGGCGCGGTCAAGACGAGCTCGGCGCAGGCCGCGCCGATCGCCGACGACACCGCGACGATCGCGCTCGCCGCGGACGCGCCGCCCGTCGCGACGCCGACGGCCACGCCCGTGCCCACGGCGGCTCCGCCCGCGCCGACTCCCGTTCCCGGCCCGACGACGGCGACCGCCCCGCCGGTCGCGGTGCCCAAGACGGCCAAGCTGACCGTGTCGCTCGACGGCGCGCCCTCGACGATCAAGCGCAACCACACCTTCACGATCAAGCTCAAGCTCGCCAACGACGGGTTGAAGAAGTCGAGCAAGGTGACCGTGTCCTTCGCCAAGGCGCGAGGCCTCTCGGGCGTGAGCAAGGCCAAGAAGCTCCCAGCGCTCAAGCCGGCGCAGAAGCGGACCCTCAAGCTGAGGGTCAAGCTCACCAAGAGCGCGCGCGTCTCGACCACCCTCAAGGTCAACGTGAGGTCCGGGAAGCTGAAGACGTCCAGCTCGCTGCTGCTGCGGATCGGCAAGGCCAAGAAGATCGCCGCCGGCGGCCCGAAGCCCGGACCGGAGACCAAGAAGAGCCCGATCGTCGGCACGTTCTGGTGGCGCAACGTCAACCACGTCGACTACGCCTGGGACAACCGCGCGCTGTACTTCGTCGACGGCGGGGCCGTCTACAGCGGATTCCCCGCGGGCGGGCTGCCGGCGACGTGCGGAACGCCGCCGGCCAAGCCCGCCGATGAGATCGACGAGCGCGACGGCTGCCTCCCGTACACCTTCGACGCGTCGTCGGGGACGGTCACGATCGGCGACAAGACGGGGACGTTCAAGGACGGCAAGCTGACGATCGACGGCAACGAGTACTTCCCGCTGATCCCCGCCGTGCCTGGCACGCGCTTCACGATCAACGATCACCAGCACACGGGGTTCAGCGGCATGTGCGGCCTGATCACGGGTTGCGTGATCACCGAGAAGTACCTCTCGCTGCTGCCCGACGGCCAGTTCGTGCTGAGCAAGAGCACCACGGCGTCGGTCGGCGACCCGGGCACCGGGCCCTACACCGTCGCCGGCAGCTTCCCGCCCGATCAGCACGGCACCTACGAGGTGCAGGCGGGCGGGAAGATCGCGCTCACGTACGCCGACGGATCCGTGAAGGTCGAGACGTTCGCGGTCGACACGAAGAACGGCGTGCCCGACCCGAACGGCGAGGGCGTCTTCATCGGCGAGGACAACTTCTACCCCGACCCGACGCCCTAAATTTCAGGATCGCAGCGATTTGGGCGTGTTTCTTGCGCCCATTTCACCACTGGAGTGATCTCCGACCCACCCACACGGAGGAGATCCATGTCTGCTCGCTTGAAGGCGGTACTCCCGCTTACCCTGTCCATCGGCGTGCTCGCGTTCCTCGCGTCGGAGCTTGCGCTGAACTTCACCTTCCACTGGGTGACGGTCCAAGACGGGGTCTTCGGAAAGTACGGGCTACCGCAGAACCTGCACCTCGTGCTGCCTGCGCTGTTCGTCTCTTGGGGCCTGTTCTTCATGCTCGGCGCCGACACCGCTGCACTGGGCAAGACGATCACGGCGGCGTTCACCGGAGCGCTGTTCGCCGGGATCGCGATGTTCTTCGGTCCGATGTTCGCCGACTCCCCCGACTTCTGGGGCCTGGCGCTGTGGATCGGGATCACCGCGGCGGGCCTGATCGTCCTCTCGACCGTCGTCGAGGACGATCGCTTCGCCCCGGCACCCGCGTTCGCCTGCTATGCGTCGGTGTTCTTCTGGTGGATCGCCACCGGGCTGGACAACTTCGTGCCCGGCGGCAAGGGCGCTCACACGGTCGACGCCGTGACGGCCGCGATCACGAACAAGCCGCTGGCCGCGGGCACCGGCGCGTTCGGTGGCCTGATCTCGATGTCCTGGATCGCCGTGGTGGTCAGCATCTTCGTGTCGCTCGTGGTCGGCAGCCTGTTCGGCCTGCTGTCCGTCAAGCTCGCCGGCGCGCTCGGCAAGGTGGGCGCGAGGAGCACCAGCGAGCCCAATATCGCCGCTCCGGCCTAGGTTTCGCTCAGGGCGCGCAGGTGCCGGAGGAGCCGGCGCTGCGCGCCCGTGTCCAGCCGCTCGAGGATGGCGGTCGGGCGCAACTTCGTTTCCTCCCCAGGTGAGCCGAGGGTGGCGAACAGCTGCCCGACCGTCATGCCGGCGCTGAGATCTTCAGCGCCGAGCAGGCGGGCCTGCTCGAGCACGCGGGTCAGGTCGTCGCTCGCGGGCGGCCGCAGCGCGTTCACCCGCGCCGGGCTCGCCACCGCCTGGATTTCGCGCGCGGCGGCATAGGGGCGGCGCGCCTGGAGCCCCGCCTCGAGCAGGAAGCGGCTCGCGGTGGCGCCGGACGAGGTGATCGAGAGCTGGTCTCGCGCGCGCGTGAACGCGACGTACGCGAGGCGCCGCTCGGCCTCCTCGCCTTCACCCGCCTCGATCTCGGCCTCCGTGACGTCCAGCGCCATCGCGTGGGGGAGTTGCCCCTCGTCGCCGCCGAAGAGCTCGACGCGCGGCCACTGGCGCCCCTTCGCACCGTGGATCGTCGCCAGCTCGATGCCGCGTTCGTCGTCGCGGACCGCCCGCAGCGCGTCGGTTCGCTGCGTCAGCAGCGCGCCGTAGGCGGCCACGCTCATCCCGGCGGCCTCGGCCTCGGCCTGCTCGAGGACTTCCAGCTCGATCTGCTCGGTCCCGCCGGCGTCGTGCTCTTCGAAGTAGGCGTCGAGGCCGCCGGAGGACCGCAGATAGCGCAGGAAGCGGCGGGCGTCGGTCATACCGGCCAGCGCGTCCAGGACACGGCCGGCCTGGTCGAGCTTCGGGCGCTGCCGCTCGTCGGCGGCGAGCCCGGCGAACGCCTCCGTGAACGTGAACCCGGCCTGCAGCTGGTCGGCGACCGCCTGCCCGCTCTCGAAGGGGAGACCGCGGTTGGGACGCCGGCAGACGAGCGTGACGTCGTCGGCGCGCGCGTCGGCGGGAGCGCCGCAGAGCCGCACGTAGGCCTCGATCGCCTCGCGGGCGTCGTCGGCCTCGAACACGCCGGGCGGCGCGCTGATCGCGACGTTCTGCGCCGCGCAGGCGAGGGCGACGGTGCGCAGGAGGTTGGTCGTGCGGGCGAGCACGACGATCTCGCCGCGGCGCGAGCGCGCGAGCCGCCGCGCGACCGCGGCCGCGCCGGCCGGCGCCGATTCAGGCTCGTGCAGCTCGATCGCGCTCTCCGCGCCGCGGCCGGGATCGGGTTCGATGGTCTTGCCGAACCGCACGTGGTTGTGGCCGATCAGGCGGCGGGACGCCTCGACGATCTCCGGCGGGCAGCGGTAGTTGTGCGCCAGCGCGACGCGGTACAGACCGGGATAGGCGAGATCGAGGTCGAGCGTCCGGCGCACGCTCGCGCGGCGGAAGCCGTAGAGCGTCTGGTCGTCGTCGCCGACGCAGAACAGCTCGTCCTCCGGCGCCGCGAGCATGCGGACGAGCAGCTCCTGCGCCGGCTCGATGTCCTGGTACTCGTCGACCAGCACGTGCGAGAACCGGGCCTGCCAGCGGGCGCGCACGGCGGCGTCCTCACGCAGCGCGCGGACGGCGAGCATGACCATGTCGTCGAAGTCATTGACGCCGCGCTCCGCCTGGGAGCGCTCGTAGAGGGCGTAGATGCGGGCGAGCGTCTCGCCGTCCGCGAACGCGCGGGTGTGGCGCGCCGCGAACTCCGCGGGGGTGGCGAGCAGCGTGAGCTTGATGTCGCTCACGCGTGCGCGCGCGACGGCGACGTCGACCCAGGTGCCCGTCTCGCGCGCGGCGAGCGAGCACAGCCGCTTGAACTGGTTCGCCGACGGCGAGCCCGGATCTCCCGGCCGGCCCAGGCCCTCCTCGCGCAGGAGCCACCGGCCGAGGCTGTGGAACGTCCGCGCCCGGACGGCACGCACACCGGCCCCGGCCAGCCGTGCCTGCAGCTCGGTGCTCGCCGCGCGGTTGAACGTCGTGGCGAGGATCCGCTCGGTCCGAACGCCGCGGCGCAGGAGCTCGCGCACCCGCTCGATCAGCACCGTGGTCTTGCCGCTCCCGGCGGGAGCGATGATCTGGACGGTGCCGGCGCGCGCGCCGACCGCCCGCCGCTGCTCGGGGTCCAGCGGGGAGACCGGTGACGGTTCGCCGCCGGCGTCGTTCTCGACGGGGCGCCAGATCCGGGCGGCCGCGTTCAGCGCTCGCTCGAGCGTGTACGGATACGCGAATTCCGGGTCGATGAAGCGCTTGGGATCGAGCTGCGAGAGCCGCTGCTCGCACTCGACCAGCAGCCGCAGTCCGTGCCGCCACGCGGGCTCGAGCACGTATCCATAAAACCCCCGCAGCTCGGCGAGCGTGTCCAGCCGGACGCCGAGCACGGCCAGCGCATCGAGGCCCGCGACGCGGTTCAACCACGGCTGCGCGGGGTTCGCCAGCGATCCGCCTCGCGAACCGCGGCGGGCCAGCTCGCGCAGCAGGCGGTCGAACTCGACCACCTCGTACCCCTCGGGTTGGGCGTCGGTCGTCCAGACGAGGGGAGGGAGCGCGGCACTCGGCACCCACCTGACGCTAGCCGCCTCCGTCCTCGTCGGCGGGGTCGGTCTTCTCGGGTTCGCCCGACTTGGCCTTTTCCTCCGCCTCGGTCGCATCAGGCTCGGCCGGCTTGGCTTCCTGCGCCGCTTCGGTCGCTTCGGTCGCTTCGGGCTCGGCCGTCTGCGTCGGCTCCGGCGTCGCGTCGGCCTGCGTGGCGTCAGGCTCGGCGGCGGCCTTCAAGTCGGCCAGCTTCGCCTTGATCTGCCCGGCGAGGTCGGTGAGGCGCGTGTCGAGCGCCGCGATCGCGTCCTGGGCCTCCTGCTGGGCATCCGCCGCCTGCTGGCTCGCGTCGTCGGTGCCCTGGCCGGCGTCGGCGGCTTTCTGGCGCAGCGCGTCGGCGCTCGCCTGGCCGTCCGCGATCGCCTGGTCGAGGCGATCGGACGTGTCGTTGACCGCGGCGGTGAGCTCGTCGACCTGCTGAGACAGGTCGTCGCTGGTGTCGGCGACCTGCTCGGTCTGGACGTCGGCCTGTTGGTTGGCGTCGTCGAGGTCCTGCCGCAACCCGATGGCCCAGATCCCGAGGCCGACGGCGACCACGAGCAGCACCGCCGATAGCCCGATCCAGACCCACGGCTTGCCGGGCTTCGGCGGCGACGATGACAGTTCCGGCGGCTCGGTTGCGGTCATGCCCGCAACCCTCGCCAGGGTGAGGGTGAGCGAGCCTCGCCCGCGGCGGATGGCGTGGGCGAGCGCTGACCGACGCGGCGTTTGTCAGCGCCGTTGTCCTGTGCCCTCCTCACGAAGCGGGATCCACGGCGGCAGGTCGTAGTACACGTCCTCCTTCAGCGTGAGGTGCCACGTGAGCTGTTTGCCGGAGGCGGACCGCCGAGACTCGCTGACCTTCAGTTGCGGCTTACCGAGATGCTCGGCGCCGCTTCCTCGCCCTCTGAAGGGCTTCGCCTTCCACTTGGCGCTCATGAACGTGACGATCTGGAGCACGTCTTGAACATTGAGATGCTCTCCATTCCGCACGCCGGTGTGGTCCGTGACCTCCCAGTTGTCGAGTGACCGTTGGATGTCGCCGAGATGGGCGGGGAGGTCGGCGACCACGGGTGGGGCGTCCGCGGGATCCACTCCGTCCGGGCCCTCGTGTGGTTTCAGCGTGCCGACCACAAAGGTCTGGCCCTTGTTCTTCTTGGGCGGTTTGCCGCCCTGCGTGGCCGGTCCGGCGGTCGCCGTCGCGCCCTTGAGCCGGGCCCGCTTCTCGGCGAGCGTCTCTTGAACCGGGGTCGCCGGCGCTGCCTGCTGCGCGGCAGCTTGGGGGCGCTCCTTCGGGTTCTTCCATTCCTCCGCCGCAGTGATCAGCGCGTTGATGCTCTTGTTGAGCCCGGCGAAGGTTTCGAACGCGTCGACGTGCGCTTGCCACTCGCCTTTTTGCCGGAATTCCTCGAAGATCGCGCCGTCGTCCACGAAATTCTGGAAGTACAGCGTTCTGAGCGCCTTGAGCTCACTCGCGTGGTCTTTCTTTTCCTTGTCGCTGAGGCGCTGAAGCCGCCGGTGTTGCAGGGCCGTCGCGACGGCGTGGTTGCCCGCGCTGCGCTGAAGCTGGAGCACCGCCGCGACGTTCGCGGACGGTGTGGCCGGCGCGGGTCGGGCGAACGGCTCGGCCGATCGCTCCTCATGGTCCCTAGGGTTTTGCACCTTCAATGCCCGCTAATCAACGTTATGTCAACTTCTGACGAAGGAATGCGGTACGCCGCTTGGACGACGGGTACCCGACGATCGGGGTGATGTTGGCCGCCGGGTCACTGGCGAACTCGCGCGCTCGGGCTACATTGCGCGCCATGACGACGAGCACCCGCCGCCAATGGACCGACGAGACGATTCGCGAAGAGCTCCTGCCGATCGCCACTGAACTTGGACGCTTTCCCCGCCGCAGTGAACTGACCGAGCGCGGCATCGGCGCGCTATGGAGCGCGATGGGCCGCCGCGGCGGCGTCGACGCGTGGCGCGAGATCGTCGCGCAGGCGCTGGCGGTACCGGCGCCCGCGCCGGCCGAGGCTCCGGCCGCCGCCGTGACGTTCGCCGGCCCGTCCGAGGAGGAAGTCCGCATCGCGGCGTATTTCATGTTCCAGAACGGGCACCCGGGCGGCCCGGAGTCGCACTGGCACGCCGCCCAGCGCGAACTCGCCCACGCCTGACGCGCGTCCGAGGCCGGCGAGGAAGCTCGCCCGGCTCGGGGACGGCGTCGCGCGCGAGCCGGCTGCGGCCTCTAGCCGGCGCTGTCGCCAATCCTCCTTGCCGACAGTTACCGTCTCGACCCGTGCGCGCCGCCCTCACCGTCCTGTTCTTCCTGATCCTCGCAGCGCCCGCCGCCGCGTGGATCCCCAACGACCCCGGAACCAGCGGTACGCCGGGCGGCTGGCAGGCCGACCAGTGGAACTTCATGCCGGGTACGGGCGTCGACGCGCCGCGGGCGTGGGACAACCTGATCGCCGCCGGCCGGCCGGGCGGCAAGGGCGTGAAGATCGCCGTGCTGGACTCGGGCGTCTCCTATGCGCGCTCGCCCGACCTGTCCTCGATCCGCTTCGCGCGCGGCCGCGACTTCTGCTCACGCATGGGCACCGGCGCGGCCTCGTGTGCGGGTGAGGACAACACGCCCGAGGACGACTACGGCCACGGCACGCACGTCGCCAGCACGATCGCCGAGTCCACGAACAACGGCAAGGGCCTGACCGGCCTCGCGTACGGCGCCACGATCATCCCGGTCAAGGTGCTCAACCAGTTCGGCGACGGCGACGAGGACTCGATCGCCAAGGGCCTGCGCTACGCCGCCGACCAGGGCGCGCAGGTGATCAACATGAGCTTCGAGTTCGGCTCCTCGATCACCGCGGCCTCGGAGATCCCGCGGATCGCCGCGGCGGTCAAGTACGCGCAGCGCAAGGGCGCGCTGATCGTGGGCGCGTCGGGCAACATCGCCTTCGATCGCGTGTCCTACCCCGCCGCGCTGAAGGGCATCGTCTCGGTCGGCGCGGTGACCGAGCACGGCTGCCTGGCGGTCTACTCCGACACCGGCGCAGACCTCGATCTCGTCGCCCCCGGCGGCGGCGACGACGCGGCGCTGCCCGACCAGCCCAACTGCCTCCCGGACGAGACGCTGCGCCCGATCCTCCAGCTCGCGTTCACGCGCAAGAACAAGGTCTTCCGCTACACGCGCAGCTACGTCGGCACGAGCATGGCCGCGCCGCACGTCTCCGCCACGGCGGCGCTGATCATCGCCTCCGGCGTGCTCGGCCCGAAGCCCACGGCGAAGGCGCTCGAGGACCGGCTGAAGGCCACCGCGCGCGACCTCGGCGCCCCCGGTCCCGACCCGCAATACGGCTTCGGGATGGTCGACGCGGGCGCCGCCACCGCAAAGTCCGGGGTGGCTCCCTGATTGTCCCCGTCGCCGACGTCCGCGATCTTGACCTCCATGAGCGTCGAGATCGTGGTGCCCGAGACGACCGAGGAACTGGACCAGGTGCGCGCCCTGATCCGCACGTTCGTCGCGTGGCATCGTGCGCGCCACGAAACCGACCGCGACCTGATCGACCGCTACTTCGACGCCGCCGAGTTCGAGCGCGAGCTCGCCGGGCTGCCCGGCAAGTACGGCCCGCCGGGCGGGCAGTTGCTGCTGGCCAAGCGCGACGGTGAGGCGGCGGGCTGCGTCGCCCTGCGCGCGCTCGCCCCCGGTATCTGCGAGATGAAGCGGATGTACGTCGACGAGCGCTTCCGCGGCCAGGGCGTCGGGGCGGCGCTCAGCGAGCGCGTGCTGGCCGAGGCGCGAACGCTCGGCTACCGCGCGATGCAACTCGATACCAGCATCCGCCAGGCCAAGGCCCTGGGCCTCTACCGCCGCATGGGCTTCACCGAGATCGAGCCCTACTACGACGTCGCCGACGAGCTCCGCGGCTGGCTCGTCTTCATGCAGCTCGAGCTGAACTAGCCGGCGGCGGCGAGCACGTCGGCGACGGCGATCGGCGCCAGGCCGACGTGCGGCGCGCTCAGCTCCGCGACGATCTCGACGAGCCCGTAGGCGCCGTCAACGGGCTTGGAATGTGCGACCGCCTCACCCGCGGCGCATGAGCCGGCCGACGGCGCTCATCAGCTCGTCGGCCTGATCGCCCGTGTCGTCCGGGCCGTGACCCTCCCCCAGGAGGCAGTGCCGCGCGTGGCCGTCCAGCAGGCCCAGGGCGACCTTGTCCAGCGCCGCCTGGATGGCGGAGATCTGGGTCAGGACGTCGATGCAGTAGCGGTCCTCGTCGACCATGCGCGAGACGCCGCGGACCTGGCCCTCGATGCGGGCCAGGCGCTTATTGAGCTGTTCCTTGGAGGCGGTGTAGCCGCGGGTCTCGGCCATACCGTTCAGTGTACAACTACCCCCGAGGGGTATCCACTCAGACGGTGATCCGCTCTTCCTCGTGCAGGAGGAAGCCGGCGGCGTCCAGGACCTTGCGGTCGCGGAGGCGGGTCAGCCGCTCCTGCGCTTCGACGTCGGTCTCCCAGGCGGCCACCGCGGCGGTGTCCTCCATCCCGCTCAGCCCGTGCTCCTCCGGCTCGTCATAGGCCTGACGCAGCCACGCGAGATCGTCGGAGATACGGCGCGGGCGCTCGGCGCGAGCGGCCCCCGGTTCCCACGGATTGTCGCCGGCGCGGCGCTCGGGAACGCCCTGCGGGCGGGTCAGGGCGACGGTCAGGGCGCCCATCCAGTCGGGGCGTGAGGTGACGAGCTCCAGTACGGCCATGGCGGAATTCTTACCCTTTTTCGAGGTGTCTATGGCAGATTCCCGTTGAGGGCATCGACATAGCGTTGCGCGGAGCGCTGGACGATGCCCTTGCCGTCGCGGGGAATGACCGTACCCCACCAGGCGCCATAGATCCGTTCGAACGCGAACGGTTCGAGCGCCGCTTCGATCGACCGGATCTCGGATTCTCCCAGCGGGATGAAGTTCGGAAAGCTGTACATGAACGAGACCCAGGCCCGGTCCGGGATGACCTGGACGATGTCGCCGGCCAGCAGGTCCCCGGCGCGGTGGAGCACGGTCCCGCCCGCGAAGTGCCCGCCGCAGCGGATCAGCGTCAGCCCGTCGCCGAGGTCGTGCGTCTCACCCGACCAGAACCGCAGCTTGGGGTCCTCGCGCATCGCCCACGCGCGGTCGTCGGAATGCAGCCACACCGGGCAATCGAAGCGGTGCGCCCACTCGACCATCGTCGAGTAGTAGTGCGGGTGCGAGATCGCGATCGCGTGCAGCCCGCCGCGCGAGTCGATCTCGCGCTCGGTCTCGTCGTCGAGCAGCGACACGCAGTCCCAGAGGACGTTGCCGTCGCTGTGCGGCACGAGCAGCGCCCGCTGCCCGATCGCGAACCTCGGTTCGGTCCCGATGCCGACGAGCGCGCCCTCGTCGCGGATCGCGTTCTTATGTCCCGTCCGCAGGGCCTCCAGTGAGGTCCACTGCTGGCCTTCCACGGGGACGTACTGGCGCGGGTCCTCGCAGATCGGGCAGTCGTCGCGCGGCGAGGAGTACTGCACGCCGCACGTCACACAGATCGGTAGCGACACGCCACCATCGTGTCACGGTGAAGACGTGAGCCGCCAGTTCGTCGAGGCCAATTTCTTCCTGCTCGCCTTCCAGGGGCTGCTCGTCGCGCTCACCGGCGCCGGCATCCCGCCGTGGCTGGACCGGCTCAAGAGCCGCGGCTGGGCGCTGCTGTTGCCGGTCTCGATCGCGGGCGTCGTCGGCGGGATCGCGGTCTTCCCCCAACTGGCCGACGGCCTCACGTGGGTCGCGTTCCTGCTGGTGCCGCCGGGAGCGATGCTCGCGCTCGGCTGGGCGCTGCACGGCGCACGCCCGTGGTTCGCGATCATCGGCGCCGCGCTCTTCGTCTTCGCGTGGGTGAAGACCGGCACGCTCGCGGGCGATGCGGCCGCGGCGCTGTGCACCGCGCTGAGCGCGGCCACGCTCGGGCGGGTGCTGGCCGGGATCGTGCCCGTCCTCTACCTCAAGCTCGGCATCGTCGCCTTCGCGGTGCTCGACGCGATCCTCGTCTTCGGCAACCAGCTGCAGGCGCCGAACGCGGTCCTGAACGCCGCCGTCCCCGCCGCCGGCCTGCCGCAGCTGCAATACCTCGAGCTGCACTACGCGTCGATGGGTTATGGAGACGTGTTCGTCGCCGGCGTCCTCGGCGCCGTGCTGGCGACCGAGCGGCGCAAGCAGTGGCCGGTCGGCCTGCTCGTCTTCGTCCTCGCCGAGCTCTGGGACCTGCTCTTCCTGCTGGACTCGATCAATACGCTCCCGGCGACCGTGCCCATCGCTCTAGCCCTGATCGCCGTGGAGCTCAAACCGTGGCTCACCCGCCGCCGCCCTGGCATCTCTTCGGCGAGCTGATCATCGTCCCGGCGCTCGTGCGCCCACGGGCGCTCGGCGGCGTGCTGCTGGCCAACTACACGTCGGGGACGCTCGTCTACCGCGAGCTGATCGTGTTCTCGCACGCGACCCGCCGCGGGATGGTCGTCAGCCACATCTACGTCGACGACGAGCAGTCGCTCAGCGGCGGGCACGACATCTGGGGCCTGCCGAAGGAGCTCGCGGAGTTCGAGTACACGCCCACGCGCTTCGTCGCCCGCCAGAACGGCGCGACGCTGCTGGAAGCGGGCATCCGGCGCCGCCCCGGGACGCTGCCGCTGCTGATCCCGGCGCCGATCGTCAGCCGTGCCGGGGCGACGCTGGGCTTCGCCCGCATCAAGGCCGCGCCCGCGCTGGTCACGCTCGACGTCCCGCCGGCGAGCCCCTTCGCCGCGCTCGGCCTCAGCGGCACGCGCCCCGCGCTCGCGGGTGACGACATGTCGCTCACGATGCCCGCTCCACGCCCCTGACTAAGGTCTTGCGCAGACCATGCGCCACAACCTTCGCCCGCTCTTCGACCGTGTCGTCGTCAAGGAACTCGAACCGGACCGCATTCGCCAGTCCGGTCTCCTCGTCCCCGCCGGGACCCATGAACCGCCGCCGCAGCACGGGATCGTGCTCGCCGTCGGCCCGGGCCTGGACTGGTGGGAACAGGCGGGCATCGCGATGCCGGTCCAGCCCGGCGACCACGTCGTCTTCCCCGCGTCGGCGGGCGCGTGGGTGGAGGTCGACGAGGAGCGCCTGCTCGTCTGCCGCGTCGGCGAGTTGCTCGGCGTGCTCGAGACCGAAGCGGAGACCGTCAAGACGTGAGACAGCTCGCGGACGGGCTCTGGTTCTGGACCGCGCGCCATCCGGAGTGGCATCCGCGGTCGGAGTTCGGCGCGCAGGTGGGCTGCTATCTGGCCCATGAGGGCGGGCGGACGATCCTGATCGACCCGCTGCTGGGCGACGCGGACCTCGACCCGCTGATCGACGGCGACGTGGTGGTCGCGATCACCCTCCCGTACCACGTGCGCGACGCCGCTGTGGCCGTGGAACGCTGGGGCGGCGTCGTCAGCGGCCACCCCGACATCGCGGGACGGCTGCCGGACGGCACGCCGTTCGATCCCGACGCGGGTCTCGCCTGGCACCCGCTCAAGCGCGGAAAGGAGCGCCCGCTCGAGCTGCCCGGCCTGCGCGCCCTCGCGTTCGGGGACCGGATCGTCGGCGTCGACGGCGGGCTGCGCTACTGGTCGATGAACCCGATCACCCCCGCGCGCATCGATTTCTTCCGCCGCCGGACCTCGAAGGAGCTCGCCCACCTGCTCGAGATCGACTTCGACCGCGCGCTCGTCACCCACGGCGAACCGGTCATGAAAGACGCCCGCGCGGCGCTCGAGAACGCATTGGCCGCCGACCCCTGGTATCACCGCCCGTCATGAGCGATCACGTCTACAAGTCGGTGGAGATCACCGGCTCATCGCCGGAGGGCATCCAGAAGGCGATCGACAACGCGCTGGACAAGGCGGGCGAGACCCTGCGAAACCTCGACTGGTTCGAGGTGGTCAACATTCGCGGCGCCCTTCAGGAGAACGTGCGCCACTACCAGGTGACGCTCAAGATCGGGTTCCGGCTCGAATAGACGAGAGGCGCCCCGCCAGGGCAGGGCGCCTCTCGCACCGCACTTCCTAGGCCCGCGAAGCCCGGGCACGCCGGGCATGCCGGCGGGCGTTGCTGCGCGACGCCGTCGCCGAGGTCGAGTCGACGTCGGCGTGGTGGTGGATTCCGACGTCGACCCCGGGAGTCCACGAAGAGTTCGCTGGGAATCGAAGGCCTGGCGAGACGCTCGTGTCTCTAGTGTCCTGTGGGTGACTGAGCCCAACGCGTTCACGGGAGCGGCGCTCGACCGGGCGGGCGACTCCCGCCGCCGCGATCCGTCCTGGGTCGCCGAGCAGCAGGCGCATCCCGCGGCGCGCGCCGTCGTCGCCGGAGACCGCGGTCTGCGAGTCGTGGACGGGCGGCTCGAGCTCGTCCCGCTCACCGACCTCAACGGTGCGTATCCGTACTTGCTCGGTCTGGATGGCCGGGGCCCGCTCTTTGCCGTCGACGAGGACCCGCTGCGCGAAGGGCGCGTGCCGATGGTCGGCTCCGGGGGCGTCCGTGGCGAGCCGCCCACAGGTGCCGGCGGCGATCGCCTCTCGCTGCGCCAGGCCGCCGCGCGGCTCTCGCAGGCCGAAGGCGGCCTCGCCGCCTACACCGCGGCGCTCTTGAACTGGCACCGCCGGCACCGGTTCTGCTCGGCCTGTGGTCATCAGAGCGACATCGTCGAGGCGGGCCTGACCCGCCACTGCCCCAACTGCGGCACCGAGCACCACCCGCGCACCGACCCCGTCGTGATCATGCTCGTCACCGACGGCGCCGACCGGCTGCTGCTCGGCCGCCAGGCGAGCTGGCCGGACGGGCGCTACAGCGCGCTTGCCGGGTTCGTCGAGCCGGGAGAGGGCTTGGAGGAGGCCGTGGCGCGCGAGGTGCGCGAGGAGGCAGGCGTGATCGTCGCGCGGCCGCGCTACGTCGATTCCCAGCCGTGGCCGTTCCCGGCGTCGTTGATGCTCGGCTTCTCGGCGCCGTATGAGAGTGGCGAGGCGCGCATCCAGGACGACGAGCTCCAGGACGTGCGCTGGTTCGAGCGCGCCGAGATCCAGCGCGCCGCCGCGGCGCCCGACGACGAGGACTGGGGCACCCCCGGCGATCCCGGCGGTCCGCTCCGGCTTCCCCCGAGTCTGGCGATCGCCCGGCGGCTGATCGACAGGTGGCTAACGGAGTGAGGTTGCAGACACCGCTTGCCTGGCTTACGCTTGCAAAGAAGTGAGCCTTGAGGGGTGGATCTTCATGGTTGGCCTCCGCGTCTTCGACGTCGGAGCACTTGTCGTGTGGCTGGTGTGGTTCTTCCGCCTGCGTGACGACAACGACGACGACGGCGACGATTTCCGCCGCGGCAAGGGCGACGGCAACGAGCCCGAAGAGCCTTCGTGCGGCCCCGGCGGCCTCCGGCTGCCGCTCCCGGAGTCCCAGCCCTGGCACTCGCGCCGGCGCGATCACGGCGGCGACCGCCGCGGCACTCCCCTCCCCACGCGTCGCACCGCGCCGCACCGCGCACCGGTCCGGACGCGGCATCGTTAGCCGCCCGCCGCGCGGGTAGGAGCCGGGGGTGTTCGAGCATCGCGAGTACGCGCGCGAGCGCATCGCCCAGTTCGCCGCGCGCCTTCCCGTCTTCGGGACGCCGGTGCCGTTGTCGCTCTCGTTGTCGGGCCCGGTTGAGCGGGGCGAGTTCGCCCGTGCATACCGGCCGGCCGAGCTGGGCGCGCGGCTCGGGCCGCTCTTCGCCACGTACTGGCTCAGAGCCTCAGGGACGGTGCCGTCAGGGGCGCACCTGTTCCTCGACTTCGGCGGCGAGGCGACACTGTGGGTTGACGGGCAGCCGGCCGAGTCGCTGAGCTCCGGGCCGCGGCAGGCGCGCATGTCGGTTCCGGTGCCGTCCGGCGAGCGGGTGTTCGAGCTCGAACTGGCGTGCAACGACGCGTTCGGGTACGGCGAGTCCGGCCAGGGGCTGGCCGCCCGCTTCGAGCTGCGGCGCTGCGACGTCGCGCCGGTCGACGCGGACGCCTGGCGCACGTTCCACGACGTGACGTTTCTGCTCGCGCTGGAGGACGTGGCCGAGCCCGAGTGGGCGGGTGAGCTGCTCGCGCAGCTGCACGCCTTCACGGTCGACGGTGACCGCGAGCGCCTGGACCGCCTGCTCGCCCGCGGCTCGAACGCGATCCACCACACCTCGGCGATCGGCCACGCCCACCTCGACACCGCCTGGCTGTGGCCGCTCGAGGAGACCTACCGCAAGCTGATCCGGACGACCACCGCACAGCTGCGGCTGCTCGACGACTACCCGGCGCACGTCTTCGCGCACTCGCAGGCGCAGCACTACGCGTGGCTGCGCGATCGTGAGCCGGCACTGTTCGCGCGGGTGAAGGCGGCGATCGCCGCCGGCCGCTGGATCCCGGTCGGCGGGACTTGGGTCGAACCCGATTGCAACCTGCCGTCCGGCGAGTCGCTCGCCCGCCAGTTCCTCTACGGCCAGCGCTTCTTCGAGCGCGAGCTCGGCCGCCACTGCACGGAGTTCTGGAACCCCGACGTCTTCGGCTACACCGCGCAGCTCCCGCAGCTGATGCGCGAGGCAGGCATCACGCGCTTCCTGACGCAGAAGCTCTCGTGGAACCGCTTCACGCAACCCGAGCACCACACGTTCATCTGGCAGGGCTTGGACGGATCGGAGGTCCTGACCCACTTCCCGCCCGCCGACACGTACAACGCCGAGGCGACGGTGGAGGAGCTGCACCGCGAATCGGCGGTCTACAGGGACCACGGCCGCTCGCGCCACTCGCTGCTGGTCTTCGGCCACGGCGACGGCGGCGGCGGGCCGACCGCCGACATGCTCGAGCGGCTGGCGCGGGCGCGCGACATCCACGGCCTGCCGCGGACCGTGGTCCGGTCGCCGGTCGAGTTCTTCGCCGATCTCGAGGCCGATGCGGACGACCTGCGGACCGTCGTCGGCGAGCTCTACTTCGAGCTGCACCGCGGCACCTACACGTCGCAGGCGCAGCTCAAGCGGGGCAACCGCCGCGGCGAAGGCGCACTGCACGACGCAGAGCTGCTCGCCGCGCTGGCGGGCGAGGAGTATCCGCGTGAAGCGTTTCAGCGGCTCTGGGAGACGCTGCTGCTCAACCAGTTCCACGACATCCTCCCGGGCTCCTCGATCAACGAGGTCAACGTCCGTGCGCGTGCGGACCTGGCGGCGGTCGAGGCGGGCGCGGAGGCGATCAGCGCCGCCGTGCTCGGCGAGGGCGAGATCCCGTTCAACACGCGGGCGCTCGCACGGCGAGAGGTCGCGGTGACACCGGGCGACGAGCTCGTGTTCGTCGACGTGCCGCCGTACGGGGCGGGCGAGATCGTCGCGCGGGGCGGCGCCGGCAGCAGCGCGCCGGTCGGCGGCGACGCGTCGGTCGTCGCGCCCGCCCCCGTGCGCCTCACCCGCCGCGACGACGGCGCGATCGTCCTCGCCAACGAGCACCTCACCGTGACGCTCTCGCCGGACGGCACCGTCACCAGCCTCGTCACGGGCGGCCGCGAGGCCCTTTCCGCCCCGGCCAACCGGCTCGAGCTCTACGAGGACCTTCCCACCGCCTGGGACGCGTGGGATCTCGACCCCGCCCACCTCGAGACCCGCGAGGACCTGCCGCCCGCGGCCGGCCACACGGTCCGCGAGCACCCGCTCCGTGCCGAGGTCGTCTTCGACCGCGGCTGGCTGACCCAGGCGATCCGGCTCGACGCCGGCGCGCGCCGCCTCGAGATCCACTCCGAGGTCGACTGGCAGTTCGACCATCGCCTGCTGAAGGTCGCCTTCCCCCTCGCCGTCCACGCACGCGACGTGACGTACGAGGTCGCGTTCGGCGCCGTCCAGCGCCCGACGCACTACTCGACGCGCGCCGACCTCGCGCGCTACGAGGTCCCCGGCCACCGCTGGGCCGACATGTCCGAGCACGGCTTCGGGGTCGCCGTGCTCACCGACTCCAAGTACGGCTACTCCGCGTTCGGCGACACGCTGCGGATCTCGCTCCTGCGAGCTCCGCGCCTCCCGGACCCCGAGGCCGACCGCGGACTGCACCGCTTCGCCTACGCGCTCCTCCCCCACCCCGGCAGCTGGCAGGACGCGGACGTGGTCGGGGAAGCGACCCGTTTCAACTCGCCGATCCGCTGGGGCGCGCTCGCCCCCGGCAGCCTTGCGAGCGTCACCGGCGGCCTCGTGCTCGACACGATCAAGCGTGCCGAGGACTCCGGCGCGCTCGTCCTGCGCCTCTACGAGCCCCACGGCGCACGCGGCACCGCTCGCGTCAGGGTTCCCGCCACGACCGCGCACCGGGCCAACCTGCTCGAGCAACCCGGCGACCCGCTCAGCATCGAGGGCGGCGAGATCGTCGTTCCCTACCGGCCGTGGGAGATCGTCACGGTCTATTCGTCCTCGTCCTCGTCCTCGTCGTAGAAGACCTTCACGATCTCGCTCCACTCGCCGGTCTGCTTCTCGAGCGCCGCGAACTCCGCCTCGTCGGCCTCGATGATCGTGCCGTCGGTCTCCACGTAGAGCACGACGCGCTCGCCGGGCAGTTGATCGAGGTCGGCGTCGGCGTGCTCCTGCGGGTCGACGGCGAACGCGCGGATCCGGGCGATCGGCAGCGGGTTGGAGCCGTCGTCGGCCACGCCGGTGAGCAGGATCGCCCACGCGACGGCCAGCACCGCGCTGTCGGTGACCCGCGTGCGGTCCTCGATCCAGCCCACGCCCAGCGAGCCGCCGCCATTGCCGTCGTCGTCACCGAACCCCTCCGTGCGCGCGACGACGAAGAAGTTCGCGTCGTCGCCCAGGTCGGGCGGCTGGTACTCCGTGAGGAACTCCGAGGTGATGAGCATCGCGAAGGCTTCTTACCACCTCGACGATTGTTCACTTCCGATACGCCGGAATCGCGGCATCCTATTCGCAATGCCTGATCGGAGCCGATGCCCGAATTGTCGTGAACCCGTCAGCCCCTTCGCCGCGGGCTGCGCCATCTGCGGCGCAGATCTGGACACCGCGCGCTGGGACAAGGGCCCGGGCATCGGGAACCGGATCGCCTCGTGGTTCGGCGCGCTCAGCTCGGGCCCGACCAAGGGCGGGATGACGCCCTGGGTCATCGTGTTCCTGATCTTCTTCGGGACCGGGATCGTCAGCACGCTGCTCGCCTTGTTCCTGTAGAACCGGGGGGTCGGCGGGGGTCCCTGCGGGGAATCGAGTGCGGACCGGTGTCGTCTGGGACCGGTATGCGCATCCTCTTCGCCACGACGCGCGGCGCTGGGCATGTCGGCCCGCTGGTGCCGTTCGCCCACGCCTGTGTCGCCGCCGGGCACGAAGTCCTCGTCGCCGCGGCGCCCTCCACCCGCCCCCACGTGCAGCGTGCCGGATTGAAGTTCTCGCCCCTCGGCGAGCCCGACGAGGCGACGATGGCCGAGATCTGGACGCGCGTCAAAGCCGCGCCGACAGGGATCGAGGCGGGCAAGATCGTCTTCGAGGAGGTCTTCGCGGGTGAGTTCGCCCGCTCCGCGCTGCCGGGGTTGATGGCGCTGGCGGGCCGCTGGCTGCCGGACGTCGTGGTCCGGGAGACGTGCGAGTTCGCCTCCGTGCTGGCGGCGGAGAGCATCGGCGTCCCGGACGTCCACGCCGCGTGTTTTCTGACCGTGGTCAACGAACGCTGGTACGACCTCGCGCGTCCGATGACCAAGCTGCGCGCCGAATTCGGCCTCGCAGCGCCGCGCCGCGACCGGTCGCGCGAGCCCTACCTCACGCTCGCGCCCCGCTCCCTGGAGCACCCGGACTTCCCGGAGTTCCCCGGCACCCACCGGTTCCGGGCGCCGGCCACGCCGTCGCGCCCGCTCCCGGACTGGTGGGACGGGTCCGACGAGCCGCTGGTCTACGTCTCGTTCGGCTCGTCCGCCGCGGGCAACGGGTTCTTCCCGGAGGTCTACCGCGGCGCGCTCGAGGCGCTCGCCGACCTGCCCGTGCGGGTGCTGCTCACCGTCGGCACCGAGGTCGACCCCGCCGCCCTCGGCACCGTGCCGGCGAACGCCCACGTCGAGGCGTGGGTGCCGCAGCGTGCGGTCATGGCCCACGCCGCGGCGATGGTCGGCCACGGCGGCTCAGGCTCCACCCTCGCGGCGATGGCGGCCGGCATGCCGCTCGCGCTCGTCCCGCTCTTCGCCGACCAGCCCGACAACGCCGAGCGCGTCGCCGCCCTCGGCGCCGGCCTGCAGCTCGACGGCACCGCCCGCCTCGGCGACGCCGTCACGACCCTGCTCCAGGACCCGTCCTACCGCACCGCCGCCCGCGCCGTGGCGAACGACATCGCCGCCCTCCCGCCGGTCACCGCCGCCGTCTCACTGCTCGCCGACATCGCCGAGCAGGGCCTCCCACTCGCCGCCTGACCTAAACGCGACCTAAATGGGGTCAGACCCCATTTAGATAAAGGGGGTCAGACCCTCTTTAGGTTCGGTGTCGTCAGCGACGCGCTGCGGGTAGATTCCCGGTGAATGCGTTGCGCTTTCCTCACCATTGCCCTGTTCGCCCTCTCCGCGGCGCCTGCAGCGGCTGACGTCCGCCTGATCGATCCCGCGACCGGCGCGTCGACGACGCTCGTCAAGGGCGACAAGACCCGGCTCGTCGCCGGTGTGGAGGGCGGGCTCCTGATCGAGCGCGCCAACACCCGCTCGATCCTCGGGGTCGACGGAAGTCGCACCGCGGCGCCGCAGTTCGACGATGCGGATTCGGTCGGGCCCACCGGGCGCACCATCCGCATGCAGCCGAGGGGGTTCGAGCTGCGCGCGTCCGACGGCCAGATCGTCGGCTCCTACCCGGCCGATCTGTTCGTCTGGTTCATCCCCAGGATCGGCTGGTCGGCCGACGGCTCGCGCGTCGCGGTGCTGGTCGGCCGACAGCTGCGGGTGTTGGACACCGCGACCGGGGCGGTGCTCGTCCAGCGCGCGTCAGAAGGCGATCTCGGCGAGCAGGCGTTCTCGCCCGACGCGTCGGCGCTCGTCTTCATCGACGACGACCGCGCGTACCGGCTCGACATCGCCACCGGCCAGACCGCGGATCTCGGGCGGGAGGCGACGGATGCGGCATGGAGCACGACCGGGCGGATCGCGCTCTCGTCCGAGGACGGCATCGTGGTACCGGGTGAGGCCGGCGTGCGCGCGGCCAACGGCGGCTTCAACGCTCTGTGGAGCCCCGATGGCAAGACGTTGGCCTTCTCCACGTTCGTGACGCACGACGCCTGCACCGAGCCGGACGACGCGATCGCCGTCGCCTCGCCGGGAGCGGCTCCCACCCTGCTCGTCGGTCCGTCGGCCGGCACGCCGTACGGCCGCGCGTGGGCTCCGGACGGGCGGCTCGCGGTGGACGTCGTCCAGCAGCGAGCAGTCTCGGAGAAGCGCGGCAAGCGCCACCCGTGGCCGAAGCGGGTCGCCGGCGACTACGAGATGTTCACCCGCGGCGGGAATGCCGCGATCCGGCGGGTCGTAGTGCGGTTCGCGAGCGCGCTCAAGCGCGGTGCGAGCCGGGAGACGGCGCTCAGCCGGCTTCGGCTCGGCATGGCCAAGGTCCAGAAGCACTTCGACGAGACGGACGACACCGCGGTCCGCGACGCGATCGCCGTCGAGATCGACCGCTGGCTCTACGCCGCCGGCTTCCGCGGCGTCGAGTCCTCCGACGAGTTCACGTGCTGAGGTCCGCGGCGGTGAGCTGGCCGGCGTAGGGGCCGCGGCCGGTGAGGTTCGCGGCGCCGGCGCGGGCGGCGAAGGCCAGCGCGTCGTCGATCGAGCGGCCCGCTCCGAGCGCATAGGTGAGCCCGCCGGCGAACGTGTCGCCGGCGCCGTAGGCGTCGACCAGCGGGCCGGGCAGCGGCGCGGCGTCGAAGTCGCCGCGGACGAGGCCCGCCTGCCAGGTGCCGCCTTCCCCGCCCGCGGTCGTGACGACGATGCCCACGTCGAGCGATTCGCGGTCGACCTGTTCGAGCCGGTCGTGCCCGCTCCCCACGAGCACGTCGATGTGGATGCCGTGGAGGGTCTCGACGGCGCGCGGGGTCGCGACGAGGCGGGCGGCCCGCCGGGCGTGCGTCATCGCCGCGGGGTCGCCGCCGGAGACGAAGACCGCGTCGGCGCCGTCCAACCGGTCCCAGGGGAGATCGTCGTCACCGCTCGGCGCGTGGCGCTCGCCGACGATCGAGATCGTCCGCTCCCCGTCGTCGTCGAGGTGGACGAAGCCCCAGCGCTGCATCGCCTCGCGCCGCGCGGCGTGGACGCGCACGCCGAGTTCGGTCAGGCGCTCGAGCGAACGGCGCCCGCGCTCGTCATCGCCGAGGGTGGTGAAGAAGTCGACGTCGCCGCTCAGCTTGGCCAGTTGCACGGCGACGACGGCCGCGCTGCCGGCGGCCTCGGAGAACCACGACGACGCGTCGATGATCTCGCCGGGCACGGGGACGTGGGTGAAGCGCCCGAACTCGATCCACTCGACATGGCCGACGACGGCGAAGCGGCTCATGCGCGCAGCTTCGCTTCGGCGAATTCGCGCATGCCCGCCTCGAAGTCCTCGCCCGCCCGGAACCCCAGCTGCGTCGCAGCGCGCTTGGGCGAGGCGAAGACGTGGCGCACGTCGCCCGCGCGCCACTGCCCGGTCACGACGGGTGGGAGCGACGGATCGACCGCGCGAGCGAGCGCGGCCGCCATGTCCCCCACCGTGCGGGGCGTGCCGGACGCGACGTTGAACGCACCGGGGACGCCGGCCTGCAATGCGTGGACGTTGGCCGCCGCGACGTCGCGCACGTGCACGAAGTCGCGCCGCTGCGCGCCGTCCTCGAACACGCGCGGCGCCGTTCCAGCGGCCAGGGACGAGCGGAAGATGCTCGCCACGCCCGCATATGGCGTGTCGCGCGGCATCCGGGGACCGTAGACGTTGTGGTAGCGCAACGCGGTGACGGTCGCGCCGGTCTCGCGGGCGAAGGCGGTGCACAGGTGTTCCTGGGCGACCTTCGTCGCCGCGTAGACGTTGCGCGGGTCCAGCGGCGCGTCCTCGGGCACCGACTCAGGGGCGAGCGCGCGGCCACACGTCGGACACGGCGGCTCGAAGTGCCCGCCGTCAAGCGCCTCCGGCGTGCGCGGGCCCGGGCGGACGAGGCCGTGCTCCTCGCAGCGATAGCGGCCCTCGCCGTAGACGACCATGCTCGACGCGAGCACCAGCGGACCGGAGAAGGCGCGGGCGGCGAGCGCGCGCAGCAGCACGGCGGTGCCGAAGTCGTTGTGGGAGACGTAGTCGGCGATGTCCCCGAGGTCGACGCCGAGGCCGACCATCGCCGCCTGGTGGCTCACGGCGTCCACGCCTTGAACCGCGCGGGCGGCCACCTCGGGGTCGCGCACGTCGCCCTCGATGTAGGTGGCGCGCGGGTCGAGGTAGTCCGGCCGCTCGCGGTGGGCGGCGTCGAGGAAGGTGTCGAGGACACGCACCTCATGCCCGCCGGCCAGCAGCGCGTCGACGATGTGCGAGCCGATGAACCCGGCCCCGCCGGTGACGAGGAACACGGCGCCAGGCTACCGTCTCGCTCCGTGCCGGACGTCGTCCTCCCCGTGCTCAACGAGCGTGACGCCATCCCGTGGGTGCTCGAGCGGATGCCCGCGGGCTATTCGCCGATCGTCGTCGACAACGGGTCGACCGACGGGTCGGGGGAGCTCGCCGCGGCGCTCGGGGCGCGGGTCGTGGTCGAGCCGGTCCCGGGCTTCGGCGCCGCGTGCTTCGCCGGGCTGACCGCGGCCGTGAGCGACGTCGTGTGCTTCATGGACTGCGACGCGTCCTTCGATCCGCGCGAACTGCCGCGCGTGGCCGATCCGGTGCTCGCGGGCGAGGCCGGCCTGATGCTCGGCGCGCGCCAACCGGTCGCGCGCGGCGTATGGCCGGTGCACGCGCGGGTCGCGAACACCGTGCTGGCGGTCGAGCTACGCCGGCGCACGAAGGTCCCGTTGCGCGATCTGGGGCCGATGCGCGCGGCCGGCCGGCAGGCGCTGCTGGACCTCGGGATCCGCGACCGCCGCTTCGGCTGGCCGCTGGAGATGGTGCTGCGCGCTTCGGCGGCGGGCTGGACGATCCGCGAGATCGGCGTCTCCTACCACCCGCGCGACGGGCGCTCGAAGGTCACCGGCACCGTCCGCGGCACGGCGCGGGCCATCCGCGATATGACGAGTGTCTTACGGTGACGCCTGCATTTGAGTGATCCGGAGCGGCGTGGGCCACGCTACTCATCTTGTGAGCCCCGTTCTCATCGTGATCGCCAAAGCGCCGGTCGCCGGGCGCGTCAAAACCCGCCTGACGCCACCCTGCACGCCGGTTCAGGCCGCCCTTGTGGCGCAGGCGGCCCTGGAGGACACCTTGGAAGCCGCGCTGGGCGCCCTGCGCCCCACGCGGCGGGTACTCGTGCTCGACGGCACGCCCGGACCGTGGCTGCCGCCGGGCTTCGACGTCATCCCACAGCGCGGTGACGGACTCGCCGACCGCCTCGCCAACGCGTTCGCCGACGTGGGCGAGGCCGCGTTCCTGGTCGGGATGGACACGCCGCAGCTGACCTCGCGCCTGCTCGACGAGGGTCTCGAGGCGGTCACCGCCGGCGACTCCGCGTTCGGGGCGGCGCTCGACGGCGGCTACTGGGGCATCGGGCTGCGCACGCCCGACCCCGCCGTCTTCGCCGGCGTGCCGATGAGCACCGCCCGGACCGGCGTGGTCCAGCGGGCGAAGCTGACGCTGCTCGGCCTGCACCCGCGCGTCCTCCGACCGCTGCTGGACGTCGACACGATCGCGGACGCCCGCGCCGTGGCCGAAGCGGCGCCGGCCACGCGCTTCGCCGCGCAGCTGGCCGCGCTGGGGCTCGAGCGGGTGGCGGCATGACCGCGCTCGGCGACCGTCCGGCGGCAGGCCGGCGCGAGCGGGCGTCGGGAGACGCCGCCAAGGCCGCGTGCGTGCCGCAGGGCCACGCCGCGCACCGGCCGCACGGCGACGTTGCGCCCCG